>NZ_CP068595.1:1246255-2492510 GCF_016772475.1 Paenibacillus sonchi
TTGACTCCATCCTTCCAGGCGGTTGTGCTGCCAATGGTCATCGCCCCGGTATGGGGTCCGTACATCACTTTCACCACATCGTCCCCTTCAAGGGAGACTGTGCTGCCGAAGGCTTTTTTGAATACTCCCAGCGGGACGAGCACCACTCCGTTATCCTCTATGGGCTTTTGAATCACAGCCTTCTCACCGTTAACGGTTGCAGCTGTGCTCCCGGCTTTGAGGCTCAGCTGCAGCAGCTTCTGCTCCGCTGCCT
The DNA here is from genome assembly GCF_016772475.1 of Paenibacillus sonchi. Lineage (NCBI taxonomy): Bacteria > Bacillati > Bacillota > Bacilli > Caryophanales > Paenibacillaceae > Paenibacillus > Paenibacillus sonchi. The sequence goes on from NZ_CP068595.1 coordinate 1,246,509, forward strand.
GTACTTCCCGGATGGGCAGCCATGCCAGCAACAGCAGCACTGCCAGTAATGTGCACAACCCGCGACGCAACATTCTGCTTACAGTGGTCTGTGCCTCCACCGGGGATCTGTTATTCCTCTGTATGTGCCTCAGCATCTCCATCTCCCTCCGCCTCCCCTCCGCCGATCAGCGGGTCACCTTGACCGAGCACCAGCTTGCGGGTCACAATATCCCCGTCATGCTGCATCAGCAGCTTCACTGCCGCACCCGGCTTGTAGCCTTTGAACCATTCGTTGATATCCACCAACGAAGCAACCCGGTGACCGTCAATCGCATACAGCACGTCGCCTGCGGCAATCCCCGCCTTTTCCGCTTCCGCAGACACGACCTTCGTTACGGTCAGCGGGTCCTGCGCAGGCAGCCCGACAATCGCAGACCAGCTCTCCTCCAGCTCCAGGCCCAGACTGGGGCGTTTCACCTCTCCGTATTGGAACAGCTGATTCATGATGTACCGAACCGTATCCGCCGGAATGGAGAAGCCCATATTTTCCACGCCAACCGCAGCGTATTTCAGGCTGTTCACCCCCAGGACCTCCCCCTTCATGCTGACCAGCGGACCGCCGCTGTTGCCGGGATTAATCGCTGTATCGCTCTGGATCAGCCTGTAGGCGGCATCCACCGCACGGTTCAGTCCGCTCACCACGCCTACTGTAGCCGAGTTCCGCAAGGAGAAAGAGATAGGTGTCCCAATCGCAATCACCTTTTCCCCCACTTGAATCTTATCCGTTGCATTAGCAAACCTGGCAGGCTTCAGGGATTTGGCATTGATTCTGACCAAAGCCAGATCACTGACCTCATCCAGATAGGAGGCGGTGATGTTGTAGCTTTTAGCGTCTGATGTTACCACGACCGCATTCTTCAGCCCTTTGATGACATGGGCATTGGTTATAATCCAGCCGTCCGCTTTGACTATAATGCCGGAGCCATGGGTCAAATTGTACCGGTCATCCGGTCCACTGCCGGGGTCACCCGTATATTTGCCGATGATGCCCACCACCGAGGGGGACACCGCCTTAATGATCTGCGGCACAGCATCGGCTGTGACCGCTGTATTCTTTTTGCTGATGGCTGCCGGAGCGGCCACTTGTCCAAAATCCCCGTCAACGAAGCTCTTAACTTCACCCGCAGCCGGACTGCTGTCCGGGAATGCCGCTGCAAACGCTGAAGGTGTACCGCCTCCCGCCCCGAATAGCAGCACCCCGCACAGGAGCATGCCATGGCGCTTTTTATACATCCTTTTCCCCACTTCATCAAGCTTTCACCGGCCCTCTCCCTGTCTACAAAACTCTAAAAAATGCTTAAGTGCACTCCTGCACAATGATAAAAAGACGCCTTCAGCCACGCCAGCGGCGGTAAAGGTGTCTTTTGGGAATTTCCGACTCTGCAATTGTCTCTTTTGCCTGTACCAGGGGTGATTTTAACCCTTTCTAGCTTAACCAGTTCATCACCATCGCATAGTCCGAAACCACGAATACCAATAGGCTCACGACTCCAAAAGCAATAGCGAATTTGTTCTTCTGGGGTGCCCGCAGCAAGCGGATCACTCCAATAAAGATCAGAATGGTGAACAAAATCATAAACACATCGAAGGTATGAAATTTAGACGGCTCTTGCACGGCAGCTTCAGCAAGCAGCATGGCATTACCTCCCCGAGAGTATTGTCAAGCAAGTTCATCTATTCCATATCTCCTTCTATGTTATCGCTACCATTTGAGTGACGCAATAGAAAATGCTTAAAAAATTATGTATTTGTCACAAAAATATTTTCCGGGGTGAAACTATGCTGCACAACAGCAGTTGGGGATCTTCATTTTGCATGTGTGCATCCTTTGTCAAAGAGCTTGCTTATATCATTATTTAACGAAAATATCCTTCTTTGAATCTTATGATGGACATGCTCTGCTTATGCCTGTTCGAACTATCAGCAAGTCCTTATTTATTCATAAACAATCGTTATACCCTTTGCCACAACCCTCACTGCCTGTGACTCGCACCTGTGTTACCATCGGGCTTATGAGCGTATACAGAAAGGATGTTGGATATGGCTTACGAACCGTTATGGAGTGCTGCTCCCGAGAAACTTAACAAGTTCGAATTCGTCAAACTGCAGAAGGACGGGCTGGATGTGATCCGCACCATTATTGAAAAATATGCCTTGGAGGGCTACAGCTCCATTCCGGCCGATGACCTGGATCTGTTCAAATGGGCCGGTGTATACCAGCAAAAGCCGCGTGAAGGACATTTCATGATGCGTGTGCGTATTAATACAGGCATTATGACCTCAGACCAGGCCAGAACATTGGCGGAAATCGCCAGACGGTACGGCCGGAATCTAATTGATGTAACTACACGGCAGGCTATCCAGTTCCATTGGCTGACGGTTGAGCATCTGCCGGATATTTTCAAGCGGCTTGAAGCCGCAGGTCTCTATTCCTTCGAAGCGTGCGGCGACTGTCCACGGACCATTGTCGGCAACCCGCTGGCAGGGATTGATAAGGATGAACTGTTTGATACCACGGGTATTGTCGAGCAGTTGAATGATTTTTTCATGCTGAACCGTGATTTCTCCAACCTGCCGCGCAAATTCAAAATTTCTGTATCAGCCAACAAGTTCAATAATGCGCAGGCGGAAATTAACGATTTGGCTTTTACACCTGCGGTAAAAGTCATTGATGGCGCTCTAACCCAAGGGTTCCATCTGATGGTGGGCGGCGGACTCTCGGCCAAACCGCATCTGGCGCAAAAGCTGGATGTCTTCGTGAAGCCGGAAGAAGCGCTTAAGGTAGCTGCCGGGGTGGTTACCCTGTTCCGTGATTACGGCTACCGGGAGAAACGCCACCATGCCCGTCTGAAATTCCTCGTCGCCGACTGGGGTGCCGAGAAATTCAAAGCGAAGCTGATTGAAGCCGTAGGCGAGCTCCCATCCCGCGGAGAAGATCAGACGGTTGGGTGGCAGGCCGCTTATTTTGACGGTGTGCATCCCCAGGTCCAGGAAGGTCTCAGCTACGTAGGCCTGAACGTTCCAGTCGGCCGCTTGAACAGCGATGAGCTGGAGGAGTTGGCCGGGCTGGCCGATCAGTACGGCGAAGGTAAACTCCGCACCACCATGACCCAGAACATGATTATCAGCGGGGTACCGGATGATAAGCTTGAAGCTCTACTGGATGCCCCGGTGCTGCAGCGGCTGTCGCCAACCGCCAAAAACTTTATCAGCCGCACCGTCGCCTGCACCGGCAATGAATTCTGCAACCTGGCTCTCGTGGAGACCAAGCAGCGTGCGGTCAGTGTTGCTGCATATCTGGATGAGCATATCCATCTGGATGAGAAGCTGCGCATTCATTTCGTTGGCTGTCCCAACGCCTGCGGGCAAAAGCAGGTTGCCGATATCGGTCTGCAAGGTACGCTGATCAAAACACCGGAAGGCATGACCGATGCATTCGATATCGCAATAGGCGGGACGCTTGGCTGCGGAGACCGCGGTCCTGCGGCCGAATTCACCCGTCCGCTGAAGGGCCGGGTAAAAGGAGACCGGGTAGGCCCGGTTCTGGAGCAGCTCATCTCCTTCTACACTGAGCAGCGGCAGGAGCAGGAGAATTTCTATGCGTTCACAAACCGGGTAGGTATACCGGCATTTCAAGAACAGCTTACTGCCATTCTAGAGACTGAGTGATACAACTACAATATCCAAGGGGTACTGTCATTTGAAATATATCGAGTTCGGTATAGGCAACCGATGGATGCTGCGGACAGAAACCGAATGGAGTGATGGCACAGAGACTGAAGAAAAGGGAATTGTGCCTCCTCTCAAATTCCATTCCTTGTATATAAGAGTATGGATAAGACAAACCGTATGGATTATCGATAGTAGAGAAGGCTTCAAGCGTTCCAGAAAAACACGCAATGCCTTCAAAATTATCATTGGGATCAGCAGTTATTAAGAAAGCTGCTATGTAAAAGGGCCGTAGTGTATTGCTACGGCCCTTCCTATGCTTCGATTGCAGGACAGAAACAGTGCTGTCGCTGCAGCCATATGCTATCCGCTATACCATGTCCGAAGTCTGCAGCTCCAGGGCTTTGGTCCGCTCTGTATCGCGGATCAGTACGGGCTTCAGGTATTTCCCGGTATAGGATTCCTCCACCTCGATAATCTTCTCCGGTGTCCCCGTAGCAATCACTGTACCTCCGCCGCTACCGCCTTCCGGTCCCATGTCGATGAGATAGTCGGCAGTTTTGATCACATCGAGATTATGCTCAATGACGAGTACAGATTCACCGGAGTCCACCAGACGATGCAGCACCTCAAGCAGCCGCCCGATGTCATCCACATGCAGCCCCGTTGTCGGCTCATCCAGAATGTACAGCGTCTTGCCGGTACTGCGGCGGTACAGCTCGGAAGCCAGCTTCACGCGCTGCGCCTCGCCGCCTGACAGGGTTGTTCCCGGCTGGCCGATATTGATGTAACCTAATCCAACGTCCAGCAGAGTCTGCATCTTGCGGTGAATCTTCGGAATATTCTTAAAGAATTCAGTAGCATCTTCTACGGTCATCTCCAGCACATCGGAGATGCTTTTCCCTTTATACTTCACTTCCAGTGTTTCGCGGTTATAGCGTTTGCCTTTGCAGACCTCGCAGGGAACATAGACATCCGGCAGGAAGTGCATTTCAATCTTGATAATGCCATCCCCCCGGCAAGCTTCACAGCGTCCGCCTTTGACATTGAAGCTGAAGCGGCCTTTCTGGAAGCCGCGCACCTTGGCTTCGTTGGTCTTGGAAAAAGGTCGCGGATATCATCGAATACACCGGTATAGGTGGCCGGATTGGAACGCGGAGTCCGGCCGATTGGCGACTGGTCGATATCAATGACTTTGTCCAGATTTTCCAGACCGCGGATTTCCTTGTGCTGCCCCGGACGGACCTTGACCGCTTTGTTCAGCTGCCGGGCCAGACTCTTGTAGAGAATCTCATTCACGAGCGATGATTTGCCAGAACCCGAAACTCCGGTTACTGCTGTAAAGACACCGAGCGGAATTTTGACATTCACATTCTTCAGGTTGTTCTCCTTGGCGCCGCGGATTTCGATCCAGCGGTCATCTGTAACACGCCGTTTGGAGGTAACCGGAATAAACTTGCGTCCGCTCAGGTACTCCCCGGTCAGGGAATTCGGGTCATTCATGATCTCCTTCGGGGTGCCCTGGGCCATGACCTGCCCGCCGTGAATCCCTGCACCCGGACCAATATCAATGATATAGTCGGCCGCCATCATCGTATCTTCATCATGTTCGACTACAATCAGAGTGTTGCCCAGATCGCGCATATGCCCAAGTGTTGAGATCAGCCTGTCATTATCCCGCTGATGCAGACCAATGCTTGGTTCATCGAGAATATACAGCACGCCCATCAGGCTGGAGCCAATTTGGGTCGCCAGCCTGATCCGCTGTGCCTCACCGCCGGAGAGCGAGCCGGCCGCACGGCTAAGCGTCAGATAATTCAGTCCCACGTTGACCAGGAAGCCCAGACGGCTGCTGATTTCCTTGAGGATCAGGTGGGCAATGGCCGTTTCCTTCTCACTCAGAGCAATATTGTCAAAGAATTGGAGGCAATCCCCAATGGACAGATCAGTCACATCGGCAATATTACGGTCATTGACCGTTACGGCGAGAATTTCCTTCTTCAATCTTTTGCCTTTGCACACATGGCAAGGCTTGGCGCTCATGAAGCCTTCGATGAATTCGCGGATGCCATCGGAGGCTGTCTCACGGTAGCGCCGCTCCAGGTTGGGGATAATCCCCTCAAAGGCAACAAGCGCATCCTTCCGCTGGCCGAAGTCATTTTCATACCGGAAGCGGATCTTCTCGCTGCCTGTACCGTTCAGCAGCTTGTTCATATGATCCGGTGACAGACTGCTCACGGGAACGTTCTGCGGAATTCCGAAATGCTCGCATACGGATTTCAGGAATTGCGGATAGTAGTTCGATGTGCTGCCTGTCCAGGCCAGAAAAGCGCCCTCTTCAATGCTTTTCCCCTGATCTGGAATTAAAAGGTCTGGATCGACAACCATCTTCATCCCAAGTCCATCGCATTCCGGGCAGGCTCCAAAGGGGCTGTTGAACGAGAACATGCGCGGTGCAAGCTCTTCGATGCTGAACCCGCAAACCGGGCAGGCAAAGCTTGAGCTGAACAGCAGTTCCTCCTGGCCGATGATGTCGACCAGAATTTGCCCGCCGGAAAGCTTGAGCGCGGTCTCCAGAGAGTCGGTCAGCCGCGTCTGCACGTCATCCTTGATCACGATCCGGTCAACTACAACCTCAATGGTATGCTTCTTGTTCTTCTCCAGCACGATATCCTCAGTGACTTCACGCAGCTCGCCATCCACACGCACACGGACAAAGCCCTGCTTCGAGATATCACTGAACAGTCCCTTGTGTTCACCCTTGCGGCCGGAGATCACCGGCGCCAGAATCTGCAGCCGGGTTTTCTCAGGATACTGCATGATCCGGTCCACCATCTGCTCAACGGTCTGGGACGTAATCTCGATGCCATGATCCGGGCAGTGCGGATGCCCGATCCGGGCGAACAGCAGCCGCAGATAGTCATAAATTTCCGTTACCGTGCCCACGGTCGAACGCGGGTTGCGGCTTGTTGTCTTCTGGTCAATGGATATTGCCGGAGACAACCCGTCAATGGAGTCGACATCCGGCTTCTCCATCTGCCCAAGGAACTGCCTGGCATAGGCCGACAGGGACTCTACATAACGGCGCTGTCCTTCAGCGTAGATCGTATCGAACGCCAGCGACGATTTGCCGGAGCCGCTAAGTCCCGTCAGCACGACGAAGCGGTCACGCGGAATCGTTACGTCAATGTTCTTAAGATTGTGCGCTCGCGCACCTTTAATTACAATATTTTCGTTCGCCAACGGTATAACCTCCTAAAAACCTTTTAAATTAAATAAATATTTTCCTGAAAAAATTTTCGATCCCTCCCAAACCCTCCCTTAGCCAAGGGAGGGCCCCAAGGGTTGCACCCTCTGGACACCCGCAAGGCTGCTGGCGAGAGAGCTGGAGAGAATGGACCTAGCTAGTGTGACGAAAGGAGCGCTTGTCCCTACGGGACCGCTGAAATGTGGGCGCTCCAGGGAAAACCGCTGTCCCTTCGGGATGCGCAAAGTGCCTCAACTGCGGGCTGTCCCTTCGGGATGCGCAAAGTGCTTTAAGTGCAGGCTGTCCCTTCGGGATGCGCAAGGGCGACATTTATTTAAAAAGAACGGCCTGGACAGCGCCGTCCTGTACTTGCGGATCAACCAAGAGTGTGGCTGGGGGAGTATTACTCGGCCCGCAGCTCCAGAAGTGCATCGCGCAGCTCGGCGGCGCGCTCGAATTGCAGGTTCTTGGCAGCATCCTTCATCTCAGCCTCCAGACGCTGCATCAGGCTTTGGCGGTCCTTCTTGCTCATCTTGCCTCCCACGCCGGTGAGATACTCTGCTTTGGACTCGGCGACCTTCGTCGCCTCGATGATATCGCGCACTTTCTTGTTGATCGTTGTTGGGGTGATGCCATGCTTCTCGTTGTAGGCAATCTGCGTTTCCCGGCGGCGCTGGGTTTCGGTCATAGCCTTTTCCATGGATTCCGTGATATGGTCACCATACATAATTACCCGGCCGCTGGAGTTGCGGGCCGCACGGCCGATGGTCTGAATCAGCGAACGCTCCGAGCGGAGGAAGCCCTCCTTGTCGGCATCGAGAATCGCAACCAGGGATACCTCGGGCAAATCAAGCCCTTCCCGCAAGAGGTTGATCCCCACAAGAACATGGAAGGTGCCCAGCCGGAGATCGCGCAGAATCGCCATGCGCTCCAGCGTCTTGATGTCGGAATGCATGTAGCGCACCTTGATGCCGATTTCCTTGAAATAATCGGTCAGGTCCTCGGACATTTTCTTCGTCAGAGTTGTAACCAGCACACGCTCGTCACGCTCCACCCGTTCACGGATTTCGCTGATCAGATCATCAATCTGCCCCTCAGTCGGGCGCACCTCGATAATCGGGTCCAAAAGACCGGTAGGACGGATGATCTGCTCAACCATAGTATCGCAGTGCTCCAATTCATATGGGCCGGGTGTGGCTGACACATATACGATCTGATTCACCTTGTCTTCGAATTCCTCAAACTGCAGCGGCCGGTTGTCGAGCGCGGACGGCAGGCGGAAGCCATGCTCAACGAGAACAGTCTTGCGTGCCCGGTCGCCGTTGTACATCGCCCGGATCTGCGGCAAGGTCACATGGGATTCGTCGATTACAATCAGCATGTCATCTGGGAAATAATCCAGCAGTGTATATGGTGTTGCTCCAGGCTCACGGAAGGTAAGCGGTCCGGAATAGTTCTCGATACCTGAACAAAAGCCGACTTCCTTCATCATCTCGATGTCGTAACGGGTGCGCTGCTCCAGCCGCTGGGCCTCCAGCAGCTTGCCGGCGTCCCGGAGTACGGCCAGCCGTTCTTCCAGTTCCCGCTCAATATTGACAAGAGCCACGCGCATCGTTTCCTCTTGGGTAACAAAGTGGGAGGCCGGGAAAATCGCCACATGGTCGCGTTCCCCGATCAACTCTCCGGTCAACACGTCAATTTCGGTAATGCGCTCGATCTCATCACCGAACAGCTCTACACGGATAGCATGCTCGCCCTGCGAGGCCGGGAAAATCTCTACCACATCACCGCGCACACGAAATGTGCCCCGCACAAAGTTAATGTCGTTGCGCTGATACTGGATATCCACGAGCCGGCTCAGTATCTGGTTCCGAGGCTTCTCCATCCCCACCCGCAGCGACAGCAGCAGGCTTCCATATTCCTTCGGCGAGCCGAGGCCGTAAATGCAGGAGACGCTGGCGACAATAATAACGTCACGCCGTTCGAACAAGGAACTGGTCGCGGAGTGACGCAGCTTATCTATTTCTTCATTGATGCTGGAATCTTTCTCGATGTAGGTGTCGGAGGAGGGAATGTACGCCTCTGGCTGGTAGTAATCATAGTAACTGACGAAGTAGTCTACCGAATTGCTTGGAAAAAACTCCTTGAACTCACTCGCCAGCTGGGCAGCCAGCGTCTTGTTGTGTGCAATAACCAGCGTAGGCCGGTTCAGCTTGGAAATCATTTGTGCGATGGTAAAGGTCTTCCCTGTACCGGTCGCTCCCAGCAGCGTCTGGTGCTTCTTGCCCTGCCGGATGCCGTCTACTAATTCTTGTATGGCATGAGGCTGATCGCCCTGGGGTGTATACTCAGACTCCAATTGAAAAGTCTGCGTACTGACGACAATATCACTCATTTGCCCGTCTCCCCTCTATCGTCTAAAATATATGAATATATTATAATTGTGGCCCGATGATTCTCTCTCCATACTGCTCTGAAATATATGGAAGATAAGAATACTTGTTCCCGTTTATTATACAGTGTTGCCCAGATTCATGCAAACCATAATATATAGAAATTTAAGGAGCTTGAACTAATGGATATCACTTCAATTATCGGCCTGCTGGCCGGTCTGGCTGCGCTGGTCGGCGGCTTTTTTTGGGAAGGCGGAAGCCTGTCCGGGCTGCTCCAGCTGAATGCAGCGCTTATTGTATTCGGAGGTACGCTTGCCGCCGTAATGGTCAGCTTCCCGGCCTCCAGACTGCGTTCCGTGCCTGCGGCGCTGCGGCTGGCTTTTGGCAGACATGCGGACACTACGGAAGAACAAGCCGAAGAGCTGATCTCCATGGCAGCCGTGACAAGACGCAGCGGTGTACTGGCTCTGGAGAAGCGAGCCGAAGAGCATCCCGACCCCTTTACCAGCGAGGGTCTTATGCTCATTGTTGACGGTACAGACCCCGAACAGGTCCGGCAGATTCTGGAGCTGGAGATGGACGCCAAGGAGCTGAAATACGAAGGCTATGCCAAAATTTTTGAAGCCGCAGGCGGTTATGCGCCCACCATGGGCATCATCGGCACGGTCATGGGGCTGATTCGCGTACTCAGCAATCTTACCGATCCCTCCAATTTGGGAGCATCGATCGCAGTTGCCTTTACGGCAACGCTGTATGGTGTAGCCAGTGCTAATCTAATATTTTTACCCATTGCCTCCAAAATCAAATCCCGCAGCCAAAGCGAGCTGGGTTCGATGGAGATGCTTATGGTAGGCATTCTTGCCCTGCAGAACGGGGACCATCCCCAGCTTGTGCGCAAAAAGCTTCGTTCATTCCTGAACAGGTCCGCCGGAGAACGCAGCACCGGCAATACACGAGGCCTGTCATGAGACAAAGAAACCGGAGAAAACCCCGCGCGGGAGGCCGGGAAAGCCGCGACCGCTGGATGATCACCTATGCGGATCTTATTACGCTGCTGCTGATTTTTTTCGTAATTTTGTATGCGATGAGCAGTCTGGACACTCAGAAATTCAATATTGTGACCGGTGCCTTATCGGACACCTTTAAAAGCGGAAATCCGGTGCTGGAGGGGGGAACGGCGTACTGGATGGTCAAAAAGGAATAACGTCCGAAGGAACAGGCAACGGGCAGAAGAGTGAACCCGGAGACGATGCTGAATCCGGTATGAATCAGGAGCAGCAGAATGCAGGCGGCAGCCCGGCAGCCAGCCCCCCTCCAGAAGGCACACCGCCTTCGGCGCGTGAACAAGCCTTCCGCGACCAGGAAGCGAAGCTTGCTGCGCTGATGGGCGTCATCACCAAATATGTTGAAGACAATAACCTGGGCGGCCAGATCTTTGTGGCGGACAAGCCTCAGGGTATCGCAATTACGCTCAGCGACCGCTATCTGTTCGATGCCGGCAGAGCCGAGCTCAAGGCGCCGGCGTTTCCCGCGCTGCGGCAGCTGTCAGGCCTGTTCCGCGGGATTGGAGCCACGATCAGCATCGAAGGCCATACGGATGATACCCCAGTATCGGCAGGCTCACGTTATAATGACAACTGGGAATTGTCCGGTGCCCGCGCCCTTTCGGTGCTGCGCTTCTTTTTAGATAATGAGGGGCTCAGTCCCGGTAAGTTTCAGTATGCCGGGTATGCGGATACCCGTCCTGCTGTCAGCAACTCCACCCCGGAAGGCCGGCAGAAAAACCGCCGCGTTGAGATTACAGTCCTGCGGCAGCTTCAGGAAGAAGAGTAGCTCACCTGTCAACTCAGAGAGCAGCAGGACTTCTCCTCCCGGTATTCCACATTAAAATATCACAAAAAGACAGACCTCACACATTAGTTACACTTAATGTGATGAGAAAGGTCTGCCTTTTTGGTGAGCCGGAAAACCGCTGTCTTCCGGGTATTTATTCCCCGATTAATTCGCGGTAAGCTGCCGCATCAAGCAGCCCGGACGCCGCTTCCGCAAACTCCCCGCTGATTTCCAGCTCAAAAATCCATCCGCCGCTGTACGGCTGATCGTTAATCAATTCCGGGCTGGCTTCCAGTGTGTCATTGATTTTGGTCACAGTTCCCGATACCGGGGAGTAAAGCTCCGACACCGTCTTGACGGATTCAATGCTGCCCACGCTGTCGCCCGCAGAGATAGCCGCCCCAACCTCAGGAAATTCCACAAATACGATATCGCCAAGCAGATGCTGGGCATGATCCGTTATCCCGATACGCACTACGCGCCCTTCACCCTGCTGCGCCCATTCGTGCTCTTCGCTGTACAGCAGGTTGTCTAGCACTTCACTCATTCTTAAGCCGCCTCTTTTCCAAATTTGGAGTTTGTAAAATTAGTTATAGACTAAGTTATCGCGCCGCTCAATGTCAATATAACTAACAGGAAAATAAAATTTGTCATCTTTTTGACGTTTTTTTGTTGACAGCGGAGTTGTATACCCGGTTTAATGGAGTCAGTAGAAAACAATACGGTTTGCGAATGATGGCATAGGGAGAGACTGTCTCACAGGAAGACAGCGCCGAAGGAGTAAGCCCGGGAGGGTGAATCTCTCAGGCAAAAGGACCTTTGCCGGACGCATCTCTGGAGAGCTATCGGGACTCTGCCTCGCAGGGTCCGGATCACCAACGGGGAAACCTGCACGCCGGGCGGCAGGGTAACTCTCAGGTACCAAGGACAGAGCGAAGGACTTATATGCGGGTTATGCATATTTGTCCTTTGCCTGTCCTTTTTCGCATGTAATCAGACAAGGGAGTGAGCAGATGGAAGCTTTGAAAAGAACGCCTTTTTACGATCTCTACTCCGCCTACGCGGAGTCCAGATGTATTGATTTCGGCGGCTGGGAGCTGCCGGTGCAGTTCACGGGAATCGTGAAGGAGCATGAGGCCGTCCGCCAGCAGGCCGGACTGTTCGATGTATCGCATATGGGTGAATTCATGGTCAGCGGCAGCGGCTCTGAAGCCTTCCTGCAGCTGATGACCACCAACGATGTCAGCCGTCTTCAGGATGGCGGTGCGCAGTATACGCTGATGCTCTACCCAACCGGCGGAGTCGTCGATGATCTCCTGGTCTACCGCCTCGGCGAAGAGCGATACATGCTGGTCGTCAACGCCTCCAATATCGATAAGGATTTCCAGTGGCTGCAGGAGCATCTTACCGCTGAATTCAGCGGAGTGACGCTGACAAATGTCTCGGATGAGACGCTGCTGCTCGCGCTGCAGGGCCCTCTGGCCGAGACGATCCTGGCCGAAGTGACCTCAGCTCCCATCGCAGAGCTTGCCCCCTTCCATTTCATTGAGCGCGCCGTAGTCTGCGGCGTAGAGGTCCTGCTCTCCCGCACCGGATATACCGGGGAGGACGGATTCGAGCTGTACGCCCCGCTGGACACAGCGGCTGTGCTGTGGAACGGCCTGCTTGCCGCAGGCGCCCCGCACGGCCTGACTCCCGCCGGGCTTGGCGCACGCGATACGCTGCGTTTTGAAGCAAAGCTGCCGCTGTACGGCCAGGAGCTGTCGGCGGATATTACACCGCTGGAAGCCGGAGTCCAGTTCTTCGTGAAGTTGGACAAAGCCGGTTTCATCGGCAGAGACGCGCTGCTGAAGCAGAAGGAATCCGGACTGCCCCGCCGCCTCGTAGGCCTCGAAATGATCGACCGCGGCATTCCGCGCTCCCATTATCCGGTCTATGCGGATGGTGTCAAGATCGGGGAGGTTACCACAGGCACACAGTCCCCGACACTGAAACGCAATCTGGGCCTTGCCCTGTTGGATGCCGCCTATACAGAAACCGGAACAGAGGTTTATGTGGAGATCCGCGGCAAGCAGCTTAAGGCGGCCGTGGTCAAAACGCCATTTTATAAAAAGAGCCAAGGAGTGAAGCCGCAATGAAGCACCGTTATCTGCCGATGACTGAACAAGACCGCAAGGAGATGATGGAAGCTGTCGGGATTCAGTCCGTGGAGGAGCTGTTCGCCGATATCCCGCAATCCGTCCGCTATCAGGGAACGATGCCGATGTCAGAGGCGCTGGATGAATACACCTTGCTGCGCCATATGAAAGAGTTGTCCGACAAAAACGCCAGCTTCGACACCCACGCCAGCTTCCTCGGCGCCGGGCTGTATGACCACCATATCCCCGTTGTCATTAATCATGTCATTTCCCGCTCGGAATTCTATACGGCATACACGCCTTATCAGCCGGAGATCAGCCAGGGCGAGCTGCAGGCGGTCTTTGAATTCCAGTCCTATATCTGTGAGCTGACCGGCATGAAGGTCGCCAATGCCAGTATGTACGATGGCGCGACCGCCTTCTCGGAGGCCGCTGTGCTTGCCGCCGGTGCGACAAAACGCAAAAAGCTGGTCGTCTCCCGGACCGTACATCCGGAAGCCCGCCAGGTGCTGCGCACCTCTGCAGGGGCTTGGGGCCTGGATGTTGTAGAAATAGACTACAAAGACGGAGTGACGGATGGGGCGAAACTCGCCGCCGCAATTGACGGCGACACAGCTGCCGTGCTCGTGCAGTCGCCGAACTTCTTCGGCGCGATAGAAGACCTGGGCGCCATTGAGCCGCTGATCCATGCCGTCAAAGGCCTGCTCGTGGTCAGCGCCAACCCGCTGGCTCTCGGCATCCTCGAATCGCCGGGCAAGCTTGGCGCCGACATCGTAGTCGGTGACGCGCAGCCGCTTGGCATTCCGGCTTCACTCGGCGGACCAACCTGCGGCTTCTTTGCCGTAGCCGAGCCGCTCATGCGCCGCATGCCGGGCCGGATTGTCGGCCAGACCGTTGACCGGAACGGCAAGCGCGGCTTCGTGCTGACGCTGCAGGCCCGCGAGCAGCATATCCGCCGCGAAAAAGCGACCTCCAACATCTGCTCCAACCAGGCGCTGCTTGCGCTGTGCGCTTCCGTCTATCTGTCCGTAATGGGCAAAGAGGGCATGCGCGAGGTTGGGGAGCTGAACATCCGCAAGAGCCATTACGCAGCCGGCAAGCTCGGGGAGCTGGCCGGTGCTGCCCTGGCGTTTACCGCACCGTTCTTCAATGAATTTGTCCTGAAGCTGCCGGAAGGCGCAAGCGTCAGCGGGATCAATGCCAAGCTGCTGGAGCAAGGCTACCTTGGCGGCTATGATCTGGGCCGGGATTATCCTGAGCTGGCCGGACATATGCTGGTTGCCGTGACCGAGAAACGAAGCAAAACGGAAATTGACCAATTTAGAGGCGCACTGGAGGGCTGTATATGAAACCGGAGCAAAGTCTGATCTTCGAGCTTAGCCGTCCCGGCCGCTCGGCCTATTCCCTGCCGCAGTGCGATGTTCCGCAGGAAGAAAGCATCGATGCGCTGATTCCGGCAGGGCTGCTGCGCAGCGAGCCGGCAGTCTTGCCGGAGGTATCGGAGGTGGATGTCATCCGCCACTACACCGCGCTTTCCCGCCGCAACTTCGGCGTCGACAACGGCTTTTATCCGCTCGGCTCCTGCACGATGAAATACAATCCGAAGATTAATGAGGATGTCGCCCGCTTCCCCGGCCTGGCCAAGATTCACCCGTACCAGCCGGAGGAGAGCATTCAGGGTGCACTCGAACTGATGCATACGCTGCAAAAGGATCTGGCGGCCCTGACCGGCATGGATGCCGTGTCCCTGCAGCCAGCCGCCGGGGCCCATGGTGAATGGACCGGACTGATGATGATCCGCGCCTACCATGAGAGCCGCGGCGAAACCCGCTCCAAGGTCATCGTGCCGGATTCCTCGCACGGCACGAACCCGGCCAGCGCTTCTGCGGCCGGACTGGAGACGGTAACGATCCCTTCCAACGATAAAGGGATGGTCGATCTGGCGGCTCTGAAAGCAGCTGTCGGCAGCGACACGGCGGCCCTGATGCTGACCAACCCGAGCACCCTCGGCTTGTTCGAGACGCAAATCGTGGAGATCGCCCGGATTGTACACGAAGCCGGCGGCCTGCTCTATTACGATGGAGCGAACTCCAATGCAATTATGGGCATTACCCGCCCCGGCGACATGGGCTTTGACGTCGTGCATTTGAATCTGCATAAAACCATGAGCACCCCGCACGGCGGCGGCGGCCCGGGAGCCGGACCGGTAGGCGTAAAGGCGAAGCTTATTCCGTTCCTGCCGCAGCCGACAGTGGCCCAAAACGAAGACAGCAGCTACTCGCTGAACTACGGCGGCCCGGAATCCATCGGGCGCGTCAAAGCCTTTTACGGCAACTTCGGCATCCTGGTCCGTGCCTACGCTTATATCCGCACCTACGGACCGGATGGACTGCGCGAGGTATCCGAGAACGCTGTGCTGAACGCTAATTATATGATGCACCGGCTCGCACCGTATTTTGAAATCCCGTATCCGGGTATCTGCAAGCATGAATTTGTCATGTCCGGCAGAAACCTTAAGCAGTACGGTGTGCGCACACTGGATGTCGCCAAACGGCTGCTGGACTTCGGCTACCATCCGCCTACCGTATACTTCCCGCTAACGGTAGAAGAGTGCTTGATGATTGAGCCTACTGAAACCGAAAGCAAGGAAACACTCGACGGCTTCATTGAAACAATGATTCAGATCGTGAAGGAAGCCCAGGAAACACCGGAAATCGTTATTAATGCTCCGCATACCACGGAGATCAGCCGTCTTGACGAGACACAGGCTGCACGCAAGCCGGTGCTGAACTGCTCCTGCGGCTAAGCTTTTGGCAGTGCAATAAGCAGCGCGGATACGCCGTCCTTCTCTAAGAACGGCAGCGCAATATCACTCACAGCGGCTAATCCCGAAGTCATTCCCGGCTTTTTTGCGGATTAGCCTTTTTTTCATTTACAAAAGCTTCTTGGCGAATTGGGAACGGTCATTTACATTCATTTTAATATAAATGCTCTTTACGACATTGCGTACGGAGCCCTCGCTGATGCCCAGCGTGTTGGAGATATGCAGCGCACTTTTGTCGGAGAACCACAGCGAAGCGACTTCCTTCTCTCTCCCCGTCAGCTTGTAGTTGTCCAGCACCTTCTCCCGTCTGAATTTCTGCAGACCCGCATTGTTAACCATCCGTTTATATGCAACATTCTCCGCCAATTGCTGTACGAAGGGAATCGCAAATTCAATATGCTGGCCCGCATCAAAAGAAATATCCACATAACCCTGCGTGCCGCCGTCCAGAATGAGCGGTGCACAGACACAATTCCAGTTCTGGAACACAGCGTCCGTATGCTCCTTTCCCCGCACCACTCCTATACGGTTCATCTCCATAGCCAGCGAAACTGCATTTAAGCCCGAATACCGCTTGGAGAGATTAATGCCTTCCCTCAGCCCGGCACGGTCCATGTTCTCCTGAAGACTCCCCGAAGAGCAGATCAGGTCGAGAATCCGCCCCTCTTCATCGGTCAGAAATACAACATAAGGAATCGGAATGAACCGGCTGATGTTCACCATCTCAGCTCTCATGGATGCCACCATGGCCTCGCTATAGATTGCTTTGCTTTTTTCTTTTACAGAGAAAACCTGTGAGGACTGGGGCGGACTATGTAGATCTGAAGCATTCGTTTGACGAAAGGATGCAGCTTGAGCTGCTGGAAGGTCCTTCACCGAACACCACATTTTCATCCCGGAATTGAAGGTTGTCAATACAAACACCCCCTTTTTCTTTACCTGATCCGGAATCCTTGTGAACAAATTCACTACTTATAATTCATCTGCATTTGTTACAGCTATTCCCTTATCTCTACACACAAATTGTAACCTTCTAAAATATTAAATATATCATAGGATATTTACCGGACAATTGACAGTGGGCTAATCTTACGAATAAGAGTTGAAAAAATATCTTTCATCCGACTAAGAGCAGTGCGGAGATCTCCGCACTGCTCTTGTCAGGATGATTAAGTTAGCTTTGCTGCACGAACTGCCTAAGCCGCAGCCGGAGTCTTCTCTTGCGTCCGTTCCTTAGCGGACTTACGGAAATACAGCAGCTCATAGATGGCGGGCACAACCACCAGTGTCAGCAGTGTAGCTGCGGTCAAACCGCCGATGACTACAATCGCAAGGCTCTGGGAGACAATGCTGCCCTGCTCGGAATGTCCGAACAATAGCGGCAGCATGGCGCAGATGGTCGCGATGGCCGTCATCAGTATCGGACGCAGCCGGGTTCCGGCGGCCTCGATAATCGACTCACGTACGCTCATATGCTCTTCATTCTGTTTGATGCGGTCGATCAGCACAATCGCATTGGTAACAACGATACCGATCAGCATCAAGGCTCCGAACAAGGCCGTGAAGTCGGGAGTTACACCGGAAATGATCAATGCAACCACTGCTCCGATAGCCGCAAGCGGCAGGGAGAACATAATCGCCAGCGGTGCACGCAGTGTTTTGAAGGTCAGAACCATGATCAGATAGACGAGAC
This sequence comes from Paenibacillus sonchi, assembly GCF_016772475.1. NCBI lineage: Bacteria > Bacillati > Bacillota > Bacilli > Caryophanales > Paenibacillaceae > Paenibacillus > Paenibacillus sonchi. The sequence continues at coordinate 1,264,347 of NZ_CP068595.1, forward strand.
CGATGGAGATCAACGCTGTCATGCCGAGGTCATTGAAGTCTCCGGCCTGGTCTGCCGAGGCTCCGCCTGCGAACAGTGTTACCCCTGCGGGCAGGGTAATGCGGTCTGTTTGTTTTTGGATATCTGCACCGATGGCCGACACTTTCTTCGGATCAACTTCGGCGGTAATGCGTACATAAGGCTTGCCGTCTTTATGGTAGAGCATGGCTGGCTGGTCGGTGACCTCAAGGGCAGCCAATGTTGAGAGCGGCTGGGGACCCCCGGCAGTCATAATCGTGATATTCTCCAGATCGTTCTGCCCCTTCGGCTGCAGCACAGGCTCCAATACCACTCCGGCAGGCGAGCCGTCCAGTTCTATTTGCCCCAGCGGAACCGGATTCAGCATCGCTGCCAGCTGCATGGAAATTTCCTGCGCATTGGCTTTAACCGGGTTCACCTTGAAAGCAAACACCGGCTTGGTATCCTCCATGTTGCTGGTAACCTTTTGTACACCGTCTACCGTTTTTACTTTGGCAGCTACGGCTTGGGCCACTGAATTAATAGACTTCAGGTCATCTCCAACGATATCTACGTATTCACTGGTCGAGCCTCCGCCCATCATACTGGACTCATTGGCGGTCAGCGTTGCACCCGCATAGGATTTCTGCCACCCGCGAACCTGGTCCAGGAACACCTGCGCATCGGCATCCTTTTTCATCATCACGGTATAATCCACCTGGGTCAGCGAGGTCACACTCCCCCATTGTGCCGAGTCGGCACTGTTTCCGGTCATCATAATTACGGTTTCGGCCTGCGGCTGTTTCATGAGTTCGGCTTCCAGCTGTTTGCCTTTTTCCAGCACTTCTTTCACCGGAACGTCATTGGGGTAGACCAATTGTACGGTAACATTGCTGGCATCCGAAGCATCCAGCGCCCCTTTGGGCATGGTAACATAGGCGGCAACGGAGCCGACCAGCAGCACCAGGCCCAGCGTCAGCGTAATCCATTTATGGCGCAGGTTCCATTCCAGAAAATGGCCAAACCGTCTGGACGGCTCATGCTCCTTCAGGGAAGAGCTGCGCAGGAGCCGGGAGCTTAGCAGCGGAACCACAGTCAGCGCCACTACCAGTGAAGTCAGCAGCGAGTAAGTTACCGTCAGCGCAAACGGAAGCAGGAACGCCTGCAGGCTTCCATTCAGCAGACCCATCGGCAGAAATACAGCAACCGTAGCTATTGTCGATGTAGTGATTGCCCTTGCGACCTCACGGGTAGCACTGATAATCATGTGAATGGAGAAGGGCTCCTTCTGCATCCTGCGGTGGATGTTCTCAATGACGACAATGCTGTCATCGACCAGCCGCCCGACGGCGACGGCCACACCGCCTAGCGTAACAATATTCAAGGTAATGCCGGACACGTCCAGCAAATAAAGTGTAACTGCCAGCGACAGCGGAATCGATACCGCGGTGATTAGGGTGGCGCGCACATTGCGCAGGAAGACAAGAATGACAATGGTTGCAAACAAAGCGCCGAGCAGCACTTCACGCATCATACTGTTGACGGAGGTGACGACCATATCCGAGGTGCTGAAGATGACGGCGACCTCTGCATTTTTGACCGACGCAGTCAGGTCTTTTGCAACGTCACGCACCTTGTCGCCTACATCGACTGCATTGGCATTGGCTTCCTTCGTAATAACAGCGAACAATACATCCTTGCCGTTCGAACGGCTGACGCTCTCCTGATCCGTCACCGCTTCCACAGCAGCGATATCCTGCAAGGTAACGCCGGGTGCGACCGGCAGCTTTTTCAGCGTATCGATGCTGTCAATCGAGGAAACCACATTCACATTCCCCGTCTGCCCGCCGATGGTCTGCTCTCCAATCGAAGCCGATACGCTTCGTCCCTGCAGCAGTCCCAGCACCTGGGCTGTTGCTATGCCTTTTGCAGCCATCGCCTGCGGATTAAGCTTCACGTTGACTTGCGGAGCCGTTTTGCCGTACAGGGCCACATTCGCTACTCCATCGATTTTCTGCAGCTCGGGAAGAATGGTCTCTTCGGCAAGCTTCAGATTATCCTTGGTGATCCCTTCATCGAAGGATACCGTGAGCTGGGAGATTGGAATCATCGAGGTGTTCAGCTGCACAATGAACGGGTCCATAACCCCTTCGGGGAAATGCAGCGCGCCGACCGCCTTCTCCACCTCCTGTGCCGCATCCTTCATATCGGTTTTGCCGTCAAAATAAATATCCACCTTCGCATAGCCGTCTCCGGAAGTGGACATCTGCTCGGTTTTGCCTTTCACGGCTGAGGTAGCCGCCTCAATCGGCTTCGTCACATTCGCCTCCATGGAATGCGCATCCTGGCCCGGGCCGAGCACCGTAACTGTAACCTGAGGATTATCGGCCTCCGGCATAAACTCCATTGGCAGCGAGGTATAGCTAAGGACCCCCACCACAAGCGCCATGACAACCAACAGCCCCACGGCCCCCTTGTTGCCGAACGACCACTTTGTTAACCATGCCATTTCTCTTTTCCCCTTCCATTCATGAAACATAGGTTTTGTATGTCTGATTCTTATGTATAGCTCACTTAGCTAAGTGTAGGGCCTGAAGGCCATCTCCAAAACCGCCCGGCGATGGGTTTCGCTCTCGTTCTCCAGACCGGGGACTTCTCCTTCCAGAGATAGAGCAGTCTGATGCAGCGTTAAATTCACACAGCACAAAAAAGCCCTTCTTCCTTAGAAGAGGGACTAAATAAGCAAGCCTAAAAGGGGTTCACTTAGCAGAAATAACCTTACTCCAGATAAAATACCTCACGCAGCGGCACCATCGGCGTTTCCTTATTGAAGTCAAAGGGGCCTTCGACCATCTTCGAGGTAATGGCATTCCATCTGTTGCAACTTACATCTTACTATTTCATATGATTCTATCCCTTTGATGACAGGGGCTGCAAGTCTAAGCGCTGATCCCCGCCTCATTCGGACGGAGAATAGCCGAGCCAATCGCCAGCAGAACCGCGGCCATGAGCCCCAGGACGGCAAAGGGCAGCCATAGCTCATTCCAGCTTCCACCGGCAGCAGCGATATCGACCGCTTGAATGGCCCATTTCTGCGGCACGAAGTTGGCCGCTTTTTGCATATAGTCCGGCATCACCGAGATTGGCCAGAAGCAGCCGCCCAGCATGCAGGTCGGTGTAAGAATAAGGGCATTCAGCATACCTGCATTGCCGGGATTGCGGACCAGCCCCGCCACGGTGCTGGCTATCCCCATCGATACCAGCATAAAGGCTGCCAGAACAAGGAAGTACAGGTACGTCGGAACCTCATAATCATAGCGCAGCACCCATTTTCCGAGCGTCAGCACAACGGCAATCTGGAGGATTCCCACCATACAGCTGCCCAAAAAATTACCCAGCGCAATTTCATAAGAACGGACCGGGGCGCTGAACATTCGCATCATGGTCCGCCCCTTGCGGTCATCCATAATCAGGGAGACGGTGCTTGTTACCAGCCCCATGAGGAACATGAGTGTCAGCCCAGTAATGACGCCAAGCGTTTGCCGGGGTACAGATCATAATCCGTACGCGTACTTCCCACGTTATGCTGCTCCGCCTGCTTCAGGATTGCACCAAGCTTAGCCTCTGCATCGCCCGCTCCTCCGTTAACGGCGTTTACGGTCCGGGCAGTGTCCAGCATTTCACCCGCAATGGTGTTCACTTTCATTTTGACCAAAATCGAGGTTTCTGACGCTCTAAGCTCGTATACGCTCAGCTCAGGCTGCTGTCCATGGGCAAGCTGGGCGGTATACTCCGCCGGAATCGATATTCCCGCTTCGCCTTCCTGCTGAATAATGCCTTCTTTCAGTGCCGCTTCATCGCTGCGGGCAATCAGCTTGTAATCTCCGGTGTTCTCAAGTTCAGCCAGCAGATGCCGCCCCGCTGCACCAGTGTCCATATTGTTGTACAATACAGTTGGCTTGTCGCCCTCCATCCCTCCGGTAACGGAAATAATGGCGGCGATGACAATGCTCGGCAGCAAAATATACGTAAGCATGCCTTTGCGGGACGCGATCGTCCGCTTGACCATATTCCAGGCAATCGCCAGTATTTTATTCATGGTAGCCCACCTTCCAATATGAGAAAATCGCTCCGCAGAGCATCACCAGACAGATAACCGATATCATGAGCAGATTCGGCGTAAGCTGTGGCAGTCCCGAATGCAGCATCATACGAATGATCGCCTGCAGCACCCAGTGGTTAATGGTGAAAGCGCCCAAGGTATTTACCCAGGAATCCGGAAGAGGAGCCATTCCCCCGCTGATAAAGGTCATACCTACCGTAATTACACTAATGATGCTTCTTGCGCCCGCCGCCGTTTTACTGAAGATGGAGACCACAATGGACATCGTCATGGAGGCGATAATCATCAGCAGGCAGAACAGCAGCAGCAGTCCCGGCCGGTTGCCCCAGTAAACACCGAACAGCCAATCGCTGAGCAGAATAATCGCCGTGCACTGAATAATGGATACGATGCCTACACCGAGCATTTTGCCGATGAACAGCTCTGAGGCTTTGACCGGCATTGAATTGATCCGGTGGAGGGTATGGTTATCCTTTTCGCTGAAAAGAGAGTTCGTGACTGTCATTCCGCTATAGAGCAGAAACATCAGCAGCATGGAGGCCGCATAGAATTGGGAAGCCGTATAGGTTCTGCCCCCGTTGTTAAGATCGCCCAGCTTGACGGCTTCGCGGTCCCCTGAAGAGGGGGCGGCAACCGCCAGCGCCTGTGGTCCAAGAGCCGCTGCCGCTGCCTGTTTATAATTTACCGTGCTTAGAAAATTGTCAAAAGCGGTTCCCGCCGTCAAATTATCCGTGTGGTTCTTGCCGAGAATAAATTCGAGCTGTGCCTTACCGCCCTGCTGCACCTCGCTGTCGAAGCCGTCTGGAACAATAACCGCATAGCCGTATTTGCCGGTACGCAGTCCACTTTCCGCTGCCTGGCGGCTCTCTGCATCCTGTGGAACAATAACCTTCTGAATGTCAGGCAGCTTCAGAAAGGCGGCAATCATAGCCGACTGCCCTTCACCTGTGGGATTAACTACTGCCACCCGTACAGGTTCTATCTTGGTTGCGCTTTTGACACCGACCACCCCGGACAGCGAGGCGCCCAGAAGAAAGATCAGCACCAGCGGCAGCAAAAACATATTCAGCAGCATCGAGCGTGAGCGGAACAATCTGCGCAGCTCGTATGTCATAATCGTCCAAATGTTCATTTCAGCCCTCCTCCTCTAGTCCCGCAAGGTCCGCCCGGTTAGGCTGAGAAACAGGGTTTCCAGGTCCGGCTCTTCAATATTCAGGGAAGCAATAACCCCTTCATGCTTGGCGAAAATAAATAAAATGTCCTGCAGCTCACTTTGCGAGGAAGGTAAATACAGCTCTACTGTATCTCCGTTCAGTTCGACGCGGTTTATCCGCGGATGCTTGCCCAGCTCCTGGATCAAGGCCGGCGTAATATGAGAGGCCTTCACAACAATCCTTTCTTCATGGGCTACCCGCTCCCGCAGCTCGCGTTCGGTTCCGCAGGCAATGATGTGGCCTTTGTCCATAATCGCTACCCGGTCGCATATAGCCGCTACCTCCTCCATATAGTGGCTCGTATAGATGACTGTTGAGCCCAGCTTGTTCAGTGCCTTTACCGATTCCAGAATGTGATTGCGCGATTGGGGATCAATGCCCACGGTCGGCTCATCCATAATAATCAGCTTTGGACGGTGCATGATCGCACAGGCGATGTTCAGCCTTCTTTTCATCCCGCCGGAGAAGGTGGACGGTTTGTCCTTTGCACGGTCACTAAGTCCGGTGAAGGCCAGCGCCTCCTCAACCCGTTCCTTCAGCAGCTTGCCGCGCAGGCCGTACAGCTTGCCGAAAAAGCTCACATTTTCTGTTGCGGTCATATTTTCATATAAAGCCAGCTCCTGGGGAACAAGACCGATGCGCTTTTTGACCTCAAGCGGTTTGCTCAGGACCGACAGTCCGTCAATCACGATATCGCCGCCGTCAGCCTTCAGCAAACCGCAGATCATGCTGATGGTAGTGCTTTTCCCCGCACCGTTTGGGCCGAGCAGGCCGAAGATCTCTCCTTCCTGAATGCTGAAATTCACGTGATCTACCGTTAGTTTTTGATCATACCGTTTCACCACATCGCTTAGGACTGCAAATGCCATCTTTCATCTCTCCTGTTCCTATGTGCTTCTATGGATTTATTGTAGCGTAAGATGGAGGCTCCCGAAGGTACGAAAGGTCATGAATTGGAGGTGACTTAAGTCATCTCCTGAATCAGCAGGTTCTTATGCTAAGATAAGCATAACAACCTTATAAAGGATGACCTCCATTTGAACAGAGAAATGAACGTCCTGCGCTATGCGCTTATGATCATCCCCGCCCTGATGGCTATCTATCTCTATGACTATGCGGATTATGAGCTGTTTACTTTCCATTTCCTTTTGCTGCTGCTGGTTGCCGCTCTTGGCGGGCGGCTGCCGGGTCCTCTCCGTGCGCTGGCCTGCGCCATTGAGCTGCTCTATACGGCCTGGCTGTGCCGGCATTATGGAGATCTGATGATTTTTCCGGCTGTTTCGGCACTGTTGAATTACTCCAGACTGGAGAACAGGCTTGTGGTGCTTGTCTTCTTCGTTATTCATGCAGCGGCGCTAAATGTGGCGTTAAGCGGCTCAGAGCCCCGGGTCTGGGTGGTTATAAACCTTACCTTTTTGCTCTCCGCAGCTCTGAACAAGCTGCTTATGCGCTCGGGGCGCGGGAGAGTTGACACACTGTTCCTCTATGACGAGCTGCGCAAAAAGCATTTTGAGCTGGAAGAAGCCCGCAGCAGCCTGCTCCAATTCACCGCCCAGATCGAATCGGCCGCTCAAGCTGAGGAAAGGATACGGATTGCCCGTCAGCTGCATGACGATATCGGCCACCGCCTGATCCGGGTTAAAATGATGACTGAGGCCGCCATTCACACGCTGCCGCATTCCCCGGAGACAGGGATGGAAATGATGACTCAGATCCGGGACCAGCTGGCGGCCAGTATGGACGATATGCGTGCAGCGGTACGGCGGATCAACTATGGCTCACAGCTCGAAGGGGCTTATGCGCTGGACCGGCTGCTGGAGGAGCTTGGCCGGGATACCGGCATTGAAACCTCCTACCAGGTGTACGGGATGCCGTACCCCCTATATCCCAGCGTTCGGGTCACCCTCTACAAAAACGCCCAGGAGGCTCTTACCAATGCTATCCGCCATGGCCGGGCGACCGCAGTATGGATCAAAGTCTCGTTCAGCGAGCAAGAGGTGGCCATGGAGGTAGGCAATAACGGCCTGCGCCCGGAAGAAAACCCTCTGCTGAGACTCAGGGGCAAAGGTGGGATGGGGCTGCAGGGAATGGCCGAGCGGGTTCATTTGGTCGGCGGAACGCTGGAGCTCCAGCTAGAGCCGGAGTTTGCTGTCATTACCAGGGTTGCCCTGCACAGTCAGCCCGACAAACTTCCACTGTAAAACCTTAGACAACAGCGGCTGGAAGTCCTAACATTCTCTGTAGTCACGACCCATCCCAAAATCGAAAAAACTCAAGTTCAATTTATATACCTAATTCTATAAGTTGTATACACCAAGAGATCTAAAATTCAACTTCTACAGCTAAAGGAGACCTGCCTCATATGATTAAAGTAGTTATCGTTGACGACGATTCATTTATCCGCGAAAGCCTTAAGGTACTGGTAGCACTCGACCCGGAGATTGAGGTAGCGGGCTCCGCTGGCGATGGCCGTGAAGCTCTGGCCCTGCTGAAGCAGCTGCCTCACGCCGATGTGGTGCTGATGGATATCCGGATGCCGAACTGCGACGGTGTCGAGGGTACCAAATTCATCAAGGAAGCCTACCCCGGTATCTCTGTGCTGATGCTGACGACCTTCGACGATGACGAATACATTATCGAAGCGCTGCGGAATGGGGCGAGCGGGTATCTGCTGAAGAATATTCCGCCGGACCGGATTATCCAGGGGATCAAAACGGTTCATGAAGGCAATCTGCTCATCCATCCCGACATCGCCCGCAAGCTGGCCGGTTTTCTGCAGCCGGCCGCGCCTCCGAAAGAGGCGATGCCCAAGACATTGGAGGCATACGGGCTGACCAAAGCCGAGCTGGCTGTGGTGTCCTTAATCGCGGAAGGCCATACCAACAAGGAAATCGCTGCCGGACTCTTTTTAAGTGAAGGTACGGTCAAAAATTACATCACCGATATCCTCAGCAAGCTCGGCCTGCGCGACCGTACACAAATCGCCATCTTCTACTGGAAGAATCAGCGGGAACACGGGAATTGAGGTTTGCCGCGGCGAGCCTGGCTGCTTCCCGCAGTTGCGGCCAACCCCAATATGAGAATCTAAAGTACAACTTTTGTAAGGAATCCCCCTATATGAGTTGAACAGGAGAGCTTGAAAGCTTGAGGAATGTGAGTAGGCTCATCAGGAACTAAAGCTAAGTGGAAAAAGTAAAACTAATTTGCTGAAATCCCGGCTACGGCAGGCTTTAGTTGTATTTTGTACACCTAATTCATGCCAATTCGTCCCATACGACCGTTTTCAGGCGAATTAGTGATACTTTTTCCAACATAGGCTACTCCATAAGCTGAATGAGCCCGATGAGTGAACCTTTTTCCCGCTAAGGATGACTGGCTCTGTTCATAAATTTTTTCAGATCAATCTATATAACTGGTGAATAGACAATCGGAGCCTACACAGCCTGGATTGTTGTACAATTTGCAAGAGAATTTTCAAGCCGACGCACTTAGACTGCTCATTGTTGTATGAGTTGCAAGATTTTTGCCCATTTGGCGTGCTAGGCGTGCATAATGTTGTATATTGTGCAGGAGAACTACCAATTGAAGTGCTTGAGGCGCACTTTATTGTACATAGTGCAGGAGAGTTACCAGTTGAAGTGCTTGGTGCGCACTTTATTGTACATAGTGCAGGAGAGTTACCAGTTGAAGTGCTTGGAGTGCACATTATTGTACAACATGCAGGCTTCTCGTCCGCTTCATGCTGCAGATGAACCCGAGTGCGCCGCCTGTATCGCCGGCAACTTTCAAGTCATCTGCAATTTTTGGTATTCTATAATTCCTGTACTGTAAAAAAAGCCTGTGCTCCCTGAATACCAGGAGAACACAGGCTTTTGAATTATTACTGCCCTTTATAACTGCCCATTTCCCGGATGGGTAGGCGTGCATAACAATTGCTGGAGCTCTGTCCAGTATTCAGAGCCGTAAAAATCGGCCCACGCTAGACTCCGGCTGATTCCTTCTTGGCGTCCGCAGCCGTACCCTTGGCCCGTCCCAGTCCGCCGGATGGAAGACTCCGGCGGCTCGCCCCGGTCTTCATCGCGATAATGCTGAAGATACTGGAAGACTTGGCCTCTGCGGTGACCCATCCGTCCGGCTCCGGCACCAGAATGATGCCGAGCTGATGGTGGTCGCCGTCATAGATCGCGCGCTGGAGGTATTTGCTCTCGCCTGCGCGGTTCTGCACCTCCAGCTTGCAGAACGCGGGGTTCATGCGCAGCGCCTCATGCAGCTGCGCGGCATCGGTCAACAGGACCCCGTTGACCTTCAGCAGGATTTCGCCCGGCAGGATGCCCAGCTCCTGCGCGGGGCTGTCCGGCAGCACGGCCAGCACCTTGCGGCCGGCTGGAGGATGCACGAAGATAGGGCTTAGACTGCGCTCCTCCAGAGCGCTGTACCAGCCCAGTGCTTCGTGCAGCAGCACCGCGGCGAGCGCCGCGAGCACGGTCAGCGGGCTCCACCAGGCGGCAAGCCCGCTTAGAGCCAGCAGGACGGTGCTGTACAGCAGCAGCCGTCCTGCTGTGCGGGCGCTCTTCCGCCCGGGCAGGAGGCCTTGGGTCATCTCGCTGAAGCCGATGATGACCGGCAGGGACACCAGGCCCAGCCCGCCGCCCAGCAGCGGGTGCCAGGGCAGATCGCCGATTCCTGCGCCCGAAGGAATCAGCAGGAACAGCGGCAGCGGCCAGAACGCCTCCAGCTGATAGCCGCCGACCACCTTGCCGCGCTTGCCTTTGAGAAAGAGCGGCGCAGCCAGCCTTGCGCCCTGCCAGCGCGCCAGCAGCGCCTCGGCCAGATGCAGCAGGGCGGCCAGCACCAGCAGGGCGGGAATATCCATCTCCCGCAGCGCGGTGGCGATGGTTCCGGCCAGCCCGCTCTGCAGCGTGTCCGGAAAGAACGAAAGAATAAATTGCAGGATGCCAAGCACTCCAATGGAGTAAGCAAAACACAAATAGCGCACACGAAACAGCATGAGCACCAGGCTGACAGCCCAAATGATGGCCACCGCCGTACCGGTCAGGGATATCCCCAGAGCTACAGCTGCCAGAGAAACGACCAAGCCCGCGACCAGGCCGCTCCATACCGTACGCCAGGTCTCGCGGCCCCAGCTGTGCAGCTTCACATGAATGAATTTCCGTTCCAGCGCCACCTGCCTGCGGTAGTAGAGAGCAATAAACAAAATAGCAATATAGTAATAGGGCTGAATCAGCAGATGTACGACTGCTGTGCCCCAGCTAGTAAGCAGTTCCGGCATTCCATTCAAACCGTTCGTCACACTCCTTTTAAGTCCGGGTAGTGTTGATCTGCAGTAATGCAGCGTTCGCCTTCAGGTACCGTTACAGCGGGAAATAGAAAAGTCATCTTATAGCGGGAACCCTATAAATTCTAATATTTCTAGAAAAAAGAAGGCTGAACTCAGCCTTCTTACTTTTTCGACAACGACGCCTGAATTTCCTTCTGTACCTCGGCAATTCCCCTATTGAGCTGATTGTCGTTGACCGGGTTCTGAATGGCTTTGATTAGCGCCAGCTCCAGCGCTTCGGCGGTCTTGGCATCAACGATGCCTGTCGCCTTCAGCTTGGATGCACTCTGGAATTTCTTCACCGCATCTTTCGTCGCGGTATCGAAATACCCGTCCTTGCGGCCCGGTTTGTAGCCCAGACCGTCCAGCATGGTCTGTGCGCTTTTGACATCCGCGTTGTTCATGTTGTATTGCAGGGATACGCTTTTGTTAATCGGCGCCACCGAGAAATAATCCGGCTGGGCCACCGCAATATCCGGCTTAATGCCCTTGCCGTGAATCCATGTGCCATTTGGCGTCAGCCATTTGGCAATCGTAATCTTCAGCAGGCTGCCGTCGCCGAGCTGCTTGTCAAAGCTCGTCTGGACCGTGCCTTTGCCGAAGGAATTTTCTCCGATCAGCTTGGCTCCCGCAGATTGCTGCAGGGCACCGGCCAGGATTTCCGAGGCGCTTGCGCTGCCTTTGTTCATCAGTACAACGACCGGATATTTTTTGCTTGAACCTTTAGAAGGGCTGACTTCCGGCTTCTTGCCCTTTTCCTCCACCTGCACAATGGTCTTGCCCGCCGGTACGAACTGTTCCGCCATATCAATCACCACCGGCAGTACGCCGCCCGGATCGTTGCGGACATCAATGACGAGTCCCTTCATGCCCTGCTTCTCCAGCTTGCCGAGCTCTTCCTTGAAACGCTCAGCGGTATTCATGGAGAACTGGGTAACCTCGATAACACCTACGCCATCCTTTTCGAGCTTGGCATAGACGGTTTCCAGCTTCACATCATCGCGGGTGAGCACGTATTCAAGCGGTTCCGCCGCTCCGGTGCGCTGAATCTTGAGTGTAGCCTTGCTCCCCTTCGGTCCGCGGATCTTGGCAACGGCATCATTCAGCTCCATGCCTTCGAGCGTTTCCCCGTTCACCGACAGAATCACGTCTTTAGCCTTGAGCCCTGCCTTTTCGGCCGGCGAGCCTTTGATTGGGGAGACGATAACTACCTTGCCGTTCTCCGAGGAGACCTCAGCCCCGATTCCCGAGAAAGAGCCTTCAATACTCTCCTCAAATTTCTCAGCGGTTTCCTTGCCCATATAATTTGAATAAGGATCGCCCAGTGCTTCCATCATTCCGTTGACGGCACCGTCGATCAGCTTCGTCCGGTCTACCTTTTCGTAGTAATAGCCCTCTATCAGGCTCAGCGCGGTTCCGAGCTTCTGTGACTCCTTCTCCTGCAAGCCACCAGGCGGTACAACCGCTGCCGCCGCACTTTCACCCGCAGCCCGTCCGAATATATCCGCATAGCCGGTGACGCCCAAGGTCAGCAGGCTTCCGCACAGCAAGGCAGCGACAATCATAAAAGCCGCTGTGCTTTTCTTCAACATGATGTTCCCACCGTCCCTTCTTGTCCCATGGCATAAAGCCAAGGACACGCCCGTTCTGCGAAGAACGGTATCTCTTCCAGTATATGCCGGAAATCAAATTAATATTTATAATATGCTAAACCTCAACTGATCCACAATAAAAAACTGCCGGTTTCAAGTTCAAGCTGTACCGTTATTTTTCCAAATCCATTCTATGATCGTCCCGAGCCTCACAGGTAAGGCATCGGATCAACCGGTTTGCCGTCGATCCGCACTTCAAAGTGCAGATGCGGGCCGGTGACGCGGCCGGTTGCACCCGATTCAGCAATGGTCTGACCGCGGGATACCCGTTCGCCCACACTAACCTTGATGCCGCCCTCGCGGATATGGCCGTAGAGTGTCCATACCCCGCCGCCATGGTCAATCACTACCGTATATCCATAGCCGCTCCACCATTCAGCGACAATGACCGTACCGGAATCGGCAGCATGAATGCTTGTCCCTTGCGGAACAGCAAAGTCCGTACCTGTATGCATCTTGCCTACCTCACCGGTCACCGGATGGGTCCGCAGCCCGTATGGGGAAGAAATCCGTGCCGAGCCCACAGGAAGCAGAAATGGCCCATTTCCGCCCGCATATTCAGAGTAGCCTGAGCTGCTGTCCGAGCCGGAGCTGGAGTTTGAACTGCTGCTGGCAGCCCGGGCTTTGGCCGCCGCAGCAGCGGCTGCCGCTCTGCGCGCCGCTTCAGCTTTGGCTGCCGCTGCTTTGCGTGCGGCTTCTTCAGCTTTGATCTGGTCCTTCTTATTCTCCAGCGCAGAGCGTTGGCTGGCCAGCTGCACCAGCTTGGCATCCTGCTCTTCCGTGAGGCCATCCGTCTCCTGGATTTCCTTATCGTAGTAGGCGATCAGCTCCTGCTTCTCCGCCTCCTTCTCTTTTAGCGTGCTCCGCTGGGACTCCAGATCCGTATACAGCTGCTTGGCCTGGGCGTATTGCCCTTCAAGCTCCTGCTTCTTGGTAATAACCGTCTGCTTGTCCAGCTTGTGCTGCACGAGCAGGTCCTGATCCTGGTCGACAATCATCTTGAGGGAATCCGCCCGGTCCAGGAAATCGGAAAAACTGGTGGATGAGAGCAGTACATCCAAATAGGAAACCGCACCGTCAGTATACATCAGGCGGACCCGGGACTCCAGCAGCTTCTCACGGGAAGCCACACGCGCTTCCGCTTCATCGAGTTCGGTGGCCGTAATGTTCAGCGATTTCTCCGTACTGGCGATTTTGCCGGAAATATCCGTCATTTGGCCTTTGACCTGATCAATCTGATCCAGCACGTACTGAAGATTAAGATTCGTTTTGTTCAAATAATGCTTGGCTTCCTGGTTCCGTGAAGCGGCCTTGTCCTGTGCAGCTTTGGCAGCCTGAACCTCCTGCTGCAGCTGTTTCAGCTGCTTGTCGATTTCTGCGACCGTAGTTTTTTTGGCATATCCGTCAGAGGGTTGGAATAGTGTGACAGCCAGCAGCACAGCAGCCAGCCCGGCGGCAATCTTCTTCAACTCGCACTCCCCGTCCTTTGTCTTGTAAGATGGTCATCCTGCAATCGGATCATAGTCTACACTTTGAGGAACTTGCGGATCGATACGGTACTTCCCCATATACCGATCAGCACTCCCAGGCCGACAAGCAGCCCGCAGAGCAGAACCCAGATATCCTGGAAAGGAATCAGCTGCAGCCCCAGCATCGGGTCTCCCTGGACAGAGGACACGAGACTGCTGTAGCCTGCATAAAGCGCCCCCGAGGTAACCAGTGAGCCGATCAGCCCGATCAGCGCTCCTTCAATAAAGAAGGGCCAGCGGATAAAATAATTCGTCGCACCCACCAGCTTCATAATGCCAATCTCCTTGCGGCGGGCAAGGATCGTCACCCGGATCGTATTGGAGATCAGAAACATCGACATGAGTGCCAGTCCCGCTACAAAAATAAATCCGATGTTGCGTACTGCCTTCGTTACCTTGAAGAGCGTTTCCACCGAGCCTTTGCCATAATTCACTTTGTAAATCGGCTTCTCTTCATGAGTCTTGTTAAGCGCTTCTATCTTCTCCGCCACAAACGGAACCGTCGTAGGCTGAATGACTTCCACGAGCAGCTTATCCGGCAGCGGGTTATTATCTTCATCAAAGCCTTCGAGCAGCTCGGCGGCATCCGGCCCCATATCCTCGCGGAATTCCTTCAGCCCCTGCTCCTTGGAGACGAACTCCACCTTGCTGACCTCCGGCATGCTGCCGATCTCATTCTCCAGCGTTTCACGCATCTTCTGGTCGGTATTCAGTGTCAGATGCACGTTGATCTGCACCTGGCTGTCCGCTTTGTCGGCGATAGCGTTGACATTAAGCACAAGCAATATAAAGACACCAAGCACGAATAGGGAGACGACAATGGAAGTGATGGAAGCCACCGACATCCAGCCGTTGCGGAATACGTTTTTGAAGCCTTCCCGCACATGCCGCAAGAAGGTTTTAAAACTCATAACCATATTCCCCTCTCACTTGGTCTCTGACGATATTTCCGTTCTCGATAGCCAGGACCCGCTTGCGCATTTTGTTGACGATATCCCTGTTGTGAGTCGCCATCACAATGGTTGTCCCGCGAAAATTAATTTCGTCCAGCAGCTGCATGATTCCCCACGAGGTTTCAGGGTCCAGGTTGCCGGTAGGCTCGTCCGCAATGATGACAGAAGGGTTGTTGACAATTGCCCGGGCGATTGCAATCCGCTGCTGCTCCCCGCCGGACAGCTGAGAGGGCTCACGGTTCGCCTTGCTGCGCAGGCCCACTAATTCGAGCACTTCAGGAACACGTTTCTTGATCACTTTCTTCGGAGCCTCGATGACCTCCATCGCAAACGCAACATTCTCATAGGCCGTGAGCTTCGGCAGCAGGCGGAAATCCTGGAAGATCACCCCGATATTGCGGCGGACATAGGGAATTTTGCGCGGCTTCAGCTTGCCTATATTGAACCCGCCTACCGAAATTTGTCCTTTGGTTGGCATTTCTTCTCTATAAATTAATTTCATGAACGTTGATTTACCGGCGCCGGACGGTCCGACGACATAGACGAATTCATTGCGGTCAATCTTGACGGATACGCCCTGGAGCGCATGGGTTCCGTTCGAATAGGTCTTCCACACATCCTGCATTTCAATCACTTCATCACTTCCCGATTCTGACATATTCCGCAGCAAACCGCGGAAGTTTCCATAAACTGCATGAATACCGCAGGCGTATCTATTGTAACAAATCCGTAACTGCTTGAGTACCCGAAAGTTTTACCGATATCGCACATATACATAAAAAGCATCTTAAAAACCGAAAAAAAACCCGGTACCGCCACTAGATCTGCATTCTGCAAATTCAGAAACAACCGGGCTGCTACCGGTTCTATCTATTTATATCGGCTGCAAAAGCCATTCATTAAGTCTAGTATTCCTGGCCAGCGCCCCGTCCGCGCAAATCCGCCCAACTGAAGGAGATCTTTCATGAAAAAAATCCATGCCGCCCTCATTGCCCTGATCAGCCTGATTCTGGCCGGCTCCCTTGTAGCCGGAGGACTTCATTTATATGGCAGCCAGCAGACACTCCCCCCAAAAACCCTTGTCGCCGGCTGGGACGTCGGGGGTATGGAAATAGCCGACGTACGTGCGGGACTAGCCACCAGACTGCAGGCGCTCGAGGCGGTTCCTTTGGTGCTGAAGGCAGAGCCTAACACCAAGCTCACGGTTACGCTGCGGCAGGCAGGCATGACGTATGAGGCAGAGGAATTTCTGCAGGGACTGAATACGCTCACCGAAGGCGGACTGCTGGAACGGGTGCGCGCGCGCTGGAGTTTTCCCCGCAGCTGGGAGCTCAGGGCACATCTGGATCTGACACAGCTGCAGAAAAGTCTGAGTCCAGACTGGGAAAAAGAAACCTTTGGCGTCCCCGTTGACGCTGTACGGCGCATCACCGCAGATGACCGTGTGGTATACACGCCTGAGAAGACCACCTATGAGGTAGACTGGCGTGCGTTGGAGCTTGCCCTGCAGGCGGTAGTCCCTCTTACCCTCCACAATGCCGACAGCCTTAAGGGCAAACAGATCATGCTTGAAGTTCCGCTCAGCATCCGGCAGCCGGAGGTCACGCTGAAAATCCTGAAGGAGCAGGGCATTGAGCGAAAAATTTCACAGTTCAGCACCTCCCTCGGGGCAAGCGGCCCCGGCCGCACCTTCAATGTCCAGGCGGCCGCCGCAGCCGTCAACGGCACCCTTCTGCCTCCGGGTGCAGTCTTCGATTACGGCAAGGCCATCCAGAAGGCCCAGGCTGACACCGGCTTCCGGGAAGCACCGGTGATCGTCAACGGCAGGCTGCAGCCTGGGGTAGGCGGAGGGATCTGCCAGGTATCCAGCACGCTGTATAACGCCGCCCTGCGTTCAGGGCTCGAAATCGTGGAGCGGCGCAACCATTCCCTGCCGGTTAATTATCTGCCCAAAGGACAGGATGCTACCTTCTCTGAAGGCAACATCAACTTCCGCTTCCGCAACAACACCGGCAAATCTCTGATTATCCATGCCGCCGTCCAAGGCCGCACCTTAACCGTGAAGCTGTTCGGCACGTTCCCGAAGAATGTCACCTTCCTGGTCCAGTCCCGGACAGTGGAGCTGCTTGCACCCGCCGACAAATATGTGAGTGACCCTTCGCTCCCGCGCGGAGGCACACGGGTGATCCAGAACGGAAAAACCGGCTATATCGTTGAAACTTACATCACCCGGCTCGTTGACGGCAAAGCCGTAGAGAAGAAGCTGCTCTCCCGGGACACCTATTACGCGCAAAAACGCATCATCGCCATCAACCAGGGCGGCATGGGCAAGTCGATCCAGCCCGATTCCCGCAAGCAGCCTCTGGTGGAGGATGGGGTGCGGGGTGATTGCAGCCAATGCGCCTGGCGGCTTCCAGTCAGTATGCTCTACCCTGCATCTCATCAAAAAGGCGGTCAGGACAATCATAGTCCTGCCGCCTTTTTGCCATAAAGATTAACTGGGCAGGGGCTTTCCTCCCCTGCTTTACATTGCGCTTACCTCGGTAACATATGCCCTTTACGATGGAGTGGTATCCTTGAGGCAGATTTGGAATAGAAAGGATGAACTGCTATGAGCTTAATTGCTTCCAATCCATTATCCGCCTTGCTCCGCAGCGCCCCAGCCGTCCCCGCTGCCTATACCTGCCGTGAAACCCTCCGAGTGATGTTCCAGCACCCCGAAGCCAAATGCCTCGTTGTCTGCAATCCAGACCATACGCCGGTTGGTCTCTTGATGTGTGAACGCTTTTTTCTCAAGGTTACCGGACGTTCGGGTATGGAGCTGTTCTACCGGGAATCCGTAACCAGGCTCATGAACCGCAAACCGCTGGCTGTTGACATCTCTACCCCGCCGGAACACGTTCTGAGATCAGCCTTGGAACGTCCTGAAGCGATGAGGAACGACTGCATTATCGTTACGGAGGAAGGAGTTTTTGCCGGTGTGGTGTATGTTTCTGACCTGACACGGGAGCAGCATTAACTCCCCCAAGTGCGTACCCAGTGAAGCTTTGTACACCCCCTTTTGCCTTCCTCACCGTCTCCCCTTTGCCCTTCCATCCACTCAGTCTGCCCGGACCCGGCTGCTGCTCTTCCGCTTCTCCATTCCTCCTGCCAGCCTCAGCCCCGCTATTAGAATAACGTATCCGGAGACATGTCAATTCTCCAATATCCGCTCACTTTCTTCAGCTTCACCACTACGCTTTGGTTCGTCCCTTGATCCGGCACACTTAACTCAAAAACAGCAGCGGTTGCAGTCTTCGAAACCATACGTGCTGTCGCCTTATCATACTGCATTGAGTTGCCTATATCGGTGTTCACTTGCGCCATTCTTCCGTTCTGCTCCAAAAACTGTGTCTGCACATAAAACGCAGCGGCATTGTGCGTGTAGGCGCGTTTGACGTAATTCATCAGCTGCTGCCTGCTCCCAATATCACTGGAGAGATAACGGTACTCCGTCCCTTTATATTGAAACGTTTCCGGTTGGAACGTCACGCCGCCGCGACTGGTATATGTATACAGCTTCTTGGCGTGAACCAGGAGCGGGATCACACTTTTCACCGTTAGATTGTTAATCGTTGCCGGACCTTCCTTGCCCGGTGCGGATACCGCTACCGCCTTTACACCTTCAACTCCAAAAGCTGGCGAAGCCGCGAACGCTCCGCTCCCCGCCGATACCAGACCCAGTGAAAGAGCGAGTGAGCTGAGCAGCATTTTTTTGTTCATTATCATTTCCTCCTTATAATTGTGCGATAAGTACTCTATACCTTACTGCAGCTTTTAAGCTAAAATACCCAATTCTCTACAGGGTCAAAACAGGATTACGGCAGAAAAAAATAATAAAGCTCCGCCTCCCCACAAATCGCGAAAAAAATATGACGGACATTCTGTGGGGGCTGCTACATTATATTTATATGTCTACAAAGCAAAAAAACAAGTAGAATATAAGAATGATGAGCGTTGGCAAAGCATCCAAAATAAAACACATCAGATATCTTCACGATACAATGACTTTTTAATGCTTCTGCTTGCAACCGTGATGATCATTTCATTGTTTGTTGACATTACGCTTAGCTTAGATCGCGCTCTATTGTTTGCTTTTCTTGCAATATCCTTCCGTAATGTAGTGGATTTAGTTACACTAAAATTCTTTGATACCAGACTGTAGAATCCTTTCGAGGTAATTCGAGAGACTTCTACAATATATATCTATTTTGTGCTGTGCTATTATTGGGCTGAATAGAAAGGAGAGAATAAAATGGCTTTGATCGAATGCAAATTTTATTCGGATGTACTGGGACTGAGCACCTCCATGACGGTAATTCTGCCGCAGCAGACCACCACCCAGATTGGCATGAGCAATGTTACTAAAGGAGAACTGCACCCGACACTCTATTTGCTGCATGGCCTGTCGGATGACGACTCGATCTGGCTCCGCCGCACTTCTATTGAGCGCTATGTCGCACAAATGGGGATTGCGGTGGTGATGCCGCAGGTGCACCGGGGCTTTTATACGGATATGGCCGAGGGAGGCCGGTATTGGACCTTTATCAGTGAAGAGCTGCCTGCGCTGGCCCGTTCATTCTTCCCCCTGTCCCCCAAACGCGAGGATACCTTTGTGGCCGGGCTGTCGATGGGCGGCTATGGGGCGTTCAAGCTGGGACTGCGCAAGCCTGACACTTTTGCGGCGGCGGCAAGTCTGTCGGGAGCGCTCGATATGGTACACCATTCCTTGAACTGGGAGGACCCAACTAAGAAGAGTCCTGAGTACGAACGGATTTTTGGCAAACATAGCATAAAAGACACTCCGGATGATCTGCTGTGGCTGCTAAAAGAGGCCGACCGGGCCAAGGGGCCTAAACCGCTGCTCTACCAGTGCTGCGGAACGGAAGATTTCCTCTATGAGGACAACCAAACCTTCCGCAAGGCCTGTGCCAAGACATCGCTGTCCTTAACCTACGAGGAAGGTCCGGGCGAACATGAATGGGGTTATTGGGATACCAAAATACGTGATGTGCTGGCCTGGCTGCCGCTAGAAAAATAAGGGCAGGTTTAGCCTGAGGTGTACGCACCGCAAGTCTAAGGTGGACGCGCAGCTAGCTAAGGTGAATGCACAACAAGTTAAGGTGGACGCGCAGCTAGCTAAGGTGGCGCACGACAAGCTAAGTCCTGTAGAACTTAGCTTGTTGTGGAACCTCTCATTTCCTCAAATTGCCCGCCTACGCAGAATTCAAAGGTACCTTTGGTGCCAAGCAGTTTATGTAAGGAGAGTACCTGTCTTCTTGGCGCTTCGTTAGCTGGTTAGATGGAAAAAGTATCATTAATTGGCTTGAGCATCAAGCAACTCGACTGGTTAAGTGGAAAAAGTATCACTATTTCAGCATATTTCGCTCCGGATATGGGAATATTGCAGAATGAAGTTCCCTTATTCCACTTATTCCTCGGAAATGTTGATTTCTGAGGATTTTAAGTTTCCTTTTTCCACTCCCGGGTTTCCGACAACGGCAGTTCCGCCGTAGTCTCCGGACAGACTTTCTATATCATAAAAAAACTGTCCTCCCACATCCGGTGATGCGGTGAAAGACAGTTTTTTGTTCATTTCGGCAATCTATCCAGCCGTATATCCAGCAATCTATTCAGAATCTATCCAGCAATCTGATCAGCAGTCTATTATAGCCAATCGGCCTATTTTACCGGATAGTATTTACGTGCTGCGCAATCCACTCACTGGCCTCGTTCAAGGCTGCCTCTGCCCGCTCAATCGCTGCCTTCACTTGCACCGTAGCCGTACCGCCATAGACGTTGCGGGCGTTCACCACAGCCTCCGGCTGCAGCACAGCGTAGATCTGCTCGTCAAACAGCGGGGAGAACTGCTTGAACTCCTCCAGCGTCAGATCCAGCAGGAATTTGCCTTCGTTAATGCAGTACAGCACCGTCTTGCCGATGACCTCATGCGCCTGGCGGAAAGGCAGACCTTTGCCTACCAGGAAGTCAGCGATATCTGTCGCATTGGAGAAGTCCGTATTGACAGCCTCACGCATCCGGCTCTTGTTCACCTTCATCGTAGAGATCATTGGCGCGAACAGCTGGAGTGCCCCTGTAAGGGTGGCTACGGTGTCGAACATGCCTTCCTTGTCTTCCTGCATGTCTTTGTTGTATGCCAGCGGCAGGGACTTGAGCACCGTCAGCAGGCCGATCAGGTTGCCGTAGACACGGCCCGTTTTGCCCCGCACCAGCTCCGGCACATCCGGGTTCTTCTTCTGCGGCATAATGCTGCTGCCTGTGCAGAAGGCATCGTCCAGCTCCACGAAGCTGAACTCCGTGCTGCTCCACAGCACCAGTTCTTCACTCAGCCGGGAGAGGTGGGTCATCACCAGTGCCGCGTTGGCCAGAAATTCGACGATGAAATCCCGGTCGCTGACTGCATCCAGACTATTCTCATAGACACCGTCGAACCCGAGCTGTTCCGCTACGAAATGACGGTCAATCGGGAAGGTGGTCCCCGCAAGCGCCCCTGCTCCCAGCGGCAGCACATTGATCCGCTTGTAGCTGTCCGTCAGACGCTCCGCATCGCGGCGGAACATGGACACGTAAGCCAGCAGGTGATGAGCGAACAGGATCGGCTGGGCACGCTGCAGATGCGTGTAGCCCGGAACGATCGTATCCACGTTGTCTTTGGCTTGGCCGATCAGCGCTTCCTGCAGCTCTTGCAGCAGAGCTACCAGTTCGACCACCCGATTGCGCAAGTACAGGTGCATGTCCGTAGCCACCTGGTCGTTGCGGCTGCGCCCGGTGTGCAGCTTGCCGCCGACCGGGCCAATCTCCTCGATCAGATTCTTTTCGATATTCATATGAATATCTTCATCTGCCACGGAAAAAACAATCTCCCCCGCACGGACCTTGCCGAGCACCTTGTTCAGTCCATTCTTGATCGTCTCTACATCTTCCTGCGGCAGGATGCCGCATTTGCCCAGCATGGTGACATGAGCCAAACTGCCCTGCACATCCTCTTCAGCAAGTACTTTATCGAATCCGATGGAAGCCGTATATTCCTCCACGAGTTTGTTCGTTCCTTTGGTAAAACGTCCGCCCCACAGCTTGCTCACCTGTTGTATCCTCCTTTATTGACGCTAGAAGGGCCGCCCCTGTCCTGACGGGAGGAACGGCCTTCAGCGGTCTGGTTATGTTATTTGTTCGATTCTGCTACGCCCGCCGAAACCTTCAGACGCAGGGCATTCAGGCGGATAAAGCCTGTAGCATCCCCTTGATCATAGGCCTGGGTCGGATCTGCTTCCATAGTAGCAATTTCCGGATTGTACAGGCTGACCGGAGACTTTACGCCGGCTCCGATAATGTTGCCTTTGTACAGCTTGACGCGCACGGTACCGGTAACGTTCTTCTGGCTTTCCTTCACCAGCGCCTGCAGCGCAAGGCGTTCAGGCGCGAACCAGAAGCCGTTGTACACAAGTGTGCTGTAGCGGGTAATCAGGCTGTCGCGCAGGTTCATCACTTCGCGGTCCATCGTGATGGACTCCATTTTGCGGTGGGCGGTGAACAGGATGGTTCCGCCTGGCGTTTCGTACACGCCGCGGCTCTTCATGCCGACAAAACGGTTCTCCACCATATCCACGCGTCCAATGCCATGCTTGCCGCCCAGCTCGTTCAGCTTCTCCATGACCTGCAGTGGAGATAGCGGCTCGCCATTCAGTGCGACACAATCTCCCTTAAGGAATTCCAGCTCCAGGTATTCCGGCTGATCCGGGGCATCCTCCGGCGCGTTGCTGAGAAGGAACATTCCCTTGTTCTCCGGTGCGCTTGGATCGAACCACGGATCTTCCAGCACGCCGCTCTCGTAGCTGATGTGCAGCAGGTTGCGGTCCATGGAATACGGTTTGGCCGCCGAGGCCTGAACCGGAATGCCGTTCGCTTCCGCATAGGCGATCATTTCCGCCCGGCCGGGGAACTGGCTGCGGAACTCTTCGAGCCGCCAAGGCGCAATCACCTTGATGCTTGGCGACAAGGCCGCCGCATTCAGTTCGAAGCGCACCTGGTCATTCCCTTTGCCGGTTGCCCCGTGGGCAATAGCCGTCGCGCCTTCCGCGATGGCGATGTCCACCATACGCTTTGCAATCAGCGGACGGGCGATGCTTGTGCCGAGCAGGTATTGGCCTTCATACAAAGCGCCCGACTGGAACATCGGGTAGATGAAGTCGCTCGCGAATTCGTCGCGGAGGTCATCGATGTAGACCTTCGATGCGCCGGTTGCGAGGGCTTTTTCCTCCAGACCGTCCAGCTCTTCCTTCTGGCCGATATCAGCTGTAAAAGCAATAATCTCCGCATCATAGGTTTCTTTCAGCCATTTCAGGATGACCGAGGTATCTAGCCCGCCGGAGTAGGCGAGTACGATTTTTTCTTTTGGCATGGGGGTGCGACTTCCTTTCATGTGGGGGGTATAAGATCAACTGCTAACCTATAATCGGCCTTTGGACGTCACTACAGAGAATGTTTGGACTTCCGGCCGCTGTTGTCTCCAGATGTTTCTGATTATACCGCTTTGCGGATAACATCCGGAGACAAAGGCGGACGCTGTCGCTCCTACAGTTCCAAACTTCTCCTTCGTTCCTTCTTGCCCCATTATTTATTACAGTTCATCTTATATAATGTTTTATATAATATAAGACCAAGCAAGAGCCTTGCCTGATTTGCATGACCAATCCTGATTTACTCCAGATCGCTGAATACTCTTAGCTATAGCTTAGCCCGTGAATACGGTCCTTAGCCCATCAATGCCGCCATCAGCGCTTTCTGCGCATGCAGGCGGTTCTCGGCCTGGTCGAAGATGACCGAATTCGGGCCGTCGATCACGCCGGTGCTGACCTCTTCCTCACGGTGAGCCGGCAGGCAGTGCAGGAACAGGTAGTCGCTCTTTGCGCCTTTGACCAGCTCTTCGTTGACCTGATAATCCTTGAACGCGGCCTCACGCGCGAGCTGCTCGGCTTCAAAGCCCATGCTCGCCCAGACATCTGTGTAGATTACATCAGCGTCCTGTACGGCTTCCTGCGGGCTGCGGGTAACCACGATTACCGCTCCGGTTTCCTTGGCAATCTCACGCGCCTCCGCAACGACAGCCGCATCGGGCTCATAGCCCTCCGGTCCGGCAACCGAGACATGCACACCCAGCTTGGCACCGCCGATCAGCAGGGAATGCGCCATGTTGTTGCCATCGCCGATGTAGGCCAGCTTCAGGCCCTTCAGCTTGCCTTTATGCTCGTAGACGGTCTGGTAATCAGCCAGCACCTGGCACGGATGGGCCAGATCACTCAGTCCGTTGATGACGGGCACCGAAGCATAACGGGCCAGATCCTCTACTTTGTCATGGCCGAAGGTGCGGATCATAATGCCGTCCAGATAACGGGACATGACCTGCGCCGTATCGCCGACGGTTTCGCCGCGTCCGAGCTGAATGTCATTTTTGCTCAGGAACAGCGCATGCCCGCCGAGCTGGTACATGCCCACTTCAAACGACACGCGTGTGCGGGTCGAGGATTTTTCAAAAATAAGCCCAATCGTCTTGCCCTTCAGCGGCTGATAGACCTCCCCGCTCTTTTGCTTCCGCTTCAGCTCAATCGCCAAATCAATCAAATACGTGATTTCCTCCGGGCTGTAGTCGTTCAGCTCCAGCAAATCACGGCCTTTGAGCTGCTGCGCGATTTGTTGTGCACCGCTTTTCACTTCCTGGCTCATGAACCTGCCTCCCACTTTTCATTGTTAGCATAAGTATGAATGAGTTCCGAAAGGATGTCCACCGCCTGGTGGATCTCATCGGCGCTTACATACAGGTTAGGCAGCAGCCGAATGACGTTGGGTCCGGCCTGCACGAACAGCAGCCCGCGCTTTTGTCCGGCCAATACAATATCTCCTACCGGTGCCGCGCACTCGATGCCAATGAGCAGGCCTTTGCCGCGGATCTCCTTCACAAACGGCGTATCCGCCAGCTTGTCTCCGAGCAGTCCCTTCAGGTATCCTCCCATGTCGGCAGCACGCTGCGCCAGATTATCTTCCAGCATCGTTTCGATCGTCGCTTCCATTACGGCTGCGGCCAGCGGCGTTCCGCCGAAGGTGGACGCATGGCTGCCTGGACTGAACGCCTCACGCAGGTATCCCTTGCCCAGCATAACGCCTGCCGGGAAGCCGCTGGCCACCCCCTTGGCCAAGGTGAAAATATCCGGCTCAATGCCGTAATGCTGATGCGCAAACAGCTTGCCCGTACGTCCCATGCCGGTCTGCACTTCATCCACGATCAGCAGCAGCCCGTGCTCTTTGCACAGCTCAACCACCGCAGCCAGGAATTCCTGCCGCACCTCCAGCACGCCGCCTTCGGCGAGGACCATCTCCAGCATAATTGCTGCGGTGTTCCCGGAGATTGCAGCCTTCAGCGCCGGGAGATCGTGCAGCGGCACAGTCTTGAAGCCTGCCGGAAGCGGCAGGAAGCCTTCTTTTACCTTTTGCTGTCCGGTAGCCGTCAGTGTGGCCAGAGTACGTCCATGGAAGGACTGCTCGAACGTAATCACTTCATAGCGGCCCGTTCCCTTCACCTTCTGGTGATAACGGCGCGCCAGCTTGATCGCCGCTTCATTCGCTTCCGCCCCGCTATTGCAAAAGAACACCTGATCTGCACAGCTGTTCGCTGTAAGCAGCGCAGCCACCCGGTCCTGTCCAGGAATGTGGAACAGGTTCGAGACATGCCACAGCGTATCAATCTGCGCCTTCAGCTTCGCGCCAACCTTCTCCGGTGCGTGTCCCAGACTCGTTACGGCCAGGCCGCACATAAAGTCCAGGTACTTGTTGCCCTGATCATCCCACACCCAGCTGCCCTTGCCCTTAACCAGACTGATGTCGTATCTGGCGTAGGACGGGAATACCGCACTCAGCTTGGCAGGAGCAGCCTCCTGAACCCCTGTTTCTACTGAACGGTCCTGCGGTGCCCCTGTCAAAGAATCTTTGTCCGCTTGCGTAAGCTCACTCATTCTTAGTCACTCTCCCACCATGCTGCTTCCGGTATTCCCGTCAGCGCTTGTTATTTTATAAGTTGAACTTTAGTTTTACATTGTGGCGTATGGTCGTAACTACGGGGAATGTTTGGACTTCCAGCCGCTGTTGTCCCCAGATTTCTTGATTGAACCGCCTGCCACGGTTGAAATCCGGTGACAAAGGCGGACGCATTCGCTCTTCCAGTTCCAAACTTCCCCTCCGCACTTCTACCCTCTTATGAATTTTTTAGTTCATCTTATTAGTTACGAACCAATAATCCGTGTTCCCAGTTTTTCCCCTGCAGCACCCGGCTAAGCACCCGGGGCTCCTTGCCGTCAACAATGACGACTTCGGACACACTGCCCTGGATACAATCGATCGCGGCACGTACTTTTGGAATCATCCCGCCGTAAATTTCGCCATTTTTGATTAAGTCTTCGATCTGCCCTACCGTCACAGACGGAAGCACGGTTTTGCGTCCGTCCAGGGTGCGCATAATGCCCGGCACATCCGTGACCACAATCATTTGGGGCGACCCGATAAAAGAAGCCACCGCACCCGCCGCCGTATCCGCATTAATATTGTAGCGCTGGCCCCCGGCATCTATGCCGATCGGCGCAATCACAGGGATATAGCCCATCGCCAGAACACCCGCCACAATTTCTGCATTGACCTCAGTCACTTCACCGACCAGCCCCACCTCACCGCTATTGGCAACCAGCCGGGCCGTAATCAGCCGCCCATCCACACCGGATAAGCCGAGCGCCTGCCCTCCACTGCCTTGAATCCTTCGGACAATCGCCTTGTTGATGCTCCCCGCCAGCGTCATTTCCACCACATCCAGCACTTCCTCGGTCGTCACCCGCAAGCCGTTCACAAAGCTGCTCTCAATGCCAAGCTTCTCCAGATTGCCGGAAATCGCCGGTCCGCCGCCATGCACAATAACAGGCCGGGCACCGCTCAGCTGCAGCTCCCGCAAATCGTCAAAAAATGAATCCGGAAGCGCCGCCAGCGTACTGCCGCCACATTTCATAACGAACAGTCCGCCAGCCTTATGATTCTCAACAGGTTCAAAAGTCATAGTATCGGTACCCTCCCAGTAAGCTCAGCCCCAGCCGTGAATCAGGTACGGTATGCGGCATTAATGCGCACATAATCATACGTCAGATCGCAGCCCCAGGCGGTAGCCTTGCCTTCTCCGTCAGCTAAAGCTACGGTAATCCGCACGGTATCGCTTTTTTGCAAATAATGCAGAGCCTGCTCCTCATCAAAAGCTACCGGACGCGACTGCCTCAGCACCTCGATTCCGCCAAGTGAGATATCTACCCGTTCCGGGGATACCGGCACTCCTGCGCGCCCTACCGCCGCAATAATTCTGCCCCAGTTGGCATCCGCACCAAAAATCGCAGATTTCACAAGACTGGAGCCGACCACTGTCTTGGCAATCGCCGCCGCAGCCTCATCATGCACTGCACCGTCAATCTGCACTTCAATCAGCTTCGTCGCTCCTTCGCCGTCACGGGCAATCGCCATAGCCAGACTCTTGCAGACATGTGTGAACGCAGCGGCAAAAGCATCCCAGTCCGCATGCAGCCGCGTCAGCTTTTCATTCCCGGCCAGCCCGCTAGCCATCGTCACCAGCATGTCATTGGTGCTTGTATCTCCGTCTACCGTAATCATATTAAAAGTAGTGTTGGTCGCAGTACGCAGCAGACTGAGCAGATCCTCGCCGTCAATCACAGCATCCGTGGTCATGAAGCCCAGCATAGTCGCCATATTGGGATGAATCATCCCCGAACCTTTGGCAGCTCCGGCGATGGTAACTTCCGCTTCACCGACCTTTACTGTGACGCAGCATTCTTTTTTGACCAGATCTGTTGTTAAAATAGCCTGGCAGAACTCTTCCGCCCCGGCGGCTCCTCCATCCAGCTTCTCCGGCAGTCCGGCAATGCCGCTGCGCACACGGTCCATCTTCAGCAGTTCGCCGATTACACCGGTAGAAGCAACCGCGACGTCCAATTCATTCACCCCAAGCCCGCGGGCAGCGGCAGCACGCATTTCATAAGCATCGGCTTCGCCCTGTTCGCCGGTACAGGCATTGGCATTCCCGCTGTTCACGATGACCGCCTGCAGCGTCCCGTTCGCCAGACTCTCCCGCGTCACCTTCAGCGGCGCAGCCTGGAATACATTCGTTGTATAGACCGCAGCCGCTATCGCAGGCACCTCACAGAGAATTGCCGCCAGGTCGTTGCGCTCTGTTTTTTTGAGTCCGCAGTGCAGTCCGCCAGCCGTAAACCCCCTAGGGGTTGTGACACTTCCGCCCTCAACGACGGTAAAAACCTGTTTCTCACTCATGATATTGTTGACCGCTGAAGCTTAAGGATACACAGGTGTGTAACCAAGACCGCGGGTTTCCTCCCATCCCATCATCAAATTCAGGTTCTGAATCGCTTGCCCGGCTGCGCCTTTAACAATATTGTCAATGACGGATACAACCGTTACCCGTCCTGTACGGGCATCCGCGGCAAAACCGATATCACAATAATTGGAGCCGCTGACCTCTTTGGTGGCTGGAAGCACACCCGCATCACGAACCCGCACATAAGGGCGTCCTGCATAATACTTACGGTATAAGTCCACAAAATCCTGCTCGCTGTACCCGCCGCTCATCCCGGCATACATCGTGCTCATAATTCCCCGGGTCATCGGCACCAGATGCGTAGTGAACGTCACCGTCACCTTTTCTCCGGCGATCTTCGTCAGGGTCTGCTCAATCTCGGGAATGTGCTGATGCTTGTTGACCTTGTAGGCTTTGAAATTCTCGTTGATCTCGGCAAAATGGACCGTTAGACTAGTTCCCCTCCCTGCGCCGGATACACCCGATTTGGCATCAATTATAATGCTGTCAGGTTTAATCCAGCCAGCCTGCAGCGCCGGAACCAGGCCCAGCAGCGTAGCTGTCGGATAACAGCCCGGATTCGAGACAAAATCCACTCCAGCCGCACGCTCCCCGAACACCTCGCATAATCCGTATACAGCCTGCTGCAGATACGCTTCAGGCGGAGCCGGATGCTTATACCACTGCTCATACTCCGCGCCGTCCTTCAGCCGAAAGTCACCGGACAGATCAACCACCTTCAGTCCTGCCTCCAGCAGCTGCGGCACCAGCTTGGCACTTACCCCCGAAGGCGTTGCAGTGAACACCACATCTGCCCTCCCGGCGATCTCCGCCGCGTCCACTCCATCCAGATTGCGCTGCACAATCCCCGTTAAATGCGGAAAACCCTCCTCAATAGGCGCACCGGCGCTTGAAGAAGAAATCACTGAAGTAATCTCTATATCAGGGTGGCCCTGCAGCAGCCTGATCAGCTCCACGCCCCCATATCCCGTTGATCCCACAATTGCCGCTCTCAGCTTATCAGTCACAGTCATCCCCGCTTCCTGCTTTTCATAAATTAATGAATACCGCTCTTGGAAATATGTATTATTATACGACTGAATTAATATAAATACAACATGTAACGTCAAGTTTATTCTGCACAGATCCCCGAAGCATTTCGCCCAAAAAAAGAAGCAGCCCCCTAAGGAGACTGCACCTCTCTTTTGAACCCTTCACCCAGCACCTCATGCGCCTCCGTGATAATCACAAACGCCCCCGGATCCACAGAACGCACTAATGCTTTCAGCCGGGTGATCTCATTTTGCCCTACTACCACCATAAGCACCGTACGGCTATCGCCGGTATACCCGCCTTGCGCATTCAGCTTGGTCAACCCACGGTCCAAATCGTTCAAGATTGCCTGTGAAATCTCTTCCGTCTGGTCGGAAATAATATACGCCACCTTGGTTGTGCTGAAGCCCACCTCCAGCGCGTTGATCACCTTGCCTGTTACAAACAAGCCGATCAAGGCATACATCGCTTGTTCCATGCCCAGTACAAAAGCAGCCAGCGTAATCACCGTACCATCCAGCAGCACCACAGACAGCGAGAAGCTGAACCCCGTAATCTTCTGAATGATCTGCGCCAAAATGGATAGTCCCCCCGTAGACCCGCGCCCGCGGAATACCAGTCCAAGCCCAAGCCCCACACCAATCCCTCCGTAAATGGAGGCAAGCAGCGGATTCGTGGTTGGAACCGGCCCATCCTTCGTCAGAAAGATAAACAGCGGCAGCACAAAGCTGCCCAGCAGCGAACGGAGGCCATATTGCTTGCCGAGGAATATCACCCCCAGGATAAAGAGCGGAATATTCAGCGCCCACTGGGTGAACGCCGGTTCAGCCCCCAGCCAGGCCTCCGCGAGTACGGACAAGCCGGACACCCCTCCGGAAGCGATTCTGCTCGGCAGGAAAAACAGATTGAAAGCCAGAGCCGTAATCAGCGAGCCCAGCAGAATCAGCAGAATATCCACCGTATGGCGCAAGGGCCCATTGAGTGGAATTAACGGGGGTTTATTGCGTGAATTCATTTTTTGCATGCCGGTTGTTTTCTCCTTAACATTATACTTGAAGCATAGACTTCCTAATCTTCTCAAAAAAATTCCTACACCTCCGAAGACGCGTAGGAATTATCATGATGCCCTTATTCAGCTTCCGTCTTAATCTGGCTGCGCAAATATCCATCGATAAAAGCGTCCAGATCGCCGTCCATCACTGCCCCGACATTTCCGGTTTCCACGGAAGTACGGTGATCCTTTACCATACTATAGGGATGGAATACATAGGAGCGGATCTGGCTGCCCCAGGCAATATCCGATTGCTCTCCTCGGATTTCATCAAGCTGCTGCTGCTGCTCCTGCAGCTTGCGCTCATACAGCTTGGAACGCAGCATCTTCATCGCCTGTTCCCGGTTCTTGATTTGCGACCGCTCATTCTGGCAGGTGACCACCACGCCGGTAGGCAGGTGAGTGATACGCACCGCAGAGTCCGTTGTATTAATATGCTGACCGCCCGCGCCGCTGGCACGGTACGTATCAATCTTCAGGTCCTCCGTACGGATTTCCACCTCGACATCATCCGTAATCTCAGGCACCACATCGCAGGATACGAAGGAAGTATGCCGTCGGCCTGATGCATCAAACGGGGAGATACGCACCAGCCGGTGCACTCCTTTTTCCGCCTTCAGATAGCCATAGACATTGTAGCCTTTGATCAGCAGAGTAACACTCTTGATCCCGGCTTCGTCCCCCGGTAAATAATCCAGGACTTCTACCTTGAAGCCGCGTTTTTCCGCCCAGCGGGTGTACATGCGGAGCAGCATTTGCCCCCAGTCCTGGGACTCCGTTCCGCCAGCCCCGGGATGCAGCTCCAGAATCGCATTGAGCTTGTCATACGGCTGGTTGAGCAGCAGCTGCAGCTCGAATTCATCGACCTTGCCGCCTACGCTGCGGATGGTCTCGGCAACCTCTGCCGCCAGCTCCGCATCGCCTTCCTCATCCGCCAGCTCCACCATCATCGCTGCATCGTCATATTCCTGCTGCAGCTTCTCGTACTGATCCACGGATGATTTCACCGCATTCATCTCGGCAATTACACCTTGCGCTTTTTCGGGATCATCCCAGAACCCGGGTGCTGCCATCTTTTCTTCGAAGTTCGCGATCATTTCCTGCTTGAGATCTAAGTCAAAGAGACCCCCTAAGGTCAGTTAGTTTCTTGCCTATTTCACGCAGGTCCTGCTTAACATTAGCATCGATCATGTGGAGTCACTTCACCTTTCAAAATAAAATGATTGCGCCGGGGCGGCTTATTGGACATTGAACATATATTGATTGGTACGCCTGCACGAGGATGTTCTTCCAACACTCGTTTTCGGTGATGGCCGTAACTGCGGGGAATGTTTGGACTTCCGGCCGCTGTTATGATTGAATTTCCTGATCTAAGCCGCTGGCCGCGGTAGAAATTCAACCATAAAGGCGGACG
Organism: Paenibacillus sonchi; assembly: GCF_016772475.1. Classification (NCBI taxonomy): domain Bacteria; kingdom Bacillati; phylum Bacillota; class Bacilli; order Caryophanales; family Paenibacillaceae; genus Paenibacillus; species Paenibacillus sonchi. The sequence continues at coordinate 1,296,136 of NZ_CP068595.1, forward strand.
CGTTCGCTCCTCCAGTTCCAAACTTCCCCTCCGTTACTTCCACCTGAATCCAGGTTTCAAGAACTACATCTTCCGCTTCGCTCAGGAATCAATATAACTCCCAAAGCCCAAAAAAGCGGCCGGGCCGCAAACGGGAGTCCCCGGGCCCAGCCGCTTTTTATTGTCATTATAACCTTCGGACTCTGGAACAAGTCCCAAAGTGCAAAATCCCTAAACTCAACCGGCCTGCTGCGCTCAAGCGTTCTGGCCGTGGCAGTTCTTGTACTTCTTGCCGCTGCCGCAAGGGCAAGGATCGTTGCGGCCAATCGCAGCCTGAACATGTACCGGCTGCTTCTCGGCAGGCTCGCCATTCGTGGTGATTTTGTTCTCTTCCACTACGGATTGACGTTCCTGGTTGGTTTCAATGTGCGCCTTCATAATATAGGTCGCAACTTCTTCCTGAATGGTGGCAGTCATGGCATTGAACATTTCAAAGCCTTCAAATTGATATTCGCGAAGCGGGTCAGTACCGCCATACGCACGCAGGTGAATCCCTTGACGAAGCTGATCCATCGCATCAATATGATCCATCCATTTGCTGTCTACGGAGCGGAGCACGATAACCTTCTCGAATTCACGCACCAGCTCAGAGCCAAGGCGTTCTTCACGGGCTGCGTATTTCTCCAGCACAAGGTTAAAGATGTATTCGATGAGCTCCTCAACTTCCTTGCCCCACAGATCGTCGCGGGTCAACTGGCCTTCCTCCAAAAGCTTGCTGTTCACATAATCAGCAACCTCCTGCAGCTCCCAGTTCTCCGGAATATCGTCACTGCAATGGGCATTAACGATACGGTCAATAACCGGCTTGATCATTTCAACCACAATATCTTTAATATTGTCAGACTCCAGAATCTCGCGGCGCTGCTTGTAGATAATCTCACGCTGCTGATTCATGACGTCATCATATTGAAGGACGACTTTACGGATGTCGAAGTTGTTGCCTTCGACACGTTTTTGGGCGGATTCTACAGCGCGCGTAATCATGCGGCTCTCAATGGGCTGATCCTCTTCAAAACCAAGACGGTCCATCATGTTCAGCACGTTATCTGCACCAAAACGCTTCATCAGTTCGTCGCCGAGCGACAGGTAGAACTGGGTGGAACCCGGGTCGCCTTGACGTCCCGCGCGTCCGCGCAGCTGGTTATCAATCCGGCGCGATTCATGGCGTTCTGTACCAATAATATGCAGACCGCCCAGATCCGTCACACCTTCACCCAATACGATATCCGTACCGCGTCCCGCCATATTCGTAGCAATGGTTACTGTTCCCGGCTGGCCGGCATGCGAGATAATCTCCGCTTCCGCCGCATGATGCTTCGCATTCAGCACCTGGTGTCTGACACCTTTGCGTTTCAGCATCTCGGATACACGTTCCGAATTTTCAATGGATACCGTACCTACCAGTACAGGCTGATTCTTTTTGTGGCGCTCCACAATTTCCTCTACAACCGCGTTAAACTTGCCGTTTTCGCTTTTGTACACAACGTCCGGCATATCCACACGCTGGTTCGGCTTATTGGTTGGCACCTGCAGGACTTCCAGACCATAGATCTTCTTGAACTCTTCTTCTTCGGTCTTCGCGGTACCCGTCATGCCGCCCAGCTTGCGGTACATCCGGAAGTAGTTCTGGAATGTAATCGTGGCCAGGGTCATGCTCTCATTCTGCACCTGAATTTCTTCCTTGGCTTCGATCGCCTGGTGCAATCCATCACTGTAGCGGCGCCCAGCCATCAACCGTCCGGTAAATTCATCGACAATAACAACCTCGTCCTCATTCACTACATAGTCAACGTCGCGGCGCATAATGACGTTCGCCTTGAGCGCTTGAACAATGTGATGATTCAGGGTTACATTGCTGTGATCGTACAGATTTTCAACGCCAAAAGCGCGTTCTGCCGTAGCCACACCCTTTTCAGTCAAAGCTACGGATTTCACCTTAATATCAACCGTATAATCTTCTTCAGCAGTAAGTCTCTTCACGAAACGGTCTGCTGCATAGTACAGCTCCGTGGATTTCTCGGCTTGCCCGGAGATAATAAGAGGAGTCCGCGCTTCATCAATCAGAATAGAGTCAACTTCATCAATAATACAGAAATAGAGCGGACGCTGAACCATTTGCTCCTTATAGAGCACCATGTTGTCGCGCAGGTAGTCAAAACCGAATTCATTATTAGTGCCATACGTAATATCGCAGGCATAAGCTTCTTGTTTATCAGCATGGTCCATGCCGTTCAGGTTCACCCCAACCGTCATGCCCAGGAAGTTATAGATTTGTCCCATCTGCGCGCTGTCGCGCTGAGCCAGATAGTCATTGACCGTTACGACATGCACACCTTTGCCAAGCAATGCGTTCAGGTAGACTGGCAGAGTACCTACCAGCGTCTTGCCTTCACCTGTCTTCATCTCGGAGATCCGGCCTTCATGCAGCGCCATGCCTCCAACCAATTGAACGTCAAAATGCCGCATGCCCAGCGTCCGTTTGGAAGCTTCGCGTACGGTTGCAAATGCCTCGGGAAGAAGTTCTTCCAAGGTTTCGCCCTTCTCAATCCGGGCACGGAATTCAGCAGTCTTGGCTCTCAATTCTTCATCGGAAAGCGATACAAAATCGGGCTCCAACCCATTAATTACATCGACCGTCTTCATCAGACGTTTGACATCACGTTCGTTGGTGTCGCCGAATATTTTTTTTACAAGTCCTAGCATGGTTAACCCCTTTCATGCAACACAGATGGTGGAACCGAGCCCATCCTCACTAAATATTGAAAGGGCCATATAAGATTTCGATTCCGCTGCTTCATAAATTGTAACAGTTTGTAAGACAAGCCGCAATACAAGCAGCTCCAACCTTATTTTTCAAGTGAGCCCTCTTCAGCCAAAGTGCCGCTAAATTGTCATACTCACATCATATATATACGAACAAGAGCCCTATTCGCTTAAGGCGAATAGGGGCTCGGTTAATTTTCTGCGTGAGTTTGAAGCAAACCGCCTATCCCAAGTCCCGGCCGGGCTTCATGCACCAGACCTAGTCTTGTTCAATCAGACCATATTTGCCGTCATTGCGTTTGTAAACAACGCTGACTTCAGAAGTGTCGATGTTGGAAAACACGAAGAAATTATGTCCAACCATGTTCATTTGCAGGATCGCTTCTTCTACGTCCATCGGCTTCAAGGTGAAGCGCTTGTTCCGCACAACCTCCAAATCATCGTAATCCTGTTCCTCCACAGCAACGCTGCTTGGTGCGCCTTCCACAAAGAGTGTTTTCAGGCTTCCTTCCTGGCGGAATTTACGATTAAGCTTGGTCTTGTGCTTGCGGATTTGGCGTTCCAGCTTGTCCACCACGGCATCGATGGATGCGTACATATCGTCGCTGCGGTCTTCCGCACGAAGCGTTACACCTGCCAGCGGGATTGTTACTTCCACCGTATGAAGGCCGCGAACGACGCCAAGCGTCACATATCCTTCTGAGGTAGGGGGTGCATCGAAATACTTCTCAAGTCTGCTGAGCTTCTTATCAACATAATCTCTCAAAGCGTCGGTCACTTCAATTTGTTGACCTCGAATGCTGAATTGCATGGGCACTCCTCCTTTGTTTACATAGCCATTATACCAAATTGTCAGGGCTAAGTAAAAAACAAATCATGACAGCCTTTACATTCACCTAACAAAAGGTGTAACTGTATACCGGAGCAGAAGAAACGGATGTTTCTGCCCGCAAGTAGAAACGGCTACGCCGTCCTTATTAGGACGGTACCCGTTTCAGCGAGAAATAGAAGGATAATTTATAGCGTGAAACATATAAATTCTTATATTTAAAAAAATCCGGAAAGAGCTGCAAGCAGCCCCTTCCGGACATAAGTTCAAGCTATTTAACTTTACTGCCAAAAAGTGTTGGGCTTCAAGTCTTCTCTCCAAGCATAATTAGAAAATTATTTCGTATGAATCCGTATGACTTCAACAGAGGACCATGTAGTGCCATGTCCGCTAACCAAGTAAACCTTGTAGCCGGTAGCCGCTGTAAGGCCGCTTAGTGTATGAGTGTGACCTACACCAGGCTTCGCGGAAATGGTGCCTTTTAATGCAGAGGACAGCAGTGTCCCGGCACTATCCTTGCCTTCTGCCACTTGAGTGGCTGTAGGGGCTGCCGCATTATCCTTCAGCACAACATATCTGACCTCTTGAGCTGTTCCGCCTGCTGTGCCGTATTTGACATACACATCAGCCGTCACAGTACCGATATTCCCTGGCTGTGCCACAACAATGGCATTCGCACCAGCCGGTGCGGTTTTCAACCGGACAGTGGCTACAGAAGACCAGTTGCCGTAGCTGTCTGCAACCGTGACATAAGTAGCGTATTCCGTATCAGCCTTTAGTCCATACACCGTGAAGGACACGGTAGTGCCTGCTGTAGTCGCTTTGGTTCCATGATGAATGCCTGCCGTTCCGGCAGCAATTTGTCCATTCTTCACCTGCTGCGCACTCGGAGCATTTACGTTGATGGCATATGGCGCAACTACGTAATACACAGCACCCGTTACATTAGGCGTCAAGTAGACGTCTGCAGTCACAGAGCCAACATGTCCATACGCAGCGTTGGTTACTGTCGGTGTAGTGACACCGCCACCGCCGCCGCCGCCGGAACCGCCACCAGATCCTCCACCCGGAGCCTTGGTTGGTGCCGGTGTTGGGCTAGTTGTCGGAGCCGGTGAAGTTGTTGGCTTAGGAGTAGGAGTTGGAGCTGGGGTTACCCCAGGAGTCGCAGGCTTTTGAGCCACCGAATTACTGATAATGCCAACGGCCTCTGCCCGCGTTAATGCCCTCTTGGGACCGAAAGTCCCATCCGGATAACCTTTGATGACTTTCTTGTCGGCGGCTGCCGCAATAGCCCCACGGCTCCAGGCCGCAAACTGGCTGCTGTCCTTAAACTTGGCTGTAGACGCCTTAGTGTTCAGCTTCAAAATCTTGGCCGCAATAACAGCAGCCTCTTGCCGTGTAAGCGAAGCGTTGGGACGGAAGGTATTGTTCTCATACCCGCCGATGTATCCGGCTTTTACCGCTTTGGCAACTTCACTGTAATACCAGTTCGATTTCTTGAGGTCCTTGAAGCTGATTGTTGCCGTATCGGTATAACCGAACAGGCGGTTAACCAAAGCCACATACTCTGCACGTGTAATGGCTTTATTGGGTTTGACCGTACCGTCCTGGTACCCTCCCAGATAACCTTTATTCAGCCAGTCCTGCAATTGCTTTTGTGCCCAGTGCCCTTGAATATCCTTGGGTACCGGCGCGGCTGATACACTGCCGAGTGAACCTAACAGCATGCTGATCCCCAGCAGTCCGGTCACAAGACCACGCCACTTCTTTTTCATTTTGCTGTTCATCCTCCTAGAGTAAAGTGTATTGTGCGTCGAGGCAAGACAAAAAGCTCAACGTATTCTTTTACCCGGATAATGTGAAAAAGTTGCGATTCATGAAAAAAATTATAAAAATACAAAAAATAAACAATGAATCTTCCTAAAGATCAGACAATTCCCATAAAACATATACCTCTTAATCCAGTTTGTTCCATTGCCGATATATATCTATAGGGTTACAGAATCTGTACTCTCTTCTTATTCGTCCAAAAATATTCAGGAGGTATAACCTTATGAGAATTACGCCTCAAATCCCGTACCAGACCCTTACTAACAGTACTCCGCGGCTTGATACAGCAGCCCAAAAATCCGGTGCTCAGTGGCACAAAGCCGATTCGTCCGGTGTCATTACCTATGACCAGGTCGAAATCAGTGAAACAGGCCGGCAGCTGGCAGCTGATGCCATTCAGTCACATCCAGCAAAATATTATGGAACAGCAGAAATCAACGAAGCTCTGACCCACGCCCTGGAAGGAGAGCCGGCAGAAGTTGTTGATGCTGTATACGGCATTATAGAATCCAACTTTATCGTAGATGGAAACGTAAATGACGAGGAGAAACGGAAAGCACTGCTCGAAATGGGACTTTCACAGTCCAAATATATTGCAAAAAATTATATGGAAGGTGAGCAGGCGGACAAGTTCCTAAAGACAATGAATACAATTGCAGCTGTCGCTTCTACCCGGTCTACCGATCCGGTAACAGGTGACATCAGTTATAAATTGCCGTCAAGCCGTCCGGTAGGTGCTCCCGAGGATTATATAAATCCTTCCGAATTAATGAAACAAACTGACCCGGAAACGTACAGCCGATTTAAGAACGACATTTCCCTCGGAGGCAATGGACTGGATATACTTCTTGATTTCGTGAAAAAGGTTCCCCAGCATCCGGAGTGGACAGATACATTCAAGGAACAAACTGCGCAGAATGATCAACTACTAAACAATACACATATTCAGAACCGGTTCGACACTGCAGACACCAGCTCTGCTGCGGCATTTTTGGAGAGCATGCAAAGTATTTTGGCTGATTCATCTCTGAAGGATGATGCTTATCTTCAAAATATGCATGGATTCTATAAAACCCTCGGCATCGTTAAATCATGAGATGGGAGAAACGACAAGCGGAAAATTAAATACATCCTTGCCAAAAGTCTTATTCAGCCACCCCTGCAACTGTTGTCTCTGCGCCCAGTGTCCCTGAATATCCTTGGGCACCGGGGTGCAGAGACACTGTCCACAGACCCGAACAGCATGCTCGCCTCCAGTATTCCTGTCATTATTCCACGCTATTTCTTTGTCATTCTGTTCTTATTCTTCCTGAGTGTTTGATGGGCATAGGCATGCTGCATCACTCCAGAGCACCTATCCCCTTCAAAAGCCATACGACTAAGCAAAAAGAAAGTACGCCGAGGCAAAATAGAACGCCCAACGTTTCATTACCCAAATATTAGGACTTTTTAACGTTTTCCCGTAAAATAATTTTACACAATGACTAATTTTAGTTTAAATTGGCCACATTTGAGTTGACTTTTTGTAAAAAAGCCATAAAAAAGACCCTGGAGAAAATCTCCAGGATCTATGCTAGCGTTGTCTCAATTGCTAACCATCTACCATATATGTAGGTCGGCTGCGCCGGATGATTATAATTTGATGACGTTAGCTGCTTGTGGTCCGCGTGCACCTTCAACGATGTCGAACTCTACGGATTGGCCTTCATCCAATGTTTTGAAACCATCAGTTTGAATCGCGGAGAAGTGTACGAATACGTCGCCACCGTCGGCAGTTTCGATGAAACCATAACCTTTTTCTGCGTTAAACCATTTTACTTTACCTTCCATTGATTAAACATTCCCTTCGTCATCAGATGAACGTGAGTCTTGCTCACAACTCGACTATACCACCGCTGCTTCTCCATTGTCAATTGGAAAAGAAAATGTTTACTTTCAATAAATTACCACCTAAATATTAACTTATTTTTTTCAACATTATTCTACAAAAGACCTTATCAAAAGACCGTGTGGGTTGTCGTTTAAGAGTGTTTAACCAGAAGGATTGCTTATGAAACATAAAAATATTAATCCATAGAATTTCAATCAAATAATTTTAATCTTTCAATAGAAGGAGCGTAATCGAAGCCTTTTGCATATAAATATTGCTGCTTTGCTTTATCTGTATCACCAATCACCTCGTAATATACACCTAAATTATGGTGGGCAGCGAAGCTACCTGTCCCTATGACACTTCCCTCTTGTTCCGTTTCACCAATCTCAAGCGCCCTTAAGTAAAAACGTTCGATATACGGAATCAGATCACTATATTGATCAGGATCGCTAAGGATGAGCTCCAGAAGAAAAAGAGCAGAGACAAAATAAAAATCCGCAGACTCACTGAGAAAATCCTGCTCCGCTTCAACTATGGCCAGTCCCTCATCCAAATGACCTGAAGCAATGATCGCATACAAAAAATTAACGATAAGACTCGGAGCATATCCTTCTTTATGGGTGATTTTACTATATGCCTGTTTCAATGAAGCATACGTTTTATCATGTTCGTCTATTCCACGATATTCCTTGGCAATTTGATAGTAGTAATATGGGTCTTGAGGATTCTCCTCAATTACCTGTAAGAGTATTGGAATATTTCTGTCTGACTTCTTTTTTTCAAAGTAACCATCATGCTGAATCTCTACATCCACTCTCACTCTGGGCAGGTCAGATACTATCTGTTCATGAATTTTCCCGGAATATCGGCAACTGGATGGGAAAAGACGTGAGATGTAGCTTTGCTCAAAGCTCACTCCATCTTTCGACATAAATTTATCTATTCTTTTTATTTGGCCTATGGCAGGAGAATGAGTAATAAAGCTATAAATTTCATCTGCACAGTCGTTAGAAATGTATTCATCAGCGTCCAGTACCAGGCTCCACTCGCTGGTCGTCTGCTCCAAAGCAAAATTGCGGGCAGCCGCGAAGTCGTTGGTCCACTCGTATTCGAATATCTTGGCATGATAGTCAGAAGCTATTTGTTTGGTATTGTCTGTGGATCCCGTATCTACAATAATAATTTCGTCCACAAGAGTAAAGACGCTGTCCAGACAGCGTCTTAAGGTTTGTTCTTCGTTTTTTACGATCATGACTAGGGATATATTCATTTATCCTCCTCAAGAGATATTATTAAGTTACGAGTAGGCACTATAATTTCTACCATATGACTAATGATTCAAATGATTTATTCTCTTTGAAACAAACACTCTTTAATAGAGGCGAAAACTTTTTCACCTGACGTTCCGTCGGCATTTGCATATACATTAGCCGCAATATTAATACGATTCTTAGCCAAAGGGTCATACCCGGTAGGGAATTTTTTTACCAGTTCATACCACGGTTCAGATCGATCGAAAGCATAATAGAAAACATCAGGAGGAAGGAGTGAGCCTTTTGGCTCCTTCTCATCCCAAAACAACACTTTTTTCCCTGTTAGTAAGTATGAGCGAAGCAATGAGCCATCAGAAGATATCAATACGTCGGCTACCTTTAGAGCAGGTATATAATCTTCAGCTTCATCCAGAATAACCCCGCTGTAAAGTTTATCTTTTCCCTTTATATATTTTTCAGTTAAATTCACATAATAATCCAAAAGATAGGGGGCATATTTCATTATAGAAATTTTTGTGAGTGGATGAGGACGCCAAATAACAACACTTTGATCGTCAATCTTAGGAATACTTAAAAAGTCTACCAATCTTTCCAACGCCTCAAAAGGTATACCTGCGAAAAACATACAACCAGTATTGATTAGGTATACTGTTTTGCCTTCTACCCTTTCGGCCCACCCATTAGGCAATGGAATGTCCTTCCCCATAGCATTAACTATAGCATCCAACTTTGGTGAACCAAGAACAAGGAGCTTCTCAGATGGAATTCCATCATGAATAGCTGCCTTTTTTAGATAGTCCCCAACCAATACAATCTTGTCTACATTTTCCACCGTCGGAATGTCATAAGCCAAGCTATGCGTATCTGCTTTTGGTGCAACAAATGACGAAATATGATAAGGAACATAAACAAGCATCTCTGTATAATTCCTTAGATTCGAAGTGAAGAACTGCTCATGCACACGTGTAAGAGTATTATACTCATCATAAATATTGTGTAAAAACACGATATCCGGTTGTTCTTCCTCCAAAATATAGTCATTGTAATGTGTTATTGGGATATCCGTGGGAAAGAGTTCACCTTCATAAGTAGGTATAGCCTCGTCTTTTGACAACTTATAATATGGAATAGGAACAACATGAGCCACACAATCCTCATCTTTTGCAGCAGTTTTATAAATAGTCTCCAAACTATCCCACATAGAAGCTTTATAGGGGAAAAACACAACATTCAGCTTGACTTGAATTTCTTCTTCAAAAGATATTTTAAGAGCCGATAGCTGTTTGTCTATGGGGATAATTGAGCTTTTTTCTATATATGCTAAACCTTTAAGAGCTGTAAAAGAGGAATGAATACTCTGAAGCAGATCTATAGTTTTTTTAGGAGTAGGATTCTCTTGAGATACTTGAAATAAAATAGCTTCTGTTGCTGCCAGACAATCAGAGACTGCATTAGAAGGATTACTTAATTTGGCCAATAGCTCCTGCATCTGTGAAATGGTATCAATTAACTTTGAAATTCTTTTTTTCTGTTCAAAAACAAAATGATCCCACCTTAAATGTTTTTTGCTATATAGCATACAAAACAGTTTCAATCGTATAGTTACTATAATGCCTGATATAAAATTTATAATCAGGAATCAAGCTTTGCAGATAAAGAGGAATTTCTATAATATCCTCTGGTTTATGATAGATACAAATCGCCAACCTCGGGCGATATTTTAAAATAGTATCTTTTGCTCCTTTTAAAGCTTCAAGTTCAGCACCTTCAATATCCATTTTTATAAATGAAGCCCTTTGACCATTTAAAACACTATCCAAACTAACCACATTAACATTACTGGTTCCATCCATTTCGATAGACGAACCACCACTTCCATCAGCATTAAAGTGAAGAGTTGTGTTTTCACTCCATAAACCGGCATTAATCATCTCAACGTTTTTAACGCCTTTTTCAAGAATAACTTCTTTACATTTTTTGTAGTTTAATGGATCAGGTTCAAATGCATAAATTTTTTCATAGCTATTATTAGACCATTTTTTAAATACGAGCGAGTTGCCGAAATCAAAACATCCGGCATCTACAAAAACCTCATTTTCATTTGGTGCTACTATAGATTCTTCAAAATACTGCTTTTCATTTAAAAAATGTGTCAAGGAGTACGGATCACTATTGAAAAAGAGAATATTTTCTTTACTGAAGCCTAATTCGATTAGTTCACTATATATTTCATTGTTGTATTGTAAAGTAGCAATTACAACAATGTCATCTTTATGATTTGTTATTAATTGCTCTGGAGATATTACGGGGAGACCACAATAGTTCTCCTTTTGTTTGATTGGGTTTTTATCACAAAAAAACTCCATTTAATGCCAATTGATAAAATGGAGTGCAGATATTTGCCCCATCCTCCTGCTCCATAAATGATAAGGTTTTTCTGTTTGAAGACATGCTCCTGGCATTTAGTTGCCAATTCGATATGTGGATGAATATTTAAAGATGAAAAATCAGGAATTATTGATATAAGTTCCTTAATATACTTCCAATCTGATGTTAGATTAAAGAGCAATCTTAATGCAAACAGTTTTTTAGATTCTTTGTCCATTAGACTTTCATAAATTTTATTAGCATTTGGAAAGACCATTTTCAATACGTTTTCATTTATCATTAGAATCTCAACCACCTATCGTCACTTTATATTACTGACATCTACGATTATTCTACTAGTGATCTTTAGCTATCACACATTGGATAGGAAATCTTAGAGATTGTTTTAGGTCTTTTTTATTTCTCTTTGGAATACTCTAGTTCTCTAAGTCTGATACGTAACATTGCATTTTCTTTCTTCACTTCGTTCAATTCATCATTAGCCCCTGAAATATTTAATAAAGATGACAGAGTTGTTTTCTTGATAACCGAATACCCCTCTCCCCCAGTTCACTTGTAAAATCGTGAGTACATACATGCGGCTCCGGTTTCAAAGATGTTGGGGTCGTTATATCACAAACCATAACATCTGGGGAAAAAACAGTAATGGGATAATCAATAAGATTGTTCACTTCACTTTTCGGGACTTCATATCTCTCTACAGTGTCTTTAATCTTATTCCTCAGAAAATCCAAAGAATACTTAAATCGATCTGCATTTTTGTATGTTTCTAAGATTTCACTCATAGCCTCATTTTCGGAAATACCACCAAATACCCAATCAGAGTAGGTTTCTTCGTCCAATAGGGCGAAGAAGGCCCTGCAGTAACGAACATAATTAAAGGGTCTATCAATAATAATTCGTCTATCTAAATAGATACCTCCTTCTTTCAAAATAAACTTCAAAGCAAAATATCCATTCAAAAAATCAAAATCATTATTCTCATAAGCTTCTTTCAAAATCTCCAGTTCGTTTATATCACAATTTTTTTCATTTAAAATAGTTATAGTACAACTATCATAAAATGCATTCTCCTTACAACTCCTAATAAATCCGTCAGATAATTCCACTCCGATACCTCCTATAAAAATATTACGGGGTATTGGCACATTGGAGATTTCGGCAAACTTCTCTAATCTTCTATAAAGATACTCATCACTTTTCAGAATTTTGTTATCTTTTAGTTCTACCCATATATCTTTTAATTGCTCAATGAATCTATCGGTAAAAATCCATCTTTTTCTAAAATCGCTGTTAATATGACGAGCAACGTAAGCAGCAACATATTCTTTGTACTCTGGATTACACTTATCAAGTGCATATTGTCTTGCTTGAATTGTATCTAAATTTCGCAATGTAAATACATTGTTACTATCAGAACCAAATCTTTTCATATAATAGTAAACAGGATATTCAATGTATCCAATTTTTCTAGCATAAGAATGTAAGACAAGTGAATATCCCAAATCTTCTAAACTGACATTTTCCGGCATTCTTCCGACTTTATTTAGTAATCTCTTGTGAATTATTTTATTCCATAAGTACACTTGACCATTCAAAATAAGTGTCTCGGTTGAAATTGGTTCTTTTAATTGTCCGTATAAAACCCTTTTATCCCCATTCACGTGAAACGCAGGAGCGCAAACAATGTCATAATCTTTTTCCTTAGCTTTACAATAAAGCAATTCCATAGAATGGACATCCATTACATCGTCAGCGTCACAAAATCCAATATAATCAGCCCGTGCTTTCTCGATTGCAAAGTTTCTTGGTGCGCCAGCACCATGTACATGCGGAATTGTGTAAATAATAACCTTCCCAGGGAATTTTTTCTTATAATCTTCTAAAATAGCTAACGATTCATCAACAGATCCATCATCAACAGCTATGATTTCAATGTTGTCTAACGACTGACTTACAAGCGAATCTAAACATATTCTCAAATATTTTTCAGAGTTATATACTGGCACAACGATAGTAACCAAAGGTTTTTCTCCATAATATAAAGATCCCTCCTTCATCACTGCCCCCTTAAAAAAATATTTTCACAAAAAAATATAATAAATAACTTTAAGAGCTTCTACCTTCATAATAGTTACAAATATCAAAAACAGTTTGGTTGAATTTATTTATCAGTAACATAACATCATTAGATGAATAATCTATACCCTCTATATCATTTAAAGAGTTCACCCATTTAACTGGGGGTACATTAAATAAAACTTTGTCAATCTCCTGCTTAGTAGTAACATAAGGAAACCCCGCAGATTTCAATTGTTTCACAATTTCCGTTGGAATTCGGGTTGCTACAATTATAAGTGTGTTATCTTTCTCTTTTTCAAGTTCTTCAGGAGAGATACAGGTTATATTATCAAAGAGATATCCCCACTTCCCAGGGTTATTATCAGAAAATGAATCTACTGTAATGAGCTTACTTCGTAGCTCTTCGTAGAGTCGAATTCCGTATTCCCCCGCACAAAAAATGCTTATTTTCCTCGTCTGCCCATTGGTGAGCTCCTTTATGAACCCCTTCAGATACAAAAGTTTTTCCGTAAGATCATCAGGAATACTAGAACTTTGAAATTTGTGATTAGCAAATTGATAGGCTTTGGTCATATTGCCTCCTTTAAAAAAACAAAACATCTTATGATAAAAATTATATGCACTTCCGTACATAGATACTAATTCTTCTTCTGTTAGTGCATTTATAAATCCAACCCGCAACTGACTCTGCTCAGATTTATAATAATCCAAATTACTTGAAGTATGTGTCCCCTGTTCTTTGTGCAGTCGGATTAATATAAGCGGTTCATTAATATAAAGTGTTCTCTGATATCGCATCATTCGAAACCAAAGATCATAATCCTGTGTAGTTTTTAAACTTTCCTCAAAAATCCCAACTCGTTCAAAATGACTTTTGTGTATAAGAAGACTACAGCCATGAATTACCCCTTGTAGCACAGGAAAAACCGAATTCTCCATTTGCTCCATTGGGTACATTTCACTTTGAAAAACATGTGTAATCTCCTGGTTGTTAGCATTTAGTAAATCATAATCACTGTGGACAATGGCCGTTAGATCACCATGTTCCTGCAACGCCTGCATTTGCCTTTTAATCTTATTTGGATAATACATATCATCGTGGGATAGCCAAGAAAAGTACATCCCCTTCATCTTTTGAATGGCCACATTAAGTGCAGTGGCAACCCCACCATTTTCTTTAACATAATAACGAATTTTCTCACCATATGATAAAGCAATTTCCTCAGTTACTCCATTATCACACGAGCCATCATTCACTACTATTATCTCTATGTTTGGGTACGTTTGTGCAAGAGCACTATCAATTGCTTCTCTTAGATAATTTCCCCCGTTATATACAGGGATAATAATTGAAACCAATGGTTCACTCATAAAAATCCTCCTTCCCATCACTTCATTTAAAAATCTTACTTAAAGGTGGCAGGTAGAAAAGCCCCCTATCAATCTCTTGTTTAGTAGTTAGGTAAGGAAAATCGAGTTTTTTTAATTGTTCAACAATTATTTCAGGAGCTCGATTTGCCACGATTACTAAGGTATTATCTTTCTCCCCTTTGAGTTGTTCGGGAGGTATACAAGGAACTCCACCATAGCCTTCCGCCCATCTCTGAGAGTTATTGTCCGAAAACCAATCTATTTGAATACGCTTATTCTTTAACTCTTGGTATAACTCAATTCCATATTCACCCACACAGAAAATGCACGTTTTAGTAGCTTTCCCATGAGAAATATTAGATATATAATTTTTAAAATTTGTTACACTCTCCTCAATATCGTGAGGAATAGTAGAATCATTATATTTATTCATTGCGTAAAGATACGCTTCTTCCATCAATTGTTTTCCGAAAAATTTACTCATTCTATAAAAAAAGTTATTTGCACTACCATACATAGACTCCATTTCATCTTCGGTTAATGAATCTAAGAATCTAATATGCAGTTGACATTGTTCAAATTGATGGGAAATCACTGTTTTACTTCCCTGTGTATTGTGAATTCTGGCTATTAGTAATGGTTCATTAATATAAAGTGTTCTCTGATATCGCATCATTCGAAACCAAAGATCATAATCCTGTGTAGTTTTTAAACTTTCCTCAAAAATCCCAACTCGTTCAAAATGACTTTTGTGTATAAGAAGACTACAGCCATGAATTACCCCTTGTAGCACAGGAAAAACCGAATTCTCCATTTGCTCCATTGGGTACATTTTACTTTGAAAAACATGTGTAATCTCCTGGTTGTTAGCATTTAGTAAATCATAATCACTGTGGACAATGGCCGTTAGATCACCATGTTCCTGCAACGCCTGCATTTGCCTTTTAATCTTATTTGGATAATACATATCATCGTGGGATAGCCAAGAAAAGTACATCCCCTTCATCTTTTGAATGGCCACATTAAGTGCAGTGGCAACCCCACCATTTTCTTTAACATAATAACGAATTTTCTCACCATATGATAAAGCAATTTCCTCAGTTACTCCATTATCACACGAACCATCATTCACTACTATTATCTCTATGTTTGGGTACGTTTGTGCAAGAGCACTATCAATTGCTTCTCTTAGATAATTTCCCCCGTTATATACAGGGATAATAATTGAAACCAATGGTTCACTCATAAAAATCCTCCATTTGGTTAATCACTTTATCGATTTAAAATTTCTTCATAGAGAGAGACATGTCTATTCAAGTAATCCTCATATCGATACAACTTGTTCGCAAGTTCCTTCCCTTTTTCCCCCGCCATTTACATTCATCAGGGCTGTGCATAAGACGGCACACCTCGAATTTTAACGCATCAGCATTTTTATAAGGAACCGCAATCCCACATTCAGGTGCATGGGTTATCTCCACTAACACTGTATTATCAAATACAATCACTGGACATCCTGCTGCCATAGCTTCAACAGCCATTAATCCAAAGGATTCAGCAAGTGAGGGCATAAGGAAAACATCAGAAGCAGCATAAAAATCACATAACAGCTCTTGATCATTCTCCCAGCCCAGTTCAATAACTTGAAACTTTCCAATCAAATAAGCAGGTAAAGGTTCATGCCCAAGAGTCAGTATTGTCACTGGTAAACTCCCATCCAGTTCGTCCAACATTTCAATTATAAACTTAAGTCCTTTAACTTCATTTGGCTCCGCCCGAAACGATATTACAAAGTTACTCTCAGGGATGCTCCAACTGCTTCTGACTTCCCATTTATCCGATAACTGAAATTGTTCTACTTTAATACCAAATGGAATTTTGTGTACTCTATTAAAATGAGATGTTAACGGACTCTCAGTTATATATTTCTCCATAAAATCAGAAGCAACTACAATATCAACTTTAAGGTTTTGATAGACATCTTTTTTTATATTCCACATTTGTGAGGCTTTATCAACCTGCATAGGAAAAGTGGGATCCTCAACCTTGGGGCAATTATGACAACCATTCATCCACCCTGAACATTCACACGGATGAATGCAGTGTCCAGTAATTATCCATGGATCATGAACGGTCCAAACCGATGGTTTATTGCTAGTAAGTTGAGGAAAATCAAGAATTGATAAAAAATGATTGTGAATTAAATGGTAGTGAGCAATGTCTGCCTTTTGAAATATAGAATGCTCACTTAACAGTTTTCCGAATGGATAAATCAAACTATTCATACTTAACAGATATTCAAGATTTTTCAAACGACTCCTAACAAACAATTCACTATTACTTAGTAATGGTATAGTCGTCGACTCTTTCCCTGATTTTTCCAGAACTATTTGATATGCATTATGACCTTGTTCGTTCAGTGATACTTGCAAATCATGGCCATTGAATCTTCGCCCTACTAGATCACAATTATTAATTTGAAGTATATTCATAAAATTCCTCCAACTAAAGGAAACAACATCCGGAATCCCAAAATTTACCTACTTCCCCCAAACCTTCTTATCAATAATTCTGGTATAACTCTGTATAATACGAATTACAGTTGAGGAAACTTTCATTTCAGAATAGTCGGGAACTATCGAGCCAAAATCATCATCTTCCCCCATCCCAACAGCAATCTCTACAGATTGCAGCAATTGCTCCTTCGTAATCCCTCCAATAACAAAGCAACCTTTATCGAGTGCTTCAGGTCGTTCTGTAGAGGTTCTAATACTAACTGCGGGAAAATTGCACATAGCACTTTCCTCAGGCAAAGTTCCACTATCAGAAACAACACAAAATGCATTTTGTTGTAGTGAACTATAATCCGTAAAGGAAAATGGAGCAAGCTTCTGAACAAGAGGATGAAATTGAAACTCTCGTTGTTCTATTAACCGTGCACTGCGCGGATGCATGGAGTAAATCACTGTCATCTGGTACTTCTCTGCTAAGGCATTTACAGCGTTCATTAAGCTAAAAAAATTCTCTTCGATATCCACGTTCTCTTCCCGATGAGCAGAGAGTAAGATATACTTGCCCTTCTCAAGCGATAGTTTTTCTAAAATCCTACTACTTTCTATCTCAGCTCTGTGAGCAAAAATCACTTCAGCCAGTGGTGAACCTGTAACATAAATATGTTCTTTGCGTACTCCTTCTGCCAACAAATAACGTCTAGCATGCTCAGTATATGGAAGACTGATATCTGCAATATGATCCACAATACGACGGTTAGTTTCTTCCGGGAGGTTCTCGTCAAAGCAGCGATTGCCTGCTTCCATATGGAAGATTGGGACTTTCAGCCTTTTCGCAGAAATTGCCGAAAGCGCAGAATTAGTATCACCAAGGATTAATAAGGCATCAGGTTTAATATCTCTCATTAACTCATATGACTTGGAAATGATACTTCCCATAGTCTGCCCTAAATGCTCACCTACCACATTGAGGTAGTAATCGGGAGTACGAAGTTTCAGGTCAGTATAGAATATTTCATTCAAATGATAATCATAATTTTGACCCGTATGCACAAATACATGTTCGAAATATTGATCAGCTTTTTTGATGATTTCAGACAAACGTATCATTTCTGGTCGTGTCCCTACAATCGTCATTAGTTTTAATTTATTCAATCAATATCCCCCACTTAAAAATAATGTGGATAGAGCTCTTTATGAGCATCAATCCACTCCTTTGTTCCTTTGATCATTTGTTCATATGATGGTACCCTGAAATTGAAATCCGTTCTAGTATTTATTAAAGACTTATCAACTTGTAGTGAATCACTTTCAATAATATCAATCTGTTCCTTCTTTAAATATCGGTTAAAAAGCTGCAATAGCTTATACTTACTAATAGTCTCATTGTTAACAAGATGATAAAGCCCACTCAAATTATGCACCAATGCATGTTCAATAGCTTGTGCTAAAGTTATAGTTGAAACCCCTGTCCAAATAGCTGAAGCAAATCCATTCACAGGATCTTTTTGTTTTAGAAACCAATTTAACAGCCCAGTGCCATTCTCTTTGATATCCGGTCCAATGATAGATGTTCTAATTGTAAGGTTTTTAGAATCGTTGATTTCTCCTAAGGATTTAGATCTACCATAGAACGAATCCGAATCCTTGAAGCTATCCTCAAGGTACCCTCCAATTCTGCCGGAGAATACACAGTCTGTGCTTAAATGAACAAACTTTGTTTTTGTTTCTTTCAAGATATCTGCTACAAAATGCGGAAGATAGCTGTTCAGAAAAATGCCATTAGAAAGATGCTCATCGACCTCTTTATTCAATACACCTATACAGTTAATCACCGCATCAAATAAATCGCTGCTAATCACAGCCTTCAAAGTTTCCTTATTTAAAGCATCACCTAAAAGAGTATCACAGTAGGAAAGGTTATTTTTGGCAAACCCTATAACTTCATGCCCTTTTTCAAGTAAAGATATGGTAGCAATATGACCTGCCATCCCACCGGCACCAAGCACTAAAATCCTCATATTCTCAGCTCACTTTGAACGTAATCGAGTTGTAATAACTTCTCTTTTACCTGCGCTACATTTAAAACGGTGGTATTATTAGAATTAAACTCTGTAAGAGGCGATTTCTCCGTCTTTCCAACTTCAAAATATTGAGCATAATTTAAATCACGATTATCTGCAGGAACTTGATAGTAATTCCCCAAGTCTCTTGCATGCAGACATTCCTCTTGTGTAAGCAAGGTTTCATATGTCTTTTCTCCATGCCTAATCCCAATATATTGAATTTCAGCATTGGAGTTGAAGATTTCCTTTAAAGCTTGTGCTAGAACACCAATTGTTGAGGCCGGGGCTTTTTGCACCATTATATCCCCCGGTTGTGCATTCTCAAAAGCAAACAAAACCAGTTCTACTGCTTCTTCTAAACTCATGATGAATCGTGTCATATTAGGATCAGTGATAGTAAGCGGCTTATTCTGTTTAATCTGCTCTATAAATAAAGGAATGACTGAACCTCTTGAACCCATAACGTTTCCGTATCTTGTTCCACTTATCACTGTTCTATCAGTAGTGCGTGATTTAGCAACAAATACTCGCTCCATCATAGATTTACTTATTCCCATAGCGTTTATTGGATACGCGGCTTTATCCGTAGACAAGCAAATTACTTTTTTAACCCCTTCTGCTATTGCTGCTGTAAGGACATTTTCTGCGCCAATCACGTTAGTTTTGACAGCCTCCATTGGAAAAAATTCGCATGATGGCACTTGTTTTAGAGCTGCTGCGTTAAATACGTAGTCAACGCCATACATCGCATTTTGAACACTGTGCAAATCACGAACATCTCCAATATAAAATTTAAGTTTATTGCTTTTATATTTACGTCTCATATCATCCTGTTTCTTCTCATCTCTGGAGAAAATACGAATTTCTTTAATGCCTGTATCTAAAAAACGTTTCAATACTGCATTGCCAAAAGACCCTGTTCCACCAGTAATCATTAAAGTCTTATCTTTAAACAAATGCACACGCTCCTTCTTCAAAAATCACTTTTCAATTTCATTCATAAATTAATATTTCATAGTAAGTGTTTTTTCATTATTCAAAAACGACTCAATAATCCCTGTGATCACAATAGACTCTTTAGGGGTCAATTTAAACCCTTTCTTCTCATTGCCATAAATCATCGAAATAAAATCACTTAATTCATATCGTAATCCTTCAGCCGCAAACTTCGAGAAGAACTTTTCATTATGTTCAGGTTGTTCATGCCTCACTTCGAAATACTGTGTTTTCCACCAAGGTGCTTCCACGTATATATAGCCCTGGGTCCCAGAAATCAGCAATTGCCCCTCTGATTTAACCCCTAACCCTATCTTGGCGGTAGAAACTGCATTCTCATAATTCAGGTAAATCTTTGTGTACAAATCAACGTTGTTACCATCAACAAAGGTTTCAAATCTTACATTCTTATAATCAGTGCCTAATAGCTTCACTATAGCCATGAGGGGATAGCTTGCAAGTTCAGTAACACTGCCGCCATTTTCTTCTCTACTTAATTCCCGGAGATCTCCGGATACCAGCTTGGTAAAGCTAGCCTCCACATCCCGGATGCGGCCAATCCTGCCGCTTTTTGCAATAGCCAAAAGCTTGAGAAAGCCTGGAGCGTAAGCCGTTTTAATTGCTTCTAACAAGACAAGATCTTTATCTTTAGCCAAATGATAGAGCTCTTCAGCCTGGGCAGTCTGCAGGACCATCGGTTTCTCACATAAGACATGCTTTCCCTGTTCCAGTGCTTTTCGAATATACTCATAATGTGTGTTGTGCGGAGAAGCAATATATACAGCATCAACCTTATCGAAAAATGTATCAAGATCATCCGTATAAAATTTCAACTCGAACTGTTCTGCATACTTTCTAGCACTCTCTATTCGAGGATTGTAAACCCCTTCAAGATTGGTTCCACTTACATATTTAACTTCTGGTGCAAAACGCACAGCAATCCTTCCACTCCCAATGACACCGAGCCTGATAATACTATAATTCTGCTGTCTAATCATGGTGCTGGAGATCCCCTTGGTGCGCTCTAAATAAACAACTTCACAATATTGCTGCAAGAAATCAAATTTTCCATACCAATCCGAACCGACAGTGAAAATATCCACTCCATATTTTTGAATATCCTCAACCTTTTGCCCTTCATGATCCTCTATTACAATCTCATCAGCAAAGCCTGTTTGTTTGATATTTTCAATTCTCTCCATAAGAGAATTTATAACATTCATCTTCCCCCGATATTCGTCATATTGCTGAGTTGTTACTCCAACAATAAGATAGTCCCCAAGCTCTTTGGCACGTTGCAATAATCTATAGTGACCCTCATGAAACAAATCAAAAGATCCATAGGTAATTACTTTCTTCATTCGTCACACTCCAATCTCTGAATTACTCATCATCAGGCTGCAGAAGCCGATAATGTGTAGAAGCATGTCCTTGACGCTGTTCCAATGGAGGAAATTCAAGATATTTCCCAAACTTAAAAGTCAAATAGCCATCGTAATCCTTTGCAGCCGGAAAGTAATGACCTTCAAATTCTATATCCGCTAATTCAACATACCATTTTTTGTAATAACCATAGTATCCATTATTCGGAGTAGGAAAGGTTAAGATTCGGACAAGCTGCGTAGGTTTCTTATTACTCTGCCGCATTAATTTATCATACAGCGAAAATACGAAGTCTCTCGAGAAAAGTGAAAGGCCTCGGTATATACCACGCATCATTAGCTTTGAGTCCGATTTCGCTCCAACTTCAGACCACAGCATTTTTCGAATTACAGTACATGCAAGATTATGAATTCGACGAACAATAAGATTATCTGGCACATTATCTAATGGAAATATATCAATAAAAACTCCCGTTCTATAAGGCATATGTTCTTGTCCTTTTCTTACAAACTCTGTTCCAACACGTCGGATCTTGCCGTAACCCCAGCGATACCCGGGTGTGTTGGCATGAGTTTGCAAGTAAAAGCGTGTCTGGTCCAATTCCTCCTCACAAGCTTTACAAAACTTTTCATACTCAGGACGGAGCATAGCTACATCAGCATCATCATCCCAAGGAATATACCCTTTATGACGCACTGCTCCTAGTGTGGTGCCCGCTATGATACAATATCGTATGTCACGCTTCTTACAGATGCGATCGACTTCCAGAAGCATTTCAAGCTGTATCAGTTGCATCTGCCTTAGATCTTCAGGAGGCATTGCTCTATACTCCATCACCATAGTTTTACCTCCCCTTCTATTTAGACATCATATTATCATCCAGACCTTATTTTCGATTATCGTTTCATTATATAAATTCGACATAAAAATACAAAACCCTCATATTTATGATTAATCGCTACATTTTTTTTAATTTTCTTATCTATATTATCGGTCTTTTTGTGTTGAACATTAAGACCATGCATATTTAGTAATGTAGTAATTGCTTCCATTTACCCAAGTAACAAAATCACCCTAACAGGTGAATAAGGTTGCTTACTTGGAATTGAGTCTACTCCTCTGAAGTAAATGAGTACACACAGTAGAATAGAAAAAAATAACCAAGTCAGGCACATGCCTGGCGGGTTATTTTATATATGCTCTAAACTCAAATCCCTCCCGGATGAACTGGACTCCTGCTATCTTGAATAGAGTCTGGGGATATCCTACTATGCTACCTTAATCCATTATACGCCCTTCTGGGTCGTCCTTCAGTCGGAACCAGACGCATCCCTTAGACTGTAACAGGACTACGACGAGGAACACTGTATCACTCCCCAGGACTTTGTATATAATACTCAAATAATTCACTCCTCAAAATTAAAAACCCCACCATTGCTGGTAGGGTATAGTGCTCGTTACTGGAACAACGTGTAAATACTATTTCGCAGAATATTCGTCTACGCTGAAGGTAAGGATCTTATCAAAAATCACATAGTCTTTTCTGCTGGTAAATGGTCCTTTGTTATTGTCGTGCTTATCAATGGCATACGATGCCTTCCCTGTACCGGCTTGCTTATTCTCATACCAGTTGATAAAGGAATTCACTTCATCCATGCTCAGGTCAAATTCTTTTTCAAGGCCGGTGTTCATCGTTACGACCAAGATCGCTCGGTCACCTGTTGGCTGCTCTGGAGTCGGAGACGGGGTTACAGTTGGTGTTGGTGTTGGTGTTGGTGTTGGTGTTGGTGTTGGTGTTGGTGTTGGTGTTGGTGTTGGTGTTGGTGTTGGTGTCGCTGTTGGCTCAATAGTTGGTTCTGGTGTAGCAGTAGGTTCTACCGTTGCAGTTGCTGTTGGTTCTATTGTTGGTGTAACATCCGGTGTTACGGTTGGTGATGGCTCTGGAATCGCACTGTATAAATTCACCTCAGCAACATGATATGTAGTACTCCCCTGCTGGAATAACTCAAATTTTTTAACGCCTTCAATTGGACTAGGTAGGTAATGAATTTGATCATCACCTACATTAGGGCTCAAATTAATTTGAGAAATCAATGAACCGGAACTGTTATAAAATTTAATATATACTGGCCCCGCATCATAATTAGTTACATGAACTTTATAACCTCTTACCGTTAGAGCATTTTGAAATACGTAGGCAAGTACGTCTACAACACTTGAATCTGATCTTTGAGTGACCATGTCAAACACAGTTGTATTGTCATTATCGGTCACTTTTGTGGTGTTTCCAAGTATATTAGAAATGCTAGAACCAGTTAACATCGTTACTCCATCCAATAACCCTACAGGTTGTTCTGCTGCTTTTGTTGCTCCTGGTATAAGCACAAACAAAAGCGTACATAAAACCAAGAACCCTGCTATCTTCTTCTTCAATTCGTCCACTCCTTTAATATACATGCATCAAGCTTACACTAAATAAAGGCGAACAAACAGTCTGTTTCTCGACAGAAATTTACAATACACTTAAGGGTTGTTGAGGAAATATGTGGATTGAAATCCAAGGGTTTCGAACTCCATACTACTGGCTAACAGCAGTCTTTTGTCCGCTAGCTCTTTTTTCTCACCAAGGTGCCATTTCTAGCTCTTCCTCCTTCCATGGCTCCTAGCAGATCCCATTTATGTTTGTTATCCTATCAAAAAAGACGCATCCACTGGATACGTCTTAGAGCAATATTATATTAAGCTTTTTTTGCATTATTTAAAAAGTTATGAACAAATGAAATACCACCATACTCGGGGAATTGCAAGTTAAACTTATCTATAAAGTATTGCTTTTGTTCCCTAGTTGCATGCTGTATTAATGAGTAATATAGATGTTTGGCTTTAGGCTGCTTATCTATCGCTTCATTAAGGAACTCAACGGCATCAGAGTAGTAGCCTTGATTTGCATGATATAACCCAAGATTTACTAGACTATTAAAATCCAGCTCCTTCTGGGACAATAATATACTATAGTAATTCATGGCCATGTCGGTTAGGTTTAAGGTGTAAAAATAATTCGCCAGTTGGTTGATTATACCAGGTAATTTGCAAAGCTGAATAAATTGATCAAATTTCTCAAACTCTTTTATTAGGAATAGCTGTTTGCTAACTAAAAACAATGAACTGGAATAATGTTTTAATAATCCTTCTTCCACAGATGAATTTTCAAAAAACAGCTTCTCCACAATTGAAGTCAACTGAGTGATATCATCATGATCCAAGATTCGCGTGATTTCATGAAGTCTTTGAAGGGAATTCCACTTAAGAGCACCCACAACCATCTGAACCCAAATCTGAAGTTTCCAATCCACGTCATTATTCACTTCAGGAATTGAAAGGGACATCCATTCTTCTTGTTTATCTGTTAAAATTGCGTAGCGAAACTGATCCAGAATATTAATATTATCCAACTTAGTCAGGTATTTTTCGTAATAATTAACCAACTCAGCCTGACCTAATACCAGCGATATTTTAAATAAAAGATTACATTCTGCTTCATTTCTCACATCATATATTTTATCTAGAAATCCTATTATTGCAGCAGGTTCTTCATTCTGACACAGCCATTCCACCAATTTTAATAACACTTTTGGATTTCTGTTATTTTTATTCAAGAGCTTGGACAACCAATATATAGCCTGCTGATTATCATTTAAACGAAAATAAATATCTACGAGCTGCTGCACCGGTGTCTCGAAACTGTACATCGGATCAACAAGCCAAATCTCTTGATTTCTTTTTGCTCTTTGTTCTGCGGTGTTAATTGCCTGTAAGTAAGATGCTATTGCATCGTCAAAAAAACCCAAGGTCTCAAAATGAATTCCCTTAATGGTATGATATTCTGAAAAATCCTTATATTTATATAATTCTTTTTCAGTCCAGCGCCATGAGGAGTCCAAACGACCATTCTTAAAGTACAAGCTTATAAGTCCCATCAAACAATGCGAGTACCATGCCTCTTTAGCCGTTGCACCTTTTGCTGCGCGTTCATAACATTGAAGCGCCTCCTCATCCTCCTTTCCAAAGCGATATTGGTTACCAAGTGTAAACCAATCGTAGGCGCTCAGTTTGTTAGCCTTCTTCATTTCATTAAAGATCGACATGTTCCGTTCATGCTTGCTCTTTTCTGTTACGCGTTGAAGCTGATACCCTGTATGATAAATCTCAAGAGAAATTTTTTTATGCAATAACTTCTCTTTACCGCCCCTTGTTAATTGTTCGTGAATAGGACGTTCAAAGTGTATTCCTTTAAAGTTTGGAAACAGACGTGTTACTGGAGCTGTCGTCATTTCCTCCTGATAATCTTTTTCCCGGTAAAATTAATGACTGGCAGTGTATAGGCAAGATGGGCCTGCGGCTTCTCCTTCTGGAGAAATTCGATCCATTTCGAATGATCATTTGAACCCAAAT
Organism: Paenibacillus sonchi; assembly: GCF_016772475.1. Classification (NCBI taxonomy): domain Bacteria; kingdom Bacillati; phylum Bacillota; class Bacilli; order Caryophanales; family Paenibacillaceae; genus Paenibacillus; species Paenibacillus sonchi. The sequence goes on from NZ_CP068595.1 coordinate 1,321,992, forward strand.
ATTCATCCGCATCAAGTACTAAAATCCACTTTCCAGCAGCATGACGAAGCGATTCATTTCGGGCAGCAGCAAAATCATTGGACCATACGTAATCATAGATCTTTGCACCGTAGTTTTCCGCAATCTGTTTGGTTCTATCAGTTGATCCGGTATCAACGATAATAATCTCGTCAGCAATTCCTTTCACACTTTCCAAACAGCGTGACAAAAGAGCTTCTTCATCCTTCACGATCATACAAACACTAAGTTGCGTCATAAAAATAATCAGCCCTTTAAGTTAATTCTTTTGGTCAAAAAACAAACTATTTGCTGCGTACTGTGAGGTATATGCATTTTTTTGAACTTTAATGGCCCCTTGTTTTTCCAACCAGTCGCTGGCATTCTGTCTATAGTACTCCATCTTGGAAAGAATTATCTTATCAAATTCACTTAATTTCCGCAACCGGAGCTTATATTCAGTTGTAAGCAACCCCTTTTGAGATTCAATTGAAAAAACAAGCTGCTCTCTTTGTTCAGAGAAGGCAGCAAGTTGTTCATACCCTATTTGATCTATTGAGCGAACGATCTCTGCAGTCAGCAATTCCAACTCATTGATATACTTCTCCAGCGTACTCATTGAGCTTGTTCCGCAGTTGAATTCATTGATTTACTGGCTTCATACCATGCTTCACGTAATTCCATCAGATACTCAAGCACCTCAGTGGCGGGTTTCTTATCTTTCTTGAGATTTGACTGAATTAATTGAAAAATCATATATTCATAGACTTGATACAAACTTTTGGAAACGGGATAATCATGGTTTAGCGCTGCTATTAGCTCATTAATTACTGCCTGGGCTTTACATAAATTCGTATTAGCTTTTTCGTAATTTTTCTCGTCAATACCGGAGGTTCCCATGCGAATAAATCGAATGGCACCATCATAAAGCATCAACAGAAGTTGCGCCGGAGATGCTGTCTGTAATTGAGTCTGTTGATATTTTTGATAGGGTGAAGTAATCAAAGAAACTCCTCCTTGTTGGATTAAGATAACATACTCGTCAAACTTGAGGAAGTGCTGTTATACTTGTTCATAGCGGTTTCCATGGCAGTAAACTGTTTATAATACTGAGTTTCCTTCATAGTAAGCCTTTTATTTAAATCTGCAATTTTCGTTTCAAAATCCCTTAATTGATCGCCCATTTGACTGGATACCATAAAAGCAGTGGTTAAATCACTACTCACCTGCGAAGTCCCTGCTTTTTCATACATAGACGCTAGAGCAACATTATCGATTTTTTTCAGACGGTTAAACAGACCATCTTTAGGAGTAAAATCTGTTTTAGTTGAATAGTCGGTTTGTCCAAATAGAGCAGAGACTTTCTCAGGATCAGCATCCAGAGCAGCACGTAACTTTGTTTCGTCCAGAACTAGTTTTCCATTTTCACTGTATTTCCCTGTTGTAATACCTATTTGTGTCATATTAATTTTGGACCCATCTGGAAGTACAACATCCGTTATCATAGCCGATCTCATATCACTGAGTGATTTGTCAATAATCGAGTCATTTCTGAGCATACCACTTTTTGCTTTGGTCTCCCAGAGTTTGATCTCATCCTCTTTCATATCTCCCTTTTGTTCCGCGCTTAACGGCAAAAATTTCCTGAAACGTTCCTCAGATGTTTTTTGGTTCAGAGTGGCTATTGTCGCGTTATACGATTCCACAAAGGATTTAACCGTTTCGACCATCTTATCTACGTCCTGGGACACTTGGATCTGAGATGTTTCTCCAGCAGGTGTAGCGCCCTTCAAGGAAATGTTCACACCATTGATCGTGAAGTTATTGGATGACTGCTTTGTGGTTAACCCATTAATCTCAACAACAGCGTCCATCCCTTTGTTGACCGTAGTCATTCCAAGACTAGTTAGCAAATCACCTGATAATGTTATATTCTTTTCCCCTGTCTCCCTATTGGTAAAAGACATTTTACCAGAGGCAGTGTCATACACCGCAGTAACTCCCGTATTTTTATCGTTATTGATTTTCTTGACAAGTGAATCAATGGTTTCATCAGCCGAAAAATTAATTGTTGCTGTACCAATGGTAATACTACCCGCTCCATTAGAGTAAACCTCGGATATTTTCGTTGCATTAGCTACCCCGTTTGTGGATACAACGGAAGAAGCCGTTGCCAGATTGGAAACCTTAATATTCAAAACTGAGTTGGCTGCCGCTCCGGTAGCTGTAGCAGTTACGTTGGAAGCTCCTGTAACAGTAGCTTTTTTAGAGTTAATAGAATCGGTTCTACCAAAGGTAGTGAGCTTGTCGTTAAAACCAACCAAGGTCGTACTTATTGTACGGTAACCTTCTCTTTTCCACTCCAACTGTTGTTTTTGCTGATTCAGCTTATCCAAAGGAACTCTGGCTGCCGTCATTAATTTTTTTACCATTGAATCAATATCCATACCTGATGCCAGTCCGCCAATTCTCATATTAACCTCCTGATTTTATGCCTTTTCGTCCACAATTAGTCCGCTTAACTCCATCATATTTGCAGCTACATCTAGTAACTTCTCTGGTGGGATTTCCCGTATTAAATCACCTGTTTGCTTATCAAACACCTTAACCATTATGGCATGTGTCTGTTCATGAATAGATATTTTAAATGTTTTCTCCGGTCCTTGCACCGCTCGAATTGCCTTCTCTAACTGTTGAATCAGTTGATCTCTTTCAACAGGCAAACTTGCTGTCTCTAAAGCCAGTTCACTGCTTTTTAATGAGGTATCATTTTCACTGCTGCCCTTCGTTGGAAACACAACTCCCTGTACTGCAGCAGGAGTATTGCTGGGTACGATTTTGTTGCTCAAAGAATATACCTCCCCACATGTATTGAGCATCCATCTAGTAATTCAAGTTCGTTACTTTATATATCGGATTATAAGAAGTGAATATGTAGTCGGAGAGTATAAGAAAAAGAAAAGAGGCCTTGAAATTCAAGGCCTCTTCCCAAAAAACTATGAAGATTAACGAAGTACAGACAGGATACCTTGTGGAGCGGAGTTTGCTTGTGCCAACATAGATTGCGAAGCTTGCAGCAAGATGTTGTTCTTGGACAGAGCAACCATTTCCTTAGCCATATCCGTATCACGAATACGGGATTCTGCAGCAGACAAGTTCTCTACAGTAGTACCAATGTTATTCGACGTATATTCCAAGCGGTTTTGAACTGCCCCCAGTTTAGCACGCTCGGAAGAAACGTTCTTGATTGCTACTTCTACATTAGCAAGAGATGTAGTTGAACTCAAACCAGTAATCCCAGTAACTGTGATTGAACCAATCGAAATTGTACTAGTTGCTTTATCATTAACAGTAATATCTGCGCCAGCTGTGATGCTGATACCGTTAAAGGTAGTTTTCGTCATGATTTCGTCGATTTGATCACCCAGTTGATCCAACTCTTTGTCAATGTTGGCTTTATCACTTGTGCTGTAGGTTCCGCTTGCTTTTTGAACATTCAGTTCCTTCATACGAGTCAGCATGGAGGATACTTCGTTCATTGCACCTTCAGCAGTTTGTACGAACGAGATACCATCTTGAGCATTGCGTTGTGCCTGTTCCAAACCACGGATTTGACCGCGCATCGATTCGGAGATGGACAAACCAGCTGCATCGTCAGCTGCACGGTTGATGCGCAGACCGGAAGACAATTTCTCCATGTTTTTGCTAGTTGCATTAGTGTTCAGACCCATGTTGCGGTGTGTGTTTAAAGCCGGAATATTGTGGTTGATAATCATTTGATATTTCCTCCCTGAAATTATATTGTTCCCACATCCATGTGGTTAGCGTCTTCACAGGTCGGCCGCCCTGAAGAATTACCGCTCTAAATTATATATCGACCTTCTACTTGATATTGTTAATAGTAGACTTCATATTTTTTCTTGAATTCGGTATTTTTCTTTGAAACTACGCCCAAATATTTGGGTCATAAGGCTCACCCTTTTTTGTTATCCCCGTAACTTATACTCATTATCGCCTTCTGTACAGACTCCAGATCCATTACGGCACTCTGATTATTCTGCTGAATGGAATCAAATATCTCTTTACGATAGATATCAATATCCTTTGGTGCTGAAATTCCAATCTTTACGACATCTCCCTCAACAGCAAGGACGGTAACCACAATATCATTCTGAATCACAATGGATTCACCTTTTTTCCGGCTTAGTACCAGCATCAGGAATCACCGCCTTCATCAGTCTTTGGGGAATCTGTCCATAAGGGATGTTTGGTTGTGTACGTAGTGTTCTGAAGCACAATTTGTTTGCCTTTACGGTCTACTGTGTTAAAAATGAGTGGAGCCAGCAGATTGACCGATACCTTCGAACGATCACTGTGCCAGGTGACTATACAGCGTACAGAAACTTGTTTCTCATCCTTCACTCCTAGCTCGTAAATGGTATCCTCCGGCAGAATAAATTCATAATCCGGAACAAAATCAAATGGATTAACTGTAATGAAGGTTACCTCCGGTTGGTCTGCTGCACTCAGCAAACTAAATATATCGTTGTGTTCCTTCAGTGAAAATTCTTTTAACTGTTCGAAGCCGGGCAAGCCTTTAGAAAAGAAATATGCCGGTGTATTGGTTTCTAAAGTGATCTCTTGAGGTACACGATCTTGGGTCATTTGTCTCATCCTCCTAGGAATACTAGCAAAAGAAGCTATGGACTTCGTGTCCATAGCTTCTCATTTCGATTTCAAAGAATCAAGGCTTATCTCATAAAATCCATCAACGAGGGCTGTAATATCGAAGCAGAGGACTTTAGAGCAGCTTCATAAATAGTCTGTGCTGTTGTAGATTTAATCATTACTTCAGCAATATCCGCATCCTCAATCTTAGCCTGCAGCGTCGTCAGATTCAATTCCCGTTCATTCAAACGGCCCTGCACCAGTTCAACACGGTTAGTACGGGCTCCTACTTCAGATAGTGCTGCTTGCATTTTAGTAGACCTGGATTCAATTTTGCCAGCTTGCGCTGCAATACCTGTGTAGTTTTCACTACCTAGTGCTGAAATCAGATCGTCCATTACCTTATAAATATTATCACTGTCTGTAGATGCCCAAAAAATTCGCTGCCCGGTGTGTTCACCTGAAATGTCGACTGATCTCCAATCGCGTATTTCACTGCGCCAGAATCCGTATCAATCTGAGCGAAGTTGGTAACCGTGCCTGATAACTCATATGGAGGTTTGTCAAAATTTTGTCCGTTAAAAATATATTTCCCTCTAATTTGGGCATTTCCAATATTGCCTAATTGATCTTTAAGTTGTTCCACTTCCAGTTTGATTGCATCCAACCCGGACTTCGGGACGGTTGAACTTGAAGCCTGAACAGTCAGTTCCTTTAGACGTTTCATTACATCTGTGGCCTGCTGCATTGTGCTGTCGGTGAAATCTAGCCAGCTAACAGCAGCATCAGCATTTGTCTGAAACTGCTCATTTGAAGCTAGTTCTGCTCTATAACGCAGTGAATAGGTCACACCCACCGGGTTATCAGAGGGTTTATTGATCTTACGTCCGGTGGAGGCCTGATCGGCCAAGTCACTTCTAACACTGTTATTTCTGTTCAGGTTGCTGAGCGTCTGCATGCTCATCATCCCTTGGGTTACGCGAATAGACATGAATTCCCCTCCTTCCTCAGATTAGAGACCTACCCGGCCTGTTCCGTTAATTAGTTTATTTAGAAGCTCGTCAAATGTGGTCATAAATCTGGAAGCTGCACTGTAAGCATGCTGAAATTTAATCAGATCAGTCATTTCCTCATCCAGTGATACACCACTAACCGAAGCTCTGTTCAATTCCACTTGCTCTGTCAGCTGTTCTGCATTTTTCGCCTGGCGTTCCGCTTCCTGCGTCTGAACACCTAGTTGTCCTACTATAGAGGCGAAATAATCATCCATGGTTCCTGGCGTGGACAAGGCAGATCCAAAATCAAATTTGGCTGTCTTTAGCCCTGCCATAATCAGGGCCATATCGTTATTTCCGATAACAACCTTCTCGTTAGTGGTGCCAACTCCGGTGACACGCATAGAAGTGGAGATTTTGTTAGGGTCAGCTGCAATTAACGGATTGAGCGTAATATTGCCCGCTGTAATTGCTCCGCTATCCTTGGTAGTGAAGAGTGCTAGCCCTTTCTCCGGTGTTGCGCCGCTAACAGTGTAACCCAATTGCAGCAATCCATTAATTCCTTTGACGGTTACTTTGGTGTCCGCTGTTATGGTCCGGTTATTATTCGCATTCGAATATGTAACAGGTGTGCCATTGGCTCCGGTATTCAGGACAGTTCCTTCCGGTAAAACTGTTCCGGCAGGCAAAGTAATTTCGATGTCGCCATTAGCAAGTGTATTGGCAAGTTGGTTCATCTGATTCTTATAATCGGTTACGTATTTATCCCGGGACATAAACATACCATAGACTTCTCCGCCGGTAAGTGTCCCTCCGTCGTATGCCGCCTTTAGTCCATCCGCCGTTACTGCGGTTACCTGATCACCAGTCACAACCAATTGACCGCTCAAAGTCACTTGGTAACCGTCACTGAGCTGGGTAACCTGAACATTGGCCAGCTTGGAGAGCTTGTCGATGGCCAAGTCACGTTGGTCCCGGAGATCGTTAGGATTATCCCCCAGGCCTTCCAGCTTAGTAATGTTGTTATTAAGATCTGCTACTGTCTGTAATAGCGAGTTGATCTCTGTAGTTTTTAGAGAAATATTGCTGGTCAGGTCAGTGGTCAAAGCATCCAATTGCGTGCTGACTTGATTCATAGCATCTGTAAGCGCCTTTGTTGTTTCTTTGACGATTTTGCGGTTGGTAATATTCTCGGGATCCTGACTCAGGTCAGACCAGGCATTCCAGAAATTATCCAGAACCTTGCGGATACCGGTATCTGAGGGTTCATTCACAATAGATTCGAGCTTCTTCAAGGTGTCGAATCTGACATCCCAGCTTCCTGAATTTGAGCTTTCATTGCGGTATTGGTCATCCAGAAAACTCTGTCTCACCCGTTCAATCGACGTGAAATCGACCCCAGTGCCCATTTGTCCGGCTGCTGTAGAGCGCAAGAAACCATAGGCTTCCATAGGAAGAGAGGCTTGCATCTTCACGACTTGTCTTGAATATCCTTCTGTATTGACATTAGCAATGTTATGTCCTGCCGTGTTTAGTGCAGCCGTCTGGGTGTTCAGGCTTCGCTTGGCGGTTTCTATACTATGGAATGTTGAGGTCATTTTTTACTCCTCCAAAATTAGGCCCGAGAATCAAAAAGTCCGGAGCGTTGCACTCCAGCTGTTTTTCCCGCCGGGTGATGATAAGTAGCTTCTGTCTCAGAATAATAAGACATGCTTTCAATAGAAAAGTCTATATAGGAGAGCGCCTGTTCAAGAAGCTGTTGATTCAGCGTATTAGCTTCCTTCAGCCGCTGCAATGTGCCGGACAGCTTACGCTGCATATGGAATAACTGCTGTTTCTCTTCAGGGTCAAATACAAGCCTGGACAATTCAGTCAGGTTCAAATTCAGGTTGGAACGTATCCCCACTCCCTGCAAAAAAGCATATGCCGCTTGCATACGTTCTTCCTCCAACTGCTCGATCAGCTTCATGTGCTTAGACTCTTTATTAAGAAGTTGAATAAGATAATCTACTTGATTTGTCTTAATAGCGTCTTTCTTAACAGCGGCCAGATCCAGCATTTGCAAATGTGCTTCGTCCAGCCGCTCGAGTACTTCCAGCAAGGTTGTCAATGTCATGGATGGATTCACCTAATTCTCGGAGGATTGCTTAAAGTAGGGGGCGAGTGAGGCTGCGAGCTTGGCTGCGTCAACTTGGTAGGTACCTGCGGAAACTTGTTGTTTCAAGCTTTCTATTCTGCTGGCGCGTTCAGCGTCAACTTCCCCGCTCTTCTGTGCCTGCAGCAGCTTTATCGCTTCATCAGAGATCGAAACCTCATCCTTGCGTGTGCTTTTCTTCAGTTGTTCCTGTCTTTGCGTTTCTGCGTTGCGTTGATACGGGTTAATCGCATTAATACGTCCGGTCTCGTTAATTTTCATAACTTCCACCTTCCTTCTGGTATAAAAAAGCCGATAATCTTTACTAAGTTTATCGGCCATCTTTGAAACATTTTTTATAGCTGCAAGCGTTTTTTTACAGATTTAATTATTCGCGGAGCTTGTCAACGGCCCGGTATGCGCCTTCTCCAGGCTTTTTCTCGGCCTCTGCTGGAGCAATTTCTTTGGCTGCATTCGAAAGATCTTTACGCAACCGGCTGCGGCAGCTGTCGCACATGTGACCTTCCCGGATCAAGGTTCCGCAGACTTCACAAGGGTACATCATATTCGGCGCATTCGCTATAGAAATCCGGCCTTCACGGATAAAACGGGTGATTTCCTTAATCGGAATCTCCGTTGCATCGGACAGTTCCTGAATATTGGTGCCTCTGTTTTCACGCAAATAATTTACACAGATTTCATATTGATGCTCCAAATCCTTAACACAAGGCTGGCACAGCTCCATGATGTTTTTGACGTATAACCGGCCGCACCGCGGGCAATTATCCAGATTCATTTTCAGCAGCGGCTCCCTTCCATACATTTTGTGCTGCGTATAAATATCTTATGCTCCTAGATTACATGATTGCTGAGGCTTCGTCTATGATTAGTATCGGTTATATATACGTTATGTTTATATCAGTTTTACAAAAATATACTAAATACCTATGGAGAATATTCTTGATTTAAGATCGGGCCCAGGTCAAGCTGTAGATTTCCGCAGTACAGCCTAAGCTGGCGGCCAATAATGTTATGGTTTCCGCACAGGCACGGATCGTGCTTCCTGTTGTATAGATATCATCAACAATAATGATCTGCAAAGGCAGTGCCCCTCTCCCTTGTCCGGATGATTCAAGCCAATGGGCAAACTGTGAGCCAACTGCCGGGTCCGGATTGACTGCAAAAGCATGCTTCATATCCGCCAGCCGTTCGGCCCGGCTTTTAAAGCTCTGTTTGCCGGTATGATGGGTGCGGACCAGCAGCGGCAGCTGCGGAACCCCTCTGCACCGGGACAAAAAGTCCGCAAGCCGCTCCGCCTGATTGAATCCTCGTTCAGCAAACCGGGAATCACTGACGGGAACCGGAACCAGCAGATCGGCTTGCCATAAGCGGTTGCGTTTGCTTTTGAACGCAGGAATTAATGGATGTAGTTGCTTAGAACCTCCATCACGCGGCATCTGCCCCCGTTCTGATTGAAGGATGGAATAGGCCTGATCCAGCATCAATCCCAATACGGGCGCCAGACGTTCATTCCCGCGATATTTATACTGTCCCAGCACTTCACGCATCCCGCTGGTGTAGGCCACAGCACTGCGGTTGCAGACAATCGGAACCGGGTCGCTGCTGCGGCTGCAATCGGGACAGCCTACATGGCGGCCGCATTTGGGGCATCGCGGATGGCGAATCCAGGGGATTGAAGTTTGACAGCTCTTGCAGACTCCCGGAAGCTCTGAGGAAATTCCACTTTTTTTACCGCAGATGAGGCAGTCCGAAACGGACGAAGCCAGCAAAGAGTGGGTTATCTTCAACCATCTACTCATTAAGTTCATCTTCTTCCTTCCTATTCTAAGTACCCCTGTCTTCGGGCAATCGTATTCATAGTCCGGATCTGCGCAACCGCGCCCCGTTGTGATTTCGTCCATTGCGGAGAAAGAAAAATAACGGTTCCGGCCGGATCTTCTTTGGAGCGTCCAGCCCTTCCGGCCATCTGCACCAGTGAAGCTTCGTCAAAGAGGCTGCTGTCCGCATCCATAATCAACACATCACTGCGGGGGACGGTAACTCCCCTTTCAAGTATGGTGGTGGTGACGAGAAGCGAGATTGAGCGGCTGCGGAAAGCCGCAACCTTCTCCGTTCTTGCCGGGTCCTGTGAGGAGGTGCCCTCCATGGCCGCTCCGGGAAAGCTCTGGTGGAGAAGGGCCAGCAATCTTTCAATGTGGGCTATCCGCGACACAAAGAGAAAGATTTGTGCCTCACGGGCGAAGGATTTGCGAAGTGCCTGCAGCAGCTTTGCGGGCAATGCCCCGCGCTTCAAAGATATCTGGAGCGGAGGCACTTCCAAATGCTGCGGCACCGGCAATGGATGCCCGTGGAAGCGGACAGGCACCCTGGCATGCGGCAGCTTGCCGGAACGGGCCAAACGCTGCAGCTCTTCCGGCGGTGTAGCCGACAGGTAGATGAATGATCCGCCCGGTTTGCAGGCATGCTCCGCCGCAAATGCCAGCATGGGGTCGTTATGATAAGGATAGGCGTCAAGCTCGTCGATGATGACAAGGTCAAAGCTCTGGTGGAAGCGCAGCAGCTGATGAGTGGTGGCCAGGGTCAGCTGGCCAGGGGTCCAGCGGTCTGCGCTGCCGCCATACAGGACGGCGAGTGTCTCCGCCGGGAATGCCCCTGCGAGCCGCGGCGCCAGCTCCAGCACGACGTCGCGCCGCGGCGTTGCGACGAGTGCGCGGCCTCCGGCGGCGAGCACCGCCTCCAGGAGCGGGAACGTGATCTCCGTTTTCCCCGCTCCCGTGACGGCCCAGAGCAGGAACCGCTCTGGGCTGAATGCGGCGGAGCGCTGCCGCGGCTCCGCCAGGAACCCCAGCGCAGCGCCGGCGGCTCCCGCCTGCGCCGCGCTTAGCCCCCACCGGCGTGCCGCCACGGTGGGGAACCCCCGGCCGTGCACCGCACGGCCGGGGAGGCCGCGCTGCGCAGCAGCAGCGCGCAAGCCCGGCTGCGCCCGAGTGCGAGGCAGGCCTCGCAATAGGCGCAGCCCGCAAGGCCGCACGCGGCGCAGGCCGTGCGGCCCGTGGCAGCGCTGCCGCAGCGCAGGCAGCGCAGCTCCGCGCGGCGGGCGGCAGCGCCGCGCCGGGGCAGGCGCAGCTGCGGCAGGCGGAGCGCCGCAGCGTGCAAGAAGCGGCCGGCGAGGGCAGGAAGCCGGCCACCGCCTGCGCTGCGAAGCGCAGGCGCTTTACCCACAGCGGCCTCCAATCTCAGCCGCCCCTGCAGCTGGGCAAGCTGAGCTGCTGCACGCCACTGTCCAGCCAGTCCGGGAAGCCGTTCCGCAAGGAGTGCTTCCACTTCAGGCTCCAGCAGGGAGCGGCCCTCCAGCACTTTCACCAATAGTTCTGCCGCAGCTCCAAGATCCAGGTGTCTTCCGCCAACTTCAGCGTCTATCGCCGGTCTGTACTTTTCTGCTTCCATATACGCCTTCCCATGTTGTACAGCGATAACCTTCGCTGTATTAACCAATGTACAGACAGTAACTTCTTGATATAATCTCTCCTCGCACCAGCCTCCGCCTGCAGCCCGTTCCCCGGCAATCTCTCCCTTAAGAACCTCTGTCATATATTTTCCCCAGTCTTCTACCTGCCATTGCCGCCCGGCTCGGGTTGAACTCCAGCTCTCTCTCAGCTTCACGGCCCAACCCAGGGGAAGCGCGGAAGAGAGAATTACCAGTTTGTCCGCGGTCCTGGTATTCCAGCCCTCCCGTTCTTCTCCCGTCCCGCTCCACCATAATCTGTCTACATCCATTTCGAGTGAAACCCGAATCTCCCAGTCCCCGTTAAGCTCTACTGCGTATACTGCTGCCTGCAATCGCTCCGCCTCCTAAAATTTTGCTATCCTAATTTCTTTGAATCAGCTTGGGCGAAACCAGCATCGAATACCAAACTTAAGTTGCATCATCTTCCTGAAGATTCCGCTCCACAACTCAGCTCTTGAACTTCCTGCTGAACCATAAATAAGAATACAATCACACTAATGGGTAGATAAGGGATTATGCCTACACGCCCGCATATGTTGTACAATATGCAAGATCTGTGTCAATTTGGTGTGCTTAGGCAACATATTGTTGTACAATCTGCAGGATTTTTTGTTAATTTGGCGCACTCAGGACACAGAGTGTTGTATAACGTACAAGATCTTCGCCATTTTGGACTGCTTAAGACATACATTGTTGTATACCATGCAAGATTTTTGATGATTAACGGCAGCCAGGAGAACCCAGGCTTATTTGTGCTAGATTTCTTAGCTTCTTACTTTTTTTTGAAATGTACATTTCCCCAAAATAACAAAAAAGCACACTCCCCCAAATTTGGAGAGTGTGCTTCACCCGTTTCTTGCATTGCTTGCATATGATATGATTATTCGCCTCGCTTTGATCTGCATCCCTTGCTCCACGGCTTTTGCAGAAAAGGCAGAGGAACAGCTTGCCCCGGCTCTCTTAAATCCACTATGATGCCTGGCTGAAGCTTGCGGTCTGATTCCAAAAAGCCGATAGGAACAGCCGGGGCAAATTCCAGTGCCGAACCGCCCAGGGCAAGCCGTAAGGCTACATCCATCGTCGCATCACTTGACCCGTCATCCATTAAGGTTACCCGAAGCCTCTTTCCGCTCAGCAAAGCATGGAAGGTCAGCGCCCGGATATACCACTCCACCACATATTCATGATTACGGGTGATCAGAATGTAATGAAGCCGTTTGCCAGACTGGCCCCGCTCCCCTTTGTGCAGAATATGAACCAGTAATACCGCAATAGCATAGATGGCCGCAATCCATATTAACTGGGCTACCATGGAGATACACCTCCTCTTATACCGACACTATATGCCGATGATAAAAGGTCGGTGACTGCCCAGAGCAGACCCGCGCCTGCCTTCCTGCCTCACAATATACGGTTTCATCCATTCAGCCTGTACGTATACAGGGGGCTGCCTTTCATCCTTACAGGTACAACAACAATACTCTGACTGCAGCAGGGCAGCTGCAATCATTATATGTAATATTCAAAAACCAGCGGCGGATTAGAGGGTGACCCACCCATATTTAATCGAATTAATGACAGCCTGCGTACGATCGTCAACCTCCATTTTTTGCAGGATGCTGCTAACATGGTTTTTGACGGTTTTTTCGCTGATAAAGAGGTATTCCCCAATCATCTTATTGCTCTTGCCCTCCGCCATCAGCCGCAGTACTTCCGCTTCACGCCGGGTCAGGGGATTGTTGTCGCCAGCGACAAATTTGACACCAGCCTCTTTAACTGCAGTTTCTGCAATAGCTCCTGTCTCATTGAGGTACGTCATGCGGCGCAGCTGGTTAATCAGCTTCCCGGTGACCTTCGGATGAATGAAGGCATGTCCTTCACAGACAGAACGGATAGCATTGATCAGCGATTCTGCCTCCATATCCTTCAGCAGGTATCCATTGGCCCCCTTGCGCAGTGTTTCAAACACATAGCTCTCATCATCATGAATCGATAAAATGATCACTTTGACATCAGGGAACATTTCCCGCAGCTTTTGCGTGGCTTCCACACCATTTTCAATCGGCATGTTGATGTCCATCAGTACGATATCCGGTTTGTTCTCATTGCAGAATTCAAGCACCTGGATCCCGTCACCGCATTCCCCAATAACCTCAATATCTTCCTCCATATTTAAAATCCGCTTAAGCCCTTCACGAAACAACTGATGATCGTCGGCCAAAAGAACTTTGATGGGCGACTTGCCAATACTCTGGTTTTCCATCACATTACTCCTTTCCTTTTTCCACATTCGTCGGAATGTGAATTACGATTGTTGTGCCTTGATTCTCGGCTGACAGGATCTCCATTCTTCCTTCGAGCAGTTCCACGCGTTCCCGCATGCCGACCAGCCCAAAGCTTTCGCGGTTTGCCTGTTCACTGGTTTTTTTCACATTGAAACCTAACCCGTTATCCTTCACAACAATCTTGATCAGCTGTGCCTGATAGGTGATTTCCACCAATACGTAACTTGGAAAAGCATGCTTGGCCGCATTCGACAACGCCTCCTGCACCAGACGGTATACCGCTGCCTCCATGGCGGATGACAGCCTGTGCTCCTTACCCCTTGTTTCAAAAGAGGTTCGGATTTTCGTCTTTTCCTCGTAATCATGCACGTATTTTCGAAGTGTCGGAATTAGTCCTAAATCGTCGAGCGCCATCGGGCGCAGATTAAAGATCACCTTCCGCATTTCCTCCAGGCTGTACCTTACCTGCCCTTTCAAGTCTAGTACTTCGTCCTGTACCAACCCAAATTCCTGCTTTACCAGCATTCTTTCTACAATTTCCGTCCTTAGGACTAGATTCGCCAGCATTTGAGCAGGACCGTCATGAATTTCCCGGGCAATTCTCTTCCGTTCCTCTTCCTGAGCCAGGATTATTTTTAGTCCGATCATCTGTCTGTTTTTCGCAGATTCGACAATTCTAGTCACTTGTCCTAGTTCTCCGGACAGATATTCCAAAACAACGCTCATTTGCGAACCGATGGATTCAGCACGCTCTACCGAATTTTCGACACTGCGGACACGCATCTGCAGTTCATCGCGCCTGCTCCGAAGATAGACCTCCCGCTCCCTAGTCATCATGAGCTCAAGCTGAAGTTCTGTTGCTTTCTCATAAGCGACCCGGATATCCTTCTCGGAGTAGCGGACAAAATCCCGGCTGACCTCCGTCAGCCGGATCCGGGAGCGGTGGTACTGAAGCTCCAGCTTATCTACCTTTTGCAATGTTTCATCCGTTTCTTCCATAACCCGCTGCAGTTCTTTGGTGAGTGCAACAAGCTCATCCCGTGCAACCTGCAATATTTCAAATATCTGATACTTGCTGCTCTCCATCACGTCGATGGTATTCTTAATGACGCGATCTATCGCATCGGCTTGAAATTCCACGGATGCTTGCCCCATTTCTATCGGATCGTATTAAAGGCTTTCCTTCAATATTACCATATCACGATTCGATAGTTACGGTCTTCGTTTTCTGTTCCCATTTTACGGTTAATCCCAGCTGTTCCGAAACTAATCTTAGCGGTACTAAAGTCCTGCCCTGTAGGATTAAAGGCGCTACTTCAGCAGTTTGGCGTTTACCATTCAGTACAAATTCCTTTTTGTTAACCGTCAGGTCAAGCGCCTTGGCGCCACGGAGCACCATAATTTTCTTGGTGTTTTTATCCCATGCCGCACTGCCGCCAAAGGCATCCAAAACGACTTTAATCGGCACATAAGTGCTTGCATCTTTGACAATTGGAGCCACATCGATCGCCTTCTTTGCACCGTTGACCGTTATGGACTTGGAGCCGATGCTCATTGCAGCGGTTCCCTTCGGAAGTCCGGCTTCACTGGAGAGCGAAGGCATTACGAACGATATATTGTCAAAAGCAACCGTACCTGTCTTGGCCCGCTCATCCTGGCCTTCTTCCACATTGACCACATACAGGCGCTTCAGCGCTGCCGGGAATTTGATGCCGGAGCCTGACAGATCAATACTGAGGCTCTTCCAGCCGTTCCAATCGATTACTTTGGCCAGATCGATATAGGATATTTTTCCGCTTCCATCTACCACCTCAGCCCGAAGCCAGTTAAGACTCATATCCCCCATCACATCAAGCGACATGGAGGTTGCCGCAGCAGGAATGTTTTTGCCGCTGGTTCCATTAAGTTGGGCATAAGCGTACATCTTACCGCTGCCGGCTGTCATATCATAGCTGAGTGACAGCACTTTGGAGCCAGCCTTCTCTGCGCTGCCGGCCACCACTCCAGCTGTTCCGGTCACACCGTTAACATTGGATGTAAATGCAATAGGATAGCTTACGTTTTCGAAATTCTCCCATGGGGTGGACGCTGCTGCTGATAGTACAACTGCAGTGCTGAATCCGTCATAACGGGCGATAGCATAACCTGTCGTCACTCCAGGGTCTACCGAATCAACCGTCAATTTGCCGTCCTGCACACTGCCCTTAAAGCCAACAAGCTCCCATTTCAAGGATGCCGGCGGAACGGTAAGCGAGGCTCCATTTTCTGCCAAGGCTGTCACCGGCACTGATACTGATGCTCCGGGGGTGAGCGGCGCTGTAGCTGTCCCCACCGTCAGGCTGGATAAATTCTCACCACCCAGTACCGTTACCTCGGTCGAGGCACTGGCTGCGCCGCTGGCAGCCTTTATGGTCGCTGTACCGGCTTTGACTGCAGTGGCTTCCCCGCCATTTACAGTTACGCTGCCGTTGCTTGCAGTCCAGGAAGGGTTGCCTGCTGCTACATCAATTGGATTGTAGTAAGTGTCATAACCTTTTAAAGAGTACGTTGCCTTTTGCCCGATCAGCAGTACTGTGCTGCCGCTAATCTTGATTCCTTTCACTTCCCCCTTGGGAGCCGAGGTATAGACACCCAGGCCATTGACGATACTGCGCTGTTCTGTGCCGTATTCAGTATTGAAGGTAAGTGTGGCAGAGGTTTCAGCAAGCGGGCGGTCTACCATCGTTGTAGAGCCTCCTCCGTCCAGATTCATTCCTTTCCAGACACCGATGTTCGCCATGAAGTTTTGCAGCTCAGTCAGCGACATGCCGGCGCTGTTGGCATTATCCTCCACTGCGACCACGTACACATACTGTCCACTCTGCGAATAACCCAGTGCTGTACGGGCACGGAAGCCGCCGATACTGGAAGTCGAACGGGAAAAAGATGTCGCCTTTCCATCGTTCACCAGAATGGTATGCCCTCCGATCATCATCTGCAGGCTGGCCGGATCAAGCTCCTGCTGCGTGGATTTGGACTTCAGGGTGTAGGCACTGCTGAGCTTTTGCCCTACAGCGAGGTGATTTTTCACAAACTGTGCCCCAAGCCCGTGTGTCCGCAAGATGTAGGCTCCTTTGGGAACAGCCATGGACAAGGCCTTATCTGCTGAAATCTGGGTAATGATATCATTCTCTACAAGCACTTCTGTAGGGGTAGTAGAGCTGTTCTTAGGACGCTCCAGCGCGGTCCAGGCATCTGTATAGATGTAAGCCGCATTGGCATGACTATACGTTGAGCTGCCGTCCTCGGGGCTGTATGCACCCTTATTGATGCCTGCCAGCGGAAACTGCGCTCCGTCCTCAGCAGTAAGCAGCCCCTCGAACGAATACTGGTCGATTACGGGCTTGCGGTCCTTGGTCACAGCAAAGGCATACATTCCGTTAAGCTGCGAAGGTGTAGATACTACAACCCCGCCGGATACCTGTCCCCCGATTGGGGCGCCTTCACCGCCTGTATTGAAATAGTCGCCGTTTACCGCAGCTACCGCTCCGGTCTCCGCAGCCATGCCGCCGGTGCTTTGCCGTGTAGTTAATTTGCCGCCTTTGCCGGTCATTACATCTAGGGATACGTAAGGATTATTTAGATCTACGCGGATCACATCTGCCAGACCGGTCGCCGTTTTTCCGGAACGGACCGTAGTGAATTTATACTTCATCATAATAGCCCCTGAGGTAATAACCTCTTCACCCAGCTTGGTTACGTTCAGGGAGGAGGCTGCTTGGGCAACAGAGGCCGGTCCCGAAGCCCATTGCGGCAGCCCCTCACTGCCCAGGACAGGCATGATCCACAACACGCCGGCTAATGAGGCAGCAACCCACTTTTTAGCCGGCAGCTTTTTCATTCCCCGTAACTGCTCTTTGTTTTTCTTCCCCATGAAAACTTCATTCATTTCAACGTAACTCTCCCATCTCTATTTTCAAATATATGCGTCTTTCAAAGGCTGGAAACGTGTTCCTAGTTTCCTGCTATACCTTTAATAGACTGATTTTGAGAGGAAAAGTTGCGAATATTGCTAGACTGGGTTCAATTTGGCAGCTGACTGAAACAGTTCCCGGCATGCAAAAAGGCCCCGTATCCACGGAGCCTCAGTACAACATGATTTTTTATAAATATCCGGCCATGGTAAGCATCCGCTGCAGCATAACTGCAGCTTGGGCACGTGTGGCATTCCCCTGGGGCTGGAATTCAGTGGTTGTCATCCCCAGAATAATCCCTTGCTGCACAGCCTTCGCCACAAATTCGGCAGCCTGGTTCTGAATCTTGGAGCGGTCCTTAAATGCAGCCAATGCGGTAGCAGAAGTTCCATTTAGGGTTATTGGGTGTCCGGTGTACTCCATAGCCCGGATAATCATAATCGCCAGCTGCTCGCGGGTGATATTATCATTGGGACGGAATGTCGCATCCGTGTTTCCGGTAATGATCCCCGCTTTGGCAGCTGCACCAATATAATCACCGGTTTGTGTGGAAGGCTGCACATCTCTAAACCGCTGGGCCGTCTCACGGCTGCCAAGCAGCCCCAGCCCACGGCTCAGCATGACCGCAAACTCTGCACGGGTAATCTTTTGCTCGGGCTTGAAGGTACTGCCATAGCTGCTGTCGATTATATTCTTGGCGGCAAGCTGGGATACAATAGATTTGCTCCAATGGCTATTCATATCTGTAAAGCTCCGGGTCGAGAGAAATGTGCCCACGACCTGGTTGCCTACAGTACTGGCTGTAATCACTGTATAACTGCCAGCCGAACTCAGCTTGCTAGGGAGATAAGCGGCATCATAGTAGGCAAGATCCAGCCGGGCCGCCGAAGCCTGATCACTATTCAGCGTAGCTGTCGTACGGACCGCATATTCTGCTGGTACGCTCAGTGCGGTAGTGTTGGCATAATTGCTGCTCACCGCAGCGCTCAAGCGGATATCCATGAGTCCAGTGACGGTCTGAAGCCCCTGTGACTGAAGCTTCTGCTCGAACGGTGTAAAGGTTCCCGCAGGGACTTTTTCCAGCCGCAGCACAAGCGAAATGTTATTGCTGTCCGCAATCAAAGTCGCGGCAAGGCTGTTCATATTCACATCATTCAGCGCAAGACGGTATAAATGGTCGCCATGTCGCAGAAGAAAAGCAGCTTTACTGTCACGGTTGACTGCATCCAGCAGCGGCTTGAGCGGCACACTCACATAAGCTGACAGATCGGTTGAAGGCACCTCAAATGCTAATGCAGAGGTACCTTGTTTGTATACATAATCATAACCGGCAGCCAGGCGTTCAGCGGTCAGGTTATATCTTTTTACGGATTGGCTGTATACTGAACGGTCATCTGCTGCTGTAGCGGAATCCGTTTTGAGCAGAGGATATTCTTTTCCGAACTCACTCGCTGCCAGCGTTCCCAGATATGATGGACGGCCAGCTGTTGAGGAATTCCCTGCCACCCCCGTCATATTCTGCACCGACAGCGCGGTGAAGGGAGTTAAGAGATTCCCGTTTTGATCCGAGATCGTCCCTGAACCTGACATGTAGGATAAATCAACCGTTTGACCGCTCTTCACAACACTGGATAACATCAATTTAAGCGTACTGCCCGAGATGTAGTAGGATTGTATACCAACCGTGCTGCCGTCAAATCTGACTCCAAATTGATTGGCGTTCAGCCCTGAAGAAGCTTGCATGGTTTTGCTGAATGTCACCAGCAGTTCGTCGCCCGTTATTGTTGCTGAACTGATATCTGAAACTGTGGTTCCCGAAATGTTCACGGACTGCTGATTCAAATAGGGAGCGCGGTTACCGTTAAGATCGGCGATCCCCGAAGTCCCCGGTACATATGAAACTGTAGTCGGCTGATTAACCGCCAGCGCACTCTGGAGCGTCAAGGTGACTTGAGTGCCGCCTGCGGCTACTGCCGTAACGTAGTTAGGTTTACTGCCAACCAGAACGGAGAATTGGCTGTTCATTGGAAGACTGCCTGAGGATATTCCCTCGTTATACGTCAGTACAATTTTGTTGCCGGAACCGGCCGCACTCTGAAACACCGGTGGCACATTATCAGCACTGTTGCGGATATAAAAATCGCTAAAATTTGCTACACTCTGCCCATTCGTATCCACTACGGGATAAGAGCCCGCAGAGTAGGCTACACGGATTACCTGGGTGTTCGTTGCAGCGTTATCTAAACTTAAATTCAGCTTTGCGCCACTCGACGATATAGCGTTGACCCCAAGAGAATAACCATCCGCATAGACGCTGAACTGGCTGTAGGCATTAGGATTGACCGCTTGCAGGGTATCATTAAAATTCAGCAATACGGTTTTCCCGGTAAGCGTCCCGTCCTTTATAGTAGTCAGTGCGGACTGGACTCCATTCGTTACCTGATACTGCGAGAAGGTACTGGCATTATTCCCGCTCAAATCCTGAATGGGGCGCAGTCCGCCTGAATAGCTGACTTTGATAATCTGGCCAACAGTAACCCCTGTACTCAATTTGATATAAATACTGGCTCCCTGAATAGAAATACTGTCAATAGCGCGCTTCTCATCATTAACAGTAACTGCAAAGCTGGAGGGCAGCAGCGCTGCCTCCGTTTTCAGCGCCTCGTCATAATTCAGACGGATCGTGCGGTTATTATCCACCAGGGCCGACTTGAGCACGGGAGCAGTCTTGTCCAGAGAATAGGTCTGGAAGCTCCAGGCATTTTTGCCGCTTAGTCCACTGTAGATCACTTGGCTGTTATTGGCATCCACAAAGGCGCCATTCGCAATATCCAAGTAGTACGTCGTATTATTATCTAACGCTGCAGCGGGAGTTACGATGAACTCTTTGGCTGAGGAACCCACTGAGAGGGTTGATTCCAGCTTCGTTCCATCGCCTTTATACAGGATTACCGGACCGGCCACCGCATTATTAAGAACAACATTCCGGTTAAAGGTAATTTTGATCGGCGGATTTAGACTTACTGATTCGCTGCGGTCTGCCGGAGAAAGGGTCTCGATGCCAAACCCCTTGACTTCACTTGTTGTATAACTCCATGTAAGCGGACCTGACGCCGGGAACAAATTTCCATCCTGGTCATGAAAGGCTCCCTGCGGCACAGTAACGGTATACATAGTTTTTTCCAGCAGGGTATTCGCTTCTGAGGCCGCATCTACTGTAATTGTCGGCGTACCGCCTCCGGTAACCGCTGTAGAATTGACGTTAAAATATCTGGCTCCCCCCGTAGCGTTAACCGGTGTCAGCGAGATCACCCCGCATTCGGCATCATCGGACGGTCAAAACCTAGCTGAAGATCACTAGCAGGATTTACTCCAGTAGAACCCCCGGTAGGAGAAACGTTGGCGACTGCTCCGGTGCTTTTGGCTGTGAAGCTCCACATGCTGCCGCTGGAAACCCCGGAAAATGTCCGATTCTCATCATCTTTTAACGCATAGTTATCAATTAATACATAATATGTACTCCCTGGGTTCAGCTTACTGGCCAATGTCATACTTACAGTAGTGGTAGTCCCATCGGTCTGCACATTAACATTAGGTTCTCCGTCCCTGAATTTGAACTCCTGAACAAGCGTGTTATCTGCTGAAGAGATAAGTTTGGCGGACCCTCCACCTTTTTGCAATTTTTTGCCCAGCTTGAAGCTTAACTGATTTCAGGGCCGCAGAATCCGGCCGCGAGTTGTTCACCGGCGAGAACTCCGTTATCGATACTCCCTGGCTTGTTTCCGGAGAAGTGGTAAACTCCCATGAAGCCGCTGATGACTCAGCTCCAGACCCGTCTTTGAACAATCCCTTAGGGATCGATACGGTATAGCTCTTGTTAGGCTCTAACGGCTTGTCAGCCCCCCATCTGATTTCATAGTAATTAGAGCTGCCGACCAAACCCAGAGTGCCAACAGATACAGTGACAAAGGGGTTCCCTGCCTGAGTTATTGTGATCTCCCCGCTCTGCGGGTTTACCACACGGTCAAAACTCAATTTGATCGAGGAACCTAAGCTGATATTTTTTTCTCCTGCAGCCGGCGAAGTTGCCGACATTCCAAATTCGCCCGCAGCATAAACTGCCGGTGTCCCAAGTCCAAGTGATGGGGAGACAGTCCCCAAGAGCAAATCCCCTGCCAGAATGAGTGCTGCCCATATGGTAATTTTCCTTTTCATGTGGTGATAGACTCCTCTCAAGCCAAACTTTCGTTTTTACATATATTCTTTTATTTCGGTTAAAAGGCTTCCAAAGTTTAGAAGACGTCCCAGGTGAAACAAGGCAAATAGAAATCAGTGAATTTTCAGGTACGCAAAAAAACCCGCAGCAGCTGGCTCCAATGATCGAAGCGCTGTCCTGCGGGCTTGCATATAATAAGGAATATAAAAACCTACAATAGCTTATAATCCAGCCTGACCCCTCAGCATTTCTGCTTTATCCACGCGCTCCCAAGGAAGATCAACATCCGTCCGTCCAAAATGACCATAAGCGGCGGTTTGTCTATAGAGTGGTTTGCGCAGATCCAGCATTGAGATAATACCGGCTGGCCGCAGATCAAAATTGCTGCTGATCAGCTCAGCCAGCTTTTCTTCACTGATTTTGCCTGTTCCGTATGTATCTACATTAATCGAGACAGGGTTAGCTACACCAATCGCATACGCCAATTGAATCTCGCATTTGTCAGCAAGCCCTGCAGCTACCAGATTCTTAGCCACATAACGGGCTGCATAAGCTGCGGAACGGTCGACTTTGGTCGGATCTTTCCCTGAAAAAGCCCCGCCTCCGTGACGGGCATACCCGCCATAGGTATCGACAATTATTTTGCGCCCGGTTAGACCGGCGTCTCCTTGCGGACCGCCAATGACGAAACGGCCAGTAGGGTTAATGAAATATTTAGTGTTCTCGTCAAGCAGTTCCGACGGGACCACCGGCAAAATAACATATTCCTTAATATCCGCCTGAATTTGTTCAAGCGAGATTTCTTCGGCATGCTGGGTAGAGACAACTATCGTATCCACGCGCACCGGTCTTTCATTATCATATTCAATTGTGACCTGGGTTTTGCCGTCCGGACGAAGATAATTGAGCGTTCCATCCTTGCGCACCTCAGAGAGGCGGCGGGCAATACGGTGAGACAAGGCAATCGGCAGCGGCATTAATTCAGGCGTTTCATTTGTCGCAAAACCAAACATCAGCCCTTGGTCACCCGCACCGATATTCGCCGTTTCCTCGGCAACTTGGGCAGGGTCACGATTTTCCAATGCAGCGTTTACACCTTGTGCGATATCCGCCGATTGCTCATTCAGCGAGGTCAACACTGCACAGGTATTGTAGTCAAAACCATATTTTGCGCGGGTGTAACCAATCTCCTTGAGGGTATTGCGCACAATTGCCGGGATATCTACATACTCCGACTTGGTGCTGATTTCCCCAATAACCAACACCAGACCGGTGGCAACAGCTACTTCGCAGGCTACACGGGCATTGGGATCATTAGCCAAAAATGCATCAAGGACTGCATCGGATATCTGATCGCAGATTTTATCGGGATGCCCTTCCGTTACGGACTCTGAAGTAAACAAATGACGTCCTTTAATAGACAATACAACAACCTCCCATATTGTTAGTCTGACACTGTATAAGGGGATGCTTCAACGGCTGCCGGATCAGATGAATTGTGTAATATATAGAACCGGCAGATCCGCTTCCAACTTGAATTTATCTATTCCCCAGACTCAATAATCATAGTTGATATTGTCAGATAAGTTCAAAAAATGAACCTTTTCCGATTGGAAAAGGTTTATGGCTTTCCACAAAAGTCATATTATCTTATTTACCGGATGGTGTCAATTCAACCCATTCTTATTAAAAAAGAGACTGTTCTGCCTGCTTCACAAGCCTCTTGGTAATTTCTCCCCCAACAGATCCATTGTCCCGGGAAGTGAGATGTCCCAGATATGGAGTACCATACCCTATCGAGCTGCCTGTCACCCCAAGCTCAGAAGCAAATTCAGTATCAGCCCCTCCGCCATAAGAAGCACCATATAAACCAAACTCAGAAGCAATCTCATACTGCATTTGTTTCAGCATTGCCCGGCTTTCCGGTACCACAGTGCGATTATTACGTGCCATGTCTATTGCACCTCCTGAAGATTTTAAGAATACAGGAGTATTGTGTGCCGGCATTGCTGCATTCAGTCGTATCAATCTTTGTTAGCAGTGGTAATGAGTGCCGCTCAGGTATGATTTTTGCTTAAACAGGCAACATTATTATAGAAGCAGGTCATGTCGAATCATAAGATGAAAAATTATTTTAATGTATATCCACCACGAACCATTACGACAAGTCCTAAGGTCTGGCCATCTTGCACTTTGATCCCCCGCCCATCGCGAGGAAAAGATAATAGATGATTCATGGGAGCAGCTTGTCCATTGGCCAGATCCTTGCCATCGGTCAAATCAGCTACACCATTGGCCGCTTCCGAAAAAATCACGGCTTTGCCTGCACGTACAATAAATTCAGCACCGGCAGATCCAAATAAAGTCTGTCCTGGTTTGACATCTACAATCACAGCTTCGTTGCTGTTGGCAGGTGCAGAAGTCTGTGGACTTGATGATGAAGTGGCCGTTGGTGCCGGAGATGCTGTGGCAGTGGCTGCAGGAGGGTTCGTTGCAGTTGTTCCGCCTCCTAATGCTTTCTGAATCTGTTGATCCACATAGCTCTTGGTGACAACCGGATCATCGGCGGTACCCGGCTGATTCCCTACACTTGCGCCTTCTGCGGTAAGATTCATCACTGATCCTGCCCATACGGCTCCACCCAACAAGACAACCGCCATCGATACTTTCATTGCTGGTTTCATTGCTTTCCTCCTTCAGGGATGGAAAATGATTAAAAAAAGAATAGCCTCCGAAGAGGCTATTCTTTGCTTCGGTAATACACGAGGAACAGTATTATTTACCGGATACTTCAGTTCCAGTAGTAACTTTGTTTCCTTCGTTGTCAGTGATGCTTTGTACGTATCCAGTGGAAGGATCATTTTCTTTAACCTTAACAGTAATTGTGTTGATGTTGTTAGCGTTAAGGTCTTGAGCACCAACAGATGCGGAAGCATCAATATCCTTTTTATTGAATGTAACGTACCATTTATCAGTACTGTTACCAACCTTATCAAAGGTAAGAGGAGATACCAGCTTATCATTGATACGGAATTGCAGATCATCTTTTTGAATGTCTTTAACATTCTCGGAGAAGGTTACGATCAGGACAGCAGAATCTGTAGACGATACAGCAGCAGAAGACAGCTTAGGAGCTACAGTATCATACAGTTTGATTGCTACTTCATTGTGAGCTTCAGCACCGTTACCAGCAGTATCAGCTACACCGTTAGCCAAGAACTTATAGTCCTTAGTTTCACTGATTGATGATTTTGGAATATGCAGATACGCGATTCTAGTAGTTGCATTATCGGCAGCAGTATTCAAGGTGATGTAAGTTCCTGTAGGAAGTGCCTTGCTATCCATTGTGTAGCTGTTGACATCCATCAAAGATGCAACAGAAACCCCTGAATTGTCACTTACAGTTACTTCAACGATGTAATCATTAGTAGTAGGCGTTCCATAAACAATGCTGGTTACTTTTGGTCTGTCGGAATCGGAAGAAGTACTGCTTCCTGTTACCGCAACCGATGTAGCAGCAAGTTTATTTTTAGCAAAGCTCGCATCAATTACCAAGCCTTCTGGCAGACGCAGTGTATGTGCACCCACAACACCAGCAGGGGTTGCAAATGTCAAAGATTTACCATCTTTAGAAGTTGCAACTGGAGTAGAATTCAGAGTAACACCAACACCAGTAGAATCTTTAATCAGTGTAAGGCCAGTCACGCCAGCTACAGCTTTCACTTCTTCAGAGAACTTAACTACCAGACCGCTTCCGCTCTTGTAAGTAACGCCAGTTACTGTTGGAGCTACAGTGTCTTTATTGAAGGTAATAGGTTGAGTTACTGCTGTACCCAGGTTATTGCCAATGGTATCACGAACAGTTGCACCGAATACGATGCTACCGGAGAATGTACCAGTGGATGGCAATGAGCCAAGAGGGCTAGTCAGTTTGAAAGTTTTGGTGTCGCTCGTAGTGTTAATTGTGAATACGCCTTTGCTTTCACCGTTTGCATCCAACAGACGAACATTACCTACCAAAGAGTTGTAATCCACTGCTTTGTTGAATACTACTTCAACTGTTTTGTCACCAATTGCAGTCACTTTTTGAACTACAGGTGCTTGAACATCAGAAGTTACCGTAACAGTTGTTTTAACTGGGTTAGGTGTAGCCAGGTTGCCAGCGTAATCCGAAAGGTTAGTCAGGGACACATCATACGAAGTTCCGCTGTTCAACGTGCCAGTAGTCAGTGTTACTTCATCCAGTGGCTGGTAAGTATCACGGGAAACACTTGCAGACGCACCGTTAACATAAGCAATCAATCCAGCAGTTTTAACTGGCTCGCTCAGTTTAACATATACTTTATTCGTAGTTGTTTTTGCAACAGCAGATACGGAAACCACTGTTGGTGCAACGACATCAGCTACAGGCAACAAATTAGTGTAAGCAGGAATCGCTTCACCAGCAGTTGTTTTAATTGTGTCGTTGATTACTACAGTATAGTTACCTTTAAGGAAAGTATTTCCATCCAGGGAAATTGTAGCTTGAGTTGCATCATCGCTGATAACAACCTTAGCATCTTTAGCTACATCAACTGTTTTGCCAACTTCAGTTAATTTAACTACACCTTCGATCAGAGTATTAGTCTCAACCAAAGTATCTTTGTCGATAGCACGGTTGAACTTCACAACTACCTGTTTGGAGTTTGGAGCTGTAACACTAACAACCTTAGGCGCTTGCAGTGTTACTTTCACAGTGTACTCTTTTTCCAGGTGTTTGAAAGTTACTGGAGTTTCAACGCCTGCTACCAGAGCAGTTGTCAGATCAACGTTTGCAGTTGTTTTATCAGAGAATGTTACAACTACTTTGGTTGGGCTTACTGCTTCAGCAGAAGCTACAGTCAGAGTAGGAGCTACAGTCTTTTGATCAACTGCATAAGCTGTTTCAACTACCAAAGAGCGAGTAGCGTTACCTTTGAAGTTGGTTGTTTGAGCAACCAGACCAGCGTTGATAACTGCTTGAGCATAGCCTTTAGCCCATGCGGATGCGGAGTTATCAGTTGTAGCAGGTTGTTCCAGTTTCAGAGCGCGGAACAATACAGCCGCTACTTCTTGAACTGTTACTTTACCGTTGTAGTTGAAGATACCTCTAACAGTATCTTGACCTTGCATATAACCAGCTGCAGTTACAGCTTCGATGTAAGGCACTGCCCAGTTCTTGGCAGTATAACCTTTGTCTTTGTAAGACAATTTGCCGGTTACTTCAGTAAGACCGAACAATTTAGTAACGATCTTAGCGAATTCAGCGCGAGTCAGATCTTTTTCAAGATGTGCTTGACCATCTGGGTAGCCGTTAAGGATACCTTTTGCTGCCAAAGCATCAAATTTTGCTTGTGGAGTTGTTGCAGTTTCACCAAACGCTACAGAGGCAAACATCGAGAATGCCATTGCTGTAGATAATGCTACGGATAAAATTTTCTTCATAACCTTTTTTTCTCCTCCTTGGACGTTCATGAACTGAGATTCTTCTTTAGTTGGGTAGCTCATGTCACTCATTAGCCGATGCACCCCCTTTCCCGAGTTGAGCATATTAAGTATAAATAATGTCTGTGACGGGTATCACAGAAACTTGTAAGCAGCTTCAAGGCATAGCAATACTAGATTCCTAATTCTACCTAAGTATTATACAATGTGCCTCAAGTCACGTAAAGCTAATTTTTCCATTTGGCGTTGTAATTCAATATCATGATGATTAACAATGCCTTATGCAAGTGACTCTACATCTTAAACGCAGGAGTTTCTAGAAAGTTGCGCTTTGTTCAAAAAAAAATTTAAAATTATGTTGCGACTGAACCCCGTCCCAATTAGAAGAGACAATATGTATGTTCTACTAACTATTGTTAATGATGGGTGGCTACGGGAAACAGTATAGCATACAGACTTTCCAAACGTCATTAAGCAATATTTGTTAAGTAAATAAACATAATCATCCATTTTCAAACCATCTTACCTAATAGTTCTTCAGGACAAAACAAAAGGCGCCGTTTCCGGCGCCTTTATCTAAAGTCTAACGTATCTTCATGGATAGTTGAATCAGCTCCTGGCGTTTCTCAGGACTTGAATTTACATTCTCGTACATGGCGTCTATTGCACCGCGGTTCTCCCGGTAGGTCTTCTCATGTTTGATCGTGGTATGCGACCATTCAATTAAAGCATTCTCTGCAGTTACAAGATCATTGTATGCATCATGGAACCCGGTAACCTGTACAAGCTCTTCCATAACCTCCTGCGTGATCTCCTGAAGTGCCCGTTTTGCAGCAATCTCCTTCTCCATTACCTTTGCTCTATTCTCAAACGAATTCTTTGCTTTCATGTAATCCAGCTGTGCTTTTGATAAAATCGGTTTCATCGATGGCTTTCACCTTTCAGAAAATATTATTTTCTAAGTTATTGTAACGTAAAATGGTGCAGATTACAAAGTTTATGTCGAAGACTTTGTAAATTAATTACAAACAACAGGCCCGCGTACAGCTTTCGCGGACCTGTTGTTCTTTTGATTAGCTTAATTAAAGGTTTTTGGGAAGATGCTTGTACTCTTCTTTAAAAGTGCTACAGCAATCTTTCCGGCTTCCGCTCTAGTCATTTTACCCTTTGGATTAAAATTATATACCGGTTTGGTTTGACCTGTAATGGTTACTGCGCTGCCCTCCATGATTTTGGCTTTGGACACCGCGTCAATCGCTGGTTTCGAATAGAAATCCATGCTTCCCGTATCCACAAATGATTTGGCGAGGGTAGCCTGCAGTTTGGCATCATTAGTAGCCATTTTCAGCTTCAAGGCTCTGGCAATCATGACAGCACCCTGCTCTCTTGTGAGCGGCTGGTCCGGACCGAAGAACCCGTCACTTAAGCCGGTGACAATCCCTGCTCTAGCCGCAGTCTCGATATGTTTGAAATCCCAAGTTGTAGACACCGCCTCAGGCACGATATCAAAGAAGGTCTGCTGATTATTATTATAGTTCAAAGGAATATTCAGCCCTTTCACCAGCAAAGTGGCAAATTCACCGCGTGTCGTTGTATCATCCGCTCCAAATTGGTCAAATCTCAGATTTTCCATAATACCTTTGGAGTACAGGCCGTTAAGAATGTTTCTTGCCCATGGGTGGTTAGTGATATCCGTGTATCCACGACGCAGCTTCATTACTGTATAATACCCAAACTGATCAAAAGGTACTGAGATCGTATGTTTCTTCGTATCCACCTCACCGCCAATGTTCTCCCACTGTCCCGAATCGGTATAACGGAACACTGTGATTGTCGACCCCACTTCATCCACAATGCTTGAATTAAAAGTCAATGTGAGTTTTCCCCGCTGGGAAGGAACAATTTTTCGTTCGGCTTCAATTTGCGTAAAGTTTCCTTCTATTGAGTAAGGAGCAATACCATTAGTGGCTGGTTTATAAAGAGCACTGCCTTGGGGTCCTTTTTCACCAAGTCCGCCGCTAAGCCAATAAATATCCGAAACGCGGGAGAAATTATTGGTTTCTACTGTCGAGTTAAACCGCAACACTAAATCTGAAGGAATCAGCAGTGTACCGAGGCCGCCAGGTGTACGGGCATCAGCATCCACATTAATTGTATTGCCATAATCATTTTTACGTTCGACGACCCCATCTACAGGATCGGCAATACCGAACAGCAGCTTGGTGTCAGGATAGTACTTCGCTGCACCAGAGGTAGTAAAGCCCTTCATCAATGTCCCTTTCGGGAACGTGAGCTCAAGCCCTTTGTTAAACACAGTATATTTAGCAGCAACTTTCTCTGCCATAAATTGCGTGTCTATCTGAACAGCACTTGCATAATAAACAGTGACAGTATCATTTAAGGTTGAATTAGCCCGCACAATTTTAATTTTGATTGAAGTAGCTTTATCCGGTTTTAGTCCTACATAATCCAACGTGAACCGGTTCGGCAAGTCAGTGCGTTTCACAGCATCAAATTTGTCGATTACTACTTTAGTGGCACCTTCAGCCTCAATATCGAAACGGACAAAATTCTTATTAACAACGATTTGTTTCCCTACAGTGGCAACTGGAGATAATATCCGGTATGGAGAAACTTCACGTACTACTTCCATGCGCTGATTCGTGCGTGCGCCAGTTTCATTGATAAGCTCCAGATTATAAACAATACTGCCTGCAGTTTCAGCCGGAATATCCAAAATCCGCAGGATAAAATCTTTGCTGCTGCCTACAAAATCATAGTAGTAAGTCTTTCCTTTATAGTCAAATTTTTGTGTTGCCTTTTGGATTGAAGTATCACCCAGTACTGCGTTATCTAATGAAAGAAACAGCTCTGATCCCTGATATAGATTAAGCTTGTTTGCAGCTCCGCCTCTAAGAACCAAGTCATAGCTGGTCTGGCTTGTAACAAACTTGTCGTCCTTGAACGTGAATTCCGCAGTTAATCCAAGGATATCATTAAGCTCTTTGTCGGTGTAATCCTTAATGTCTGTGTGAGAGAACGCTGCTCTGCCTTTGGACAGCTTGGGATGGAATTGCGACAGGTTGGATACATTGGTATCTACAATATAGAATTTCAGTTCTTTGCGTATTTCTCTTTTGTTGCTTGCATTGTCCATGGAGGTTCCGGTGAAGACAAGTTTGTTTTCTCCGTATACCAGTGGCCCGGAAGCTGATATGGTCAAATCAAAGGAGAAAATCGATTTATTCATCGGATTAAAATCAAGATTGCTAACCTCTGTCGACTTCAGTTTATCGTTTGAAATTCCGTTCACAAAAAATTGAGCATTACTGAGTTTCTCAAATCCGATATATTCACCTGAGACTTTCAAAATATTAGAACTATTAGCCGAGCTAAACGTATAGGTTTGTCCATCATTTAAGTTGGCAACATAGATATAATTCTTCGAAACATAGGAAATGTCCGCATTATAGAAGGATTGCGAATCTAAATATTGAAATTTCACTTTCTGTTGTCCATTGGAGAATCCAAATATTTTATATACAACCTCATTCCCCGCCAGCCCTGATACATTAGTCTGTTTTTCCAGTTTAAGTGAAGCGCCTAATGGCAGATATGAAGCCAGTAAGTCTTTGGTTGGTATAGCACTCGACTTAACCAGAATGTAGAAATCTGATTTCTCAACCTGAGCACCGTTCAAAGCCAGCTTGGAAAGTCCGGTACTGGCAATAGCTTCACCATTATATCCAGACAAATAGTACATTTCGGTTATAACATTTTCACCTGATAAAAATTTGTAGTTTTCTTTTACAGACGTACTGTACGTTCCGTATTTAATTCCGACGGTTACGCTGGATGATCCCGCTGTGAGGGTGAATGGTGCCGTTGTCTTGAAGGCAATCAGCCGGTATTGAGGGGTTACGCCATCCGGAGCCGGAATTACAGTCTCATTCTGTGGTGTAGTACCCGGAACCTCAGAGACGGTACCATCAGCTGCAACATCATAAGACTGAAGCACATTCACTGAAACCACTGTATCGTTAATCTTCACTTCATGGTCATCATTGAAGGACTTGGTACTAGCATTATATGGCAAAAGCACTTGCCCCATAATAGTAGCAGTGGTGTCTGTTGCCGTAAGCGTAGGGACATTATCAAGTATATTGTACGCTTTATTACCGTGAACAATTTTCAGATCGGTAAAAGGCTTGTTGGTGTCAAAATAATAAACCGAGCGTTTGATTGATATAGAGTCCGCTGCATTCTGCACAACGATGTCCAGCGTGTTCTCTCCGGACTTCAATGTTAATGCCGGCGTAAAAAAGGTGCCGTCCTCAAGGAGAGAGGTTTGCATCGCGGAACCACCGTTGAGCGATACGCTGACTTTAGTAGCATTCGTCACTTTACCCTGGAGCGTAATCTGCTGATTCGGTACAACAACCTTTGTACCTTCATTTAAGTTAATGGCAGCAGGGCCTCCTCCAAGCACTTGCAGCGAAGTGACATAAGGAACCTTATCATACAGAACATAAAACGATTCAGAGCGCTGCAATGTCCCCTGCATCCCTGAGAAGGTGATTTTATTAAATCCTGTGAACAAGGTGAGTCCGCTTGCAACAAACCGGTTATCCGGGTTAGTAGTGTCGGTAGTTACTGCACCCGTAGTGGAATGTGTATCATCTGTCACCCATTTGTCCCCACTCTGCGTCATCTGTTGTACAGTAACCTTCATTGTGGAGGCTGTTACCTGTGCGTAAGTACCTGAAATGGAAAAGTTGGGGGCACTTGTCTTATACACGGTACTTCTTGTAATAGAATCCTTGACATCCATTTGAAGTGCCGCCGTATTCCGCAGCGTGAGATCATCCGGACTGAAATAGGTCGTAGACGCGGTTGCCGCCGCGGCCTGCGGCGTGTATTTGCCTGGGAACATGGAAACGATTAGAGCCGCCAGCAGCAGCCAAACGAATGGTCTCTTAAAGCGTAACATGTGTATATCTCTCCTTTGAGTTATGTTCTCGTTATCCCTCACTTTGTTCTTTATCGGTCAATGCGGCGGGATTTTTTAGAAATATCACAAAAAAGCTCACCCTTTTGTAGGGTGAGCTTTGTCAGATAAGGAAGATAATTGCATGACGCAAATAGATGCACTTTATGATTTGGAGCCGCGTTCCGGATTAGCCTTCACCCGCATTCTAAGCAGGAAATCAATCAACGGACGTTTGGTCTTGCTGATGACACCGGTAATCTCTGCGCCGATCTGCAGGAAGAAGAGCATGACGCAAATGACGACGAAGGTCACCCAGTTGGCTTCATAGAGAGAAGCTGACGTCTGAATTACAGCCAAGATTCCAAAGAAACCGGCAATACCGTATATAATTAATACCGTCTGGCGGTGACTAAAGCCAAGCTCGCGCAAGCAGTGATGCAGATGACCTTTGTCCGGAGCAAAGATTGGTTTCTTCTGCAGCTTCCGGCGGACGATGGCAAAAAACGTATCCGACAGCGGAACCCCGATAATTAAGAGTGGTGTGATAAAGGAGACTACCGCAATCTGCTTAAAGCCGAGCAGCGCAAGCAGCGCAAGGCAGAAGCCCAAGAACAGCGAACCTGTATCACCCATGAAAATTTTGGCGGGATGGAAGTTGAAGAACAGGAAACCCAGGATACTGCCAAGCAGGAGCAGGCAAAGCAAGGCAACCATGGTATTGCCCATCAAAAATGCCATGACAGCAATCGTAGCAATCGCAATGCCGGATACTCCGGCAGCAAGCCCGTCCAACCCGTCAATCAGGTTAACGGCGTTCGTAACCCCGACAATCCAGAAGATCGTCAGCGGAATGGCAATCCAGCTTTCTAATGAGGAATACGTATCATTAAATGGAATGTTTACAAAATCAACGGTAATCCCGAATCCGAAAACAACGATGCACGCTGCGGCAATCTGGCCCAGCAGCTTCACCTTCGCCGAAAGTTCAAACCGGTCATCCAGTGCACCGATAAGAACGATCAGTCCGCCGCCAGAGAGCAGCGCTTTGATGAAACTTACCTCCCGCGGAGTAAAATCATAAGGAATGATCGGCAATACGGCAAGCAGGCCCAACACAAACGCCAGAAAAATACCTAATCCGCCAAGGCGGGGCATAATCTTAGTATGCACTTTACGGGCATTCGGCACATCTGTGGCACCAATCTTAACCGCGAATTTCTTCACGAGCGGTGTCAAAAGCAGTGCAAGTCCCATGCACACGACGAATCCGGCGATGTATATGATTAACATTTGATCAGTCAACCCCCATTTCTCTACCGCATTGAATTATACGCTGAACGTAAAACAAATTCCAATTCCGTTTTTAGGCTGTTGCACGGATTTTTACGGTAAATATCGTCGTTTTGCTATCCTTTTGTCACTTTATCTTTCTCACGCAGCACTTTTACTGCGAATTTCGGCAACGCAAGCATTCTTTTGTAGCGGGTAGGCTCCTTTAGAAGGCGGTATAACCACTCTGCGCGGAGTTTCTGGAAGGCTTTTGGGGCCCTGCGGCTCTTGCCCGAGATGACATCAAAGCTCCCGCCGACACCCATCATTACCGGTATGTTCAGCCGGGATTTGTATTTGGCGATCCAAGGCTCCTGACTATCGGCTCCTCTGGCGACAAAAAGGAGGTCAGGCTGAGCTTCGATAATTTCACTCACAATTTCCTCGTCCGCTTCCGGCCCGAAAAAGCCGTCATGATATCCCGCTATAATGATACCGGCATACTGAGATTGTAACCGGGAGGCGGTCTCGCGAATCACCTCAGGTGTAGACCCCAGCAAATATACCCTCCAATTATAGCTTTCGCCCTGGCGAAGCAATTCATGTAACAAATCAAAACCAGCAACACGTTCAGCAACTGGCTGTTGGCAATACTCGGCAGCCCATACAACCCCTGTTCCGTCAGGAACCACCAGTTCGGCCGATTTCATAATCTCCATATAAGCCGGATTATCCAGGGCGGTCATCACCATGATCGGATTGGCTGTAATGACCTGATGCGGTTCACGCCTTTGGACGGCTTCGGTCAAATAGGAAACCGTAGCTTTCATATCGACTCTGGATACCCGGATGCCGAAAATCGGCACCGTGGGGATCACACTTTCTGCTTTCACGTATCTATCACCCTTTACGGCGGAAATATTCAATAATTTGCCGGGCTGGCGCTTCGGCCTCCTGGACTAAAGAAGCAATTAACGGCTCACGCTCACGCTTCCATTCATCCCCTGACTCCAAAAGCTGAAGCACTCCGGCAGCAAGCTTGCCGCCGTCCAGAGAGGTCGTATCCCCGATAGGCCGGCAGCCCACCCGCTCCAGAAAATGATCAATCTTCGGATCATAGGAGATACCGATAAGCGGCACCCGTCTTCCTGCGGCATAAATCAGGCTGTGCAGCCGCATTCCGATCAAGACGTCACATCTTCCTACCTCCCGCAGCATCTGCTGCGGATGCTCAGCATCCTCACATATGCTGATTATTCCACCGTTCTGCGACATCCCCTTTTCCAGCTTCTCCATGATATAACGTGAAGGTTCATGGTCAGAAGGATGGTGAAAAGGCAGAAAACGCACATGAAGCGGAGTTCGGGCGCTTGCTTGCAGCAGACCATCGGCGACAGCATCCAGTTCCTCCCGGGATTGCTCCCAAAAGCGGACCGAAACCCCTACAACCGGAAGAACAGGCCGGGATAACGGAGTCTTCTGAGGAGATGATTCGCCGCCTGCTTCTGTGCTGCTTCCCTGTCCATCCTCGGGAAGGCTTAATCCCATGACCGGGTCGGGAACGACATCAATCTTGTTCCCGCCCAGCCCCATGGATTGCAGCAGGTCGCGCGACTGCTCATCTCTTACAGAGATATAGCTGCATTTGCGGAAAACCGCTTTAATTAAGGGATGAAAAAGCTTGCGGTTAACCGGACCAATACCTTGGGCATAGATAAAGGTAGGCTTGCCCATCCATTGAGCCAGCTTGATGATGCCCAGGTAATATGGGATGGATTTGCTCCCGGTCACATCCTGCAGCAGACTGCCGCCCCCGCTGATCAAACCGGCACTTTCCGAAATTGCGCTGCGCACTTCGCTAAGTTTCATACGGTGTACAGCCTTCACTCCATAGGTCGCTGTCGTCCATTCCGGATCTATTGACAGCACAACAGGCTCAATGACTGTTCCCGTTGCCAGCGAATGCTTCTGCAGCGCATTTAGAATGGACTGCAGCACCGCCTCATCTCCGCTGTTCCGGAAACCGTAATAGCCGGAGATGATTATTTTTTGAGAAGCGGCGACCATCGTCTCCAACACCCCTCTGCAAGCTGCCATATTCCTACCGCAATCAGCCCGATAATCAGACCAAGACCCAGTCCCAGCAGACCACGGACCAGCGAGATCAGAACCGGAGAGTGAATATGGGCGAAGGTATCAACCATGGAAAGCTGCCCGATCACAGCGATGATCATAATAAATGCGGCATTCCGGTATTTATAGGCCATAAAGGCCCCCAGTATAAATAGCGGATGAGCCAGCAGGAATTCTTTGTTGCGCGGCCGGACCCCCGCTGTATCTTCCAAAAAGGTGCGAAGAATTTTTTCCGGTGCACTCACACTGCCGCTGTTGCCCGTCCGGCTCAAATAATACATCCCGACAATCCCCAGAACACCGGCTGCAATGACCCAAGCCAGCGTAATGGGTGTCCGTAGAAGCTTGCCTGTTTTGTTAAGGACAAACTCACCACGATAGAGCAGTACGTATACAGCAATCAGTGCAATAGGCGCCAAGTGCAGCAGACTGACACCACGGAACTGGTTAAGGACCAGACTGTAGGTGATATTGTTCAGGAGTGCAATCACAAACGGCACCGCACTCAGCGAAATCAGCGCTGTTTTGACGTAAAGCACGAGACTGTGAGCCAGGCGGCGCTGCGGAGTCATAACCGCATAGGTCAAGGAGTTCGCCCGGAGCGGAGGACCCTTCTCATTTATTTTGCGTACCGCCAGTATCATTGCCACTGCCGGTGCGCTGATGGCTACTGCAAGTGCCAGGGCCTGCTCGAACAGCTGCGGCTTAATCAGCATCAGTCCGGCGCTTCCTACCAGACCAAGCACCCAGGCAGGCAGCGTAAGCCATGGAATGAAGTAGGAAACCAGAAGGGCCACCATGGCTACAGCACCGATGACTGCAATTAATTTAAAATAACGCTGGAATGAAGAGTCCACAACATCAAACGCGGTCGCTTGCCCCAAGGTAAAGCCGTTGCTCTCGATTTTCTCTACCGCACCCCCAGGCTCGCTAAGGCTGGTGATCAGATTTTCCAGAGTATCCTTAATCTGCGCCTTTGAAGTGTCCCGCGACGGAATCGTGTTGAGATAGATCATGCGGATGTTGCGGTCTTTCGTTGCCAGTGCAAAGCGGTCCGCTATCGTTTCCGGAGGAAGGGCGGAATCACCTTCACTGAGCGAGTACAGCCGGGTCACGTTGTAATCCAGCAGATAAGCTAATTTATTGAATCCTTTCTGCTGTGCTTTGATATTCTCAATGGCGGCAATCCCGATTCCGCGTTCCTTAAGAAGACCGGCAAAAGCTGTAATGCTGTTCAAATCAGCATCATCATTAAATCCTTTAACCGACTCGCCTTCAAAAAGCAGACGTTTGACTCCAAGCTCCTGATAGCGGTCCAGCAGCTTGGTAACGGCGGCCTCATTGTAAGGCAGGGAATCTACAAGACGGGGTACAATGTTAAACCCTTTGCTATGCAGCATTTCCAGGGTGAACGGGTCCGGCTGCATCGGCTTCAGTGTGGCATCCTCCAGCGGAGTTTTGACAATAAGCCCCTGTTGCCCGCGGAAACTCCAGTTTTCGGTCGCTATATCCAGGCTGCTGAAAGTATCACGGATAATCGGCGCGAGGGCTTCACTATTCTCCGGACTGGTAAAGAGGACATATGTATAGTTCTCATTCTCCGGAATCACGGTATCCGTCAGGTTGGCAATATCAGCCGCTCCCCATATCATCAGCCGGCGGGCCTTGCGGTAATCCTCCAGCGTGTTTTCATAAATAGCCATGCTGCCTACGCCGGCAGATTTTAAGAGGTCAAGCTGCTCTGAAATATAATCCTGCGGATTCGCCCGGTAGCTGGCCGCTTCCACCAGGTCACGGTAATCAAAAACAAATTCAACCGTTTTGGAAGATTTCTCCGTCTGCAGACGGTCATAGACGACTGGCAATGCGGCAAGCACACCAATCACCACAACTATCCATAACCACTTCCTTGAAGCGATGTTCCAACGTTGCCATTTCTGCTGCACTCCAAAGTACCTCCTCTTTCACGTAAAGCCTTCTCAAGGCTAATTTCAAGCAGAAACGGATGCGCGTCCATAGAGGAGCAGTATCCGTTTCGCTTAAATTCTGTATCTTCTATTATTTATTTCCCGTCAACGCGTGACATAACCTGCTGCGTGAGCGCGGCAACCTTGTCCTTGGCGTTCTGCAGCGATTCTCCGCGCACTGCAAAATACACCTTGATCTTCGGCTCGGTGCCCGACGGGCGCAAGCAGAACCAGGAACCGTCA
This sequence comes from Paenibacillus sonchi, assembly GCF_016772475.1. Classification (NCBI taxonomy): domain Bacteria; kingdom Bacillati; phylum Bacillota; class Bacilli; order Caryophanales; family Paenibacillaceae; genus Paenibacillus; species Paenibacillus sonchi. Next base: position 1,359,834 of record NZ_CP068595.1, read on the forward strand.
GACAGCAAATATTTCAGCACGTTTTCCTTAGGAAGTCCGTTCAGCCCCAGCGAATAATCCAGAACCTCGCTTACTGCTGCACCGGCAATCTCCTGTGGAGGATTGCTCCGCCAGTCATTCATAATCCCCTGAATCTGCGCCACACCGTCCTTGCCCTTCAATGTGCGTGATTCCAGGCTTTCCAGGAAATAGCCGAACTGCTCATACAGCTCCTGAAGCACGTCGTACAGCGTTTTCCCTTGGGCTTTGTAATAGGCTCCAGCTTCAGCAATCAGCATGGAGGCCAGCACGGCATCCTTGTCACGGGCATAATTCCCGGCGAGGTAGCCGTAGCTCTCTTCGTAGCCGAACAGGTAGGTGTATTCACCAGACTGCTGGAACTGGGTCATTTTTTCACCGATATATTTGAATCCTGTAAGCGTGTTGAATACGGTAGCACCATAATGCTCAGCGACAGCTGCACCCATTTCACTGGTGACAATGGTTTTTACGACAGCACCATTGCTTGGCAGCTTGCCTTGCTCCTGCAGGCGGCTCAAGTAGTAATGAATCATCAGTGCTCCGGACTGATTGCCGGAGAGAACAACGAACTTGCCTTCATTGTCGCGCACTACAGCACCCATACGGTCTGCATCCGGGTCCGTACCGATCAGCAGATCGGCGCCCAGCTCCTCTCCCAGCTTGATTGCCAGGGTGAAGGCTTCCCGCTCTTCAGGATTTGGCGATTTTACGGTAGAAAACTCCGAATCAGGCAACTCTTGCTCCGGAACCACATGCACCTGAGTAAAGCCGATTTTGCTCAAAACGCTGCGGACGGGAAGATTGCCTGTCCCGTGTAGCGGTGTATAAACAATTTTGAAATCACGTCCCAGTGTAGATGTAATTTCATCACGGGCAACGCTGACAGCCGCTACTGTATCCGTGAAAGCTTCATCTTCCGGCTCTCCCAGCCAATGCAGGAGCCCTCCAGCTTCTGCCTCTTCCTGAGACATGCGTTTTACGCCATTAAAGGAATCCACCTCCAAGATGTAGGAGATGACTTTTTCAGCCTCATGCGGAACAAGCTGTCCGCCTTCAGCATTGTACACCTTGTAGCCGTTGTACTCCGGAGGATTATGGCTTGCAGTAATGACTACACCCCCGGTAGCCTTCAGATGACGGACTGTAAAAGACAGCTGCGGCGTGGAGCGCAAGGAAGGGAACAGATGAGCCTCAATCCCGTTTCCGGCCAATACCAGTGCAGCCTCAAGGGTGAACTCCGGAGAAAAGCGGCGGGAGTCATGCGCAATGACAACGGAAGGTCTGCCTTCACCAGTATGCTGTTCAAGGATATAATTCGCAAAGCCTTGAGTCGCTCTGCCCACTGTATACCGGTTAATCCGGTTACTGCCTGCTCCTATAACCCCGCGCAAGCCGCCTGTGCCGAACTCCAGATCTCTGTAGAAACGTTCTTCCAGTTCCTGCGGCTCATTCGCAAGCAGATTCAGTTCTGCCTTCGTGTTCTCGTCAACCGATGGGTCCTGCAGCCAGCGTGACAGTGTTTCTGCGGCTTTTGGGCTTAATTGAGTCATATCAAATCTCTCCTTCTCCATCTATAATATATGATTTTATAACAGGTTCTAGCTGAGTGCGAACATAATTTCCCCGGAAGCGACCACTTTGCCCTCCACCTTCGCGGTAGCCTGCCCTTTGCCAATGCTGCCCTTTAGGCGGGTAATTTCCACTTCAAGCACAAGCGTGTCCCCCGGAACCACCTGGCCACGGAAACGGAAGCCGTCTAAGCCTGCCAAAAAACCGATCTTCCCCTTGTTGGCTTCAACTCCCAGTATGGCAACAGCGCCAACCTGAGCCAGCGCCTCGGTGATGAGAACACCCGGCATTACCGGAAATCCCGGAAAATGGCCGACAAAAAACGGTTCATTCACCGTTACATTCTTGATGCCGACGGCCCGCTTGCCCATTTCTATTTCGGTAATTTTGTCCACCAGCAGAAATGGAGGCCGATGGGGGATTATTTCTTGGATTTCATTGATATTCAACATGGATACAAAGCTCCCTTCGCATATTAACCGCACCCTGGTAATCTGTCTGCCGCTGCAGCGTTTTAGTTTTATTTCCGGCCTGCCTGCATAAATATGGACAGCTTCGGCAAAAACTATAATATCCTTCACCACCTGCAGCAGTGGAGGTTGAGATAAGGGGCTTTCTCCACCGAATAAGGCAACATGGCGGAGAGGGCCCTTTTTGCTCTCAGGGGCCTCCATCATTATACATTTTCCAGTATAAAAAAGAAAACTCCCTTGTACAACAAGGGAGTTCTAATATGAACAGTTATGGCGCAAACACCAGATCATACACATGCTTCCATGTGCTCCACTGAAGCACATCGCTGAATTCTTTTTTGCCCAGAACGACATACCCGGCAACCATGCCACCGCACAGTGCTGCCACCAGCAGCACAGGAATTAGAAACCACTGAACGATCGTCCATTTGGAAATTCCGCGCCGCCGTACGGGCTGATGCTGTTCCGCTTCATGTGTTGCTTCCGGCTTACTGTTGTTCTGACGAGCCATTCCTTCACCTACCCGCGCATGTTATTAGCCAGGCCGAGCATCTGATCACTTGAGGTGAGTGCCCGGGCGGCAAGCTGATAAGTGCGTTGAATTTGCATCATTTCTGCGATTTCCTTGCTTAAATCCACATTCGATTGTTCCAGGTATCCGGCCCGGACGCCTATAGTGGAAGGCTCCCCTGCTCCCTTGAACGCCTGCTGAGCCGTGACTCCGTCAGCAAGCACAAAGAAATTCCCGTCCACCGCCTGCAGCGCACTCTTGCTGAGGGGCTCCACGATCATGATGGTGCCAGCTACCCGGGCAGGCGCATTCTCAGCCGTTTTCGTCCATACCTGTCCGTTCTCATCAATGGCGGCACTTACGTCTGCGGGAACGGTCAAAGGGTTGCCTTGCGTGTTCAGCACAGGATTCCCTGTGTTGTCCACCAGCATCATTCTATCCGGGTTCGCACTATCGGGAACAAAGTGAAAATCCCCTTGGCGTGTATACGCAGTAGCCCCGTTCACCTGGACGCCAAACAACCCGTTGCCTTGAATGGCCAAGTCTGTCGGATTTCCCGTCTCCTTGAGGGGGCCTTCCTCCCAGTTGGTTGTCACCGTAGGAACACGGACCCCAAAGCCGATATTAAAACCGAGCGGTGTGCTGCGGCCCGGCTGATCATAATCCTTGGACTGCTGCTGAACACGGGTCAGCACATCCTCAAAGGAGCCTTGCTTGCTCTTGTAGCCATCGGTATTCATATTGGCAACATTGTCGGCTATAATATCCAGACGCTGCTGGAGACTGGACATAGAGACGGCTGCGCCTATCGTTGAGTTGTTCATACGTTACTCCTCCTGTCCTAGATTCTGCCGACTTCGTTTACAGCCTTCTGCAAGCTGCTGTCATAAAACTGGACAACCTTCTGATTCGCTTCATACGCCCGGTAAGCCGCATTCATATCCACGGTCACCTTGGTTGCATCAACATTGGAATTTTCCAGATAGCCCTGCCGCACCTGCAGATTGTCCGTCCCATTGGCAAAACGGATATCCGCGTTCTCCACATCGTCGGCGTGGAAGACACCGTTACCGTCACGAACCAGCTCCTGGGGTCTTGTGACCACACTGATGCCTAATCGGGTTCCTGAAGGAAGTCCTGTTGCAGGATTCAACAGGTTACCCTGTCCGTCTACTTTAAGATTGTCCTGCGAACCTGTCAAGATAAGCGGGTTGCCGTTGCTGTCAACCACCTTGAATCCGCCTGCGCTGAGCACTTCTCCCGCCGCGTTTACTGTGAAGCTGCCGTTGCGGGTATACAATTGATTACCGTCATTATCCTGAACCGTAAAAAAAGCCTGCGGCCGGTAGATGACCTCGCCATCAGGAGTAATATACTTGCCTGAGCCGTCAAAATTAATATTGGCACCCGTCGCCGGGTCCGCTACCTGCAGATCGGTGGATAATGCAAAATCCGCCGGCTTGCCGCTTTCAATGAGATCTCCCTGCAGATATTGGGAAACGGACTGTTCGGCAAATACCCCTGTATTCATTCGGCCTACAGGCTTTATTGTGCCGCCGCTCATTGCAGAAATGAGCACCTCGGGAAAAGCATGGCTGACACTGTCCACCTGCTTATACCCCGTTGTATTCAGATTGGCAATGTTCTGCGTTGCTGTATCATGTCTGCGCTGCTGCGTCACCATTCCGGCAGCCGCCGTATATAATCCTCTAAGCATGAGGGTTAATCCCCTTCCTGATTGAGCTGTTAACTTATATTATCGGCAGCCTAGAATTTTTTCTTAACGTTCTTATCCAAATGATCAAGCATTATTCCGGTTCCTTTAACCACACAATGCATCGGATCCTCGGCTACCCACACCGGAACGTGCAGCTCCTCAGAGAGCAGCTCGTCCAATCCGTTAAGCAGTGCCCCTCCGCCGGTCAATACAACACCCCGGTCGATAATGTCCGCAGACAGCTCCGGCGGTGTGCGCTCCAGCACCGATTTGGCCGCAGCCACAATGGAGGAAACCGGGTCCCACAGCGCTTCTTTTACCTCACCCGAAGAAATAGTCAGCGTCTGGGGAAGCCCACTTACCATATCGCGGCCGCGGATATCCATTTCGGACTTCATGCCGCCCGGACGAACCGATCCGATGTTCAACTTAATATCCTCAGCCGTACGCTCGCCGATCAATAGCTTGTACTTCTGTTTAATATATTTTAAAATGGCCTCGTCGAACTTGTCCCCGCAATTTTGATCGAGGAGGCGGTAACGACGTCGCCCATGGACAGCACGGCTACATCCGTCGTTCCGCCGCCAATATCGACGACCATATTTCCACTTGGCTGATAAATGTCCATACCCGCGCCTATCGCTGCCGCTTTGGGCTCTTCTTCCATAAAAACTTCCTTGGCCCCGCTGCGTTCGGCTGCTTCCCGAATTGATTTCTGCTCAACTGAAGTAATATTTGTGGGGGCGCAGATCAAAATACGGGGCCTTGCGTACCAGGAACGGCCGCCTACGCGGTCAATAAAAGATTTCAGCATCATTTCCGTAATCGCAAAATCAGCAATGACACCATCCCTAAGAGGACGGATCGTCATAATATTTCCCGGTGTGCGGCCTACCATCCGGCGTGCCTGTTCGCCTACAGCAAGGACCTTCTTCGTATCACTTTCGAGCGTGACCACGGAGGGTTCATCCAGAACGACTCCCCTTCCCTTGACATGTATGAGCACATTGGCCGTGCCGAGATCGATTCCGATATCCTTGCTAAGCATAATGAAAGAGCCCCCAAAGTGTTATTTTAAAATAAAAGAAAGTATAAGTTCACATATACTTTAACCTTCTATTTTCTCACTGGAACGGATACCTGAAAGCGGTACGTAGTAGCGCTGCATCGGAAGCATATACTTCTTTGATGACGGCGCAGCCGTTACCTCATAAATGAGCGTAATAGTTAGTTAGTCCCAAATTTAAAAATACCATACTTTAGGGGATTGATACAATAAAATAAACCTGAATTATTGCTTAAATTCCGACAATCTTATGGCTTTGAGGCTACGGCAACCTCGCGTTTTTTTCCTGTTGTTTTTTTATATTTAATTTTTGTGGCTTCTCCCCCCGAAGATGACGAATGGATTTGTGATATTCGAGAATGTGCTTCACCTGATCGGCCAGATCAGGGTTGATCTCGGGCAACCGCTCCGTTAAATCTTTATGCACCGTGCTCTTCGAAACGCCAAATTCCTTGGCTATGGTCCGGACCGTATGCCTGGTTTCCACGATGCAGCGTCCGATTTTAATCGTCCGTTCCTTGATGTAATCGTGCACGCTCCCGCCTCCCAACTGTGGATAGTTTGGTACATTATATGAGAGGCGGGCCTATATATTCGCGCTTTCAGGACGTGACAAGCTTCTGAAGGCTCATTTTATTTCCTGGACAACCTAAAAATGCCCATACGGACGATGGAATGAGCGAAAAGCAGGAGGCTCGGCAGCCTCCTGCTCCATTCCCCGGCTTACCGCTGAGGCAGCAAATCGGAAGGGTTGACCAGCTTGCCATCCTCGTACACTTCGAAGTGCACATGGTTGCCAAGATTCTTCTCGATTTCACTGCGGCCAGCGGTTGCCAGCATGTCCCCTTGCTTCACTTCATCGCCCTGCTTCACCTTGGTGTCACCGAGGCTTTGATAGACGGTCTTCACATTGCCTGCGCTTGTGATCTCGACAACCTTACCGAATACCGGAACATCTTCAACCCGCGTAACTTCACCACTGAGTGCTGCTTTGACATCAAAAGGCTGATTGTCTTCACGGGCAATGTCGATACCTGCGTTAGGCACGAAGGTGTCATTATACTGCACCATGGCGGCCACATGATTCTCTTCAGTTCCATTCTCGTCGTAGAATGGCTTAACCACTTCTACATCAGCCGGACTGGCTACCGGCCAGACCATGCTTTCGGCCGAAGCAACCACTTCGAGTGCTGCCGGGTCATCTTTGGCTGATCCTGCTTCAGTCCCTGTACCTGCGGCTTCCTGGGAAACGACAGCTGCGGTGTCCGATTTCAGCGGCTTCTGGCCTGCGTCCTGATAGACCCACACCAAGGTTAGTATAATTGCCGCTGCCGCCGTGTAGACTGCCGGGAATACCCAGCGTTTTGATAACATTCTGTTCCATGAAGAAGGCTTGGCGCCTGAATCTCCCTGCTTGTTTTTGAGAGATTCATCATGGTTTGTCTTGTTTTTGTCTTGTTCATTCATATGTTTATCACCTCAGTAACCAGTGTTACCGGGCGCTTCGCTTTTATACGTATCTTGCAAGTTATTTTTTCAGGAGAGTTGAGACTTGGTTAAAAGAGATGCCGCTGTAATAGTGTTTGAGAATTTGCGTAGCAGTGCTCCCCTGCCTGGCCATGCCGTTCGCCCCCCACTGGCTCATGCCGACCCCATGGCCGTTTCCATAGGTTGTAATCAGAACCTTGTTCTCCTTCCGCTTCCAGGTGAACTGGCTGGAACGCAGCCCCAGCTTCTCGCGCACCTCCCTTCCGGTGAACACCGTACCGCCGATCGATATTTTCTGCACCCGGTGTCCGGCTGTCAGGGACAATACTTCTGCAGGCAGCCCAGAGGCCGATGATGAGGAAACGGGCTTCGCTGGTCCAGAAGCTGCAAGATCTCTGGAAGCCGGAAGTGCTGCGGCAGCAATCCCCAGCTTCTGTATCAGCTCAGCATTTGAGAATGTATATGTCACTGCGAGATTCGGCGTAATGTCCTGATCCCATGGACTTGCCACACTGCGCAGGTAAGGTACAGCCGCATTCCAGTAATCCTCCGAATTTTCGGTATAGCCTCCGCTGGAGGCGAAGAAGGATGCCGTGATCGGCTGTCCCTGGTAAGTCATAACCACCCCGCGCGTCTCCAGGACCGCGCGGCGGATCTTGGCCAGCTCGGCGCTCCTGCCGCCGCGCGTCCACTTCCGTTCCAGCGCAGCCTTGGAGACGTAAGCCTGATGGCTTACCGTATCCGTCACATCCGCGCCCGGAACGGGCACGCCGCTGTGGTCGCCGGCCTGCAGGCGGCGCACAATGAAGGTGCGCGCCGCGACGGCTTGCGCTTTGAGCGCTTCCAGCTCAAAGCCCGGCGGCATCTCGGCCGCAACCACCCCGCTGACGTATTCCTCCAGCGGCAATGTCTCAATTTGTCCGCTGTGCGACAAATAGACGGAGACCTTCGGCTGCGGGGCTTCCTTCGCAGCCGGTGCCGGCGGCGCCGGGGAGGCCGTGGCCTGCGGCACGGCCGGTGGCGCCGGTTGTCCCCCGCGCAGCGGGACAACCGCCAGCGGCAGCAGCAGCCCCGCCAGCAGGGGCGCTGCAAGCCAGGCGGCGGGGGCGAGCCGCCTGATCCGGGGCTTCGCGCGCCGCACGGACGAGAAGCGGCGCGGCCGTTCTATTCTGCGCCGCAGCTGTTTTATTCTGTGCCGCAGCAGGTAGCGGAAATCTTTCATCTCTATGTCTCCTTCCCTCAGTCACCGTTGATTCTTATAGATATGAATTTCGGGCAACTGCTAGAACGCCAATCTGAGAGAAAGAGAGTCCGCTTTTATTTATCCGGCCGACAGGAGTTTTATTGAATCGGAATACGCAGCCGCGTTCCACCTGAATTCGCCGGGGTGCTCAGAGCACCGTTCGAAATGACCTGAACAAGCTAAAAAGGCCTTACCGCAGCAGCGGCAAGACCGTTCCTAGTGTTTTGTTGTTAGACCCAGGTGGGCTGAACCTGAAAGCGGGGCTTAACCTCTTCGCTTTTGAAAGATTCGCTGCGGGCGGTTTCCGGTTTCAGAACCTCTTCCTTCACTGCCGGAGCAGCTGCACCGGATTCTTCCATGGAAATCCGCCATATGTCCGCACCAAGTCCCGACAGCTTCTCCGCCAAGTTCACGTATCCGCGGTCAATATGATGGGTCCCGCTGACTTCTGTCGTGCCTTCAGCAACAAGGCCTGCCAAAATCAGCGCTGCGCCTGCACGCAGATCTGTTGCGCATACTTTGGCGCCAACCAGTGCAGCATTGCCGGTTACGATAGCGGAACGGCCTTCAATCTTGATCTCCGCATTCATATTGTGGAATTCATCCACATGCATGAAACGGTTCTCAAATACCGTCTCCGTTACTACGCTGGTTCCTTCAGAACGAAGCAATAACGCCATCATCTGGGATTGCATGTCTGTAGGGAAGCCCGGATAAGGCAATGTCTTCAAATCCACCGCCTTGAGCGGTTTGTCGCTTATTACACGGACACCATTCTCATCCGGAATAATCGTAACACCCATTTCTTCCATCTTGGCGATAACCGGGCCGAGGTGGTCCGCAATCGCGCCTTCCACATAGACATCCCCGCCTGTTATCGCCGCAGCCGCCATATAGGTGCCTGCTTCAATCCGGTCCGGGATGACATGGTGCTTCACGCCATGCAGGCGTTCCACGCCTTCAATGCGTATCACTCCGGTCCCTGCGCCGCGCACGACCCCGCCCATACCATTCAGGTAATTGGCCAGGTCGACAATTTCCGGTTCTTTTGCCGCATTCTCAATGACTGTTACGCCTTCGGCGAGTGCTGCCGCCATCATTATGTTTTCGGTCGCGCCTACGCTGGCCACATCCAGATATACCTTGGCTCCACGCAGCCGTCCGTTTGATTTCGCTTCAATGTATCCCTGACCCAGGCTAATTTCGGCGCCAAGCGCTTCAAACCCCTTCAGATGCTGGTCAATCGGTCTTGTTCCGATGGCGCAGCCGCCAGGTAAAGAAATGCGCGTATGACCCAGTCGGGACAGAAGAGGGCCCATCACCAAAAAAGAAGCCCGCATTTTACGCACCCATTCATATGGTGCCTCATAGGAAGTAATGTTTCTGGCATCAACCTCAATCACATCGTTCTGGTATGTAACACCCGCACCCAGAGATTCCAGCACTTTGCTGATGGTCATTACATCGTCTAGCGGAGGTGCGTCCACAATGACGCTGACTCCTTCTTCTGCCAATAGAGAGGCGGCTATGATCGGTAGTACGGAATTTTTTGCGCCGCTAACTTTCACGCTCCCGGTCAATCTGTTGCCACCGCGGACGATAAATTTGCTCATTACGGTTTCCCTCCGCGTCCATTATTTCTGAAATTATTTCTGATATTAATGCTCAGGGTATAATGCATTTCTAACATTGCCTGACCTGCGCCCGAGGTGCGGGCACGCTCCTTAAACATCAGTGTTGACATAATAAAACCGTATTATTCGACACGTTTTTTACCGCTTAGGGCCTAAGACTGATATAACCAAAGCGGACTTTCTTAAAACATGTTGCGGATCTGCCCGCTCCAGCCCAGATAATCCAGCAGGAACCCCGCCACGAAGTGGCCTAGTACAATCGCCAGCAACAGATGCAGCAGTCTTCCCTGAGGGCTCTTGGGATATCTTATGACCAGATCGAGCTTAAGGTTCTGAAGTGCCCACCAAGATATTGCAACACAAAATAAAGAGACGATCATTGAAACTAAACCGCTGGTGCCGATCGAGCTTGACAACTCATCATAGAATCTTGAATCCATGTTAGCCCCCCGTGTATTAAGTTACTCGGAAATCGACTCTTATATCATACTTGCGCAGGGGAAAAGAATCCAGTACTTTTACAAACTTTTAAACATTTCAGACCATGTGAGGATGGATGTTAGCGTATTATTTACTTTTTCAAGCAGAAATGGAACCCCTGTTCCTTCCTTTATCCTTATATCTGAAAAAAACGGCCAAGCCCCAGGCTTGACCGTACAGCTATTATTGTTGTCCTTTTCCGGTGGACACTTTGATCCGTGTAACGGCGCGCTGAAGCGCCAGCTCCGCTCGGCGGTGGTCAATTTCATCCTGTTTGCTGCGGGACTGAAGGCGGCGCTGTGCCCGTTCCTTCGCCGCTTCGGCGCGTTCAACATCGATTTCCGTAGGCAGCTCGGCACTTTCGGCCAAGACTGTCACCTTGTCTTTATGCACTTCCACGAACCCGCCATGAACAGCGATAGTGACTGTAGCACCATCCGCTTTAATGAACATCGGAGCAACCTGAAGTGGAGTCACAAGCGGAATGTGTCCCGGCAAAATACCCAGATCGCCATCGGCTCCCTTTACCGTCAGGCTGTTAACCTGCTTGGAGTAAACGAGATGCTCCGGCGTGACAATTTCCAACAGAAAGGTATTCACTTTCATTCCTCCTCAGAGCTTTACGAAATAAAGCTCGCATCGAAAGCATTATCCATAGTTCAGGGTTACATCGATTTTGCTTTTTCAACCGCTTCTTCGATCGTTCCGACAAACAGGAACGCTGCTTCCGGAAGATCATCATGCTTGCCTTCCAGAATCTCTTTGAAGCTGCGCACGGTTTCTTTGATTGGCACGTATTTGCCCTTGAAGCCGGTGAATTGTTCGGCCACGTGGAAAGGCTGCGACAGGAAACGTTCAACCTTACGGGCACGGGCTACAATGACCTTATCTTCTTCACTGAGCTCATCCATACCCAGGATGGCAATAATGTCCTGAAGCTCGGTATAACGCTGCAGCAGCTGCTTAACGCCCTGTGCCACGTTGTAGTGCTCTTCACCGACAATTTCCGGAGCGAGGATACGTGAGCTGGAAGCCAGCGGGTCAACGGCAGGGAAGATACCTTTTTCGGAGATTTTACGCTCCAGGTTGGTAGTTGCATCCAAGTGGGCAAATGCCGTTGCCGGAGCAGGGTCAGTGTAGTCATCCGCCGGCACGTAAATAGCCTGGATCGAGGTAACCGAACCTTTTTTGGTGGAAGTGATACGCTCTTGCAGCTGGCCCATTTCGGTTGCCAGTGTAGGCTGGTAACCTACGGCAGAAGGCATGCGGCCAAGCAGTGCGGATACTTCGGAACCCGCTTGGGTAAAGCGGAATATGTTATCGATAAAGAGCAGCGTGTCGCGGCCTTCCACATCGCGGAAATACTCCGCCATGGTCAGTCCGGTCAGGGCTACACGAAGGCGTGCGCCCGGCGGCTCATTCATTTGTCCAAATACCATGGCCGTTTTCTTGATAACGCCGGAATCGGTCATTTCATGATAGAGGTCATTACCTTCACGGGTCCGTTCGCCAACGCCTGCGAATACGGAGATCCCGCCATGTTCCTGTGCGATGTTGTTGATCAGTTCCTGAATCGTTACGGTTTTACCTACACCGGCGCCGCCGAAAAGGCCGATTTTACCGCCTTTGGCGTATGGGGCGAGAAGGTCGATAACCTTGATCCCGGTTTCCAGAATCTCCGCTTGTGTCGACAATTCATCAAATGTCGGAGCCAGGCGGTGAATCGGGTTTCTGTCCGCAACAACTTCAGCACCGTTATCAATCGGATTGCCCAGCACGTTGAATACACGTCCAAGAGTTGCATCGCCAACCGGAACCGAGATCGGCCCGCCCTGGTCAAGTGCTTCCAAGCCGCGAACCAGACCGTCTGTGGAAGACATGGCGATACAACGCACCAGATTGTCACCCAGGTGATTGGAAACCTCCAGGGTAAGCTCACTGGTGCTGCCGTTTGCCAGGCTGGTTACAATCTTGATAGCGTTGAAAATCTCGGGCAACTGGCCGCGTTCAAATTCAATATCGACAACCGGACCCATAATGCTTACAACGCGTCCTTTGTTCATCTTAATATTTCCCTCCTCGAAAGCTGTTGCATTAAAGCCGAAGACATGGCTTCGCTTATATCCTAAGACTGCGCGTTCGCTCCGGCCACGATCTCGGTAATTTCCTGCGTAATGGCCGCCTGACGGGCACGGTTATACGTAAGGGTAAGGTTCCCGATCATTTTGGACGCGTTCTTCGTTGCACTGCCCATCGCTGTCATTTTCGCACCCAGCTCACTGGCCTTGCCATCCAGAATAGCGCTGTAAATCAGTGTTTCTGCGTACTTGGGAAGCAGCACTTCAAGTACACCTTCTGCTGAAGGCTCATATTCGTACGTTGCATGCAAGCCTTCTGCCTTTTTCTCCTGATTCTCCATAGGTTCCATAGGCAGCAAGCGGTCTACCGTAGGCACTTGGCTGATTGCATTCACGAAACGGTTATAGCAGAGATACAGTTCGTCGTAGACGCCTGTTTCGAACTGCTGTACCGCCGAGTAGGCAATCGACTTGATGTCTGCAAACTTCGGTGTATCGGAGAGCTCAGTAACTTCCTCCACAATCGGATATTCACGGCGGCGCAGAAAGTCACGGCCTTTGCGGCCGATAACGAACAGCGCATATTCGTCCTTGGACTTATGGCGCTCAGCGAGCAGCATTGTCACTTTACGGAGAATATTAGCGTTGTATCCGCCTGCGAGACCTCTGTCGGAGGTTACAATCAGATATGCGGTTTTCTTCACGGGACGGCTGACCAGCATCGGATGCGTAGCATCCTGAGAACCGGCAGCAATGCTGGCTACGACCTCTTTCAGCTTCTCTGAATACGGACGGGCCGCTTCTGCCTTCTCCTGGGCTTTGCGCAGCTTGGAGGCGGCAACCATCTCCATGGCTTTAGTGATCTGTCTGGTGTTCTGAACGCTCTTGATTTGACGTTTAATATCACGCATGCTTCTTGCCATGATTTCACCACCTTAGAGCTTTGACGAAGTCAAAGCTAACTTCGTAAGCATAATCTGAGCTTTGACAATAATAAAGCTAACTTCGTAAGCATAATCTGAGCTTTGACGATGATAAAGCTAACTTCGTAAGCATATTCCAGAGCTTTGGCTAGGCCAAAGCTCGCTTTAAAGCAGTAGTAGAGTTGCCGCAGGGCTTAGCTAGTTGCGAAGCCTCTTTTGAACTTCTCAATAGCTTCCTTAAGAGCAGCTTCGTTATCAGCAGTCAAATCCTTGGTATCGGTGATAGACTTGGCAACTGCTGCAGCATTGCTGTCCATATAAGCCAGGAATTCCTTCTCAAACCGTTTTACGTCTTTGACAGGAATATCGTCCAAGTGGCCTTTGACAGCTGTATACAAGCTGATTACCTGATGCTCAACCGATAGCGGCTGGTTCACGCCCTGTTTCAGGATCTCCATCATACGCGCACCACGGTTCAGACGGGCTTGTGTAGACTTATCCAGATCGGAACCGAACTGGGAGAATGCCTGAAGCTCGCGGTATTGGGCCAAATCCAGACGGAGTGAGCCGGCAACCTTCTTCATCGCTTTGATCTGCGCCGAACCGCCGACACGGGATACAGAGATACCCACGTTGATCGCCGGACGTTGACCGGAGTTGAACAGGTCGGATTCCAGGAAGATTTGACCGTCCGTAATCGAGATTACGTTCGTAGGAATGTAAGCCGATACGTCAGAAGCCTGTGTTTCGATGAACGGCAGCGCGGTTAATGAACCACCACCAAGCGCATCGCTAAGCTTAGCTGCACGTTCCAGCAGACGGGAGTGCAGATAGAATACGTCACCAGGGAATGCTTCACGGCCCGGTGGACGGCGGAGCAGCAGGGACAATTCGCGGTAAGCGGAAGCCTGCTTCGAAAGGTCATCGTAGATGACAAGGACGTGTTCGCCTTTGTACATGAAGTATTCGCCCATTGCGCAGCCTGCGTATGGAGCAATATACAGCAGCGGGGACGGCTCGGAGGCCGAAGCGGTTACAACGATTGTATATTCCAGCGCGCCATGGCGGCGAAGGGTTTCAACAACCTGTGCTACTGTGGACTGCTTTTGGCCGATGGCAACATAGATACACTTCATGCCATTGCCTTTTTGGTTGATAATCGCATCAATCGCGATAGCTGTTTTACCGGTTTGACGGTCACCGATGATCAGCTCGCGTTGTCCGCGGCCGATTGGCACCATCGCGTCGATGGCTTTAAGACCTGTCTGCATCGGTTCATGCACCGATTTACGGTCGATAACACCCGGTGCATTATTTTCTACCGGACGGAATTCAGTTGTTGCAATCGGGCCTTTGCCGTCCAGCGGCTGACCCAGCGCGTTCACTACGCGGCCGAGCATAGCTTCACCCACGGGAACCTGCATAATCTGTCCTGTACGTTTTACTTGATCGCCTTCACGAATCTCCGTGTACTCACCCAGGATAACAACACCGACGTTGCTTTCTTCCAGGTTGAGCGCCATGCCCACTACTCCGTTGGAGAACTCCAGCAGTTCCCCTGCCATCGCGTTTTCCAGACCGTAGACACGGGCGATACCGTCGCCGACTTGAATGACGGTGCCGATTTCGGCCACTTCGATATCGGCTTTATATTGCTCAATTTGACTTTTGATCAAACTGCTGATCTCTTCAGGTCTAATGCTCAATATCCTCACCCCTATCTTCTATGCTTATCATTAAAAGATTTCTCAAGACGCGTAAGTTTGCCGGACAGGCTGCCGTCATAGAGCGTATCGCCAATTATGACCTTAAGTCCGCCAAGCAGGCTCTTATCAACCACATTTGTGATACGGATATTCCGGCCTGACAAACGGCCGAATTCTTCGGCAACCTGCGTTTGCTCGCTGCTGCTGAGCGAATAGGTTGAATAGACGGTCGCATCTGCCAGACCAAGACTATCCCCTTCAATCTTGATATAGCTGTCCAGCAGATCCGGAAGAATATCCATTCTGCCGCGCTTCATCAGGATTTCCAGAGTGTTGATAACCGCCCCCGACAGCTTGCCTTCCAACGCTTTTTTCAGTACGGCAAGCTTGTTTTCACCGGTAATCCGCGGAGAGCTGATAAATCTCTGCAGCTCTGCATCCGAATTCAGCGCAGCAACCAGGCTTTTCAGATCCTCTTCAACTTCCATGATCTGCCGTTCTTCAAAAGCAACCTCGAACAATGCCTTCGCATATCTTTTGGCGACTATCGTATCCTGACTCATGACCGGCCTCCAACCTCTTTGAGGTACTGGTCAACAAGCGCTTCCTGCTCAGGATCGGAGCTGACTTCCTTCTGCAGCAATTTGGACGCAATCTTGACCGATGCCGCTCCAAGCTCGCCGCGCAGTTCTTCAACCGCTTTGTTCTTCTCGTTCTGGATATCGCGGACTGCCTCTTCTTTAATGCGTGAAGCCTCGACCTTAGCCTGATCAATCAGCTGTTCGGTTTGCTTGCTGCTGGTTTGTCTGGACTGTTCAATAATCTCAAGGGCTTCTTTGCGGGCAGTTTGAAGCGCCTGTTTCTGCTCTTCAACATAAGAAACTGCCTGTTCGCGGGTCTGAGCAGCTTCATTCATCTGCTGCAGTACGAGTTCGCGGCGTTTCTCCATAACAGAGAACAACGGTCCGAAAGCGTACTTGTTCAGCAAAAAGTATAAAATCCCGAAGGCAATAATTGCCAGCACGGAAGATTCCCATACAAAAGACAATGTTAGACACTCCTTTCTGTTGCACGTTCATATCTTAGGTCTTTTCTAAAAAGAAGGCGCGGAGGGCTGTGGCCTTCCCCGCCAAACATGTGTAATTAATTAGGCTCCAACATAGAACATGAACGCAAGTACTACACCGATGATCGGCAGGGCTTCTACCAGAGCGACCCCGATGAACATTGTAGTTTGCAGTGTGGATTTAGCTTCCGGCTGGCGTGCGATACCTTCAACTGTTTTACTTACAATCAGACCGTTACCAATACCGGCGCCAAGCGCTCCCAAACCTACTGCAATTGCAGCTGCCAAATAAGCCATAACTCCCATTGTGTAAATCCTCCTCAAAGATATGTTTTAGTGTGTATTATCAGCCAGACTCGAAATGTATTTCCGCCTTGGCATAAATCTTGTTTCTTACATTTCCAGCGTTTAGTGCTCGTCATGGGTTTCAAGCATTTGTGAGAAATACACCATGGTCAGCATAACGAAGATAAAAGCCTGGATGGTACCGATGAATATACTGAATCCTTGCCATACAATCAGACCAAGTACAGAAGCGATCCAGCCCCCTACACCAAGCGCAGCCAATTTGAGGATAACGGATATCAGCACCTCGCCGGCAAAGATATTACCGAAAAGACGCATCCCGTGTGTCAGCAGCTTAGATACCTGCTCAATCAAATTGATCGGGAAGAAGAATGGGTAAGGTTCAAAATAGTGTTTGAAATAGTTTTTGGTGTTGCGCGTCATACCCACGAAATGGGTCATCAGGAAAATCATAACTGCAAGTCCCATTGCTACCGCAGGGTCTGCTGTTGGAGATTTCCACCACGCTACTCCTACCTCAGCCTCTTCGTGAGAGCCGGTATTTACCGTTCCCGCTTCAGCATGCAGTTTGTCCAGTTCTTTGGTTACCGAAACGATTTCCTTCCCGAACACCTTGGCATGCTCTGCATCGTGATAATCCGTGACAATCCCTAACGGAAGCCCGAGGAGGTTGCCGACAAACAAAAACATGATCAGCGCCATACCGAGAGAAAGGAACGGTTTGCCTTTTTTGAGATCCATGGTACTTGAAATCAGGCCTTGAACGAATTCAATTGCCCATTCCAGGAAGTTTTGCAGTTTGCCGGGATTCTCGACCGATAAGTTACGCGTTGCCAAAAGCGCGAGCACAAAAACAATGGTACAGGTCACTAATAGCATCAGCACGATTGAAAGGTCGATATGTAAACCGCCCAGCATAATAATTGGTGATTTATGCATTTTTTCTCACCCCTTTCTCCATTGTAGCCTTTAACTTTCTCTACGCGAAAACCCAATTCCTATTATAATAAGAAGAATTGGAGCCAAGAGCAAACTGCCAGCCACCGCAATCATATTAAAAACCTGCGGTGTTTTAAAGGCTACCATTACTCCCAAGAGACTAAGCGCAGCACGAGTCAGATACCCCAGGCTTACACGCCTCTTGCCTTCACCCGCCATGGTATCTGCCACTTGCCGGACTTTGTAGCCCAGGTAGGTCACATTAATGCATCCAATAGCTCCGCCAAGCGCCATGCCAAAGGCTATACTCCGGAAATCCGGGAATACGACCGCAGCCAGAACGCATAGAACCACGAAGCAAAGTGTTGCCAATGCCAATACCTTGCGGTATCGAGACAGATCATCCATCACTTTCCTCCATGACAGCTTTAATAATGAAGATGACACCTGCGATCCCGCACAACACACCTATGATGACACCGAGTGCCACCCCGAGTCCGGAGCTGTTCCATTGATCATCCAGCCATGCTCCCAAGAAATAACCGCCTAATGTAAAGGCGGCCAAATTAACCCCGACAGCGCTGACAAGACTCACGGCTTTGAGCGCGTGACCCGTCTGTTTATGCGGTTCTGCAGGCTTATTAGGCCCCTTCATTTCAACACATCCTTAGAAGTCCCATTCATTTTACTGAATGTTACAAGAGTTTGTCAATCCAGCGCAAATCATGGCTTTTTCGGATGAAAGTATGAAAATAATCACAGCATAAGATTCCAAAACCATATAAACCGTACAGTTTTACTGTATGTTGATTTTGGTGCATTCAGAATATCGATTTCAAGCTACTTTGTTCATTTTGTGAACATTCTGTGAAACTCTTCCGGACGGTCTTGAATTACACCGAAATGGTGCAAAATCGCATTGACAATTCTTTCGGAGGCTTTGCCGTCTCCATACGGGTTGGCGGCCCGGCTCATGGACTGATACAGCTCTTGATCAGTCAATAAAGCATGTGTCCGTTGATACACCTTCTCCTCGTCCGTGCCCACAAGCTCCAGCGTTCCGGCTTCGATCCCTTCCGGGCGCTCGGTTGTATCACGCAGCACAAGCACGGGAACTCCAAAGGAGGGAGCTTCCTCCTGCAGGCCGCCGGAATCGGTCAATATCAGGTGGGTATGCGGATAAAAATTATGCAGGTCAACGACATCCAGCGGATCAATCAGCTTGATTCTCGGGTGTCCGCCAAGTATCTCATGCGCCGGTTCCTTAACTGCCGGACTCGGATGCACAGGATAGACTATAGCTACATCTTCAAATTCATCAGCGATTCTTTTGACAGCACGGAAAATATGACGGTGCGGTTCGCCTTGAGATTCCCTGCGGTGCGCCGTCATTAAAATAAGTCGTTTTCCTGAAGCAAAATCCAGTACAGGATGCCGGTAGTCCGGCTGTACGGTATATTGAAACACATCGGTTACGGTGTTGCCTGTGATATAAATACTTGATTCTTTTTTGTTCTCGTGTCTCAAATTACCCGCTGACCAGTCAGTCGGAGAAAAATGCAGATCGGCAAGAACCCCCGTCAATTGACGGTTCATTTCCTCGGGGTACGGAGACAGCTTGTTCCAGGTCCTGAGTCCTGCTTCTACATGGCCTACTTGAATTTGCTGCAGGAAAGAAGCGTAGCTGGCGAGGAAAGTGGTAAGTGTATCCCCATGCACAAGCACCAGGTTCGGCTTCGCTTCCCGAAGCACCGGCTCCAGTCCTTCCAGCACCCGGATCGTAATTTCATTCAGCGTCTGGCGGTCTTTCATTACATCCAGATCATAATCAGGAGTAATCTTGAATACCTCAAGCACCTGATCCAGCAGTTCACGGTGCTGCGCTGTTACGCAAACAACGGATTCAATATGCTCGGGATGCTTGGCAAGCTCCAGGACCAAAGGCGCCATTTTGATCGCCTCGGGGCGCACACCAAAAATCGTCATCACTTTAATTTTGGACATAACCCCTACCCTCTCTTCACAAATCCTCATTATTGTTTGGTCTGTTTTGTTTGTTCTATAGTACTACTACTTGATTGAAGTTCATTTGGTTCCATACAACCGGTCACCGGCATCTCCAAGCCCGGGCACAATATATCCGTGCTCATTCAGATGATCATCCAGCGCGGCAACATAGATATCTACATCCGGGTGGGCAGCTTGTACAGCGGCAACGCCTTCCGGAGCGGCAATCAGGTTCATCATCTTGATCTGGGTGCACCCGCGGTTCTTCAGCGAGGTGATCGCAGCAATGGCAGAGCCGCCTGTAGCCAGCATCGGGTCAATCACAATCAATTCGCGTTCCTGGACATCCGTAGGGAGCTTGATATAATATTCGACCGGCTGAAGGGTTTCCGGATCACGGAACAATCCGACATGCCCTACCTTGGCTGCAGGAAGCAGCTTCAGCACGCCTTCAAGCATCCCCAGTCCCGCACGCAGAATCGGAATCAGACCCAGCATTCTTCCGGAAATCACTTTGCTCTGTGTCTCTGCTACCGGTGTCTGCACGGTGATAGTCTCCAGCGGGATATCCCGCGTAATCTCATATGCCATAAGTGTAGCGACTTCATCAACATGCTCTCTGAACTCTTTCGTATTCGTCCGCACGTCGCGAATAAATGTTAATTTGTGCTGAATCAAAGGATGATCGCAAATCACCAATTTTCCCATTCTTGTCCCTCCGGTAATTGTAAGTCTTATTTATAGCCGCAGAAAGCGCTTTTGCTTCTCCCATGGCTAAATCCTGTCTATTATATCATCACCCGGGGTGTATTTCACCTACGAAGGACTGGTTCTGCAGACGCAAATCCATCTGCTGCCCAGGTTGAATCTGCGAAGGGTCCAGATCTTTATCCCTTAATTCAATGATTAACGCGGCTTAGTTTGTGCCATTTTGCTCATTTAATACTTTTCACATTTCTTTCACTATTATTGTTGAAATTTTCATGAACTTTCATAAATATTTCACGAGAATTTTCGACAAATTTATGGTTTTAAATGTGAACATTATGCAACAAGTCCCCCGTAACTCATTCCTCCTTGAGTCAAGCGGCAAGCTACATGAAAAAAAGGAACATACATTCCTGCCAGTGCCTCAACCGATAGCGGGAAAAGCACACTTAATCCGGCTCCCTCTTTCAGGTGAATTGCTCACACAGCAACCCCAAACTCCCCCTCTATGGACCCCACGGCAACTCCAAGTGAAAAAAAGGTGCAGATTTAGTGGAGAAAGGTTAACTAAAATAGCCGTAAGCGCGAGTTAGAGATCTAGTCCGTTTATCCGCAAGTACCCCGCATTGTAAAACTAAAGTTCAACTTATACAGACAGCAAAAAGCCTCCGCAGCGCCGGGGTTCCGGTGTTTGCGGAGGCTTGTGTAACAACAGGCTGCGAATGCTGGCCCTAGCTGCGCCAGTTTAGTATTGCAGGCCCGGATAGATCGGATACTGCTCAGTAAGTGCGGCTACTTCACGGGCAGCCTCGGCGAGTTTGCCTTCATCTTTAGGGTTCTTCAATACACTGGCGATAATGCGGCCGATGGTTACCATCGCCTGCTCGTTCATTCCACGCGAAGTGACTGCAGGTGTACCGATGCGGATACCGCTCGTTACAAACGGGCTCGTTGGATCAAACGGAATAGCATTCTTGTTCACCGTAATGCCGATTGAATCAAGAACCTTCTCCGCATCCTTGCCTGTAATATTCAAATTACGGGTATCAAGCAGCATCAAATGGTTGTCTGTACCGCCGGATACAATGTTGACTCCTTCACCGATCAGTGTTTCTGCCAGCACCTTGGCGTTCTTCACTACATTTTCGGCATAGGTTCTGAATGAAGGCTGAAGAGCTTCACCAAAGGAAACGGCTTTGGACGCAATCACGTGCATCAGCGGTCCGCCCTGCGAGCCGGGGAATACGGCCTTGTCAATCGCCGCCGCCCATGGCTGTCTGCAGAGAATCATACCTCCGCGGGGGCCGCGCAGCGTCTTGTGTGTGGTTGTAGTAACAAAATGGGCATGCGGCACAGGGCTCGGATGAAGGCCTGCAGCGACCAGTCCGGCGATATGGGCCATATCCACCATGAACAACGCGCCTACATCGTTCGCAATCGAACCGAGGGCTTCAAAATCAATTGTTCGCGGATACGCGCTTGCTCCGGCTACGATCAGCTTAGGACGGTGTTTGAAGGCTGCCTTGCGCACTTCATCATAATCAATCAGGAACGTATCCTCCTGCACGCCATAAGCCACAAAATTATACAGCAATCCGGAAGCATTCACCGGGCTGCCGTGCGTCAGATGGCCGCCATGCGCCAGGTTCATTCCGAGGACAGTGTCGCCAGGATTCAGCGCGGCAAGATAAACCGCCATATTGGCCTGGGCACCGGAGTGCGGCTGCACATTGGCATGATCGGCACCGAAGAGCTGCTTGGCGCGGTCACGGGCCAGATTCTCCACAATATCCACATCTTCACAACCGCCATAATACCGTTTGCCGGGATACCCTTCGGCATACTTGTTCGTGAGCACTGAACCCATCGCTTCCATTACAGCTTCGCTGACGATATTCTCCGAGGCAATAAGCTCAATATTGGCACGCTGACGGCTCAGCTCCAGTCCCATCGCTTCCAGTACTGCCGGGTCACTCTTACGCAATTGTTCCATGATTCTTATTTCCTCCCTAGTGCTCTTTAGTTTATGTTGCCTGTGTGAAGATAAACTATAATCACAGCATTCCGTCAACCAACTTTGTGTCCTTAATCGCAGCTGCGTGATCCGCTGGTCTCCGGATTACGGTATACCGCGCGTTCCCCGCCGATGAGCGGAGGTCTGCTCCAGGCTGCATTCACCCGGGCCGAACCAATGTAGCGCAGGCTTGGCCGAAAAGGGACGGCTACCCGGCGCAAATGCATGCCGATCAGCGTCTCGCCGATATCGATACCGGCATCGGCCTCCACGGTTTCCGCCAGCACAGGATCAGCCATCGAGCGGTACGCAGCGGCAGCCATTGAACCACCGGCTCCCGGAATCGGCACCGCCGACACTTCCCTCAGTCCTAGCTTCCCCAGCAGTGAGCGTTCCATCACCAGCGAACGGTTCAAATGCTCGCAGCACTGGTATACCGGATGAAAACCCTTCTCCGCAGCAACCTGAACAACACCCTCCAAGAGCTGCTGCGCCACCTCAAGCGCGCCGCCGGTACCAATACGGACCCCGGCCACTTCACTTGTGCTTGCGCCCACAACAAGAATCTTGCCGGGCCCCAGCTTCCCGGCGTCTGACAGCTCCCTTACCACAGCAGCGGTTGCAGCCGTTAAAGACAGCTCCGCCCCTGCCGGTTGACCGGCATCCCCGGCTGCATTGCTGGCTGCCGGATTCACCCGTGAGTCCTGCTTCATGACTTGATCCATCACTTAAGCCTCCCTCAAGCAAGTAGAAACGGCTTTGCTGTCCCTTTTAGGGGCGTACCGTTTCAGCGAGAAATATAAGGATGATTCATAAAGCGAAACATATACATCCTTATATTACATTAAAAAACTAAGCCTACCAGTATGCTGTATTTTAAACAAAAAAGAGCAGTCCGCAGGTGGCTGCGGATGTGCTCTTTTGCCCAGGCGACCGGCCGTTTATTCCAGTGCTCCATCGTGGTTTGATCCACACTTGTCGCCAGTTACACCGGAACCGGGTAATATTTATTTCATCTTAAAGGAATGGCCGCGAAAAATCAACCATACTTTATAACCGGCGCAAGGACTCCAGCTTATCCAGAAGACTGTGCAGTGCTGTTCGTATCTCGGCAGCGGCCAGCTCATAATCTTCCCTCGGGCCTCCGAAGGGATCGGAGATATCAAAGCTTGGAATCCGTTGACGGATTTCTATGATCCGCTGCAGATCAGCCGATTTCGGCTCTCCACCTAGTGCAAGGCTAAGCTCGGCATCGGCATAAAGGCTATCCAGCTCACGGATATCTGCGTTCACGGTTTCTTCATCGTAGACATATTCTTTTAGGGTATAAGTCTTCGCAACGGCATCAGGAAAATATTGCAGCAAGTGGCGTTTGTGCCCCCCTGTGAGGGTCAGCACCAGATCCGCCCAGGCTACGGTCTCTGCATTTAGCTGCGTGGACAGGATTTGATCATGAATTCCTTCGTCCCGCAGAATCGCCGCGGCATGTCTGGACATGGAAGTACCGGAAATGGCGGAAACGCCTGCAGACCGCACTTCCACGTCAATTCCCCGCTCCTTCGCAAGTTTCCGGAGAAGCCCCTCAGCCATAGGACTACGGCATGTATTCCCTGTGCAGACGAATAAAATATGCAGCATACTTTCCACCTCCATGAAAAAATAAACCAAATTTTTTTGTTGTGCATGTTATTGTATCAGAAGATGAACATTAAGCCAAACGCAAGCAGAATCCCTCCGCCCAGTGCCTCACCGTAATCTCCTAATCCACGGCTGACCCTCCGGCCCAGCAGCAGGCCCGAGATGGACATCAGACCCCCGCAGGCTCCAAAAGCAAGCACGGTTAGTGTTATGCTATTCACAAACATCCCCAAGGAAACCCCTACGGAAAATGAATCTACACTCACACTGAGCGAAATCAGGAGCATCCCCAGAATGTGCGGTGATTGACGGGTTCACGGCGGGAATGATCCGTCCGGAAGGAGTTGAACACCATATGTCCACCCAGCAGCACAAGCAGTCCTCCGGCGGCAAAAGTAGTAACTTGTCCGAGCAAATGCCCGACATAGCTCCCTGTAAACAAGCCAAGCAGCGGCATCAGCACATGAAAAAAAGCAATGAGAAGACTGAGCTGCAGCACATGCAAAAGACGGATGCCCTTCATCCCGATGCCCACACCGAGTGAAAAAGCATCCATCCCCAGTGCGATTGCCATAATGGCAATCGTTACAATCTGGCCCCAGCCAGCATATACTCCCCCCATGTCCATGCCCATACCCCCAGAGTCCGAAAGTCTTGTACCACAACCATATGCGGACAAGAAGGGATTCATGACTGGGCGGGTCAGCCTGCGTCGATGACGGTGCCCCCGGCGGCTTTCATCAGCCGGTTCATAATTGCGGCGCCGAGGCCGGTATCCGGGCAGGCCTCGGCCAGAATATAGGTCGCTCCCGCTTCATCGAAGCGCCGCAGCGCGGCATACAGGGAGCGCGCCCCTTCCTCCGGCGAGGCCAGCGAGCCGAGGGAAACGACGCAGGCGGCCGCCCCGGCGGGATACAGGGCCTGATGCTCCTCGAAGAGGAGCAGGCCCGTGATCTCGCCGGCGCGCTGCGCCGCCTGCAGCAGGCCCGCGGCGGCTTCCGCCACGCGCCGCGCGGAAGCCCCGCGCACTACGCCAAGCGCTCCGCGCGGGGCGTAGTGCGTGTACTTCATGCCCGGCGCGCGCGGCGCCGGGCTGCTGTCCCGGCGGCCTGCGCCGCGCCGGGGGACTGGGCGGAAGCCGCCGCAGGCGCTTCCGCAGCAGCCGGAGCCGCAGCGACGGCTCCGGGACCGAGCACCGCCGCGAGCTGCTCGGCGGTGATGCCGCCGGGGCGGAGCACCGCGGCCGTCCCGTCAGGCTGCACCTGCACGACGGTCGACTCCAGACCGACCCCGGCCGCGCCGCCGTCAAGCACCCCGCCGATATATCCGGCGAGGTCTTCCAGCACATGGGCGGCCAGCGTAGGACTGGGCCGCCCGGAGCGGTTGGCGCTGGGCGCGGCCACCGGGCAGTCTGCCGCGCGGATCAGCGCCAGCGCGAGCTGATGGTCCGGCATCCGCACGCCAACCGTGTCCAGCCCCGCCGTTACCAGCGGCGATAATACGCCGGGACGGACGGGCAGCACTACGGTTAACGGGCCCGGCCAAAAAGCGCCGATCAACACCGCCGCAGAAGGATGCACCTCCGTCACCAGCCTGTCCAGATCACTCCGCCGGGCAATATGCACAATCAGCGGATTGTCCGAAGGCCGGCCCTTGGCGGCAAAAACCGCCTCTACCGCAGCCGTGCTGCGGGCATCCGCCCCCAGCCCGTACACCGTCTCCGTCGGGAACGCGACAGTGCTTCCTTCCCGCAATAGAGCCGCTGCCTCTGCAATGGCTTGCCGGTCACCTTCGCTCTGCGGATAGAGTGCAGGGTCCACGCCAGGTTCTCCTGCCGCTGACAGCTTCCAGTACCGGGTGGAACCGATTTGGCCGCTGCGGCGCTGGACCGCGAATGAGGAATCTTGGGGTTCTTTCATTATCATCACAAGCTTTCTAAATAAGGTGTTATATATACAAGTTGAAACGTTATATTCTCAGCAAAAGCGGCCCCACCAGGTGGCGCCGCAGGAAATCCGCTTCAATTCACATTATATCGTAACATAGGCCGTTATAGATTCATAGAAGCTCAGCTGAATAATCCGCTGATCCAGCTCCAGATGTTCTCCAGCAGCTCCCAGAAGAAAAAGCGTACTTTCGGCCCTTCCGGTTCCCCGCCTGCCGCATCGGCCGCGCCAGTATCGGGAGCTGTAACCGCTCCATCCCCCGCCGCCTTCACTTTGGCCCCTTCTCCGGCTGCAGCAGCCGAGACGGTCTTGGCCTTAGCCGCGGCAGGCGCCGCCGCATCTCCCGAGCCTGCATCAATGAAGCAGAGCGGCGGGAAGAGCACACACCACCAGTTCTGCCCCCGGCCTGCGCCCAGCGTGACCCGCACCGCTTCATATTCTCCAGCCGGATAGACGGTGCCCCCGTACATTTTGGTCGGGAACGGAACAACGCCCAGCTCTACTTTATAACCGTAGTCGATACCCCGCTCCTCAAGCTCCCGGGCCACCAGTGCATTCAGCTCCGGCAAATGGCCCCGGATTAGCGTCCGGGCTTGCTCCAGACTCTGCGGATCTTCCAGCAAAGCCACCCATTGGTTCATCTGTTCGACTATACTGTCGCGGATCTGGCGTTTGACCCGCTGATCACCAGCCGCATCCGAGTTTGCCAGAATGCGCAGCCGTATCGAATCCTGCGGAATCGTCGCCTCCGCTACGGCGGCATCGGTTTTTTGCCCTTCCCAGGCCATCATGAGGATCATAAAAAAACAAATTAATATGGCAGTATACTTAAAAGTTACCCGTAAGGAATCCTGTCTTCCTGTCTTGCTCCATTCCATTTTCAGCAGCCCCTCTCCCGCAAAACTCTTATGCCCCTAGTATGCCCAGGGAGGAGAGACTGCAAACCTATTAATCTATTAATTTATTGCCTTCAAAAATATACTGCCGGCGCAGGCAAATCTTCCTCCACATCCTGTCCATACAGCAGCACACTCATAGCAATTCCCATACTGGCCATATTAATCACAATAGAAGTCCCGCCATAGCTAATGAAGGGAAGCGTAATTCCTGTCAGAGGCATCAGGCCGATATACGCCCCGATATTCTCAAAGATCTGGTACAGCAGCATCGCCACAATTCCAATAATCAGAAAAGGTCCTGCACGTTCCCGGCATTCCAGAGCGATCATAATCATCCGGTGAATCAGAATAAAAAACAGCAACAGGAGCAATGCCGCCCCTACGAAGCCGAACTCTTCGGCAATTTGTGCAAATATCGCATCCGTATACAGCACCGGTATTTTACCGGACTGGACCGAGCCGCCCTGCATATATCCTTCTCCGCTGAGCCCGCCCGAGGCAATGGCTATTTTGGCATTCCGCGTCTGATAGCTGTCGTCGCTGCTGGCCAGCTCCGGGACCAGCCAGGGGTCAAAACGGGCCACAAAATGCTTGCGGCCGATGGTCTCGCTGAGAAAGCTGGTCATCTGCTCATGATAGTGGATATAGCTGTAAATAAAACCGAATATCGAACCGCCAAAAATAATCAGACCGATCAGGGCATGGGACCATTTCATCCGGCCAATCCACAGCAGCCCGACCAGAATGACCATGTAGCTCAGCGCGTTGCCCAGATCGTTCTGGATAATGACGACCGCAAACGGCAGCAGCGCCACCAGACTGAGCGGCACGACATCACGCCAGAACAGAAGCTCATCCTTGTTTTTGCGGACCAGCAGTGCAGCGAGTGCAAGAATCAGGATCAGCTTAAACAGCTCCGCCGGCTGCAGGCTTAACCCTCCGACTTCGAGCCATCCCTTTGCCCCGTTTTTCACTTTGCCCACAAAGCTGACCACCACCAGTATCCCCACACCCATTATATAAATATAATGTGCATATTTGACCAGAAGCCGGTAATCAAACAGGGATAGTCCAAAAAAGGCAACGAAGCCCACCCGTACCACTTAATCATCTGGATGTGTAATCCATCGTCTTTCCGCCCGTGCGTCACGCTGTATATCGATAAAATACTGATGACCATCAACATAAGCAGCACAACAACGATGACACCATCTATCTTTTTGAACCTTTGCAGCATGGAACAGACCCCTAACTATGTCCGGATTTAGGCTTGCCCGCTACCATACATTTAAAGCGAATATTTAGAGCGAAGCCGTTGATTTCCATTTTAAAGCAAGGCGCAGGGTAAATACAATTTTTTTACATCTGTCCACAAAATCCCTGGGCTAAAGATACCTGCTGCACAACAAAAAAACCGCCGGCCCATCATTAGATGAGCTGCAGCGGTTTCGGGTTAACTGTATTCAGGCTATCCCTGCTTGGCCGGGGAGGTGTAGACTGATGGACTCGGCAGTTCCTCTTCCACTTCCTGTCCGTGCAGGCGCACACTCATAACCAGGCCGATACTGGCCATATTAATCATAAGCGAGGTTCCCCCATAGCTGATGAACGGCAGCGTAATCCCGGTAAGCGGCATCAGGCCGATGAATGCGCCGATATTTTCAAATATCTGATAGAGCATCATGGCGACAATTCCGACGATCAGGAAAGGCCCTCCCCTATCCTTGCTCTCCAATGCAATCAGAATCATCCGGTGAATCAGTATAAAGTAGAGCAGCAGTACCAGCGCCGAGCCTACAAACCCAAACTCCTCAGCGATCTGTACAAAGATGGAATCCGAATAGGTGTAAGGCACCCGGTCCGTCTGCACGGAGCTGCCTTCCATGTATCCTTCACCGCTCATCCCACCCGAAGCGATAGCCAGCTTGGCATTTTTGGTATGGTAGCTCGCCTTCGCCGTCGCTTCGTCAGGGACCAGCCATGGATCAAACCGCTCCACCCAGTGTGAACGGCCGATGTCCGTAAGGAAACCTTTGATTTCATCGTGGTAGTGGATGTAGCTGATAATCCCCCCTGCTGCAACACCGCCTATGACCAGCAGTCCAATCAGCGCATGGGTAAATTTGATATTGCCGATCCACAGCAATCCGACCAGGATTACAATATAAGAAAGGGCGTTACCCAGGTCATTTTGGCTGATGACAATCAGGAACGGCAGCAGGGTAAGCAGCCCCAAAGGAACTACGTCCTGCCAGAACTGCAGCTTGTTTTTGTGCTTGCGCACCAGTACGGCCGCCAGGAACAGGATCAGGATCAGCTTGAACAGCTCCGCCGGCTGCAGACTGAAACCTCCGAATTTAATCCAGCCCTGGGCTCCGTTCTGCTCCTTGCCGATAAAGCTCACCAGCACCAGAATTCCAATTCCCGTAACATAAATGTACAGCGCGTACTTCACGAGCAGCCGGTAATCCACAAAGGTCAATCCGAAAAAAGCGATGATGCCCAGCACATAGAACTTGATCATCCGCAGATGCGCCCCATCCAGCTTATCCCGGCCATGCGTGACGCTGTATATGGAAAAAATACTGACGACCATCAGCAGCAGTAAAATGATTACGATGACGCCGTCGATCTTTTTAATCTTCTGAAGCATATTCTGTCTCCTTACTCTGTACTGGGTCTTCCGAATTTCTTGTCTACGCTGAAGTCCCGTCGATTCCATTGTAAAGGAAGGGGCAGCAAAAATACAATTTCATACGAAAACAGTTCTGCTCCTACACGCGGATGCCTACTCATGCCGCTATTTTCATAATAGCACGCAGCTTATCCAGCAGGTAGCAGGTAACTCGCATCCCTTACTTATGCGTATTTCATAGTTATAAGTGGAAAAAGTAGAACTAAATCAGCGGTTACAGGGCTTCACATCGCCATTAGTGGGAAAAAGTAGAACTAATCCGGCTGTTTTGAGTAACTAGCCTTGATTTCTTTCGAAATAAGTGGAGAAATTCCCATTAACTATCAATTTGGGCCGGACTCCTGCAGGATAGGTGGAGATATTCCACTCCAGCTTCAGAAGTTCGTGCCCCGAACAGCAGCTCATGCCCGAATTTCGTTCAGACAAGAAATGCCAGCCGCTTTGTCCGGTTCACCTTGTTGTCCGGCTTGCCTGGGTTGCCTGGCTTGTCCGACGTACCATGATTGCCCGGTGTACCCAGTTTGTCTGGTGTACCCAGCTTGTGCGGCGTACCCGGCTTGTCCCTACCTGGCTTACCCGGCGTACCCGGCTTGTCTGGTGTACCCGGTTTGTCTGGCATACCCAGCTTGCACGACTATGTCCGGGCAGTCTCTGTCGGCGCTAACTGACCGCGCTTAACGGGCAATCACCGCCAGCAATTAACAGCACTTGGCCGCCTCCCTAGCGGGCTATGCCCAACACATGGCGGGGAATCCCCGCGAGATCGTCAATGGTGACGATCTCGCTCCAATGGCCTGCTGCCCCCAGCAGCTCGGCTACCTGCCCGGCCTGACCTTGGCCGAGTTCGAAGCCGACCAGCCGCGGGGGGCCGGAAGCAGCGGCAGCTGCTCCATCATGCGGCGGTACGGGTCCAGCCCGTCATCGCCGCCATCCAGCGCGGTGCGCGGCTCATGGTCGCGCACTTCGCGCTGCAGCCCGGCGATATCCCCGCCGGGAATATACGGCGGGTTGGAGACGAGAATATCCGTCTCCATCCCCGCAAACGGCTCGAGCAGGTCGCCGAGCCGCAGGTCCACTGCCGTGCCGTGCCGCTGCGCATTGCGCCCGGCCACGGCCAGCGCGCCGGGCGAGATGTCGCCGGCGCAGACCCGCCACGCCGGCGCTTCCGCCGCCAGCGTGACGGAGATCGCTCCGCTGCCGGCGCCGATGTCGACGGCGGTCAGCGGACGCGCCGCTCCACCCGGCGCAGCAACCAAAACGTCCGGCCACAGCTCCGCGCCGTACTTCAGAATCGCCTCGACGAGCAGCTCCGTCTCGGGCCGGGGAATCAGTACATCGGGCGTTACCTCAAACACCCGCCCGTAGAATTCCTGCTCGCCGATGATATACTGCACCGGCTCACCGGCTGCCCGGCGGGTAACCCCGGCCTCCCAAGCCGGCCGCGCTTCTGGCGGAAAAGGATCAGCCAACGCCATATAATAGGCCGCCCCGGACAAACCCAGCACATGCTCCAGCAGAAGCTGGCTGCTGCGCTGCGGCTCATTGCACCCGGATTTGTCCAAAAAAGAAGAAGCCTCCGCAAAGGCTTCCCGGATGCTTTGCACGTCAGGCATGACATAAGAGTCGTGATTCAAAGCATTATTCTCCTTTTTCCATCAATTCCGCCTGCTCTGCAATCGACAAGGCCGAAATAATTTCCGTAATATCACCGTTCATGACCTGATCAAGACGGTGCAGCGTAAGGCCGATACGATGGTCCGTCACACGGCTCTGCGGGAAGTTATAGGTGCGGATACGCTCACTGCGGTCACCCGTGCCGACCTTGCTCTTGCGTTCTCCGGCATATTTCGCTTCTTCTTCCTGGCGCTTCATATCCGAGATCCGGGCACGGAGCACCTGCAGGGCTTTCTCTTTGTTAGAGTTCTGAGACTTACCGTCCTGACACGTAGCCACGATGCCGGTAGGCACGTGAGTCACGCGAACTGCGGATTTGGTCGTATTAACCGACTGTCCGCCCGCTCCGCTGGAGCAGAAGGTATCTACGCGGATATCTTTATCAAGAATTTCAATTTCGAACTCTTCCGCTTCCGGCATGACTGATACGGTAGAAGTTGAGGTGTGAATACGCCCTCCGGATTCTGTGGTCGGGATACGCTGCACGCGGTGTGCGCCGCTTTCGAATTTCATTTTGCTGTACGCGCCACGTCCGTTGATCATGAAGATAACCTCTTTGAAGCCGCCGAGGTCATTCGTATTGACATCCATCAGCTCTACTCGCCAGCCCTGGGCATCCGCATAGCGGGTGTACATCCGGTACAGATCTGATGCGAACAATGCCGCCTCATCCCCACCGGCTGCACCGCGGATTTCCACGATCACGTTTTTGTCGTCATTAGGGTCCTTCGGCAGCAGCAGGAGACGGATTTTCTCCTCCAGCGCAGTCTGGCGCGAGGACAGGTCTTCAATCTCCATCTTGACCATTTCTTTCATTTCATCATCAAGCTTTTCGCCCTGCATCATTTTAGCGGCTTCAAGCTCTTCCATTACATTTTTATATTCGGCATACGCCTCGAAGGCGGGCTGCAAATCGGATTGTTCTTTGGAATAGTCCCTCAGTTTCTTACTGTCGCTTGCAACATCCGGGTCACAAAGCAGTTCACTGAGTTTCTCATAGCGGTCCGCCAGGGATTGCAATCGGTCCAACAAGGGAATTCACCTCTCCTGATTCAATTTCAGATTCAATATGGGAAACTGTAAATTAATACTTTAAATTGTTGGTACAATAAAAATAGATATACGACTTTATATTATACCACCGAAACCGCCGATTGGCTACAGTACCCTGTGCACAGCTCTGTATATTTTTAGTGCCGGTGAAACTCCACTCCTTATGATGTGATCCGGCAGAAAAGTTATTCATAACACGGGAGTTCGACCGGAAATAAATATGGAAGTCGGGAGCAAAAGTTTTATTTGTTATAATTAGGACAAAATCACCCTGGCGGGTGATAAGGCTGCTCATTAAAGTTAGGCCTAACGGACTTAGTTAGTTATACCGCCTCTCAACCCATTTCACCTGCTTCCGCACAATTCAAAGGTACTTTTACCTCTCATTTCAACCTGCAGCGAGCCTCTTTGTTTACTTATCATCCGGTTTTCATCATCCGCTATTTTTCACATTATATAGTTTCAACAAACCACCATTTGTTACTTCAACAACAGCATTTCTGCCGTTATTTCCGCACAACTCACCCTTCTCCTACTCAACAACAGCATTTCTGCCGTTATTTCCACACAACCAACCCTCCTGCTCCTGAACAACGGCATTTCTGCCGTTATTTCCGCACAACCAACCCTCCTGCTCCTGAACAACGGCATTTCTGCCGTTGTTTCAATCCACATTCGTTCTTGAGACGAGTTGAACAAAAAATCCGTATCCCCAATTTTATAAATATCTTATCCATAATGGAATGTAATCATAATTTCCGAAACGATAAAAAAGTCATCCGGTTGCAGAGGTTTTCTACAAGCAGATGACTTCTGTTATTCCTTGATTAGACAGTTACGGCCTATACGTTGAAACGGAAATGCATGACATCGCCGTCCTGCACCAGATATTCCTTACCTTCCAGACGCAGCTGTCCGCGTTCCTTGGCACCGTTCATTGATCCGGCTGCCAGCAGATCGTCATAAGCTACGACCTCCGCGCGAATGAAGCCGCGTTCGAAGTCCGTATGAATGACACCGGCCGCACCTGGTGCTTTGGTTCCCTTGCGGATGGTCCAGGCGCGAACCTCCTGCACACCTGCAGTGAAGTAAGTGTAGAGACCCAGCAGCTTATAAGCGGCCTTGATCAGGCGGTTCAGACCGGATTCCTGCAGGCCCAGCTCTTCCAGGAACATCGCTTTGTCTTCGCCTTCCAGTTCGGCAATCTCCGCTTCCACCTTGGCGCTGATCGGCACCACTTCGGCATTCTCGGCAATAGCAAATTCACGGACCTGCTGAACGTAAGGGTTCTCGTCGGCAGCAGCCACTTCATCTTCTCCTACGTTAGCCGCATACAGCACCGGCTTCAGGGTCAGCAGATGAAGATCGCGCACAATCAGACGTTCATCATCGGTCAATTCTACACTGCGCGCAGGTTTGTCTTCGTACAGAGCTTCCTTGATGCGCTCAAGCACTTCTACTTCCTGGACGTATTTCTTGTCGCCGCCCTTGATGTTTTTGCGGGAGCGTTCGATGCGCTTCTCCAGGCTCTCCAGATCGGCCAGAATCAGCTCCAGGTTAATCGTCTGAATGTCACTGACCGGGTTTACTTTGCCATCGACATGGGTCACGTTCTCATCCACGAAGCAGCGCACCACATGAACAATCGCATCCACTTCACGGATATGCGCCAGGAACTTGTTGCCCAGGCCTTCACCCTTGCTCGCCCCGCGTACCAGACCGGCAATATCCACGAATTCAAAGGCAGTCGGAACCGTCTTGTTCGGCTGCACCAGCTCTGTCAGCTTATCCAAGCGCTCATCCGGTACTTCCACGACACCCACGTTCGGGTCAATTGTGCAAAAAGGATAGTTGGCGGATTCTGCTCCCGCCTGCGTAATTGCATTGAATAATGTGGATTTCCCCACGTTGGGAAGTCCTACGATACCTGCTTTCAAAGCCATTTATATGACAACTCCTATTTTCGGTTGGATTGATCACCGCATAATTTCCAGGCTTGATCTCAACCATTATATATTAGAACAAAACCGCCAGCAACAGCGGATGTCCGGCGGATGTGTCAGATAAAGGGCTGTAGTCCGCCCCGTGATGCAGCCTGCAGCGGCTCCGCCGTCCCCTGCAAAGGGGCGTCTTCTCTCTCAGCGAGAATAGAAGGAGACTTGATAGCGTTCAATTCTACGCTTTTCTCCAGGTTATAGATCCTTCGACATGGTGATATCGGTGACGGCAAAACCCGCTTTTTTGTAAAGCTCAAAAGCACGGTTGTTCTGGCCGAATACATGCAGGCCGATTCTGGTTATCTTCAGCTTACGGGCTTCCTCATCCAGCGCAAGCAGCGTCTGTTTGCCGTACCCTTTTCCCTGGAACGCTTCAAAAACATAAAAATCATAAATAAAAGCTTCACGCCCGTTGCGTCCCTCGCTTACGTTGAACCAGATATATCCGGCTTGAGTATCGGACTCCGTCTCTACTATAGAATAGAGATAAGCCCCTTCCGTGTTGAGCCCCTCAGGCAAAAATCGGGTCATCTCATCTTGGGACAGCTGCATAGCCGTCTCGACATCCCAGGAACCGGCTTTGATTTTGTCCTCCGCATAATCACGGGTGGACTGGCTTAAAAAAAATTGAAATGTGGTTTCGTCCATCTGGACCAGTCTAATCATGGTTTTGTGCCCTTCCTTATTCCTTATTATTCTCTAATCATGTCAACATCTAATCAGGCGGTGAGTCCCGCGGAGTGCCGCCAGATCCGGGGCGCCGATGCCGAACATCGCGGTCCGCAGCTCCAGCTCCACCTGGGCCAGCGCCTGATCCAGCGCGTCCTCGGATGCTACAGCCGGACCCAGCAGATTCCGGCCGAAGCCGGCCAGATCCGCGCCGAGCGCCAGTGCCTTCGCAGCATCCACACCGTGCCGCAGCCCGCCGCTGCCGATCAGCGCACCGTGCTTCGAGGCCGCCCGCACCTCTGCAATGCACTCCGCGGTGGGAATTCCCCAATCCGCGAAGGCCTCGGCCGCAGCCCGCCGGACCGGATCGCCGCTGCGGAATTTCTCGACTTGGCTCCAGGAGGTGCCGCCAGCGCCCGCCACATCGACAAAGGCGACCCCGGCACCGTACAGCCTTATTGCCGTTTCTCCATCAATGCCCCAGCCGACCTCTTTGACGCCGACGGGAATTTCCAGCTCTCTGCACACGCGCTCGATCCGGGTTAACAAGTCAGCAAACCCGGTATTTCCTTCGGGCTGAAACACCTCCTGAATCCCGTTCAAATGCAGAACCAGCCAATCCGCACCCGCGATCTCTACAGCCCGGCGGCATTCTTCCACGCCAAAGCCGTAAGACAACTGGACCGCTCCGATATTGGCAATGACAGGAATGCCCGGGGCCTTATCGCGGACCCGGAAAGTCGCCGCCAGCTCGGACCGCTCGACTGCCGCCCGGATAGAGCCTACCCCGAGCGCCCAGCCCCGGCGCTCGGCGGCCTCCGCCAGCCTGGCATTAATAGCACCGGTAGCAGCACTGCCGCCGGTCATGGAGCTAATCAGCAGCGGTGTGCGCAGCTCACGCCCCAGGAAGACTGTCCGCAGGGAAATGTCATCGTAATTCAGCTCGGGGAGCGCATTATGGCGGAAGCGGTAATGCTCAAAGCCAGCTGTAATGCCGCTGGCCCCGACCTCCTCGTTCAAGCACAGCCTCACATGCTCAATCTTGCGTTCTCCCGTCGTGGATGAAGGCAGCAGGGACTGATGCCCGGCAGGTTTTGCCGTTTGCGGTGCGATGCCCGTTGTTTTTGATATTTTATGCGGTGACTCATCCTGCGGTATCTGGCCCATGCTGTCATCCCCCGTTCCTAATGATCTATGTATACCGATACCTTATCTAGTCTGCTAAGTTGAAATTGTATTGATTGCCTGCCGGCACGCTTCATTATAGCATATCCGCATCCCGGTTATGTCATTACGGCTGCTTATCACGGCATATTTGCGCAGACAAAAATAGAACCGCGTAAGCGGCGATTTCCGCCGGGCGCGGTTCTCCGGGGGACCGGATCTCTTTTGTGAAACAGGCGAAATTGGATTAGAATAGCAGCTGTATTCATTAGCCTAAACGGAGGATCGCTCACAGCGGCCAAGATTCGGTTCACGTCCTATTTCTTGTTAAACGGTAACCCGGTAAACACGGGCCTCATAAGGCAAAAGCTGCAGGCTGCCGCTATCCTCCGGACGGTCAGTCGCGGAATGGACCTGATAATTGCCGATAAGCAGATCCTTATCAGAACCCTGAAATTCTTCAGGAAGCTTGACTGGCAGGGTCTCACGCGAGAAATTGCAGAGCACCAGCAGCCTTTCCGTTCCGAGCGATCTCGTAAAAGCAAAAATGTGTTCGTCTTCCTCTAAGAGAATATCGAAGACTCCATAGACGATAATCTTATGCTCCTTGCGAAGCCGGATCAGCTTCTTGTAGTAGTGAAAGACGGAATCCGGATCGCTCATGGCACGCTCTGCGTTGATGTCCTTATAGTTCGGATTCACGGCGATCCACGGGACTCCGCTTGTGAATCCGGCATTCCCGGCATCCGACCATTGCATGGGCGTTCGTCCGTTATCCCGGCTGCGCTGATGGATGGCGTCCATCATCTGTTCATGCGTCAGCGTTCCTGCTTCCACATAATCCCGGTAAGCGTTCACTGTCTGAATATCCCGGTAATCGGATACAGATGCGAATCCCACATTGGTCATCCCTAGCTCTTCCCCTGGTATATATAAGGGGTGCCCTGAAGCATATGCAAGCAGGTGGCCAGCATTTTGGCGGAAAGCACACGGTATTCGCTGCTATCGTCGCCAAACCTTGAAACAGCGCGAGGTTGGTCGTGATTACTCCAGTATAGGCTGTTCCAGCCGTCTTCCTTCAGGCCGTACTGCCACCGGCTAAAGATCCTCTTTAGTTCCGTCAGCTTCCATTCCACAGGTGACCAGCGTCCGAACTGTCCGTTGCCTACAGTAACATGCTCGAAATGAAAAATCATGTTTAACTCACCGCGGTCCGAGCCTGTATACAGCTTGGCCTGCTCCACGCCTACTTTCGGCATCTCCCCAACCGTGATCAGATCGTATTTTGACAGAACCTCCCGGTTCATTTCCTGCAGGTACTCATGGATTTTCGGACCGTTGCTGTAATAAGGATTACCGTCCCCGAATGCATACCCTTCATAGACTTCTCCGTCCGGAAGACCTTCTGCTTTCGAAATCATATTGATGACATCCATCCGGAAGCCGTCAACACCCTTATCCAGCCAGAAGGTCATAATGTCGTATACTTCCCTTCGAAGGCTGGGATTCTCCCAGTTGAAATCCGGTTGTTTCTTCGAATAAAGGTGCAGGAAATACTCACCGGTTGTTTCTTCATATTCCCATACAGAGCCGCCAAAATGGGAGCCCCAGTTGTTCGGCAGATGACCGTCCTCCCTGGCCGGACGCCAAATGTAGTAATTGCGGTACGGACTGTCTTTGGAGGACCGGGCCTCTACAAACCATGGATGCTCATCCGAAGAATGATTGACGACCAGATCCATCATGATCTTGATTTTCCGCTTGTGAGCTTCAAGGAGCAGGCGGTCAAACGTTTCCATCGTACCGAATTCGTTCATGATCTCCCGGTAATTGCTAATATCATAACCGTTATCATCATTTGGAGATTGGTAAACCGGGCTCAGCCAGATCACGTCAATGCCCAGCTCTTTTAAATAATCAAGCTTCATGATAATGCCTTGCAGGTCGCCGACCCCGTCCCCGTCGCTGTCCATAAAGCTTCGCGGATAAATCTGATAGATAACGGCTTCCTTCCACCAGCTGTGCTTCATACAGGCTACACCCCTTTTAAATATTCGCAGCCTAGCCTTTAACAGCCCCTGCGGTTATACCTTGAATAATATATCTCTGCATCAGTAAAAAGAACGCGATGACGGGAATGACCGCCATAGTCAATGCGGCCAGCGCCAAATGCCATTCGTTCATATACTCCCCGAAATAAACATAGGAAGCGAGCGGAATCGTCTGATTGGATTTCTGGCCCAGCACAATATACGGCAGGAGAAAATCGTTCCAAATCCACAACGAGTGCAGGATGGCAATCGTGGTCGTAATCGGCGCAAGCAGAGGAAGGAGAATGCGGAAATATACACCGAAGGTATTGCAGCCGTCAATGGTAGCCGCTTCTTCCAGTTCAATGGGAATCCCCTTGATAAAGCCGTGATAAAGGAACAGCGCCAGCGGGATACCGAAGCCGAGATACATGATAATGATTCCGTACAAGGAGTTGATTAAATGAAAATCTTTGGCGACCTGCAGCAAAGGGATCATCATCGTTTGAAAAGGGATGACCATGGATGCCAGAATCGTCAGAAAAATAATATTGCTGAGCTTGCCCGGACGGCGGACGATTTGATAGGCGGCAGCCGAGCTGACCAGCAAAATGCCGAGCACGCTGATGACCGTTATCATAAGGGAGTTCAGAAAAGCGGTTGGAAAATGAATCTGCTGCCATACGGTTATGAAATTGCTCAGCCCGAAAGACTCGGGAAGGGACGCCGTGGAGCTTAACACCTCGTCATACCGCTTAAACGCATTGATGAACACAAGATACAGAGGGGCGAGAAAGAGTAAGGCCAAAACGGCCATGGCGATTTCAAGCAGAAATTTTCCGGCATTATAGCGCTCTTTCATTACATTTCAACCTCCTTGCGTTTCATCACAAATACCTGGATAAGCGTGATGGAAGCGAGTACGACGAAAAATACGATCGCTTTGGTCGAAGCCAGTGTGTATTGATTGTTGGAGAAGGCATCCTGATAAATTTGCAGCGCAAGCGACTCCGTCGATCCAAACGGTCCGCCCTTCGTGAGTGCAAAGTTCAGATCGAATACCTTAAAGCCGTTGGTGATCGCCAGGAACAGGCAAATCGTGATCGCGGGCCGGACCAGCGGAAGAACCATGAACCAGAGTCTCTGCCAGGAGTTGGCTCCGTCAATCTCGGCCGCTTCCAGCAGATCGGGTGAAACCCCTTGGAGAGCCGCAATGTAAATGACCATCAAATATCCGGCGGTGTACCATACGTTAACGATAATCAGCGCCCAGAAGGCGTAGTTCGGCATGGCCAGCCAGCTCTTCTCGAATATTCCCCAGCCTGTCAGATCGGCCAGATTCGGGAATACCTGGGTGAAGATAAACTGCCAGATAAATCCGATAATCAGCGGTCCGATGACATGGGGCATGAAATAGACCGTTCTTAGTATATTTTTGCTTTTCAGAGCGAAATTCAGGGCAAAGGCGAGGAAAAAACCCGCAATATTAACTAATATCGTACCGACCGCTACATACTTCAGCGTAAAGAGAAACGATTTCAGGAAAGCTTTATCATGGAAAAGGGTGATGTAATTATCCCATCCGGCCCATTCGATATTGCTGCTGATCCCGTCCCAATCCTGAAACGAGAAAAGAATCGCTCTGAAAAAAGGAAACACAATGATGAGTGTGAACAGCAAAAGCGCCGGGGACACAAATGCAAAGTAGATCAAATGCTTGCGGAGACTCGTTTGCTTCATCGCTGGCCGCACTGCGACTCCCGGCAGCTTGCCGGTAAGAACTTGCTTCATGTTCGCCCTTCTTTCGTGATGGATTTGAAAAAGAAAGCCACTGCAACCATAACAACAGTTTCCGCGCAGTGGCTGTCCTCCTGTATAAAAACGCCGTTATTAATCTACTGCAGCGGTCCAGGATTTCTGCAAATCCTCAAGCGCCTCTTCTTTGGTCATTTGACCTGCGATATACTGCTGCAGCGGCTTCACAAATTGCTCCCGGATGCCCCCGTTAGGCCACAGGGCGAACGCCCAAGGCAGCGTCTTGTTCTCTGTTACATACTTGCCCATATCCTCAGCCAGAGGCCCCAGGTCTGCACTAGCTTTCATGCTGGTGAAGGCCGGAGTGAACTGGAATGATTCCACCAGATATTTTTGTCCGTTATCGTGCACCCATGCCAGAAACTTCTTGACTTCATCCAGGTGCTTGGAGTTTTTGTTCACGACATAGTAGTTCGGTACGCTTACAGGCAATTTGGTTTCCTCCGGGTTATCCGTAAGCGGGATAGCGAACATACCCATCTGGATGTTCGGATTGATCTTCATCACCGGCTGGAGAACCCATACGCCCTGCTGCATCATGGCCGATTTGCCGGATGCAAAGCTCGCCACCTCGGCATCATAGCTGATTCCAAGCGAATCCTGGCCTTTTCCGTAGTTAACAGTCATGTCGAGAACATCAAAGAATCCTTTCATAAATGGACTGTCTTTGACTTGGGCCGTTCCCTCGTTCAGCTTCTTGGCAAAACCTTCCGGGTCGGGTTCATAGGAGAAAGGAAGACTGAGCAAGTGCTGCCCGAGCGGCCAGTTCTCCCGGTAGGCCTCGGCATACGAAGTAATGCCTGCAGCCTTCAGCTTCTCGTTCACTTCTTTAAGCCCGGTCAGTGTGGTTGGTACCTTGTCGATTCCCGCTTTCGCGAACAGCTCCTTGTTATAGACAAATCCATAGCCTTCAATAGCGAGCGGGAAGCCGTATTTTTTACCGTCAATGGTCATGCCCGGCTGAGCAGCCGGCAGGACATCCTCTATCCACGGCTCGCCCGATAGATCGGCTAGTTTTTCCTGCCAGTTCTTCATGTCCGCATAGCCCTTCATTGTAAAGATGTCGGGCTCATCGCCCGAAGCAAACATGGTTTTAAGCCGCGTAGGCACATCGGCAGTAACCTCAGGCTCAATGGTAACGTTCGGATTCAACTTGTTGTAATCGGCCAGCATCTGCTTCAGCTTATCCGCAATTTCCGGCTTGTTCTGCAGCAGCTTCAAGGTGATCTTGTCGTTTTTTTCGCCTTCCCCGGTGGAGGTGCTCTCCGAGGCATTATTGCCGCATCCAACCAGCAGCGTGCCGGTTAGAGTTATAATTGCGAGGCTTGATAACCATTTTTTCATTCTGTATTCCCCCTTAAGCAGTAATGGTTTGTTTGAACAGCTTAATATTAACCGCTTTCAATTCCGGCTTGGAGGGAAAATCTTCGCCTCTGCAGGTAATATTTTAATCGCTCTTCCGGTACAGAAGCGGAGAAAGGCCCACCTGCTTTTTAAAAGCTTTGCTGAAATAATTTTCGTCCGCATAGCCAACCTGACTGGCGATCTCCGAAACGCTTAGCTGGGTATTGCGGAGCAGCGTTTTGGCTTTCCCGATCCGAAGCTCCGTCACATAGGTAATAATGGTGGAATGACAGGTCTCCTTGAACTTCTTAGATATATATTGGGGGCTGAAATGAAACTTCTCCGATAGTACGGTTAACGAAATCTCTTCCTCAAAATGCGCATGCAAATAGTCGCGGATTTCTTCAATTCCTCCATAACCGGGGAAGGCTGTTTGCTCATGCTTTCCATCAAAATCCATAATTGCTGAACGAGCATCTTTTTCCATTCATTGAGATCGCTGATCCACAAAGGCAAATAGAGAATCGGGAGCGTTTCCTTCTGTTTGGCGATCAATCGTCCAAGCATTAAATTCGCCTCCATCGAGCACAGCTGCAGTTCTTTCAATGGCAGCACTCCCGCCGCGCATAAACTGTCCGCATATGAGCTCACGATCTCGGAGACCAGATGCTTGTTCCCCGTTTCAATGGCATTCTTCAGCAAAAGCAAATAGTTCTTCATTCCGGCCTCTTCTGCTCCTGCATCATCCGGAGCCTCCGGTCTGCCGGAGAACACATTGCTGTTTAGCAGTTCTTTTCTGGCCTCTCCCACACCCTCGGAGATATTCTCCAGCGCATAAAGCTGTTTGCATTCACCGGCCAGTACCTCCAGACCGAGAGTGTCTTTCCATGCCCGTCTCACCCGGTTCAGGTAAAAAGCCAAATCCTTCCCTTGGACTGCTGTAACAAGCATCCACTGGTACTCGTCCAATCTGCACAGATAGTACGGCCTGTCTTTACCCATCGCATCCAAAACAATATTGTTTATGGCGAAGAAAAACAGTTGATCGTCCATCATAAAACGATTGCTTACGATATCCAGCCTGTTTTTTGGCAAAATCATCACGATGTTCAAGGAAGATTCCGGCAGCCCGATTCTTCCGAACATTTTTTTGACAACGTTTATAGAGGAACGGTCGCCTTTTGCCAACATCACAAGCTTTTCCTCTTCAAGCAAAGCATCCGCTTTCCGGGCAATAGCCCCAAGCCGGGCTTCCGCCTGTTTCCCGTCCTCCAGTTTATTCCAGGCATCAACTGCCCTTTGCATCGCTTCCTCCAATTCTTTTCTTCGAATGGGCTTGAGAATATAATCGATTCCATTGGCCTTGATCGCAGCCCGGGTAAATTCGAAATCACTGTATCCACTTATCACAATGACCTGAGTATTAAATTTTTCTTCCCTAATTTTCTCAAGCAGCTCAATTCCGTTCATTACGGGCATTTTCATATCGCAGAAGACAACCGCCGGGTGATGAAGCCTGATCAGATCAAGAGCCTCGACCCCATTGTCCGCCAAAAGCCTTTCTTTAACGCCGAATTTTTCCCATGTAATGGAAAACTCGATCCCTTCTCTCACATGTTCCTCGTCGTCAACAATCAATACTTTCATGCCCTTCTTCCTCCTTTAAGTGAATCATGAGCCGAATTTGCGTTTTCTCGTACGGGAGGCTTGTTAGATCCCACTGGAAATCTTCGCCGAATTGAAGCCACAGCCGCTGCAAAACATTCATCAAGCCGATGCCGCCTTCATCCTGCTCCAGCACCTTATGCTTGGCGTAACGCGCTTTCATCGATTCGATTTCCTCAGGCTTCATTCCTTTTCCATTATCACTGATGCTTATCACCAGCCTGGGGTCCCTTGTAATGTCAACTTCAATTCTCCCCTTGCCCGTGCCGTCTTCAATTCCATGAATAATGCTGTTTTCTACAATCGGCTGAAGAATCATTTTCGGTACAATGGCGGAAAGAGCGGCCGGGTCGCAGGAAATCTGGTAAGTGAGCTTTTTTCTGAACCGGTTCTCCTGAAGGGAGAGATAATGCCCGATATGGTTCAGCTCCTGCTCAAGCGGGACGGTCTCTTTGGTCATATCCATGCTGTACCTCAAAATAAACCCAAGCTCGGTAATCCGGTCGCTGACCTCCTCCGCTTGATGCCGCATCGCCTCTGTTGAAATGGACTGCAGCGCATTATATAGAAAATGGGGATTGATTTGCGCCTGAAGCATTTTAATCCTCGCCGTCGAAACTTCCAGCTTCTGATGATACTCGTTGATAATTAACCGTTTCAAATTATGAACCATCAGTTCAAACCGGCGCTCCAAAATGCCAAGCTCATCCTGGCGGGTGCCGGTGGGGGCAATATCAAAAATCCCGAGCTCCACATAGGAAATACTCCGCACAAGACGCTTTATCGGCACGATGGTGGAATAGGAAAGAACAAAGGCTAATATCACGATGCAGGCCAGGGCGACCAGCTGAATCGCAATCGGCCGGCTCAACGTCTGTCTGGCCGACTCGTTCATGGCGGTTGATGGAATAAATTTGATGATCGTCAGGGGAAGATTCAGATAATGATCGCTTGCATATACATATACACCTTGTTTTCCTTCCCATTCTCCGAACCAATAGCCCTGCTTGGCTGTATTGTTATCCGCGGCAATGTTCTCGCCGGTCAACGTTTGACTAGGCAGTGAAGCCGATGAGGTATACAGCAGCTGGTTGTCTGTATTGATATACATAAACATGGTTTCGAGAGAAGGATCGAACAGCAGCTGGTTTAAACTTTCAATTTCATCCAAAGAAACATAAATGGACAGCAGTCCCAGCAAAGCGGGTTTGGGATAATCAATCAGCTTTTTATGGACAGCCAGAAGCCGCTCGCCCCCAAGCTGCCGGACTTCATAGCCGGGCAACCTGTCCCACTGGCGCGTATCTGCGGACGGGAGAACGGTGCCCAGAGCATCATATGAAATGGAATCATCCGTCTCGTATTGCTGCTCGGCATCTGCCCCGTAGAAGTTGACGATTTTGATTTCATGGCGCCGGCTGTATAATTCGGACAGATTTCTCTGGATAAAGGTAAAGCGCTCGTAAACATCCGTATTTTTCCTGCTGAAGGCATCCATGCCCTCTTCGGAATACCATGACACCGATAACAGATTTAACTCCTGCAGATACTTTTTCATATTCTCCATACCGATCAGCAGCGTACCGCGGTTTAAATCAATGGCTTGATTCTGAAGAGACTGGTAGCTCGACCTGTAGGAAATAATATTAGACAAAATAAAGGGAATCGTCGTAACAAGCAGCATCCAGACCAGCAGCTTAACAAACAGGCTTTTCTTATAAATGGGCTTCGCCTCGCTTTTCAGGACAGATTAAATTTTCTTTAGAGTATACATCCTAAAAGATCGAATCGGTTACAAGAAATTTGATCCAAGAGGTAATGATTTCAACACAAGCCATATCTTCCTCACCAATGCAAAAGACCGCTAGACACCTGCACCCAGCAGGGTCTGACGGTCTTTTCTAATAGCGGGCGCGCATCTGGAGATGCACGATTGGCAGCCGTATGCCCCTCACAGCTCAGGTCTTACTACAGCAGTGGAGACATCAGCCTTGCCGCCGATTCCAGCACCCGCTCCAGCAGCCGTTTGTTCATAAACGTCTCATGCACAATCTGGCGGGTTGACAGCAGGTCGCGCTCAAAGTCGGCCACAATCCGGGAGACACTTTCCGTCTGCAGCAGCAGCGCATTGACCTCAAAGTTCAAATGGAAGCTGCGCATGTCCATGTTCGCTGTGCCTATGGTTGCAATTTCACCATCGGTGATCAGCAGCTTGGAGTGAATGAAGCCCTTCTCATACTCATAGATCTTCACACCGGATTCC
The DNA here is from genome assembly GCF_016772475.1 of Paenibacillus sonchi. Taxonomy (NCBI): domain Bacteria; kingdom Bacillati; phylum Bacillota; class Bacilli; order Caryophanales; family Paenibacillaceae; genus Paenibacillus; species Paenibacillus sonchi. The sequence goes on from NZ_CP068595.1 coordinate 1,404,635, forward strand.
AGCAGCGCCGGGAAATAGGAGTGTGAGGCCAGAAAAGGAAGCCATTTATCCGGTTTGGCCGGGAACAGCAGCCGCACATCCAGCCCGGACATCGCGGCTACCCGCAGCGCCGTTAAGATATCTTCATCCGGGATAAAGTATGGAGTGGCGATCCATACCGACTTTTCCGCCGAGGTGATCATTGAGAAGAAAATATTTTTCAGCGCACGGCGCTCGTTATCCGGCCCGCTGGCGATAATCTGTACTGCCCCGTCGCCATTCGTGAACCGCAGCTGCGGGGAGAGATAGTCCTGCTCGAGAATTTTTTCGCCTGTCGTGTGCATCCAGTCCTGCAGGAAAATAATCTGCATCGTCCGCACCGCTTCACCCCGGAGCAGCATATGGGTATCGCGCCAGAATCCGTAGGTCTTGCTGCGGCTGAGATATTCATCACCAACATTCAGCCCGCCCATGAAGCCGACATCTCCGTCAATCACGACGATTTTGCGGTGGTTGCGGTAGTTGACCCGGCTGGAGAAAAAGAAGTGGAATTGCCGTAGGCCGCCACCTGAACTCCGGCATCGCTTAATTCCTTCAGAAAGGCGCGGGACAGCTGAATGCTTCCTACCGCGTCATACATAAATCTGACGGCAACGCCCGCACGGGCTTTTTCAATCAGAATCTGCTGAATGCGGGTCCCGATATGATCGGCCCGAAAAATATAATATTCCATATGGATATGGTGCTGCGCCTGACGCAGCTCCAGCAGCAGTGTGCCGAACGTTTCCTCACCATTGGTCAGGATGCGCGTCTCGGAATTGAATGAAATCGGGGTTCGTGCCAGCCTCTGCGACAAGCCCAGCAGCTTCTGCCGGGTGGTGTCAAAGATCGACCAGTCCTGATGCATGCGCAAGGCATCATTCTCAATCCGCTCATAGGCCATCTGGTCACGTTGAGCTTTTTTATCATATTTGCGCCGTTTGAACACATTTTGTCCGAACAGGAAATAAAGAATGAGTCCCACCACCGGAATCAAGGCCAGCAGCAGAATCCATGACATCGTAGTGGAGGGATTACGGTTCTCCATAAAAATACCGAGGCCAATGGAAATGACAGTCAATGTAGAGAAAACACTGACAATGGTCCCGACGGTGCTGCCCAACAAGCCGAAGCCAAAGTAATAAAATGCCAATAAAGCTGCAATAATGACTATAGCTTGCAATCCTCTTCTCATAGATAACCTACCTTCTCTTTCTGCCTTTCATCACGAAAATGACACATTTATATATTACATGAAGAATCTATTTCTTCCTAGCCAGTATCCGCTGCAAAACAGTAATTTCAACAATAATGTAACCTCTTGGCCGCCTTCAACGTAGCTACATTTGAAATGGCTCCCGTTCTATACTATAATCGGTTCGACTAAGGAGTCAATTACAGAACTCCCGGGTCAGAGAGGAGTCGCTTTCTTTGGCAGCTGATAAAACTACGAATAAAAAGGAGCAAATTATCAAAACAGCCATGCAGCTATTCGCTGTGAAAGGCTCGTCCTCCACTTCCATGCAGGAGATTGCCGAGTTATGCGGGATATCCAAGGGCAGTCTCTATCTGGTATTCAAATCCAAGGAGGAGCTGGAGCGCAGCATTTATATATATTGCTTTCGCATGATCCGCGATCCCTTGCAGCAGGAAGAACAGAACAGCTCAAGAACGCCGCGCGAGAAGCTGCGCAACCAGATTGAGATTCTGCTTCACCATGTGTACGAGCTGCGCGAGTTTTTCCAGCGGCAATTTCAGGAGCTGGCCGGAAAAGGAATGACAGATGCGCCCGATTGGCTGCGCAAGATTAATGGTCCATTGCTGAAGTGGAGCCAGAATAAGCTGGAAACCCTATATGGAAAGGAGGTCCTGCCTTATACAGGAGAATTGTTCCTGCTCGGGCATGGAATGATTCATTCCTATATTTTTTTGCTGTTCAACCACGAGTCTTTCGTTTCCATTCCGCGTCTTGCCAACCATCTGGTGGATGTATTGGACATCGTGGTAGCAGGTCTGCACGCCGGCCGGCCGGCCCCCTGTTCTCCTCCATAGCCCTGGAGAGCTGGATGGAGAATTATGAAGCCGGCAGCCACCGTAATCCTTTGCAGCTCCTCAAAGAAATGAAGGAACGGTTGCATGCCGGCTCCGGGGCAGACCCGCACAGTACAGAGGATGCCCTGGAATCGATAGCCATTCTGGAAAGCGAAATTCTCATGCCTCATCCGCGCAAGGCGATTATCCTGGGGATGATTGGCAACCTCCAGAGCTATCCTGCGGTTCATCCGCAGCTGGAGGATCTGAAGAAACTATGTTCGTTTCACATGCAGGGTGTATGCGGTTTTCATGAACCCGGCATATAGCGGCAGCAGAGAGAGAAAGACGGATAGGCAGTACATGCAGATTTTATACTGGAGGCGTTCCCTACGGAAGGCCCGAGAGGAGCAGAAACGTAACTTATGAAAAGCCTCATTAACTTTTCGCTCAGAAACAAATTCGCGATTTGGCTTCTGACCATTATTATTGTGTTCGCCGGTCTGTACAGCGGCCTGACCATGAAGCAGGAAACACTGCCTAATATCAGCATCCCTTATCTCAGTATCACAACCATTTACCCGGGGGCTGCACCTGAGGGCGTGGTGAACGATGTCAGCAAGCCGCTGGAGCAGAAGCTCCGCAATGTGGACGGCGTGAAGACATTGACCTCGAACTCGCTCGAAAACGCCTCAAGCATCACCATTGAATTTGATTATGGCACAAATCTGGATAATGCTACGGCAGCCGTGCGCGAGGCGCTGAATGAAGTTGCTCTGCCGGATAATGTGCAGAAACCGCAGATTTCACGGTTCAGCCTGAGCTCCCTGCCGGTGATTTCACTCAGTTTGTCCGACAACAGTTCCTCCGATCTGGAGAGCCTGACCCGCATCGCCGAGAATGATATCCGTCCGGCTCTGGAAGATATCGAAGGTGTAGCCTCCGTGCAGATTGCCGGACAATATGTCAAAGAAGTCACGCTGAAGTTCAACCAGGATAAGCTGAAACAGTACGGGCTGACCGAGGATACCATTAAAGGAATCGTCCAAGGCTCTTCCCTGCGCGTGCCGCTTGGACTCTTCACAATGGAGGAGTCGCAGAAAGCCGTTGTAGTGGATGGCAATGTCACGACCGTTGATGATCTGAAAAACCTCAGCATCCCTGTTGTGCCCTCCGGCGCAGCAGGTGCGGGTGCAGCTGGCGGAGCCCCGGCAAGTGCAGGCACACCTGCAGGTACAGGTGCAGCCGGCGGAGCCGGAGCAACGGACGCAACCGGTAATGCCGCTGGCAATGCAGCCGGCGGAGCAGCTATGACCGGACTGCCGACCGTCAAGCTGGGAGAGCTGGCCAATATCGAGGTTACAGGGAAATCGGAGTCCATTTCCCGCACCAACGGCAAGGAATCCATCGGGATTCAGATCGTAAAAGCCAATGATGCCAACACAGTAGATGTGGTTAACGGCGTCAAGGACAAGACGGATGAACTGAAGAAGCAATACAAATCGATGGACCTTACGGTTCTGCTGGACCAAGGAAAGCCGATTGAAGATTCCGTAAACACCATGCTGTCCAAGGCTGCCTTTGGCGCCCTGTTCGCCGTGCTGATCATTCTGCTCTTCCTGCGGAATATCCGCTCTACGATTATTTCCATCATCTCTATTCCATTGTCGCTGCTGATTGCAGTTCTCTGCCTGCGCCAGATGGACATTACCCTGAATATGATGACCCTGGGAGCAATGACCGTCGCCATTGGGCGTGTCGTCGATGACTCGATTGTCGTCATTGAGAACATCTACCGGCGCCTGAGTCTATCCGGTGAGAAGCTGCGGGGCCGGGAGCTGATCAGCGCGGCAACACGTGAAATGTTCGTGCCGATCATGTCCTCCACAATCGTTACCATCGCTGTGTTCCTGCCGCTCGCTTTTGTCAGCGGTATGGTGGGCGAGCTGTTCCTGCCTTTTGCCCTCACGATGGTATTCGCTCTGCTGGCTTCACTGATAGTAGCTATTACCCTGGTGCCCGCACTCGCTCACACGCTGTTCCGCAACGGCCTGAAGAAAGGCAAGAACAGCCACAGCGAAAAGCCTGGCAGAATGGCTGCCGGCTATCAGAAAATTCTGGACTGGTCCCTCTCCCATAAGCTGATTACCTTCGGGGTAGCCGTGCTTCTGCTGGTGGGCAGCTTGTTCCTGATCAAACCGATCGGTGTGAGCTTCATGCCTTCCCAGGAAGAGAAAAACGTAATGCTCACCTTCTCTCCAAAAGCCGGACAAACGCTGGAAGATGTGAAGGAGCAAGGCCTGAAAGCCGAGAAATACATTCTGGCTCAAAAGCATTTGGATAACATGCAGTATTCCATCGGCGGCAGCGGTCCGTTCGGTATGGGCTCCGGCAATTCCGGGCTGTTCTATGTGACCTATGACAGTGATACTCCGGATTTTGATACCGTCAAAGAAAACCTGATTGAAGGTCTGACCAAAGAGGTACCGGATGGGGTCTGGGGCGATATGTCCGGCATGTCAGGCGGAGGTCTTGGCGGCAATACGCTGACCGTGAACATTTTTGGCGACAGTCTGGATCAGCTTAAGCCGGTAGCCGACGAAATTGCCGGCATTGTGCAGGCGGACACCGGCAACTTCAAGGATGGAAAGACCAGCCTCTCCGAAGCCTACGATCAATACACCATCGTTGCCGATCAGGCGAAGCTTAGTTCCCTCGGCCTTACCGCCGGACAAATTGCCATGAAGCTTAGTCCTGCCGGTACCCGTCCAGTGCTGACTGAGGTGGCGATGGACGGTAAAAACTATAATGTCTACATTGAAACTGACAAGGACACGTACAACAGCATTCAGGAAATGGAAAAGGCTACGCTGACCTCCCCGCTGGGCATTACGGTGCCGATTGGCGAGGTAGCCAAGATTGAGAACGGGACTTCGCCGGACTCCATTACCCGCGAAGATGGTAAAATGAAGGTTGATGTCACCGCTGAGATTATCTCGAGTGACGTGAACAGTGCTTCGAACAGCGTCAAGGAAAAAATCGACGCGCTCGATCTGCCGGATGGCGTAACCGTCACCTTCGGCGGTGTAACCGAGCAGATTAACGATACGTTCGGACAGCTTGGAATTGCCATGGCGGCTGCCATTGCCATCGTGTACTTCGTGCTTGTAGTTACCTTCGGCGGCGGTCTGGCCCCGTTCGCGATCCTGTTCTCCCTGCCGTTCACCGTTATCGGTGCACTGGTTGCCCTGCTGCTGGCCGGAGAAACCCTCAACGTCTCGGCGCTCATGGGCGCACTGATGCTGATCGGGATCGTCGTCACCAATGCCATTGTCTTGATCGACCGTGTAATCCACAAGGAAAAAGAAGGGATGTCTACACGCCAAGCCTTGCTTGAAGCCGGAGCCACCCGCTTGCGTCCGATCCTGATGACCGCACTGGCGACCATCGGCGCATTGCTGCCGCTCGTATCCGGCCTCGAAAACAGCGCCGGCATCATCTCCAAGGGCCTCGGTGTAACAGTAATCGGCGGTCTGGTCAGTTCCACCCTGCTGACCCTGGTTGTTGTGCCGGTAGTGTATGAGTTCCTGATGAAATTCCGCAGCAAAAAAGTGTATGAATAAGGCTTGATGACCAATTGAAATAATAAAAAACAAGGTGCTCTTCCTTATGTGGAAGGGTGCCTTGTTTTTGGAGAAATGTTATATCCTACCTATGAATATTCATGGTATAATCACACAAGCAATGGAAAGGCTTATATGGGCGGTCGGCTAAGCTCCCTGAAGGGAGGTGAGGCCATGGAGGTCTATCAGGCGTTGTCCCTGATGTTCATGTTCGGCATGTTCATCATAGCACTGCTTAACTACCTCAAAAAGAAATAGACCGCCCTGTCCAAAGGAAACGGTCTATCTCTTGACTATTTTTCCGAAAGCCACCGCCCTTAAAAGCGGCTATTGCACCGGAGAACCGTGTTAGCGCACGGTTCTCTTTATTTTACGCTTGTTCTGGCTCTATTATAACATGCTGATCCTGTATTTCAATCGCTCACGCTAGATAATTCCCAGCCCAGCTCCCTTTAGGCCATTGTAGCCGCGCTGCTCTCCAGCGAAGTCTTCCAGGCGCGCAGCATCTGCAGATCCTGCGGCAGGAATTCCTCCAGCATATGGCTGAGTCCAAGATAGAGCGGACTATCCGTTGCGGCATTCAGCCGCTCGCAGAACTGCGGTGTCCATTTCAGCAGATGCTCTTCCAGGAAACGCTCCTGAATCTCCAGCAGTTCCATCGCACTGCGGATGGAGAAGCTGTTGTACAGCATCCGCTCATGCATTACTGCCATGAATTCCAGCTCTATGGAAATATGATCATCGGCTTCACCGCCGCATTTCTTGAAGACAATTCCCGCCGAAGCATACACATCGGAGAGCACGTTGCAGAATTCTTCCTCACGGCCCAGCTCGGCTGCTTCACGTGCCACAATAGTGCTGGCTGCACGCTCATTCATCAGGCGCATGTATTCACGGTTCTCCCGCTCGCAGATCTGCGGGAGCGCTGAAGGCTCCTGGCTGCAAAGGTACCGTTTCAGCTCACGTCCGCCTTCCGTCATCTCCGCTGCGACACCAAGCTGGCGGTTGCGAATCCACTGGGCGACCAGCGACAGACTAGGCTTGCGCCCATAAAAATCCACTAATAATTGATATATTAATCCCCGGCTATCCAACCAACGGCTGAATGCCTCCGGCACGACGAGCGATGGAACAGTAGGTATAGTCATTTTGCAAATCCTCCCTATTGGTTTGCCGGGCGCTTATCGCTTGTCTCTTGCAAGGCGGGCGTTATCCGGTCTAATCAAAGCTGTGCTCTTCGCAAAAGTGAGTGGAATATAAACTGATAATACTTCCGCACCTAGATTATATCGGAAATGTGAAGCGCTTTCGGTGAGCATTCTATGACCATTCCCCGAAATTGTCGCACTTCTGTCAAAATTGGCCTTTGCCATTTCGGTTTCATCACATATTATTTAGGTTGTCTTGTTTCTATCCTTTACAGCCTGTGTTCACCCCCTTTCCATCTCGTTACGTGCACACTGCCACAACTATCGCATTGACGCGGCTGTCAACAATCTTTAAAATTTAAAATAAATACATGCTGAAGGGAGCACAACATGGAACCCTTGACGGACCCTTTTGGACGACTGCATGATTACATGCGCATATCGGTTACAGACCGCTGCAACCTGCGCTGCATTTATTGTATGCCTGCGGAAGGAATGCAATTCCAGCCCCAGGACGAGATTATGAGCTATGAAGAAATTACCGCTGTTGTGGAGGCGCTCGCCCCTCTGGGGCTGAGCAAAATCCGTCTGACCGGAGGAGAGCCCCTGGTACGCAAGGATTTGGACAAGCTTGTCTCCATGATTGCCGCCATCCCGGGTATTGAGGACATCTCCCTTACCACCAACGGCCTGATGCTTCCCGCCAAAGCCGCCCTGCTCAAGCAGGCGGGCCTGTCACGGGTGAACATCAGCCTCGATTCCCTGCGCCAGGACCGTTTTGCCATGATCACCCGCGGCGGGGAAGTCGCCAAAGTGCTGAAGGGAATTGAAGCCGCTGAGGCGGCGGGCCTCTCCCCGATCAAGCTCAATGTTGTGCTCATGAAGGGCATCAACGATGATGAGATCAAGGACTTCATCTCGCTGACCCTGAACAGCCCGCTGAATGTGCGGTTCATTGAATATATGCCCATTGGCAGCGCAAGCGATGCCTGGCGCCAGACGTATCTGCCGCTCGAAACCGTAGTTGAAGCCTGCCATGAAGCAGGCTGGGCCACGGAAGAAGCGGACATGCCATCCGGCAACGGCCCTTCTCAGAACCGGCGGGTGGTCGGTGCGCGCGGAACCTTCGGGCTGATCCATCCCGTAAGCGAGCATTTCTGCGACAATTGCAACCGGCTGCGCCTAACGGCAGACGGGCACATCAAGGCCTGCCTCTACTGGGCGGATGAATACAATGTACGTCCTCTGACCAGCGATCCCGCAGCCGTGCAGGCCTTATTCCGCCAAGCCTTGGGCAACAAGCCGCATAACCACGAAATGGCGCTCGCCCTGGAGCGTAAAGCGCAGAGTCATACCCCGACCGTGCGGCGCATGTCGCAAATCGGGGGTTAGGCGGTCACGAAAACCTATAAATCCTTATATTTTTAAATAAACGGCAGGGCCATCCTTATCGGATCGCGCTGCCGTTTATTTTGATGTAACACGATTATCCGGGTTGCTCACTTGTGCGTACCTAACACCATAGATTGCTTGCCCCCGCACATTCCGGACTCAGAAAACCTTATTTCAAGAAATACAGCCCAAAACCACCCACGATAAACCAATTAACGGATTCTGAGTCCGCATAGCCATAAAAGTGACCTGTTTTTGCAAAATAACGCTTCTCCTGTCCGCATTAAGCTGCCTTCAGCTTACTTGGCATTAAGTCCAGTCCCCTAGGTGCTTGCTATATTGATCTCAAAATCCACCGATATCGTACCTTTAATCACGTTGCGGTCATGATCGACTTCAGCAGAAAGATCCACGCTGCGCATGGCGATTTCTTTGGCCCCAAAGCGCCTGCGGGCTAAATAATAGGTAGCCAGTTCGCTGCGGAACCGGGCGTGGTGATCATCATTGATCTGCTTATCCCGTATGAAGTGCCTCCGGTAAGGTATGTATGCAGAAAAACGTTGCAGAATGTGGTCAACATCCCAATGATAGCGGTTGGCCGTCTGCACGATTCTGAACAAAGCTGCAAAAATCTCTTTCTCTCTTGTCGAAACAAATTCCACATACTCCTCCAATGCTTCCTGTTGTCCATCCATCAAGCGATTTAAATAAGTATTAGCCGTCCCCCACTCTTTAAATTGGGCTACAATTTGGTTAACTTCCTCTCCTTTCTCCTGTATCCAACTCCCATCTGTGTAAAGTGGAACTAACTTCAAAGCAGTCTTGTGATCTCCTCGTTCCTCATAAGTGCATGAGCGCATAAGTTGTGCGTATAAAATATAATAATATACCGGTCTCTTTAAAACTTCGTGACTCGTATCTCTGTGATCTGACCGACTGCGAAATTGGTATTGAATAGTGGCTAGACGATATAATTCTTGGGCCAGTTCCTCTGCCTTCTCCCAATGATGCAAAGAATAGTATACATGCAGTAATTGTTTTAATGCATCCAACTGATGGGCCTCGTCGAGTCGATTCACATAGTTTTCAAATAGAGTAGCCTCTATCAAGTTCTGCTGAGGGTCATCCCCCAAAGCCATGACAAACAAACGATATTGGCAAAGCGCCAGCCGCTCCGAATGCTGATACTTTTCACTGGCAGCCACATTCTCATATATAATTGCAGCAGCCTGATGCTTATCCTGCTGGAAGAGTTCTTCCGCCAGATCAAACAACAGTGGCGCATAGACCAGATTGTCCAGCAGACCATGGATCAGTTGCTCAATGCAATCCAGACGTTCAAGCTGTGCAGAACGCAGAATAAAAGGCCGTAGCCGCCGCCAAGTTGGTGCTGAATCATACAGACATTCATTTACATATTTACTGTAAAAAAAGTCCTCTGCCAGTCCCATAGTCTGGGTGATTCGTTCCAAGTGGCTCATAGCCATCGCCTGCCGGCCTTTCATGATCCGGCTCAGTGTTCCGGAATGAATACCGCTGAGAGCAGCAAATCTGTTAATTGACAGATCCTCTTGTGCTAAGTACGCCCATAGTTCATCGCGAATTGTGACTGTATGCTCCAAGTCCATACCACCTTTATTCGTACTTATAATCAGGACACTATATCCTTTATTTGAAAGCCTATTTTTTACATAGTGAAAAATTCCACTTAAGCGGGTGCGCGTCTCTGATTCATATGAATATTACTGTAATTGTTCAGCAACTTGTCCAGTTCTACCGATTGTCTGAGTACCTTGGGTGGCTGAAACCACCATACTGCATTTGCATCTGATGAAGTTTACGTCTTGCCCAATCAATACGAATTCTAATGAATACAGCATATTCATATCAGTTTTCGTCTCCTCATGCAATATTTTAGATAATTATGTAAAATTGTGAAGTGTTATCATGGTTACAGCGCCCTAATAATTTACCGTAGTAAAGGAATGAAATAAAAAAGACGTGCCTGTTTTACAGGAACGCCTTGTGGCTCTATAGATTAGTCCATACTATACGTCTAAAGAAGCTATAAATAATCAGCCTCCACCTACTCCATGTACCATGGGTTGAATCAATTGCATTGTCTGGAGTGTGTTATGTTCAATACTTAATACGGGTATAGCTATTAAAAAAGCAAAACTAAATGAGGCTAACCATATTATGAGCTTTTTTCTCATTCTCAACACGCACCTCTCTAATCTTAGTTTTGTATCGTTCCTTTTCTTCTAGTGATGCCAAATATCGATATTGTTCGAATAAATCGACACAATTAATTACAATATCATCGTTGTTAATTTTGGAGGAACACTCCAAACTATGTAGTATAAAACGAATGCCTTCTCTTCGTTTATTATGTAAGTAATAGGCCGCCAATTCGGCGAGAAATCTGGCATATTGATCAGTCATAATTTGTTGGTTGTATTCGCCAAACTCGGAATGGTGGATTCGATAAGGAATGTAATCAGAAAAACGGACAAGAATCTGGTCGATATTCCAATTATATTTGTTCGCCGATTTAATAATATAATATATAGCAGTGAAAATCTCACCTTTATGTATTGAGATGTATTCAACATAATCATCCAATACTTCAATCTGTCCATCCAATAGGCGGTACAGATAAGTATTTGCTTTTCCCCAGTCCTGGAATTGAGCTAAGATTCGCTGCACTTCTTCGTTATCTTCTCGTATCCAATTTCCATTTGTATAAAGCGGAATAAGGTCCAAGGCCTTCTTGTAGTCTCCCAGTTCTACATATGCGCTTGAGCGAAGCAGATGCGCGTATAGAATATAGAAATAAATGGGCTTTTCTGGTGTTTTATCATTACTGTTTGTGCGATTAAAATTATCCTTCATTTCGTAGAGAATCGAAGCAAGTTGAAGCATCTCCTGGGCCAGTTTAGCGACCTCGCACCACTGATGCAGTGAACAGTAGACATGCAGTAGGTGCCTCAAAGCATCCAACTGATCCGCCTCATCCAACCGGGGCACATAAGGTTCGAACAGCGTCGCCGCCCGCAGGTTCTCGCTCTGGTCGTCACCAAGCGCAATGCGGAACAAGCGGTACTGACACATGGCTAGACGTTCGGAATACTGGTATTTCTCGCTGGCGCTCACATTCTCGTATAACAATGCTGCCGCCTGCCACTGCCCTTGCTTGAATAATCCTTCAGCCACCTCAAACAGCGTAGGCACATTGTTCAGATTATCAAGCAGAATTTGCACCATGCGTTCGATACAATCCATGCGCCCAAGCTCGGCACAGCGGATCATAAACGGCCGCAGCCGCCGCCAGGTGGGTGCCGAATAATAGAAGCACTCATCTACATACAAGCTGAAAAAGTGATCTTCCCCCTTCCCCATACCCTTGGTCAATAACTCCAGGTGACTCATGGCTATCGGCTGATTGCCTTTCACAATCCGGCTGAGTGTCCCGGAATTAATGCCGCATCTGTCTGCGAACTGATTAATGGACATGCCCTGTTCAGATAAATAATCCGCTAGCTGATCTCGAATCGTGGCTGTAGACTCCAAGGAATCACCTCCTTTTGAATCCCAGAAAATAGGTTGTTGCCTGTATAACTGTAATCCTATGTGATAATATTCCAATGGTCAATATACTAGATTAGTCTAAAAAGTGAACACGGCAAATTATTTTAAAATTTAGGCAATAGGGTTGCCATTTCCTTATGAAACAAGGAGATACACGTCAAAATGACCGCCAGAGCTGTACTCCCATGTACAACGCAATGCCCCAAATCAGCAGCGCTGAAACTGTGTTCAGCAGCCGGATCACCCTGCCGGAGGAATCCAATCTGCCCAGCACCCGGCCGGCTGCCGCAAGGCTCAAAAACCACATCCAGGAGATCCCCGCCGCCGCAGCCGCAAACGCCCAGCGTTCATCACCGGTATACTGCAGAGAATTAGTGCCGATGACACCCACTGTATCCAGCAGCGCATGCGGGTTCAGCAGAGACACAGAAAGGGCATAGCCTACCTGGCCTTTTAGCGAGAGTACCCGCGCCTCCCCGTCCCCCTCTCCCGGTGCTGCGTTCCATATTTTCCAGCCCATGATGCACAGAAATAGGATTCCCGCACCGTACACGATGGGCGTTACCCATTCCACGGAGAGCAGCACGAGCGAAATTCCACCGACAGCCGCAGCAATCAGCAGCGTATCACATACAGCCGCCGTAAGAACTACAGGCACCACTCTGCGGAACCGGGGCTGAAGCGCCCCTTGGTTAAAAACAAATATATTCTGTACGCCCAGCGGCAAAATAAGCCCAAAGGCCAATAAGATTCCATGCACAATAGCTTCCAGCATTCGTCTGCTCCTCTCAGTATGCTTGCGGACGATTGAATTTGGTGAACAGCGGGACCAGATTTGAACGCTATCGCCGCATGACTGATCTTACACCGCAACGGCAGAGCTCGTAACCAGCCAAATTCTCCAATTGCCACCCAACCAAACTAATGAGCACAGGCCAAAGGTGGTATACTCCAGATAAAAGAACTCCTGCCAGATCCGGCCTCGCTGTTCTTAACAAAAGACCTTCATAAAGGAGTTGGCATTTTGACCAACCGACATCAAAAGGAACAGGTACCGGGCAGATCATGGACACCGGACCCGGCATCAGCGCTGCCGCTGCACAGGCAAATTTCCAATTATTTTATGGACAAAATCAGAAGTGGCGCTTGGCCGCCGGGAATGCGGCTAGCCCCTCAGCGCCAGCTGTGCCGCCAGCTGGGTGTGAACCGCAGCACAGTGGTAACTGCGCTGGGAGAACTGTCGGCGATGGGGCTCATCGAGGGCAGGCGGGGCGGCGGGACCCGGGTGGCCGATTTACGGGCCGCCGCAGCAGGCGGGACGGTTTCGTACCGAGACGGGACGGCTGCGTCCGATAGCCGAGCGGCCTCATACGGTGACGAAACGGCTACGTCCGGTGGCCGAGCGGGTTCGTATGGTGACCGGGTGGATACATCCGGTAACGGCGCAGGGATGGATATATTGCCGGTCCAGCCTGCCGGAAGCTGGAATTCTTATGTCGAAGAGGGCGTCCACTATCCCAACCTGCCTACGGTGCAGGACATCAACCGCCTGGAATATGAGCAGGGGCTGATCCGTCTAGGGACAGGAGAGCCGTCGCCCGGGCTGCTGCCCGGTGAGGCCATGACCCGTGTGCTGGCCGAGCTCTCCAGGCAGACGCTGCCACCGCTCTCCTATGAAGAGCCCCTCGGCAGCCCGGGACTGCGGAGAGCAGTAAGCTCCGAGCTGGCGAAGAACGGCGTACAGGCTGATCCGGACTCCATTCTGATTACCTCTGGAGCGCTCCAGGGCCTGCAGCTGATAGCGGTTGGCCTTTTGCCGCGCGGCTCTACCATTCTGCTGGAAAAGCCCTCCTATCTCTATTCCATTCATGCCTTCCAATCCGCCGGAGTGAAGTTCAGCGGCCTGCCCATGGATGAGCATGGGCTGCTGACGGACCGGCTGGCCCGGGAAGCCCGCCGGACCAAGGCGGCTATGCTGTACAGCATCCCGTCGTTCCATAATCCGACGGGAATTCTGATGGACGCCCAGCGGCGGCAAAAGCTTATGGATGTGACCGGTGAGCTTGGCCTGCCCATCCTGGAGGATGGAGCCTATCAGGAGCTCTGGCTCGACACGCCGCCTCCCCTCCCGCTGAAGGCGCTCGACCGCGAAGGCAGAGTGCTGCATCTCGGCACACTGTCGAAATCCGCCAGTCCGGGGCTGCGTATCGGCTGGATCGTTGGCCCGGAGCCTGTCGTGCGGCGGCTGGCCGACATTAAGATGCAGACCGACTACGGGGCAAGCTCGCTCTCGCAGCTTGCAGCCGCCCGTTGGCTGGAGGGCGGGTATCATGAAGAGCATCTGCAGCGCCTGCGGGCCAGACTGCGGCAGCGGCGGGATGCTGCGCTTGCGCTGCTGCAGCGCCATTTTGCCGGACTGGCTGCATGGAACGTTCCGGCAGGCGGCTTCTACATCTGGCTGGCCCTGGACAAGCCGGTGCCGCTGCGGACGCTATTCCGCGCGGCCCATAAGGCCGGGCTGCTGCTGAACACAGGCGATCTGTACGACCGGGGCGACAGCCGCCATCTGCGGCTGTCCTACGTCTACGCCTCGCCTGCCGAACTGGAAACCGGCCTCCCCATATTGGCCGGACTGATCCGCAAGCTCCAGCGGCCCGGTTCCTGAACCGGGCTGCCGACTAAATTCACTATATGTGTTATTATATCCCCCAATTAAGTTTCCTTTTCCCCAGCTATCCAACAGAATATCCTTCAGGGATTTCTGGTCATCGTTCTTGAGCATTATGTAATCTCCTCATAATCAAATGACAAAAAATAATATTTGTCATTTGGTTGTTCTAGTGATATGCTGTGTACACAGAGGAGGTCGAACCCGTGAGCAAATCAAGCTCCTTTTTGAGTAAAACAGAAATTATGGATGCCGCCGAGCAGACACTGCGCCGATTCGGGCCTGACAAGACCTCGGTAACCGATGTGGCCAAGCTCCTGGGTGTCAGCCATGGCACGCTTTACCGCCATTTTCCCAGCAAAGCCGCTCTGAGGGAGGCGGTAACGGAGCGCTGGCTGGAAGAGCAGATCGTTGTCCCGCTGGAACAGATTGTGAAGGCCCCGGCAGACAACGCTCTGGCGCAGCTAAAGGTATATATTGCCCGGCTGATTGAGCTGAAGCGTCACTATGCCGAACAGGATCGTGAAATGTTCAAGATGTACACGGACGTTACCATGGAAGCTGCTGAGTTGATTGAGGTGCATATCCAGCGGATTATGGAGCAGATGGGCATTCTGATTGACAGAGGAATTCAACAGAAGCGGATTGCACAGAGTGCAGAGACCAGGTCGCTTGCCCGTTCGCTTTTTCATGCGACCTCAAGATTTCATCATCCGGCTCATGCCCACGAATGGCAGAGCGCCAGCATCCAGCAGGAGTTCGATCAGCTCTGGCTGCTTCTGGAACAGGGGCTTGCCGCTTCAAATCAATAGTAAAAATCCATAACATTTCAGGAGGTATATCAAATGAGTCAATCCCTGCAAGGTAAGGTTGCCATAGTTACCGGGTCATCGAGGGGTATTGGTCGGAGTGTCGCGGAGAGATTAGCGCAAGAGGGAGCTTCGGTAGTCATTAACTATTCAAGCAGCCCGAAACAGGCGGAAGAGGTGGTCCAGGGCATTCGATCCCAAGGAGGAAGCGCTGCTGCGCTTCAGGCCGACATCAGCAAGCCTGCACAGATTGAGCAGCTGTACAAGGATACCAAGGCATTGTTCGGAAAAATCGATATTGTAGTCAACAACGCGGGAATTATGGTCAACAGCCTGATTGGAGAAGCCACCGAAGAACAGTTCGACAAGCAGGTTGCGATTAACGTCAAAGGAACCTACTTCTCCTGCCAGCAGGCCTTCTTTCACCTGGAACAGGGTGGGCGCATCATTAACTTCTCTACTTCGGTCAATGGGCAGATGTTCCCGGCTTACAGTATTTATGCCGGTACCAAAGGTGCCGTGGAGCAGTTCACCCGCCAGCTCGCCAAGGAGTTCGGCTGCAAAGGCATCACCATCAACGCGGTTGCTCCCGGTCCTGTTGCTACCGACCTGTTCCTGGAGGGCAAGTCCGAAGCTCAGCTTGAGGGGCTGAAGAAGACCAATGCCTTCGGGCGCCTGGGCCAGCCGGAGGATATTGCCGGAGTGGTCAGCTTCCTCGCTGCAGAACAATCGGGATGGATCACCGGCCAGACACTGCGCGTGAATGGCGGATTTATCTAAGGCTGCATAGGCAAAACCACTACACAAGCCGTCCCTTCCCCGGGGCGGCTTGTGATGGTTATGCTGCCTTCATGGATGTCCACGATTTTTTTGACCAGCGACAAGCCAAGCCCGCTGCCGCCTCCGCTGGTACTTCTGGCTTTGTCCACCTTATAGAAACGCTCGAAGATGCGGGGCAGGTCGTCCTCGGCAATCCCGATGCCGTTATCCTTGATTTCGGCTTCCACCCGGTTATCCAGGGTCCGCAGACGGACCGTAATCATCCCGCCCTGGGGAGTGAATTTGATGCTGTTATGCAGCAGGTTGGTCCATACCTGACTCAGCAGGTCTTTTACCGCTTGGACAGTTACCTCCTCCAGTTCAGCCTCGACGTCGATATTCTTGCCCAGCCACTGCGGCTCACAGGCCAGAATCATCTCCTGGAGCTGCTTATCCAGCCGGTAGGCTGTGCGCTCGAACGGAAAGCTCTCCGCCTCCAGCGCCGACAGCTTCAGCAGATTGTCGCTGAGGCCGGAGAGGCGGCTGCCCTCTGCCTCAATAATATCGAGATAATGAGCCCTGCTCTCCGCACTCAGCCCTTCATCCCTCAGGGCGCGGGCGAAGCCGCGAATCGAGGTGAGCGGGGACTGAATCTCATGCGAGACGTTGGAGATAAAGTCCTGGCGCATCGTTTCCATCCGGCTCAGCTCGCTGGCCATTTCGTTGATGCCTTCGACGATACTGCCAAATTGCCCGTAGCGCCGGTCGTTCTCCAGCTCGACCTTGAAGTTCCCCTTGGAGATTTGCCGCATCGCTGTAATGATGGGGATATAGAAGGCCCGTTCACCTCCTCTCATATGTCCGATCAGCCCCGCGATCCCGGCCAGCAGGAACAGAATGAGAAACTGCAGCATCATCGTCAGCAATTGGGACTTATAGGGCGTAAGGGACCAGTTAAAATGTTTCTCGAGCAGCTTTAGCCCGAAATACCCGCCGTTCCAGGAAAGATAGAAGCCTGCAATGACTATGGTTATCCCCATGACCCTTTTCACAATCTCTCCGGCTCTGCTTCTGCCCATCTATTTACCCACCTCCAGGCGGTAGCCCAGACCCCGGACCGTACGGATGGCAAAACCATAGTCCTCCTGGGGAAAACGGTCACGCAAACGTCCCACATGCACATCCAGCGTACGTTCATTTCCTTCAAAATCATATCCCCAGACCTCTTCAATCAGCCGGTCGCGGGTCAGCGTTTGCCCCGGATAGCTGGCCAGCTTGAACAGCAGCTCGAACTCCTTCAGCGGCAGCGTAATGCTTCCCTGGTCTGCGGTCACCTCATAGGTTTTGCGGTTCATGCGCAAACCGCCGACATTGACGCTCTGTGCAGCAGAAATCTGGTACCGCTTCAGCAGGGCTTTGACCCTGGCGATCAGCACCGGAGGCTCGAACGGCTTGACCAGATAATCGTCGGTGCCCAGCTCGAAGCCTTTGACGATCTGCGAGGTTTCGCCTTTGGCCGTCAGCATCAGAATCGGAATATCATAGCTCCGGCGCAGTTCCTTGCACAGCTCCCAGCCATCCATATTCGGCATCATGACATCAATGACTGCAAGGTCGACTCCATTATCCTCAAGCAGCCGCAGCGCCTCGATGCCATCCGAAGCACCAAATACTTCCTCCATGCCTTCAGCTCTCAAAAAGACTTCCACCAATTCGCGGATGTGCGGATCGTCGTCCACTACCAGGATTCTGGCCATTCTTCGCCTCCCCCTTCTCTTCACCTCCGCCGGAAAGCACCGGTGAATTCAATTGCAGCTGCTGTTCGGCAAACTCCCGGTACAGCTCATGCTCCCGCAGCAGTTCTTCATGTGTTCCCCTGCCGGTAATCCGGCCCTTCTCCATAAAGATAATCTGATCCGCATTTACAACTGTCGCCAGCCGGTGCGCAATGACAATCGTCGTCCGTCCCTTCATCAGGTTGGACAGGGCTTTCTGCACCACTGCCTCCGACTGGCTGTCAAGGCTTGCGGTCGCTTCGTCGAGCATTAGAATCTTCGGATCACGCAGCAGCGCCCGGGCAATGGCGATCCGCTGGCGCTGTCCGCCGGACAGCTTCACTCCGCGTTCACCGACATCGGTATCATAGCCGTGCGGAAGCTCGCTGATGAAGCCGTCGGCATAAGCCATCGCCGCAGCACGGCGCAGTTCCTCCACGCCAACCTCCCGGTTCAGGCCATAAGCGAGATTGTCGGCAATCGTGCCGGAGAGCAGCGGGCTTTCCTGGGAAACATAGCCGATCAGCTTGCGCCAGGAACGCAGAGAGAAGGTAGATACCGGCTTCGCTCCCAGCTTAATCACCCCGCTCTGTGGTTCATAGAACCGTTCCAGCAGCGAGAAAAGCGTCGTTTTGCCGCCGCCGCTCGGTCCGACAATCGCCGTTACCTGTCCCGGCAGCATGGAGAAGCTTACTCTGCTGAGCACCGGGTCGCCTGTTGTGTAGCCAAAGCTTAAATCATCGATCACAATAGGCTCTTCCGCACCCTTGGCTTCCTCCACTCCCTCGTAGATTTCCTCATCGGCCGCAAGGGTCTCTATGATCCGTTCGGAAGCGCCTTTGGCCTTTTGAATCTGGGTGAAGAACTGGGTCAGCTGGGTCAGCGGCATCACGATCTGAATCAAATACAGGATGAACGCGACCAGTTCCCCAGCCGTCAGCGCGCCGGAAGACACCTGCATTCCGCCGTAGCCGATGACGACCACCAGCAGCATCATGAATACGAAGGAGACCAGCGGACTGATCATGGCGCTGATTTTGCCCTCACGGATGCCGAAGGATAACAGGTTCATGATTCCGGTGCGTCCGGCTTCATATTCCTTCTGTTCTGCGCCGGAGGATTTCACCAGCCGGATCTCGGACAAGACGCCGCTGAGCGTAGCGGTGAAGGATGCGGTTTCGTCCTGCGTACCCTTGGAGATTTTGTACATCTGCCGGCCCAGCGGCACCAGAATCAGCGCGGACAACGGGAGTACGGTGAACAGCACCAGCGTCATTTGCCAGTTCAGATAGAGCAGCACGGCAATCGAGCCGACGATGGAGATCACCCCGGTGAACAGGCTGGCTAAATGTTCTGAAATCAGGGTTTTGATAATCCCTGTGTCGTTCGTCATCCGGCTGACACTCTCTCCGGTGCGGTTGTCGTTGTAGTAAGCTACCGGCAGTACGAGAAATTTACGCCACAACCGGTCCCGCAGTCCCGCTACAGTCTTCTGTCCGACATAATTCAGCAGGTAGATCGAGATTCCTCCGGCAATCGTCTGGGCAATAAAAGCACCGGCAATCCCGGCAATCTGCAGCTTGCTGACCGAAGCCAGGGAGAAGCCGTCGACCAGATTCTTGGTGAACATGGGAATCACAAGACCCACCAGGGTCGATATCATACTAAGCGCAACAGCAAACGCCAATAGCCCATAGGAAGGCTTGGTACTGTGCAGGAGCTTCAAAAAAGACTTCAAGGACGCCCCCTGCTTCTTGTCAGATTGTTTATTATTCATGGATGTTCCCCTTTTCCAGCGGATCAATTTCAAGGACGTCTGTGGTCCCCTTCCGCCTTAAATCTACTGTAACCCGGCAATGTAAACTGGAATTAAACAGAGGAATCATCCGCCGGTGTGGAAACCAGCTTCAGGGCCGCTGCATAATCCGCCGGTGTGTTCATGTTGTATAAAGGTGACGGCTCTGACGGACTGGCCGTGAAGCCTGCTTCCGGAATATAGAGCACCTCCAGAGCGTCCAGGCATTCCATGACTCTGAACCGCCGCCCGTGCAGCGCTTCTTCCAGAACCGGCAGCACCCGTTTATGGTAGAGCCCCAGCAGGGGCTGGACACGGCCGGTGATGGACTCTGGAACCGCAGCGTCTATCTGCAGGCTGCCCCCGCTATAATTGCGCACCAGATCCCGGCCGGGCTCCGCAGCCGAACTCATCATATACCGCATAAATTCCGCCGAAGCAAACGGCAGATCACAGGCAGCCACTACGCTCCATTCCGTGGGCGATTGGAGCAGCGCCGCATGAAGCCCGGCCAGCGGGCCGCAGCCCGGATAAAGGTCCGGCACCTGGGTCAGCCCCAAAAACCGGTATTCCTCCCGCTCCTGCTCCCCGCAGGCTATGACCGGGCCTGCAGCCACCTTGGACAGCTCATCCGCCAGGCGGGCAATGACCGGTCTGCCGCCGAGATCGAGCAGCGCCTTATCGCGCCCCATACGTCTGGAATATCCCCCCGACAGCAAAATCCCCGAAAACTGAGGCATCTTCTCCCCTCCAGGCTCTCATATTTACAGCATTCTGAAGTTATCGTATCAGACTTCACAGCGGGAGAACAACCGCGGACCTTTGCAGCAGAACAAGAACTAACCGGCTATGCCCTCCTTGACTGGATAGATTTCAGTTTAGCGTTGCCTGAAGAAGCCTTTTTTGAATCCTTGGACAAATCCAAGTGGAAAAAGGTTAACTAATTTGCCCAGACACCCTGTTGTCCGCAGGTTAAGTGGAAAAAGGTTAACTAATTCAGCTCATTTCACCCCTGACTAAGTAATATGGCCCAATTAAGTTTCCTTTTTCCACCTAAACCTCGCAATTGTTGATTTTTGGGAGAAATAAGCTCCCTTTTTCCAACTAGAACTGCTCACCTGCTTCTTCGCAAGCGTTCGTTGGATAAAAGCTATCGAATCCGGCTGGTTTCCACCCGTTTGAGTGAATTCGCTGTATTCGCACCTGCTGCTCCCCAACCTCATGCCTATTTTATCCACAAAAGGCGGTCATCGTAATTTCCTATGTAACAAAACAGACAATGGGTTGAAGCCAAGGTTGGCTTATTTGCCCTGTCCCTGACGCCGGATGAAGATCAAGGCTATGCGGACTTTGAGAGATTTACGATTTCATAATGGAAATTCAAATTGGAGGTTTTGGGCAAGATAACGGAATAATGAATTAATCCGCAGCCCGTCATAAGCAGCAGCGCAGCGATTCTCCCATGGAGGGGAATCCCTGCGCTGCTGTCTTTTAGCTTTTAGCGCTGATTGTGTAGCAAGGTAAGGGCAGCTTCTTCGGATATAACCCGCTTACCGGACAGACCCCATTCAGGCAGGAAAACGCCATGCCCGCAGCAGAAATCATTGGGCAGCTGGAAATGTAATCAAAAGTTGGTTTGTATCCCTTTTCAACAAGTGTTACAGTGATAGAAGCAGCCGCTTTAATGCTGCCATGAATACATGCAAGGCACATAGCAGGAAAGGAGTGCCCAATTTTGCGGGAGAACCTTGATAAGCAGTTTTCCTTCACCTCATTGAAGTGGTTCAACTTCTTCTTGTATGGAACAGTCGTTCTCTTCTCCAGCTTCTTTCCCCTTTATCTGCAGGAAGTGGGAATGAACAAGCTGGAGATCGGAAGCTTAATGTCGGTTGGGGCGCTTGTGTCCATTATTGCCAATCCCTTCTGGGGCATCTGGACCGACCGGTATCAGAATATCCGGCGGATTGTCCTGCTGATGCTCACAGGCACGCTGGTATTATCCCAGGTCGTATTCCAGGCAAATACATATGAAATGATCTATGTCTCCATATTGTTTTTTTATTTCTTTCAGGGTCCGCTGTTTGCCGAGAGCAACACCATGATCCTGAGCTACATTGACGGTACCAGGCACCGCTTCAGCTCTTTCCGGCTGTGGGGATCGCTGGGCTGGGCTTTTACCGCCATCCTGGCCGGACCTGTGATTGAGTGGGCCGGTGTATCGGTGCTTTCCTATCTTTTTGCCGCGCTGCTCTGCGCAGCCATGATCTCGCTGATTGCCCTGCCCAGGCTTGACCATTCCATCGGCATTGCGCCGCTGCCATTCAAGGGCTTCCGCCAGATCTTTTATCATCCGTTTTTTCTGAGCTTTATTTTTTTCGGGATTCTGGTTTCGATTCCCAATACAATGAACAATACCTTCGTCTCCCTGTACATTACAGAGCTTGGGGGCAGCAAGACCATGATCGGTCTGGCGGTGTTTCTCTCCTCGATTCTGGAGGTGGCTGTTCTTATCCTGTGCGACCGTTACCTGAAACGCAGCATTCCGGTGCTGCTCGGCTGGCTCGCACTGGTCAGCGCGCTATTTGTCTTGCGCTGGTGGCTGATGGCCGATGCGACAACTCCGCTGCAGGTGGCTTTTATTCAAATTCTGCATTGCGTTACGTTCGGCGGGTTCTTCTATGTCGGCACCCGGCTGACTATGCTGCTGGTTCCAAAGCCTTACCGTTCCTCGGGACAAGCGCTGTATACCCTGACCTGGAGCGGGATTTCAGGGATTATGGGCGGCGTTCTCGGCGGCTGGCTGTACCAGTATCTCGGCGCGCAGAACATGTACCAGTCCGGTGTCTTTCTATCGCTGATCGGAACTCTGGGGTTCGCCGCCATGCGGCTGCTGGCCAACCGTGGCGGCTATCACCCTCAGGACGGGCATCTGGAAGAAGACTGGAATGAAATTGAGCTGAACCGTTGATGCTCGAAGCACCCTATAAAGAAAAGCCTATAGTAAAGTGCAAAGCAGCGATTCTCCCATGAGTGGAGAATCGCTGCTTCGGGTCCAATGCCGCGTGCACCGGCAGATACATCTGCGGCTGGTGCCGCTGATAAAAGAGGCCCGGCGGCCTCGGCAGCCCATTCAAAGGTATTTTTACCTTTGAGGTTCGTCCCGCGCAAAGAGGCTGCCCCGTCATACGATGACTTCGGACAGCCCCTGGTTGCATTCAGAAGCTTCAGCCTTATTTGGCAGGCTGGAATGAGCTTTTTAGCGAAACAATGAGATTGAACACCGGATGCCCCGGTGTGGAGTATCTGCTGTCCACGTTGAAGTATCCATGGCGGAAGAACTGGAACTTGTCCTGCGGCACGCTGTCCTTCAGTCCCGGTTCCACAAAACCATGCAGAATCTCGATTGATTTCGGATTCAACTGGTCCAGAAAGCTAGGCTCGGGCTTATCGGCGGCAGGCTCCATGCCTTCGACCTCAGCCTCCTGGTCAGCTTCCTCAGCGGAAATCAGCGGCTCATAGAGACGGAATTCCGCCGGTACGGCCTGCCCGGCATCCACCCAGTGCAGTGTCCCCTTAACCTTGCGGCCGGTGAAGCCGCTGCCGCTTTTGGTCTCCGGATCATAGGTGCAATGAAGCTCCACAACCTCGCCGTTCTCGTCCTTGATGAAATCCGTACACTTGATGAAATAGGCATTCTTCAGACGCACCTCATTGCCGGGGAACAGACGGAAATATTTGTTCGGCGGGTTCTCCATGAAGTCGTCGCGTTCAATATAGATTTCCCGGGAAAATGGAATCTGGCGGGTGCCCATCGCTTCATTCTCCACATTATTCTCAATTTCGAACCATTCAGTCTGGCCTTCCGGATAGTTGGTGATGACCACCTTCAGCGGCCGCAGCACCGACATTGTCCGGGGAACCGTCAGCTTAAGGTCCTCACGGATAAAATGCTCCAGCATCTGCAGGTCCACCAGCCCCTGGCTTTTGGAAATGCCCGTCTCATGCACGAAGCTGCGAATCGCTTCCGGTGTATATCCACGGCGGCGAAGCCCGGAGATCGTCGGCATGCGCGGATCATCCCAGCCATCGACATGGCCTTCATCCACGAGCAGCTTCAGCTTGCGTTTGCTGGTGACCGTCTGGGCGAGATTGAGGCGCCCGAATTCATATTGATGCGGCGAAGCCGGCATTTCACATTCGGCTACCACCCAGTCGTAGAACGGACGCTGATCCTCGAACTCCAGGGAACAGAGCGAGTGCGTCACGTGTTCAATGGCATCCTCAAGCGGATGAGCAAAAGCATACATCGGATAGATGCACCAAGCATCGCCCGTATTATGATGATGGGAATGGGAAATCCGGTAAATGACCGGATCACGCAGGTTGATGTTCGGGGAGGACATGTCGATTTTGGCGCGCAGCACCTTTTCGCCATCCTTGAATTCTCCTGCACGCATCCGGCGGAACAGATCCAGATTCTCTTCGATGGTGCGCTCCCGGTACGGGCTGTTCACCCCGGCTCGGTCAGCGTACCGCGATGTTCACGGATTTGGTCAGCCGTCAGGTCATCGACGTACGCTTTTCCTTTTTGAATCAGCAGCTCTGCCCGTTCGTACATTTCCCCAAAATAATCCGAAGCAAACCGCAGCTCATCCCATTCATAGCCGAGCCACTTTACATCCTCCTGTATAGAGTTTACATATTCCGTATCCTCTTTGAGCGGATTGGTATCGTCGAATCTGAGGTGTGTCTTGCCGCCGAATTCATCTGCCAGGGTGAAGTTAATCCAGATCGCTTTGGCATGACCGATATGTAAATAACCGTTAGGCTCCGGTGGAAAGCGGGTAACCACTTCCTTTACTTTTCCCGAGCTCAGATCTTCGGTAATGACATTCTTGATGAAATTGGAGGGTGTTCCACGGTTCTCCACAGTTATCAACCTTTCATTCTGTAATATTACTACTTCCTTGTATGAACATGTTTCCTACTAATATACCCGTTAAGCGGGGAATGTTCAATAAAAGTCAAGAGAAACGGCGCGAAAATCCAGGTTCACAGGCCGGTTCGTTCATGGTGTTTTGACTTATTTCCCGGCTATGGAGTAGCATGGGGATTATAGTGTATGTATCTGTATAATTGCTATACGGGGGGACTTATTCATGAAGCCAATCAAGCTGCCCAAAGAGCAGCGGGAGATTATTACTGAGAATATCCGGGCCTACTTCGAAGCCGAACGGGGAGAGAGCATCGGCCATCTGGCGGCGGACAACCTGCTGGAATTTTTCCTGCAGGAGCTCGGACCGGTGATTTATAACGGAGCGCTGGGCGACTGCCGCACGCTGGTAGGCCAACGGATGCAATCACTGGAGGACGACATTTACGCATTGGAATGGAAGAAACGTTAATCCTTGAACCGCAGAGGGGGGCAGCCTCATGTTTCATTATGTCATTGACGAAGAGCTTAAGCTGAAGCTGTTAATGCCTGAGCACGCACGCCCTATGTTTGCGCTGGTGGAGCGCTCGCGCGCCCGGCTCAGACAGTGGCTGCCTTGGGTGGACGGTGTTACGGAGCAGGCTCATTTGGAGACTTTTATCAAAAATTCGGTCAAACAAGGCAGCGAAAACGGCGGCTTCTCTGCCGGACTATGGGTCCGGGAAGAACTGGCCGGCATCATCGGATACCACGAGATTGACTGGCACAACCGCTCAGTAGGCATAGGTTACTGGCTCGGTGAAGGCTATGAGGGTAAAGGCTACATGACCAGCGCCTGCCGGGTCTTCGTGGACTACGCACTGCTTGAAATGGATCTGAACCGTGTTGAGATCCGCTGCGCTACCGGCAACCGGACGAGCCGGGCGATACCTGAACGCCTGGGCTTCGTGTTCGAAGGTGTGATCCGTCAGGCAGAAAAGCTCCCGTCCGGCTACGTGAATCACGCTGTCTACGGGCTGCTGCGCAGTGAGTGGAAGCTCCTGGGCTAATTGGCTAATAGGCGCTGAGGGCAGAATAGGCTGCTGCCTGGAGACTGATACAGAGAAGGTACAGGCTGCGGGCTTGCCGCGGCAGCATAACGGATTTCATTATAGAAAGTGCAAGCCCGTTAAGGCGGAAGGCAGCGCACTTTCAGTATGTACAAGCTCATTGAGATGCAAGGCAGCACACTTGCCGAAACCAATTGTAGCGGTCAAAACCCCGGAGGAATGATTCCTCCGGGGCTTTGCTTACCTAACCACAAATTAACATATAGATGGAATCCTTCTGCGCGTCGTGCAGCTCCAGCAGCAGTTGGCACTATTTAACAGCAGGTACCCCACGGAGACTTGAAATTACCTTGAACGGGGCCGTGTGCCGAGATGAATCCAGACACTAAGTGGAAAAAGTACCACTAATCCAAGTTTCTAAGCTCTTCCACCAGCATTAAGTGGAAAAAGTACCACTAATCTGAACCCATCGGCCTTCCAGCACTGGATTTGCCGAAATTAAGTGGAGAAATTCCCACTAAATCTCTGTTGTGGCACGAATATCGGCAAATTAGTGGTAGAAAATCCACTTACCATCTTAAGGGACCTGGCGCAAGCAACTTCAGCGGCGGCAGACAGTATCTCACAGCAGCACTCACACTTCACACAGCACTCATATAGCATTCCAAACTACCCCTGCACTCAAACAGCACTCTCACTGCACACAGCATTCAATTTACTATGATTCCACGAACCACCAACACTGCTCCGGTTCATTTTCGGCATCAATAGCCGCTTATAAAAAGGTATGATATACCTACCTGTAAGTTTCGGGAGGCCCTTGCTAGCCCAGGAGGTCCTTGCTAACTCAGGAAGTCCTTGCTAGCCCAGGGGTCCTTGCTAACTCGGGAAGTCCTTGCTAACCCGGGAGGTCCCGACTCTTCCGGGAGCCCCTTTCTAATGGTACCCATTCTCTCAGGAGGTCCGAGCCCTCCGAACCCCTTATCTCCCCGCCGTATCCAGCCAACCCTGAAACTTCACCCGGGTGTCGGCAGACAAGGTCTCAAGCGCGGCCAGCTCCGCCAAGCCCGTCTGGTCCTTGCGTCCGTGCTCCATCAGATAGAGCACCTGCTTGATGGGAAAGCTTCCCTTGCCGCTTTCCTGCTTGATGATTGGGTCGCCAGCGGCAATCTGACCCTCGCGCAGTACACGGAAATAGAAACCGCTGTACCCGGTTTTCAGCACCTGGGCCGGCATATCGGCGGGGCCGTGTTTTTGCGCCAGCTTATAGCATGGAAAACGCGGCTGGCTGACCTGCAGCAGTGTTGTGCCGACCTCGTACACATCTCCGATGCACACTTCCGTCTCCAGCAGGCCGCTGGCTGTGATATTCTCGCCGAAGGCTGAATACTCCAGTTTTTTGCCCAGCCATTGCTCCCAAAAGGGATAATGCTCAATGGGATATACACACACTGCCTTGTCGGCGCCACCGTGGTTCACAAGGTCCGCTTGACCGTCCCCGTCGAACCCTTCCAGATGAAGCTGCACCTTACCGGGTGCCGGCATTTTGTAGATGCCTGTCTCCAGCGGCTTGCCCCGGTAATCGACGGTCTTGGGTTTGCCTACATTAAGCGAGATGACTTCCATCCTCTTTCCCTCCTGTCAGCATGCAGCTCATAAATACCTCATCTACGTAGCGCCCGCCAAGAAAAAACTCCTCACGCAGACGGCCCTCTTCCACAAAGCCGCATTTGCGGTAGAATGCAAGCGCAGGTCCGTTGCAGGACAGCACACGCAGCCGCAGTTTGCGGATACGGTTCTCCGCCGCATGGCTTTTGATCGCTTCGATCAGCTGTCCGCCGATGCCCATTCGCTGAAACTTCGGGTGAACCGCGATGTTGACCTCACACACATGACGGTTGCTCTCCATCCCGCTGGGACAGCCAAAGCCGACATACCCGCACAGTTCACCATCCTTCAGAGCGACCAGCTGAGAACCGGGAGGGGCATGCATTAGATAATCTTCCCGTGAGCGCCACATTAACGGACCGGGTGATGTATCCTCAGTCCAGATCATATTATCAAGTACGATCAGCTCCCGGGCATCCCTGATTTCCGAGGGCCGGATCGTTAAGGCATCCCAGTTCAGTTGTGGCATTGCTTCTACACTCCTTGCCTTACTCAAATCACGCGGAAGACCGCAGCTGCCTTAACAGCATGCCTCCCGCTGCAATTTTATGCCGCATTTCGTCCCAGTGTACGGGCGGTGCGGTTCATGTATGCATGTAATCCAAAGAACCCCACCGACAGCACAGCCATCCCGCAAGCCAGCCACCCCGTCGGCGCAAGACCTCCATTGTCGAATTGGACACCCATCAGATAAGGCCCGACCACTCTGCCGACTGCGCCGATGCCGCCGCTCAGCCCCAGATAGAACGGCGCATTGCGGTCTGCATGGTCCGAAATAAATGACGGCATTGCCGGGGAGATCAGCATCTCCCCCAGCGTCGCCAGCAGCATCGCCAGAAACAGGCCGGCATAGCTTGGCATGAGCAGAATCACCGCATAACCGCTCAAATAAAACATGGCACTGGCCGTCATTTGCGCCGTTGAGGTTGCTGCAAACCAGCGTTTGATCAGACTGACCAGCGGCTGCGCGGCAAAGATCAGAATCCCGTTCAGCGTCCACAGAAACCCGTAAGTCTGCTTAGGCCAGCCTTCGGAGATAATAAACGGCGACACGCCGGTATTCCAGATAGAATTGCCGATCAGCAGAAACATGGAACCAACAGACATGAATAGATAGATCCTTATCTGGCCCATAAGCCTCCAGCCGGATTGTGCGGGCTGCGGCTGCTTTTTCCGGGTCTGTTCGTGAGGTGAGGCTGTCCCTACTTTGCGCAGATAAAAAAAGAAAAAGACGGCAAACACAGCCGAAGTCACACCGTTCAGCACAAAGCTCAGCATATAATTGCCCAAAAATCCGCTCAGCGAAGTTCCCAGTGCTACCCCTATATTATTGCAAACATAGATGATGTTAAACAGCTCCGCACGCTGCTCGGCAAACCGGAATCCGACAAATGCCTGGATCGCCGGCAGCGACAGCGAATTGAACAATCCAAACAATCCCATTAAAACGATAAATAAATGCCAGTTGCTGCTTGCCGCCGGAATGGAGAACAAGGACAAGGCCGTTAGGGCCAAGGCCCCTACAATCAGCCGGTTGACACCGACCTTGTGATACAGTGAACCGCCCAGCAGCTGGCCGGCAATCCCCCCAGAGCCTGAATTAACAGGACGAGGCCGGCATCCTTCATACTCCGTCCCAGCTCATCGAATACGTACATGGTCACGAGCGGCCACATCAGCGCGCTGCCGGTTGCGTTAATCAAGCTGGCAATCAGAAATACTTTGATTTCCTTAGGATAGGCTTGCAAAAACTTCATATCTTGTCTTTCATCCCCTGTAAACTATGAGTCATTAATTCATCCAGTATCAGCCTAAAACAGGGTCAAGGGCAAGCATATGAATTGACGCTTTATCGCGTCACTCAAATAAAACACATCATTTAAACCCAACAGATTCTCCGTTGGACTGTGCTTCTCCCCTACGCTTCACTTCTACAGTAGTTGAGAAAAAAGTCGCCCCGTTTCCCATATCGGCCAGCCGGTCCGGCGTCAGCACATTGACTCTCTGTTTATGTCCTTTGCCTTCCCACCACAGACCTTGACTGATGACAGTGCCAGGCAGCATCTTGTCCGTTACCATCGCCCACAACTCGATACTGCCTCTGCCGTTATATACGGTAAGCCCGTCGCCTTCCCCGATTCCCCTCACCGCAGCATCTTCGGGATGAATCTGCAGTGTCGGCCGCTTCTCCATCCGCTGGTGCTTCTCCACATTGGAGAAGGTGGAATTCAGGAAATTATGGTTCGGCGGTGAAACGAACATCAGCGGGTACGCCGTTCCCGGCTGCGGCCGCTGCTGACCGTCATAGCCTTCCTTCAGCGGAGTGTATGTTGGCAGTGGCGGCAGTCCTGCCAGCTCCATAGCCTTTGAATACAGCTCGATTTTGCCGGAGGGCGTCGGCAGGTTGTCCAGATAATCCGCTTGCGGCGACATATCGAGCTTCACGAACCGCTCGGCTGTCAGCCGCTCCAGCGTTACCCCGTTCAGATAAGGGTTGCGCGGATAATCCAGCGCCTGACGGATCATATCATATGGGGACTCGCTGAACGCCTCCGCATCAAAGCCCATCGCCTGGCCAAGCAGCGAGAAGACCTCCACATTGCTCTTGCATTCCCCGGGCGCATCCAGCACAGGCTCCTGAAGCTGAATATAGTGATGCCAGTAGGAAGTATACAGATCCACATTCTCAAACGTGGATGTTGCCGGCAGCACGATGTCGGCATAGAGAGCCGTGTCGGTCATGAACAGATCATGCACAACCGTGAACAAATCCTCACGGGCAAATCCCTTGCGTACCCGCTCCGCATCGGGCGCTACCACCACAGGATTGCTGCAGTAGACGAACATCCCCATCACCGGCTGCTCCTTCAGCTCCAGCGCTTCACCGATCCGGTTCATATTGATCGTGCGTGTCCGGCGGTTCGGGCGCAGGTCAGGACGGGTCAGCGCCCGGTCATTCGTGGAGCTATAGCCGCCGTTCCCCTTGATCGCCCCGCCGCCGGTCTTCAGCCATGCACCGGTAAGTGCCGGAAGACAGGCGATCGTGCGCACATTCATGCCGCCGTTATCGTGATGCTGGAGGCCGTTGCCGATGTGGATATGCGAAACCTTGGCCTCCCCATACAGCTTGGCCAGCTTCTCGATATCCGCTGCCGCAATGCCTGTGATCTCCGCGACCCGCTCGGGCGGGTAGGCGAGCACATGGCCGCGTAATGCCTCATGGCCGGTTGTATAACGTTCAAGAAAAGCGTCATCCGTCATTCCGTCACGGAACAGAATATGCATCAGCCCGAGCGCGAGCGCTGTATCCGTGCCGGGGTAGAGCGGCAGGAACCAGTCCGCCCACTGGGCCGTGCGGTTGCGGTGCACATCGATTACAACCACCTTCGCCCCCCGTTTGCGGGCCTGCTCGGCATAGACAACCTGATGCATGCTCGTGCTGACAATATTGCCGCCCCAGACGATGATCAGGTCGGCGTTCACCGTATCCTCAGGGCTGGTCCCGCCGTTGAAGCCCATTGTATATTTCCAGCCTGCGCTGCCGGCAGCGTTGCAGATGCTCTGCTCCAAACGGCTTGCACCAAGCGCATTAAAAAACCGCCGGTCCATCCCGTCAACGCTGAGCACCCCCATATTTCCGTAGAAGCTGTAGGGAAGGATGCTCTCCGGCCCGTAATCCGCCGACAGCTCCTTAAAACGCCCGACAATTTCGCCTATGGCCTCTTCCCAACTGATCGGCGTGAAAGAACCGCTTCCCTTCGGCCCTGTACGGCGAAGGGGCTGCAGCAGCCGCTCGGGATGATGCACCCGTTCGGCCATATGCCGCACCTTGTTGCAGATCGCCCCTTTGGTCACCGGATGCTCGGGGTTGCCCTCCACCTTAATGATTTTGCCATTCTGCTTATGCACTAGAAGTCCGCATGTGTCGGGGCAATCCAGCGGGCATACCGCCGGAAAAACCCCATCTCCGCTGTAACTCATGGGCTGCAGTCCTCCTTTGTTGCTTGAATATGTATATTCTATAACCGCATTTGCTCCACGTAAAGAAAATAGGCGGGAACAAACTGATTCGTTCCAAGTATGCCTGGGTAATAGAGCATATGAAACACTCCCTATGAATTCGCCGTGAGCCCGATTTCGTTCCCCCGAGTCGGATATGCACGGCGAATTTTGTTGTAGACCGGAACAACAAATAAAAACACCCCCCGGAGATTTCCAGAGAGTGCTGATGGGCCGCCAGACCTGGGCAGGCCAGCAGGTTATGCGTGTTTTTTTACACCGGCAGCAGAAATGCCTTCCACCGGTTGAACAGCCGCCGGCGCTTTGCGCAGGTACGCCATCCAGTAAGCGAATGCGACGAAGATTGCACCGCCTGTGAGGTTCCCGAGCCAAACCGGGACAAAATTGCTGAAGTACTGGGACCAGGTGAAATGTCCTTCAAATATGGCAGCAGGGATAAGGAACATGTTGGCTACAACGTGCTGGAAGCCGATGGCCACAAAGGCCATGGTCGGAAACCAGATTCCGAGGATTTTACCGCTGAAGTTATCCGCTCCGTAAGAGAGCCATACGGCCAGAGCAACGAGCCAGTTACAACCGATACCGGATACAAACGCCTGCAAAAAGGTGGCATCGATCTTGTGTCCGGCCATATCCACCAGTTTGTCCAGATACACGCCGTCTGCGGTGAGGCCGACAATGTGGCCGAAGAAATATGCGACGAACAAGGCGCCTGCGAAGTTACTGATGGTAATCAGCACCAGATTCTTAAGCATTTCCCAGAATGAAATCTTCTTGGACATAAATGCCAGCGGCACCGCCATCATATTGCCTGTCAGCAGTTCCCCTCCGGCCAGCAGCACCATGATCAGACCTACCGGGAACACGGAAGCCCCGATAAAATTCGCAATGGAGCCCCATTCCTTCGGTGCGCCTGCAATAACGCGAATGTCCAGCAAAAATCCGAGCGCGATAAACGCTCCCCCCAAGAAGCCAAGAATAAGTACAGTGCTGAGCGGATTGTGTGCCTTCTTAATTCCGTTCTCCACCGTGACTTCGGCAATCCCCTGCGGTTTGTTATAAGCCATGATTCCTATCCCCTTTTAATACTTAAAATTTGTTCCTTTATGCCATTGTAGCGTGTCAACTAAGACAATTACGTGATAAAAATCACTTATGTAAAAACTAAGTGAAACTTTTCACTGACATGTCAAATTTACCACAAAAGTATCCAATGCGGAATGTTTTTATTCAAGTGGAAGCGGCCAGTCCGCCAAAAAAATACATTTGTGCCGGGGCGCACCAAAAAACCGGAGCCTTCATTCGGCTCCGGTTATGGGGATGGCTGCAGGGTTAGACCGATACAGTTTCTTTATGGGGAACTGTTGCGGGCAAGGCCTGAAGACCTGCGGTATTCAGGAAATTCCATGGTTTGTTGTAATGCGGCTGGAAGAAGAAATCGATAAATGCCAGCTGGTCTACTGTCATTTTATTCTGTATGCATACCGACACGGTATTGATCGACTGCGTCAGATCCATTTTGGACATAATCTGAGCGCCGAGGATGCGGCGGGTCGGGCGGTCATATACCACCTTTAACTGCACCTGCTCAAAGGTTGGCATAAATTCAGGACGGTAGTTGTCGGTCAGCAGGACACTTTCAATATCCATGCCTTCCGCTTTGGCCGCATCTTCCGTCAGCCCGGTTCCGGCGATATTGTCTTCATAAATTTTGATCCCCGAAGTGCCCTGTGTGCCCATGTAGGCAATGGTCGGCGACACCAGATTCCGGGCTACCAGCGTACCCATGCGCACTGCGTTGGTTGCCAGGGGGATGTAAGCATTTTTGCCGGTCGGATTATAGTGAATTGCGCAGCTGTCACCCGCAGCATAGATGTCCGGAAGGCTGGTCTGCATGTAGTCGTTGACAATAATTGCACCGTTAGGAAGCATATCCACTTTGCCTTTTAACAGCTCGGTATTCGGACGGAATCCGATGCAGAGGATAACCAGGTCTGTCTCATGCTCGCCTTTGCTGGTAATGACCTTGGTCACTTTGCCGTTCTCTCCTGCAAACGAGCTGACCTTCTCGCCAAGCGCCAGAGTGATTCCGTGATCCTCCAGTGATTTTTGAATAGGTGCAGTAAATTCTTCATCCAGGTATTTGCTCAGGATACGATCCTCGCCATCGATCAGCGTAACCTGCTTGCCGTTCATTTGAAAAGCTTCTACCAGCTCGACTCCGATATATCCGGCGCCGACAACAGTGATTCTGTCCACCTGCTGTGCTCTTTCGATGATGGTGTTGGAATGGCTGTAATTCTTCGACAGGAGGATACCGTCAAGCTCCATGCCTTCCAGCTTCGGAACAATTGGCCATGAGCCGGTGGTCATGATCAGCTTGTCATAGGAGTCATCGAATTCCTGGCCTGTCGCCAGATTGCGGGCACGCAGGGTTTTGCGGTCCGTATCGATCCGGATAACTTCATGGCGCATGTTCGTCTTGACGCCGAGTTCAGCCAGCTTTTCCGGCGAGGAATAGAACAGACCCTGCGGGTCCTTGATTACTCCCCCTACATAAAGCGCAATCCCGCACGACAGGAAAGAAATATTATCATTGCGTTCATATACTGTAATCTCGGCTTCAGGATAGAGCTGGGCGGTGTTAACAATTGCGGCGGTTCCGGCATGGGTACATCCAATGACTGCTACTTTCATGGCTTCTTCCTCCTCCAAATTTGGGCATTCATTTATTTTCTCTATAGTTGTGATTTATTTCACTTTATGAGTTGATTATATTGTGATTTTTCTCACATTACAAGCCTTTTTGTGATTTTTCTCACAACGTTCACAACTTTTGCGGATTTTAGTCCTCCAGGTCCATCCTGCAGCTGTATTAGTTTTCCCCGGAACGGGTACATTATGTCTGCTGTACAGCAGGAAGGAGCAGGGAACCTTCAACGCAGACGCAGCAAAGCCCCCTTACCTCTGCATCAGTCGCAGAAATACGGGGGCTTAAGCCTGTGAATTTATATAACCCTAGTTACTCTAAACCGTTAATGACACCGTCCAGGTCCACCTGAATACCTTCTGCCGCTGGTTGGGCCGGGAGTCCAGGCATTGTAACGATATTGCCGGTGATGACTACAGCGAAGCCTGCGCCCAGCGACAGCGTAATATCGCGGACACCCATAGTGAAGCCCTCGGGGGCTCCCAGCAGTCTTGGCTGGTCTGAGAAGGAGTATGGAGTCTTAGCCATGCAGACCTGAAGCTGGTGGAGGCCAAGCTTCTCAATCATGCCCAGGCTGCGCTTCGCTGCCGGCGAGAAGGCCACCTCAGCACCACGGTAAATTTCGGTAACGATTTTTTTGATTTTGGCCGGGATGTCCAGATTGTCCTCATACAAGGGAGCAAATGCCGCGGGTTGGCCTTCTCCCTGCTCCAAGAGCTTCTTCAGCTCCATGGCAAGCTCTAACCCTCCGGCGCCACCTTCCGCCCATACCTTGGAAACGGCTGCGGGTACGCCGAGACGGCGGCAGGCCTCCAGGACATCGTTAATCTCCGAGGGGGCATCTCCTTCGAAGTGATTAAGCGCCACCAGTACCGGAACGCCGAATTTGGCCAAATTCTCAATATGGCGCTCCATGTTGGAAATGCCGGAGAGCAGGGCGGCCTGGTTCGTCTGATGCAGCTCATCTTTACGCACACCGCCGTTGTATTTCAGCGATTTCACCGTCACCACCAGCACGGCAGCGGCGGGAGTAAGCCCGGCTTGACGGCATTTGATATCCATGAACTTCTCTGCGCCGAGATCCGCCCCGAAGCCTGCTTCCGTCACCACCACATCACCCAGCTTCAGCGCATAACGGGTACCGATTACACTGCTGCAGCCATGGGCGATATTAGCAAAAGGCCCGCCATGCACAATTACCGGTGTCCCCTCCAGTGTCTGCACCAGATTGGGCTTCACAGCTTCCTTCAGCAGCGCAGTCATGGCTTCCACTGCCCCGATATCCTTTGCCGTGACCGGCTGGCCCGACTGGTCATATCCGACCAGCATGCGGCTTAGGCGTTTTTTGAGATCGGCAAGACCGTCGCACAGGCATAGCACAGCCATAATCTCGGAGGCGGTTGTAATCTGGAAACCGCTCTCCCGCACCGTACCGTTGCCATCGCCTAGACCCGTCACAATACTGCGCAGGCTGCGGTCATTCATATCCATTACGCGTTTCCAGACAATGCGCTGAGGGTCCAGTCCGAGAAGGTTGCCCTGAAAAAGATGATTGTCGATCATAGCCGACAGCAGATTATGCGCCGAGGTTACCGCATGTATATCGCCTGTAAAATGCAGGTTGATCTCATCCGCCGGAACAATCTGCGCCTTGCCACCGCCGGTGGCTCCGCCTTTCATTCCTAAGGTCGGACCAAGCGAAGGCTCGCGCAGCGCCGCTACGGTCCTAACCCCCGCTGCATTCAGCGCCTGGGACAGTCCGATGGTCGTCAGCGTTTTGCCTTCGCCTGCCGGAGTCGGATTCATCGCGGTGACCAGCACCAGCTTCCCGTCCTGCTTGTGCTTAAGCTCATCCCAAAGGGATGGCGACAGCTTGCTTTTATACTTGCCGTACAGCTCCAGATGCTCCTCATGAATTCCTGCTGCCGATGCCACCTCTGTAATTAACCTCATGCCGTTATAAAACCCTCCTGCCGTTATTATCCTGCTTCACCACTAACTCTATGCACTTCTCCAAGATCTACATTCCTCTTCAAAGGATACAGTGTCCCTGAAAAGCGTCAAGGATAATTTTCATAGATCCCCAAATGAAAATCCCCCCAAACCCGGCAAAGGCCGCCATTCGGGAGGAAAACTCAAGTTAAGTCCAGCACACTAATTCCAGCACACAGAAATGGCTTCGCCGTCTCCTATACAAAACGTATAGAGCAAAGCGCTATGCTTATAAATTATAAATTTCAGCAATAAAGCCGTTTTGTTCTACAGCAATGCTGCTTTCTGTTCCATCATGCTCCCAGGTGATTCCTTTGGTTCCACACGGGCTACCACGTTGCCGCAGAATACAAAATTCAGGGCCCATGGAGTAAGCTAATTCGCCCCGGCCCCTCCGCGTAACCCGCAGACATCGGCTATCAGCCGCAGGGATCTCAGCTTGTCCTCATAGCGGTGCATAAGCGTAGCGAACATAATTTCCTCGCATTGGTATTCCTCCATGAGTGCTGTCAACTGCTGCCGCACTTCGTCCGGTGATCCAAGTACCATTCGCCTGCGGTTATCCTCGATCCGGAACCGGTCATACGGCGTATACTTGTAGCCCAGTGCCGTCTCCACAGAAGGCGTGCCTGTCGAGACATGGCCCTTCTCCAGCTGAACCAGGGACAAATCCATACTGGCAGCCAGCCGGTCCGCTTCCGCGGAAGTCTCGGCGCATACAGCAAACACCGACACCAGTGCCTGGGGTGCAGAAGCTGCAGGAGACGGGCGGAAGCTGTTCCGGAAGGAGCGGACCGCCATGCTGCCCCCTGCACTGTTTATAAATCTGGCGTATGCATAGCCGGTCCCCAGCCTGGCGGCAAGAGCTGCACTTTCCCTGCTGGACCCGAGCAGCCAGAGCTCCGGGGCAGTGCTGACCTGCGGGCTGGTCTCCAGCCCGGCAAAGCGGTGCGACTGATCCGGAGCGCCATACAGATAGCTGAGCAGATCTTGGATCTGTAATTCGTACAGCTCAGCGCCGCCGGTCCGGTTCTCCTGGAGCGCTCTTGCGGCGAGCGCCCCGCCTCCTGCAGCTCTGCCCAGCCCAAGATCAATCCGGCCGGGGTACAGGGCTTCGAGGACGCGAAAGTTCTCGGCCACTTTATACGCGCTGTAATGGGGAAGCAGCACAGCTCCCGAACCGATACGGATTCTTGAGGTTACCGCAGCCAGATGTGCCATAAGCACCTCAGGGCTCGAACCGGCCAGCCCGCGTGCCGCATGATGCTCGGAGACCCAGAAGCGGTGATAGCCCAGCCGGTCCGCCTCTATGGCTAGCCTTGCGGTTTCAGCCAAAGCCTCGGCCGGCGTGCTGCCCTCCGAGACCGGCGATTGATCCAGTATGCTTAATTTCATCATCAGCGCATCTCCAAGTCATGAGATTTCAGAATGGAAGTACCCCATTTGAATCCAATTTTCTCCCCATTATAGCATTCGGGTATCTGACGTTTCCTGCTCCGCCTTCTTTACGGCAAAAAATCCTCCCCCGGTCACCCGAAGAAGGATCTTTGTCCAGCCTATGCACTTTAGATAAGCGCTAGCGTAACAGCTCTATCAATTCCGGGCCAGCTTAACCAGCATATGTGCCAGCCGGTGGCGCTCTTCCTTGCTGCCGACCTTCCACAGCTCCAGCAGCAGCTTCTCCTCGCTGTTGCGCGGTTCTTCATGTGCAGCCAGATAGTCGGCGATTTTCTCCGCCGCTGCGGCCAGCTGTTCTTCGCCCAACCCAATCTTTTGCGCCAATTGGATGCGCTTTCCCAGATAAGATCTGAAATCTTCGAAATTCTTCAGGATAACGTCTTTTTGTTCGGACTCTATCCGGTCAAGGGCGTCGCTCACTTTAGCCATCGTCACATTACCGTCCTTGTTCACCACATGATTATGTTCGGACATCTGAAGCTCCCCTTTCACTGGTAATTTCATGGTTTCCCACTACTTAACCAGGGGCCGGGGAGATGAACCATTAGAACCGGCGGCTACAGCTGTAAGACACACCTGCACGGACTGCCGGAATCTGCCCGCAGATGATCTCTTTGGTATCCTAATTCATAATACTGATTATGCACGCCCTGATTCTGCCTAGACCGCACCAATAGACGGCCATTCCAGCTCAAACCCGTTATTGCGCAGGCGGGTCTGGAAGCTGCTCAGCTGTTGCGGGGAATTCCGCACCCCGCGGGGAGTAGTCCCGTTATCCAGACAGTAAGCTGCCAGCATGCCTGCAGCCTCTCCAATGTTCCATTCCACCGGGTGAAGCCGGTAGCAGCCATTGGTGATATGCGTGGTCCCAATGTTTTTGGCAGCAGCGATCAGGTTGTTCACCCGAACCGGGATCAGCGCCCCCAGCGGGATCTGGAACGGCAGCGAAGGAATGTCGATAAAGGTCCGCAGCGCCGTGCTGGGATGAAGATCAATCCGGTAGCTGCCGATGCCAATAGTATCGGGGTATTTTTCGGCTTTGCCTCCGGGACGGTCGGCCGGGCTGAGATGCTGCTCCAGAATCGTATATTCCGCGCGGATACGGCGTCCTTCACGAATATACGGAGCCTGTGCAAGTCCATGCGGCGCTCCCGTCGCATCCGGCCGTGGACGAAGGCCAGGGTAACCTATGCCGCCATCTTTGCGGGGAGCCTCTGTCTGCATCCAATACAACAAGGAAAGACTGAGCTGCTTCGCTCTCTCCAGATGGCAGTGCCTTTCCTCCGGAGTAACGTCAACAATCGGTCCGAGCCAGTAGTCATTCTGCGGCCAGTTAACCACGCTGAGGTCCGTCTTGTAGGTCCCGGGCTGAAAATTATTGCGATCCGCCAGTCTCCGGTAAGTAAACAGCGGATTTACCCCCTCCTCCGGCAAAAGCACATAGGTCACAGGCACAAGCGTTGAGGGGGAAGGAACGGTCCAGCTCAGCTGTGGAGCCGGCCAGAAATCAGCCTGATAGTTCTTCCAGAAGTCATATTCACGCGGCTTGGCAATCGTATAATCTTCACCCTCGTTATAGTCGAGCGCCAGACAATGCGTGAACGCCTGGATATCCCGGGGATCCGCCGGACCCGCAAGGGCGTGCCTCTCCCCGGTCTCGGCAACGGATTCTGCGCCGGTTACGTACTCCACGCCTGCAAGCGGCAGCACATCCCCTTCCTCGGTTGCATCCAAAAAATAGCTGCCTGTCAGCACCAGCCTATCTCCATCCTGCCCGCACACCGTTACTGAAATCACCTCGTCCCCGTCTGTCTCGGCCTGCACGGGTTTGTATCCGGTCCATATCTGCAGCCGCCCGCTGTGCACATAGGGGCCAGCATATCCCGGAGCACCGCCAGCGCGGTGCGCGGTTCATGAGATAGACGGCTGACCCAGGCATTTCCGGGATTGAACCCCGCCCGGGCGCGCGCCTGCTCTGTGAGCGGGAAGAATCTGCGGTAATAATCGCGTACTGCATTCCGGTAAGTCCGGTAGCTTGCCGTACAGCCAAACTGTTCAATCCAGCGGTTCTCATCAGGAGGCACTACCTGGCTGGTGAGCTGTCCGCCAATCCATTCATAGGCCTCGGTCATCACCACCGACCGTCCTGACCTTGCAGCACCAAGAGCAGCCGCACAGCCTCCGGTTCCACCGCCGATAATGATTACATCTGCCTGAATCTGTTTCGTCATTTCATTATCTCCTCCATAATTGAACAAAATAAGTACTGCAACTGAACAAAATAAGCACTGCTTCCCCCTGCCTTTACTTATATGTAATTTTTAGAGATGATTTTACAACTTAAAATTCTCAGGTAACCGAAAAAAAGGAACTTTTACCTCTCATTTCACTTAGTTACCCTCGCTATACAAGAACAAAATCACCCTGGCGGGTGAATAGCAACACGGGGCTTTTGGCCGCAGGGATTCCCCACCGCTCCAAAATCAACGGGGGCATGCTGAAGACGAATCGCCCCATTCCTTCGCGATTGATCCGCAGCCGTTACGGACCGGAAAGCCGTTATGGATAGAAGATTCATCTATTCCGCAGGACAGCGGACTCAGTTGCCTTTATTTGTCCCTTTCCCCTTTATTCCAGGCTCCATCGAACGATCTAACGGCTCCTGAGTCCGTAACTGCTGAAAAAGTAAGATTTTTGGCAAAATAAGGGCTCCTCTGTCCCTCTGTCCGCTTCAGTCCGTGGATGGAGCCCAATCCTGCTGCATCGCTTATATCCTGTGAGGCTGCCAAGATATCCACACTTTTTTACACTGTATAATTTCCTAATACAATAAAAAAGCACTGCCCTCCACCTTGCGGGGAATTGCAGTGCTTTAATGATTCAGCAGACTTATTATTTGGATACCGGAACAGCGTCATAGTACTCTTCCAGCGTAATGCCCCGCTCCGCGATGGAGGCAGCAATATCTTTTCCTACATAGCGGACATGCCAAGGCTCATACATATACCCGGTGATCGCCTGTTTGCCCTCAGGGTAGCGGATAATGAAGCCATACTCAGCCGCGTGAGCTGCCAGCCAGTTGGCTTCCTCTGTTCCGGCAAAGCAGCTTTCTGCCGCGCATTTGCCATCCGTGCCGGACAGGTCGATCGCCAGACCTGTCTGATGCTCGCTGTGTCCAGGCACGGCGCTATAGGTACGGGCTTTCTCTTCACCATCTCTTTTGACATAGTTATTAAACAGCCGGGTCTGAGTAGCCTCGGAACGGTAGCCGGAAACCCCGGCCAGATGTACGCCGTCTTTTAATGCACCTGCGAACATTTTCTCCAGTGCATCTGCAGCAGTCTTCCGCAGCATCCGCTTCTCAATCTTTTCGGAGAAAATAAACGGCACATCGGGATAGACCAGATCAGCCGGCTTATAGCCATCCGGCAGCTTGTACTGCTTATTGATCATAGCAGCCACACTATCTGGTTCAGCAGCGGTAAGCTCTGCTGCCGGATCGGCTGAACCGGAGCTGTCCGGATCAGAGGGCTTATCCGCCGGTGTTGGCGAAGGCTTCACGGCAGCCTCATTCCCGGAATTATCCGGCTCGGCAGAAGGCCCATCCCCTGTGGCCGTGTCTGACCCCTCCGGAGCGCTGCTGGCCACGGCTGAAGGCTCCGGTGCGGAGCTTGGCTGTCCCTGAAGCTCCTCCCCGTGCTTGCGGAGGCTCCCTCCTCCTGTGAAGCCGAAGGCGAAGGCGAGTTATATTTGCCTATCCCCCAGCCTACAGCAACTACAATAATGAGTAAAATGACGATTTTGGCAGTCTTAGACATATCCTGTGTTTCCTCCCAGAAAGTTAATGAATGCTCCAGACAAGAGCCGATAATTGCACAGACGGAAATTTTGCTCCCGCTTCGAATACCAGCTTAGAACCCGAAACACCTGCACTCTTTTCGCTATAGGCAATACTCTATGATATCTGAAGTTCAAGTTATATTATAGACAAGCTTTGCGTCCAAAATGTTTCAAAACTTTAAAGATACACAAAGGCAAAAAAAATGTTACCACAGAACGCCAGCCTGAGCGGCTGACCGTCCTATGGTAACAAGTTTCATAAAATGGAATCCAGCGCCTTTATCTGGAGGAGCCTCGGCCGCCGCGCGTGCCCCCGGAGCCGTTGCCCCGGCCGCCGCGTGATGAAGCTTTGCCCCCGCTGCTGCGCCCCCCGGGCCGTAGCCGCCTTTGCCGCCTTTGGAGCCGCTGCGTGCGCCGCCCGGGTTATATCCACCGCCCGGGCCCGCACCTTTAGAGGCTCCGTAGCTGAAGCCTCCGGCTTCCGCGCCACGGGAAACGTTGGCACTGTAGCCGCTGCCCGGGCCGCCTTTGGAACCGGCGGCTCCTTTGCCGCCGCGCTGGCCGGCCGCGCTTCCTCCGGCTGCATAGCCTGCAGCCGGGCTGCTGCTGCGGGCGTCGTAGCTGCCGTAGCCGCCGCCCGTTCTTGGCTTCGCCGCGCTTTTGCCGGCGTGCCCGCCGCCTCTTGGCGCAGCGGTGCCCCAGCCGCTGCGTTTGCCGCCAGCCGCTTCGCTGCGGCTGCGCCCTTCTGCAGGCGCGCCCCAGCCGCCTGCTTCCTTGCCGCGGCCGCGTCCGCCCGCGCCCGGCCGCGCCCCGGCTTCGGCGCGCGGAGCTCCGCCGCTGCGCCCCTGGGCGCGCCCGCCGCGTCCATTGCGGGCGCCTTCCGGCACGGCGTTTTGGCGTCCGCCGCGCGGCGAGCCGCCGCCCTGCACGGAGGTGAATTCGCCTGCGCCGAATTCATCCTTCTCGTACCGGCGGCGGTCCAGCCGCTGGGAGATGCCGTGCTCGATCAGCTCGAGCCCGGCGCGTTCGCGCGGCGAAGCGAACGTGATCGCCAGTCCCTTGCCGCCTGCGCGGCCGGTCCGGCCGATCCGGTGAATGTAGCTGTCCGCATCCAGCGGCAGATCATAGTTGAAGACATGCGTGATGCCCTCGACGTCCAGACCGCGGGCAGCCACATCCGTGGCCACCAGCAGCTGCAGCTTCGCCTCGCGGAACCGTTTCATCACCGCTTCGCGTTTGCTCTGCGACAAGTCGCCGTGCAGCTCGTCGCAATCATAGCCGGCGGCCTGGAGCGCTTCATTCAGCTTGGACACACGGCGTTTCGTCCGGCAGAAGATCATCGCCAGGTAAGGACGGTCCCGCTCGATCAGCGCGATCAAGGCTTCTTCCTTGTTGCGGTCCGAGCATTCCACCACCTGCTGGCGGATATTCTCCAGCGGAATAGGGGAACCGCTTTTAATAACGATATCCAGCGGCTCTTTCATGTAGTTGCTGGCCAGCCGCTTGATCGGGTCCGGCATGGTCGCGGAGAACAGCATCGTCTGGCGGCGGTAAGGCACAGCCGTAATAATGGCTTCCACATCCTCCAGGAAGCCCATATGCAGCATTTGGTCCGCTTCATCCAGCACCAGCATCTTGACCCCGCCGAGATCCAGCGTTCCCCGGCGTATATGATCCAGCAGCCGGCCCGGCGTCCCGATAATCAGATGCCGGCCGCCTTCCAGCTTGCGCAGCTGCTTTTCCACATCCTGGCCGCCATATACGGCCAGAATTTTCACTCCGGTATGGCGCGCCAGCTTGCGGGCCTCCTCGGTAATCTGCAAAGCCAGCTCGCGGGTCGGTGCCATGATAAGCGCCTGCGGATACGCCTGCTCCACACGGATCTTGTCCATAATCGGCAGCAGGAAGGCCAGTGTTTTACCTGTTCCCGTCTTGGCCCTTGCGATAACGTCCAATCCCTGCACCAGCGGAGGAATGGCTTCCTCCTGCACCGGTGTAGGCTTAGCAATCCCCTGACCCTGAAGCAGGCCGTTCAATAATTCAGATACTCCCAGTTCCTTAAAACCCGGCAAAGTCTCCACCTCACATTTTTCTGTAATTTGTTCAATACATATCACTATAGATATCCAGTTCCTGGAGTAATGTAGGCAGGATGCCGTTGCCGCATATTCAAAACAAAAGCGGAAGGAACCCCGTCTCCGGAGCCCTTCCGTCTCACTAGCCGCCCTCAGCCCTGCAGATGCGCGGTCCAAAGTTCGGT
Organism: Paenibacillus sonchi; assembly: GCF_016772475.1. NCBI lineage: Bacteria > Bacillati > Bacillota > Bacilli > Caryophanales > Paenibacillaceae > Paenibacillus > Paenibacillus sonchi. The sequence continues at coordinate 1,448,174 of NZ_CP068595.1, forward strand.
TTCAAGGGCAGCAGCGATCCACCGGACATTCAGACGGCACTCCATTTGCGTTCCATTACACTCTATATCCAAGCTTCTTATTTAGGATTAAGAAGTTAACCTTTACATTGTACTTGATCCCGTGCCGTTTGTGTGCAACTCCCCAAGAATATTTATTACGGCTAAAACCGTCCTGATTTAAAAATGGAGTACAGCAGCCATAGAATCATCAGAAGAGCGATCACAGAGCCGATTTCGACAATCGGGAAGTCCCAGAGCATGGAAGGCTCTCCCCGCAGCGAAGAGGCAATGATCAGCCCGGCCATAATAATACTGAAGGCCAGCAGCACAATGCTGAACGAGAGGCGGTTACCCACCCGGCTAACCTTGTGTTCAATTCCCTTCAGCTCAGGCAGCACGACCTCCACCTTCAGCTTGCCTTTGCCAACGAGCGCAGACAGCTGCCGCGCCTGTGCCGGAAGCTCAACCAGGCTTTCGGCCAGGTCAGCAACGCCGCCGAGAATTTTGCGCTGCAGGCGGCTGCCGCTGAAGCGCTGCCTTACGAGCCGCCTGCCGAAGGGTTCGGCCATCTGCACAATGCTGAAGGACGGGTCAAGGTTGCCGACAACCCCCTCCAGCGTCAGCATGGTTTTGCCGAGCATCGCCAGGTCCGGGGGAATGACCAGCCTGTGCTTGCGGGCGATGCCGAACAGATCATTCAGCGCTTTGCCGATGCTGACCTGCTTGAAAGGGATATCATAGTATGCCTCGCGAAGCCTGTCCATATCATCATGAAGCGCCATCCGGTCAGCTTCCTCGGGAATGACGCCCAGCCGTAAAATAGCCCGCACCATGGAATCAGTATTCTTGCGCATTAGAGCGATGACAAGCGCAGACAGGCTGTCCTTCATCTCTTCGCTCAGCCGGCCAACCATGCCGAAATCAATTAACGCCAGTTTCCCGTCATCCAGCAGCATAACATTGCCGGGATGAGGATCAGCATGAAAAAAACCATGAATAAAGATCTGGTTCAGCATCATCTCCACCAGCTGCTGGGCTAGCGTCTTCAGCTTCACGCCCTTCAGGAGCAGCTCCTCGCGGTGGTTCAATGTGATGCCTTCGACATATTCCATGGTCAGCACACGGGTGGAGCTGTAATCCCAATAAATCGCCGGGATATAGACCTGATCGTGTTCCGTAAGCTGCCCGGCGATCCGTTCCGCATTGCGCCCCTCCTGGCCGTAATCCAGCTCCGCCAGCAGCGCCCGGGAGAATTCCTCTACCATCCGGGTCAGCCCGTATTGCTTCGCCCAGTCCAGCTTCCTCTCGGCCAGGGCGCTTAGATCCTGCAAAATTTCCAGATCCCGGGTCATCGTCCGCATCACACCGGGGCGCTGGATTTTGACCGCCACACTTTGCCCGCCATGCAGTACAGCCCGGTGGACTTGACCAATGGAGGCTGCGGCAAGCGGGGCATTCTCAAAATAGCTGAACATTTCATCAATCGGCTGGTCAAGCTCCTGCTCCAAAATATTGCGCGCCGTTTCCGCCGAGAACGGAGGGACACTGTCCTGAAGCTTCACCAGTTCCTGAATAATGGAATCGGGCAGCAGATCGGAACGGGTACTGGCCAATTGGCCCAGCTTCACAAAGGTTGGCCCCAAATCCTCCAGCACCCGGCGGATCCGCTCCCCCAGCGTCAGACTCTCGTGAACCTCCTGGGTAATCATCCGGCGCGGAAGGGACAACAGATGGTAGAGGCCAAGTTCCTCCACCATATAGCCGAAGCCATGACGCATCAGCGCCATGGCAATAGTCCGGTACCGCCCGGCATGTCTTATACGTACAGCCATTTAGTCCGTACGCTGTTCCGGCAGGGCTTCCTCCGTCGAAGGAGTTCCCTCCAGCTCCGCCACACGGCGCTCCAGGACAGCAATCCGCGCTTCCAGCCCGGCAACATCACTCTGAACAGGGATTTTAAGCTCCTTCAGCACGCGCTCCACCTGTTCATGAACTGCAGATTTGAACACTCCGCGTTCTTCCTCGCCACGCTCCACCAGCCGGTCAACGAGTGCCTTGGATTCCGAGGGGGCAAGCTCGCCCCGCTTCACCAGCTCTTCAACTACCTTTTCCTTGCTGACAATGGTGAGGCCGACTCCTAAAGAGATTGCTTTCTTGAACAAATCACTCATGGCACTTTCCTCCCAATGATTCCGGTTATGGATAGAGTATACCCTTTTGCGGGCCATTTCACAAAATTCAAGCCTGCGCAAAGCAGCCGCACTATATAGATTATCTAGGGATCCGCGCCGCCCAGGTAGCCGCCCGCAGGATCAGCTGGCGAACCGCCGGATGCGTGAAGGAAGGTTCGTGATGGCCTGGCATCAGAAATACCACCCGTCCCAGCCCGTAGCTGTGACACCAGGCGGCCGGACGCATTTCACCCTCTGCTTCATACTCCAATAAAATGGTCTTCTCTGTAAAAGGATCGAATTCGAACGTGTACGGCTCCTCATCCAGCTGGAAATCTTCGATGCCCTCGGTAATGTCATGCTCCAGGACCTTGAAGTTCAGCGGAGTATACGGCGGATGTCCGGTAAATCTGCCGCCGATCAGATGGGCCAGCTCATAGCGTTTGGCCAGCGAGATTCCGGTATGCAGTACGATCAGTCCGCCGCCGCCGCTCACATAGCTCAGCAGACCCGCAGTCTGCTGGGGGACACCGTCTCATTCCATAGCTCATTGTATGCAATGCACAGATCATATCCTGACAAGTGCTCGCTGAGCAGCAGCTTTTTATTCTCCGAACACTGCACAATCAGCAGATCATTCAGGATTTCGCTGATTTGTTTGTCCACGCCCTGCAGCGGATGAAAACGGGGGTGGGTATAGTCACCCAAAAGCAGACATTTTCTTTTGTCCATAGGGGACCTCCTCCTTTTTTCTATATCTATATTTGTCTTTTTAGTTGCCTATATTCTAAGTAAAATGGCTGAGGTTGTCCATGGCCGGCAATAAATGTCCGTGCCTATGAAACTTCGGCCTGGCAGACCGTCAGCGGCGGGACGCGATATATTTCCCAAGCTCCACGAACATGCTGCCCATCCGTTCATGCTCGGGCATCACGATCCGCGTTATTCCTTCCTCCTTCAGGGATTCCGAGGTGATCCTTCCTACAGAAACCGCCAGCACCTTGTGCTCAAAGGCCTCCACCAGCTCCTTCAGCTTGCCCTGCTCCCGGGCATACTGAGCCAGAAAACGGAATTGTGGAGCGCTCGTGAAGGCTACTGCATCGACTCTGCCTTCTGCAATCTCTTCATACAGCCGGGCCAGCGCCCCGGGCTCCGGCGGCGTATGGCGGTACGGCTCCACTTGAAGGACAGATGCCCCCGCCTCCTTCAGCCAGGCCGCCAGCTGAGGAGCAGGATCGCCATGGAGCTGCAGAACAACCGATTTGCCGCGCAGATCCCAGTCTTTCAGACCCCGAAGCAGCCCGGCTGTGCTCCCGTCATCATCGCGGACTTCAGGCCGGAGTCCCCGCTTCTTCAGCGCATTAACCGTCTTGTAGCCGCGTGCGGCAATTGGCGAAGCCGAGAGAACCTCCAGAAAACGCGCCTCCAGTTCCATCTCCGCCGCCATTTCAAACAGCGCCTCCAGCCCCATCCCTGTCGTCAGAATAGCCAGATCGGGCGGATGGGCTATCCAGGCAGCAATTCCTTCCCGCAGCGCCTGATCATCCAGAAACACCGTCCCCTGCGCAGGCCGGTGCAGCGCCGTTCCTCCCATGTTCTGCACCAGCTTGGCCATTTCTTCCGCCTTGCGCGGACCGGCCAGGGCGACGGTAATGCCTTGCAATTGCTCTGCCATATCCTTTTCTCCCCCTCATCAGCCCACAAACTTATTGTTTATCAGTATACTTGCATTGGGCCGAAAAAGAAAAGATGAAAAGCAATTCCCGCCTATTTCTCCGACAGTTTGAAACGTCCCACAAGCTCCTGCAGTTCCTCGGCAAGATGGCTTAGATCCGCTGAGGAGGATGCAATCTCCTCTACCGAAGCCAGCTGCTCCCGGGCAGCGGCCGATATCGTCTCCGTATTGCCGGCAGCCTCTTGAGAGATCGCTTGAATCTCATGGATCGCAGCCTTCATGCTGACAGCTTCAGCCGTCAGTGTGCCAACCGCTTCCACCATGGCTTCAATCTTCTCGGCCGCCCCCTTAACCGCTCTGCGGATGCGGGAGAAGGAGCGCCCGGTGGTATCCACCGCCATTATGCCTTCCGACACCTTGCTGCGGGCATCCTCCATCGTCGCCGTTGCCTGCTGCATCTCCGTGTTAATGGAAGCAATCTGATCCGCGATCCTGTGCGCGGAGCTCTCTGATTCCTCAGCCAGCTTGCGGACTTCAGCAGCAACAACCGCGAAGCCCCTGCCCTGCTCACCGGCTCTAGCCGCCTCAATCGAAGCATTGAGCGCCAGCAGGTTGGTCTGCCGGGCAATTCCCGTAATTACACCGGCAATCCCGTGAATCTGGCCTGTGCGGTCATTCAGCTTGCCGATTACACTGCTTAGTTCCTCCACTGTTTCGTGAATGCCGTTAATTTTGTCCACCACGCGGATCACCGAATCATTGCCCTCGGCAGCGGACAGCGAGGTCTTCTCCATCATTGCCGACACCTGCTCCATGAATCCGGAGATATGCTCAACTTCGCCTGCGGTTGCCGCCGTACTTTCCGTCCCTCTCTGCACACTGTGCACCTGCCGCTTTGTGCCCGCCGCTACCTCCTGAATTGCTATCGTTACATGCTCAATAGCCTTTGTGGTCTGTTCCGCCCCGGCTGTGAGCTCTTCTGCAGAAGCGGACACATTGCCGGTCATCTCCTTCACACCTGTAATCATGCCCCGCAGATTGGCAACCATTGAACGGAAATTGTCGGCAAGAAATCCGATTTCATCTCTCCGGAAGCGGCCGATATCCTCTGACAGGTCGCCGCTGGCAATGACCTCTGTAGCTTTGCGCAGACGGGTGAGGGGCTTAAGGATCGAAGCCACGTTGAAATACACCAGCACAAGCGCAAGCAGCACAGAGACGGCAATGACAATCAGAGCCGTATCACGGATCCCTTGTGTGGCTGCCGTCACCTCACTTTTGCTGATTGTGCCCCCGATTCTCCAGCCGGTGAGCCCGTTCACCAGATACGTCAGCTTTTGGGGAGAGTTGTTGTAGGTATAATCAAACGAACCGTGTTCTCCGTTAAACATTTGCTTAATGAAATCAAGCGATGATTCTTGGCCAATGGGTTCAATAGGATGTACAAGAAATTTTTTGCTGCTGTCAGCCAAAAAAATATATCCTTCCTTCCCGACCTTTATGTTAATCAGGTTGGCCATTTCCTCCAGGTTGAGGTTCAGAGCAACCACTCCGCCCCCATCTTCAAGCACTGCGGAAACCGCAACGGCTGTTTCCCCATTAACGGTCTGGAAGGCCGGTGAGACCACCGCCCCTTTCCCGTGCTTCAGTGCACTGACATAAGCGTTCTCCTTCCGCGGGTCATAGTTTTCCGGAAGTTTCGAATCCGCGGCATGTACCATCTCTGCCCGGCTGGTTGCCACATAAATATCCAGAACATCCGGATGAAGCGCAGCATACTCCTTCAATCTGGCCTGTACCGCAGCACCGCCGCCTCCTGCCGCTTGTCCATGAACAGCCGAGGAAGAGAACTGCTGGGCAAAATACTGAATATCATTGATTTTGGATTGCATATTCACGTTAATGATTTCGTTTACCGCAGCGACGCTTTCAGCGGCATTATTCAGAAGCTGGCCTTCCACTTTGCTGCTGGCCGATTCGTAAGTTTGCCAGCCTATGATGATGCTTGGCACCAGGAGGACAACCAGATATGTAAGAATTAGCTTCATACGGATGGTTATATTCGTTTTATGTTTCATCCTCTTTGCTCACTCTCGCTTTCTTATGAGTCTTAAGTCCGACTTGTGTGCAGTCTAATATATAATTATATATCAGTCCTGAAAAACCTCTTTTGCCCAGCAACTCTTCAGTATTCTCATACTTCTTTGGAGAATTTTCATATAACCGCAGCAAAAAGACCGTTTAATGAAAACGGTCTTTTCTTATATCTGTATATAGTTTTCCGGGACTATATAGCTGAACTGGAAATCCGGCAGTCTTCAGTTATGGATCAGTTGGTTTTGGACCGGACTGCCAACGTTCAGAGCTGCTTGGCCCCTTTGCTTCTGCAATTCGGGCACACTCCTCCAAACACAACATGCGCATGGGTAATCAAATAGCCTGTCTCCCCGCTCACCTGGTCAGTCCACTCCTGAGGCACCTGGGTCATTACCTCATCCACGGCCCCGCACACCTCGCACAGGATATGCTGATGTTCATCAAGACGGGCGTCATAGCGGCTGGCGGCTTCCCCCAATTTGAGCTCACGGATCATTTGTTTGTCCGAAAGATAACGCAAAGAATTATATACGGTTCCATAAGCGAGGTTGTGCCCTTGTTCTACCAGCCGGTTCATTACCTCTGCTGCAGTGGGGTGGTCATGTGAACTCCGGACAATGTCATACACAGCTTGACGCTGGGAGGTCAGATTCAGGGTCTTCATCTTTATCATCCTCTGATTTGTTTTTAGATCAAGTATAAATCCAGATAGCCACAGCGTCAATGAGGAAGGCCCGGCTCGTAATCCGTTTTAACGGCAACTGCCCCTTATTGTGGCATGGCTGTATCTATTTCATGCACTACTGGCGTCTGACGGGTTTCTTTTGGCGGGAGTGTGGTAATAACTGAAATGAGTCTTTACAGTGATGGAGGAGATAAATATGAAGGAAAACAGGATGAACCGCCCCCAGTTCCCGCAGAGCCTTCCGCAATTCCCGAAATCGTTATGGAGAGCCAGTACTGAAGTTCCGTCCTTTCCGGCACTTGCGGAAGACCATTCTACTGATGTCGCGATTGTTGGCGGCGGGATTACCGGGATTACGACAGCCTATCTGCTGACCCAGGCGGGGTACAAGGTAACGCTGCTGGAAGCAGGGGAACTTTTTGCCGGCACTACCGGATTTACTACCGCCAAAATCACCGTACAGCATGGCCTGATCTACCACGATTTGGTCAAGGACTTCGGAGAAGAAGCAGCCCGGCTCTACTATCAGTCAAACAACGAGGCATTGAAGTGGATAGTGCAGACGGCAGAAGAACTGAAGTTATCCTGTGGCCTCACACGCGAAGCGGCTTATCTCTACGCAGATGAGGGGGATGAGCAGACGCTGAAGCAGCTTGAAGATGAGTTCAAGGCCTATGGCAAAATCGGGCTTCCGGGGGAGTGGCAAGACCATATTTCGCTTCCGCTGCGGATTGACGGTGCCATTAAGCTGCCGGGACAAGCCCGTTTCCATCCGCTCCAGTACCTTAAGGGACTGCTGGATGTTATTTTGGATAAAGGCGGGATAATCTACGAGCATACCATGATTGGAGAACAAGTCGACAAGGACAGTGGCGTACTCACCCTGTATACAGAGCAGAGCAAACATAAAATCAGCTGCCGGCATGCGGTATCGGCTTCCCACTATCCTTTTTATGACGGCGGTGCCTTATATTTCGCCCGTCTGCATGCGGAGCGTTCCTATTGTCTGGCCATTGACCCGGAAACCGATTATGAGGGCGGAATGTATTTAAGTGCGGGTGACCCTACCCGTTCGCTGCGGGCCGTGGAATGGAACGGCAAGAAGCTGGTCATTGTCGGAGGGGACAACCATAAGACGGGGCAAGGCATCTGCACCCATGGCCATTATGAGAATCTGGAGAAATTCGCCGGGGAACTGCTGGGCATTCGGGGCATTCCCTTCCGGTGGTCGACCCAGGACCTCATTACTCTGGACCGTGTTCCTTACATCGCCAAAACAGCCGAGGATGAGGAAATTTATATCGCCACCGGCTTTCGCAAATGGGGCATGACGAACGGAACCCTGGCAGCACACATGATAGCGGATGGCATCCAGCGGCGCAGCAATCCTTATACGGAGCTTTATGACCCTTCACGCTTCAAAACCGTGCCTGCGATTAAAACCTTCATTGCCCAAAACGCCAACGTTGCAAAAGAACTGGTTGCAGGCAAGCTGGAGATTGTGCATAAGAGGACGCATGAACTGGAGCCGGATCAAGGGGCGGTGGTCTTCCACGACGGCCAGCGCGTTGGAGCCTACCGCGATCCCGAAGGAAAGCTGCATCTGGTGGACAGAACCTGCACCCATATGGGCTGCGAAACCGAGTGGAACAATGGTGAACGCTCCTGGGACTGCCCTTGCCACGGCTCCCGTTATTCTTTTGATGGAGAGGTGCTGGAGGGTCCGGCAACTGTTCCGCTGACCAAGCTGGAAGTTAAAGAATAAGACAGGAAGCTGAACTCTCCTTCCCTTCGCGTGCTTCTCTTTTCCCGCTCAGGTATAATGGGAGCTGAATAGCAGCCTCATTACTAAGCATTTGTAAAAAGGAGCGTGACGTTAGGTTATGGATTTGAGAGGAAAAGTATTGTCATCACCGGTGCCGGCAAAGGGATCGGCAAAGCTCTGGCCATGGCGCTGGCCAAGGAAGGTGCAAATCTGGGGCTGATCTCCAGAACAGCGGCTGATCTGGAGGCGCTCAAGTCGGCGCTGACCGAAGTGTACGATATCAAGGTAAGCATCGCGGTGGCGGATATTGCTGTCCGCGAGGACGCTGAACGGGCCGTCGTTTCCCTGCAGAAGGACCTCGGCGCGTTCGACGCGTTGATTAACAATGCCGGAATCGCCAAATTCGGCACTTTTCTGGAAATGGACCCTGCGGATTGGGAACGCCATATGCAGATCAATTTGTTCGGGACCTACTATGTCACCCGGGCAGCCTTGCCTGCAATGATTGAGCGCAGCAGCGGCAATATTATCAATATTTCTTCTACAGCCGGAGAAAGGGGCTTTGCCACCGGCTCTGCTTACTGCGCTTCCAAGTTCGCGCTGATGGGCATGACCGAGGCGCTGGCGCAGGAAGTCCGCAAGCACAACATCCGCGTGGTCGCACTGACACCGAGCACCGTCAACACCGGCCTTGCGGAGAATGCCGGCCTGAAGATTGGCGATGAGGACCGGATGATGCAGCCTGAGGATGTGGCTGAGCTGGCCCTGGCCGCCCTGAAGCTTCCCGACCGCGTCTTCCTGAAAACTGCAGGTATCTGGACAACCAATCCGCAATAAGCGGTTAAGGCCGCCGCCCCTCTGCGGCGGCCTTACAGAACGGGTACGGATAGGATACTCTAGCATGAAGGAGGTCTTTGGAATGCTTGTAGTTACCAATACTATCAAGATCAAGGAAGGCCATGCTGAGGCCATAGCCCAGCGTTTCGGAGCATCGAACGGGGTACAGGACATGCCCGGCTTCGTCCGTATGGAGGTATGGCACGGCAGTCCCAAGGACGGTGCAGAGGAACTGAAAATTTGCACCGTATGGGAGAATGAGGAAGCTTTTAAGGGCTGGACTTCCAGCGACGCCTTCCGTCAGTCACATCGCGGCGCAGGCGGGAATGAAGCGATTCTTGGCGCGTCGCTGGACAAGTATGAACTGCTTGTCAGCCGTACGCCAGGGGAGTAGGCTATCAGGCGCAGGTTGTGACCTTTCCCCTTTTGTTACTTTTTCAAGTTCGCTTTGTATAGGCAAAAGGTATTTTTACCTTTCATTTCGCCAAGTAGCCCGCTTATTGCGGCATTACTGCCGTTGATTGCTTTACTAACCTAAACAGGGATGCCCTGCTGACCTATGCGGCACAGCGAGGCATCCCTGTTGTTATATTACTGGGCAGCCGCATAATACAGCAACGGGGGCGTCGTGAAGCTCCCTGCTCAATACTCCTCATGTTCTCGCCCAGCCCGTCCGCACCTCTTTATTGTATTGGCCCTCTCCCCAATTAATCCTCGCTCACTAACAGCGCTCGCTCCTGCTCCTGATGCTTACCCGGCCAGAAGGACCAGCGGCCCAAGAGTACGGTAATTGCCGGCACCAGGAAAGGGCGGACTACGAAGGTGTCCAGCAGCACCCCAATGGCGGTGATAATGCCGAACTGCACCAGCACTTGAATCGGCAGGCTGGCCAGCACCGCGAAGGTTCCGGCCAGTATGAGCCCGGCGGAGGTGATGACCGAGCCAGTCTCATTTACCCCCTCAGCAATGGCCTGCTTCAGCGGCATAACTTTGCGTTTTTTCCAGATGTTCGAGATCATGAAGATGTTGTAGTCCTCCCCAAGAGCAACCAGGAACACGAAGGAATACAGCGGAATAGCGCCCTGAATGGCGTCTGCTCCCATAAGATAATGAATAATAATCCAACCCAGCCCAAGCGCTGAAAAGAACGACAGGATTACGGTTGCCACCAGATAAACCGTCGCTACCACAGAACGCAGATAAATCAGCAGCAGCACGGTAATCAACCCGATAACGACCGGAATAATCAGAGCCGTATCTCTCTCCCGAGCTCCTTGGTATCGTACTGGGCCGCAGTCTGTCCGCTGATCCACACACTATCCTTGACGTTGTCCAGGCCCGATTCTGCCAGCGCCTGTTCTACGGTTGCCTGAAGCGCTGGAATGTGATTCATGGCCTCCAGAGAATATGGATTGCTTTTGAATTCTACATCATACCCGAGGATATTATGGCTGACCGCACCCTGCTGGGGATCAGACACCGTATCAATATAAGAAATTCCGCTGAGAACTACCTTGATATCCTCCCCGTTCACCTTACCCTGTGTATCAATCATCAGCTTGGCCGGAGCCAGCCCGCCTGGAGAGAATTGGGTGCCGATAAGGTCAAAGCCCTCGCGCGACTCCATGTCCTCCGGAAAGGACGAGAGAATATCATAAGTAAATTTGATCCCGCCGGAAAAGGAGGCGAGCACACCGAGAAGAACCACCGTAATACCTACAATCGCCCAAGGGCGGGCTACCACGAAATCACCGATTCCTTTTTTGTGTACGGGTTTAGGCTGCGGTGCCGGTTTGCCCTTCGCTTTGGCCCGGTCGGCTTCCATCTGCGGAGTACGCGGAATGAACGGGAAAAAGGAGGTGCGGCCAAAAATCGCCAGCAGCGCAGGCACCAGCGTCAAGCTGGCGATCCCCATAATCAGAATCGAGACACTGAACGGAACGGCGAAACGGTGGTACGCACCGTATTTGGCCAGCAGCAGCGCAAACAACGCCAATACAACTGTAAATCCGCTCATGGCAATAGCACCGGAAGAATGTGTGATTGCTAGCAATAATGCGTGCCCCTTATGCTTCTCCACCTTCAGCATCTGACGGAACCGGGAAATCAGGAACAGACAATAGTCCGTACCCGCACCGAACAGCAGCACGGTCATAATGGAAATGGCCTGGGAGTCTACGGTGATCCAGCCTTCCTGGGCCATTTTTCCGAGCACAGGGCTGGTAACACCATAGGCAAAACCTACCGCTGCCAGTGGAATCAAAGCCAGAATCGGCGAGCGGTAGATCAACAGCAGGAACACAAGCACCAGCACAACTGTTGCGATCAGCAGGGAGACATCCGCATTCTGGAACAGTCCGGTGGCATCAACGGAAATCCCTACCGGCCCGGATACCCGAAGGCTCAGATCATTACTCTCTGTCTTCGCTGCGGAAGGGTCGCCGCCTGTCTCCGTTTTTATTATTTTTTTCATTTCCGTTAATGCTTCGCCGAGCTGGCTGCTGTCCGCCGTCTTGTCAAAAAGCACCGGGGTAACCAGTGTGCTGCCATCCCCCGACAACGAAGCCTGAAGCGCCTGCGGCGGCGGCTTCCCGAGCGGGGGAACATAGTTCTGATGTGCCAATGGCTGCTGCTCCAGCTTGCTGTACACAGCGATGATGTGTGCCAGATCCTCCCCGGACATTCCGCCTTCCCTATGCCATACGAGCAAGGCAGGGACGCCGCTGCCAGCCGGAAACTCCCTTTCAGCAACGGCTGAAGCCCGGACCGACTGCGAATCTTCAGGGAGGTTGGATGCATTGTTCAGCTCCTGCGAATTCACTGAAGGCCATAACATGGTGAGCGCTCCCACAACTGCTATCCAGACGATTAGGGTAACCCACTTTGTTTTACTGCCTGCCACCCAATTTCCGTAGCCTGACATTCCGTTCATCCTCTCTTCGTACCCTTCGGCCCAAAATGAACCGTGGGTCATTTTCATACTCTTATCATATATACCCTAAAAATTTTAATCAAACCTTTTTTACAAAAGATCGTGATATCCATAGGTTTATATGCCGAAGATCTTAGGGTTAGTGCAGATTCTTATGCAATACACCATAACGCTGAAATTTGTTTGGCTGGAACATGTTCAATATGAGGCACACGGCAAAATCGCATTCTGCTGTATTTGGTGCAATTGATTTGTGCAACTAGGGGCCAAAAGCCCATTTTTCACAGAATCTGCTGCACAAACTGCATCAGATTTTGTTTCACCGCAGCTTCCAGGGCAGTCTACTCCAAGGCAACAGCTTCAGTTTGCTTGCGGACTTTATTCTAAGCGGCGGGAAACCGAAGGGGCTTATACAAGTAGAAACGGCTACGCCGTCCTTATTGGGACGGTACCCGTTTCAGCGAGAAAGGATAATTTATAGCGTGAAGCATATAAATTCTTATATTTTGAAAAAAGCCCCCTGTCCACAGCATGTACGGACTGCTGTGAACAGGGGGACTATTTAAGCGGCGATATGCCGCATGGAATAACTATCCATTGGGATTCATTATATTCTTTTAGCCTACATCCGGCAGATCCCCATCGGAGAACTGGCTGTTGTACAGATCCGCATAGAATCCGCCAGCTTCCAGCAGTTCCTCGTGGGTGCCTTTTTCAATGACGCTGCCCTTGTTCATCACGAGAATCAAATCGGCGTCCCGGATGGTGGATAAACGGTGGGCGATAACAAAGCTTGTTCTGCCATTCATCAGCGTGTTCATCGCCTTCTGGATTTGGACTTCAGTCCGTGTATCGACGCTGCTTGTCGCTTCATCCAGAATCAGAATGGTAGGATCGGCCAGAATTGCCCGGGCAATAGTAAGCAGCTGCTTCTGCCCCTGCGAAATATTGGAGGCTTCCTCGTTCAGAATCGTGTTATAGCCAAGCGGCAGTGTGCGGATAAAGTGATCGGCATGAGCAGCTTTGGCGGCCCGCACCACATCGGCTTCTGTAGCGCCCTCGCGGCCATAGGCGATATTGTCACGGATGGTTCCGTTGAACAGCCAGGTATCCTGAAGCACCATGCCGAATTTGCTGCGCAGCTCGCTGCGCTTCATATCGGTAATATTGACACCGTCGATGATAATCTCCCCGCCGCTGATTTCATAGAAGCGCATCAGCAGGTTGATCAGCGTCGTTTTGCCGGCACCGGTTGGCCCTACAATGGCAATGGTCTGTCCGGGGCTGACCTCAATGTTCATGTCTTCAATCAGAATAGCATCTTCCTTGTAGCCGAATTTCACATGACGGAATTCAACCGAACCTTCTTCTGCATCCACTGGGCGTTTGGCCAGGGACGTACTGACTTCAGGAACTTCCTCTTCTTCATCCAAAAGCTCAAATACACGTTCTGCCGAAGCAATCGTCGATTGAATGATGTTGGCAATATTGGCCGTTTGCGTAATCGGCATAGTGAACTGGCGCGAATACTGGATAAAAGCCTGAATGTCCCCGACATCAATAATTTTTTTGGTGACGAAAATACCGCCAACCACACAGACCAGCACATAACCCAGGTTCCCGATGAACATCATCAGCGGCATGATGATACCGGAAATGAACTGCGCCCGCCAGCCGGAATCGTAAAGCGAGTCATTGATTTTATCAAACTCGCCCAGCGAGTGCTTTTCGCGGCCAAAAGCTTTGACAATGCGGTGACCGGTGTACATTTCTTCAACATGCCCGTTCAACTGGCCCAAAGATTTCTGCTGCCCGATGAAATAAGTCTGGGAACGTTTGGTGATCCCCATAATGACCACAAAGCTCAGCGGCAGTGTAATAATCGTGATCAGAGTAAGCCAAGGGCTAATGGTCAGCATCATGATAATCACACCGATAATGGTCACGATGGAAGTTATGAGCTGTGTCAAACTCTGCTGCAGCGTAGTGCTGATATTGTCCACATCATTGGTGGCCCGGCTGAGGATTTCTCCATGGGTCCGGGAGTCAAAATATTTCAGCGGCAGCCGCTCCAGCTTGCTGTTGATCTGCTCACGCATATCAAAAACAACCTTCTGCGCAACACCGGACATTACATACTGCTGCACATAACTGAACAATGAGCTGAGCAGGTACAGAGCGCCCAGAATAATTAAAATATCATTAATATAGCCAAAATCAATCGCAGCGCCAGGCACACCCTTCATTATGCCAAAAGCGCCCTCGAACAACTTGGTAGTTGCTTTACCCATAATCTTAGGGCTGAAGATACTGAATACGGTACTGGCAATTGCCATAATAAAAACAATAATGAGCTGCATCTGGCGCGGCCGCAGATAGCGGATCAGACGGCGCAGCGTGCCTTTAAAATCCTTGGCCTTCTCAGGGGGCAGGCCCATGCCCGGACCACCGGGTCCGCGGCCGCCTCCAAATCCGCCTTGGCGGCGGGGAGCCGATTTACCTGCATTATTCTGTTCACTCATGCTATTTCCTCCTCTGACAGCTGCGAGGATACGATCTCGCGGTACACTTCACTGTTGTCCATCAACTCGCGGTGGGTGCCCATTCCGGCAATCTGTCCTTCATCAAGCACAATAATCCGGTCGGCATCCATAACGGTACTGACCCGCTGGGCTACAATGATTACAGTCGATTCCGTAGTTTCGCCCTTAAGTGCAGCCCGCAGCTTGGCGTCGGTCTTGAAGTCCAGGGCAGAGAAGCTGTCGTCGAACAAATAGACCTCCGGTTTTCTTACCAGCGCACGGGCAATCGAAAGACGCTGCTTCTGGCCGCCGGAGACATTGCCCCCGCCCTGGGAGATTTCTGAATTGAAGCCGTCTTTCATGGCGGTGACGAAATCGTAAGCCTGGGCAATCTTGGCCGCATGGATGACTTCTTCTTCCGTGGCCTCTTCTTTGCCGTAGCGGATATTCTCATTGATTGTACCCGTGAACAGCACGGCTTTTTGCGGAATATAGCCAATCTTGCTCCGCAGCTTTTCCTGTGTCATCTCCCGCACATCGACTCCGTCTACACGCACAGCACCTTCGCTGACATCATAGAATCGCGGAATCATGCTGAGCAGAGTGGATTTGCCTGAACCTGTACCGCCGATAATCGCTGTGATCTCACCGGGCTTGGCACTGAAGCTGATTCCTGCCAATGCAGGCTGTTCTGCACCGGGATAGGAGAAGGACACATTATCGAATTCGACGAACCCGTGCATATTGCCGCGGCCGTCCTTACGGGTCGCTGCAGCTGTAGTCTGGAGCTGTCCGGCGGTTGGATCTGTAATTTCAGGCTGCATGTCCAGCACCTCATTAATCCGCAGCGCGGAGGCGGAGGCCCGGGGAATCAATACGAACATCATGGATACCATGATCAGGGAGAACATAATCTGCATTGCATATTGAATAAAAGCCATCAGCGAGCCGACCTGCAAATCCCCGTCGCCGATCCGGATGCCGCCGTAATACAGAATGGCAATCATCGAAAAGTTCATAACAATCATCATCAGCGGCATCAGACCGGCCATAATCTTGTTGACCTTGATGGCTGTATCCGTGAGATCTTTGTTGGCTTCGGTAAACCGTTCATTCTCATGGCTGATCCGGTTGAAGGAACGGATGACGCGAATACCCGTCAGATGCTCGCGCAGCACACGGTTCAATTTGTCCAGCTTGACCTGAATCGCCTTGAACAACGGGAGGCCCTTCATCCCGATGAAGAGAATCGCGCCCACCAGCAGCGGAATCACCACAACAAAAATCAGGGAAAGCTTGGCATCCTCCGATATAGCCATAATAATACCGCCGATCATCATCATCGGCGCTCCGATCATCATGCGCAGCATCATTGTAAGCACGGTTTGTACTTGTGTAATATCGTTGGTGGTACGTGTAATCAGCGATGCTGTTCCCAGCTTGTCGAATTCATGCAGGGTGAAATTCTCTACATGATTGAACATCCGGGACCGGGTATTCTTGCCGAAGCCGGCGGCAATTTTGGCCGACAGGTAGCTGGCTATAATTGAACATAAGGCTCCTCCGGCGGCAACCAGCAGCATGAATCCGCCGATTCTCCAGATATAACTGCGGTCTCCCTGGACAATCCCTTTGTCGACAATGTCGCTCATCAGGGTAGGAAGATACAGGTCGCCCATGGACTGCAGAAATACGAGGATCAGTACGGCTGCAATAGCCAGCTTAAAGGGCTTCAATTGTTTCATTAGTTTAATCACGATTCTCATCTCCGTTCATTTGTAACCGGTCCAAATTAGGCGGCGGATTATCTTCTACAAATCTGTGCACCTTCAGCAGCAGTTCAGCCAGCTGGTCGCTCTCGGCTTCACCCAGATACTCCACCAATTTGTTAAGCGATGCATTCATATGTTCTTTTGCCCTGCGGGTAATAATCCCCCCTGCTCTGTCAGCCTGATACGCACGACCCTACGGTCGTTTGCATCCGGCAGTCTTTCCACCATTTGCTTGGCTTCAAGACTGTTAATAAGCTGGGTAACGGTTGGAGGCGTGAGTCCCATGAAACGGCTGATTTCGGAAACCTTCAGCCCTTCCTCCCCCTCACGTGATCGTCTTGCGATCGTTATTAATAAAGTCATCTCACTAGGCTTATGGCCCTCCACCGTATGCTGCCAGTGTGTTTTACGCAACTGCCGGAGTGCGGCAAAAAGCTTGTGCGCGACTGGATTTTCATGATTTATCCCAATGCTTCCACCTCGATTTTATTTAGGTATACAAATTATTAAATACTATATTAATTAGGATACCTAATTATATTTCCGGCCTGATGCTTTGTCAATTCTTGAATCCGTTATCAATTATTACGGAATGAAGAACACTGCCTAACCGTGCCGGAAACACAAAAACCCCGCCAGTAAGCGGGGTTTTTGGTGTGGCTTGCCATGGGGCTCGTCCACCTTGCACCGGATCTTAGTAACCTATTCCATGCTCCATTGTCGTAAAAGATCCACCAGCTGATCCGGAGTTTTCTGCAGGTACTCTCGGGCCGATCAGAATAAAGCTAAATAATGCCAGAGCGCTGAATGCCGTTAACAGGGTTTTCTTCATTTTTCCTCAGCTCCTTTAGGGTTTCCCCATATTTCTTCTGTTGCTGCTCGGTTGCAAAATGCCTGTACGTCTCAAAAAGCGTCACACAATCAATGATGTTGCCCGCACCATTCAGCCGAATGGCCAATTGCAGAGACTGCAGAATAGTCTCTACTCCTTGATTATACTGCCCCCGGTCCAGAAGGTACATTGAAATCTGGTAGCGCAGGCGGTATAACCGGTCAATATTGATAGGGTCCATGAATTGTTCAAAACGGACCATTTCG
This sequence comes from Paenibacillus sonchi, assembly GCF_016772475.1. Lineage (NCBI taxonomy): Bacteria > Bacillati > Bacillota > Bacilli > Caryophanales > Paenibacillaceae > Paenibacillus > Paenibacillus sonchi. The sequence continues at coordinate 1,465,728 of NZ_CP068595.1, forward strand.
CGGGAGAACTGCGCTAACACCTTATCGACAGAGAAACCATAGCGGTTGGCGGACTCAACAATAACTACCAGCCCTGGCAGGATTTCACCGGGATTGTTGGCCAAGAAGGCGGAATATGCCGGAAGCGCTGCTTTGTTGCCCATCAGCATCTCAAGCGTAAAACCGTTGGCTACCGCAAAAAGACTGAAGTCTTTTACAACCTCCCTTCCCTCTTCATCCAAAATCTCAAACCAGTTCAGATCGGCATATCCAGCAGTGTATTTCTTCGCTTCCTCATATCTTTCTAACTTGGTAAGCGCAGTTGCCTTGAGTAAATAACCTTGTGCATAATATAGAACCAACGGCCGGGACAAGTCTAATTCTTCATCCCTGCGGTTATTCTTCCTGCGCAGCTCCTGCCGGTAGATGGCGTTAGCCAAAGCCCTAAGCTCATCTGCGTACTTGCCCATATCCTTCCACCTCTGCAGTGTGAAGCAGACATTAGCCAGCTTAAGCAGGCCATCCAGCTGCATGTTCTCCGGAAGACGGCCGCGATAGGGCTCAAAGGTTATGACTGCGCGCAGCTGCTCTTCCTTGTCCACCAACGATTCCAGCGACTTGAAGATACGGTATTGGCAAATCGCCATGCGTTCAGAATAGCTGTCCATTTCGTTGTCCACAATAATTTTATAAAATACCAGCGATTCCTGAATCTTTCCGTTTACAAAAAGCTTCTCCGCCACCGAATACAAGATCCCCAGCGGCTTCGGGTACTCCATGATCCGGTTCAGGACATCTTCTATGCAATGCTGCTTGCCGATTTCGGCACAGCGGATCAAAAATGGTTCAATCCTCCGGCGGGAGATCCGCTCCTCGCTGAAGCATTCATCCACATACAGCGGATACAGCCATCCTTCCGGAAACCCGAAGGCTCTGGTGACCGCATCCAGTTGTCCCAAAGACATTGGTTTAGGCGGATTCCCGTGGAGAATCGCACTGAGACTGCCGCGGTTCAGACCGGAAACCTTGGCAAACGAAGCGAGATTATGGCCCGAGCGGGACAGATGCTTCTCAATTTCTGAGCGTATGGTTGTCAACTTTGCCTCCACCCGGCACCTCCTCCGTTAATTTCAAGCTTAACCTTCTATTAATTGACATTATAGGTGATGACTATAGAAAGTACAACAAAATGACCCCACAAAGTGGGGCCTTTATTTGTAACAAGTTTATGTCCGAGGATAGGCTACTGCTGCAGCGCAGCATTATTGCGAATTCTCTGGCTCTTGGTTTTCTTTCCGTAAGCGGCCGCCGCAGCGTTCTTGCGGCTGCGCAGACTTTCCATCATTTTGTTCTGGGCGAGCACGATATAACCGTCCAGCCGCTGACTGAGCTCCAGGACCGCATGGTCGCTGAGACTGCGCTCCTGTGCAACCTCCAACAGTTCACATCTAAGACTCTCTATAGTTACGTACAGCTCATCTTCTCTATACTCTTTTCCAAGTTCAGCGGATGAATTCTGGTACAGGCTCACGGTTACTCACCTTCTCTCCTGATCAACTTCTCCCCTATCATAAGTCATGATGCCAAAAAACATATTTTGAAAAAAAAGAAAAAAATGTCGATCATCATCCAAACCCATTTTCACAATTCAGGCTGTCCGGCCTCGCCGGACGGGAGGTAACGCTCGCCCAGCACCCCCATGGCAAAATGAATCCACTCACGTGCGGCAAAAGACAAATAGCGGTCTCTGCGCCAGATCATGCCCAGCTGCCAGGGGATTACAGGCTCAGTCAGCGAAACCACGGATATCCGCGTGCGGTCAATGTCCCGGCAGATGGTCTCCGGAAGCAGGGCAATCCCCATTCCCGCCTCCACCATCCGGCTGATTAAATCCCACTGCGAGCTCTCATATACGACCTTCGGCTGAAATCCCGTCTTGACACACTCCGTAATAATCCGGTCATGCAGCGCAAAATCCTCCCGGAACAACACGAACTCCTCTTCAGCCAGCTCCCTCAGCGGTACGGAGGCCCGGCCCGCCAGACGGTGGCCTGCCGGCACCAGAAGCTCAAGCTTCTCTTCCACAAAGGTGAAGCAATGGAATATGGCTGTATTCACCGGCAGGACGATGGCCCCGATATCGAGCAGTCCGGTTTCCACGTCATCCTCCACCTTTTTGGCCCCGTCTTCGTGCAGACGGATGGTCACATCCGGGTAGCGGCGGTGAAATTCGCCGATGACTGCCGGGAAGAAGCTTGCCCCCACCATGGGCGGCAGCCCGATGCGGATATGCCCCTGCTTCAGATTGCGCAGACTGTCCAGCTCCGAAGACAGGCTCACGAAAGATTCCACAATATTCTGTGCTTTGGTCAGCAGAATCTCTCCGGCATCTGTCAGCCGGATGCTTTTTCCTTCACGGTAAAAGAGGTCAGCCCCCAGCTCAACCTCCAAATTGCGGATCATTTTGCTGATGGTAGGCTGGGAGATGTACAGGGATTCCGCCGCTCTGGAAAAGCTGTTCAGCCTGGCCACCTGGACGAAATACTGCAGCTGCCGGATATCCAATTTTCTCGCCTCCATGTATAGATGAATAGAATGTCACATATTCGATCTATTCATTTTACCTATGAAAGAAAAGGATGTAAACTTTCAGTAATAAGAAAAACGGCAGCGCCGTCCTTTGCAAGAAGGCGGCTTCCGTTTTTTCAAAAATAGAAGGTCAACGGAAGTGTTCTTCTATTTCATGAAAGGAACGAAGCCTTATGAAAAAGCTAGGTCTAGGCTTGCTGCAGGTAGCTGGACTCACCGTGTTCTCGATGCTCATTAATGTATTGACCCCATTCCTTCATATTCCCATTCCCGGAAGCATCATCGGCATGATCCTTTTGTTCCTGCTGCTGGAATCCGGAATCATCCGTCTGAACTGGGTTGAAGCCGGAGCTTCCTGGCTGCTCGCCGAACTGCTGCTGTTCTTTATCCCTTCAGCTATAGGTGTTATGAAATATTCCAAGCTGCTCGAATCAGACGGCCTTCAAGTGCTGGCAGTTGTGATTGTCGGCACCTTCGCTGTAATGGCCAGCTCAGGGCTGCTTACGGGAGCTATATCAAAAGCAAAGGAGCGTAGAGAATCATGATGACTGGACTGTTGCTGCTTGTACTGACTGTTGCTGTGTATCTGCTGGCCAAGCGAATCTATGCTTCCAGCAGCAAGATGTATGCTTCACCGCTTATCATTACACCGCTGCTGATTATCAGTTTTCTGCTCTTAACGGGAATTCCTTATGAATCCTACAATGCGGGAGGCAAATGGCTTACGGATTTGCTGCAGCCGGCAACCATTGCCTTTGCAATCCCTCTTCATAAAAACTTCAAGGTACTGAAAAAACATGCTGCCGAAATTGCGGCAGGCGTACTGTCAGGGACGGTTATGGCTGTACTCTCCTCGATGCTGCTGGCCAAATGGCTGCATCTGAGCGGCGATCTGGCAACCAGCCTGGTACCTCGTTCGGTCACCACACCGATCGCCATGAGCATCTCGCAAAGCATTGGGGGCGTTCCGAGCATTACGGCAGTATTCGTAATTCTGACCGGAGTGCTCGGTACGCTGATGGGGCCTTCTGTGCTGCGCCTCTTCCGCATTGACAACGAAATTGCGCGCGGTGTATCGCTGGGAACCGCCGCGCACGGTACGGGCACCTCCAAAGCCTTCGAGCTGAGTTCGCTGACCGGCACCATCTCCAGTATCGCGATGATTCTGACGGCCCTGCTCTCTATTGGGCTTGCGCCGGCACTTCTCGCGGTTTTCCTCCACTAGGCCGTCCCGGCTTGGGCCAGAGACCTGACCGCTCAGCAGAGCGGTCAGGTCTCTTTTTCGCATATGACCCTTGCTGATTCGTTGTCCCTATAGCTTCACCGGCAATCCGCTTTTCGCGGATTCATAGGCAGCACAGGTTACCTTCAGCGTCTTATAGCCGTCTTCGTAGTCGCTGAGAATGCGCGAACGGTCACCGGTCCGCACTGCATACAGGAAAGCCTCGCTCTCGGCTGCATAAGGATTGCCGGAATTGACGTATTCCTTGCTGTCGCCGCTGCGCACCTCCATCAGCCGGTCCGGATTCCAATCCAGCAGCCCTTTGTCATTATAGAAGCTAAGACCCACTTGTCCAACCTCTCCCGGCAGCACACAAGTATTTGAGATATTCGCCACAATGCCATTGTCCAGCTTGAGCGAGACCGTGCCCACATCAGCTACCGTTACACCTTCATGCTGCTCATGCACAACCCGGTTGCCGAACATGCCGTACACCTCCGTGACCTCACCGCCCAGATAACGCAGCAGATCGACGATATGGGTGGTCTGTTCGGTAAATTGTCCGCCGGACTGCTCCTGATCACGCCACCAGGCAACGCCCGGCATGCTGCCCATCCACTGTCCCACGATCATGCCTACCTTGTCTCCGCTGAGTAATTTCTTCAGGCGTGCGATATTCTCCTGATACCGGAAGTGGTAGCCAACCGAGGTCAGGAGCCCATGCTCCTTGATATCCTGCAGCAGGCTTGCCGGGATCTCCGTGCTTGAACCCAGCGGCTTCTCCACGAAAAAGGGGATCTCCCTGCGGATCAGCGCCCGCTCAATTGCCCCATGCGACTGCGGAGGCACACAAATATATACGGCATCCAGCTTGCGGGCATCCAGCATCTCTGTAATGTCCCCATACCCTTCAGCGCCGTAGGGACTAGCCATGTCTTCACCCTTTTGCTTGCTGCTGCCGCAGACCGCCTGGAGCTTCACATCCTCCATTCCCGCCAGCAAATCGGCATGCACCTTGGAAAACCAGCCGGTTCCTACAATTCCTATATTGAGTGTCATCCTCTTACCTCCTGGAGTTCTCGATTGTATACCTTTTCAAAGATTATACCCGCTTAGGTCCGGATAAGGTAGTCCCGCCATTCCTCAGGGAGCAGGCCCGCATAAGGCTGCTGTAAAAAACGGTCATCGGCCAGCACAATGATTCCGCTGTCACTCTCACTGCGGATCAGCCTTCCGCCCGCCTGCTGCACTTTGCACATGCCCGGATAGACATAGGCATAATCAAAGCCGTTCTTGCCCTGGGACCCAAAATATCCGCGCAGCAGATTGCGCTCCAATCCCACCTGCGGCAGACCGACACCAACAATCATCACACCATTCAAGCGGTCCCCGGGCAAATCAACCCCCTCCGAAAAAATCCCGCCAAGCACCGCGAAGCCAAGCAGCGTCTGCGGATTGTCCGGACGGAAGGAAGCGAGGAACTCCTCCCGCGCCTGCTCACCCATTCCGCTGCCCTGCACCAGGGTTGTGATCTCCGGATACTTGTCCGTGAATACCTCGAAGACACTCTGCAAATAAGCGTAGGAAGGGAAAAACACAAGATAATTCCCTTTCCTTGCAACCATCCCGCGCAGCGCGTCGCTCAAGGGGATCAGGGAATCGGCACGGTCACGATAACGGGTGGATACCGGAAGCACGGACACCTCCCACTGCTCTTTGTGGAACGGAGAAGCTACACGCAGGCTGTAATCCTCTTCTGCTGCACCAATCATGTCCCGGTAATAGGACATCGGCGAGAGAGTCGCTGAGAAGAGAATCTGGCTGCGGAAGCCTTTGGCCATCTGCTGCAGCAGATGCGAGGGGTCCAGATTGAACAGCTTCAGGAACACATCGCCGCGCCGTACCTCTGCGTAGGTGACATACCGTTCATCATAGGTTTTGATGGTGCGCAGCATACCCTGGACCGCATAATAGGTATCCAGCAGGCCGTCTTCCCCATCCCCGGCCAGAGTAATGAGAGCGGAGGACGGACTTGACAGCTCCAGTTCCGCTTCGGCGGCAAAAGCCTCCAGCAGCTGCGGCAATTCCCCGGGATATTCAGCCCAATGTCCTTCACCGTCCTCATTACAGCTTTTGCGCAACGCGATGAAAAAAGCATTCACCGCTTTGGCCGCGGCGCCAAGCTTGCGGTTAACCGTCTTATACTGCCGCTGCAGGTTCAGGAACGGCGCCTTGGTCAGCGAGGCAGAGAACATTTCCCTGCCCCGGTCCACCAGGTTATGGGCCTCATCCACCAGCAGCACCGTCTTCTTTTTGCGTTCCTCCGGCAGCCGTTTCAGACTGATCCGGGGGTCATAGATATAGTTGTAATCACAAATGACCATGTCGCAGGCATAGGCGGCGTCCAGCGAGAATTCAAATGGACACACCTCATGCCGCCGGGCATAGACGGCGATAATCTCCTGCGTCATCAATGTTTCATGCTCCAGCATGTCCAGCACAGCAGCATTCACCCGGTCATAATAGCCCTCGGCGTAAGGGCAGCCCTCCTTGCCGCAGAGCCCCTCCTCACGGAAGCAGGCCTTCTCCTTAGCCGTCAGCGTGATGGCATGGAGATGAAGCCCGCCTGCAAGCAGCAGCAGAACCGCTTCCTGCGCCGCATACCGGGTAACTGTCTTGGCGGTCAAATAGAAGATCCCTGCGACTACCCCTTCGCCCAGTGCTTTTACCGCCGGGAACAGGGTCGACATTGTTTTGCCGATGCCTGTAGGGGCTTGGGCGAACAGATTAACACCTTCAACCGTTGTTTTGTACACAGCAGCGGCAAAATGCCGCTGGCCCTGCCGGTAATCCCGGAACGGAAAGTCCAGACTCCGGATACTCTCTTCCCTCCGGGCCTTATGACGTACCTTCAACTTCGCAAAGGGCGCATACCGGGCCACCGTTTCGGAGGCAAAGGCCTCAAGCTCCTCCCGCCCGGCTGTCCTGTACAGGCTGTGCTGCTCATCACTGCCCCTCAGCACATACGTCAGCTTAACTTCAATAGAAGGAAGCTCCTGATCGATTACGATCATATAGGCATACATAAGCGCCTGCGCCCAATGGACCTCTTTCCCTTCCATCGTGGAATCCAGGGGCCCGGCTATGGACTTGATTTCCTCTACAATCAGCCTGCCATCCTCTCCGGCCAGCAAACCGTCACAGCGTCCGTCGATGATAAAGAGAAGTCCCTCATACGGCATTTCTGCCTTGAGGTAGACCTCCTTGCGGTCCCCTTCTTTATATTGCTTCTGGATATGCTGATGAATACGCGTGCCTTCCGCCATCGCCGCCCCGCTCCGGAACCCCGGCTCCAGACTGCCGCTGCTGAAGGCATACTCCACCAGCGTTCTTACCGAAAGAAATATCTCTGCATTGTCCATGCTTCGTCCTCCTTCCCATTGCCCGCGCCTTTTTTTGCCTGAAGAGGCCATTTCCGTCCTTTTCCCCGGTTTAGCCTCATTAAGAGTTGATATTCCCGGCCTCACAAGGCAGCATTTCAAATTGCGCTTTACCGGGTGGGTATACGGCATTTCTGACTTTTGACAATCGTCACCCAGCGCTGCATAATAAGGACTATTGATAATGGTATTGTTGTGTCTTGCGCTGCTTCCTGCTAGCCGGGAATTGGTTTTTATTATGCAGAAAGAAGGCGAAGCTGTGTCATCCTTAAATGTAAAACGATGGCTGATCAAACCATTCGTATTTTTCTCTATTCTTTTTGTCCTGAAGAGTTTTCTCGCCTGGGGCGTAATTTTTGGAGATCTCCTCTCCTGGAAAACACTATTAACGGAGATTCCTTTTGTCTGGGCCTTGTTCGCCCTTATCGAACGCTTTGCTTCCAAACGGAAGCTTGGCTATTACATGACAGTCAATCTGCTCGTCACCGCAATCTTTTTTGCCGCCATTATGTACTTTAAATATTATGGGGTTATCGTCACTTACCATGCGGCAGAGCAGGTGAATCAGGTTACCGCAGTACGCAACAGCGTATTCTCCCTGATGGACCCGTATTATCTGCTGATTTTTGCCGACATTATCGTCCTCGGCATCTACTTCTTTTTCAATAAGAAGGGCCGGGCCTACAAGAAGGATAACATTAATCACCGCGGCGGAAAACTCTCGCACAGTCTTCTGTTTGCAGTCTCACTGGCCCTTTGCCTGTTCAATATCCTGCCCAACAAGGCCAGCATGAACGAAATCAAGAAGGCGCAGGAGATGGGCATCCTGAATTATGAGGCGTACACGATTTTTGCCAAAGACAAACCTGAGCTTGTGAATGCCAGCGAAATCACGCAGGATGCCATCAACAAGCTCAAGGGAATCGATCCTGCTGCGGTCTCGCCGCTTCAGGGAGCAGCCAAGGGCAAGAATCTGATCATTATTCAATTGGAATCATTCCAAAGCTTCCTGCTTGGACTTAAGGTAGACGGCCACGAGATTACGCCCAATCTGAACCATTTGATGGAGAGCAGTCTGTATCTCCCTAATTTTTATCAAATGGTTGGTCAGGGGAACACATCCGATGCCGAGTTCGTGGTCAACTCTTCCTTCTACATTCCGCCGCAGGGTGCGGCTACCATGGCGTATGTCGACAAGGAGCTGCCCAGCCTGCCGCGTCTTTTGAAGGAAAACGGCTACCAGACAGCTACCTTCCATACCAATGATGTGGAGTTCTGGAACCGCGGGGAGCTGTACAGCTCTCTCGGCTGGGATCATTATTACGACCATAAGTTTTTCGGGGACGAGGATACCTTTTTCTTCGGGCCTTCCGACGAGGCGCTCTACCGCAAGACTTCAGATAAGCTGAAGGAAATGGAAGCGGACGGCAAACCATTCTACGCCCAGGTCATTTCGATGTCTGCCCATCATCCGTTCACCATTCCTGAAGAAAAATACAAGATGAAGCTGCCGGAACGGTATGAGGGAACTTTTGTCGGTGATTATATCCGGTCGCAGAATTATGCCGACTATGCGTTTGGACAATTCGTAGATGAGCTTAAGGCAAACGGGGTATGGGACAACAGCCTGATCATGGTCTATGGAGACCATATGGGACTGCCGATCTATTCCCTGGATCATGACGACAAGGCATTGATGAAGGAAATCTACGGTCATGAATATGAATATGCCGATATGCTTAATATCCCGCTGATCATTCACGCGGAAGGCAAGATCGGGACGCAAACCCTTGATCATGTCGGCGGTGAAGTGGATATTATGCCAACGGCGGCCAGCCTGCTGGGCGTTTCGATGGATAACAACATTCACTTCGGCCAGGACCTGACAAGCCAGTCATACAACCTGCTGCCACAGCGTTATTATCTGCCTACCGGGTCCTTTATTGCCAGCTCCGGTCTGCTGATCCCCGGCAACAGCTTCGAGGATAACACACAGTTCACTCTGGCATCGGGAGGCAAGGCGCCTGCCGGAACTGAGGATGAGTACAACCGCGCGCTGCGTTTGCGCCAGCTCTCAGACAGCTACGTAACGCAGCTCCCGGATAAAGTGAAAGATGCAGAATAACTAACCCCCATAGCAGACAAACAAAGCCGCGCTTCCGGTTACCGGAGCGCGGCTTTGTGCGAGTACATATATTAATCGTTAACGTTCCTGCTGGTCCAGCATCTGATAATAGTCAGCGAAATTTTGCAGCTCTTCCGGTTGCAGGATGGCCAAATATTCACTAAGCAGAAGCAGGAAGCGGTTTTTCCCTTCTTCAAGCAGCTTCTCCCCCTTGTCGGTAAGGGTTACAATGACGGCTCTGCGGTCGTGTTCATCCTGCTCGCGCGCGCTTAGCCCCAGCAGCTCCAGTCGGTCCAGCATCACCGTTACCGCACTGGATTTGACCTCCATTTTGTCCGCAAGCTGGATCACCCGCGCATTCTGCTCCTGGGCGATCATACGAAGCAGGCCGAATTGCGGCACGGTAAGTCCGATTTCCCGGTGCAGGGACATTTGTGAGGCAATTTTGCGCTGTACCTTCCACATGGATAACCCTAAACGTTCTACCAGCGGATCGATTTGTTGCGACATTTCTTTCAGCTCCAGTCCGTTTGTCCTGATTCAAGCGTAACATTATCACGGGCCTTGATTCAATGCTTTTATCTGGATACATTTTTACATAATACGTCATGTTCCGACACAAAAATATTATATTTGCGCTGGCATTGATGCGCTATAATCGTAGCAGTGATACAACGGTATTACTGAAAACATTAGAAGCAGGGTTGGTGGTACTAAAAAATGAAATTGGCTACAAAATTAACTTGGATGATCCTTATTGTATTGCTCCTTGTAGGGTCCTCCATCGGATTCTTTGGTTACCGTGCCGCCTATCATCAGGTAGATGAGGCTGCGGGAATTGAGCTGGTGGGCTGCGCCAATATTACAACCGGCCTGATTGATCCCGCCGACATCACAGCACTTGTCAACGGGGATAGCAGCAAAGTGCCTGCCATTGAAGAACGGATCGGCTGGATTGTGGCACACAAACCCATTTTCAAGGAAGCATTCATCCTGTCACTGGACGGTAAAATACTCGCTGCCGACGCCAGCTTGAAAAAAGAGGCTATAAAGCCGGTGATGACTTCTATTTTACAGAAGAAGATAAAGCCATGATTACTACCATGAAGCATTCCGCATACTCCAAAGTTTATACATATCAAGGAACCTCGCTCAAAACCGGGTATGGCCCCATTTATCAGGATCATGATCCCACCAAACCTATTATTGCCCTGATGGCTATCAATTTTGACGGACCCTTAATTCAAGAACGGACGATGGATATTATTGTTCAGCCTTTCATCATCGGCGGCTCCATTCTGATCGTAGCCATACTCGCCGCCTACCTGATGATCCGCCGTATGGTAAGCCCGCTCACCAAGCTGTCCGCCTCGGTAAACACTATTGCGAGAGGCGACCTTACCCATGAACCGCTGCTCTTCAACAGCAAAGATGAAATCGGGACACTGGCCCGCGACTTCAATGACATGACCCTGAATCTGCGCGACATTATCACCCAGGTGAATGACACCTCCATGCTGGTCGCCTCTTCCTCCCAAGAGCTGTCTGCAAGTGCCCAGGAGACGAACCGTGCCGGAGAGCATAGCGCGAATGTTACCATTGAGCTGGCTGAGGGTGCGGGTACCCAGCTGAAGGACCTGGAAGGAAGCTATCAGGCTGTGCAGGACATGTCCCGCTTCATTACCGAGATTGCCGGGAATGCCGACAGCGCGAAGGATACCGCTGCAAATAACGCCCAAAAGGCCCGCCTCGGCCGGCAATCGCTGGACTCTACGACCTCCCAGATCGGGATTGTGAGCGAAAGCATCCATGACCTTTCGGACATTATCGCTACGCTGGGCAGCCACTCCAAAGAGATTGAGAACATCGTAGGTACGATTTCCAGCATCGCTGAAGAAACCAATCTGCTGGCCTTGAATGCGGCGATAGAAGCTGCACGTGCCGGAGAAGAGGGCCGGGGCTTCGCCGTCGTTGCCGGCTCTGTCCGCAAACTTGCCGAGCGTTCAGCCGCATCAGCCGGCCAGATTGGCGAGCTGGTCAGCCTGATCATCAGTCAGATGGACAACGCCGGTGAAACCATGAAACGTTCAACGGAAGAGATGGAGCAGGGCAAGGAGCTGATCCTGTCCGCCGGACGCTCCTTCTCCGAGATCGAAACCTCCGTCTCCGACATGTCTTCACAGAGCCAGCAGATCTCCGAGACCGTCCGTGAACTGGGCCTGATAGCAGGCGGACTTGTGGAGTCGATTCAGAAAATCGTCACTGTGTCCAATTATACGGCAGAAGGCGCCATGACCCTCTCTGCCACTTCCCAGGAGCAGCTGGCAGCGATGGAAGAAGTACAATCCTCAGCGGGGTTCCTCTCATCTCTGGCAGAGAAGCTGCAGGTTCTGGTCGAGAGGTTCAAGGTGTAGGGGGCACGGATCACGGTGGAAATCCGCAGACAAAGGCGGACGCGTTCGCTCCTGCAGTTCCAAACTTCCCCTCCGTCACTTTCCCCTTTTTTTCATTTTCAAGTTCAATCTATATAGGCTTTAATGTAAGCAAACAGCGCAGAATCTCTTGGGAGGTTCTGCGCTGTTTGCTGCCTGAGGCAGGTTATATTGAGACAGGTTATATACCCTATCTAGTTCATCACGCCGTATTCTCTATGAACCACTGCCCCAGCTCACTGACAGGCATGGGCCTCCCGTAATAAAAGCCCTGCATTACCCGGCAGCCCAGGGACTGCAACAGTTCAATCTGCTCAGGTGTTTCTACACCTTCGGCGACAACCTCCATGTTGAGGTTGCTGGCGATGGCAATAATATTGCTGATGATGGCCTTCTTGGAATGCATCTTGCTCTTGCGGATGAATACCTGGTCAATCTTCAGCGTGTTCACCGGAATTTCATCCAGGTTCCCGAGGGAGGAGAAGCCGGTGCCGAAGTCGTCCAGCGATACCCTGACTCCGAGATTCCGCAGCTTGGAGAGCTGCGCTACCGTCTCTTCCATATTGTTCATGGCGATGGACTCCGTAATCTCCAGCTCCAGGAAATGCGGCTCCAGGCCGGAGCGGACCAGCGCCTCTTCGACCACATCATAGAGGCTGCCGCCCTCAAACATCCGGGCCGACATGTTAATGGAGACGGCAACGTTGGCTACGCAGGCTTTGTGCCAGAGCTTATTCTGGCCGCATACATCATGCAGCATCCAATACGTGATCGGGACAATAAGTCCGGTCTCCTCGGCGATGGGAATGAATTCGGCAGGCGAAATAATGCCATGTTCCGGATGCCTCCAGCGCAGCAGCGCCTCCAGCCCGACGGTTACATTCATGAGCGAATCCCATTTCGGCTGGTAGACGACCATGAATTCTGAACGGGCCAGCGCCTTCCGCAGATCCTTCTCCAGCGACATCCGCCGGAGCTGGTGGCGGTTCATTTCCTGATCGAACACACTGAATTTATTTTTGCCGGAGTCCTTGGAGGTATACAGCGCGGTGTCCGCCGCCTTCATCAGCGCAGAGCGGTCTGTTCCGTGCAGCGGAGTCATACTGATGCCGACACTCGCTGTAACATACAGTTCATTGCCCTCAATGCTGTAGGCCTTCTTCAATTCCCGCAGAATATGCTGTGCTTCCTCCCGGGCATCTTCCATGGTGCAGACCGGCAGGGCAATCAGAAATTCATCCCCGCCCAGCCGGAAAACTTTGCCCTTGGCGCTGATCACACACCGCAATCTCCCCGCAACTTCCTGGAGCAGCATGTCCCCGATATCATGTCCCAAGGTATCATTAATCGATTTGAACCGGTCCAGATCGACAAAAAACACCGCACCCGAGTGCCCGCCAAAAAATTCGCCTTTGAAGTAACGTTCCAGCCCGTGCCGGTTCGGCAGCTCTGTCAGGGGATCATGATAGGCCATACGCTCCAGCACATGCCGGTCCAGAAATACCGCGCCGCAAGATACCGCAAGCATAAACAGAGTGACAAGAGAAACTCCCGTCAGCAGAACCACATCACTCTCCATTAGAAGAGGTCTCGTGCCAGTCCAGTTGTCAACCTCCAAAATGCTGGCCCGCAGGCTGATATAGTGCATTCCGGTAACTGCAAGCCCAATGAACACCGCGGAGTACAGCTTCCAGCGGCTGAAACCGGCATAGTCCTTGAATTTGTGAAAAAGAAATACGGCGGCATACGAAGCCACACAAGCGACGACAACGGACAGCCCCTGGGTCAGCGTCTCATAATGAATCTCCGCCTGCAGCTTCATGGAGTACATGCCCATATAATGCATCATGGAAATCCCGCTGCCGAGAATCAGGCCGCTGAGCAGCAGACGCCCTGTTCTCAGGGGAGATATTGTAGCGACCCATAACGATAGATAACACGCACACATGCTGATCAGCAGTGAGCAACCGGCTATTCCCGGATGATAGCTTACCTTAAAAGGCAGATAGCTCGCCATAACTCCCACGAAGTGCATAGCCCATATTCCGCTGCCCAGCACACAGGCGCTGGACAACAGCCATAAGCGTCTTACCCTTCCAGCAGAATGGAAAACCTGTAAAATTAAATTAAGCGCTGAATAAGCTGCGGTGGCAGCAAGCGCAAAAGACAGTAAAACAATCCATAGGTTATAGTGGATTCCCATTTGATCCATAGTTGACCTCTTCACCAATATAATTATCATCGTCGCCGCAGTACATTTGCTAAGTCAAAATCAATATACGAATATCAGATAAATGGAAGAGTGCATAAAGATTATAGGCCATCCCTGAAAGTAAACTTTAGCTGTATTCTAACCTGTATTTAGTACACTGTCTAAGTAAATACTGGAACTCAGACCCTTTTTTAGTGTCGGCAAAAAATGTCCACATTTGCGTGTCAGCCTCATGCGCCGAGGGTTGGAATTTGCCCGGGCCGTGAACCTTCATGCGAAAAGGCCGCACGCCAAGCCCAGACATTTGCCGCTGCCAAAATTACCAAATAGATGTAAGTGCCGGACGGGAACAGAGAAACTATGTAATGCAGACCCGCCAGTCCCATCAGGATAAAGAGCAGCACAAACCCGCTCACCGAGAAATCCCTCTGCTTCGCCGCTTCATACTTCTCTGAAAAAGGCAGGGCCCGCGGCAGCACCCGGAAACAGATGACCGCATACAGCGGCAAGGCAAGCATTACTGCAGCCAGACCGGGAAGTATACGCCCAACAAAGAGGATCAGCATCAGTCCAAGCAATAGATAGATCCACTGTACCCGCAGCGGCGAGCCCTCGGTTCCCCGGCTGCCCTTCTGTGTTCCAAGCACTGTCGGTATCCGCCTTCCATCCATCGTGAGCTTCACCTGCAGAATGCTGCGCAGCATCTTATAATCCACCCCGGCCCTCCGGAATCCGCCCTGAAGCCGGTCAAGCAGCTTCAATACCCAAAAATCATTCATGCGGAGCACCTTCTCCAAGTACAGCGACAAACTCGCCGGCGATATCCCTGCCAAAAATCCGTACCGTACCCGTGTAGCCTTCCACCAGCCCCAGCATAATTTTTACCGTAGTGCTCTTGCCTGCCCCATTCGGGCCAATGTAGCCGATAATCTTTCCCCTGTATACTTCGAGGTCGATGCCCCGCAGCACCATCCGGTCACTGTAATTCATCCATAGTCCTGATATTGAAATGACCGGTTCTTCTGTGAGTCCCATAACCCGTTCCCTCTCAGAAATCCGCTAGGCAATCCCAATTTTATGTAATTCCAAATTCAACTCCTGTTCTACCAAATTATAGATCAACAACCTATTAGAAATGCCCATGTCCGGTTGTACACAAATGCGGTCCAATGGATTGCTGAACAATTCACGGCTAAATTTTGTAACATATTCTTATATTGACAATCATAAACATACTCTGTACATTATTCTCATTATTCACACCAAATAAGTAGGTTTAGGGAGGTTTTGCAAAGCCAATGAACAATATTGATAACAACCTGTTGTCTGCTATTGAGACGAACTGGCAAGGTTTCGTGATTTCCATTTTTGTGTTTGGCATTCTATTTCTATTGGCGCGTAAACGGATCGGATTTGGTACCCGTGTTCTTCTGGGTCTCGGCATCGGTCTGATAGCCGGCATTTTCTTTCAATATTTTGATTTGGAGACTGAGGCCATTAAGACGTTTGGCAGCATTTATGTCAGTTTGATCCGGATGCTCGTGATTCCCCTGGTATTCATCCTGGTCCTGAACAGTATTTCATCTTTAACCAATCTGGAGTATTTGCGCAAAATAGGTATAAAAACCTTCGCCTGGTTCCT
This sequence comes from Paenibacillus sonchi, assembly GCF_016772475.1. Lineage (NCBI taxonomy): Bacteria > Bacillati > Bacillota > Bacilli > Caryophanales > Paenibacillaceae > Paenibacillus > Paenibacillus sonchi. The sequence continues at coordinate 1,481,369 of NZ_CP068595.1, forward strand.
GGGGACAACCGGTGTCGCTTCGATTATCGGCTTGTCGGTAGCCCTGCTGTTCAATCCCGGGAAGGGCATTCAGCAAGCGGTGCCGGAAGGGTTCAAGGCCCGTGAAATCCCTACCTTCTCACAGGTCATACTGGATCTGGTGCCCTCTAATCCCGTCAATGAGGCCGCAACCGGCAAGGTCGTCCCCCTTCTGATCTTTGCTATCTTCCTGGCTGTAGCGATTATCAAGGTCGGCTCCAAAAAACCGGAGGCCGTCAAGCCGGTCCGCGATCTCATTGAATCATTGACCACTGTCCTGCATCAGGTAGTCAAGTTTGTCATCCGCCTGACTCCATATGGAGTCTTTGCGCTGATCGCGGGAATTACAGCACGGTATGGCTGGGAGACCCTGCAGGAGTTGGGCAGCGTCATCATCACCTCCTATGTTGCGCTTATCATTCATTTTGTCCTCATTTTTGGAGGGCTGGTGCTGCTTGTTGCCAAAGTCAATCCCTTGCGCTTTTTCCGCAAGATATATCCTACCCTCACCGTGGCCTTCACCACCAGAAGCAGCTATGCAACGCTGCCGGTTAACCTGGAGGTCATCACGAAGCGGCTGCATGTCTCCCCGCGCATTGCCAGCTTTGTCGCGCCTCTGGGGGCTTCTGTCAACTTTAATGGCTGCGGCGGAATCTGGCCTGCGATCGTGGCTGTTTTTACAGCCCAGGTGTTTGGCATCCACTTGACCGTAACCGACTATGTGACCCTTGTACTGGTGAGCATCATTTCTTCCATAGGTGTGGCGGGTGTACCCGGTCCGGCAGTTATTTCTACAACAGTTGTATTGACCGCACTGGGACTGCCTCTTGAAGGCATTGCCATTGTGGCGGGGGTAGAAGCTCTCATTGATATGGGGCGTACTGCTGTAAATGCGACAGGAACAACCGTCACCGCACTTCTGGTGGCCAACTCGGAAGGTGAATTTGACCGCGAGGCCTTCAACCGGGGAGATGATGATGAAGAAATCCTGCTGAATGCTGTGTAACTGGAATGCCGGCTCCCTTATGTTCCAATTAAGCAGCGACAGCATTTCCTAATGGCGTAAAGTAAGTTATGTACCCAAATTTGGAGCCTGGCAGGCAACAAAAATGCGGTATGCGTGTATACAAGTAGAAACGACTACGCCGTCCTTTTACAGGACGGTATCGTTTCAGCGAGAAATATAAGGATAATTTATTACGTGAAGCATATAAATTCTTATATTTCAAGCAGAAAACGGCTGCGCCATCCATCACTGGACAACGCAGCCGTTCTGCATTTCAGTTCCGCGGTGCCTGGAGGATGCTCCATGAACCCTGCGGCAGCTTCAAGTGGAAAAAGGATCACTAATTTGCTCTAACACCATGCTATCCGGAAGTGAAGTGGAAAAAGGATCACTAATCCAGCTCATTTCGCTCCTGACAGGGTAAAATGACCCAATTAAGTTCCCTTTTTCCACCTAAATCTCACGATTGTTGATTTTGGAGGGAAATAGGTTCCCTTTTTCCACCTAATCCCTTATTCCCGACTCCTTGTCATCCCTGCTTCAGGCTGATTCGCTGCCGTGTCCGTGCCGATGCCAGGCAGGTCTCAATCAGCGCCATGTTCAGCACCGGGTCCTCCGCAGCAACCACAGGTGCTGCGCCGAAGACAGCGGCGGCGAAATTATCCGCCTGGCAGACATACGGATTGGCTCCCGTTGCCCGGGCGCGTCTGACTTCCCCGCCGGAATATACAAAAAATTCGGCATCATCGAATCTGGCGTTAAACGGCATCGGAAGCTCAATCCGCCCTTCCGTCCCGAGCACCTCCAGCAGCTGCCGGTTGTAGGCCCACATGCCGCAGTCGAAGATCAGGCTGACACCGCCGGGAAACTCAACCAGTCCGGAGGCCATCATATCCACATTGTCATGCTCAGGGGAAAAGATCGCCTGTACGGTTGCCGCTTCCGGCTCCGTTCCGAACAACAGCCGCGCCGCACTGAGCGGGTAACAGCCGACATCGTACAGGGAGCCTCCGCCCCAAGCCGATTTGAAGCGGATGTTAGACGTATCTCCGGCATCGTTATATGTAAAAGTCCCCCGGATGGACCGCAGATCGCCGATCTCGCCGCTGGCGATAATCTCCTGCACTTCGGCAATCCGCGGGTGATGCCGGTACATATAAGCTTCGGCCAGATGCACGCCCGCCTTCCGGCAGGCTTCCACCATCTCTGCCGCCTCCTGGCTGTTCAGGGCAATCGGCTTTTCACACAGCACATGCTTACCTGCTTCTGCCGCGCGGATGACCCATTCGCGGTGCAGATGGTTCGGTAGCGGAATATATACCGCATCAACATCCGGATCAGCCAGCAGCTCCTCATAGCTGCCGTAGGCCTGTGCCACGCCGAATTCCTCAGCGACGGCGCTGCTCTTGTCCAGCCCCCGGCTCGCCACCGCCTGAATGATTCCCGTCTCCGATTCCTGGATGGCCGGCATAACCGAGCCTGTTGCGATTTGCGCACAGCCCATAATTCCCCAACGCAGCTTTTGTGTCATCGGTGTACACCTTCCCTTGTCATAGATTTCCTGGCTGTCTCTCATTGAAACAATATCACAGAATCCGGCATATCTCTATGAATGGAAGCTGCAATCATAGCAGAACCTTCAGCAGGATAGCCGCACCCAGCACCGCAATCCGGGCCACGCTCATCAGCATGAAATTTTTGACGGACAGAATGAAGGTGGTCGCCTTCTCCTGCTTCTCCTCAAAGCGGGCGATATTGCGGCGGAGCGGAATCAGTATCAACAGCAGCAGCGCCGCCAGCACAGGGTTTACTCCCAGCAGCAGCAGCACGGCAAGATCGGCAAAAGAGACATAATACAGCAGCCTGAACAGCAGCAAAGCATTCTTCCGTCCTATATACACTGGCAGTGTATACCGCCGGTTGTCCATGTCATCCTCGATGTCGCAGATATTGTTGGCCAGCATAATTCCGGCAATTCCAAGAATCGCCGGCACGGAAAACCAGAAGAGATACAGCACCTCAGAGATATGGATATGCAGGCTGGCCCAGCCTTCGGAGAACAGCAGCGTCACCACAGTCTGGTCCGAGTGAATATACGCTGAGATAAAGATGATGACAAACCCCATAAACAGCCCGGAAAACAGCTCGCCGAGCGGCATCCGTGAAATCGGTATCGGACCGAACGAGTACAGAATGCCGATCAGGAAGGACAAGCCGCCCAGCAGAAACACCAGCAGCCCCGTCTCGGCAACAAGCGCAATCCCGCCGCCCACGGCAAGCGCGAGCAGGACAGCAATAACAGCCACCACCGTACTCTCCTTCAGCTTGTAGTGAACAATGGCATTATGCGTTTCATAGCCGTAGCCGTGGGTTTTGGCCGCTTTTTTATAATCATAATAGTTGTTGATCGCCGTTGTCGCCATGTCAAAGCTCAGCAGGGACACGAACATCAAGGCAAAACGCAGAACATAGAAATCCTCGAACCGGTACAGGGCATACAATGTCCCCAGTAGAAAAGGCAGCATGCTCGCCACCTTTGTCGGCAGCTCGACAAATTGCAAAAAGCTTTTTACATTCACGGGCATTCATCCTTATCTGTCAAATAAAGCGTGCTTACGTGCCGGCAGTGGCGATGGTGATCGGGGATTGAATTATTATACATCAAATTTCGACACATTGTGGAGAAAAGCCCTGCAAAATATTCCCTATTCGTGGTACACTCTATAGTATGGTACTTATTTCCTATTCATATGAAATTTATAAAAGGGGAGCATCATGAAGCTGCGCAAAAAAATGATCATCTTCACCTGTGTTGTTGCCCTGGTTACCTTGGGGATCAACTACCTGCTTCTGCATCTCATCATGCTGAACCGTTTTGAGAAGCTGGATGAAGCCGCGCTGAAACACAGTCTGGACGATGCGCTCACTTCCTATCAGGAGGAACTGCTGGATATGAGGACCGGAATGCTGAACTACTCGCTCCGGGACGAAACCTACCGGTTCGTAGAGGCAAGCCGCTCAGCAGATCGTCCCCCTGCTGCAGATGACGGGTTTATCCGCAGCACCTTTAATAGAGCAACCTTTGAAGTCAATCATCTGGATATGATGGCTCTGCTGGACAAATCGGGGCAGCCTCTATATGGCGGGACATATGATACTGCCCGCAGGAGCATGTCCCCGCTGACACCGGAGCTGTATACACTGTTCAAGCTGATGAACAGCAGGCTGCCTGCCTTTTCAAGTGCAAATGACAGCCAAACCGGGATTGTGCTTCTCGATCGGGGTCCGATGCTGATTACGCTCACGCCTATTGCCGGCAGCAGCACAGACAAGCCGGTGATCGGCACCGCCGTTGCCGGAAGAATGCTTCAGCAGGAGGAAGTCACCCATGTCCGGGAGGACGGCCCCGCCAGTATCCAAATCACCAGAGCCACCTCAGAAATGCTGGCACAGAGCGGCGGGAAGGATCGCTGGATGAGTCCAGTCTCCGGCAGCATGATGTCGGTTCACACCGTTGTGAACGATCTGTTCGGCAACCCCGGCGTCGTTTTCACCGTGAAGCAGCCCCGGCAGATCTATGAGAGCGGGCAGGAATCGGTCTACAGCTTCCGGTTAGTCTTCTTTACTGTCACCATATTGAGCTGCATAGGAAGCATGCTCTTTGTGAACCGCTCCATCCTGGGAAGAATGTCTTCCTTAATCAAAAATATCCGGGCTATCGGCAGCAGCAAGGATTTATCCATTCGCATCATCAGTACCGGAAGGGATGAGTTCAGTGATGTGGAGCATGAATTCAACCGGATGATCAATTCCCTGGAGCAGGCCCAGGAGGAGCTTCAGCAGCAATCCATGCTTGATCCGCTGACTCAGCTGCCTAACCGCTCGCTCTTTTTCGCAAAGCTCAATGCAGCGATTGGCGCAGCCAAGGGCAGCAACCGGCAGATTGCCCTTGTCTTCATCGATCTGGATCACTTCAAGACTGTCAATGATACGCTGGGCCATGATTTCGGCGATGCCATGCTCCAAGAAATTGCCTTCCGGCTCACACAGGCCGTCGGGACACATGATGTAGTGTCACGCCTTGGCGGCGATGAATTCACCATTCTGCTCTCCGACATCCCCGATTCCGCCGCGATTTCGGCCCGGCTGTCAAGCATTCAGGACGCTCTCTCCATGCCGCATCAAATCCAGGGGCATCTCTTCTATTGCACGGCCAGCATAGGCATCAGCATTTATCCCCAGAACGGGGATGACGCCGACTATCTGGTCAAACAAGCCGATCTGGCGATGCTCCATGTCAAAGGGACGGGACGAAACAATATCTTTCAATATTCCGAGGACCTGGAAGAGAGCATCCGGCGCAAAAAGGTGTTGTCACAGCAGCTGCTCTCTGCGGCAGCCAATGCTGAGTTTGAAGTGCATTACCAGCCAATTCTCAATGCTGAGCGGCTGCAGGTGCATAAGGTGGAAGCGCTTTTGCGCTGGACCAGCCCTATCTACGGGCCTGTATCTCCGGCAGAGTTCATTCCGCTCGCGGAGACCAGCGGCTCCATTGTAAGTATCGGGGGCTGGGTGCTGCGGCAAGTCTGCGCGGATATGCGGAGGTTTCGGGAGAGCGGATTATTTCTTACCGCTGCGGTCAATATTTCAGCGCTGCAGCTGATGCAGCCTGGCCTGCTGGAGCTGTTGCTCAAGCTGCTGCATGAATATGAACTGCCGCCCTCCAGCCTGGAACTTGAGATTACGGAGAGCGTGCTGGTCAACGGAGACAGCATATTGGAGTCGCTGCAGCAGCTTAGAGCACACGGATTCCGCATTTCACTGGACGACTTCGGCACCGGCTTTTCTTCTTTGAGCTATCTGCGGCGGTTCCCTGTCGATGTAATCAAAATTGACCGCTCCTTCGTCTCTGAAATGACCCCTCACCCGCAGGGTGATATGCTGGTCAAAGCCATTATCGAGCTCAGCCACAATCTCGGGCTGAGTGTAGTGTCCGAGGGTATCGAGCTGCAGGAGCAGTTCGATATGCTCCGCAGCCTGGGCAGCGACGAGTTGCAGGGATTCTACATCAGCAAACCGGTTAGAGCCGGCGAAATCCGCTCCTTTTTATCCCGGAAAAAATCGTTTTTGGGCGAAAAATGAACAGTTCCTTTATAGGCAAGGTTCAGGCGATATGATATGATAGGCAAGCTGATAACAGCACCCGCTCCGGGTGCTGTTATCCTATGCGAACACTTATGAAAATTGGAGGCATTTATTGTTATGTCAGCGCAATCGCCAAACACCCAATCCGTCAAAATCGTCACCGCCGACCCTAGCGCCATCGGCCTGTTCGGATTGGCTATCGTCACCCTGGTCGCTTCTTCACAAAAGCTTGAAATTACAACAGGTCTCAGCTACTGCATACCTTGGGCTATTTTCCTCGGAGCCTTTGCCCAGCTGTTCGCATCCATTCAGGATGCCAAACACAACAATACCTTCGGAATGACCGCCTTCGGCGCTTATGCGTTCTTCTGGTTCGGCATGGCGGCAAGCTGGCTGATCAAGCTCGGGGTATTCGGAACAGCTTTGGCGGAAGGCGTAGACCCCAAACAGCTGGGATTTGTTTTTCTGGGATATCTGGTCTTCACCCTCTTCATGACCCTCGGCGCTGTAGAAGCAAACCGGGTGCTGCTAGTCATCTTTGTATTAATTGATTTCCTGTTCCTCGGGCTTACGATGGATTCCTTTGGAGTCGCCGCTGAGTTTTTCCATAAGCTGGCTGCCTGCTCAGAACTGGCCATTGGCATCGTTTCTCTTTACGGCTGTGGCGCGTCAGTGCTCAACGCTCATTTTGGACGCCAGTTCCTTCCGGTCGGGGCTCCGCTCGGGATCTTCAAAAAATAGCTTTCAACTGCAACGGATAAATACAGCCGCCTTCCGGCGGGACGTGTTTATCCTTTTTTTAATTTTGTAGGACCACTGTAAGCTTTTCCCTTGCGCAAAGGCGATAAAGATGACATGCTATAGAGACATCTACGACATATATCGACATTTTCCTGTGGGCGGGAACCGCTTCGAAATGAATGGTAAAAATAATGTTGAATTTTTTTGATATCGGAGGCACTCCATGGCTTTCATTAATAAAAAGCCTTTAACGATCATCCTCGGCTTTGTCGTCGTTCTTCAGCTCTCTCTATTTTACTATTACTCTTTATCAGTAGACCGGGAGTACCGGGCTGAAAAAGCCGACCTGTCCTCACAAGCAGTCATGCTAACCTCAAACATTGAAGAGAGAGTCTCGATTGTCAAAGGCGTCAGTTCCTTTATACAAACGGTCGGCTTTGATGCTGATCCAAACCTGATTAATGAGTATCTGCACACCGCATACAACAATAATTCAAGCAACGTTATGAATATCATGATCGCTCCGGACGGCCTCATCCGTTACTTATATCCTCTCTCAGGCAACACAGCGATTCTGGGCAAAAGCCTGCTGCTGGATTCAGCACTGTCCTCACCCGGCATGGTCCAAGAAACCATCCGCTCCGGCGGCATTACAATAGACGGGCCCCGGACTCTCGCCCAGGGTGAATACGGCATGGTGATCAGACAAGCCATCTACCATAACAATTCCTTTACAGGCATCGTTTCTGTAACACTGAAGATTGAGAATATTGTGGACCAGCTTTTGCTGAAGGACACCCGAATTTTTGTGAAAACAGAAGACCATACTTTTCTATTCGGCACCCCTGCCGATCAGGAAGACAAGCAGTTAATAGTTCCCGTTACCGTCTACAATCAGCACTGGCTGATGGGCATCCCCATGCCTTCGCATAAGAAATGGGAGATGCTGCGCAGCGTTCTCTGGATCGATATGGCCATCCTGCTTATCATTGCCTTTATCCTCTACATTTTCTGGCATCAGAGCCGCTTCAACCGTGAACTGGAGCGGGTGGTCAGCATCCGCACACGTGATCTCCGCGTGTCCAAGCGTCTCTATGAAAAGCTCGCGCATTACGACAGCCTGACGGGAATACCCAACCGGCTGTATTTTATGGACGAGTTCGAACGCCTTCTGCAATCGGCAGAGCCGACCCAGACCTACACACTGTTCTTTTTCGATCTCAACCGTTTCAAGGAAATCAATGATACACTGGGTCACTCCATCGGGGACCAGGTCATCAAGACACTTGCCAATCGGCTGAAAAATGGCAAAGTGCCCTTCAAGCTGTTCGCACGCACCGGCGGCGATGAGTTCGTGATGGTATTCCCCGACCTGCCCCGGGAGCATATCCCCGCTATCGCCGAACACATCAGCGGACTGATTTCGGAAACGCTGCTGATTTCCGGCGCGCATCTGAGCTTATCGACCAGTATAGGCGTCTCGCTGTATCCGGAGCACTCGCTGAACAAGGATGATCTGCTGAAGTTCGCGGACATGTCGATGTATCAGGCTAAAAGCCAGGAGGATGCCAATTACTTCATCTTTGATTGGGGGCTGCGCGAGAAGCTGGAGCAGAAGACGATGATCGCCAAATATCTGCATTCCGCACTGGAGCGCGAAGAATTTGTGCTTCACTACCAGCCGCAGATCAACGCCGTTACCGGTAAAATGATCGGCATGGAGGCGCTTGTCCGCTGGAACCATCCCGAAAAGGGCCTGATCGGCCCCGGCACCTTCATTACCGCCGTAGAGGAAGCCGGGCTGATGATTCAGCTTACGGACTGGGTGCTCCGTGAGGTCTGCCGCCAGCTCTGTGAATGGAGAACGATGGGCCTGCCGCTGCTTCGGACCTCGATCAATATCTCCAACAGCTGGTTCTACAACCGCAACCTGATCGAGAACCTGCTTGCGGTGCTGGACCAATATGGACTGGAGACCAGTATGCTGGAGTTCGAAATTACGGAGAGCACCGCGCTTCTGGAAGAGCATTATCCTCTGCTGCAGCAGATGCGCGATCATGGCATCGTCGTCTCCATCGATGACTTCGGCACCAAGTATTCTTCACTGAATTACCTGAAGCATTTTCCCGTCAACAAAATCAAAATCGACCGCACCTTCATCACCGGCATCGGCGTCAGCTCCATTGACGAGACGATTATTAAATCCATCGTATACGTCGCCTCGCAGCTCGGGTATGATCTGATTGCGGAAGGCGTGGAGACCCAGGAACAGCTTGATTTCCTGATTAAGCATAACTGTCCGCATATTCAAGGCTTCTTATTCTTTCCGCCGCTGCCTGCCGAAGACATCCATAAGCTGGCCTCCTGAAGAATTGCAGCCCTCCGGTTCTTCCGCTTGGTAAAAGCTCTCCGGGTCAGTATAATAAAAACTGTGCCGTCCTTTTTAGGACGGCAGCAGCTTTGAAGTTAAGCCGAAAGGATTCTGAGAATAATGAATACGCTATCAACACCCGAATGGACTGCTACGCTTGCCTTCGCGCTGATTCTGGCAATCATCGCCTACCGCGTAATCCGCAGCATGCCGAATATGGCCGGAAATATTACAGCTTTCCGCAAGAGAACCTTAGTCTGGACGCAGGTTGCGCTTGTGCTTGCGGTTCTCCAGCTCAATTTCAAGGCAGGGGACTGGCGATTTGGCATCATCCTTGGCCTGATTGTGCTGTTCACGGGCAGCGTTTGGCTGGCCGCCCGTTATTATGACCTGCGCCGTCCTGAGGCCGCAGACCCGGCAGATCAGGAAACAGGCAAAAAATAGCCGGTTTTCTTGTATTTTTGGCGATAAAGCCGCAGGGATTCCCAACCGCTCCAAAATTAACGGGGACATGCTGAAGACGGATCGCCCTATTCCTTCGCGATCGATCCGCAGCCGTTACGGACAGGAAAGCCGTTATGGATAGAAGATTCGTCTATTCCGCAGGGCAACGGACTGAGATGACTCTATTTGTCCCCTTTCCCCTTTGTTCCAGGCTCCATCGAACGATATAACGGCTCCTGGGTCCGTAACTGCTGAAAAAGTAAGATTTTTGGCAAAATAAGGGCTCCTCTGTCCGCTTCAGTCTGCGGATGGAGCCCAACCCTTCTATATAAATTGAACTTGAAAATATTACAAATAAGGGAAAAGTGGCGGAGGAGAAGTTTGGAACTGTAGGAGCGGTAGCGTCCGCCTTTGTCTGCGGATTTCAACCGCGAACAGCGGGTTACAATCAAGAAATCTGTAGACAACAGCGGCCGGAAGTCCGAACATTCTCTGGAGTCGCGACCAATCCCAAATAGAAAAGTCACAAGTTTAATTTATATAATGTATATTTCAGTTACCGAGTTGTTCCGCCAAACCGATTAGAAGTCCTTCAATTCCACGAATGTAGCAGAGCCGGTACGAGTCCCCGTACTGGACCACTTCGCCAACGAGCTGAGCACCATGCTTAGTGAGTCTGGCTACCATTTCGTCAATGTCTTCAACGGCGAACATGACGCGTAGATAACCGAGTGCATTTACAGGAGCAGTTCGGTGATCTGATATAGTAGGCGGGGTGAGAAATCGCGAAAGTTCAAGCCGGCTGTGGCCATCTGGGGTAACCATCATAGCAATCTCTACACATTGTGAACCCAGCCCGGTTACGCGGCCAGCCCATTCACCTTCGACAGTAGCCCGCCCTTCGAGCCTCAAGCCAATCTCCCCGAAGAAAGAGATTGCGTCATCAAGGGATTCTACAACGATGCCAACATTGTCCATTCTTAGTAATTTGTTTTTTGCCATAGTTTTATCTCCTTAAGTGTACAAATTTATTACCTGATCATCTTCATATTCACAGTTCATGATAACAAAGATAAGTCACAGTATAGTGAAATGTAAAATGTGGTTTTCGGATACGTCCGAACAGTGACATTACCCTAATTACAGAACATTAGTTCATTCATATCAAATATCAACAACAAAGTTTAACCTAGCCATATTTTTAGATAAGCTCCCCCTGTGGGGGCTTTTTTGATACTATAAAGGAAATCTGCAAGGAGGGATTCTGTGAACAACCCAAGCAGCCACGGGGTCTATGGCTTCCGTTTCAGCGAGCCGGACCACCTGCCGCTCTGCAACCTTTTCGCGGTCGGACATGAAGTTGTGACGGATGCTTCTTATCACTGGAATGGCATGGACCGTACAGATGGGCCTCTGCTGCTGTTTCAGTACACAGCAGAAGGCAGCGGAATATTCGAAACGGAGCAGGAGACGTTCCGCATCGGCACCGGGCGGGCATTTCTGGCTGAGATCCCCGGCAGCCACCGCTATTATCATCCCGGCGATGCAGTGCCGTGGGAATTTTATTTCCTGCTCTTCCGGCCGCAGCCGCTGCTCCCCCTGTGGGAGGACATCAAAGCCAAGCTTGGGACCGCTCCAGCCATTGTCCCCGGCAGCAGACCGATCCGTATCCTGCGCGATATTGTCCATGAAGCATATTCAGGCAGAATTTCCGATCCCTACATCGCCTCCTCCCTGCTGCACCAGTTCATGATGGAACTGGGGAGGCTCTCCTCCAGCGGACCAAGGGACGCAGCAGAATGGCCAACGGCAGTAAGGGATTCCGTCCAATTCATCGAAGAGCGGTACAGTTCCATGATCGGCCAGGAGCAGCTTGCCGAACAAATGGGACTCTCCAAATTCCACCTGCTGCGCACCTTCAGCAAATACGTTGGCCTAACCCCAAATGAATACCTGAACCGGACCCGAATTGAACGTGCTATAGAACTTCTGACTGCCACTGACTTGAGTATTGAAGCCATTGCATCCCAGGTAGGGTATTCCAGCGGCAGCTATTTCATTAAGGTCTTCCAAAAACTGACGGGACAGACTCCCGGCTCTTTCCGCTCCGGCAGCGGCAGCTTGAATTACAGCCGGCTTTTTTTCTGAACATTTCCCCGGAAAGGCTGGTATTGCAGGCGAGGGAGGCCAATCCTATTTGTGGGCTCTCCCGTTATTCCTGAAGTGGAGGCCAGTTCATTTCAATTGTATTCTGTGCAGCAGATTAGGGAGTAAGGTATCCCGAAACGGGATTCTGCTGTATTCTGTGCAACAGAAATTGCAGCTATCGCCCAAATAGAGCAAAAAATCGAAAATCTGCTGCACAAAATACATTAGAATTGCCAAAACTGGCGTTTGGAGCCGTAATCCGCTGTACAAAATACAACAGATGCGCTGAACTTGATCAACGAATACGCCAACTGACACAACTAGCTTCCCCGCAAACTGAGGCCAACCGGCTGGCCTTTAGTCTTTTCGCCCTTTCGTCCCTTCACCACTTCGCCCTTCGACACTTCGCTCCTCGCCACTTCACCCCTTCGAAACCTCACCACTTCGACACTTCGCCCTTTCACTACTTTGCCCTTCGACATTTCGCCCCTCGTCACTTTGCCCTCGCCACTTTGCCCCTCCACCTCTTCGCCACTTGCCCCTCCCCCTCCATCCCTTCGCCTCCCGCCAATTCACCTCTTATGTGCGGACATCCTGTGACCGGAAGCATACTTCTTCCCTCCACAACCATACTAATGACATTCTGGGTTTCAATGGAGGGATAAGTAAGATGGGTAAACGAATGAATCTGCTGATGTTCAGCGGGGAGTATGACAAGGCGATGGCGGCGCTGATTCTGGCCAATACCGCCCGGGATATCGACGTGGAGGTCACGATGTTCTTCTCGTTCTGGGGATTATTCCTTGTCCGTGATCCGGACAAAATGACACTGGAGGACAAAACGATCTATGAAAAGCTGATGGACGTTATTACACCGAAAGGACCGGAGCAGCTGCCGCTCTCGCGGATGAATTTCAGCGGTCTCGGGAAGCTGATGCTGGAGGAAATGATCGAAGATCAGGGAGCGCCGAAGCTGATTCATTTTTTGAAGGGGGCCCGCAAAAAAAACATCAAGTTCTACGCCTGCAAGCTCTCCGTCGACATCATGGGCTTCAAGCCGGAGGAACTCCTTCCCGAGGTCGAGATTATTGATGCCGCCGCCTATCTGAAGGACGCTCTGGAAAGCGATATGCAGTTGTTCATCTAGCCTGCTTGCGGACGGCTGCTTCTGGGCTTTAACCTATTTCCTCCGGCGGGCATATACTGGGCCATAAGGAGAAACAGCTTCGCCGTCCAGTAAAGGACGGCATCTGTTTCGGCAAAATATAAGGATGATTGATGACTTGAACCCATTTATCCCTATATTTTAAAGTAACTACTGGCTGGAGGGATTACCCGTGCTGAGTATCAACCGCGCTTCTACGGCAGAGGAGCCCGTTTCACTGCTGGAGCATTTCGCAGCTTTTCGCGAGCATACTATTGGGGGCGGCATGTGATCTCCACTCCCTATGGCCGTCAGCCGCTGCTGTATGCTGACTGGACAGCCAGCGGGAGGCTGTATGAACCCATTGAACGCAAAATCCAGGAGAGCTTCGGGCCTTATGTCAGCAATCCGCATACAGAATCGAACACAACCGGTCTGACCATGACCCTCGCCTATAATGAAGCGCGGAAGATTATCAGGGACCATGTGAACGCCGGGCCGGATGATGTTCTGCTCTTCTGCGGCAACGGCACCACCGGCGCAATCAACAAGCTGCAGCGGCTGATGGGCCTGAAGCTTCCCGAATGGCTCCAGGAGGATTATCTATGCGTCCCGGAGGAACGTCCGGTTATTTTTGTCAGCCACATGGAGCATCACTCCAATCTGCTGCCCTGGCAGGAAGGCATCGGCGATGTAGTTACCGTCCCTGCCGGGGCGGACGGAACTGCTGATCTTAAGGAGCTGGAGCGCCTGCTGATACTCTACCGGAACCGCCGCTTCAAAATCGGTTCCTTCACAGCCTGCTCCAATGTTACAGGCATCCATACCCCCTATCACAGGCTCGCCGCCGCCATGCACCGCCACGGCGGGGTTTGCTTTGTGGATTTTGCCGCCTGCGCCCCGTATGTATCTATCAACATGCATCCGGCAGATCCGCTGGAGAAGCTGGATGCTATCTTTTTCTCACCGCATAAATTTCTCGGCGGCCCCGGCACAGGGGGAGTGCTGGTCTTCGATTTGGGCCTTAGCAGAGGCCAATTGCCGGATGAACCGGGCGGCGGAACTGTGGTCTGGGTCGATGCCTGGGGCGGACGCCGGTATATTCATTCAGTCGAAGTACGCGAGGACAGCGGGACTCCCGGATTTCTGCAGGCCTTCCGCACAGCGCTGTGCCTCAAGCTGAAGGAGGCGATGAACGGGGACGGCGGATTCATGCTTGCCAGAGATCAGCAGCTGTGCGGCAGGCTGCTCACCGGGCTTCACTCCATTCCAGGCTGCAAGATACTTGCGGGCGAACACACCAGGCGTCATGGCATTGTATCTTTCAATCTTGAAGATATTCATTATAATCTCGTGGTCAGGCTGCTCAATGACCGGTTTGGCATTCAGGCGCGCGGCGGCTGTTCCTGCGCAGGACCTTACGGCCATCATCTGCTCGGACTGGACCGGGAGCTCTCCCGGGAATTTATCCAGGCCATTCATGCCGGTGACCAGTCCCTCAAGCCCGGGTGGGTCCGCCTTTCGCTGCATCCCATTATGACCGACAGTGAGGTTGAGTTCATGATCCACGCCGTCCACAGCATCGTCCGCCACATCAGTGTGTGGAGACAGGATTACCGTTATAACTGCAGCACGAACAGCTGGGTGCACCCGGCCGATGCAGCCGGGAATAAGGCTGCTGTCAGCGGATTATTTACGTTGTAGCGATTCGTCTGCCGGAAGCTGCTTCTCCCGCGCCTGCGCGGCCCGGGTGAACCGGGCCTCAATGGCCTTAACCCCCAGAGTGAACCCCCGATAAAGAGCAGCACATAGATGATTTCTACGGGATGGCGGATGAACCGGTCCACATCATTACCAATATAGGAAACCGCAAACACCATGATCGCTTTGCCCGCACACAATGCAAGCAGATACGAGCGCAGCCGCATTTGCGCAAGCCCGGCAGCCATATTGATTACAACAAAGGGTCCAACCGGGAACAGGCTAAGCAGAAAAACATAGCTGAAGCCGCTATTGCGGACCCACTGCATACCTCTCGCAACTTTGGGCCGCAGCGCCCACTTGCGCAAGTAAGGGTGCGAGGCGATTTGGCGGATAATCAGGAACGTGGTCACACAGCCCGCAACCAGCCCGAGCCAGGAATACAAAAAACCAAGCCACAGCCCGTACACCGCCCCGTTAAGCCCTACTATCGCAATCGTCGGCAACGGCGGTACGAAGGATTTCATGAAAGTCAGCCCGATCCCGGGCAGAGGACCCAGTGAGCGGTATTGCTCCAGCAGCTGCAGAAGACGCTCCTCCGTCAGCCATGACATACTATCTAAAAAAAACATAGGAAATCCGCTCTCCTCATCCATAAGTTGAAATTGCAGGCACTGAGCCTCAATTATACAATACTTTTCTCCGGATGCGTTCCTTCCCATACATCCCACTTCCCTAGATTCAAAAAAAGGCCAAGCCCATACCGTATAAAGACGGAATAGGCTTGGTCTCCAAAATTCACATCAATCAACTGCTTATGACAGCTTATATATGTGTTTCTATTGGAGCGACTGGCCTCACTCCGGCGGCAAAAACCAACGTAGTCACATACTTGCGGCTATCTGCAGTCAGCAGCAGCAGCTCTACAGAACTCACACCCGGTTTGCTGTTGGCGAATTTTACTCTCGCTCCATCCAGGTCCTCATGGATACCCGTGACGACGTAGCCCTGCCGCAGCAGAGCGTCAATCTCTTTCCGCTCCTTGTCGAACTCGGCATATGCAGACATTCAGACCACCCCTCCGCTTACTTTGGCTTGCAAGGGACGCGGGGCTTCCGCTTCGAACCGTTTGCGGTGCAGATATTTCCCGGACCCCGCTTGGCCGACAAACTGCTTGTCGCGAATGACAAATCCCCCCGGCTAAGCACGGAGACCGGCTCGCCTTTGACCTCCATGCCTTCGAAGGGATTGTAGTCTACGTTCATATGGTGGGTTTCAGCGGAAAGGGTTCGTTCGGCGGATGGATCGAAAATCACGATATCTGCATCACTGCCTACCGCAATGGTGCCCTTCTGAGGAAAAAGCCCAAACAGCTTGGCGCTCGATGTGGAAATAATATCAACAAATTTATTCAGGGAAATGCGGCCTTTCTGCACGCCTTCGGAGTAGAGCACACTGAACCGGTCTTCAATGGTCGGTCCGCCGTTCGGAATCTTCGAGAAATCGCCTAGCCCAAGGTCCTTCTGTCCCTTGAAATTAAAGGAACACTGGTCGGAGCCGATTGTCTGCAGCGCGCCGCTCCAGAGCGCATCCCACAGCACAGCCTGGTTCCACTCTTCGCGCAGCGGCGGGGACCAGACATATTTGGCACCTTCGAAGTCCGGCTTCTCCAGCGCCGTCTGATCGAGTACCAGATACTGCGGACAGGTCTCGCCGTAGACACGCAGCCCTTTCCGGCGCGCTTCTGCGATCTTCCAGGCGGCTTCCGCACAGGTCACATGCACCACATACAGCTGGGAACCGGTCAGCTCCGTCAGATAAGCAGCCCGGCCGGTGGCCTCGCCTTCCAGCTCCGGCGGACGGGTCAAGGCATGGTAGATCGGATCGGTGTTCCCGGCAGCCAAGGCCTGCTCGACCAGATATTCAATCACATCGCCGTTCTCGGCATGGACCATCACCAGAGCGCCCTCCCGCTTGGCGGCCTGCAGCGTCTTGTACAGCACGCCGTCGTCAGCCTGGAAGGTGTTCTTGTAGGCCATGAACACCTTCAGCGAGGTGATGCCTTCGTTCTCAATAATCTGCGGCAGCTCGCCAAGCACCTTGTCATTCAGCTCCGAGACCATCAGGTGGAAGCTGTAATCAATCACCGCCTTATCCTGTGATTTGTGATGCCAGGTATCCACGGCCTGCTGCAGCGGCTGGCCTTTGGCGGTCAGGCAGAAATCGATGACTGTCGTTGTCCCGCCATATGCGGCGGCAATCGTTCCAGTCTCGAAGTCGTCGGCGGTCACCGTGCCGCCAAAAGGCATATCCAGATGCGTATGGGGATCAATGCCGCCCGGGAATACATAGCAGCCGGAAGCGTCGATGATCTCCGCACCCGGCGCTTCCAGATTCAGGCCGATACCGGCAATGATCCCGTCCTCGATCAGAACATCTCCTGCATACGTATCCGCTGCGGTAACGATAATGCCATTCTTGATCATCTTCTTCATCCTTACACCACCTCCGCTTCCGAATATGAGCCGTTCAGGCTGCTGATGACCTTTTGCCGCTGATTCCAGGTCATTGGAGCCGCTCCGCTGTCCAGAGCCACCATATCAATCGCCCCGTCCGCCGGGCAGACAATGGAACACAGGTTGCAGCCTACACAATCCTCCTCGCGCACGTGCAGAATGGCCTTGCCGCCGGCATTTGTAAGCATATCGATGCATTGATGCGAAGCGTCTTCGCAGGCAATATGGCATTTGTTGCAGTTGATGCAGTTCTCCTCGTTGATTCGTGCCACCACTTTGTAATTCAGATCCAGATCGCCCCAGTTGGAGTATTTGGGCACCGATTTGCCGATCAGCTCTGTGACTGAAGCCAATCCTTTGTCATCCAGATAGTTGTTCAAGCCGTCGATCATCTCCCCGACAATCCTGAACCCGTGGTGCATGACCGCCGTGCAGACCTGAATGCCGGTAGAGCCCATCAGCATGAACTCCACCACATCCTGCCAGGTGGAGATCCCGCCGATCCCGGAGATCGGCACGCCCACCCCGCGGTCGCGCGCACATTCAGCGACCATGCTGAGGGCAATCGGCTTCACAGCAGGACCACAGTAGCCGCCGTGCGCCCCTTGGCCGCCCACATTCGGGATCGTGTTCCAGCTATGGATGTCAACACCTGCCAGACTGTTAATCGTATTGATCAGGCTGATCGCATCCGCTCCGCCCTTAACGGCGTGGCGGGCTACAACCGTAATGTCCGTAATATTCGGCGTCAGCTTCACAATGACGGGCGTAGCCGCCACTTCCTTGACCCAGTAGGTCTGGGCTTCCACCAGGTCGGGCTGCTGCCCGGAGGCCGCGCCCATCCCGCGCTCAGCCATGCCGTGCGGACAGCCGAAGTTAAGCTCAAGACCGTCTACGCCGACAGCTTCGGCCCGCTTGACGATTTCATGCCATTTCTCCTGCTTCGGCTCTACCATCAGAGAGGCGACCACGGCATGGTTAGGAAACCTTTTTTTCGTTTCATAGATTTCCTTGAGGTTGACTTCCAGCGGGCGGTCGGTGATCAGCTCGATATTATTGAAGCCGGCTACACGCTGCCCGTTGAAATGCACAGCCGCAAACCGGGAAGAGGTATTGATAATCGGATCGCCCAGCGTCTTCCACACCGCACCTCCCCAGCCTGCCTCAAAGGCGCGCTGCACCTGGTAGCCGGTATTGGTAGGCGGCGCCGAGGCCAGCCAGAATGGATTGGGTGACTTGATCCCTGCAAGATCGATACTCAAATCTGCCATTAATATTACCTCCCTGTCATGTAAAACCGGTAAGAGCAGCCGGCCTTGGATTCGCACAGCAGCTCCAATTTATACAGCAGACATACATGCCGCTCCTTCGCGGCACTTCTGACGAAGAAAATTCAGCGAAGGATAGAGCCAAGCACACTATCCTGCAGACCCGACAACTGCTGCATAATGGCATAAGCGGCATCCTTGCCCTGCCGGGCAGCGGAGACTACCGTCGCTTCACCTTTGCCCGAGCCGAAGACGATATCCCCGGCTGCATAAATCTGCGGATCGGAGGTCCGGCCGGTTTTCTCATCAATCTTGACCACGCCCCGTTCATGCTCAAGCCCCAGCGCTTCAATCAGGTCAACCCGCCGTTTCTGTCCGATGGCTACCACCACCGCATCTACCGGCATCAGGAATTCAGAACCCTCCACCGGCACCGGTATCAGGCGGCCGTCCTTGCCGGTCTCCCCGGTCAGCTTCATCTGCACACACTCCAGAGCAGTCACATTGCCCAGTTCATCCCCGACGATCCGCTTCGGCAGGGTCAGCCAGCTGAATTCCACACCCTCCTGCTTGGCGAATTCATATTCAAAATCATACGCGGTCATCTCCGCGGGCGTCCGGCGGTAGACCATCTTCACATTCGCCGCTCCCAGCCGCACCGAGCAGGTGGCCGCATCAACCGCCGTGTTGCCTGCCCCGATGACGGCGACCCGCCGGCCCATCAGCTCCAATGCCGGAATGCCGGTCTTTGTGGTTTCCACAAGCTCGATGGCATCATACACGCCGGAGAGCTTCTCCCCTTCAATGCCGAGAGGCGGAACATACCCCATTCCCGCAGCCAGCACAATAGCATCATATCCGGCCTTCAGCTCCTCTACAGAGACATCCACGCCCACCTTCATTCCGGTACGGATCTCTACCCCCAGCTTCTGGACCTGCTCCACTTCCCACAGCGGGATGGACTGCGGCAGCCGGAACGAGACGATCCCATGTGTGTCCAGTCCGCCCGCAAGCTCCTTCGCTTCATAGATCACCACACCACAACCCTCACGCGCCAGCTCCCTGGCTGCTGACAGACCGGCGGGACCGCTGCCGATTACGGCGACTCTCCTGCCGTTAGCAAGACCCGGCTTAAATAACCGGGCTCCGCTGCTGATTGCCCAATCGGTAGCATAACGCTGCAGCAGCCCGATCTGGACCGGTGCAGAAGCATCATTCAGCACACAAGCCCCTTCGCACAGTTCCTCCGTTGGACAGACCCGCGCGCAGCTGGCGCCCACCGGATTGGAATCCATGATCGTCTGTGACGAACCCTTCAGATTGCCGGTCGCAATTCGCTTGATAAAAGAAGGAATATTAATGCTGGTCGGGCAGGCTTTGATGCAGGGCGCATCATAACAATACAGGCAGCGGTTGGACTCTTCGATTGCACCTTTGCGGGTAAGGCCAGGCTCGGCCTCGGCAAAATTGCGCCTGAACATGTCGGGCGTGAATGTGTTTAACGGAGAAGTGAGCTCCATCCGTATCCCTCCTTCTGTATGAATGACTTCCGCTTTAGCGTCATATTTATGTTATATAATATAACACAGTTACGAGAATCGCCTTAATATTTTGCTTACTTCTCAGAATTAATGTAGTAAAATGAACAATAAACCTTATTCCTCATTCCACTTCTCATCCACTTAGGTCAACTTTCCTTACACGTTATATTGAAACTATAGTAAATTCCATTTTTCGTTACATTAGACAGAGTGTCTAATTTCAAAAGTGTATTTTTTACCTGTGAGAATAGCCTGAGAACTGCCCGAACCAGGCGGGAAAAGATCATATGTCAAGCGAGGGGGATGTTTATGGATTGGGAGCTTGTTTTCACCATTCGTGATGCACTCAAAAGACCGCTGTTTGCAGAATCGGAAGTCATCGGCGGCAGAACCGGCCTGAACCGTGCCATCCGCTGGGTGCATGTGCTGGAGAGCGCGGGCTTTGAAAGCCTGATCCACGGGGAGGAAATGATTCTGACCACCGGCATGGGCGCAAGCGCCGGCCTGCCCTCTTCCTTATCTTTTATGCAGAATCTGATTGACAAGAACGCAGCCTGCTTATGCATCGAGCTGGGGGACTATTTCAGCAGCATTCCCCAGGAAATGATTGATCTGGCCAACCGGCATGACTTCCCGCTGATCATTTTTACCCGCACTGTACGCTTCGTAGATATCACACTTGATCTGCATTCCCTCATTATCAACCGCCATCACCGCATGCTCCAGGAGCTGGAGAGCATCTCCCGTGAGTTCCACCGACTGACACTGACCTCTCAAGGTACGATCAAGGTGCTGCAATTATTATGCAAAAGCACCCGCACACAAATTGTGTATATGCAGCCGCAAGGAAAACCCCTGTTCTTCCCGGCACTTTCACCTGAAGATCAGGCCCCTCTCCTAAGCTTCTTCGAAGCGTTCGGCGAAGAAATGGAGGGTGTACAGCCGGATGCCGCCCCTTATATCCGCGACTATGGCCACAAGACGATTGCCCTGAAGCCGGTGGGTGCGCTCGACCAGACCTGGGCTTATATTCTGATGGTCTGCAATCATAAGCCGCAGGAGTTTGACTGTCTGCTGCTCGATTCTGCGTCGCTGTCCATTGCCCAGGAGCTGCTGCGCACGCGGTATATGGAGGAGCGCAAGCTGTTCTCGGAGAATCTGTGGGTGGATGAGCTGATCGGCGGCCGGACCCAGGATGACAACCGGCTCAAAGGATTGGTCGGGCCTGATTTCAATGTGGTTAATGAGCTTCCCTACCGTGTGTGCCTGGTCGAAATCGAAAACCCCCGCGATGTGAAATGGAACAGCTCGGAGAATGATTGGGAATCGATCACCTTTCATTTGTCGCTCATCCTCCGCTCGATCTTCGAGAAGTACTCGCTGCGCCCGCTGATTACGCTGAAGAACAACCGCCTCACCGTCATCGCCCTCGACATCCGCTCCAAGCTGCCCGGCAAGCTCCGGCTGCAGCAGGCGCTCGATGCCCTGCAGCACATCCGCTCCGACGAGAAGCTGAAGGACCTGCAGCTCGTGATCGGCGTCAGCAAGTCCCACCGGGGCCTGAAGCACGCCTATGCCGGATACCAGGAAGCCGTACAAGCGCTGTCTCTGTATTCTTGTTATCAGAAGTCCATTCTGTTCTATGAAGAGCTGGGCGTCTTCCAGCTGCTGCTGAGCCTGAATGACGGCAAGACGCTGGAGAACTTCATCCGCAGCTATCTCGGTCCCTTAATTGACCATGATAGCGCCAAAGGAAGCGAGCTGCTGCTGACCCTGCGCGTCTATCTCGACCATGACGGTTCGAAGCAGATTGCCGCCCGGAATCTGTTCATTGTCAGACAGTCGCTCTACTACCGGCTGGACAAAATCACCGAGCTGCTGGGCGAAGACTTCATGCTGCCGGAGAACCGCATCTCCATCCAGGTCGCCCTGCGCGCCTACCAGCTCCTGTATCCTGAGAAGTTCACCCTGCCCAGCTCCCGTTCAGCACAGTTTTGACCGTATCGATGATAAACCGGATATCCTCATCGGTCGAGGACAGCGGCGGAGCGATGGTGAGCACATTATTGAAGCCTGCTACCGTGTCCCCGTTTTTGCCGATGATCAGCCCTTTGGCTTTGCACTCCGCGATAATGCCTTTAACGACAGCCAGATCGGCAGGCTGCTTGGTGGCCTTATCCGCTACCAGCTCAATGCCAATGATCAGCCCGAAGCTGCGGATATCCCCCACCCGCTTATGGTCCAGCAGTCCGGCCCACTCCGCAGCCAGCCTTTTGCCGAGGATACCGGCGCGCTCCACCAAATTCTCCTGCTCCAGGATTTCCAGATTCCGCAGGGCAAGCGCACAGGCTGCCGGATTACCGCCAAAAGTATTCACATGGCGGAAATGCCCGTAATCGTCGCTGTTATCCTTGAAGGCATCGTAGATATCCTTACGGACTGCCGTTGCCGACAGCGGCAGGTAGGCGCTGGTCAATCCTTTGGCCATGGTGATGATATCCGGCTTCACGCTATAATTCTGATGGCCGAATTTGCAGCCGGACCGCCCGAACCCGCAGATGACCTCATCAATAATCAGCAGCACCCCATGCTTGCGGCAAATCTCCTGCACCCGGTCCAGATAGACCTGATGCGGCACAATGACACCGCCGCCGGTAATCACCGGCTCCATAATGACCGCCGCCACCGTCTCCACGCCTTCCCAGATCATCGTATCCTCTATCGCCTGCGCACTCTGAAGGTTGAATTCCTCCACGGTCATGCCGGCTGGACGGCGATAGCTGTCCGGCGGGGCCACATGCAGAAACCCGCCGCCGAGCGGCTCATATTTATATTTGCGCTGGGCCTGACCGGTAGCCGAGAGTGCGCCAAGCGAGCTGCCATGATATCCCCGGTAACGGGCGATGAATTTATGACGATAATGTTGGCCGGTCTGCTGCTGGTACTGGCGGGCTATTTTGAAGGCGGCTTCGTTGGCTTCTGAACCGCTGTTGGAGAAGAAAATGACATATTCCCCTTCCAGCCATGTGTTCAGCTTCTCAGCCAGGGCGATCGCCGGCATATGGCTCTGTGTAAGCGGGAAATACGGCAGGCTAAGGAGCTGATGATAAGCCGCCTCCGCCAGCTCCTTGCGTCCATAGCCGACATTCACACACCACAGGCCGGACATGCCGTCCAGAAACTTGTTCCCGTCAATATCCGTCACCCATGACCCGCTTGCCGCTGCGGCGATCATCGGCGGATTTTTCTCACTGTAGGGTGTAATGTTATGCCATAAATACTGCTGATCCTTCTGGACGGCCAGCCCGCTTTCGTTCCCCAGGCTCTGCATGGCACTCTCTCCTCTCAATATCTTAAATAGTTAATAACGCGCGGTAACCATCTTCTTGCGGGTATAGAACTCGACGCCGTCCCTGCCGTTCGCATGCAGATCCCCATAAAAGGATTTCTTGTAGCCCGAAAAAGGGAAAAACGCCATCGGCGCAGGCACACCCAGGTTGATCCCCAGCATCCCCGCATCAATCTCTTCCCGGAATTCCCGGATCGCCTTGGCGCTGTCCGTATAGATGCAGGCCCCGTTGGCAAAAGGAGACTGATTCGTCACGGCAATCGCCTCGGCCAGATCCTTGACCCGCACCACCGCCAGCAGCGGCGCAAAAATTTCATCCCGCCAGATGGTCATACCCGGCTGCACATGGTCGAAAAGCGTCGGGCCGAGAAAATAGCCCGCTCCGCCTGCTGCACTGTCCAATCTGCCGTCCCGCACCAGCTCCGCCTGCTCCTGAATTCCCGTTTCGATATAAGCGGCCGTACGCTCCTTGTTCGACTGGCGGATCACCGGGCCGAGGAACACCCCCTCGTCCTTGCCGTCGCCGATCTTCAGGCTGTCCGCCGCGTCAACCAGGCGGCGGACTAATTCATCGGCTACAGCCTCATGGGCAACCACCACAGAGCAGGCCATGCAGCGCTCGCCCGCAGAGCCGAAGGCGGCGGAAATGATGTTTTTGACCGCGCTGCCGAGATCGGCATCGGGCAGCACAATCGAATGGTTTTTGGCTCCGGCCAGGGCCTGGACCCGCTTGCCGGACGATGTTCCGCGCTTATAGACATATTCCGCCACCGGCTGGGAGCCTACGAAGGAAACAGCCTTGACCTCTTCATGCTCAAGCAGCCCGTTCACCACCTCATGTGCCCCGTGCACCACATTCAGCACCCCCGGCGGAAATCCCGCTTCCGCGAACAGCTCCGCCAGCCTGTTCATCAGCAGCGGCGTGCGCTCGGAGGGCTTCATGACAAAGGTGTTGCCGCAGGCAACCGCCAGGGGGAACATCCAGCAGGGCACCATCATCGGAAAGTTGAACGGCGCAATGCCGCCCACCACCCCAAGCGGGTACCGGTACATGCCGGACTCGACACCGCTAGCAATGTCCGGCAGCTGGCTGCCCATCATCAGCGTGGGAATGCCGGCGGCAAATTCCACACATTCAATGCCGCGCTGCACTTCGCCGAGCGCTTCCTCCAGGCTTTTGCCGTTCTCCAGCGTAATCAGTCCGGCCAGCTCGCTCCTATGCTGCACCAGCAGCTGCTGGTACTGGAAGAAATAGCGGGCGCGGCGCGGAACGGGAACCTTTTTCCAGGAACGGTACGCCTCAGCTGCCGCTTTTACCGCATCGTCCAGCTCATTCCGGCTGGAAATGGGCACATAAGCAATGACCTCTCCGGTTGCCGGATTGAACACTTCCTCCTGCTGTCCCGAGGAGGAGTCCACCCACACGCCATTCACGTAGTTCTTCACTTTCTCTGTTTGCTTCACAAGCAGGGACATCATCTGCACCTCTTTTCCGTCTCGGGCTGTTGATTATAATAGATGACCGCCCATTCCGGCGGTCATCTATAAGGAATATGAATCATCGGTTGACCCATCGTTACTTGGCGGCCATCTCCACAATTTCGTTCGTGTAGGCTTCATCCGTCTTGGATGCCGTCTTGATGACGCCGAACTTCAGCGCAATGTCTGCGGTCTGCTGGAACGCCGCCGCGTCGGTATAGCCCAACCTGGATGCATCGAAGCCCTCCGGCTGGATCAGCTTGGCAACCTCAGTCATCATCGTCAGCTGATGTTCACGGGTGGTGCTGCCTTCTTCTGCCAGCTTCATCACGCTGTCCACCGCCGCCTCCGGATCGGCAATCGCGTCCTTCCAGCCCTTCAGGGAAGCGCGGACGAACTTGGCCGCCGTTTCCTTATTGGCTTCAAGCCATTCCTTGTTGGCGAACAGGTTGTCTTCCAGCATCGCCACCCCTTCATCGTTCATATCGATTACGTTCAGCTCCTCCGCCTTGACGCCGGATTCCAGGATGACCTGGTATTCGTTATAGGTCATAGCCGATGCCGCATCGATCTCGCCGCCAAGGAACTGGTCCATTGTGAAGCCCTGCTTGGTGAAGTTCAGATCCTTGTTCGAATCCAGTTTGTATTTATCGAAGAGTGCCAGAATTTCAAACTCGTTGCCGCCCATCCAGTTGCCGACCTTCTTGCCCTTCAGGCCGGCAGGCCCGGCAATCCCCGCATCCTTCCTGGAGACCAGCACCAGTCCGCTCTTCTGGAAGATTTGCGCGATCTGCACCAGCGGCATCTCCTGCTCCTGGCTGGTCAAAAGACTTGCTACCCAGTCCACGCCGATATCCGCCGACCCGCCCGCAACCTGCTGCTCCGGCACAATATCCGGACCGCCGGGCAGAATCTCCACCTTCAGCCCTTCTTCGGTATAATAGCCTTTATCCTGTGCCAGGAAGTATCCGGCGAACTGGGCCTGCGGCACCCATTTGAGCTGCAGCTTGACGGTTACCGGATCTGCAGCCGGTTCCGCCGCTGCCGGAGAAGCGGAAGCCTCTGCCCCAGCCGCCCCCTCAGCCGCTGGAGCTGCATTATTATTGTTGCCCCCGCAGCCTGCCAGCGAAGAAAACATCATGATTAGCGCAGCCGCCAGCAGCCCGCCGCGAAACTTGCCTTTTCTCCCGTTCATCAATACAATTCCCCCTACCCGAATGAGTTTTCATTTCGAAAAAAACACAGCATGGCAACCAAACATGAGGCTCTATGCATACGGCCCGGGGAGGGTTCTCTTTTCCCTTCGGCGCAGGACCGGATGTAATGGATGCAGGGGGTCAGGCCCGCCGGGAGGAATGCCATTTGATGAACACCTTCTCCAGCCGCTCCACCATCAGGTAAAAGATGACCCCGGCGATGGCCGCGAGTACGATGCAGGACCAGCCGAGCGGCATTTTGGCCACCTTGATCGAGTTGGATAGCAGGTAGCCGAGCCCCCGTGAGGAGAAAAGAACTCCCCCACTATGGCTCCGATCATACTCGCCGTGGCATTGATCTTGAGCGCAGTGAACACGTATGGCAGACTGTTCTGAATGCGCAGGTAACGAAATACGGCCGGCTTGCCGGCTGCGTACGAATGCATCAGATCCAGAGCCAGCGGATCAACCGCCGTCATGCCCTTGTAGGCATTAATCGCCATCGCGGCCATTGTGGCCGCTGTCACTATGGCGGCGCGGGACCCGATGCCGTCCCCGAACCACAGATTCATAATGGGGGCGAGCGCCACAATCGGCACGGCATTCAGCGCAGCCACGAGGGTAAGGCTGCCTCCGCCCCATCGGGGCCAGGCGGTTGCCGCCAGGGCGATCAGGAAGCCGCAGGCTGAACCAATCAGCATCCCCACGACCGCCTCGGCCAGCGTATAACCGGTATAAGACAGCAGCAGGCTGAAGTTATCCCGCATCGCCTCCGCGATGGCCGAAGGCAGCGGAAGCTGGTACTTTTTGAGCTCCAAAAGCTTGTGAAAAGCCTGAAGCTCCCATAGGAAGAGAAACAGTACACCGGCGAGCAGGGGCAGAATTACACCGGGGTTCAGCCGCCTGAACGGCCGCCGGGGGTTTTCCTTCCCGCCAGTAACCGATGATTTTCCGTTGTTAGTCGACGCAAAAGATGTAGATGTGACTTCTTTGCCCGTAGAGGCCATGAAGGGTGTATCCCGCACAGTAGTGTTGCTCTCCATCAGCGGCTGCCCCCTTTCGGACGGAATTCCGGCTGCCATGGCGCTGCCAGGCGTTCCACCAGGCTCATCAGCCAATAGCTGGCTATTCCGAGCAAAGCGCCGGCAAGCACGGTTGACCAGAACATATACGTATGGGATGGACCGTAATAGAGATTGCGCAGCATAATGACGCCGATGCCATGCCGTGCGCCCATAAGCTCTACGAGGATTGCACCGGTCACCGCGAGCGGTGCCGCGATCTTGAGTCCGCTGAAGAGGCCCGGCAGCGCTGCCGGAAAGCGCAGCTTCCAATATACAGCCCAAGGCTTCGCTGCAAGAGAGCGCATCAGCTCCACTGCCGGGAGATCTACACTGCGCAGCCCGCGAAGCATATTCAGAGCGACCGGGAAAAAGGTAATGTACCCGGAAATGATAATCCTCGACGCCTGCTCATCCCGGACAATGCCGTAGATAATCGGCGCCAGCCCCAGAATCGGAATCATCTGCGAGGCCACCGCATACGGGAAGGCGAGCTGTTCAACCGTCTTCGACAGGCTCATCAGCACGGCCAGAAGCGCTCCGGCCGCTGCGCCGATCAGAAATCCGACGCCGGCATTGCCGAAGGTCGCCCCGCCCTCCTTGAGCAGCGTACTGCTGTATTTCCATAAGGTTGCCGCTACTTCATGGACATAAGGCAGCTTAGACTGGGCCAGCGGTGTTTTCGCTATATGCAGCAGCCACCAGGAGACTGCCTCCCAGACTGCCAGCAGGCCGAATATCCAGACGAACAGCGGCAGCACGCGTTCCCGCATAAACGTACGGTTCTTCATCCCTACACCCCTTCGAAGCTCTCGCGGATTCGGGCGACCAGTTCAAAAAATTCCGGGCTGTTCCTCATTTCAGCCGTACGCGGACGCGGCAGCGGAATGTCCACAATGGCGGACAGCCTGCCCGGATGCGGAGACAGCACGAACACACGGTCCGAGAGAAAAATCGACTCTGGAATACTGTGGGTTACGAAGACAATAGTACTCTGCACTTTGCCCCAAACACCCAGCAGCTCCTCATTCAGACGTTCGCGGGTGAATTCGTCCAGCGCGGAGAAGGGTTCATCCATCAGCAGGATTTCCGGCTCCATGGACAGCGCTCTGGCGATGGCTACCCGCTGCTGCATCCCTCCACTGAGCTGCCACGGATACTTGTCCGCGAAGCCCTGCAGGCCTACGAGATCGAGCAGCTCCAGCGCTTTATCCTCACGGATGGATTTTTTCACGCCCATCAGCTCCAGGGGCAGCGTTATATTATGCCTCACCTTCCGCCAGTCATAAAGGACCGGACTCTGGAACACGATACCGTACTTTTGGGCCAGCCGGGCTTCACGCGCACTCTTGCCGGCTACCGTAACATCTCCGCCAGTTGGCGTCAGCAGATCTGCCATCAGTCTGAGCAGTGTAGTTTTGCCGCAGCCGGACGGTCCGAGCAGGGAAACGAACTCCCCTTTGGCGATATCCAGGCTTACCTGATGCAGCGCAAGCACATCGGCCGTGTCCGTCTGATAACGCATCTCGACGTTCTGCAGCTGTATTTCAGGAATTCTTGCCGCTGCTAATGACATTCCCAGCTCCCCCTTTATTCCCGGATCGGATTTAGTTTTCTTTTGTATGTTAATTAACATAACACTTTTTCTATATAAGACGATGTTTTTTCTTCTTTCATGTTCGATTAACTAACATAATACACTTTGCTCCGGTTGCTCTCACTAGACAAAAAGTAAA
This sequence comes from Paenibacillus sonchi, assembly GCF_016772475.1. Taxonomy (NCBI): domain Bacteria; kingdom Bacillati; phylum Bacillota; class Bacilli; order Caryophanales; family Paenibacillaceae; genus Paenibacillus; species Paenibacillus sonchi. The sequence continues at coordinate 1,510,233 of NZ_CP068595.1, forward strand.
ATGGACTCTGAGAAATTACGTCACTTTGTCTAGGTATTAAAGGATACTGTGAAATATATGCTTTCTAAATTTTTAAAAATTGCGACTTTTACCGATAAAGTAGGTATATATCTTCATGCTGTATACGCTGACAAACGGGATTTCACTATGTATATTTGCTACTATCTCACTAGATTTTTAACAAACAGGAGACAATCTGCCTATGCCCACAGCATATATCCGCAGACGGAGGCTTGAACAATGGGGTCCATGATTTCGAATTATATAGTTATTGTTTCAATCTCCGGTGTGCTGAACGCTTTGCTGGCGCTTTTTGCCTACTATAAAAAAACCGATTTTGCTGGAACACGGGCCTTTATCCTCAGTTCCCTCACATCAGCCATCTATACCTTCGGCTTCGCCTTGGAGCTGTCGGGCAGCACGATGCCGGAAATCAGCTTCTGGATTAAGGTCGAGTATCTTGGGATGCCTTTTATTGCCCCCTCAAGCCTGCTGATGATTATGTATTTTGTAGGGCTAGAGCGGCTGATCCGAAAAGGGCTGATCACCGCGCTGTATGCCATTCCCTTCATCTCCGTGCTGCTTGTATGGACTAACGATTATCATCATTTGTTCTATCAGTCGATGTATTTCCGGGAAGGAGCGCCGACACCGCTGATCGATGTGGTTATGGGTCCCTGGTATATTGTCCAGGGCAGTCTGACCTTCGGCTGCATGCTTGCCGGCATGTGCCTGATTCTCTGGCAGTGGAACCGGATGAAGCGTGTCTACCGCAGGCAGCTGTTCACCATCTTTATCGGGCAGTTTCTCCCGGCTTTGGGCGCCTTCCTCTATTTAATGGATGTAACTCCCTATGGGATGGACCCCGTTCCGGTGATTATGAGTATAACTTCGACCCTCTATATATGGGCTATCCTGTCCAGAGGCATGCTTACCGCCGCTCCAATCGCCCGGGAGAATCTCTTCGAGAGCATGCGCGACGGTGTGCTGGTTACGGACCTCTCCGATACGCTGGTCGATTACAACCGGGCTGCCGCGGACATGCTGCAGGATCTGGATGCTTCGGCTATCGGCAAGCCTCTGGCCCAGCTCTTTCTTCCGGCAGGCCAGGATGCAGTCGATTATGTGATGAATTCCGATCCGCTGATCAGCGAAGAACGCGAGCTGGGCTGGAATATGAACGGCGAGACCCGGTATTACCAGATTAGATCCTCTCCAGTGCAGAAGTATGGCGGGCATCAGGTGGGACGGATGATCATGCTGATCGATGTCACGGAGCGGACGCTGCTTCAGGAAAAGCTGCTCCAGCTCGCCACCGTCGACAGCCTCACCGGCATCTACAACCGGATGCATTTCATGGAGCTGAGCCGGGGATTGCTGAATGAGGCAGCCCTCAGCCTGGCGCCGGTCTCGATTATTTTGCTGGATATTGACTTCTTCAAAAGCATCAATGACCGTTACGGCCACCACTATGGGGATATGGCGCTGCAGCATATTGTAACTGTCTGCAGCAGCCATTTGCGCGAGGGTGATATTTTCGGGCGTTACGGAGGCGAGGAATTCGTTCTCTGTCTGCCGGAAACATCCTTGAAGCAGGCTGCCCTGTTATCTGAATCGATCCGTAAAGACATTGAGCGCAGCTCTATATCTGCCATTTCGGGACCCATCCATGTCACTGCAAGCTTCGGCGTCGTGGAGGCCCGGGGCAAGAATCTTTCTCTGGAAGATCTGCTCTCCGAAGCAGACCATGCTCTGTATACTTCCAAACGCAATGGGCGTAATGCCGTTCATGTATCAAGCGGCTCCTCCATCACGCCCTTCACACCGGTGTGAGCAAGCCCGCTTCGCTCCTGGCAGGGTCTTGCCATAGGTAATCATCGTCCCTTGATAACAACACAACGGCTACCCGTCCTTCATTGGACAGTGCAGCCGTTGTGGAATGCTTGCTTCCTTCATTCATTTGCTTCCGGCCATAAAATACTCCACACCCTGCAGCAAACCGGCGGGCAGCTCCTCAAGCGCCAGATAATCCTTCAGCTCCTGCACCACACGTTCGCGGTTGTGGCCGAATACATCCACAATCCGGGCCAGCCGCTCCCACGGTGCCAGATCGGCACGGAATTCCGCCAGGCTCATCGGTAATCCATGCGATTCCACATACCACTGCGCGTTATAGCCATAGGCAAGCCCCAGCAGCTTCAAAAAGCTTGTACTGCTGTACCGGCGCGGACCGCCATATACAGAGGGCCCCAGGGCATCACCCAGAAAAAGCACATTATCCTCCCTTATGTAAAGAAAACATGAATCTGCTGAATGGTCCCCGCCAACATGGCTCAATTCACAGGTAACGCCGCCCAGATCAATAGCCATATTGCCCGAAAATACGATGTCCGGCTTCATTACCGTTATCTCTCTGGCGTCCCCGTACTCCAGCCGTATATGCTGTGCACTCTCTTCGCTCAGGACCCCGGTGAGAACAAGCTCAGCAAGATCCTCATCCGACCAGCTTCGTCCGTCAAGTCCGGCAAGCGCTGCTGCCGTTCCTTCATGGGCAATAACCGGCGCCTGCCAGGCGGACAGCCCAAAAGAGTGATCCCAATGCCAATGCGTCAACACCAGCAGCTCCGGCGGCTTGATGCCGCGCTTGGCGAGTTCCTGGCGGAATAGCCCAGCATGCCCGGGCGAATTCCCCGCATCCATCAGCAGTGTCCGGCGTTCCCCGGTGATAGCCGCCAGCACAGGCCGGTCCGTATCATGCTCCGCGTGCATGATCAGGATGTGCGGACTCAGTTGCTGAAATTGATGTTCCATAAGTATTCCCCCGGTAAATAAAAAGTTCTGTATATCGTACATGTTGCATGAATTTCAGCCATTAATCAACCGGCCGTTGTTTGTGAACACCGGTTTTCAGTTTAATAAGAGTTAGCCGATTGATTCAAGCTCACTTTCAGCTCTAGAGGAGGAGATTCCATGATCAAAATCGGGTTGACCGGCTTTGGAGACCACGAGGAGCTTTACGGCAAAATCAAACCTGCCGAACGCCTGCCTGTCTACAGCGCTCATTTTCCCATTGTAGAGATCGACAGTTCTTTTTATGCGGTACAGCCGGTCAGGAATTACGCCAAATGGGCGGAACAGACCCCTGAAGGCTTTCAGTTCATCGTCAAGGCGTATCAGGGCATGACCGGACATCTGCGCAGCAAAAAGAATTACTTCGACACACCGGAAGAGATGTATCAGGCCTTCCATGCCTCTATCGAACCTGTACGCTCAGCGGGAAAGCTGGCGATGGTGCTTTTTCAATTCCCGCCCTGGTTTGACTGCACCAAGGACAATGTGGAGTTTCTGCGCGAGGCCAAAGAAAGGATGCAGGATGTTCCTTCCGCGGTAGAATTCCGCAATGAATCCTGGTACAGCCCGGAAATGCGCGGCAAAACGCTGCATTTTCTGGAGCAGGAGGGCTGGATTCACACGGTGGCGGATGAGCCGCAGGCCGGTTCCGGATCGATCCCCATCGTTCCTGTATCCACCGGCACTGATGCAACTTATGTCCGGCTGCACGGACGCAACATCAGCGGCTGGAACCAGAGCAGCCACCCGGATTGGCGCAAGCTGCGCTACCTGTACCGCTACAGTACCGAAGAGCTGACGGAATGGCGGGACCGGCTGCTGGAACTTGAAAAAACATGCCGCGCGCTGTATGTTGTGTTTAATAATAATTCTGGCGGAGACGCCACTGATAATGCGAAAGAGCTGCAGTCACTGCTCGGAATTGATGGCGGACTCGCTCCGCGGCAGCTGGATTTCTTCTGAATCCGGGTCCAGCCTGCAGGTCTACATACTCTCTTCTACCTCTTGTTGAAGACTAAATCATATAACCTATCCATCCGTTTCATATCCGCTGAAGGAGGCCACAGGAAATGAAGAGAAACCATACTATGATGCAATTTTTCGAATGGCATGTCGCGGCAGACGGGCAGCACTGGAAGCGTCTGGCCCAAATGGCTCCCGAACTGAAAGCCGCCGGTATTGATTCCGTATGGGTGCCTCCGGTAACGAAGGCCATCTCTCCCGAGGATACAGGCTATGGCGTGTATGATCTTTATGACCTGGGAGAATTCGATCAAAAAGGGACCATACGAACGAAATACGGCACCAAGCAGGAATTGATCGACGCTATTGCCGAATGCCTCAGGAACGGCATTGCCGTGTATGTGGATCTCGTCATGAATCATAAAGCGGGCGCAGACGAGACCGAGGTCTTCGAGGTGATTGAGGTAGACCCGAACAACCGCAACAAGGAGATTTCCGCACCGTTCGAGATCGAAGGCTGGACCAAATTCACGTTCCCCGGACGGGGAGACACGTACTCCAGCTTCAAATGGAACCATACGCATTTCAACGGCACCGATTTCGATGCCAAAGGAGGGCGAAACGGAGTCTTCCGGATTAACGGAGAGAACAAAAACTGGAACCAGAATGTGGATGACGAGTTCGGCAACTATGATTATCTCATGTTCGCGAACATTGACTACAGCCAGCAGGAAGTCCGGAGCGAGATGCTGGAATGGGGCAAGTGGCTGGTAGATACGCTGCAGTGCAGCGGTTACCGGCTTGACGCCATCAAACATATCAATCATGAGTTTATCAAAGAATTCGCGGCGGAAATGACCAAAAAGCGGGGCGAAGACTTCTACATCGTCGGGGAGTTTTGGAATTCCAATCTCGAAGCGTGCCGGGAATTCCTCAATACAGTCGACTATCAGATAGATCTGTTCGATGTATCGCTGCATTACAAGCTGTATGCGGCTGCGCTGGGCGGCAGAGATTTTGACCTGACGCATATTTTTGACGACACACTGGTGCAGACCCATCCCGGCAATGCCGTGACCTTCGTGGACAACCACGATTCCCAGCCGCACGAAGCGTTGGAGTCCTGGGTCGGGGACTGGTTCAAGCAGAGCGCCTACGCCCTGATCCTGCTGCGCCGTGACGGATATCCGGTGGTCTTCTACGGTGATTATTACGGCATTGGCGGGCCCGCTCCCGTCGAAGGCAAAAAAGAAGCGATTGATCCCTTGCTGTACGCCCGCTGCCACAAGGCCTATGGGGAGCAGGATGATTATTTCGATCATCCGAATACCATCGGCTGGGTCCGCCGCGGTATAGAAGAAGTCGAAGACTCCGGCTGCGCCGTGGTGATCTCGAACGGAGACAACGGCGAGAAGCGGATGTTCCTCGGTGAGGAGCGGGCGGGAGAGGTCTGGGTGGATTTCACCCATAACCGCAGGGAGTCCGTAACCATCGGCAAGGACGGTTGGGCGGTATTCCCCGTGAACGGCGGAAGCGTCTCTGTGTGGGCGCTGCCGGATGGAGCAGAGGAGAAGCCTGCTGCACAGGATATGGATGATATAGAGGAGAGTACGAAGAACAACTCCGGTAAAAGGACGCGCTGAGGAATATTGAGTGGGCCGGCGGTGCCGCCGCTGAAGGCATTTCAGCAAATTCAGGTTTACAACATCAAAAAAGAGGTGAAATCCTGCCGTAATGGGCAGAGTTCACCTCTTTGCTGTATTCCTTATTTTACTTGGAATAGTCCTTTAATGGCTGACCGTTGAATTCTCTCCTTCGGCCCAAGTGTCCGGTTCCGTGTTCAGGATGCGTTCAATCGGGTAGACCCTCCATACGGCGGTTACAACGGCAGCGCTTAGCACCGCTTTGATAAGGTCGCCCGGGATGAACGGCCACATTCCTGCCGTCAATGCTTTGGAGAGAGAGGTCATACCTGTGGAGTGGGCCAGCCACCATACGCCGCCGGGATACACAAGCAGTACGCCGAACAAAAAGTTCACGGCCAGCAGCTTCACAAAGGTGTATTTATTCTGCTCTATGCGCTGTGCGAACAGACCGATCAGAAAGGCCACCACCGGCCAGGAAAAAATATAGCCTGCGGTAGGTCCGGTGAGTACCGACAAGCCGCCGCTTCCGCCCATCACCGGGAATCCGGCAGCCGCCAGCCCGATGACGATCAGCACTGCAAGGCTGCCGTAGCGCGCACCCAGCATGGAACCGGCCAGCATCACCGCAAGCGTCTGCATGGTAATGGGCACAGTAGAGAAGGGCAGTGAAATTCTCAGATAGCTGAGTGCGATCATAACTCCGGCGAAAAGTGCACTGAAGATCAGGCCGCGAGTCGTCCATTTTTTCATAAGCAGGATTACCCCCATTTTTTTAGGAACACTATATCATCCCTCATCCGATACATCAATCCTAAAATATTTGCTATAATGGGTAACGATTATTGACTACAGCAGTTAAGGAAGCAGGCACGACATGATCAGAGCTGAGCATTTGACCCTGTCCTTCCGGGACGGCCAGCGCAGGCTGCCCGTGTTGCAGGGGATTTCCATACATATCAAACGGGGTGAATGGGTGGCTCTTACCGGAGCCAATGGCTGCGGCAAATCCTCACTCATCCGCACCTTCAACGGCCTGAATATTCCAACCGGGGGCAGTCTGTCCGCAGCCGGCCTGGATCTGCGGTCACCGGCCAACCGCGCAGCCGTCAAGCGCCATATCCAGTTGGTGTTTCAGAATCCTGAAGCGCAGACCGTCGGCTCCACACCGTTTGAAGACGTTGCCTTCGGGCTGGAGAACCGCGGTCTCAGCCGGAGCGTAATGCTTGCAAAGATCGAGGACGTCCTGGGCCAGGTAGGGCTGGCCCATAAAGCCAGGGCCGATGTCTCCACCCTGTCCGGTGGAGAACGCCAACGCCTGGCGGTCGCCTGCTGTCTGGCGCTGGATACGGAAATGATTATTTTTGATGAGGTGACCTCCATGCTCGACCCGGCCGGACGGAGGGATATCCTGGAGCTGGCCCGCCAGCTGTGGGCACAGGGGACGACAGTGCTCTGGGTCACCCAGCGGATGGAGGAGCTGGCGGAGAGTCCGCGTGTCGCCGTTATGGGACAAGGCAAGATGCTGTATGACGGAGATCCGCGGACGCTCTTCTATGCAAGCGGACTGCCGGACGCTCTGAACTGGCCGGCTGCGCCCGTCATCCGCATCGGACAGCTGCTGCAGGCCAAGGGCTGGCCCTTGGACAGCCTGCCCTTGACCGAGCGGGCGCTGGAGGCCGCCCTGTGAGGATTCAGGCGGACCAAGTATTCTTCCGTTACGACAAGCTCCCTGTCCTCACGGACATCAGCCTGGACATACGTGAAGGCACGCTGACTGTTCTGTGCGGAGTCACGGGCAGCGGGAAGTCTACACTGCTGCGCCTTTTGTCGGGCCTTGCGCAGCCGGCTTCCGGCACGATTGCCTTTGACGGCGGCCAGCCTCCTGCCGGAAAGGTCTCCATGGTATTCCAGCAGCCTGAGACGCAGCTGTTCGCAGGCAGCGTACATAAGGAGCTGGAATACGGCCTGGCCGAGCGCGGCGTCCCGGGACCGCAGCGGCTGGAGCTGATCCGCAGCGCGCTTGCCAGAGTAGGCTTGCCCTACGACGAATTCGGCAGGCGCTCGCCCTTCCTGCTGAGCGGCGGCGAGAAGCGGCGGCTCTGCATAGCCGCGGCTATCGCTTCCGCCCCCGGCCTGCTTGTCCTGGACGAGCCCACAGCCGGGCTGGACCCGCAGGCGGCTGAAGCTCTGCTGGAGATGCTGCGCGGGCTGCGCCGCAGCGGCTTGACTCTGGTGGTGGGCACTCATGAGCTCGACAGCTTCCTGCCCATGGCCGACAAGGTGATTGTAATGTCCCAGGGTGCCGTCTATTATGACGGGCCGGCTCTTGCCCTGTCCGCCGATCCGCTTCTGCTCACGGGTGCAGGTCTTGCGCCTCCCGCCTATATACGGCTGGGCCACAGCCTGCGGGAGTGCGGCCTGCTGGCAGAGCTGCCGGACAGCCTGGACAGCCTGCTGGCAGAGCTTGAGAAGCAGCCGGTTGCTGCTCCGGCGGCAGAGCTGCTTCCAGCGGCACCCGTGGAGCAGAGCCCGGGCCGAAGCCCGGGCCGATCAAACCGACTCCAGCCCGCTGAAGGGGATGCGGTCAGCCACTCTTCCGGCCCCGTAGATACGGAAACAGCCCCCGCCCAGAAGCTGTGGCAGAGGCTGGACCCCCGTGTGAAATGGCTGGGGATGGTGCTGGGAACACTGGTCGTGCTGGGAATGGATGCCCTGCTGCCGCTGCTGCTGGCAGCCGGCCTGATTGCCGGGCTAATGCTGTCCGCCCGCATTCCCTGGCGGAGGACCGTCCGGTTCTTCCGCCCGTTCCTGCTGATGTTCCTGTTCCTCTGGCTGCTGTCCTCGCTCAGCTGGAGTTCCCCAGATTATACGCTGGGGCCAGTCGGCGTAAGCGCGGCAGGCATGGCACGGGGCGGCTTGAATGTGCTCCGGTTTCTGCTGCTGATCGCACTTGGATTCCTGTTCACAGAGACGACCACTGGCGCCCCCCTGCGGGAAGGGCTGGAATGGGGCATCGCTCCGCTGAGAAAGCTGGGGGTCCGCACCCGCAACTGGTCGCTGGCAGTCTCGGTCACGCTGCAGTTTGTGCCCTGGATTCTAGGCAAGCTGGCCCAGCTGCAGCTGGCGCTGGACTCGCGCGGCAGAAAAGCCCGCGGCCTGGCCCGGTACTCGCCCAGGCAAGCTGCACTGCTGATTGTCCCCTTGCTGATCCTGGTCATCGGGATGGGCGATGAGCTGGCTACTGCCGTTGAATCCCGCGGCTACGACCCCGCCAAGGAGCGGACGCCCTCCTACCGGCTGTCCTGGCAGAACCGCGATACGCTCGCCCTGCTCTTTATCCTGCTGGCCGCCGCCCTGCTGTGGACCGTCTCGCGGTTCAGCTGAGACTACAGCTCAGCATGTATTCCGCAGGCTGCGACCCCGGAACATAGAATCTATCCCGCATCTTCTTGGCTTATGCCTGATCCTCTTTCGCCTCCGGGTGACGGGAGACGAGTCTTACCAGATCAAGCGTCAGGATCGACAGCGTGAGCGTTGCGGGATATGCCAGATACCTGGGTTCCCACAGCGGGCTGAACTTCTCCTTATACCGGCGCAGGCCGGCGAATCCGTACCAGTGTCCGCCCCGCACAAAGACCAGATGGGCCAGCTTCTCTTCCCGCAGCGCTCCCGAATTATGGCCTACGCTGGACAGCGGGGCATTGCCCAGATTGAATTTGAGGCTGCCCTGCTCCTTGGCCCATTCCAGCAAGCGGATGAACAGATAGTCCATGGTGCCGTTCGGTGTATTCCTCCGGTGGCGCATAAGGTCGATCGAGGCCGTCTCTCCCCTGTCATATCCCGGGGCCATAGAGGCAAAAGCCAGCACATCCCCCTCCTTGCTCCGCAGCAGCGCGATCTGGGCAAGCTGCAGATAGGCCGGCTTGAACCAGCCGAGGGAATACCCCTTTTCGCTGCGGCCATTCAACCACTCCTCAGAGATCCGGCGCAGCTCGTCGAGCAGTTTCTCGGGATGCGGCGCCTCCGCCACCTCAAACACATACCCCTCGCGTTCAAAACGGCTTTTCACATTCCGCAGGTCTGCATTTTTTTTGCCGCTGAGGGTAAAGTCGGCGAGCGGCACCAGCGCCTCTTCGCCAAGCTTGAAGAAGTGGTAGCCCTGTTCATGATATATCGGCAGAAAGTCCGGGGTGACCTGATAGAATACCACCGCAAGCCCGTACAGATCGGCGGCCTGCCGGAATTCACTGATTCCGTCGTTGACCAGACTCCGGGGGCCCAGCGGGTCACCCAGCACGATCAGCTTGTCCCGCGCTCTGGCAAAAGCAAACAGCACCTTGCCGTCTTGGGCCCAGTAGAAGCTTTTGTCACCCAGGAAGAGCATATGGGTCAAGGAATTTCCGGTATGCTCCCCGAGAAAGCGGCGCAATCTTTCCATATCCCTGTCCGCGAACAGCTCATCCCCGTTGCGGTGCGGCCTGAGGGTAATCATCATCGTAAGCAGCAGCCAGGAGAACACCAGCCCGCCAGCCGCAGTAGCCGCCACGTTGCTGTGACGGTGCAGCCACCCCGGCTCGACTCCGTGGGGAAGATGCTTCAGGAAGCCATGATGCACGTAATTGCCCAGCAGGTAGTATACCAGCGCTATAAAAGAGGTCAGCGCCAGCCACCAGGCCGTATTCTGCCGGCTTACCGGGACGCTGATCCGGTAGAAACGCGCTCTGGAGATCCAGAGAATAAACGCTACTACCAGCAGGAACACAGCTTCCTCATAATCAAAGCCCTTGGTAAAGGTAAACACTGCACCGGCAAACAGCAGCGCGCTTGTCCAGATAAAGGCTCTACGGACCCGCAGCGAAATTCCGCGCGACAGCAGAATCAGCATGAATCCGATCAGCACGGAAAGATGATGCGAAATCCGCATCACCGGCAGCGAAAGCAGATCCTCGGTGATCCGCAGCCGGTACAGCAGCTCGGGCGTCGCCGCCGACAGCAGCAGAATAATCCCGCTGGCAAACACCAGCTTGCCGAGCGCCCATACGCCGAGATCGCTCAGGAAGGTATATTGGCCCGGCCAGCCCCAGATTTTCTGCCATACATTAAGCGAAGGCTCGATACCGGCGCTATTCCGGTCAGCGCTTTTTTTGCCTTGAAGCCCGATTTCCAGTGCAGCCAGCACCAGGCCGATCAGCCAAGGAATCAGATAATAAAATAATCTGTAAATGACCAGCACTGCCATCGCCTGGTCGCTCCGGTATCCCAGCTGTGTAAGGCCCAGCAGAGCAATCAGATCGAAAGCGCCGATGCCGCCGGGTGCCATGCTGAGAATGCCCGCAATAGCGGCGATCACATAGATACTGAATACGGTAACGAAATCAATGCGGCCGAGCAGATGGCCCCCGATGATCCAGAAGGTAATCCCGGCAAACAGCCATTCCAGCAACGAAGCGCCGATGGAGGCCCCTACAGTAAGCCAGGGCGTTCTGTTCTGTCCCCGGTTGATCCATTTCGCGAATAGCGCTGAACGCTGAACGATAATAAAAAACGGCAGATACAATGCCATCCCCCAGACCGCGAACACCAGCCAGCGGTGCTCGTGCAGAAGCGCGGCGGCCGGAAGCAGGCCAAGAATATTGCCCCAGGAAAGCAGAGACAGCCCGGTAATCATCAGCGGTGAGAGAAATACAATAGCAGGCGTAAGAACGGAGGCGGGTACTCCGCTTTTTTGTACAGAAGCGTGCGCAAGCCCACTCCCGCCAAACCGGCAAAGCCGATCAGATTGTTGAACGTGTTGGCAATCCACGAGTAGCGGAAGGTGCTCCAGCGCCCAAGGTCCAGCCGGAAATGCCGCCGGATCAGATAATCGTAGCCGCTCATGACCGCCACAGAAAACAGTGCCACCCCCATCATTTCCAGGATGGCCCCTGCGGGGACATGCCTCAGCTCACGGAGAATCAGGCCCAAATGGACCCGCTTCAGCTCATGCTGCCCCTCCAGATACACAAGAGCTATAGCCGCAAGCGGAACAAGCGCCCTGACCGCTTTGAGCCGGTAAATGGATACAATCAGCCTTACAATTTTGAATCGCTCCAAGGTTTGCTTCATAGAATGCATAATTTCTCCTGCCTTTACTGCCGGATGGTGAGCTTAATTGAGCTGTTCACCCTTATCCATTTCTTCATTATACCAACTCCGGGGATGGAAGGCTTCTTTTTACAGCTCCCAAAGGTTAGACCTCCCGCAAGGCCCTCTTCACTGCATCACGCGTAACTTAACATGGAGGCAAGCACGCCCATCCAGGTGCCCCTGCGATACGGCTCTCTTGCAAATTAGGCCAGAACCAGCATTCTGCTGCACTTTCTGCAGTAGACTTCTCATATATCGGTCGAAAAACTCATTTAATTGCACTCTGTACACTAGAATTCGACGGAGAAGCTGTTTTTGACTCCAAAACCGGAAATCAGTTGCACAAAATACAGCAGAATGCAATTTGGCGCAGAACAACAAGCTTTTCTGTTGCATAAAGTGCAGTCATGCCAAAAGCCGACTGATTCATAATGGAAACATCAGATTTCAAGTTCAACCTATATCGTCCGGGAAGATCTCTCCTAAATGTTGCTTCAGGTGCTCCGGCAGCCCGCATACTGCTGCAAAAGCAGAAAAAATTGCCGCACGGGTGATAAGATAAGCTGCTCACTAAAGGCTAGGCATAACGGACTTAGATTGTTATACCACCTCTCAATTCACTATTTAGTCCGGTGCGAAGAATTCAAAGGCACTTTTCCTCTCATTTCAACCTGCACAGAGTCTCCTTGTTTACTTATCATCCGGTTCGCATCATCCGCCATTTCTCATAGAGTATACAAACTACCCTTCGGCTCCTTAACAACGGCATTTCTGCCGTTGTTTCCGCGCCCCCTCCTGCTCTTCAACAACAGCATTTCTGCCGTTGTTTCGGTCCACATTCGTCCTTCAGCCGAGCTGAACTAAAGATGCTTATCCCCAACTTTATACACATCTTATCCACAATGGAAAGTAATCATAATTTCCTAAATAGGAAGTAGAAACGGCTACGCCGTCCTTATTAGGACGGTACCCGTTCCAGCGAAAAATAGAAGGATAGTTTATAGCGTTAAGCATATAAATGCTTATATTTGAACAAAATCACATCTGGCGGGTGAATAGCAACACGGGGCTTATAACCGGAGGGATTCCCAACCATCTTAAATCAACGGGGGCATGCTGAAGACGGGTCGCCCTATTCCTTCGCGATCTATCTCCAGCCGTTACGGACAGGAAAGCCCTTATTGAGAGAAGATTCGTCTATTCCGCAGGTTAACGGACTGAGATGACTTTATTTGTCCCTTTCCCCTTTATTCCAGGCTCGATCGAACGATATAACGGCTCCTGAGTCCGTAACTGCTGAAAAAGTAAGATTTTGGGCAAAATAAGGGCTCCTCGGTCCGCATCAGTCCGCGGATGGAGCCCAATCCTTCTGCATCGTTTATATCCTCTGAGGCTTCCCGGAAATCCACTTTTTTACACTTTATAATTTCCTATACAATGAAATAAGGGGTAAGTCGCTTCCCTCAAAACATATAAATTCTTACAAAAAAAGGACCCCCTCACGGCAGAGGAGTCCTCCTTTTCCAGAATGCTGTTTACGATTCGCTGTTTATGACTCACTGTTTATGACTCACTGTTTACGATTCGCTGTTTACTGTGTTGCTGGCTTACACCCGGATATCAAATCTTCCCGCGCTGTCTGTAGTGGCAGTAGCAATCTCTTGTGTGCTTGCCGCCACAAGCGTATTGCCGCCTGCAGGTTTATCCGGCGGAGCAAGATTGCCGCTTGCCGGAGAGGAACTGCTGCTCTGCGACTTCCGGGCAATTTGGGCCTCGATCTGTTTGATCTGCTGCTCTAACTGTTTTGGACTTCGTTTCTTTGGTCTTCTCATCATCCTTGCTGGACTTAACCTTGTCCAGGTCGGCTTCCAGCTTGGCTTTTTGCTTCTCCAGTGCAGCGGTATCAGTTGCGCTAGAGGAAGTGTACGCAGCAGAAGAGGCCGAGGATACAGATGATATAGTCATGCTTGTCCCTCCTTTCACCTCTCAAGTATAGGAGGTTTACCTGGGAGGAACGTTAAAACGCGCTGAAAGTTGGCTGAAAAAGCATTCGGGCCATGCCCATGAGCAGTACGAAGCGCACTAGGCACAAGCATACATGCAGCAGCACCCGCCGAAATTTTTACGGCTTATTTGGCGCTACCCTGTCTGCAGAGCAGCAGAAAGGACAGAATGGAGCACACACCGGCACCTGCGATGACCATCGCCATGGGCAGAGCAGTCTCACTGCCGCCAAGCCCGACAAGCGGAGCTACACAGCTGCCGAGCAGCAAGGGCAGCAGGCCGAGCAGCGCTGAGGCGCTGCCTGCAGAATCCCCTTGATCCTGCATGGCCAGCGAGAAGCTGGTGGTCCCAACTACGCCCACACTGGAAACAACGGCGAACAGACAGAGAAGGATGGGCAACAGGCCGCCTCCGGCCAGAACCGTCAGCAGCAGCAGCACACCGCCCAGCGTGCACAGCAGCAGGCCGCTGACCAGAAACTTCTGCTCACCGACCCTTCCGGCCAGTCTGCCGGCGATCTGGCCGGACAAGATAATGCCCAGTCCATTTACGGCAAAGATCACACTGTACATTTGCGGGGAGACCCCAAAAATATTTTGCAGAACAAAGGAGGAGCCGGAAATATAAGCGAACATGGCGGCGGAGACAAACCCCTGGGAGAGTGCATAGCCCATAAATCTTCCATTACCCAGCAGGACAGCGAACGTACGCAGCGTGCCGCGAATTCCGCTTTTCAAGCGCCGTTCCTTGGGCAGGGTCTCCGGAAGCCGCAGCAGAATCGTGACAAAAAAGATCAGCCCGGCGGCAAACAGCACCATGAACACCCCCTGCCACGTTGTAACCCGCAGCAGCTGTCCCCCGATGACCGGGGCCAGGATCGGCCCCAATCCGTTGACGATCATCAGCAAGGAAAAGAATTTGGTTAATTCTGAGCCGCTATACAGATCGCGTACCGCCGCGCGCGAGATTACAACTCCTACGGACCCGGCCAGCCCCTGGATAAAACGCAGCATCACCAGCAGCCCGATGGAAGGAGTGAACGCGCACAGCAAGGAGGAGACTGCGTACACCAGCATGCCAATAAGCAGTGGTGTGCGGCGGCCGTACACGTCGCTTAAGGGCCCTGCTACCAGTTGACCTGAGGCCAGCCCCAGCAAAAAAAAGGTCAAGCTAAGCTGCACCAGCGCAGCGCCCGCTCCAAAATCCGCACCCAGCGCCGGAAGCGCGGGCAAATACATGTCAATGGACAACGGTCCGATCGCGGATATCGCTCCCAGAATAACGGCAATCTGCAGCCGCTGCTTCCTCGACGGTCCTTCCGCTCCCAGCACCTTACTATCGATTTTTGTGATCATGATTCATAACTTCAACCTTTCCGCAGCAATGTAACCTTCATACTACCTGATTGCAGACGGAATATTCAATGCTTTTTAATCGCCTGTGCCGTGAAACCTTCCAGATCGGCAGGACCGGATTACCTGCCCTTGCCACAGCAAAAAACTGCCCGCAGGGGCTTTCAAGCGGCTGAAACAGTCACTTGGCAGCGGCCCCGCAGGCAGTTATACGTGTCAGACTTAACGGAAATTGCTTTGCTGCTTCAGCCAATCCCGGGCGGCTTCAGCTTCGGCCGAGCTGAGGCGGTGGCCCTGATTGCCCCAAAGCATTGTTACCTCTGCACCGGCCTCCCGCAGCAGCGATTCCAGTTCCTCGGTTTCCTCTCTGCGGATGATCGGATCGTTGGTGCCTGCTCCGATGAACACGGCAACATCCTTCAGGGACGGCAGGTTCAGCCCGCGCAGCGGAACCATCGGATGCAGCAGCACAGCCGAGCGGAAAATGCCGCCGTAATGAAAGAGCAGGCTGCCGGCGATATTCGCACCGTTGGAGTAGCCTACAGCCACCAGATTGCCAGAGTCAAATCCGTATTCCGCTGCTGCCTTATCCAGAAACTGCTTAAGCTCATGGGTGCGGAAGATAAGATCCTCTTCATCGAAGATGCCTTCGGCCAAACGCCGGAAGTAACGGGGCATGCCATTCTCCAGCACATTTCCCCGGATCCCCAATACAGAGGCGCCTGGGGCCAGCAGCCCGGCCAGGGGCAGCAGATCATGCTCATTGCCCCCAGTGCCATGGAACAGTACTAACGTCGGCAGACTTTCATCGCTGCCCTTGCGGAAGATATGAATCATCCCTGGTTCACCTCGATTTCACGGATTTCAAAAGGGGTAAGGTTCTCTTCAATCACTGCGCGGTGCGGCTCGAACCAGGCAGGAAGCATCAGCTTCTGGCCCAGTGCATCCGGCGCTTCATCACGGGCAAAACCTGGAGGATCGGTTGCGATCTCGAAAAGGATGCCGCCTTCTTCACGGAAGTAAATGGCGTTGAAGTACTGGCGGTCCTGCACGGGGGTAGGCTGATAGCCATGACTTTGCACGCGCCGGCCCCATTCCAGCTGCTCAGCATCATCTTTGGCCCGCCATGCGATGTGATGGACAGTCCCTGAACCTCCGGCTCCATGCGGAACCGGCGCTGCCTTCAGATCGATGATGTTGCCCAGGTCGCCGGTCGATCTGTAGCGGATATAGCCGTCGCCTTCAGCAATACGTTCGAGGCCCAGCGTACGGGACAGCGTATCTGCTGTTTTTTCCGGATTGGTGCTGTACAGAACGGCTCCGCCGAAGCCCTTGATCGCATGTTCCGGGGTCACACCGCCAAAGGACCAGGTGCTCAGCGCGCCTTCTTCACGTTCTACCAGTTCAATCCGCAGCCCGTCGAAGTCGGCAAAGGCGAGATAGGATTCGCCAATCCGGCTCACCTCGGTTACCGGAATCTGATAGGCAGCCAGACGCTGCTTCCAGAAGTCCATCGAGCCCACAGGCACCGCATAAGTGGTTACGCCCACCTGTCCGCCGCCAATGCGGCCTTTGCGTCCCTGGGACCAGGGAAAGAATGTAATGATCGTACCGGGGGAACCCTGTTCATTCCCGAAATAGAGGTGGTATACCTCTGGGGCATCGAAATTGATCGTTTTTTTCACAAGGCGCAGTCCGAGAATTCCGGCATAGAAATCAGCATTGCGCTGTACGTCTCCAACAAAAGCAGTGATATGGTGAATTCCTTGAGTTTGCATAGTCATTATAATTACCTCCTGAAGTTTTTATATGGGTCAATTCCTATATGTCAGGTTCTGCTTAACCCCAAGCGGGCACAGAACTTTTTTTCCGGCAAAAGTCATTTTGGGGCTCTGAAGCTGCGGCTGCGGTTCTGCATGAGCGGATCAGTTGAACAACAGTGCGTCGAGCGAGATCGATCCCGGCCCGGCCAGTGCCACGCCTACCGCAACCGCCAGCAGCGTCAGCGGAAACTCAATCCCATTGGCCGTAGACCAGAAGCCGTTAGGGGCATGAACCTTAACAATTGCGCCGAGCATCGCTGCAGCAATGAGTACGGCGGCCACCGGCGTCAGCAGTCCGGCTGCGAACAGCAAACCTCCGACAAGCTCCATCAGCCCTGCCATTACCGCCATCAGCACGCCGGGCTTAATGCCAATCGACTCCATCCAGCCTCCGGTCCCTTTTGGACCGTAGCCGCCAAACCAGCCAAACAGCTTCTGTGAGCCATGCCCGATAAACGCAATCCCGATCACCAGTCTCATCAACAATAAACCTACACTAACCATTTTACATACTCCCCATTCTCTTGGATTTAATTATCTTAACGTTAAGATATTAGATAAAAATTTTTAGGCCTTACACTTGTTTCTGATCTCCACTTTTGTTTCCTGCAACTGAATGCGGCTACGCTTCTAAAACCTGGCAAGACGCATCTGACTGGCGCATCTTTGCAAGTGGAACAGTCTGTTCTACACGCCTTTGCCAAGCTTCTTTAGCAGCTGGATCGCCTGACTCTTTTCTTCCTGGTTCAGGCCCCCCATCAAGCTGTGGATGGAACTTACATGCTTGGGGAAAATATCATCGAACAGCTCACGCCCAGCATCCGTTATCTCAGCGTAAGTCACGCGGCGGTCCTCACTGCATGGAACACGCTTCAGCAAGCCCCTCTTCTCCAGCTTGTCGATGTTGTAGGTAATGCTGCCGCTGGTAACAAGGATCTTCTCACCGATCTGCTGCAACGGAATCCGGGTTCTGTGATACAGGACCTCCAGCACCATAAACTCCGCCGAAGCAAGTCCGTGGCTTTTCATATCCTTCACTGCATGATCCATAAGGCTCTTATATGCCTTGGACAGGACAACGAATAATTTCAGCGATGCTGCCTGCTCCTCATCCTGTGTGCCGGCGGCTGTGCTTGCGGCTTCCTTGATATCACTCATCCTTGTTCACCTCCAATCGTTTTTTCGTTTATCTTTAAATTAATTATCTTTAAGTTAAGATAACTATAATCCATTCTTTATCTATTGTCAACACCTGCAGTTAAAATAATCACAGCGGTTTGACCTGCCTCTGAAAACGGCGTATCCTTTTCCTTGGAAAAGGGAGTACATTCCTTTTTCTGGCGGCCGGCTGCACGCCGCACACGCCGCACGGAAATTGTGGCCGGAAGCGTAACCGGAGTAGCCCTGGAGACGAGACTAGCTCTGCTGCATTTGGTGCAGCAGAATACGCTACAGACAGGGCTAAACAGCGAGTCTGCTGTACTTTGTACAATTGAATCCTGCAAAAGTCCCTTTTGGAGCTTCGTTTCATTAAATCTGCTGCACAACATGCAGTTGATTGCTTATCTTAAAGGCTGCACCGCCCATTCTGCTGCAGCTTCTGCAACAGATCTCCATTCTTCCATGTGTTCAGCAGTTTACAGTAACCGATGGAAATAACAGTGTTCCTTATATAGAAGAGAGGTCACGCATTTCTTTTCATCGAAAGCTGAGGGGTGGTTTCTTTGGCAGCTAAACTTCATTTTGATATGTATTTATATAGAAGGAGGCTACCTCATGGATGTATTGGATAGACAAGCCGCTGCTGCGGATGATACAGCCTCCGGCGGCGCGGAACGCTCCCGCGTTCTCATCGTGACAGCGGTCGCTGCGGAGCGGGACGCAGTCCTGCGCGGCCTGAACGGCAGCGTCAGATTCGATGTGATTGCGGCGGGCGCCGGCACCGCCGCGGCAGCGGCGGGAACCGCCGCCGCTCTGGCAGCCGGGAGCTACGGCTGCGTCATCTGCGCCGGGATCGGCGGCGGCTTCCCGGGCCGTGCGCCCGTAGGCTCGCTGGTCGTCGCCAGCGAGATGACTGACGCGGGCCTCGGCGCAGAGACGCCGGAGGGCTTCCGCAGCGCTGCCGAGCTCGGCTTCGGCAGCGTGACCGTGCCGGCGGAGCACGGCACGGTGCAGGCCCTTGCGGCCGCGCTGGCAGCGGCCGGGCTTGCGGTAAGCACGGGACCCGTGCTTACCGTGTCTACGGCGACCGGCACCGCCGGAACGGCCGCCGCGCTGGCCGCCCGCCACCCGGAGGCGGCGGCGGAGGCGATGGAAGGCCACGGGGTTGCCGTGGCCGCCCAGCGCTTCCAGATCGCGGCGCTGGAGCTGCGCGCGATCTCGAACCCGGTCGGCCCGCGCGACCGGGCCGCGTGGAAGATCAATGAAGCCTTAGACGCCCTCACAGCGGCTGCGGCTATTCTATTGGAGGTACTGTAAATGACAACAGAGCTGAATATCGCCTTTTCCCCTTGCCCTAATGATACTTTCGTGTTCCATGCCTGGGCCCACGGCCTGGTTCCGGGCGCGCCCAAGCTGAATGTGACGTTTGCCGATATCGATATCACCAACGGCCTGGCTGCAGACGGCACCGGACCGGAGGTGCTCGAAATCTCCTACGCCGCCCTTCCCTGGGTGCTTGAAAAATACAAGCTGCTGCCATGCGGCGGTGCGCTTGGCCGGGGCTGCGGCCCATTGGTGCTCACCCGCAAGGGCGCAGGCGCTATCAGGCACCCGCGCGGGCTGTCGGGCCGGAGAATCGCCGTGCCGAGCGAGCGCTCGACCGCCTATCTGCTGTTCCGGCTATGGGCGGCACAGCAGGTGCCGGGCGGCCCGGCAGAGATCGTCGTCCTGCCCTTCGACGAGATTATGCCTGCGGTGCGTGACGGGCAGATCGATGCAGGGCTTGTCATTCATGAAGCCCGCTTCACTTATCCGTCCTACGGCCTTAACCTGCTGACTGATCTCGGCAGCTGGTGGGAAAGCGACACCGGGCTGCCGATCCCGCTCGGTGCGATCATCGCCCGCCGCGATCTGGACCACGGGGCCATCATCGGCTGGATTCGCAGCTCCCTGCAATATGCGTGGGACCACCCGACCGATTCCAGAGATTATGTGTTGGACCATGCCCAGGAGCTGTCTCCGGAGGTTGCCAAATCGCATATTGACCTGTATGTCAATGAGTTCACCATGAGCCTGGGCGATGACGGCTATGCCGCCATTGCGGCCCTCCTGAACCGCGCCGCCGCTGAAGGGCTGGTTCCGGCAGTTGATCCGGTGCTGCTGCGGTAGCACACAGACAGACGACATTCCGCCGGTTCCCGATCCACATGCTAACGCTCCGGGAGCCGGCTTTTTCTTCCCTTATGCCTCAGCATCCCGCCCTCCTTGATTAATATTGCGCCTTAGACTACGCTGGCAGTAGAACGACAGCCCTTCCGCGCATTTGCGGACAAGCGATGATATTTTGAAGAAGAACCTTGAGCTTACCAACCGCCCACGGCGCAACAGTCTTAAGGCTTCGCCCAATCTGAAGGCCCAATAACAATGTTCGCGATTCGGACATCGTTATTACAAAATAGAAGGATAGATTAAGAACAACGAGGAGGATTTGATGTGATCCCTGCCGGCAACAGCAAGCCAAATATTGAACGTTTCCTGGGCTTCCAGGATGAGTACGACCGCTACCGGCCCGAAGCTCCGCCGATTGTCATTGAACTGCTTACCCAATATCTGGGCCGCAGACCTTCACTGGTAGCCGATGTGGGCTGCGGAACCGGGCTGTCCACCTTTCTCTGGAAGGATGCAGCGGATACAGTAACCGGAGTGGAGCCTAATCCTGATATGCTGGGCAAAGCGCTGGAAAAATTGAGTCTTTTGGAGGCTTCGGCACCCTCTCTGTCCTTTATTCAGGGCTTTTCCAACCAGCTTCCCTTCTCACCCGGCAGCGTGGATATCATCACCTGCTCGCAATCGTTCCACTGGATGGACCCGGACAGCACGCTCCATGAGGTCTCCCGTTGTCTCCGTCCGGGCGGAATATTTGCCGCCTACGATTGTGACTGGCCGCTGGTCCTGCAGCCGGATATCGAGGCCCGCTACAGCCATCTGATCGCCGCTTCCGACGCCTGGCTTGCAGAGCTTCAGCCCGCTGCCGAGCAGGCCCGCAAATGGGACAAAGAAGGGCATTTATCCCGGATGAAGGCCAGTGGCGTTTTCACCTATGCGCGGGAAATTGTTTTTCATAATACGGAAAACTGTGATGCACAGCGTTATGTCGGGCTCATGCTCAGTCAAGGCGGAATTCAAACCGTCCTTAAGCTTGACCCAGCTGTTCTGACACAGGATATTGCCGGGTTCACGGCAGATGTGGAGCAGTTTTTTCAAGACCGGACCCTGCCTGTGCTGATTAGCTACCGGATGCGGGTCGGCGTGAAATAATTTCTACGGCCGGCAGCCCAAGTTATATTGCCATATTTGACTTCCTGTTTGACTATATTTCTTCCTGTTTGACTTACTTTGCGTTTGACTTACTTCGTGTTTGACCATAGTTCATGTTTGGCCTATACTTATTGAAGCGAGACGAAGAACGTCCCGGTTGCCCTCCTAGGGGAAGCCGGGGCGTTTTCTATTTTTCCGGGGAGAGTGAACCGATTGATATTTGAAGAAGCACATTTGCAATTTTTAAACGGTCATTTGGCGGACAGACCGGCGGGAGAGCGGCGGGGACGGCTGGAAAGAGGCCATCAGCACGCTGAAACCTTATTCCTCCGCAATGTCTGGTGGCCGCTCCGGGGACATTTTACCGGACTTCATCCCGAATATGAGGTGACCGACTGGCGGGGGAGGTCCTATTTTGCTGATTTCGCCTGGCTGCCCGGGTATGTGAAGCTGCTCATCGAAATTAAGGGTTATGCCTCACATGTCCGTGATATGGACCGGCAAAAGTACTGCAACGAGCTGAACCGCGAAACGTTTCTGTACGCTATGGGATATCATGTGATTTCTTTTGCCTACGATGATGTGGAGCAGCGTCCCGAGCTCTGCATGACCTTGCTGCGCATGGTACTGGGCAGGTTTCAACCGTCTGACGCGCCTGTGTCACGCGTGCTGCTCATGGAGCAGGAGATTATCCGGCTGGCCGTTCAACTGGCTCGTCCCATCCGCCCTCAGGATGTGAAAGAGCATTTCAATATCACCTACAAAACAGCGATTCGAATACTTCGCAGTCTGACCGAAAAGGGCTGGCTGCTGCCATCCGCCGACACCAAAGAGCAAAGAATTGTACGCTACGAGCTGGCGCGCGGGGTTTTGGAGTACTTCTAATAGTTGGTTTTAAAAACAAGTTTGTTTGACAGTGGACCTATCGTCGGCGGATGGCGCTGGGGTTTGCGGATCGCAGTTATTCTATGTTTCGAGTAACTTCTAGGCGATTATCCAGGCAGCTTCCCGTCAATCCGGTTATTTTCCGCCCAATTCCGGTTACATTCGCCATGTTGCTCTATTATTCAGCAGTTGCCTATTACTACCCACGTTGTCTTGTTAGTTAATTCACCAATTTTCGGTTTACACCCGCGATCGCCGCAATAATTGAGCCAATAGCTGCTTGCGTGTCATGTTCGCTGGATCGCTCAACCCAAAGCTGCTTGCGGGCCGCGTTCGCCGGATCGTTCAGCCAGTAGTTACTTGCGGGTCGCGTTCGTTCTTTGGCTAACACTCAAATCAGAATTAGGTGGAAAAAGGGAACCTAATTTGTTCATTTTCGCCGTTTTCAGGACATTTAGGTGGAAAAAGTATACTTATTTTTCTCGAATTCACTCATTTTCTGTGTTTAGGCTTGTTTTAAGTGTACTTTTTCCACCTATCGCCCTCTAAAGTGATAGCTCAAAAAATTTAAGTGGAGAAATTCCCACTAAATTGGAGTAAACAAAGCAAGTGTGTTCTAAATTCAAACCCATATGCCTGCAATGAGGCGGGGTTACGGGGTTACGGGGTTACGGGGTTACGGGGTTACGGGGTTACGGGGTTACGGGGTTACGGGGTTACCGGGTTACCGGGTTACGGATTACCGGGCTACCGGGCTACCGGGTTACCGGGTCACGTATGCACAAAGCTCACACCACCAGCCTTTTGCCTCATTCCCCTCCGTGCCTCATTCGCCTTCGTGCCTCATACGGCACGTTTCCACTTCCGGCTCCACAGCGAAAAGCCTGATGCGGAATTCCGCATCAGGCGCTTTCTTCAGAGTAAGTCTGAGCACTCCGGGTCAAGACCCCGTCCGGCGCTCCGCAAACAACAGCGGCATTGGGGGCTGTTCTATTCCTCCCCGGTGCTCCGCACTCATTTCTTATTCATTTTAAATCTCAGGAACAGCTCGTTATAGTGGGCGAGCATCCGCTTGCCGAGATTGTCGTAGACCTCCAGCCGGTCGGTAATTTCGGGGGCGGGTAGAAGCGGGTGTCCCCGGAGATCTCTTCGGGAAGCAGCTTCAGCGCCGGAACATTAGGGGTGGAATAGCCGACGTACTCCGCATTTTTGGCTGCAACGTCTGGCCGGAGCATGAAGTCGATGAACTTGTGCGCCCCTTCCACATTCACCGCCGTGCGCGGAATGACCATGTTGTCGAACCATTTGTTCGAGCCTTCCTTCGGCACCACATAGTCCAGCTTGTCGTTCTCGTCCATGATCTCCGAGGCATCGCCGGACCATACAATCCCGACTGCCGCTTCCTCATTCGCCAGCAGCATCTTGATCTCGTCGCCGACAATCGCCTTCACATTGGGCGAGAGCCGGTTCAGCTTGGCCAGCGCTTCCTGCAGATGCTCCTCATTCTGGTCATTGACAGAATAATGCAAGCTGTTCAGCGCCATGCCCATGACTTCACGGGCTCCATCCACCAGAAAAATATTATTCTTCAGCCTGTTGTCCCATAGCGAATCCCAGCTGCTGAAATCCATGCCCTTGGTCATGTCCGGGTTGAAAATAATGCCGACTGTCCCCCAGAAATAAGGCACAGAGTAGACGTTGCCCGGGTCGAACGACAGATCCATAAACCGTGAATCGATATTGGCCAGATTCGGGATTTTGCTTTTATCCAGCGGCAGCAGCAGATTCTCCTCCCGCATCTTGGCAATGGCGTAGTCGGACGGGACCACAACATCAAAGGTCGTTCCGCCCTGTTCGACCTTCGTCAGCATGGCCTCATTGGAATCAAAGGTCTGGTAGATGACCGTAATTCCCGTCTCTTTCTCGAACTGCTTCAGCAGTTCAGGCTCAATATAATCGCCCCAGTTATAGATGGTCAGCGTATTCCCCCGGAGTATCCCTCGGCTGAGTTCAGCCGGGACGCGAGGAACATCAGCCCGAAGGCCACAATAAGAATGGCCAGAAATGCATTAACCAGCTGCTTCATCTAGGCACCCCCATTTCGGCGGCAGGCTCGGAAAGCGGACCCGCCGGACGGTTCTTGCGCCGGTTCAGGAAGTAATATCCGATGACCAGCAGGATGGTGAAGAGGAAGATCAGCGTCGACAGCGCGTTGATCGACAGCGACACGCCTTGCCGTGCCCGGGAGTAGATTTCCACCGACAGCGTGGAATATCCGTTGCCCGTAACGAAGAAGGTTACCGCAAAGTCATCCAGCGAATAGGTCAGAGCCATGAAAAAACCGCTGAAAATCCCCGGTTTAATAATCGGCAAAACAACCTTCGTCAGCACATCACGGCGGCTGGCTCCCAGATCGCGGGCGGCATCGGTCAGCGTTGGGCTCATCTCCTGCAGATGCGGCAGGATCATCAGCACGGCAATCGGCACGCTGAACGCCACATGCGAGAGCAGCACAGAGGTGAAGCCCAGCTTAATGCCAACAATCGTGAACAGGATGAGGAACGAGGCCCCGATGATCACATCCGGGCTGACGATCAGCACGTTGTTCAGCGAGAGCAGCGTGTTTTTGGCCCGGCGGCTGCGGACACGCTGAATCGCCAGCGCGCCGATGATTGCAATCAGCGTGGCAATCGCTGAAGACAGCAGCGCAATCACCAGCGTATTGATGACAATAATCATCAGTCTTGTATCCCCAAGCACCTCGCGGTAATAATCCAGCGTGAAGCTTTCGAACTTGTGCATCGTGCCCCCGCTGTTGAACGAGTAGTACATCAGATACAGAATCGGCGCATACAGCACGGCGAAGACCAGCACCAGATACAGGTTGGCAAATCCGTTTTTGTTCCTCACTGGCGCACCCCTCTCCGCGAGCCGCCCGTCACCAGCATGAACAGCGCCATAATGACGATCAGGAAGACGGCAACCGTAGAGCCCATTCCCCAGTCCTGCGTAACCAGAAAATGCTGCTCAATCGCAGTGCCCAGTGTAATAACCCGGTTGCCTGCGATGAGGCGTGTAATCATGAACAGCGACAAGGCCGGGATGAACACCGCCATGCAGCCGGAGCGCACCCCGGAGATTGTCAGCGGAAAGATTACCCGCCTGAACGTCGTCCACCCGGAAGCGCCCAGATCACGCGCGGCATCCACCAGCGACAAATTCAGTTCCTCCAGGGCGCTGAAGATCGGCAGAATCATAAACGGGATAAAAATATACACTGACACAAACACAAAACTAAAGCCTGTAAATAGAATTTGCTGTTCCCCGAGGCCAAGCAGGCCAAAAAAATGATTGACTGGCCCAAAAGTTCCAAAGATACCGATGAATGCATATGTCTTCAGCAGCAGATTGATCCATGTCGGCAGAATGATCAGCAGCAGCCACAGCTGCTTATGCTTCGTCCGGGTCAGCAGATAGGCTGCGGGATAGGCTACCAGAAGCGAAAACAGCGTGATCAGGAACGCATACCAGAAGGAGTTAAGCATCATTTTCATATATACCGGCGTAAAGAAATTCACATAATTGTCCAGAGTGAGATGTCCGTCCAGATCAAACAGGGAATAATAGACCACCAGCAGCACCGGAGCTATGACAAACAACGCGATCCACAAGTAGTAAGGGATGAGAAAATACGCTTTGCCCTTATTCTTCATGGCTCTCCACCTCGCCGTAAGCTTCCAGACGTTTGTCGAATTCTTCCTCCGTTTCACCGAACCGCATGACATGAATCGCTTCCGGATCAAAATAAAGGCCGATTTCGCTGCCGACCTCCGCTTTGCGCGTGGAATGAACCAGCCACTCATGGCCGGATTCGTCGTAGCAGCTGATCTCGTAGTGCACACCCCGGAACAGCTGGGAATCCACGCGCACGCGCAGCTTGCCCTGTTCCAGCGCGGCAATCTCCAGGTCCTCGGGACGGATAACGATCTCCACCGCTTCATTGCGTCTTAGCCCTGCATCGACACATTCGAACCGGTGGCCGTTGAACTCCACCAGGTAGTCTTCGATCATGACGCCCGGCACAATATTCGACTCCCCGATGAAATCGGCCACGAAGCGGTTGATCGGCTCATCATAAATATCATTGGGCGTCCCGCTCTGCTCGATCCGTCCGCCGTTCATGACAAAGATCCAGTCCGACATCGCCAGCGCTTCTTCCTGGTCATGGGTCACAAAAATAAAGGTAATGCCCAGACGCTGCTGCATTTCCCGCAGAATATACTGCATCTCTGTACGCAGCTTCAAGTCCAGCGCCGACAGCGGCTCATCCAGCAGCAGCACCTGCGGCTCATTCACGATGGCGCGGGCAATCGCCACACGCTGTCTTTGTCCGCCGGACATTTCATTGATAGCACGCTGCTCGTAACCTACCAGGTTCACGAAGCGCAGCGCTTCCTGCACCTTGTGCGTGATCACATCTTTCTTAAGCTTCTTGATGCGCAGTCCGAAAGCCACATTCTCAAATACGTTCAGGTGCGGAAACAGCGCATAGTCCTGAAATACCGTATTGACCTGCCGCTCGTTGGCGGGAATGTGGTTGATGATTTGGCCGTTGAGATAAATAGAGCCTTTCGTCGGCTCGGCGAAACCGGCAATCAGCCGCAGAATAGTCGTCTTGCCGCAGCCCGAAGGGCCCAGCAAGGTATAGAATTTACCGCGTTCGATCTCGAAGCTGACGCCTTTTAATACAGGCTCTTCGTCGTCGTATTGTTTGATCACCTGGTCAAAGGAAATAATAGTGCCTTCCGGGGTAGCTATAGCTGACAACCTCCCTTACCTTATGTAATACAATCTATTTTACCCGCTTCTTGCGGGGGACAATCGAAGCGGGCCGGCTCAGCGTGTGTGCAAGCGACAATTCCTCCCATTCTTCGACAACCTTCCATAATATATAGCATAACGGATTAGTCCTATATATGCGATAGCATACACTGTTAAAAGCAGTCTGGAATCTTAACAAGTTCGTAAAATTTAAGAACCTCCCGGACTGTTTTGCGGTGCTATAATGAAAACGGCTGAAATTCATTTCATTTTAACCAACCTGAAAGAAGATGACCTCCAATGAACGAAGGATTGCAGGACCGTCTGGAGAAATTCGGACTGTCTTTATATATGATACGTGTTACTCTGGCAGCTTCACTCTCCTGGCTGGCAGTACATACGCTGTATGGGGACAGCTATTTATACTTCGCCCCGCTGGCGGCGATTCTGATTACACAGGGGAGCGTCAAGGCCTCTCTGGAAAAAGGGGTTTACCGCATGACCGGCATTGTGCTCGGCGGCATTGTCAGCCTGGTTGTGGGGCGGTTCTTCGATGTAGGAGCCCTTTCCATTCTGCTGATGCTTCTGATCGGCATCGGAGTCGCAACAGCCTGCCGGATCAATATCCAGGCCATCTCCCAGGTCGGTGTAACCTCTGTACTGGCACTCACCTTCTATAATGATCATTATATCGAGTGGCGGGTCGCTGAAACGCTTATCGGTGTAGTCATTGCTCTAATCATCAATATGATTATCGTCCCGCCCAAGGGGTTCGTCAAGGTTAAGGGCTTGGCTCTGGAAGGCGGCCTGCTGCTGGCGGATGCCCTAAGCGGCCAGACCGGCGGCGGACGGGAAGCCATCCAGGCGGGAGACGCCCTGACACGCTCCGCTTCACTGCTGGCGAAGAGCGAGCTGCAGCAGAAGGAGCTGCATTATACCTTAACCCATTACCATTGCCGCAATGAGCTGCGCGGACTGACACAGACAACGGCCCATCTTAAAAAAATCCACTCGTATGTAAAAGAGATTCGTGCGGAAATCGCACTGCTGCCCGCACATTATGCCGCAGCCGACTGGATGGCGGAGGTGGTCACAGCCACCGCAGACTGTATCGCCCTTTACGGGACGAAGACACTGTCGGATGCCGAATGCCAGCGTTCGCTTCCCGAATCGCTGCGCCGGGCGCGCGATCTTCAACTCGCCTGGTTCTCCGAGCTGCAGGGGCAATGCTCCCTCACCTCCATCCGCGATCTCGGCGCGGTGTTCTCCCACCTGAACCGGGTGCTGGAAGAAATCGAGCAAGCCGACTATGTAGTGATGTCAGCCGCGCCGCAAAAGGCTAAAGCCGGAGCCGCACACGCTGTACGCTTCATTCAAAAGGGACTCTCCCACAAGCTTTAAGCTTGGGAGCGTCCTTTTTTAATTTATCGCTCTCATCTCTCACACTATCAGTTTGCCCTCTGTTTCATGCCCCTTTACCCTGCTTCAAGCCCTACATACTGCCGTCCCAGCCTCCTATATTCTCCTGTAAATCTGAAATTCAATATGCGTAATTTAATTATAAATTCATTTTATTTACAAAAAATCAACAATTACCTACATTATTCAATATTTATAGTCAAAATCAATTATTCCAGTTGAAAATTCGCTACTTAAGTACTAGAATTAAGGTTGTTTGCAGAAGTTATTTTTGGACATCGTACCAGTATTGACCACTTTTTTGTCGATTACAGTCGATTTAATTTGTCTCTTACTGAGTATATATCATTGATCTATTCCTAAAGGAAACTGTCCGAAAGGGCAGGACGCAAAGCCATGGGCCTAAGAGCGCAATTGCTGCATTTATGGTCGCCAGGCTGCCAATAGAGACGCCATTTGGTCGGATATCCCGGGATATCGCATCACGGCTCCATGATGTTCTTTTCTGTACAGATACCATTGATTATACGAAAAAGTGAGGTTACGAGAATGCCGCAGCATACCATCGAACGTTCACGGTACGAGTTCATTGCTTCCATGCTTCTTGGGAAGACCGATCTCTTGAATCTTTACTCTGTGGATCCTCAGACGTTTGGCGGAACAGACGAAGCTAAGAATGGTGTCATCATTATCCAGAATAATGAAATCTTCATCACTCCGCCTCTGTCCGGCGGCAAACCGGCTGTAATCTCCGCGATCCATCCTGTTGTGTTGAAGATTAACGGTCAAGTCATCACGGGCCCGACTCCAATTACCTCTGCAGATGACCTCACCTGGGAGATTTGCGAGAAACCGCAATACCAGATTACAGTGTCCGATGATAAGCTCAAAGTATACTTTACCCTTTACCGCGCTGAAAGGTATGCCTGGAATCTCGTCAACAATCCGGCCTCAGCCTTTGTTACTGTCCGCGCGGAGATGAACCGGGAAATGCTGTTATCCACCCTCTCCATAGAACGGATTATAGCCGGATTTGAGAAGAGCCCTATAGTCAGCAGTCTCAATATCCCTGCGCTATACGAGGAGCTGAATAATCCTACCTACCTTCCCGTGTGTATTGCTGAAGGCAAGGCTCCTGTGCCAGGGACAAATGCGAGTCTGGAACTGCTGTTTCAGCAGAAAATAGAGAATCAATTCAAGTCGATGGACGATTCCGCCCAGGAAACAGGCTGCCCGGAATTCTTCATGGTGCAGGAAGGCGAAGTGTTTGCGAAGAAACTGCCCCCACAGAAGGCCTTCCCGGCTTTGATGTATATGGCGGTGTACTTCCGCCGCCGCCGCCGCAGGACCTCACCCTGTTCTCCTCCCCCTGCGCAGCGATGCTTCCGGGCGGGGAGATCAAGGCCTGCCGCAAAGGCAGACCACGCATAACCGGAAGCGGAACCTTTGTAAAAACAATAGATTTCCCCCAAACGTTCCCCGTTCCGCATAGTGACAGTGAAGCCGGAGGTACCCTGATGTTTCCTGGGGATGTTATCGCTGCTCATGATTTAAGCAGGAACACGGTTATTGAGGCTTTGGGCAATGTTTATATTTTTGGTGATGTGCGCAATTCCCGGATCGCTGCTACAGGCAGCATATTTATCAGCGGCAAGGTTGTAGACAGTGAGCTGTACGCCGGGGGATATGGGGCCACACATAACCGCCTGTGCAGCTTCACCGAACTGGTGGCGAAGGAAGTAGCGGGACTGAGGGAAGCCGCCAGACACCTTGCCGAGACGGTCGAGTCAACGGTGCAGACAGTGAAATACGGGCTGGTCATCATGCTGCTGCTGGAGAGTAAATATGCTCATCTTCCCCGTATGATCCGTGACATGCAGGAGCTGTTATCAGGCATGAGTACTGATTATCCTCAGGATACCAAAATCCTGAAGCATCTGATGGAGTTTTTTTGAATCCCGGACAGTTTACCGACCAGATTACCGATGCGGGTATAGGCTCTTTTCTGAGCCTGCTGAAGAACCTGGCCCAGAGCATCTGCCAGATGCAGGAGGAACGGGTCCGGATCGATATCGCCGGGTCACATGACAGTATTATCAAATCCGGCGGGGATGTCCATATTCATGGAGATGGAGTTTCCCGGAGCCAACTGCATTCGGCTGGCGATATTTATTTTGCGAAGAATAGCTCCATGTCTACTGATTCTACCATGGAAGCAGCCGGAACGATTCATGCACGCAGCGTCGGCGGGGAATCCATTGGCAAATCGCTGCTCGTTGCAGGCCGGCAAATCATTGCACATACCATCAGTAATGCTTCTGTGACAATAGGCGGATATTCCCTGGAGATTACTGACCCGATTGAAAATATCGCATTTACGGCCAAAAGCCTGCAACAGAAATACGGGAGAGCGGCATCCTCTTCAAGCGAGTAATCAGCGGAATCCTACATATAGCCTTACCGGAAAAGGTACACATACAGAAAGACCCTGCCGGGCCGCGTGGCGGCATCCGGCAGGGTCTTTCCCGTGCTTTTAAGACTCGTATTGCGGTCTCTCCATATCGAACGTCCGGCCAACCGCCGCATACGAAGCTCCCGCGAGACGGCTTACCGGCTTCAGCTTGGCCGCATCAATACGTCCGTTATGGATCAGCTCATCCTCTACATAGAAACACAGCACTTCTCCGATGATCATATCGCAGTGTCCCAGCTCCACATGCCGCGTAAGCCGGCACTCCATGGCAACCTTACATTCCTCTATACGCGGAACCCGGACCATTTGCCCGGGCACCGGCGTCAGTCCGGCCAATTCCAGCTCGCTGACGCCTTCCGGGGCGTTGATCGAGGTGTGGTTAATCGCAGCCACATTATCCTCGTCCACAATATGCACCACAAACTCCCCATTGCCCAAAATGTTGCTTGCAGTGTGCTTCATCTCTCCGGTTGCCTTACGCACACAGGAGAACATAATCATCGGCGGTTCATCATTCACAATATTAAAAAAACTGAACGGTGCGGCATTCACCACGCCTTGTTCATTGATTGAGGTTACAAAAGCAATCGGCCGGGGGATAATGCTTCCGATCAAAAGCTTGTAATTGTCATGCGCCGATTGTGCTGAAGCAGCGATATACATAAAAACACCTCCTTCTAATGTGTAGGACGCCTAACGGCTTTCTTGAAGTTAACCAAAACGATGCTGCCCACAATAAGCAGCAGGCCGACCACCAGATTAAGCGTGATCCGCTCATGCAGCAGCACCACACTTGAACCGATGGAGATCAGCGGAATCAGAAAGGTGAAGGAACCAACCTTGCCGGCCTCCCCTTCCTTGATGAGACTGAAATACACCATCCAGCCCAGGGCAATCACAAACACAGAAATAAACAGCGTGTTCACGATAAAAGCCGTGTTCCAGGTTATATCCGTCCAGCTCTCGGCCGCCGAACCGGCTGCCAGCAGAACAAGGCCCCCGATCATGATCTGCATGGCGGTCATCCACAGCATATCCACCCGCGCCGCATTGCGTTTCGTATAGACGGTGGCAAAAGCCCAGCTGAGCGCACTGGCCAGAGCAAGCACAATGCCCTGAACAGAAATGCTCCCGGTAAAGCCGCCGATGCTGAGTGAGGCTACACCGAGGAATCCGAGCACGAGACCGGCCAGCTTCAGCCCATACATGCTCTCACCCAGCCAGAGCCAGGCGAAAATACCAAGCAGCACCGGCTGCAGAAAGACAATGGCGGAGAACAGGCCGGAAGGCACATACTGCAGGCCAATGGTCTGGAAGCCATAATAGAAGACGATACTAAGGAAAGCCGACACCAGATACACCGGCCACAGCCGCTTGAACTGAAGCTCCTTCAGTTTCGGCAGGGCTGCTGCGATCAGAATTACACCGGCGATCACGGTGCGTATCCCGGCAAACAACAGCGGCGGAGCGTAATGTAAAGCGATTTTGGAAAGAGGCCAATTAATGCCCCAGACGATGACCAGAAAGATAAGCAAGGCTATGGTTTTTCTCTGCTGCTGCATTTATTCACCTCTTGTTCTATTTTCATACCAATGATACAGTAAAACCAGTTATAATTGAAATGAATTATTATTATAAGGGGCATACCAAAACTGTTATGAACAACACTCAGATCCGTTTGTTTGTCAGCATTGCCGAGAGCGGCAGCTTCACGAAAGCCGGACTGGACATGAATATGACCCAGCCTGCGGTCAGCCGGGCCATCTCCGCGCTGGAGGCGGAGCTTGCGGTGAAGCTGCTGCTGCGCGACCGGCGCAGCGGGCTGATGCTCACTGATATCGGCAAGCGTATCCTTGTTATTTTCCGGGAGATCCTGATCGGGTATGACAAAGTAGAGCAGGAAATTTCCGCCGAAAAGGGGCTGGAGAAGGGACTGATCCGCATCGGGGCGTTTCCGGTAGCTTCGGCGCATCTGGTCCCCAAGATTATCCGCTCCATCGCTTCAAGCTACCCAGAGATTGAGATCAGGCTGTACGAAGGGACTGTCGCCGAGGTGAAAGAATGGCTGGAGGCGCGGATCATTGACGTAGGGCTGATCATTCCTCCGGATGGAGACTTCGACTTTGTTCCGCTCTTCCGGGAAAAGCTGTATGCCGTGCTGCAGGACGACCATCCGCTCCGGCACAAGGCTGTCATTTGCGTGAAGGACCTGGAAGATGAGCCGATGCTGATCTGCAGATCCGGCTATGAACCGCCGGTAGTCGATTTATTCCAGAGAGGCGGCAGCAAGCTGAATGTGAAATATGAGGTCAGCAGCTATCTGACCGCCCTCAATATGGTCAAGGAAGGGCTGGCTGTGGGCGTAATGTCCCAGCTCTCGCTGCTGTCGCTTCCTCCCGGCGTGATCATCCGGGAGCTGGCTCCTGATGCCTACCGTGATATTCATCTGGCGGTGAACTCGCTTGCCGAGGCATCGATTGCCGTCAGGCTGTTCATCGAGACTGCCCTGCGGCTGACCGCCGGTCCGGATACCGCTGTACCGCCCGTAATTCAAGCCGGGCAAATGTAGCTGGGGAGATTGAACGATATAAGGAGGGAATTGATGTGAAATATAATCGTTTGGGCAGCAGCGGGCTGCAGGTGTCTGCGCTGGGCCTGGGAACCAACGCGTTCGGAAAGAGGGCCGATCAGCAGACCTCGATTGATATTGTCCATGCCGCGCTCGGCCAGGGAATCAACTTCATAGATACTGCCAATATCTACGCCGGCTCCGAGTCCGAGCGGATTATCGGGCTGGCACTTGAAGACAGGCGGCAGGAAGCCGTTCTGGCTACCAAGGCAGGCCTGCCGGTGCACGGAGGGCCCGGAGGCAGCGGTTCATCCCGCCATCATCTGCTGCAGGAGCTGGAAGGGAGCCTGCGCCGCCTGAAGACAGATTATGTGGATCTTTATCAGATCCATACTTTTGATCCCTACACACCGCTGGAAGAAACCCTGCGCACATTGGATGATATGGTATCCGCAGGCAAAGTCCGCTATATCGGCGCTTCCAATTATGCAGCCTGGGAGCTGATGAAGGCGCTGGGAATCAGCGAATTGCGCAATCTGGTCAAGTATGTCTCCATCCAGTGCAGCTATTCCCTGGCTGACCGGACACCCGAGACCCAGCTGCTCCCGCTCTGCCTGGATCAGGGAATCGGCATCATTCCCTATTTCCCGCTGGCCGGAGGCATCCTCACAGGCAAATACGGCGGCAGCGATGCCCCGCCCGCCGGCTCCAGAGCGCAGACGGACCCGAACTTCAGCCGCTTCCTGAGCAAGGACCGGATCGCCCTTGGCGATGCGGTGGGAGGCATCGCCGCTGAGCTGGCGGCCTCCCCCACCGCGCTGTCGCTGGCCTGGCTGATGCACCAGCAAGCCGTCTCCACCGTCATTGTCGGCGCTACGAAGACCGCGCAGCTGCAAGAAAGCATCCAGAGCGCTGCGCTCGCTCTGGATGCCGGCAGCCTGCACCGGCTGGACGAAGCCAGCCGGGCCTTCCGGCACGGCGAGCCGTTCGCCTGCTACCGGCTGCCGTAGACAGCACAGCCGCTGCCTTTGGTGAAGGGCAGCGGCTGATTGATTGCTGTAACGTAGCGCTTATGACGAAGCCAATAGCTGCTTTATGACTTGGAGGCCGGGGAAGCCGGAGTATAAATCAAGCAGCGCAGTTTCTTCTCGGGATACCGCAGTTCTGCGGTATAGGAGCTTCCGTCTTTCAGTTTAACCAAAACTGCTACAACCCCGCGTTTGTCATATATGCTGTCCTTAATAATAGATGTGCCGGCAATCTCACGGGTATCGCCCTGTTTGTCCGCAACAATGGTGCGCGCGGCTTGGAGCCAGCTGGAATCCTGTCGGATCCGCCCGTTCATCTCTGCTGTGATCGGCGTTCTCTTATAAGCCAATTCCACAATAGTGGAATCGATGACGGTTCCGCTCAGGGAGTCAATGAACACATTATACATGAAATAAGGTTTTCCTTGAGTCTGGAGTGCGCCTACACGGTAAGGCTGGAAATGTACGAACCATACCCCCTTTTGCTCAGGACCCGATTTGTTATAGGACGCCTTGCCTTCCATCTTAGACAGATCCACATCGAACAGACGGGCCACACTCTCTTTTGCTTTGCTGAGGGCTTCAGCCTCACCGATGTCCTTCTGATCGGGTTGCGGTTTCACATAGCTCAGGCCCAACACATAGTTGAAGCGATAAGTCCAATCGATAAACTGCAGCAGTTCCTCATCCGTAAGGGCACGCTTGGGGAGTACATAAGTAGCCTTGCTCCGATCTAGATAAAACTCGTAGTTCCCGGCCTTCATGGGCAGCTTCTGCTTGGGACGCAGGCCATCGAATCGGTATTGATCGTCCAGGATAAGTTGCCGCTTGCTTTCTTGCTCGGTCATCTCCCGCGTGAATATTTCATGATCCATATATCTAAGCTTTTCGGCGTACGCATTGGACTCCTTGATTTCCTCTTCAGTGACCGTGCGCTCCAAATACGTCTGTATCGTCGAGACCGGAGCTTCCGCCTCGATCTTCAGCACCGGAATCTGGCTGCTCGCCAGTTGAACCGCAGGCTTCCTGGTATGCTGCTGTTCGTAAGATACATGCGCTTCCGGCACCTGACGGTTCATTTCTGTATGAGCAACAATATGCGGCACCGCAAAAGCACTGAGACCCAGCAGTCCTCCCGATATGGCAATTACCCCAAGGGCCGATTTAACGTCATTCCTGTTCATCTTTACTACCTCCAATGTGTAAGTGGGCTTGTCTTAGCCTTACTGTAAGATAAAGATGTTATCAAGTAAGAAGCCCGTTGTTATGGAGTTGTAAAATAAGCTTTATAGTCGTCCCCTTCTGCTCCTCTGAACTTAGAGACAGCTGTGCCTGATGCGCCTCTGCAATCTGGCGGCACAGGGCCAAACCGAGTCCTGCCCCGCCATGTTCTCTTGACCGGGCATGATCCACCCGGTAGAACGGCTCGAATACCCGCTCCAGATGTCCGGCACTCATGCCTCTGCCGGAATCTGATACTTCCAGAACAGCCGCAGCATCCTGTTCATACGCAGCCAGCCTGATCTCCGAACCTGGAGTTGAGGCATGGATCGAGTTCTCCAGGCAATTCACCAGGAACGATTCGAGCAGCTCCCGGTCACCCCATACCGCAGGAATATCCGCTTCCAGAATTAGCTCAATCCCCGCTGCATCCAGATTGGCCTGTTCCATCCGGCGCACGGATTCGAACAGCTCCATAACCGGTATCCGGTTCCGTTCCACCGGCTGATGGCTGAGAACGGATAAATCCAGCAGCTTGAAGACCAGATTCTTCAGACGCAGCGTCTCGCTCCAGAGATAACCGCTCGCTGTTATCCGCTCTTCTTCGTCGATATGGGCCGCATTCAAATACTGGGCGAATCCCTGCAAGCTGGTCAGCGGCGTTCTCAGTTCATGAGCCAGGTTGTCCACCATCCGCTGCTTCTCCTCAGCCATGGCGGAGAGGTCCGTAACCTGCTTTTCCACAGCATCTGCCATGCGGTTGAAATGCCGCGCCAGCTCCCCGAATTCATCCCTGTTCTTAAGCTGCACCCGTTTGCCGTAATTTCCTTCGGCAATATTTTTGGTGCTGTCCGCCAATGATTGCAGAGGTTTCGTCAGCTTGCGGATCAGTACATACATGAGCGCAGCAAGAACAGGAATAGAGATGCAGTTGATATAGACAAAATACCGGTTCAACTCATCCTGGCCGGCATACAGCGCTTCAATATCCCGCCGGTAGGTTAGCTGCAAATGCCCATAAGGCGCCGGCAGCTCATTCGTTACGCTGATATAGCGGGCGGACGGCTCCGATGGCCCGGCATAGATGGGAGTACCCTGATTCGACAATTCCAGTGAAATGCCCCGCTCCCGGTAATACTCCCCATAGGAACGGGCAACATCCAGCAGAATCGTATCGTTAATCCGCATCCCCCGTGATTTTATGGAATTTAGATTTTCATAGATATTGTTGGCAATCAGGGCCTGATCACTTGCCGCCCGCTGCTGTTCCCTTCCCATATTCAGCCGCCAGCTTTTGTTCATAATCATAATGACGCTCACATCCAGCACCACAACGAACAAGACGAGCATCAGCACCAGCGTTTTCTGCCAGAATCTCATCGCTCACCTCTCCGCTTCCAGACGGTAACCCAGCTTGTACACCGTGTTGATCCGTTCTTCCCAGCCCAGTTTTTTGCGAAGCTGCCGGATATGCACATCCACTGTCCGGGTATCTCCTTCAAATTCATAACCCCAGGCCAGTTCCAGCAGTTTTTCCCGGGACAAGGCAATATTCCGGTTCTGAATCAGAACCTCCAGCAACTCAAATTCTCTCGCCGTCAGTTCGACAAGCTGCCCGCTCTTATAGATCTTCCGCGCCTGCAGATGCACCTCAACATCCCCGGCCAGAAACCCTTCTTCTTCCTTGACGCTGCGGCGCAAAACGACATTAATCCGGGCCAGCAGCTCCAAAATTTCAAACGGCTTAATAATATAATCGTCTGCGCCCAGCTCAAAGCCGGTGATGCGATCAGCTAAAGAATCTTTGGCGGTAATAAAAATAACCGGAACACCCGGATGACGGCGCCGCCTCATCCATTCAAACCCATCCATAACCGGCAGCATCACATCCAGCAAAATAAGATCGATTTTCTCCTGCTCCAGAATCTGCTGCATCTGCTCCCCGTCAAAAGCTTTAAAAAACCGATGGCCAACCAGCTTTAGATTCATCGTAATCAGATCGCTGATCGGCTTCTCATCCTCCACTACCAATATCGTTGCCATCCCCAAACCTCCACCCGTTGCTTAGCCAGCTGCGCCTGTACAGCGCAATAGTCGTTGTGGTTCGACATTGTAACCCAATTCCCTCTATTTTACAAACCCTTTACCGGTCTCGGCTCAATCACTGGCCGGAATCAAACCGAGAAATCCCCTTGGTTGAGCAGGCTAGACGCAATGGTGCGGGGCTTGCAGCAGGGACTATTTTTAGGCCTCAATTCTTTGAGTGTGGAGCCTATCAATCTTAGACGCCAATAAGCCGAACACAGCCCTTTAGGGGGCAGCGTCCGGCTTCATTTTAACCTATCTTGTTATACCGCAGCGATGAAATGCTCCATGTCCTCTTTTACAGTTGTAATGCCGCTAATTCCGAAGGTGTCTACCAGCACTTTGGCTACATTCGGGGAGAGGAAGGCCGGAAGCGTCGGGCCGAGATGGATATTCTTGACGCCCAGATGCAGGAGCGCCAGCAGTACAATGACCGCCTTCTGCTCGTACCAGGCAATATTGTAGGCAATCGGCAGATCGTTGATGTCAGCCAGCCCGAATACTTCTTTCAGCTTCATTGCGATTACTACCAGGGAATAGGAATCGTTGCATTGTCCGGCATCCAGTACGCGGGGAATCCCGCCGATCTCACCAAGCGCCAGCTTGTTGTATTTATATTTTGCACAGCCCGCCGTCAGAATGACGGTATCTCCCGGCAGCTCGGCAGCGAAATCTGTATAGTAATTCCGGCTCTTCATCCGGCCGTCGCAGCCTGCCATCACAAAGAACTGCTTGATCGCGCCGCTCTGCACAGCCTCTACCACCTGATCGGCCACACTCATTACCGCAGCATGGGCGAAGCCGCCGACAATTTCTCCAGTCTCCAGTTCGGTTGGCGGTTCACAGTTCTTGGCCTGCTCGATGATCGCGGTGAAATCCTTCTCCTCGTTCTCACCGGCTGCAATATGCTGAACCCCAGGGAAACCTGTATGGCCGGTGGTGTACAGACGGTTAATATAGCTGTCTTTAGGTGGTACAATGCAGTTCGTAGTCATCAGAATCGGACCGTTAAAGCTCGCGAATTCCTCATTTTGCTTCCACCAGGCGTTGCCGTAATTGCCTACGAAATGGCTGTACTTTTTGAATGCAGGATAATAGTGGGCCGGCAGCATCTCGCTGTGTGTGTACACATCCACTCCGGTCCCTTCCGTCTGCTTGAGCAGCGACTCCATATCCTTCAGGTCATGCCCGCTGATTAGAATCCCCGGACGGGTTCCCACACCGATGTTCACTTTGGTGATTTCCGGGTTGCCGTAAGTCGATGTATTCGCCCGGTCCAGCAGCGCCATGACCGCTACGCCCATTTTCCCGCATTCCAGCACCAGTGCAG
This sequence comes from Paenibacillus sonchi, assembly GCF_016772475.1. NCBI lineage: Bacteria > Bacillati > Bacillota > Bacilli > Caryophanales > Paenibacillaceae > Paenibacillus > Paenibacillus sonchi. The sequence continues at coordinate 1,549,307 of NZ_CP068595.1, forward strand.
TCAGCTCATCGCCGCTAAGCGTGTCATCCAGCACTGACGCCAAGCCTTTTTCCATAAAAGCCTGAGCATCAGGCTCAACATAACCCAGCACCGCCGCATGCTCCATGTAAGCTGCCATCCCTTTGAGCCCATAGGTCAGCAGCTCGCGCAGCGAACGGATATCCTCATGTTCTGTGGCAAGAACACCTACCTCTTGTGCTTTCAGCAGCAGGTCTTCGTCCGTACCGGCCGTCCATAGGGCTGCATCATGACCGGAAAGAGCCGCCTCTGCCCCTGCTGAGTCCAGCCGGTTTCTCCACTGGTCACGAAGTGCAAGTCCTTCCCTGATGCGTGCTGTGAAATGCTCCGGGGTGAAGTTTGCATTGGTGATGGTCGCGAACATGCTCCCGGTGATAAATTTCTCCGTGGCCGGATCAGTGATGCCAAGCCCGCGGCCCCGCTGTGCAAAGATTGAAATGCCTTTTAGCGTATACAGCAGCAGATCCTGGAGATTCGCCACCTCGCTGGTTTTGCCGCAGACTCCCTGGATGGTGCAGCCTGATCCCTTCGCCGCCTCCTGACATTGAAAACAGAACATTTCACTCATTTCCCGTTCACTCCTTTTAGGTTTTTGGATACTGGACGGGCCGCTCTTCGTCCCGCCTTTACAGTTACCAGTAATTGTAGTAGACTTTCGTCGAACAATCGGTAACGGATGTTACCGAATACTCACGATTCTGGAGGAAATCTATGAAACCTGACCCTGCCGTGCTGCAGGCCTGTCTGCTGTTCCGGGGACGGTCTGTGGAAGAGATTGAATCTCTGCTGCAAAAGATGATCTACACCGTCAGCGAGTATCCGAGAAAAACAGTAATCCTCGCGGAAGGCGACAAGGCGGACCGCCTCGGTATCGTGCTCTCGGGACGGGTGGAAGTACAGAAGAACCACCCCACGGGCAGCGGTGTAACCATTGCCCATCTGAATCAAGGCCAGACCATTGGCGAAGCCGTGCTGTTCCGCAGAAACAACAGTGTGCCCGCCACGGTTACCGCCTCTGATCCCTGCACCGTTATGTTCATCGGCAAGCAGGAGCTGCTGCGGATGTTTTCGGCAGATACAGAGCTGCTGACCCGTTTTATTGAGAATCTGTCCGAGCGGCTGGTGCTGGTCAACCGGAAGATTGAAATCCTCTCAGCCGGACCGCTGCGGCGGCGGATTGTCGATTTTCTGCTGGAGCAGTCGGAGCTGCAGTCCTCCGCTCTTGTCCGGCTTCCTTTCAGCAGAAAGGAATGGGCAGAGCATTTAAATACGGCACGGCCCTCGCTTTCCCGTGAAATGGGGAATCTGCGCGACCAGGGCTGGATTCTTTTCAAGGGGAGGGAAATCACCCTGCTGGAAGTGGATCAGATGAGGGATTTCATTCACAGTGACGAAGCGGATTCCGGGGGCAAGAGCTGAAGTTTGTGCACCAACAGATGACAGATTATGGAGGAAGGGTAGAGAATGCTCGAAGCAACATCACAGAACGTAGAACAAATGCTAGAGGAAACCCGTGAATTTTTCCACACCGGAGCTACAAGGGCTGTTGCCTTCCGGCTGGAGCAGCTGCAGAAGCTGAAGAATGCCATCAAACGCTGCGAAACACAGTTGATTACCGCTCTGAAAAAGGACCTGCGCAAAAGCGAGTTCGAAGCCTATGCTACAGAAATCGGCTTCACACTCGATAGCATCGGGTACATGATGAAGCATCTGAAGCGCTGGGCGAAGCCTGTCAAGGTGAAGTCACCGCTGCATATGTTTCCGGCCAAAAGCCTGATTCTCAGCGAGCCCTACGGAACTGTACTGGTTATCGGGCCCTTCAATTATCCGTTCCAACTGCTGATTGAACCGCTGATCGGTGCCATAGCTGCCGGCAATTGTGCCGTTCTGAAGCCTTCCGAGAGTACACCGGCCGTTTCGGGAGTCATAGAAGACATGATTAGGGAGACCTTCGAACCATCGTATATCCGTGTGGTTCAAGGCGAGAAAGAGATGACCACTCTGCTGATCCATGCCAAGTTCGACTACATTTTCTTTACGGGAAGTGTCCCTGTCGGCAAAATTGTGATGGAAGCCGCCGCCAAAAATCTGGTGCCGGTCACGCTGGAGCTCGGCGGCAAAAGCCCGGTAATCGTCGACAAGACGGCCGATCTGGAGGCTGCGGCCAAGCGGATCGTCTGGGGCAAACTGATCAACGCCGGGCAGACCTGCATTGCCCCGGATTATTTGCTGGTCCACAGCTCAGTTGCGGCAGAACTGATCCGCCGGATCAAACATTATGTTACTGTTTTTTACGGCAGCGATAGTCAGCGCAGCCCGGATTACGGCCGGATCGTCAATGAACGGCAGCTGCAGCGGATTCGCGGAATGTTAGAGAAGGATCAGGCCAAGATTATTCTGGGCGGCAGCGTTCTGGCGGAGGATCTGTACATTGAGCCAACCCTGATTCACCCGGCTGCCTGGAGCGACGCTTCCATGGCGGATGAGATCTTTGGACCTGTCCTGCCCATTATGGAATACAGCCGCCTGGAAGAGGCCATTCAATCGGTGAATGCGCACCCCAAACCGCTGGCCCTCTACTTGTTCACAGAGGATAAGCAGGTGGAGCAAGAGGTGCTGGGCCGTGTTTCGTTCGGCGGCGGCTGTGTCAATGATACCATCACCCATGTCGCCAGCACCCATCTGCCATTCGGCGGCGTCGGCGGCTCCGGGATTGGCGGGTATCACGGCAGGCACAGCTTTGATGTTTTTTCCCATCGGAAAAGCATCGTGAAGCGGAGCACCCGAATTGACTTCGGGATTGTCTACCCGCCATACGGCAATAAAGTCAAGCTGGCGCGGAGGCTGCTGAAATAGCAGCCGGTTACGATTCAACTGCATAAACTTGCTTAGAATGGAGAGGATTTGTGTGGAGCGGAAACAGGTGTTTACAGGCTCCCCTTGGGAGTCAACCGTGGGATACTGCCGGGCCATCCGCATCGGAGACCGGATTGAAGTGGCCGGAACAACAGCGATGAAGGACGGGAAAGTTTTCGGCAAGGGAAGCCCTTATGAGCAAACCCGGTTTATTCTGCAAATGATCGAAAAGGCACTTGGGGAACTGGGCGCCGGCCTGGACAATGTTGTCAGAACCAGAATGTTCGTTACGGACATCTCCAAATGGGAGGAATTCGGAAAAGCCCATGGGGAGTTTTTCAAGGAGATCCAGCCGGTTGCGACCATGGTTGAGGTAAAAGCGCTGATCGACCCCGATCTGCTCATTGAAATCGAAGTGGAGGCTGCTGCACCGTAAAATTGCTTCTGTACCATTCCGCACGCTACAATCACAGAGCCATCGGGCCTGCGGCGCTCTAACAACGGTATTTTTGCCGTTGTTTCGGGGCAAACCGGCCTGCGGTGCTTCAACAACGGTATTTTTGCCGTTGTTTCGGGGCAAGCCGGCCTACAATGCTCCAACAACGGTATTTTCTGCCGTTGTTTTGGTGCACGCCGGCCCGCGATGCTTTAACAACGGCATTTTTGCCGTTGTTTTGCCAACGCTCAATTTGCGCTGGGTCAGAGGTATTGTTACCTCTCATTTCGCCCCAGCCCCAAACTAAACTCCAGCTCAGCCCGCTGGTCTGCCGGAAATCCAGCCGGCCACTTCTTTTTCCGGGATCGGTCGGCTAATGAAGTAGCCTTGGATCTTGTCACAGCTTGTCCGCTCCAGAAATTCCAGTTGTTCCCGCGTCTCTACACCTTCGGCGGTTACGTTCAGCCCCATGTCATGGCCAATGGTGACAATGGAGCTGGCCAGCGACATGTTGTTCGGGGTGTCAATGCTGTCGATAAAGGATTTATCGATCTTCAGCGTGGTAATTGGCAGCTGCTTCAGATAGCTTAGCGAAGAGTAGCCTGTCCCGAAATCGTCAAGCGCAATACCGATTCCTCTCTGTTTGAGGGGTTCCAGCTTAGAGCTGATCGCCTCGAAGGATTCCATAAAAATCGACTCAGTAATCTCCAGCTCCAGATACTCCGGCGCAAGTCCGGTATCCTCCAGTACAGCCAGCACCATATCCGTGAAGTCATCAAGCATCAATTGGACCACTGATATATTCACCGAAATGTGATAGCCTTCGTATCCCTGTGCCTGCAACTCCCTCATGAAACGGCAGGCCTTGCGCAGCACCCATTCCCCAATCGGAACAATCAGGCGGCAATCCTCGGCGATGGTGATGAACGACAGCGGAGACACAACGCCAAGCACCGGGCTGTTCCAGCGGATCAGGGCCTCAAAGCCCCAAATCCGGCCTGTGCCGGTATCCACCAGCGGCTGATATTGCAGCGATAACTCATTGTTTGCAATCGCATTCCGTAAATGATGTTCAACAATCATCCGTTCATCAAAATGCTGCTGCATCTCTTCTCCATAGATGACATAGGTGCCTTTCCCCGCCTCCTTCGCCTTATACATCGCAATATCAGCATTTTTCAGCAATTCCCCGGCATCAGTCCCGTTCTCCGGATAACTGGCGATTCCGATACTAATCGAGATATGTACACTGCTGGCATCAAGCTCAAAAGGCGCACTGAAGCCCTGCACCAGAGACTCCGCATAGTAAATTACCTCAGCATATCCGTCCACCTCCTTAATCAGAATGACAAATTCATCCCCTCCAAAACGGAAATGCCTGCACCGCCCGTCTGACAGCTCCAGCAGCCGTTCACCAGCCTTCACCAGCAGTTCATCGCCAAAGGTATGGCCCATCGTGTCATTAATGTATTTGAAGTTATCGATATCCAGGAAAAAGAGTGCGGCCTGCCCGCCCGGATGCTTATCAATAAAATCCGTCAGCTCCTCGGACAGCGACAACCGGTTCGGCAGACCGCTAAGAACGTCGTTATAGGCCAGCAGCCGGTATTTTTCTTCACTGGCCTGCAGCAGCGCCTGGTTCTCCACAACCTTGTTATACTGCTCCATAAGCTCATCCTGCAGAGCAGTCAGCTCCTCATAGGTGGACTCCAGTTCCTGGTAGCTGATCTGCAGTTTGCTCTCGTAACCCTTGCGGTCCGTCACGTCCACCATCGATCCCGCAAAACGGATATACCCTCCGCCTGCACTGCGCAGTACCTTGCCCCGGGCCTGAAACCATAAGTATTCCCCGATTTGCTGCGCATCCGGTACTCGGCATAATAATATGAAGACCGCCCCTCCAGATGCTGTGTGCGCAGCCTGTCCTCCTGCTCGGCATCCTCCGGATGGACAATCTCCCTCCACCCGCCATGGCTTTCATTCACCTCACCCCGTTCGTAGCCCAGCAGCTCGTACCAGCTGTCCGAGAAATAGTAGATCATCGTAGACATATCCACATCCCAGATCACCGCATCCGAGCCAAAGGCTGCCAGACTGAAACGCTCATTGCTCTTTTCCAGGCGGCTTCGCATCCGTTTCACCAGCTGCACATAGAACAACAAAAGGAGGATGAAGACCACCAGAACAGCAAAAGCTGCACTAATGCCCAGCACCAGCGTCCTATAGGTTTCGTAGAAGGAAAAGGGCTTGTTGATTATCTCGCTGCCCTCCGGCAGCTTGTTAAGGGGAATCCCAAAATGCCGAAGCTCGTTATAGTCATACACAATCCGCATTGTGCTGTCCGTAACGACCGGCAGCTCATCGGCGCGTTCCCCCTGCAGAATACGCAGTGCCAGTTCCGCTGAGGTCTGGCCCTGGATTTTGCCGCTGATCAGGCTTCCGCCGAAGGCCCCGTGGTTGAGGGCAAAATCATAGAGATGATAGACCGGTACACGGCTGCTTTTACCCAGCTCGCTTGCGAACCGTTCAAATTCGATAATTCTTCCGGTAGAATCACTGTAGTATGTAGTCATGAGCACAATGCTGTCTGATGAGAGGCCCGAGACGGTGTGAACAATCTGTTCACTGGAGAGACGGTTTAGGGGAATGAGCTCAAGCCCCTGATTCAGCGAGGCAATCTGGTCCATGGCCAGCTTACCCGTAGAGAGTCCGCTTTCAGAGTTGTCAAATACAACATACACTTTGCGGATGGAAGGATTAATTTGCAGTGCCATTTGTATGGTGCGGGTGGGGTCGATCTTTTCGATCACACCGGTTATATTGCGCTTGTCCGGGATGTTCTCCACACCCAGTTCATTTACTCCGCTGAATATAATAGGCGCGTCGTCCAGGATTTCCTGCCGGTATTTCAGAGCGAAGCTGAGTGCGGCATCATCCGTGGTAATAATGGCATCAACATGGATGTTGTGATATTTGAGCTTAATCGTCTGATACAATTGCCGGAGATTCTCCTGGCTGGGATAACGTTTCCAGTCCATATACTCCGTATAAATCACCGGGGCATTCTCCGCGCCTTTGAGACGTTCTTCAATGCCGCCGCTTTGCTCATCCGTCCACACAAAACCCTTCTGGTAGGAATGCAGCACCAGCACATTCTGCGGAGGCTGACCCTCGGCCTTGGCCGTCAACGCCGGAAACAGGAATGCGCTCAGCATAGCAACCAGAAGAAGAGGCATCCGCCAGCTTTGTAACACTTTGAGATAAAATCTCCCTGCAACCATTAGCATACCCCCATGCATCTATCTCAAAGTCTGCCCCATCACTCTCAATAGTGAAAACCTTGTACTCATGAGCCATAAAATATACGGGAAGTTTCGACAATATATTAATTCGTTGACCGTCTTCCGCTTCCCTCTTTATGGCGCTATTTTCACTGAATTATAAGGAGAACAACTTTAACCGGACCATCTATCAGCAGGTATAACCATAACCGGCTTTGTGGACAGTTCAGGTCAGACGGGATAGAATAAATTTGCAGGAACCGCTTAGACAGGAGAGCTTTATTATGCCTACCATAAAAGACGTAGCACTCAAAGCCGGTGTTTCGGCTACCACGGTATCCAGAGTGCTGAACAACAGGGGTTATTTAAGCGAAGCGCTGAAGCAAAGGGTCTATTCCGCGATGGAGGAGCTGAACTACAGGCCCAATGAGCTGGCCCGCTCACTAAGCCGTTCCAGATCCAATATTATTGGACTGATCATCCCCCTTGTCTCGCTTCCTTTTTTCAGTGAATTAACCAGCTATATAGAGGAGCATGCCTACCTGAACGGGTACAAGCTGCTGCTCTGCAACTCCCAGCAGGACAAAATCAAAGAGCTGGAATATATCGATATGCTGCGTTCCAGCCGGGTCGACGGCATCATTATGGGCAGTCACACGCTGGAGGTCGAAGCCTACCGGCAAATGAATCTGCCCCTGGTCACCTTTGACCGGCAAATCTCCCCGGCTATTCCTTATGTCTGTTCGGACAACTATACCGGCGGACAACTGGCTACCACATTATTAATTGAAAAAGGCTGCCGGAAGCTCGCCCATATCGGCGGTCACCCGGAGCTGAATCTCTTATCCAACCTCAGGTATGAGGCTTTTGTGGAGACCGCACGGCAGGCGGGTATATGGCACACCTCTCTGCATACGGACAATAACAGCTTTGATGTTCTGGCGTATGAACGGCTGCTGGAGCAGCTGTTCCGGGAACATCCCGGGATCGACGGCATCTTCGCCGGCAGTGATCTGATCGCCGCCTATGCGCTGAAGGCCTGCCGCGAGAGCGGGCGGCGCGTGCCGGCGGATGTGCGGATTGTCGGCTATGACGGCACCGCACTGTGCAGCCTGAATCATCCGTCCATCACCACCATCCGGCAGCCGATGGAAGAGATGGGCCGGCTGGCGGTAGAGCTGATTCTCAAGCAGGTGGAAGGCACGAGCGTCCCCTCTGCGAATATTTTGCCAGTGAAGCTGCAGGAAGGCTCTACGACTTAACTCGCGGAGACCGGGGGCGACCGGCGGTACGGTCAATGCGTGGTGCTGCGCGTATGGCGGCAGCACGAAGTCGCGGCAGAGGCGGGCGGCTCTGTGCGCGGCAACGCAGACAGGCGGCTCCTCCACTCCGCTTATTCCTTTTCCTTTCCTTGCAGTTACCCAGCCCAATTGGAGAGACATCTCTGCGCTAATTGCACTTTCTACAATTATTCGGAACAAACGAGCTCCAAAATGAGCAATAAGTGTATTTCGTACAATTAAAGATCAGCTTTTCCCTCCAAATCGGTTTTTTCAAAGAAAATAACTGTACAGAATACAATTAAACTAGTAACTAAGAAGAAACCCTGCATTGTAGTTGTACGAAATACAACTCCCCCCTGGCGCAACTGTCATTATGTAAAATCGCCCCCCTTTTCCGGGCGTTCGGGCGTTCGGGCGTTCGGGCGTTCGGGCGTTCGGGCGTCCAGGCGTTCCGGCATTTCTAAATAAATCGAAAGGCAGTGAAGGCGAATGGTACAGACCACAATTTCGGGCCTGCAATCACTCTTGAAGGAGGTTCCTGCGGCGTTCATCTCTATTTCTCCTGAAGAAGCGGCAGCTCCGCGTCCGGGAGGCAAATGGTCCAAGCTCCAGCTGCTTGGACATCTGTGCGACTCCGCTGTGAACAATCTGTCGCGCTTCATCAAAGTGCAATACGAACCGCAGCCGCTGCGTCTTGCCCTTTATGACCAGAACGAGTGGATGACCGCCCAGCACCACGGCAGCGCCACCCAAGAGGAAGTGTTAGCTCTCTGGATCAGCCTTAACCAGGCTATCCTGCGGGTCATTTCCGGCCTCACTTCAGAGCAGCTCCGGCTTGTCTTCCTGCAAGAGAGCGGCGAAACCGTGACTCTGCAATGGCTGATCGGGGATTATCTGGAGCACATGAAACATCATTTGGGGCAGATCTTCCCGGACGCTTCCCGGACGATATAGATTGAGCTTTTCGACCGATTTATGGGATATCTGCTGCAGAAACTGCAATAGATATCGCATGCCGTGGTTCTAAATGCAAACACCCCGCCTCTTCTCCAGCAATGGAGAGTAGGCGGGGTGTTTTTCGTTTATGGCTTGATCAGCTCCAGCAGCTTCTCTGCGCTCAGCTCCGCGGCCCGGGGCAGCAGCAGATCGGCATCGCCCAGCTGCGCCGGGCTTCCGATGCCTACGGCCTTCATGCCCGCGGCCTTGATCGCGGCGATGCCCGCCGCCGCGTCCTCCACGCCGATGCAGTTGCCCGGCGTGACCCCAAGCAGCTCCGCCGCCTGCAGGAAAATCTCCGGATCGGGCTTGCCCTTCCGGAGACCGGCCGGGTCGGCGATCGCCTGGAACCAATGGGCTGCGCCGAGACGCTCCAGAATGACTGGAGCGTTCAGGCTCGCCGAGGCCAGCCCCACCAGGATTCCCCGCTCCCGCAGGGAATCCAGCAGCTCCGGGACCCCCGGCAGCAGGTCCGCCGGGGTGATGCGTCCGATCATTTCCCTGTAATGATCGTTCTTCTGCTCCGCCAGCCGCAGCTTCGCGGCTTCCGGGAGGCTCAGGCCGCTGTCCTCCAGCACGATGTCCAGCGACTCCATGCGGCTGACGCCCTTCAGCCGTTCATTCTTCTCCCGGCTGAAGGGCACGCCCAGCTCATCGGCCAGCGCCTGCCAGGCCAGATAGTGATATTCGGCCGTGTCGGTGATCACGCCGTCCAGATCGAAGATCACCGCTTCCAGCCGCTTCGCCAGCGGAACCCGCACCGGCTCCTGCGGAGACAGGCGCAGCGTCTGCTCCTTGTGCCGGATCTCTAGCCCCTCCCCTTCAAGCAGCGTATACACCGCTGCCTCCCGGCCGACATAGATGTCCAGCAGCTGTCCGCTGAACGTAATTTTGAACCGGTAGCTCTCCCACTGCTCCGGCAGCGCCGGGCTAAAGCACAGTTGTCCGTTATATTGGCGCATGCCGCCGAAGCCGTTCACAATCGACATCCAGGAGCCTGCCATCGCGGCCATGTGCAGCCCGTCTTTGGCATTGCGGTTGATATCATCCAGATCCATCCGTACCGTCCGGTCGAAGTAGGCGTAGGCTCCGGCCAAATCACCGATTTCGGCGGAGACAATACTGTGAATGCACGGCGACAGGGAAGAATCGTGAGTCGTCAGCGGCTCATAATACTGATAATTGCGGATTTTATCGGCCAGGCTGAATTGATCGCCGAGCAGGAACAAGGCCATGACCAGATCGGCCTGCTTCAACACCTGGTGGCGGTAGATGACCAGCGGGTGATAGTGCAGCAGCAGCGGATATTTATCTGCCGGGGTCCGCCCGAAATCCCATTTCTGCTTGCTCAGGAACGTATCATCCTGCGCGTAAATGCCCAAAGCCTTGTCAAAAGGAATAAACATCTTCTCCGCAGCTTCCAGCCAGCCATCTGCCTCCTCCGCACTTAGCCCCATCTCATGCTGGAGCCGTGCATAATCACCGGGATATTCGCGGCGGAGCCAGTCCGCCGCCTCATAGGCATACAGAAGCTGCTCCCGCACCATAAGGTTCGTATAGGCGTTATTGTTCACAATGGCCGTATATTCATCGGGCCCGGTTACAGCGTCAATACAGAAGGCTCCGCCACGTGCCGGATTGTAATGGCCAAGGTCTGCCCAGAAGCGCGACGTTTCGAACAGCATTTCCGCACCCTTGGCGGCGAGAAACTCCACGTCCCCGGTCGCCTGTACATACTGCTTGATGCCATAGGCAATATCGGCATTGATATGCGCCTGGGCTGTGCCTGCCGGGAAATAGGCCGAGTTCTCCGCGCCGTCGATCGTGCGCCAGGGGTACAGCGCCCCCTTCTGCGACATGACCGCCGCCCGCTCCCGCGCTTTGCCGAGCGTGGCATAGCGGAACTCCAGCAGCGCCCGGCTGACTGCAGGCTGGGTGTAGGTAAAAAACGGCAGCATATACATTTCCGTATCCCAGAAATAATGGCCCTCATACCCTTCGCCGGTCAGGCCTTTGGCGCCGATATTCGTCACGCCGTCACGGCCGGCAGACTGCAGCAGCTGGAAAGCATTGAAGCGGATTCCCTGCTGCAGCGCCGGATCACCGGCAATCTCTACATCCGTATGGCTCCAGAAAATATCCAGGTAGGCCTGCTGTTCAGCGGCCAGCCCGGCAAAACCGCATTTCCCGCCATGTCCAGCACAGAGGCGCTCCGGCTAAGGAGCTCCGCTTCGTCATAATCCTTGGAGGTATGGTACGTAATATATTTGCTCAGCGTGACGCTCTCCCCGCTGCGGACGGCAGCGGCATAACACACCGAAACGCGTTTCCCTGTCCGTTCGCGGCTCATCTCACGCCCGGACTCCGCCTGCAGCTCATGACCCATCGCTGTCACCAGCGCGAACCCTGTATGCCGCGTCCGCTGCTTCATCCACAAAAAGCCGCCGGCCCCCTCATCCCCAGTGTCCTCCAGCAGCAGGCTGGACTCCGTACGGCCCGCCCCCAACCGGGGATCACCGCTGGCCTCCGGCCGGGCGATCTCCCCGTCCATGGCGGAATCCAGCTTCAACGTCCCGTCAAAATTCAGCGCCGTTACCCGGTATTCAATGGCGGCAAGATGCTTATGCTGCAGAGCAACCATCCGCCGGATCTTCAGGAGCACCCGGTGGCCCGCAGGCGATTCCCACTCCACCTCACGGTGGAGAATACCGCTTTTCATATCCAGCCTGCGCGCGTAGCGGTGTACCGTACCACTGTTCAGATGGAAGGCATGGCCTTCAACACTCAGCTTAATGATCCGGGCATCGGTCACATTCAACATCGCCTGATTGCGGCCGGGATACCCGTACGCCCCTTCGGGATATACAATCGGCTCCGAATCAAAGAAGCCATTCAGATAATTCCCGGCAACCGCAGTTCCCGCAAGGCCGTGATAGCCTTCCTCGAAATTGCCGCGCATGCCGATATATCCATTGCCCAGCGCGAACACGCTCTCGCTCCTCTGGTTATATTCATCCTGATAGTAGTCTTCGTCAAGACTCCATTCCCGGTAGGGATACAGCGCCGCCGGGTGCTCATAGGGCTTCATCTTCATCGCTAAGTCTCCTTCTCATCGCGGACTTCTTCCGGACCGGCCCGCATGGGCGGTCCAGACCTCCGCTTTATAGATTTGCCACCGGAACCGGCATTGCGTGCGCACCGGTCCGGCCAACCGTCAGCCCTTCACCGAACCGCCCATAAGCCCTCTGACGAAATACTTTTGCAGCAGGAAAAAAATCGCCAGCGGCATCAGCATCGAAATAAAAGCTGCGGAGGTCAGCAGATGCCAGTCGTTGCCGCGTGAACCGACCAGGTCGGCGATCTTCATCGACATGACCTGCACCGAAGGCTGGTTGCCGATAAAAATCAGCGATACCAGATAATCATTCCACACCCAGAGGAACTGGAAGATCCCGATGGAGGCCAGGGCGGGCACAGACAGCGGCAGAATCAGCCTGCTGAAGATCGTAAAATGGCTGGCTCCGTCAATAAAAGCGGATTCGAACAAATCCTTGGGCAGCTGGCTGATAAAGTTGTACATGAAGTAGGTGACCAGCGGCAAACCGAAGGCGGTATGCGCCAGCCAGATCCCCAGATAGCTTCCGTTCAGACCAAGCGAAGTATAGTCCTTAAGCACAGGGATCAATGCGACTTGAATCGGAATCACGAGCATAGCGATAATGATAACGAACAGGGTTTTGCGGCCCGGGAACCGCAGCCAGGCGAAGGCATACGCGGCAAAAGAGGCGATCAGCACCGGAATGACCGTAGCCGGGACCGCAATCGTCAGCGTATTCCAGAAGGCCTGCGACAGCCCCGTACCCTTTTGCACCGTTTCACTGCCGTCAGCTTCCGTGAGTTTGTATTCTTTGCCGGACAACACATTATTGTAATTATCCATAGTGAAATCAGGAATGGTCTTCCAGCCCTGCTCCTGGACATTAATCGTGCGCGCTCTGCGGTTCTCCCACATCAGACGGCTGTCGTCCACCTTCACGCCCGCCTTCAGCTGGTCGTCCGTGTAGGTCTGGCCGTTCACCTCAATCGGCTGGCGCAGATCGGTATCCTTGGACAGCTGCAGCGTCTCGCCCTGCGTCCACTCCTGATGGGGGAATACCTTCCACCAGCCGGTCTGCAGAATATCCGCTGCGGGACGGAACGAGGAAATAAAGAGGCCCAGCGTCGGGAGCAGCCAAATGAAGCAAATGACGCCCAGCACGAGATTGACGATGGTTTTGCTGCCTTTTCTTTTCTTTTTGCCGGCCATTTAGAATCCCCCCTGCTTGCGGAACTGCCGCAGATTAATAAGAATTACAGGCAAGACGGCAATCAGGAGTACAATAGCCAGCGTTGAACCGTACCCGAAATTGCGGTACATAAAGAACTGCCGGTAAAACTGTGTCGCTACCACTTCTGTATCGTATTGACCTCCTGTCATTACCATGACAACGTCAAATATTTTCAATGTAAAGACAATAATAGTGGTTGTAACCGTCAGAATCGTTGCGGAAATGAACGGAATCATAATGCCGAAGAAAATTTTCACCTCACCTGCACCATCCACACGCGCGGCCTCCAGAATATCGTCGGGAACCCCTTTGATAGCTGCGGAGAAGATCACCATTGCAAACCCTGTCTGCATCCAGATCAGAATCACAATGAGAAAAAAGTTATTCCAGGGCTGCAGCATACTCGTCCAAGCCTGCGGTTCGCCGCCAAAATAGGTCACAATCGCATTCAGCAGTCCGATTTGCTCGTCGCCTGGCTGATAATAATAGACAAATTTCCAAATTACCCCTGCGGCTACAAAAGAGATGGCCATAGGCATGAAAATGATCGACTTGGCGATTTTTTCGTAGCTGCTGCGGTCGGCCAGAATGGCGATAAGCAGCCCGAAGCAGACACAGGCCAGCGTTCCGATGAATACCCACAGCAGATTGTTGCGCAGTGCGGTCGCCATGAGGTGGTCGCTGAAGATCGCAGCATAGTTGCTGAGTCCGACAAACTTCTCCGAGGAAGCATTAAAAAAGCTCAGGTACAGCGTCCGCAGCGCAGGCAGCACCAGCAGCCAGCCCAGAATGATTACCGCCGGCCCGATAAAAATATACGGCAGCACCTTCCTGCGGATATGGTCAGGATACCGCTCCGCCGCCCAGGTCAGCGTATAGTAAATCAGATACACGCCAAGGACGCCCCACAATACGGCAAGAACCGCAGTCAGCAGCGGGTTCAGCGTAGAATCCCGGAAAAACACAAAAATCAGGCCATTGATTACGATATTGGCAAGCAGAACCCCAAGGGACAGGAGCACCGCCTTGATGCTGATGGACTGTTTCACTTGTGCACCGGGGTCACTGGATTTCGGCTTCATTTGTGCATCCATATTGACTCCTCCTAAAAGCTTTGTGAGCTTAAGCATCCTCCGAACCGCTTCGTACAAAACTGGCTTCGGAAGCATAGGCTTAAGTTTTGTGCGCAAAACCTTTTTTCGTACGCATACGCTTAGGTTTTGCGCAGCAAAACCCTTCGTAAGCCTTGCAAACTGTCCATTCGGGCAGTCAGCGCGCCTTTGACAGGCAAAAAGCGGGACAGGCTATTCTCGCTGCTCACTGCCCCGCTTTTCAGATAAATCTATGACTTAAGAAAGTCCAGGCTTAATTGTTCCAGCCTGACTGAATCTGCTCCAGCGCCTGATCCAGTGTGGCCGTTCCGCTTACATAGTCGGTCATGCCTTTCCAGAACGTGCCCGCACCCACTTTGCCCGGCATCAGGTCAGAGCCGTCGAAGCGCAATGTGGAAGCATCCTGCACCAGCTTCGCCATCCGGCGGTCGGATTCGGAGGTATACCAATCCAGGGAAGCATCATTCATTGGGGCAATCACGCCGCCGGACTGTACCCAGGTTTTGATCGATTCACCTGTGGTGAAGAACTCCATGACTGCACGCACTTCAGGACGGTCATTGAACATGGCGTAGATATCGCCCGCTACCAGCACCGGCTTGCCGTATTGCGGATCAATCGGCGGCAGATAGAACCAGTCGTAATCCTGATCCACCTTAGCTGTTTCCGGGAAGAAGCTGGTAATGAAGTTCCCCATCAGATTGAACCAGGCTTTTGGCGGGTTCTCGAACATCGGTTTTGGCGCATCCCCGAAAGCTGTGGTTACGATCGATTTGGTTCCGCCATAGACGTAATCCTTATTGAGCCAGATCTTGGACATCACTTCTACGGCATTCTTTACTTCAGGCGAGGTGAACGGCAGCTCGCCTTTGACCCATTTATCATAGTTTTCAGGCGTAGTAGTACGCAGCATAATGTTCTCTATCCAGTCGGTTGCCGCCCAGCCCGTTGCCGCACCGCTCTCAATTCCGATGGTCCAGGCCGGGTCGCCGTCCTTGGCGATTTGTTCGGTCAACGCCATCATGTCATCCCAGGTTTCAGGAACGGTATAGCCGGCATCATCAAATTGCTTCTTTGGATACCAGACCAGACTTTTCACATTGCTGCGGTTCCAGATTCCGGCCATGATCTTGCCGTCTTTCCCGTCCATGGTGGACATATCCAGCCAGCTTTTGTTGTAGTTCGCTTTGAGTTTCTCCTGGTCCAGTACCCCGGTCAGATCGACCACCTTGCCGGTTTTGGCAATGGAGGCCAACAGGCCCGGCTGCGGGAAGTCGGCGATGTCCGGCGCATTGCCGCCGTCAACGCGGATGTTGATCGTCGCTTCGAATTCCTTCGACCCTTCATATTGGATATCGATTCCGGTTTTTGCCTCAAACTCCTTAATGCTGCTCTCAAACTTCACCTGGTCAGCATCCACGAACGGTCCGAACATGGTTACCTTGGTGCCTTTATATTCACCTTTCATGGCCAAATCCAGCGGCGAGCCCGCAGCAGCGGCTTCCGAAGCTTCCGGTGAAGCCTGGCTGTTAGATGCAGCCGGTGCTTCTGTAGCCGCTGGCGGATCGGTCTTGGCCGCATTGTTTGTGTTATTATTTCCGCCGCATCCGCTAAGCATCATGGTGAAGGATAAGCACAGCACCATGGCGAGTGACAGTTTCCGTCCCGTAGCCTTTTTCATTCGTCATACATCCCCTTTAATATGGTTTTAGAGACTGCATTCCTTATGTCTTCTTCCGGGTATTGCCTCCGCTTGCCTGCGGGATCACCTCCTTGTAAAGCTTTTCATAAAGAATGGGAATTAGAATCCGGCATTGCTTGTATGCGTTTTCAACATTCTAATGGCGATGTCTGCCGGAGGTTATTTATGCTGCTGAATTGTTTAAATGAAGCTTTCCAGCGTGTTGCACAGTGCTTTGAAAAGCTTTTCAGAATGTTAGAAAATGAGCAGCGCTCATCTTTCCCGTGAGGATTCTCTTACAATCAGCTTATGCTCCATTTTTTCCGTGGGAACTTCAACCTTCCCGGTGGTCAGCAGTTCATGCAGTTTCTCCGCTGCCCGATAACCCAGTTGATAAATGGGTTGTGCAATAGTCGTCAGCTTCGGAATGAACATGCCTGACATCCGCAGATTGTCGAACCCGATGACGGATACCTGACCCGGTACCAGAATATTGCGGTCCTTCAGATACGAAATGGCTCCCATTGCGAACTCATCGGCTACACAGAACAGGGCTGTCACTTGCGGATAATCTGTAAACAGCTCATGCGCTGCCTGATAGGCATGCTCAAAGCGGTGATTGGCGTATTTGACCTGCTCTATACTGTGTTCAAGCCCGGCTTCATTCAGCGCTCTGACAAATCCTTCATAACGCGGCGGGCCGGACACGGAGTTGTCATGATTGAACCCGATCATCCCGATCTCGGTATGTCCCAGCTCAATCAGGAACTTCACGGCGTCATATGCCGCTCTCTCATCATCAACCTCCACTGAAGGCACATCGAATTCTTCCGAATGGGAAGACACCAGTACAAAAGGGATTCTGCAGCCCGTCAGCTTCTCATAACATTCCGGATACAGAACATCACTGGCATATACAATCCCATCCACCTGCTTCTCATGAAACGTGTCAATGTAGCTTAGCATCCGTTCCTTGTCGCGGTCCGTATTGCAGATCATCAGACTGTAGCCCAGCTTAATGCAGGCATCCTGCATCCCCGGATCACTCCGGCAAAGTAAAGGTTCTCAATATCAGGTATAAGCAGTCCCAGTGTATTGGATTTCTTGTAAATCAACCCCCTGGCAAAAGCATTCGGCTGATACTTCAGCTTCTCAATGGCTTCGATTACACGGCTGCGCTTGCTCTCTACTACAGTCTGGGGTGCATTCATCACACGCGACACGGTGCTGATCGACACCTCTGCCATTTTGGCGACATCTCTGATTGTTGGCTTCATTTGGGTGACTTCCTTTGTTTTAGAAAAGCTTTTCACAGCGATTATAACAAGGGTTCACAACTTTGACAAGAGATTTTTTTAAACGCTTACATTGGAAAATCACGGTCAAGATACACCCATCCTGTACCAGCTTATACTATCCAGATGTTATATGATTCCACCGGAAAGTGAACCCGGCAGTTAGCATTGTCCATTTTTGAAAACCTTACCGGCACCCATTCTTCATCGACTTGCGGATTTATGGACTTGAGGATTTATGAACTTGAGGATTTATGGATTTGCGGAATCGGAATCCCTCTTCTCATACAACCTATAATACCTAAAGGAAACTGCCTTCTCCAAGATATCTGCTTACTTAAAGTGTGTAAATAATAATATTTCATGTTATAATGGCCGGGTAGATTACTTCCGCACTGCAAATACTGGTTATTCATAGAAATATTCATTCAGGAGGGATTGTTGGTGAAAAAACTGCAGGATATTCCGTTTTCCGTACTGGATCTGGCCCCCATTGTGGAGGGGGGAACGGCAGCGGACTCTTTTCATAACACGCTGGATCTGGCCCGCCATGCCGAGGCTTGGGGCTATCACCGCTACTGGCTCGCGGAGCATCATAATATGCCGGGCATAGCCAGCTCCGCCACTTCGCTAGTGATTAGCCACGTGGCTGCAGGCACCAAGAGCATCCGCGTAGGGTCAGGAGGCATCATGCTCTCCAACCATGCGCCGCTGATGATTGCCGAGCAATTCGGCACGCTCGAATCTCTTTATCCCGGCCGTATCGACCTCGGGCTGGGCCGGGCTCCCGGCTCTGACCAGGCAGCGGCCCGGGCCATGCGCCGCGGCCTGGGCCAGGACGGCAGCGAATTCCCTGAGCAGCTCAGCGAGCTAAGAGCTTACTTCGATCCGGACGGTGCCGGATCACGTCCGCTCGGCGTGCGCGCGGTACCCGGCGAAGGGCTGAATGTGCCCATCTGGCTGCTCGGCTCCAGTGGCTTCAGTGCCCAATTGGCGGGGCAGCTGGGTTTGCCCTTCGCTTTTGCCAGCCATTTCGCACCCGATTATCTGCTGCCTGCCCTACACCTGTACCGCACCAGCTTCAAGCCGTCGGCAGTGCTCGATAAACCGCATGTCATGGTGGGACTTGGCATCACGGCTGCCGAAACAACTGAGCAGGCCCGCTGGCTGGCCACCTCGCAGCAGCAGCAGTTTCTGAATATTATCCGCGGCCGGACCGGCAAGCTGCAGCCGCCGGTAGACAGCATGGAGGGACTGTGGTCCCCTCAGGAAAAAGCCATGCTGCTCAGCAAGCAGCTGTACTCCATCGCCGGAGATCAAGCGGCCATTAAAGAAAGGCTTTTGCAGATCGTGGAAGAAACACAGGCTGACGAATTCATTGTCGCCTCGCAGATTTACGACCATTCTGCACGCCTGCATTCCTATGAGCTTGTTGCCGAGTTGGTTAAGGGAAGCTAATCTAATCTATTCAAAGTAAGAATGGAACAAGGGAAAGGGATTGCGCCGGTCAGGGAAGCATTCAGGCCGACTGCGCAATCTCTTTTTTTGCATCATTACCCAACGGGCAGACAGCCACAGTTTAGTTAATGAAACACTTTGTGGAATAAAACAGGTCCGGCTGTATATTCAACTTCCTCTCTCCTACCACGCTTTAACCCGCATAAAACCAGGGTGGGATCATCACCGGGTATGTTTTTTAGCCATACACCTCCACGGCAGCTCAAAGAATCCAAAATATTCTCCCGCTGCCGCAATGAAGCTCATCAAAAACTGAAGCTAAGTGGAAAAAGTAAAACTAATTCGCTGAAATCCGGGCTTCTGGCGGTTTTAGTTGGATTTTGTCCACCTAATTCATGCCAATTGGCCCCACACGGCTGCTTTTGGCCGAATTAGTGGTACTTTTTCCAACATAAGATACTCCATACGCTGAATGGGTTCGATTAGTGGTACTTTTTCCAACATAGGTTACTCCATACGCCAAATGAGTTCGTTTTGTGGTACTTTTTCCAACATAGGTTACTCCATACGCCGAATGGGTTCGATTAGTGGTACCCTTTTCCAACATAGGTTACTCCATAAGCCGTATGGGTTCGTTAAGTGGTACTTTTTCCAACATAGGATACTCCATAAGACGAATGAGTTCGATTAGTGAACCTTTTTCCCGCTAATAGAGACTGCTCTCTTCGTCAATTATTTAAGTTCAATCTATATCGTTGAAAAGCTAACGGGTATACTCCAGATGAAGTGAAACCGGCGCCGGAATAATGCTATGTTTGTTCTTTATAAAATACATTCTTCCTTTATAATATCGAGAAATAATCAATTATAGGAAGCTATCCATAAATAAAGGCATATTAAGTTAACTATTTGATCCTATATAATCCCTAAAGTCGATTTTCAGCGTTTTTGTTTATCTTGAAATTTGATTATACTGATGTTATTCGTTATAACGAACATACATAACCCGTCCTCACTTAACTCATTATTAACCGCTCTATTTTATATTTAGTAGTCCTTCAAAAAACCACTCTTTTCGACAAGGTTTGAGCAAATCACTGAATAAAGCAGAGCTGGTACCGGATTTCCCCGGTGTCAGAATTGATTTCCCATGAGAAAGGAGCGGGCAAGTGAAGAAAAAATACCATAAGGCAATACTAGGCTTGTATATTCTGATTGTTCTGGCCGGGGTAGTCTGGCATGCCGGGGGAGTAAGTGCAGAGGACACGATAAAGCTTACGGTGAATTCGCACACAACCAGTATGGCTAAGATGGCCAACATGCAGCCGGGAGATGTGACCACTTCCGGCTATACAGTGATTAATGAGGGCAATGAACCGTTCAACTACTATGTAGATTTCAAATTCATGTCCGGAGACCGCGAATTGTACAATATTCTGCAAATGACCCTGCAAAAAGAGGGAGTCATCCTTTATTCCGGAGTGATGAGCGAGGCAGAGGGGCGAGTGGCTGTGGGAAGACTGGCCGGGGGAGGCCAGGAAGCCATTCAGATGGATGTAACTTTTCCGTATGAGGCGGGCAATGAATATCAGGCGACAACGGCCAGTGTAGCCTTTGTGTTCTCCGCTTCCGGTGAGCCCGGACCATCGGCTGAACCTAGCGCTACTCCTTCGGCTTCTACTACACCGAATCCGTCGGCTGAGCCTAGTGCCACGCCTTCGGCTTCCACTACACCGAACCCGTCGGCTGATCCGAGCGCTACTCCTTCGGCTTCCGTTACGCCGAACCCGTCGGCTGACCCGAGCGATGCACCGAATCCGCCGAGTGGTCCAACGGCCTCACCAGCAGGCAGCTCGGTGCCGGGTACAATCGCCACACCGTCCGCTTCACCTTCGGCAGCCGCATCACCGGGTCCTGAAGAGGCTACTGTAACCGATCCGCCGGTTCCGCTCGGAGGCCACAACAGCAGCGGGGGCAATGCACCTTCAGCTTCACCGGGTCCCGGCAGCACCGGAACCGGCACTGAAGCTGCCCCGTCGCCAGACCATGAAACACCGCTGAATGACAATGAGCTTCCGCTTGGAGGACCGGATGGCGGCGATAAGCTGCCGGACACAGCGGAGCCGTGGTATAACCTGGTTCTGCTCAGTTTGGCCGTAGCGGTTGTGAGTGTAATTATCCTACGCAGACTGAACTCGAAGAAATAGGACTATTCCATCACAGGTTGGAGGAGAGAGTATGAAGAAGCGTTCCGGGCTGGTCATTGCCGTGAAGCTGGTCTTCGTACTCTCTTTGTGTGTCCTGCTCTATTCAGCCTTCCAAATCCTCAAAGCACCGATAGAAGCACGCCAAGCCTTGCAGGAATGGGAGAAAAAGAGGGAGGAAGCTCCCAATTTATACCATGCAGAGGAAGAAGCACCACTGCCTGACGGAATGGCCACTCCATTGGAGGGAACCGCTCCGTCCAAGCCCGCCTACACCATAGGCGACATTATTGGTGAAATTTATCTGCCCAGGCTGGATAAGCGGATTGCCATTGTGGAGGGCACAGAACGCCCGCAGCTGAAAAAGGGAGCCGGACATGATCCGGGCAGTGCCCTAATCGGCGCAGCCGGCAACAGTGTGCTGGCCGGCCACCGTGACACGGTGTTCCGGGGACTCGGTGCTTTGCAGAAAGATGATCTGATCGAGGTGGAGACTGCCGAAGGCAGATTCATCTATAGCGTTACAGGCAGCACAATTGTAGACGGGGACGCCAGAGGGGTTATCAAGCAGAGCGATGAGGCAGTACTCACGCTCATTACCTGCTATCCGTTTACCTATGTCGGCTCCGCACCGGACCGCTATCTGCTCTCAGCTGTTCTTCTCCGCAAAGAGCCTGCTTCTCTATCCCGGCAGCCCTAGAGCCGCTGGCTTGCCCGGTTCTCCCGCTAAGGGATGAGACATTGTATAGAAAGTGATACTATAGACATATGATGACACAGAGGAGATGACCTGTTTAATGAAGGAAAAGCTGATAGAGCGGTTTATTTCATATGCCCAAATGGACACCCAATCGAATGATGACAATGAAGCCTGCCCTTCCACACCCGGACAGATGGACCTGGCCCGCAAGCTGGAAGCTGAGCTGCAAGAGCTGGGGCTGGTGGAGGTTACCGTAGACGAGCATGCTTATGTCATGGCCACCTTGCCTGCCAATACCGACAAGGAGGTTCCTGTCATTGGCTTTCTCGCGCATCTGGATACCGCGACAGATCTCACCGGTGCGGGGGTGAAGCCGCAGCTTGTCGAGAACTATGACGGCAAGGATATTGTCCTCAATAAAGAGCTGGACATTGTACTCTCCACGGAAAGCTTCCCCGAGCTGGCCGGATATAAAGGCCACACCCTGATTACCACGGACGGGACAACCCTCCTGGGCGCGGACAACAAAGCGGGAATCGCTGAGATTATGACCGCCATGGCCTATCTGCTGGAGCATCCGGAAATCAAACACGGCAAAATCCGGGTGGCTTTTACCCCCGATGAGGAAATTGGGCGCGGACCGCATAAATTCGATGTCGCACGCTTCGGTGCTTCCCATGCCTACACCGTGGACGGCGGACCGCTCGGGGAACTGGAGTACGAAAGCTTCAACGCTGCCGGAGTCAAAATCAGCTTCAAAGGGGTGAATGTGCATCCCGGAACCGCCAAGGGTAAAATGATCCACTCCGCCAAAATCGCCATGGCGTTCCATCTCAGACTGCCGTCCGGTGAAGCCCCGGAATTCACTGAGGGCTATGAGGGCTTTTACCATCTGATCTCCATGCAGGGTACAGCGGAGCAGAGCAAGCTGCAGTATATCATCCGCGATTTTGACCGCGAGGCCTTTGAGAACCGCAAGGCGTATATCGCTGCAATTGTTGAGGAATTCCAGTCCACCTATGGGGCGGAGAATATCGTGCTGGAAATGAAGGATCAATACTATAATATGCGCGAAAAAATCGAGCCGGTGCGCCACATCGTCGACATCGCCCAGGAAGCCATGGAAAACCTCGGCATTACACCGGTGATCCGCCCGATCCGCGGCGGTACAGACGGTTCGCAGCTGTCGTATATGGGGCTGCCTACGCCGAATATTTTCACTGGCGGCGAGAACTTCCACGGCAAATTCGAGTACGCCTCGGTAGATGTCATGCTGAAGGCCGTTCAGGTTATAGTCGAGATTGCCAAGCTGACTGAACAGAAGGCCTAACTGCTGCGGATTCCGTGTTGCACAGGCCCGCAGAAGACAACAAATATCCCCGGCTAGGAGCAGTAGCCCTAGCCGGGGATATTTGTGTCCGTTTTAGTCGCCGGGTCTGCGGCTGGAGAAGGAGACTGGTACCCGGGAAGCTGAGGAGGCGCCTTGCCGAATTCCTCGCGGTAGGCCTCGCCCCAGCTTTTGATGCTCAGAATGGCTGCTTCCAGACCTCTGCCCCACTCTGTCAACGAGTACTCCACCTTCCGGGGAGCCTGCGGATACACCTTGCGGTGAACCAGGCCGCCCCGTTCCAGATCTCTGAGCTGAAGCGACAGCATCCGTTGGGTGATCTCCGGGCACAGCCTGCGGATTTCATTGAACCGCTTCGTGCCGCTGATTAGATGATAGAGCAGGACCCCCTTCCACTTGCCGCCGATCAGATCAAGTGTGCTCTGAAGGGACTCCTGGCTGTCCTTTGAGTTGGCTGCTCCGCGGCTCCGCTGTATGTTCATAAGCTGTGGTCTCCTTCGCCCAAATTATGTATATCGCTATTAACACGATTGTATCACATATCCCTTGGAAACTAAGCAAATAACCTCTCACTGCTGGAATAGGCGGCAGCGGGAGGTTATGAACAGACAGGTATTTCAGGCCAGTGTCCGGGTTAAGACTTCACCGGAAGCCAGTCCGGCGTCGGATACCGTTCCAGCCTCATCTCCGATTATTTATTGTTTTATTAAAAAGTAGTATTCAGCAGGGTGCTACCGTTCACCGGGAGGGATGTCCTTCCAGATTACATTCTCGCCATAGTTTTTGCCCCAGTCATACATCATGCGCAGCACTGGCAGCAGACTTTGGCCATATTCTGTCAATGAGTATTCTACTCTCGGGGGAACCTCCGCATACACTTGCCTGAATACAAGCTGGTCTTCCTCCAGTTCGCGGAGCTGGTTGGTCAGCATTTTTTGGGTGATATGGGGAATCAGCTTTTTCAGCTCACTGAAGCGTTTCGTCCCTTCCAGGCCCAGATGCCACAGAATAATCAGCTTCCACTTCCCGCCGATGACAGCAAGCGTAAGTTCCTTCTCACAGTTGATTTCCTTCAGGTTAATGCGGTCCTTAATCTCCGTTGCCAATCTGAATCGGCCCCCTTCCCTCCTTAATCATACTACAGAACACCGGTGAAACGCACATGGCAGGCGGAGCCGAAGGACTTTTGAAATTTCCGGCGAAGCCGTAAGCACGGGTGTTTTTACCCGCTGCTGTACTTTTCTTGGCATCTTCCACCCTCTCTGCCACCGTTGGGGGAGAAGTTCAGCTTTTCAGTTGATTTGTCCCCTTTCTACCCTTGGTTTATCTATCCCACCCTTCGTGGAAGCAAGGTTATACTATTAAATGAAAGGTATCCCGGCGAAACATGACAACTTTACAAGGAGGTCCGAACGGCTGATCAAGTCCCGGGTATTACAACACACTATATAGATGGAGGCAGATTAGAATATGAGCAAATTGGGAGTATGGGAACCCGCAGAACCGGGAGTCAAACGCTGTATCCTGAATGCGGCAGGCAGTCTGATGATGATGGAGGTTCATTTCGAAGAGGGAGCCGAGGGGTATGAGCACAGCCATCCCCATGAGCAGATGAGCTACTGTCTGCGCGGAAGTTTCGAATTCCGCATTGACGGCAAGAAGCATAAGGTACGCGCAGGCCAGAGTATTGCCATACCGCCAAATGCCAAACATGGCGTAACCGCACTGGAAGCAGACTCAGCACTGCTCGATGCCTTCACGCCTATCCGTGAAGATTTGCTAGAGCGCTAGAACCGCTTATCTCAGGATTTATGCCGAATCCCGCCAACCGCTGAACAACCAAGCACCGCCTGTCCGGTCTCCCGGGCAGGCGGTGCTTGGTTATTCCAGATTCGCATGGTTGCCGAACATCCGGGTGGAGGTCTGGCCGGTCTCTTCCATTATCCGCAGAATCACGGCATCATAGAAGAGCAGCAGAGTCTGCTCAAACAGCGAGGCCATTGGCTGGATAGTAATCCGGCCTCCGTCCGCCTGCTCCTTGGGCGCACCCGGCAGCTTGACGACATGATCGGCCAGCAGTCCGATGGACGACTCCGGGGAGAGGGTCACCGCCACAACGGCGGCTCCCACAGCCCGGGCCTTCACTGCCATGGACAGCAGGCTTGCCGTCTCGCCGGACCCGGTGCCCAGCACCAGCACATCGCCCGGTCCAATCCCCGGCGTTACCGTTTCGCCGACTACATAGGCATCCTTTCCGGCATGCATCAGCCGCATGGCGAAGGCCCGGCCCATGAGCCCGGAGCGGCCGGCGCCTGCGACAAAAACCCGGCCGGAGCGCAGCAGCAGCTCCGCCATCTGCTCAGCCTCCCCTGCCCCGAGCTGCGCGACCGACCGCTGCAGCTCATTCACAATTTCCTGTGCATAGCTGAATGTATTCATAAGCGGCTCAGGCTTGGCTGACCAGGCGCTTCATTTCCGCCGCCGCTGCCTTCTGATCGCTTTCGCCGGTAATCCCGCCGCCAACGATGACCAGATCAGGACCGGCTGCAATCACTTCAGGCAATGTGTTCAGCTTGATGCCGCCGGCAATCGCTGTTTTGGCCTGTTTCACTACACTTTTGATGGCCTGCAAATCAGCAAAAGAGTTTTTCCCCTCCGCCTGATGGTCATAACCGGAATGCACGCAGACATAATCCACACCGAGCGCGTCTACTTCGGCAGCTCTGGCCGCAATGTCCTTGACGTTGATCAGGTCCACCAGAATTTCCCGGCCGCTTTTCTTCGCTTCCTCAACGGCCCCTTTAATCGTCGAGTCGTCAGACACGCCGAGTACGGTTACGATGTCTGCGCCTGCTTCAGCCGCCTTCATCACCTCGTACCCGCCGGCATCCATAATTTTCAGGTCAGCCAGCACGGTCAGGGCCGGAAAGGCTTCCTTAATTGCCTTCACAGCATGCAGGCCTTCATTAATGACAATCGGTGTGCCGATCTCCACGATATCAATAAATCCGGCGACTTCCGAGACAATTTCCTTGGCTCCATCAATATTTACAAGGTCCAGCGCTAATTGCAGCTTCATCTATTCAAGCCCCTTTTCAATAGTTTTAAGTAAGTGCTTCACCTATTGTAGGTTCATAACTTTAGCAAGGGAAGTAGGCACTTTGCCGTATTGTAGTTACCTGAAGGATACTATTGTGCGGGTACGGGACTGCCTAAGGGGAAGGCATTCAGAAAATCATGTACATTTTTTTCAGAATTTTCGTAAAAACACTGCATTTTCATTAAAGCTGTGCTAACATACACCTTGTTTACAGATTGGAGCAACCTGAAATCACTAAAAGAGGTGTGTAATGAACCAAACGAAACACCAGGAGTTTAATTTGGTTAAGCTGACCTGGCCTATTTTTCTGGAGCTGTTTCTCTTCATGCTGATGGGAAGTGTGGATACGTTCATGATCAGCTCCGTGTCTGATGATGCGGTGTCCGGCGTGGGCGCAGCCAATCAGATTATAACTATGGCTATACTCGTGCTCAGCGTGATCGGCAACGGGGCGGCCATTGTCGTTTCGCAATATCTCGGATCTAGGAAGCCCAAAGAGGCGGCGGAGGTCACGGGCAATGCCGTTACACTCAATCTGGCCGTAGGCATTATTCTTAGTACAGCCATGCTGGTCTTCGGGGAAGCGCTGCTGAGAGCGCTGAACGTGACAGGGGATATTCTCATCCATGCCAAGGTTTATATTCATATTGTCGGAGGCGGAATTTTCCTGCAGGCGCTGATCAATGCCCTGGCTACGACCATACGCACCTACGGATTCACCAAACAGACGATGCTGGTCTCCCTGCTGATGAATCTTATTCATGTAGCCGGCAACTATCTGCTGATCTTCGGTCATTTCGGTTTGCCTGCGCTGGGTGTACAGGGAGCGGCGATTTCTACAGTAGCCAGCCGTTTGATCTGCCTCGTTATTTTTTTCCTGCTGCTCTATAGAATTATGGAGGTGCGGGTGAAACTGGCTTATTACATTCATCTTTCCAAAAAATATGTGCTGCAAATTCTCAAGATCGGCATCCCGTCGGCTTTTGAATCGGTGATTTATCAATCCTGCCAGCTGATTTTCACCTTATATATTACGTATCTGGGCGCAGAGGCTATGGCCACCCGCCAGTATGCACTTAATATTTCTAACTATATTTATCTTTTCAGCGTAGCGGTATCTATGGGCACCTCGATTATCGTGGGGCATCTCGTCGGGGCAAGACGGCCGGAGGAGGCCTACAAGCGGGTGTTCAACAGTGTGAAGTGGGCGCTGCTTGTCACGGTCATCATTGATGCTGCCGTCATTTTCTTCCGCGTGCCGCTGATGGGGCTGTTCACGGATAATCTGGAGATTATCGCTTTGGGCGCACAGGTGATTCTGCTCAGTATTTTTCTGGAGACGGGCCGTACCTGCAACCTGGTCATTATCAACTCGCTGCGCGCTTCGGGCGATGCCAAATTCCCTGTCTATATGGGACTCATTTCGATGGTCTGCATCAGTCTGCCGCTCGGCTATGTGCTGGTGTTCCAGCTTCATCTGGGCCTGGCCGGAGTCTGGCTGGCTACCGCTGTTGACGAATGGCTCCGGGCGGTGATCATGTATTTCCGCTGGAAGAGCCGGGCTTGGGTGAAGCATCGCCTGATTGAACACGAGACGGCAGAGCCTGCTGCCCCAACCGCCACACCGGCGCATTGATCTACGGAAACGAAAAAGCGGTTCAACCTGATCTCTCCAGATCCGGTGAGCCGCTCTTTTACTCTTCTGGCTGAAAAATATGATTTTGACCAGATTTCCTTTGCCGATGAGGAATTCTTCTGCTTCACCTGCCGCAGCAAGGGCTAGGCTCCTTCTCCGGTGCAGCGCTCACTTGCAGGAGGCTTCCATATCGCCAATCGCCTGAACCCCTCAGTTTTGTTTGTCTATCGCTTCTTTATGCTTGGCGGCGAACTGCTCCGGTGTCACCGCTTTGCCGAACAGCGCCTGAATCATATCCAGGTGGACCTGTGCGGCGCCTGGCTTCATCTGCACATCCGCAAACAGGGTGAGGCTGCTGGCATGATTGAGTTCGTTAAGCAGATCCACGTAGAGGTGCGGCAGCTCGGAATTTGAAGTATCGACTTTCGTTGCCGGAATAACGCCTGCGGTGGTTACAGAATCCTGTCCCCACTTGGTTACAAAGTACTCGACAAATGCTTTGGCTTCTTCCTTGACCTTGGAGGATTCTGCTACGAACAGGCCCACACCGGGTCCGCCCACCCAACTGTTGATGTCCCCTTTGCCGCCGTCTACAGTAGGGAACTTGAAGAATTTAACCTTGTCCTTGAACTCCTGCCGGATATCCGGGTTGGTGGTAAAGTTAGGCAGCTCCCATGTTCCTGTCAAATACATGGCCGCTTGTTCATTCACGAACTCCGACTTGCCTTCATCGTTGGACAAGCCGTTAAAGCCCTTATTGAAGGCGTTCATATCCACCAGCGTCTGCACCTCAACCGCCGCCCGGATCAGCCCCGGATCATCAAATGAGCCTGTCCCATTCGTCGCTCTCTTCAAGGTATCGCTTCCCGCGATCCGGTCAGCCAGATACATGTACCACAGCGAGCCGGTCCAGCGGTCTTTGTTGCCCAAGGCGATCGGGGCTACACCGTTATCGGAGAGTTTTTTCACAACATGCTTGAATTCATTATAGGTTGCCGGAACTTGCAGATTGTATTTAGCAAAAATGTCTTTGTTATAATAAACCGGCGAGATATTCAGCTCGATGGGCAGGGCGTAGGTCTTGCCATCCACCACAAAAGCTTCGGTAGTACCGGGAACGAATTTTTCTTTAAGCTGTTCACCGCCCAGGACATCATCCAGCGGGGCGAACAATCCGCCTTTTACATAAGGCTCCATGAAGCCCGCCGCCCAGGTGATACCTACATCCGGCAGCTCGTTGGAGGCCGACAGCACCTTCAGCTTGCTCTTGTACTGCTCGTTTTCTAATACTTCCTGCTTGATCGTGACGTTCGGATAATCCTTTTGGTATTCATCTATTATCTGTCCAACCAGTTTATTCTGCTGGGCCGAGATTCCCGCCGGCCATAAATGCATCATTGTAATGGTAACTTTCTGTGCCTGTGTACCAGTGGATGCCAAGGCATTGGCCGGGGAGCCTGTACTGATCCCGGCCCCGCTGCAGCCTGACAGAACGAGTCCCAGCATATACATTAATACCAGGTTTTTGATTATCTTGTTCCTTGGCATTCCTACAACCTCCATAATTTTTGTTATACGGTTAATGTAAACGCCATCATTTACATTTTAGCATCGCGGCCGGAGGACTATAAGATCACGATTATTGGTTATAATTCCACTTTTATTAGATTTCGCTGCGACCCTCCTTCATTTGATGGCGGTAGCGGCTGGGACTCATGTCTTCCAGGGACTTGAATACCTTGATAAAATATTTATCCGTACGGTAGCCCACCCGTTCACCGATCTCTACAATCGGCAAGCTGGTCTGCAGCAGCAGCTCCTTGGCCCGCTGAATTCTCAGGCGTGATAAATATTCGCTGAACGGCACTCCGGTCTGCTCCTTGAAAAGCACGCTGAAGTAGCTCGCATTCAAGTGAATCCTTCCGGCCACCTCAGCCATGGTCAGCTGCTCATGCAGATGCTGCTCCACATAGGCCAGGGCTTCTTTTACCGGCTCACCCATCCCCGCTGTATCGGGATCGATCTCCAGCAGCTTATGGTCAACCAGCTTTTCCAGCTTCTCGCGGCGCTGCTGCTCTTCTTCCTGCTTCAGAGCAGCTTCGACTACCTGCACCAGTTCCTCTTTGTCCAGCGGCTTCAGCAGATAATTGACCGCCCCCAGCCTAAGCGCCTGCTGCACATAATCAAATTCAGCATAGCCGGAAATAACAATAATGACCGGCTTCCGCACTTGCCCCTCCAGCGAGCGGATCAGATCCAGTCCACTGACCTCAGGCATGCGGACATCCGTAATCAGCAGATGTACCCGCCCATGCAGCAGCCGCTCACGCGCATCAATTCCATTCTCCGCCGTTTCTACGATATACCGGCCAGCCGCCCACACCTCCAGTGTCTGCCTGATGCCCTGCCGCGTTCTCGGCTCATCGTCCACGACCAGAATCGTTCTGTTGCCCAGATTCATAGGTATGCCCTCCATTGTTCGGAATTTCAAAAGTAATTACGGTCCCCTCGGACAGCTTGCTCTCAATATTCAACCCTTTCACTCCTGTTCCTTCCGCTTCGTAGTACAGCCTGATCCGTCGCTGCACATTCACAAGCCCTATTCCCGTTCCCTTGGCGGAGATGGATGGACCGCCTTCAAGCGCACTGTACAGTGAATGCAGGGTATTGGCATCCATTCCTGGCCCGTTGTCCTGTACGGTGATTTGCGTCCAGCCTTTACGCTGGGCCGGAGCAACAATTACACTGACCGTTCCGCTGCCCACCCGGCTCTCCACCCCATGGAGAATGGCGTTCTCGACGATGGGCTGAATAAGCAGCTTAGGCACCGGTACAGCAGCCTCCTCCGGACCAAGCTGAATAGTCCAGGATAAGCGGTCCCCCATCCGCATCTCCATAATTTTCAGATACCGCTGTACCTGCTCCATTTCCTCCCCTAGCGTAACCCACTCATCCTTGTTCGGATTTCCGATAATGTACCGGAACAGCCTCGACATGACAACAACAAGCCCGGCTAGCTCCTCTTCGCCCTTCTCCTCAAGCGACCAGTTGAAGGCCTCCAGCGTATTGAACAGGAAATGGGGATTGATCTGCGCCTGCAGCGCCTTAAGCTCCGTCCGGCTCTGGAGCACTTCTTTTTCATACACGACCCGGATCAGATCATTCATATTGGCAATCATGCCGTTATAGGTATTATTCAGCTCTCTAAGCTCAATCGTGGATACCGACTCCGGGTTAGGCGTGAGCACCCCAAGCCTGGACTTGCGCATCGCCCGGATCAGCTGGATAATCGGCCTCGTGATCATCGTGGACAGCACAAAAGACATAATCAAAAAGAGCAGGGTTCCGAACCCGCCAGAGACGAGCAGCACCGTTCTCAACACAGAGAGACCTCTGGTAACATAGCTTACCGGAGTTAGCACCAGCAGCGTCCAGTTTGTCTTGTCTGAGCGCAGCTTCACCTGCACATATTCCTTGCCCCGGAAGCTGACCGTCTGGTCCTTGCTGGCAAGCAGCGGCAACAGCTCCGCCTGCGGTTCCTCACTGCTGCCGAGCAGCTCGCCTTCGTCATTCACCAGCAGCACAGACTCGCCCCCGTCGCTGCCGGACAGCGGATCATCGAGCTGGAAATAGCTGCGCTGGATCCGGGCCATCAAATAGCCGCCCCGTGAGAACCAGCGGTCCATCAGACTGACCTGGCGGATGGCCAGCAGGCTCTCTTCGTCGTTGGGATCGACACCGATCCACACCAGTCTGCCCTTTTTGGTATTGGCTGAGGTGATATAGGCACTATTGATCCTTGTCTCCAGGCTGCCGTCCTTGATAGGGAACAGCAGCCGGTAATCCGCTGTGTACAGCTCCAGAGAACCCACGCTTGGCATGTATGCCTGATAGCTGGAGATAATCTGCAGCAGAGACTGCCGCTGGTTGAACGTAACGGATTTGCCGTCAAGCTCTTCCGTCAGCAGTTGTTGAATGGTCGGATGATTCGCCACCTGCTCCATCAGGCTGTCGATCTGGCCGATCAATGCATCGAGCCTCCCGTTCGCTTGCACCGCAGTCTGCTGGATATGCCGTTCCGCATTGTTTTTCAGCAAATAGGAGACCCTGTTGTACACGAATGCACCGGACACAGCAATAATAATCAGCATGACCAGCAGGAAGCCAATGAATATTTGATTGCGCAGCGTATTCAATTCTTTGATTTTCCCATACACTTCGGATACTCCCTTTCCCGTGGCAGCGTTTCCAATCTTATTCTCCAAAAGTTCCGCCGATTGTCAAGACGAATCATTCCCCTTAGCCCGGCACGGTAAAAAGACCCTGAGCCGTCCCCCTTGTATGGGTTACGTTAAGGGCCATCGCTTGGATCAGATGAACATGAAGCGGGGCCTTGCATGGAAGCTGATCCAGGCAATTTGCCGGGACCCTAATATATCCTTTCTGAAAAACAAAAAAAGCCGCCCTTAACTTGTGTTAAGGACAGCCTTTTTTCAAATTACAGTTTTACAACATTTTCGGCTTGTGGTCCACGAGCGCCTTCAGTTACGTTGAACTCAACGCGTTGGCCTTCGTC
The DNA here is from genome assembly GCF_016772475.1 of Paenibacillus sonchi. NCBI lineage: Bacteria > Bacillati > Bacillota > Bacilli > Caryophanales > Paenibacillaceae > Paenibacillus > Paenibacillus sonchi. Next base: position 1,581,615 of record NZ_CP068595.1, read on the forward strand.
CAAAGTCTTGAAGCCTTCGCCGGTGATTGCGGAGAAATGTACGAATACGTCGCTTCCGCCTTCAACCTCGATAAAACCGAAACCTTTGTCTGCATTGAACCATTTAACTGTACCTGTTTGCATGATAGTACCTCCAATATTTTATTTAACACATGTCCTTTTATTTCTACGTATTGTACGAACAAATAAAAATTCACACATTGTAAAAGGATTCATACGCACAAATGATAACCCTTTACAATATGTGAATTAAGGTTTACTTTATGTTGAAATTTATTGTAGCACACTCCTTATGCGAAAGCAAAGGAATAACTAAAAATAAAAATATTCTGCCCGGTCCGTGCACCTCCGTAAAGGCCCTAACCGGGCAGCCGCAAGGTTCAGTCGATATAACCAGCCAGCCCTTTATCCATTAAATAATCCATTTCCGCATCGAGAATGCTCTCCACGGCCAGTTCATCCAGCTTCACATCACGCTGGGCGACGACGTAGTCCACCAGATCATCATTGTCGATGTCCACCTCGCCTTTGGCATTTGCCTTGGCCTTATTAATAAAGGTCTGCTCATGCTTCAGCACCAGCCGGATCAGCTTCGGGTCCACCTTCGTCTGCGCGGCCAATACATCCACTAATTCCTGCTCGTTTACTTGATCACTCATACTATTTCTTCAGCTCCTCGGCATTTATGCTCAGCTAACCTGAAATAACGGTCTCCGATTCTTACGGCATTATTGTACCCTAACTCCCCGCTCAGCCGCGCCCCTCATTTCCACCATGCAAGTGAGGGTACCTCTGCCGAACCGGCATAGACCGGCTCGCCGATGCGCGGGGTAGCCAGCCGGACGCCGTGCGCCTTAGCCGCTGCGAAGACACGCTCCACCGGATCGGTCCAGTCATGCATCGACAGGGTAAACGCCGCCCAATGAATGGGAATCATCAGTGCCCCGCGGACATCCAGATGCGCCTGAACCGACTGCTCCGGGAGCATATGAATATCCGCCCAGCGGGGATCGTATTGGCCGCATTCCATCAGCGTCAGATCAAAAGGGCCATATTTCTCGCCAATTTCAGCAAAATGGGGGCCATACCCGCTGTCGCCGCTGAAAAAGATCTTCGTCTCTGCTCCCCGGATAATCCAGGAGCACCAGAGCGTGGAGTTGCGGTCCAGCAGGCTGCGTCCGGAGAAGTGCCGTGCCGGAGCACTGGTCAGCGTAAGCCCCGCATACTGGAACTCATCCCACCAGTCCTGTTCACGGATCTTCTCCCGGCTCACTCCCCAGCGCAGCAGATGAGCGCCGACGCCCAGCGGCACAATGAACATGCCTACCTTGTCCTTTAACTGCTTGATCGAGCCGTAATCGAGGTGGTCATAATGGTCATGGGAGAGCAGCACAGCATCTATGCGGGGAAGCTCCGAAATCTCCATCGGCAGCTGCTTGCTGTAACGCCGGCCGCCAACGAACGGAAACGGGGAAGGGGAGCGGCCCAGCATAGGGTCCAGGAACAACGTCACTCCATCCATCTCCAGCAGCACAGCGGAATGCCCGAACCAGGTCACGCGGGTATCCCCGCTCTCCTGAATCGAACCGGGCAGCAGCTTCTCAGGAATCAGGGGCTGCGGAGGCCGCGAGCGGGGGTTGCCTTTGATGAAGTCCTTGAGAATGGAAAGGCTGCTTCCCGCGCTGTTCTCCATCATCACGGTTGCAGCCGGATAGACAAACTTGCCGTCCTTATAGTTCAGGGAGCGGCTTATGATTTGCTTCTCCTTCCTGGAGGCCCGTCGTCCAAAAGCGGGATAAAAGGTCATTACAATGTAAGCCACTGCAGCCAGCACCACAAGGGATACAGCGATGATTATTAAGGTCATGGTCCAGCCCTTCTCTCCAGCATAGTCATTCTATGGACATATTATAAGGCGGTCCAGGCCAGCGGGGCAAATGTCGCGCGGGAACCCACTGTGAAAGCTACAAATTCCAGCCGGGAATTTTGCGCAAATCGCCATCCCAGATCTGGACGGTGCTCTGTACCGGCACATCAGCCGGTGAAGAGGCGGTGCGGATATAACAGGAATCTATTCCCACCGCCGCCGCACCGGCCATATCGGTACGCGGATCGTTGCCGATCATGATCGCCGAGCTTAGATCCGCCCCGTATTTCTCCGTCAGGTAGCGGTAGAACAGCGGGTCCGGCTTGCTGATCCCTGCCTCTGACGAAATCGCCACACCGTCGAATAAATGCAGGATGCCCAGCATGGTGAGCTCGGCTTCAATGAAGGTTTTCTGCCCGTTGGAGAGCAGAAATACTTTTTTGCCGCGTGATCTTAAGGCCCGGAGAATTTCCTCCACCCCGCTGTATAAGGAGATCTTAATCATCGACAAGGTGCGCAGCCATCTTACGGTTTCATGCAGCCAGGCCTGCCCCGGATTTCCGCCCAAATCGCGGGCCACCGCGCGGAACACCTCCTCCATCACGAAGTCCGGATATGCACAGTGCTGCCCAGCGGCAGCCAGCTGCCCGTCCCGCTCCCGCAAAAAACACTGCTGCAGCTCCACTCCGGAAATATTCAGCCCATGATAACTGAAATGGAGCGACAGCCGCTCCCAGAGTTCAGGCCGCTCCTCATCTGTCTCAATATCAATCAGCGTGCCATACAGATCAAAAATGTAAGTCTGATACATCTTTCCCCTCCTGACCATTTCTGAAGCGATTGTTAATATTTTCATTTTAAACCGATCCGGAGTTTATGCAACATATTCGCAGGCCATAACGTTTAGAAGTTTAATAGAATAGGCAACCGGAAAACTAAATCAAAGGAGCATATCCATGAACGCTGCCCTGAAAACAAGTGCAATCCTGCTAACCTTATCACTCGCTCTCACAACCGGAGGGGTCTCGGCAGCCCCCAGCGCTGCGTCCACCCCCAATCACAGCACTATACACGCCCCCTCTGCCGGGGCTGCAGTATTCTCCATATCCATTAACGGTTCTGCTCTTTCCGAGCCCGGCTTCCAGTCCCCCGGCAGCAAAGAGCCTCTGCTTCCTCTGCGCGCCGTTGCCGGTGCACTCGGCTTCACTGTGGCCTGGAATGCGCAGACGAAGGCCGTAGACCTGAATAAAGGCAGCATCTTCACCTCTGTAAAAAACGGCAAGGACCGCTATGCCGTCAATAAGATGTATATCCAGCTCGGAACAGCTCCGCAAACGAAGCAGAACAAGCTGTATGTCCCCGCCTCCTTTGTAAGCAAAGTGCTGCGTCAATCGCTTAGCGCGGAGGGACAGCGGATCGTGATCAACCCGGCAGCAGAGCATATCAGCGAGACCGGTGTTATCACAGCCATTACCGATGCGGACAGCTACCAGTCGGTACGTATCCGGGGCATCGGCACCGAAGGAATGATTCTGAATGTGGGGAAGGATACCAGGCTTAACCGCCAAGACGGCTCTGAGCTGGCCTTCAGCGAGCTTCATATCGGCATGACCGTGGAAGCGCAGCACTCCCTGATCTCCACCCGCAGCCTGCCCCCCAAACACCGGCCTACCAAATCACTGTACTGGACGGGGAGACACAGGATAACCTGCTTGGCACGGCAGGTACGGTCCAGCAAGTCACTTCAGGAGAGGATGGCACGGTCAGCTTTCGCATCCGTGGCAGTGCACTGAGCGAGAAATCGCAAAACGAGGTTGTCCTTCGCCTGGCAAAGGACACGATAGTCATTAATGAGAACGGTGAGACTGCGTCGCCGGCCGATGTGATCCAGGGAGCCGAAGTGATCAGCTTCTATAGCCCTTTGCTGACCCGCAGCCTGCCTCCATCAGGCACAGCTTTGAAGGTAGTTTTGAAGGCGGACAAGCTGTAAGAAAGGCTTCCGACTTATACAACAGCCGCGCCCCTGCAGATAGAGGGTCGCGGCTGTTGTACTGTGTGAACCGCACTTGGCCTGGCTCCATCCTGGCGCCAACACAGCGAAGACCCTGCAGGCAGCCCGCAGAGTCTTCAAAAGGTGAGAAGTGAATATTTAGTTATGCCAGGTTCCACAGGCTAGGGTACTTTTCCGGTAAACAATCGACGCCATCTCGATTTGTTTTTGCCTTTCAGATAGTACATGGGTGAAATCAACTACCTTTCGGAATACACATTACATGCCGTTCCAATCGCTATAATTGACACCTTCCACTTCCCACCTACTTATTAATACCCGTTATCCGTGCGCGATAAGCAGCCTGTACAAAAAAGAGGACTTCCCGTATACCATCTGCATGGCTGCGGAATATCCTCTGTGCGGTAAAACTATTATTTCTTCTGCGCCAACCGTTGTTTGAACTTGTCCACACGGCCGCCAGTTTCGGTATCTCTTTGTTTACCAGTGTAGAACGGGTGGGATGCGGAGCTGGAGTCCACACGGATCACCGGATAAGTGTTGCCGTCTTCCCATTCCATAGTTTCATTGGACGATTTGGTGGACGAGCTCAGGAATTTGAAACCTACGCTGGCATCCAGAAAAATCACCTGGTTGAATTTAGGGTGTATGCCTTCTTTCATTGTAGTAACCTCCTTCCCGTACATATACAATCTCTATGGCAAAATGAAGCGATCTCTTGGGAGATAACTAAATCCACAGATTTACACGCCATACTATCATACGCTATCCGGGGCGCTGAGTCAATCACCTAAATTAATCCAACACCCGCTCCATGTGTACAAGCTCACTCCGTACGCTGAATCCGGCGGCTTCCAGCCAGCCCCGCGTTCCAGAGTCGGCAGCCGGGGTATGCACCGTGCTCAGGCTGACCCCGCTTCCGCTATAGCTGAAGATACGGCTAAGCAGCAGATGGATAAGCTTCCCCCTCTCAGGGAGGTCATCGCGCAGCTTGCCGGGATACAGCTGAATCCCGCTGAGCTGCCCCGTCCCCGCATATCCCCGCCGGAACTGGACATACCCCAGTGCGGCTCCGTTCTGCTCGGCAATCAGACAGCGTCCGTCCTTGAGGCTGGGCCAGTGAGTCTGCCAGGGACCGGAATAGTCATAGAACGGCAGCACCGCCGCTTCTGCAGCCGCACACTCACGAATCTGCAGACCGGCTTCTTCACCGCTCCCCCAGGCTTGTTCCGGCGCCGCCGGGAACGAAGGCTCTCCGTCCAATGCGTAGAACAGCGTAGTTCCTTGCCCACGGTAGCCGTGCTTTTCATATAGGGCAATCGCAGGCTCGTTCTGTACAAAGGCTTCCAGCCTGGCTGTCTGCGCTCCGGCGAGCTTGTATCTGCGGATGTTCTCTTCCAGCAGACGTCCGCCCATGCCCTGGCCCCTGTAGGCCGGAAGGACGGCAGTCCCTCCGTTCCAGGCCATGGTTTCCCCGTTCACCGTACGCAGCCCGTTCAGTGTGAAGCCCACCGCCTGCCCGTCTGCATAGAGCATGATGGATTCTTCCGGCAGCAGATCCTCGCGGTGGAACCTGCCCAGAAACGTCCGGCAGTCCATCTGCAAATTCGCATAGTAATCCTGAAACCCTGCATTCCAGGCAGCGAGTGTGTCCTGCAGCGGAATTTCGCTGAATGTTCTGAACGTAACCATTACAGTGACTTCACCATCCCGCCGTCGATCAGCAGAGACTGGCCGGTAATATAGGTATTGGCAAAAGACCCCAGGAACACGGCTGCCTTGCCGAACTCCTCCGGCGTTCCGCTTCGTCCGGCCGGAATTTGGGCCAGCGCCTCCTGCTCAACCTGCTCACGGGAGATGCCGCGGGCATCCGCCCGCTTGCCGTCCAGCTGCAGAATCCGGTCAGTGCCGATGCGCCCGGGAGCAAGCGAATTAATCAGGATGCCCTCCGGGGCAAGCTCCGTCGCAAGCGTCTTGAACAGCGCGCTCACACCCGCCCGGAAAACATTCGAGAGGATCAGGCCGCCAATCGGCTGCTTGACCGAAACCGAGCTGACGCCCACAATGCGGCCCCCGCCGCTTGAACGCAAGTAAGTCAGCGCCTCGCGGATCATGCGCACCGTGCCCATCAGCGTAAGCTCATAGCCGCCGCTCCAGTCCGCGTCGGTCATCTCCTCAAAGCCGCCGCCCGGAGGACCTCCGGCATTGGTAACCAGCACATCCAGCCCGCCTCCGTATTCGGCGGCGGCTTCAATCGCCCGTCCGATCTCCTCCGGGCGGTTCACATCCATCCGCACCACGGCCACCTCACGACCGGTTGCCTCAGCAATGGCCCGCCGGGCCGCTTCAAGCTGCTCCAGGTTCCGGCTGGCGATGGTCACCTTCGCACCTTCGCGTGCGAATTCCAGCGCAGTAGCTAGTCCCAGCCCCTTGCTGGCTGCAGCGACAAATACCGATTTCCCTGTAAGACCCAAATCCATTCTCTCCGCCTCCTTGTTCCGATACCCCGGGGGCCGGTTGCCTGAGTAACCGGCCAGCACAGCCGAGGCCCAGGTTTCCGTACCGGTAGTTCCGGTAATGCTAGTTTCCGTGCTGCCAGTAATCGGCAGCCGATAAACTAATTGTAGTATAGCCCGGACCCCGGGTCCAGACTCCCGCCCTTCAGCTTGAGCATGGGCAAAAGCAAACCGGCCACTAATTCTTCAACAACGGCATTTCTACCGTTATTTCCAAGCAAACTGGCCGCCGCACCTCCAACAACGGCATTTCTACCGTTATTTCCAAGCAAACTGGCCGCCGCACCTCCAACAACGGCATTTCTGCCGTTGTTTCCAAGCAAACTGACCGCCGCACCTCCAACAACGGCATTTCTGCCGTTGTTTCCAAGCAAACTGACCGCCGCACCTCCAACAACGGCATCTCTGCCGTTGTTTCCAAGCAAACTGACCGCCGCACCTCCAACAACGGCATTTCTGCCGTTGTTTCCAAGCCGCCTCCTTAAGGGCAAACAAACCAAATAGCGGTGAGCCCGCCAGCGCGCTCACCGCTATCTATACAGATACAGACTATTTAACGGCTACACATCATACTCCAGCTGTTTCTTGGCCTGCAATATGAAATCGAACGGGTTCTCAACCGTTTCTGCCTCATATTGCACAGCCCCGATTTTCAGCCCCAGATTCACCTTGTATTTGGCCGAGAACTCTGTATCATTCAATTCCTGAAGCTTGAATTTGATCCGCTCAATGACAATCTTGGCCCCCTCGCGGTCCGTGAACAGCAGCAGCCCCCAAGTGGCGTCCTCCTTGTCCAGCAGATACAGCGCATCATTGGTGCGGATACTGGACTGGCTGAGCTGGGACACATCGTAGATCGCCTCGGACAATTGCTCCTCCGGGATCAGGCGGCGAATTTCACTCCAATACTTTACCTTGACCACCAGCAGTGTCAGCGGAATGCTGTAGCGGGTGGAGATTCCCGTGAACAAGCTGGCATCCTTTTGAAAAGAAATAATGTTCCGCAGATCGGTGTTCTCGTCGACGGCGGCAAGATTGGCCGTTCTTATCTCCAGCCGCTCATTCTCGGCCTGAAGCTCCCGGGTTCTGGATGCAAAAACCCAGATTACTACTGTAAGCAGCGGGGTCATAATCAGCCAGAAATACGTATTGACGCCAATAGTCCCGCCCTCCGACACCGTCTGGTAGAGGACGAAGAAGCCGTAACCGAAAATAAACGCCAGATTCAGCACCAGCCCCGCAGTCACGGTAGTGAAATAGGTAACCAGCGCCAGCAGAAAAGCAATATTCAAAATAATAATGTTCTGGATGTATTGATCGGGCGAACCTGCGATAAAGACGATACATATGAAGTTCAGCACCAGGAACACCAGAAAAGCGAGATCGGAAAAAAGGCTGCTGCGGTTACGTCTCACGCTTATCCCCCCGTTTCTTCATATGTTTGCGGAACAGCAGAAGCAGCGAGACAAGCACCAGCGTGACCGCAAGCACAACCGCCACCACGAAGCCCAGCACCTCGCTGCGTTCCGTGATTTGCGAAATCACAGAGTCCTTGCCGGCTCCTGTAATCGTTTTGAAGCGGTATGCGCTGACGTTGCCGTCCTTGTCAGCGGTCACCCCGTCGCCATATACCTTCCATTTGTCCTTATCGCTCGCGATCAGCTTAGAGACCAGATACATATCCTCCGTGCTGACTCCGGTTACTGCCATGAAGCCCCGCCCGTTCTCATACGGGGATTCCAGCAGCTGCAGCGTGCCGATCTCCGCCCCATACTGTTCATCGATGCTGATCTTCTCATTGGAGAGAATCGTGGACCCATCCTTGCTGTACCGGAAATACAGCTTGTCATTGTTGTCACGGATCACCTTGTTATCTTTATAGGAGCCGATGGCGATTATATTGTTGTTCTTCAGATTCTCTGCACTGACAGCATCCGTGTAAAAGTGGACATCCCCTGTATTGCCGCCTGCATATTGACCCAACAGATTGAAAATATTCGCCAGGCTCCGGTACGTGTAGTTGTCCATTTTCTGCGGAAGCACCACCGCCACATGGTTGTAGATCTCATCCCGCAGGAACGGATACGGATAATTGTTGAACAGCAAATCCGTGCGGTCCTTGGTGTTCAATTGCATCGCAGTTTCCTTGCTGATGTAGGCCCAGGGCATTTCCCCCGTATTCGGGGTACAGATGGCATTGTTCATTTCCAGATCAAATGCCACGGTCACCGAGAAATTGCCGGAGATATTCAGGCTCTGCGGGATCGCCAGATTCAGTATATCGCCGTTTGCCAGCTCCTTGGTCAGCCGCTTGCTGCCGATCGGTGTATCGTTGATGCTTACCGTCACCAGCGAGCGGCCGAAGTCCAGATTCTCCGCATAGCGGAAATCAAGGCTGATTTTGCCGGAATCGGCAATCGAACGGTTCGAAGGCAGCGTGACGAAGTAGGTCTGTTCCTGATGGTTCGGACCGGTCAGCTTATCTCCGGTTTCGGTAAAGGTCACATTGGAGCTGATAGCCAAAGCCGGTGATGACACATCGGTGGCATCATCAATGACCTTCTTGTCGCTGCTGATCTGGCTGACCAGCTGACGGTTGGCGAGCAGCCGCCCGGCCTTGATCAGCAGGCTCTCATCTTTGGAAGTGACGACCAGCGTAGGCCGGCTATCCTTGTCCAGCAATTGGATAAGGGCATGCTCTTCCAGGTCTACGGAAGCATCAAGCTGATGCTTCAGCCCACCCGGTATATGGTCCGCCAGGGCCAGCAGCACCACAAGCCCCCTGTCTCTGACGGCTTCTTCAGTGTAAGGCAGCAGCGGAAGCGTTTTGTCAGCTAAGGTATTGGCCTTGGCGAAGCCTGATAAGGCATAGGTGGCCGCCTCCAGTTCAGAACCGCTGGCATGGCCCGGCACACTCAGGAGGCTTTGGCCTCTTTTCACGTAATCCATACCGGAGAACCGCTCGCTGAAATCGCTGATTCCCCCATCCAGGGCTTTGGGCATATAGGCTACCGCAACACTGGAGGTGTTGAACAGATGCAGCCAATTATCCGGTGTGTTGTCCACGTAGCAGACCTGGTTATTCTCTGCGGCTGTCCGCAGGTAGCCCTGAATGCTTAGCGTATTCACTCCTTGCTTCAAAAAGCTCTTTGGTGCCGGAATGGTCACACTCTGCTCCCCGTTGTTTTGCAAAGAAGGCCTGAAGGAGTAGAAAGGACTGCCGTTCAGGGACAGTGTGACACTGGAAATCTGGTCTTCGGTGATTTGTGAAACCTGAAAATGCAGATTGACCTTAAGGTCCTGCACATTCCAGTAATCCATTACTGTGAAATACTGCTGCTGCTGCGAGCTTGTTCCCGTAAGTGAACTGTCGCTGCCGGTAAACGTTGTCTCGTACGTCAGCCTTCCGTCGCCCGGGACCGCCGCTGCTGCGGAAGCCGCCTGGAGCGGGATCAGGAAAAGGGAGAGGCAGAGCGCCCACATCATGATCTGTTTTTTGTTCATAGTCCGTATCTCCTGTTTCACTGATTTCTTGGCCTGCAGAGGCCTAGTAGCGTTCCGTCTTGTACCATTTGGCTTCCCGTTTGAAGATGACATCTTTGAGATAGTTGTATAGCCCGTAAGCGGCAACGACCATCCACAGCTGGCAGTAGGATACATACATCAGCAGAATGATCCAGAGATTGGACAGGCTCATCTCGCCCTTCTCTGTCGTCAGCGTGACGAAGATGCCCACTACAAACAGGATGATCGCAAGCAGCCACAAGAAGCTGCTGAGTCCGGCAATGGTCGTATGCACATAGCCCATCGCATGCAGCACAAGCAGCAGGTCCGAGGTGACCAGCGAAATCAGCAGCAGGAAGTAGATGGACAGATAGTACAGGATATCGAAACGGATTTTGGCCGCCGAGCGGTCGAACAGCAGCGGAATGTTTTTGACAATGACATAGATATTTCCCTTGGCCCAGCGCGTTCGCTGTTTGAACCAGACTTTCACGGTCTGCGGCTCCTGCTCCCAGGTGACGGATTTCGGCTGGAATTTGATCCGGTAGCCCATCATGTAAATGCGGAAACTGATCTCCGTGTCTTCAGCGATTGCTTTGACATCCCAGCCGCCGATGCTCTCCACAATCGACCTGCGCATAATGAAGTTGGTGCCGGGGATCGTGCACAGCTTGAACAGCTTCCAGCGCCCGGCCTGGGCCATCCATTGAAACGACAGCGTCTCAATATTAATAAACCGGGTGAGCAGGCTCGCATCACGGTTGCGGGTCCGGAATTTGCCGATCACCGCACCGAGCGTGGCATCATTCATGATCTCGGCGACCAGATACCTCAGCGCGGTCCGCTCCGGCGTATTGTCCGCATCATAGATTGCAATCAATTCTCCCCGGCTGCGGGTGAAGCCGATGTTCAGCGCATTGGACTTTCCTTTGCCCCCCGTGACCGCATCCGTGTTGATGATAATCAGATTGCGCTCCGGCTGGCGGCTCTGAATGCGGCCCAGCAGCTCAGCGCTGTTGTCGGAGGAGTTGTCATTGATCACAATAATCTCGTACCGGTCATGCGGGTAATCCAGCGCCAGCAGGGATTCGACGGTTTTGCTGATCACAACGCCCTCGTTGTGTGCAGGCACCATAATCGTAACAAACGGATACTCGCCCTTAATCTCCGGGACATTCTCATTTTCGGTTTTAATATAGTACAGATAGCCCGCTATAATCAGAGCCACGTTGACCAGCAGCAGGGACCAGATGCAGATCACCGCAATCACCATCAGCACATCCGAGATCGTCATTTTGTTCTCCTACATCCAATTTTCATTATTTCAAATATTTCTTCCGGTACAGCCTGTACCCGATAGAGAGCAGGCCTCCGAACAGCAGCAGGGTCACAATAATCACTATGATAAAAAATTTGCTCTGCACACTGAACAGCTTCGTGAAGCTGCGGACCTGCTCTTCCTTGTATTGATAATCACTGCTTATGGCCTCCGGGGCATAACCGACATTCAGAGGGGTGCCGTTCACCAGAACCACCCCATCCTCCGAGACCACCGTATTCTCATCCGTAACGGTTTGGTGCCCTCCCTGCTTATAATCGGCAAAAGAGATCCACTGCCGTTCCAGTGTCTGCAGCAGCGCATCCAGGCCGGCTTCATCTTCAGGAAGCTCTGCGGTTACTGCTGTATTCAGCGGCAGCTGCGGCATGGCATGGCCGTGGTGCTCCAGCCGCTGCAGGTACTCCGGTGTCAGACTGTAGAGAGAGGAAGCGAATGCCTTGGAGACATTCGTCTGTTCCATATGCAGGACAGTCTCGTCCGGGAACAGCACAGCGGAGTCGAAAAAGCCCATGCCCGCTTCCGCATACTCCCTGTCATACGCCCAATATAGGTTCGCACCGATGCCAAGCGGCGCAATGCCGTTCTTCACCAGCAGATTCACAAATCCGCTCATCTTCCGCCCGAGCGTATGATCACTGCTGTTAATGGAGGGCATTACCTCCGGCGCATTCACCAGAATGCTGCCATTCCGCGACTGAACCACCTTCAGGGCGTCCAGGTAGCGCTGCATCGCCGGAAAATCGGTGTTACTGAACACCGGGCGGATACTGGCGATAAACGGAATCCCCGACTTGTATAGACGGTCTGCCGCCGCCTCCAGCAGGTCAAGGTCGGAGAACGGATAGATCTCTCTCAAGACAAGAAAGGTCTGCGGTACAGTCTTGTTCCCCAGCCATTCCCTAAGCACAGAGGCCATGCCCACGACACTGGCATTGTCCCGCTCCAGATAAGGGACATACGTATAGCTTCCGGCCGAGGCCGCAAAAGGCAGCTTCCGGCCGCTGCTCTTCAGGGTAAAGCTGCCATAGGTGCGTTCCGCCTTCACGGCCGCGATATAAGCCATCCCCCTTACCTGAAGATCAGAAGCAGTGAACTCCCCAACCGTGAGATCGGCAAGGTCTTCATCTGCGGTTCCTGCAGTCAGCTGCATGTCCTTCAACAGCCTGGCGGGAGGATGATAGCCTACATGCAGTGCCTGCCCCGTATAGCGCTCCGCATCCTCAAGATAACTCCGGTCCGCAGGAGCAAGATCCGCAGCATTCATTACCGTGATGACCCGGGTAAAAGAATCCATAGTCCCCGGCTCGTAATGATCGAGGCTGAGAAGTGTCACCTGGCAGCCCATGGCGGACAGCAGCCGCTGCAGCTCACTTACATTGCCTTCCCGAACAGTGCCTTTGCCCAGGCTGTCGTATAGAAGCAGCACCCTCTGCGGAGCGGAGGCGTCCTGCGCAGCCCGGGCCTGTACCGGCGGAGCGGCAGACAGCAGTACAAGAACAGTAACGATCAGCGGCAGCAGCAGACGGGCAATCCTCCGTTGGTTCAAGCGCTCACACCCTTCTGCACCTCAGGATATTGCCCTGCCTTGCTGGCCGCAGGATGGCGGCCGGCCGACACCTTGCGGCCAATCACATCAGCCGCCAGCATGAAGGTGACCAAATCGAAGCATAAAGTGAACAGGAATTCATGCTTCGAAATGTCGGCGTCCCCCGCTCCGATAATCGAGACGAAAATCCCCGACAGGCCGACCCCCATGCTGGCCAGAATCAGCACCATCCGCTGTAAGGCCCGCATATTCCGGGCTTTGACGGCCTTCACGAAGGAAGGCATATAGAGGCCAATAACCAGCGCCATCCAGAGCAGGATGAAGCCGAAGGTTTTGGGTGCAAGCTTTTGCTTAAGCAGGCTGTAGGCCGTAAAAAATGGCTCTGGGCCCGGAAAGCCTTGCCTTCCGACTCTTCATAATTGCCCATCGCCGCAGGCTTGATCGAAAAAGCGCTGCGGGCCGCCACATTCAGAATGGAACCAAGCTGGTCGGGATTCGTTGCATAGTATTTGAGGATAGAGCCAAAACCGTAGCGGCTGTAGAAATCCTTTTCAAGCATTGGCGAATTCACATCCACCGTCCCATATTGCTCGTAATAGATGCTGCCCTTCAGAATGGCGTACTGCTCATCGATTCCGAATGATTTCAGCGTTGTTTCCGGATTGGAGGATTCCTTCAGCACCCCCGGGTCATGGCATGATATTGGTTGATATTCACAAATTCTTTGGAGATGTTCAGGTAGGTAGCTATTCCGGCCAACATCAGCAGCGCCATGGAGACAAGCGTCAGGCTGCGGAACAGACGGTCCCGCCGGATCCAGACGAGCGATATTCCGAGCACAGCAATAATCATCCCCACCGGGGCATTCTGCTGCTTCGAGGTCGTCAAAATGATGCTGCTGAGGACGAACAGGCCGAGAAGAGCATAGTCGTTGTATCTTTTGCGGTAGAGCAGCAGCCAGGAGGCGAACACGAAGATCATCATGATCATGACGACACTTTCACTGTAAAAAGAGTTGAAATAGGCGGTGTATCCCGTATCTCCGAACACCAAAACGGCGATAACGGCAATAATCATGCCTTGCTTGCGCGACATTTTGCAGGTGACCGCCTCGATTAAAAGATAGATGGCAGCAACATAAAGAACCGTGTAAATGGCTGCCTGAAAACGGATGTCGAACACGGTGCTGCTGAAGACCAGCTTATTCAGACCCATAGACAGCTTGATGAACAAAGACTGGGAGGAATCCAGGGTCGCGCCATTCTCGTTATAGTACTGATAGATTCCAAAATGCTTCACGAAATAGCCAAAATACTTGCTGTCATAGTCAGGCAGGTTGAAATAGAGGCCATTGCTGTAAATGTTGCGGAAAAAGTCGCCGTTGTCGGCCATTCCTATGTAAGGAGCTGTAAACAAAGCAATAACCGTAACCAGCAGTACACCGAAGGCTGCTGCAAAAGCGGGCGAGACCCGCAGTCCGGCGGGCATGATCTGCTGCCGCAGCGTTGTTTTTACAAGGTTGTCTTCAATCATGCGGGCTCACCTTCGTTACTGTGGTTTAGAGTGAATAAGAATAGGCCAATAAAGCCATAAGATTGTCAAAAGAATAGGCCTGTCCGGTGTCCGTATTGCCGAATCCCCCGGACAGCGGACTGTCCGCATCCCGAATCTGGAATTCATTCATTCTCGCAATCGCTGCTTGATAGAGTGAGTCGTCTCCGGCCTCAGCGCCGATCATGGCCGCCAGAGCGTAAATCGCGGTGGAGCGGATATCGTTCAGCGGCTTCCCGTCACGGGAGTATTGCCCGTACAGGGTTCCGGCCGCGACCTGTTCCTTGATATAGCGGATACTCGCAGGCTTCTGCTGGCCTGTCTCGGTCAAATGCAGAATGCTCAGCAGGGATTCCACCGTATTGATATTATCAGAGCTGTAAGCTCCCGTATGATAATCGAATCTTGTCTCATAGAAAGGGAAAGCATCCGAGAGGTAGCCTTCCTCCAGAATTCCATCCATGTTATGCATTAATATACCGCGTAATTCGCTGGATATCGATAGTTTTCGCAATATGCCCAAATCAATATAACACAAAGTTACGAAGTTGTTCGTAGTTTTGTAAACATTGTCGTAAAAATCATACATATATCCTTCTTTTACATTATTGTCATAGAATCGCTGGCCGTATTTATCTGCCTGCTCCGTATAAGCCGGCTCATCAAAAACTGCCCCCGCCTCATACAGGGCGCCAATCAGCCGCAGGTCATCCACCGCAGCATTCACAGGATACCGCTTCTGCTGCCTGGGGCTGTAGCGGTAGCTGAAGCCGCCTTCCATGTCAAAGGTTTGCTGCGCCAAAGCCCACTGGCCGGCAAACTGCTGCTTATCACCGGCAAGCGCAGCTGCGCTCATCAGGAGTGAGGCAGACTCGCTCAGCACCTCATGACCGGTGGCCGCTTCCCCGGATTGGTCTGTCTCCAGCAGGTTCGTATACACGCCGTAGGGACCGGTAAGCTGTTTCGCAATAAATGTGCTCAGCTCCTGCCGCTCTTTCCGGTGATCCATACTCCGGCTGGTAACGGCCGATGGCGATGGCGATGCGGTTAGCGTCTCCCCCGCTGTGGCGGCGGGTCCGGTAGCAGCTTCTTTGCCGCTGCAGGAAGCCAGCAGGAGAGAGAGTACAAGTAAGGTTGCTGCGCTGCGTTTGCTTGTCAATCCATCACATCCTTAAGAAAACCATATGTTTTCTATATAATATAACGGTAATATAAGTCACAGAATTAAGCATACAATTGATCATTATGTGTCAAATTCAATGAAAGATGCAATTTTTTCTGGAACAAACGGCTGCGCCGTGCTTCACTGGACGGTGTAGCCGTTTTCCCCTTCCCGCTCCCCCGCAAACGCTAGCTGGAAAAAGGTTAACTAATTCGCCCCAGCGCACCTATTCTCCGGTGATGAAGTGGAAAAAGGTACACTAATTCAGCTCATTTCGCCCCAGACGGAGAAAAGCAGCACAATTAAGCTCCCTTTTTCCACTTAACTCTCACAACTGTTGATTTTTCACAAAAATAAGCTCCCTTTTTCCAACTATCAACAGAAAACGCTTGGAACTCCGGTCACTGCCCATCTGCAATTTTCATGTTTATACCACCGTCACGGCTGAAATCGGCATTGTTTCCCAGATAACAAGAAAGAGCTGCCCGGGCCAGCCTGACCCGTACAGCTCTCTAGTTATAATAAGATTTGAGGCCTGTCTCCTAACCCTTGATCTGCCGGTAAGTCTCCTCATCCGAGACGATATAGAGCCTGGCGTCCTGCGGGATCGGCTGATCCAGCTTGCGGTTGATGCCCATATCTCCCCGGTCTGACAGCAGCGTCGCCCCCCGGCGCAGCAGGGCCTGAAAAGCATCGCCATAGGTATGCCAGGCGGCATCCCGCGGAATCTCATAGATGTCATCCCCATGCTCCCGGCTGAGCAGTTGGGTGATGACCTCGGAGTTCCCTTCCTGCAGCGCGGAGCGGACAGCCAGTCTTGAAATAGCATCGTGCGACAGCACGAATTCATTGACATGGACATGGCGGAAGTTTTGGATGTTCTTCTCCTGCATAATCTCAACAGTGGTATGTACCTGCGGGGCAATCCGCTCAATACTGGAGGCGATCAGCAGGGTTTTGCCGTCCGTCAGGGAAGCCTCGTCGATCCGCGTATCCCCGAATACAATGGCAGCCTTGGCTCCTTGAATACCAGCCTTCAGCAGGATATCGTCGCTGGAAGGGTCGCCGCTGATGAAGTGGACATGCTCCATCTGCTGCAGCGGATGCTGGCCGCTCTCGTCAATAATGACAATCCGGCAGTCCGGCGTATAGCAGAGAATCTCGTCAACAGCGGCTTGCGTTTTGCGGTTCCAATTGATCAGTACCACATGGTCTTTCCCGTGAAAGCTCAACGTCCCGGCTCCTCTCCTTCTTTGCAGTTCCCCCATGGCATCAATAATCTTCCCGATAACCAAACTGAGCAGCCCTATGCCAAAAACATACAGAAACATGGTAAACAGCTTACCCGCCACCGTGGCGGCAAAAAAGTCGCCGTAGCCCACGGTGGACATCGTTGTCATGACCCAATAAAAAGCATTAAACCAGTTACTAAAGGTTCCCGGCTCCAATAAAAAGGCAATAGTTGCGCTAATTAATACAAAAGCCAGGATTATCAACCCAATGGACTTCTTCTTCAGACGCATCAGCTTGCCGGACAAACGCAGCAGAAAATGCATCAGCTTAAATGATCAGACTGCTGACGGCAAAGGCCGTACCGACGAACACCAGGCAGAGCATCACGCCTACGGCAACATTCCCCTGCTTCAGATGATCCGAGATCTTGAAGCCCGGCGTGAACAGCTCGAAGATCCAGTAGGCGGCAATCAGGCAGACATAGCCTACCGCGAACCAGAGCATCATGAACCAGATCGAGGTATTTGTATATGCCGCCACACCAAGGATAATCGCCGTAGCCAGAAACTTGCCCCCTAGGGCCAGGGCTACAGCCACATTGCCTTTCTTCAACTCGTCCATGTCCTTGAACGGAGTCATCAGGGTGAATACAACCATCCCGAGTACCTGCAGCAGAATAATCGTCAACACACTCACTACCAGATTAATAACAATCGTCATTTTGCCCACCCCCGAAATTTTGCGTAGGCCGAATCATAATCGGCGAAATCATGCACTTCCTCCAGCACCACGGAGGCTTTCTTTTGTTTCTCCAGCGCTTTATACCGCTTATCGTCGATCGGCTGCTTGATCCGGTTGCCGGAAGGCAGCTCAACCACGGCAAAATTTCTGGTTTTGTTCTTGTACTCTGTCTTGTACACGCCGACAAGATCCACATCTGTCGTAATGGACACCTTCAGACGGGTCAAATCTTCGGCAGCCGTCTTCTGGTCAGCATACGATTTGATCGTGGTCCAGGAAGACAGGCGGATATCGTTCTTCTGATCCGCGTCCGTTACCAGTTCGGCATCCATAAACTGCAGGGTCCATATCTTGTCGCCGGTGGCATAATTGCCGTCGTTCGGAAGCATCTCATTATCCGGAAGTACCGTCATGTCGCTGCCGATTAGGTCGCCCACCGTGCCTTCCACCACCCGGTAGTCCCACGGCACGCGCGATACGCTGTCGGTCGATTCCGTATCCGTATGAAATACACTGTCCGGGTTGCCGGAACATGCGCCAAGCAGCAGCACTGCCATCAACAGCATGCCAAGCATTGCTCCAGCACGAACTTTGCTGTACGTCCCGCTCCAGCGGTTTCTATCCCTCTTCATCTTCAAGCTCCCTCACTCCTAGCGCGATAAAATGGCTGGCGTTGCCTGTAATCGGTCCGCCTGCGCGGCCCAAAAGCCCGCAAGGCACGCCGTTGATCACGAACATGCCGGTCAGCAGGTGAAGCTCCCCTTCCGGGGTCTGGATACGGGCCAGCTCCGCCCGCTTCTGATATACCGTCGGGAACAGCACGCTGCTGTCGAAGCCGTCCTCATCGGCAAGCTCCAGCGCCCCGCTGTCATCGAAGATCCGCACCGAACCGCCTTCACGGCCGAAGACGGATTTGGATACAAAGCTGCCGGAGAATACCGGCTTGTTGTAGGTTGGAAGAATGTAGCTGGCTATCGCCCGGCGTTCGTCCTCGCTGAAGAGCAGCCCCAGCTCATACATCCCCCATACGGCGGCGATCAGCCCCTTGGACTGCAGCAGGATGCTGTGCGGACCGTTGAACAGCTGAAGCTGTCCGCTCTCAATGGCATAGGCAAGCGCCTCTCCGCCGTCGTCCACCGCCATCCATTCCTTCGGATAGAGGGCGAACATCCGCCTGATGATCCGGTTCTCCGCATCCCTGACCGTGCCTTCGTCGATCCACAGATCCAGACAGTCGACGCAGCGGATGTCCAGACCGCTGTGCGCCACCAGCGCTTCAATCGTTCCGGAATCCTCCTGATGGGTTCCGTAAGCGACACAAGCCGCCGTATCCGGCTGTTCGATGCTCCAGGCAGCGGCCAACCGTTCCTTCATGCCGTTGTTCCGGCTTGAAATACCGGCTTGCCCGCAGATCCACGGCGTAGCAACCGATGCTTCCACATAGCCGGTGGGTGTATCCGCATTCAGCTCCAGCAGCTTGATCGTGCCGTCGCCGGCTACGGCGAAATCGAATCTGGCGTACCGGCTGATCAGCCCCGGCTCCGGCAGCGGAGTGTCATCCAGCATCTGCCACAGTACCGGAGGAATGCCCAGCAATTCATACAAATCATGCCGCCGGTGCACATAGCGGACGGCCTTGTCGAGGATGCTCCAAAGCTTAACGGAAGCCTCCTCCAGCTCCTTATAGGTCTCAACGCGCATCACGGCAACCGCGTCAAGCCAGTACTCCTCATCTTCCAGGTCAGCCCAGGTAAATCCGAGCTTATGCAGCTGTTCAACACGGGGTGCCCGTTCCAGCCCCGACTGGTCAAGGTATTCAAAGACGCTGTCTGCAGGACTCATCCGCCAAAACCGCTTTTGCCGGAGCTGCTCTTGCCGGCACTTGATCTTGAGGTAGAGCCTGATTTGCTGCTGGAACTGCCGCTCTTGGACGAGCCCAGACCGCTGGATTTGCCGCCGACTCCGCCTGCCTTGCTCGAAGTGTTCCTTCTGGTGATCGAGCCGGTGGACGAGGTGGAGGTACGGGGCTTAACCACTGAACCGGCTACAGGCTTGTTCTGGAAGCTGCCGCTGTTATAGCTTGGAGCCTTGTACTTAGTCCGTGTGCCGCCATAATAAGTTGGACGGTCGTTGTACCAGCTTCTTGACGAATAAAATGAGCCGCTGTTGAACAGCATGTGGTACAGCAGCAGATCATCCCAGCCGAAGCCGGAATTATAGCCGCCGTAATTGTTAATAACCGTTGTTCCGCCTGAGGTGACTACTCCTTGTCCTTCCTGCAGCACCTCTCCGGCGTTTTCTTCCGGGTAAGGGATGTTCCAGTCTACATTTTTGTCAAAATAAGCTTTGACTTCCTCCGTGGACCAGGACACCAGTGTCGGTTCCTCAGAGCTGCCGCTTGCCGCGGCGGTTCCCCCCGGAATAAATAAGGCATTGGCCAGCAGGGCAATGCCCAGCGACGTAGACAATACCCGGATCGGTTTGCCGTCCGGGGTGAATAGTCTGGATGCCGCCGATTCCTTCACTGGTGCTTTGGCTGGTTCCTTTGCTAGTTCATCTTGCGCCAATTTGAGATCCTCCTCTTCTGACATTATTCTTCTGTCCGCATGGGAACGAGCAGGAGCTCAAGCTTTCCCGCATCCACATTCAGCCGTCCTTCCACAGCTTCGTACTCCCGGCTGCCGACCACAATATAATTGACATGCTCCAGAGCCGCAACCATGTTCATGCTCCAGGTGCGCTCCTCAATCACACGCAATTCGCCTTCCGGCATCTTTTCAAACAGGATGACATTCATGCCATTATCCACTTTTTCCTCATCCTTCCTGATCACTATTATGCTTCTGATACGCTCTTAGCGCCATTTCGTTTCATTTCTATCCTGCAGGAAGCACAGGTACCCGAACTAGAGCACAAGCGGGGAAATCCGGTTAGCCGCGAGCAGACTCCCGGCATTGATAACCGTCAACGCTGGTAGGTCCCACTAAATTCTATGCCCTTACAATATAATTGGCAATATCTTCATAGAACTCTCTGAACCCAGCTGTCCATGAGGCTGCCGGGATGGATGCCCAGTTCATTATGCAGAAGCGCTTTGAATTTCTCGTAGTGTTTCCTGAATCCGACAAAATCACCCAGGTCGGCATAGCTCCGGAGCGCCAGCCGGCAAATCTCTTCCGAATACGGGTCGGCCTCCTGCAGGGACAACAGCCGGGCCAAAGCCTCACGCGGCCGTGCCGAACCCAGTTCATATTCGGCAGACCGGAGAGCCATCTGCACATAGGCGGTCTGCAGCTCCTTGCGCTTCGGCTCGGCCCAGTCATAGTGATGCTCATCCAGATAATCTCCCCGGTACAAGGACAGCACTTTATCCCGGCTGGCCCACTCCTGATCCGTCTCCACAGGAGTTCCGCGCCAGCCCCGTACGAAGTCCTCCACATCAAAGGACACGTCCTCATAGGTTAGACGGTACCGCTCCTGCGAGAACTCGACAAGCACATTCATCCCCCAGATCTTCAGCAGCTTGCGGATGTGGTAGACCGTTGTATGCAGATTAGTAACCGCTTTCTCCGGCTTGAAGTCCGGCCAGACCAGATCCACAATGGTATCCTTAAGTATCCATTGCCCGCGGTTATGGAGCAGCAGGGCAAATACCTCCTGCGCTTTGCTGGTCCGCCACTGCAGCTTCCTTCCAGGTTCGCTGGTGTCCAGAAATTCCAGCCGCCTGAAGCCGAGAATGGAGAGGGCCCGCGCTTCTGCAGCGGACTCCGCCTCCTTCGCCGACTGCTTCTCACGGCTCTCCAGCCGTTCCAGCGTTTTGCCTAACCGCTGCGAGGTTACCGGCTTCAGCAGATAATCAATCGCGTTCAGCTCAAAAGCCTCAATGGCATACTCGCTGTAGGCTGTAATGTAGACGATACGGATGCTGCGGTCCAGGACCGCGATATGCTCCGCTGCCTCAAGCCCGTTCATCTCCGGCATGCCAATATCGAGAAAGACAATATCGGCCCGCTCCTGCTGCAAGTGCTGGAGGCCCAGCCGTGCCGAGGTATACTTTCCGCTGATCTCCAGCCGTCCATCCTTGGCCAGGAGGCGTTCAAGGTGCTGCAGCGCAGGTTTCTCATCGTCGATCAATATTGCCTTCATGGGCCAGATTCACCTCTTGTTTCCTATTCTCGGGCTGTTCCCGTTCTCGGTATGGTATAAGAAATCGTCGTCCCCTGGTCCGGCATGCTTATGACAGACAGGCCTGCCCCGTACATTTTGAGCAGCCGGCGCTGAATGTTGCGGAGGCCGATGCCTCCTTCGGACCGCTCTTCCGACAGAATATCAGCGATCCGCTCCAGCGTCATGCCGATGCCATCATCCGTTACGGCAACAACCAGATGACCGGGAAGCTGTCTGATGGACAAGGTTACAGTACCGCCGGATTCCTTCTGCATCAGCCCGTGGTTCACGGCATTCTCAACAATCGGTTGAATGGAGAGCGGCGGCACCAGCGCCATCGTATCCTGCGGCAGATCAAAAACAATGTTGAGACGGTCATCAAAGCGTGCTTTTTCCAGGGCAAGGTACGATCTTACCAGCTCAAGCTCTTTCTCGATTGGCACGGTCTGTCCGCGGTTCTGGAAGTCGAAGCTGCTGCGCAGATACTGGCTTAGATCCAAGAGCAGCTCCGTTGCCATATCAGGATCATCGGGGCAGACCGAAATAATGGCATTCAGCGCATTGTACAGAAAATGCGGTTTGATCTGGGCCTGCAAAAAGGCGATTTCCGTCTGTACCGAGGTGCGGATGGATTTGCGCATATCCAGCAGCGTACGCACACGCGCCTTGAATTCGCGAAGATCTACCGGTGTACTCAGGTAATCATTGGCACCCGCCTCAAAGGCAGCCTGGATGTCCTCCGGCCGGTTGCTGGCTGTAAGCACCAGAATAGGCAGCTCTGAAAGGACAAACCGTTCGCGGATCGCCTTGCATAAAACAAAGCCGGACATCCCGGGCATGACCCAATCGGTAATAATCAGATCCAGTTCAGGAAAATCCCGCATTTGCAAAAGCGCCTCGGGACCGCTCTCCGCTGTGATGACCGTATGATTCTCCAGACGCAGCGCATTGGCCAGCACCTGGCGGTTGACGGGATCATTATCCACGATCAGAATGAAGCAGCATTCTTCTCCGCCAAGGAGATGGGGCAGCCCGTCTTCCATTTCCATAGCGGCTGCAGACTCCCATCCTGTAGGCTCCAGAATCTCCTGATCCGTAAAGGCTGTTTTCTCCTTTAATATCGGCAGTGTAAAGGTAAATTCCGAGCCTTCCCCGGGGTAGATTGCACTTCAATCCTTCCGCCGTTCAGCTCCACCAGCTTCTGGGTAATGCTGAGGCCCAAACCGAGCTCATGATAGGTTTTTTTGGCGTCCGCAGCATCTGGATCATAGGCATCAAAAATCGTTCCCAGACGTTCAGGCGCAATCCCCTGTCCGGTATCCGCCACGATGACGGCCACATACTCTTCTATAACCCTGGCAGAGAGTGTTATCACACCTTTATGGGTATGGTTCACAGCGTTTGCCAGCAAATTGAACAGTATCTGGGACAGGCGTTCCTCGTCCGTCTCCAGCAGCGGCAGCGGCTCCGGCAGCTCCAGCCTGAACTCCAGGCCCCTCCTTGCGGATATGTGGCTGGTAACCTCCATGACAGAGGAAGCAACCATACGCAAATCCACTGCCTGCCGCTTCAGAAACAAATCCCCGTGGTTCAGCTTGGCGAAATCCGCCATGTCGTTGATTAACGAGCCCAGGCGTTTGCCCGTCGAGACAATCATGGACAGCTGTTCCTTTTGCTGCGGACTTAGTGATCCTGAAGCGCCTTCACCCAGTGTCTGGGCCATATTCACAATGCCCTGCAAAGGCTTGCGCAGTTCATATGAGGTATCCGCCATGAAATCGTCCTTCAGGCCATCCAGGGTTACCAAACGGCGGGACAGCTGCTCTACCTCAAGAAACGAGGACTTGTATTTGCGGGTCATTACTATGGCTTGAACGAACCCGAACAGGACGATCTCGTAAGAAACCACATTATAGCTGAGGTGCACACGGGATATGCTGATCAGATAATACAGAATCACTACACTCAGGCTCTCAATGCTGACCATCATGAGAAACATATTTTTGGGTTGCTGCTTGGTGCCCTTGACCATGACATAGAGCACAAAGCTGAGGCTGACAGAACCCCAGGTGAGCAGCAGAGTCTCCAGGAAGCTGAAATAATAGGCAGGTACGCATACCGCGATAACCAGCAGCAGGGAAGTAATGAACTTGGAAGCCTTCATCACAGCCTGGGGCATCGGATAATTAATGGAGTTGGCCACGTACCGGAGCAGATAATAGTAGACCAGCGTGGAAGAGATTAGCTGCAGCTTTAGTACGATT
The DNA here is from genome assembly GCF_016772475.1 of Paenibacillus sonchi. Taxonomy (NCBI): domain Bacteria; kingdom Bacillati; phylum Bacillota; class Bacilli; order Caryophanales; family Paenibacillaceae; genus Paenibacillus; species Paenibacillus sonchi. The sequence goes on from NZ_CP068595.1 coordinate 1,605,516, forward strand.
TCATAAGGCAGGCCGGGCAGGCCGCTGGCAATCAGCTTTTCTCCGTGGGTCAGAATATACACGAACGCCGACATGCAGAACAGGCCCAGATGCAGCGTGATTCCCCGGCCTTCCCTGACTCTGGAGAACATCAGCAGAAATATGGATAGAATGAAAAAACCGCACATCGCCGCGCCATCCGCAATCAGCGCAAATTCCCGGTGCTTCAGAATGGCGGTCTGGTCTCCAATGATGACCGGCTGGACAATCCCGCCCGAAGAGTAGCTGTAATTGGACACTTGCACAATGATCTCCAGCCTGTCCCCGGCGACAGAAGCAAAGCCCATATAAGGAATGTTATTCTGCTTGCCGGCGGAGACAGAACTGGACGGAATACCGCTGCTTCCAATTTCCTGACCGTTCATAAACACTTTGCTTGCCGTACGGATATTGCTCGTCCTCAGGCCGTATACGGCGGTTTCTCCTGGCGTGATCAAGGCCTGCATCCGGTATGTGGCGTAGCCTTTAGCCGTCCTTTTGCCGCTCGCGGAAATATAATCATTCCATTTATCCGGGACATTGATCATTGTGGAGGCAGCAGGCGGCGGCCCGTCCCCCGGCTGGAAATCTTCGGGATCAAGCAGCATATTGCGGTAGAACTCCCACTCCCCGTTAAGCCTGACCAGACCATCCGATCCAAAGTCCCAATCGCGCAGATCCATAAGTCCATGCCGCAAAACCGGCTTATTCTGTGCATCCGTTATCAGTTGAACGGTTGAGAACAGCGGAAGAATGAGAACCAGCAGCAGGCTGCCTGCAATACTCAGCCAATATTTCTTCATCCTCTCTCCCCTCCCATCCGCGATTAGCAAATTATACCGTGGAACACTTTAATAGATAAAGCAAAAAAAGCCGATTCCAATTATATTTCGGAATCGGCCGATGGACTTTTTAGCGTTCAGGACTTGCAATATTTTACTTCACATGGACCTCGGGTACAGTGGCAGCCGGGGCTGCATTCTCCTGAGTTCTGGAGAGGAAGATATTCAGGATAATGGCCGTCAGCGAGCCGGAGACAATTCCGTTCTGAAGCAGCATTCTGGCGAATTCCGGCAGCTGGTCGAACATGGAGGGCAGCACTGCTGACCCCAGCCCCACAGCGATACTACAAGCCGCAATCAGCAGGTTGCCGTCCTTGCGCAGGTCGACCTCAGAGAGGATCGACATCCCGGACGCCGCCACCGAACCGAACATGACAATCATCGCGCCGCCAAGTACGGCATTCGGCACCACGGTCGTCAGCGCCGCCAGCTTGGGCAGCAGTCCGAGCACGACCATAATTCCGCCCGCCGCAAAAATAACATTGCGCGTCTTGACGCGAGTCAGCGACAGCAGGCCGACATTCTGGGAGAACGCTGTATACGGGAAGGCGTTGAACAGACCGCCCAGCATGATCGCAAGCCCTTCGGAGCGCAGGCCGTTCACGACTTGTTTCTGCTCAACCTGCTGGTCCGTAGCCTTGCCCACGGCGAAATACACACCCGTTGATTCTACCATAGAGACGATGTTGACGATAATCATCGTGAAGATGGCGGCAATGCTGAATTCAGGCCACCCGAAATAGAATGGCTGGGCAATGCTGACCCACGAGGCGCTGCCCACGGTAGAGAAATGAACGATACCCATCGCATAACCGATCACGGTTCCGGCCACGAGCCCGACCAGGACCGATACCGAGCGCATGAAGCCTGTCGTGAACCGGTTCACGGCCAGAATCACAAGCAGCGTGATGAGGCCCAGCAGCAGATTGCGGGGCGCTCCGAAATCGGCGCTGCCCTGGCCTCCCGCCACATTGTTCATGGCTACCGGAATCAATGACAAGCCGATGATCGTGACTACAGAGCCGGTAACTACTGTAGGAAAGAACTTCAGCAGCTTTCCGTAGACCGGGGCTGCCAGAACGACGAACAAGCCGGAGATAATAATCGCGCCGTAGGCCGTCGCCAGATTAGAGCCTGAAGCGATGGCGATGATCGGGCTGACCGCAGTAAATGTGCAGCCCAGCACCACCGGAAGCCCGCTGCCGAAATGCTTGCTGCTGATAATCTGCAGCAGGGTAGCCAGGCCGCAGGTGAACAGATCCGCCGCGATCAGGTAGGCCATTTGTGTTCCGCTTAGATTCAGCGCCCCTCCGACAACAAGCGGCACAATGACCGCCCCGGCATACATCGCCAGCACATGCTGCAGCCCGAGGGCCAATATTTTCTGTTTGCTTAACATTCCACACTCTCCTTGATCATTTCTGCTGTATCCGGATTTCCGATGAAATGGATTTCCCCGGCGACATCGACGAGATTCTGGCCAGTGCATGGACAGCAATACCCCTGTCTTCAAGCAGGCTCCGGCCTTCCTGAAAGCTTTTCTCGATTACACAGCCCACGCCCAGCAGCTCTGCCCCCGATTCGTTCACAATATCCGCCAGTCCCACCAGCGCTGCCCCCGTAGCCAGAAAGTCATCGACAATCAGCACTTTATCCCCCGGACCCAGGTACTTCCGCGAGATGCTGATCCGGTAATCCTCCTGCCGGGTGAAGGAATGCACCGGTGCCGAATAGACGCCTTCGGACTGGGTAACAGCTTTCTTTTTCTTGGCATAAATGAACGGCACTCCCAGCGCAATTCCGGCTGCCATGGCGAACTGGATGCCGCTGGCCTCAACGGTCAGCACCTTGGTGACTGGCAGATGCCCGAAGATGCGCCCGAACTCCTCCCCAATTTGCAGTGCAAGCTGCGTATCCACCTGATGATTCAAAAAGGAGTCCACCTTAAGCACTGTATCCGACAGAATGAGCCCCTCTTCCCTTATGCGTTCCTCTAAAACTTTCACGCTGTAAATCCCCTCCCTTTTCAAGAACTGAACGGCTACGCCATCCTTGACTGAATAAATTTTTAGTTTAGCTATGCCTGGATAACCCTTTATCAATCCTTCGCCGACTCTAAGTGGAAAAAGGTTAACTAATTTGCCCCAGCACCCTGTTCTCCGCAGGTTAAGTGGAAAAAGGTTAACTAATTCAGCTCATTTCGCTCCTGACGAAGGAATATGACCTCATTAAGTTCCCTTTTTCCACTTAAATCTCTCAATTGTTGATTTTTAGGAGGAATAAGTTCCCTTTTTCCACTTAGCATTGCTCACCTGCGTCTTACAAGTGCTAGTTGGAAAACGGCTATCGAATTGGCTAATTTTCATCCTTTTGGGTGAATCCGCTGAATTCGCGTCTGCTTATCCCCAACTTTACAAATATCTAATCAACAAGAAAGGGAAATCATCATTTCCTAAACGGCAAAAAAGACAGATCTCCTTGAGGCTTCTCTCAAGTGAATCTGTCCTTCTGGGTTTTTGTCCCTTAGCGGTGTAACACATACCTGTGTCCGCATCGCTTGGACCAGCCTCTCTTATGCCATGGCATAAAAAAACGGAACCCTAGATGCGCTATTTCACTCATAGTCGGATAATTGCAATGGTTATCCGGTAGAAACTTATGGGCCTTATTCCCAAGATTATATGAGTTATATGATAGTCTTTTATTAAAAACCTTCGTATATCTTACACGCTCGGTACGATCCATACAAGCAAAATTTTAAATATTTTCAGGAGTTTTCCCTTCCTTTCATAGGAGTTTCATTTTTGTTCAAAAATCAGGGCCGCTGGGCTTCTGCTGGTTTATCTTCCTGCGGCACCCGGATTGCTCACCCTTCCCGGCTGAACGCATTAATGGTAAGGGAACCTATATTTACGGGAGGAATGAGGCGGATGGCTAGACCGACACAGAAACGGCAGGACCGGATCATCGTCATTATCCAAAAAGGATCACGGAAGATCATTACCCGCACCCCGCTGGCGGGAGTAGACCGGCTGGTGTTCGTCATCAACAACCAGTATACCAATGCGGCGAATACCACACAGATTGCCAGCGGAGCCGGAAGAAGCAGCGCCAGCGGGAGCAACGCAGCCATTGCATCACCCTTTACCCGCCAGCAGCAGAGTGTCGGGGCCGGAGGGGATGCAACAAATCTGGGAAGCAGAGGACAGCGCGGCAGCAAACCGTATTTCCCGCTCCCCTGCTTGCACGGCAAAGAGGTAGTCGTTGTCATTAATAACCAGACCGTCAAGCTTCCCAAAGGCAGCAGGACCTCCTCAGCGACTCAAGTCGGCAGCGGGGGAGGAACGTACAGTGCAGGGGGAACCAACGCAGCCATCGACAGCCCTGCAACAAGACAGCAGCAGGCAGTCGGCGGCGGAACGGGCGGTCATGCCTTGAACAAGGCTGCCGCCAAGCGGCGGCGGAGCAGCAGCCGCCTCCGTTAGCCGCTTGCTGGACACAAACTCACGAATTTTCATAGACTGCACCGGAAAGCCGCTGTAAATCAGCAGCTTTTCGGTGTTTTTTCAGTGTTATGCTTTCATCGCCCCTCTATTAAAAGTATACTTAATCTCTATTGACAATAACTGAACAAAGGCGGTAGACATGAAAATAAAACACCAGGTTTGGTTAGCGGCATTGCTTTCGATACTGCTGTTTGGCGGCATGATTACTATATCCATTATGTATTTGGGAGGAATCCCGCAGGTGGTTGCGTTGGGGCTCGGCTTGGCTGGAATGGGACTGTCTATTGTCCTGATCATCAGCGTACTCGGGAATATTAGACGCGGCATGGCCCGGATTCTGCAGATTTCCCGTGATATCTCCAGGGGCAACGTGGATACTTCGGTGCAGACGGATACAGCGCAGGATGAATTTGGGCAGCTGGCCGCTTCCTTCCACGCCGTAGCAGTGGATCTGCACCACAAAACTGCAGAAGAGCGCCGCCTGAGACTGATGGCTGAAGAGCAGGCCTGGATCAATGACCAGGTTTCCGCAATGACCCTGCTGCTTCAAGGGTCTGTGCAGCTGCAGGCTGCGGCACGCATCTTCATCAGCAGGCTGGCGGAAGCGGTCCGCGGCAGCTATGGCGCCTTTTATTTGAAACGTCAGGACAAGCTGGTCTTTACTGCCGGTTACGCCTTCGATGAGGCCGCAAGCCAGCGTGAATCTTTTACCCTCGGCAGCGGGCTCATTGGTCAATGCGCGCTCGATCAGAAAGTCATTCTGCTGCAGGATCTGCCTCGGAATTACGTCAAAGTACACTCCGGGTTAGGCGACTCCCCGCCCTCCACGCTGATTGTGGTGCCTATTCTCTATGAGAATGACGTTGTCGCGGTAGTCGAGCTGGCGGCGATGGGTGAATTTTCGGCCAAAGAGCGCCAGTTGATTGAACGGAGCGGCCAGAACATGGGCATCTTGATTAATACCCTGGCCGATGTGGCCAGAATTGCAGAGCTTCTGGGTGAAACCCAACAGCAGAAGGAAGAGCTGGAGGCTCAGACCGAGGAGCTGCTGGCACAGACCCAAGAGCTCGAAGCACAAACCGAAGAGCTGCGTTTGCATACCGGGAAACTGCAGGAGCAGCGCGAAGAGCTGCATATGCAGGCAGACAGCCTGCTGAGCTCAAATGAACAGCTTCAACAGCAAATGGAGCTCACGGAGCAGCAGAAAGCAGAGATAGAGGCTCAGGCGGATGAACTGCTCGCCCAGACGAACGAGCTTCAGCAGCAGAAGGAAGAGCTTCTGGCACAGACTGAAGAGCTGTCCGCCTCCAACGAGCGGCTCCAGCTGCAGATGCAGCTGACTGAGCAACAGAAGATAGAGATCAAAGCCCAGGCGGAAGAGATCTTCAGGGCTGCCCAATACAAATCTGAATTTCTCGCCAATGTGTCCCATGAGCTGCGCACACCGCTGAACAGCCTGCTGATTCTGTCACAGATTCTCGCGGAGAACAAAGAAGGCAATCTGGGCACGAAGCAGCTCGAATATGTGCATACCATCTTCTCGGCAGGCAAGGACCTGCTGCAGCTGATCGATGAGATTCTGGATTTGGCCAAGCTGGAGGTCGGTAAAATGACACCGGTGATCGAACTGGTGTCATTGGCTGACCTCAGCAGCCATCTGTACCGCCATTTCGAGCAGCAGGCCAAAAAGAAAGAGATCCGCTTCGATGTCCACTGCGACAGCAGACTGCCGGAACAGCTCCTGACCGATGGCCACAGGCTCCAGCAGATTATGAATAATCTGTTGTCCAATGCGGTCAAATTCACAGCGGAGCACGGCTCGGTCTCCCTCTCGATCCGCACCAAGGGAGAAGATGTTATCCTGGCTGTCAGCGATACCGGAATCGGCATTCCGGCGGCCAAGCTGGAGAGCATATTCGAAGCTTTCCAGCAGGCCGACGGCACAACCAGCCGCAAATATGGGGGGACCGGCCTCGGCCTGACCATCTGCCGCGAGCTGGCGTCCTTGCTGAATGGCCGGATCGAGGTGGATTCCACCGAAGGCAAAGGCAGCACCTTCTCCCTGATTCTGCCGGTGGTGGAGCCGGGAGAAGATGACCGCGCCCTGCCAGCCGCATCCTTTGAGGCGGCGGCAGGCGGAGAAGCCGCCGCATCCGGCAATACAGGGGCCGCTGTGGTACAGGGTTCTGCCTTCCGTGAATCCTTTGTTCCCGACATTTCCATCTCCAATCCCAAGCTGCTGCAATACGCAGAAATGGAGGATGACCGCGATAATCTGCAGAATGGAGATACCCTGCTGCTCATTATTGAAGAGGATGCCGAGTTCGCTGGAATTCTGCTGCGGCTGGCCTCAAGCAGAGGCTTCAAAGCCATTGTCGCCTTCAAGGGTGACCAGGGTCTGGCCTTGGCTCATGCATACAAGCCGGATGCCATCCTGCTGGATCTGCATCTGCCTGTCCTCGACGGCTGGGCGATCATCAGCCGCTTGAAAAGCCGCCCGGAGCTGCGGCATATTCCGGTGCATGTCATCTCCGCTACCGGCCAGAACCAGCAGAGCCTTGCCATAGGGGCGCTCGCATTCTGGAAGAAGCCGGGCGACCAGGCTGAACTGGAGGCCGCATTCCTGCAGATTGAGAGCTATATCCGGCGTCCGGTCAAAAGCCTGCTGATCGTCGAGGACGACCAGACCCTGCGAAGCAGCCTCGTAGAGTTCATTGCGCATCCGGATGTGCACATTGTGGCCGTAGAGACTGGCAGGGAGGCCTTGGAGCAGCTGTCCAGCCATCATTTTGACTGCATGGTGCTGGATCTTGGCTTGTCGGATATCTCCGGCTTCGGCCTGCTGGAGCAGATCAAAACCAACCGTAAGCTGCAGACTCTGCCGGTCATCATTTACACGGGCAAGGATCTCAGTAAAAATGACGAGCAGCGGCTGAAGCATTACGCGCAGAGCATTGTGATCAAGAATGTGCGCTCAATGGAACGCCTGTACGACGAGACAGCGCTGTACCTGCACCGCAAGCATGCCGATCTGCCGCCGGATAAGCAGCAGCTGATTGAGAAACTGCATAATCCGGAGGCAGCCTTTGCCGGAAAAAGCATTTTGCTAGTGGATGATGATATGCGTAATATTTTTGCATTATCGAGTGTTCTGGAAGGCTATAATATGGATATCAGCTTTGCCCAGAACGGCCGGGAAGCCTTGGAGCATTTAGAAAGTCATCCTGATGTCGAGCTTGTGTTTATGGATATTATGATGCCGGAAATGGACGGGTACGAGACGATGGAACGGATTCGCGCCATACCGCAGTATGATCAGGTTGTCATCATTGCCCTGACGGCACGCGCCCTGGAGGAAGACCGGGCTAAATGCCTCCGGGCGGGCGCTTCAGACTATATTTCCAAACCGATTAATACCACACAGCTGGTCACAGTACTCAAGATATGGTTAATTAAATAATAACAGCAACGATGCTATCATCAGGTTACTTTACTCGCCGTGGGAGGAATTATGGAATACCCTGTTCATATTTTAATTGTGGATGACCGCCCGGATGAGTTCCTGTCCATACAGGCACTTCTGGCCGGCTCATCTTATAAGCTAATCCACGCGAGTTCAGGCATGGAAGCTCTGAAATACCTGTTGGAGAATGAGTACGCGCTAATTATTATGGATGTGCTTATGCCCGAAATGGACGGCTTTGAAACGGCCAAACGAATCAAAATGCGCCGGAAGTCACGGGATATCCCGATTATTTTCTTAACGGCGCTCACCTCCGAGCTGGAGAACCACATGATGGCCTATTCGGCTGGAGCGATTGACTATCTGACCAAACCGTATCACCCGCTTATACTCAAGAGTAAGATCGACGGGTTTGTCCGTCTCTACCAGACTAATAAGGAGCTGCAGTTCAAGTCACAGGAGCTGGAGGCAGCCAACAGGGTTCTGACTGAGCTGAAGGATACCGCCGAGGTGGCTCTGCGCATCAAAAGCGGCTTTCTGGCGATGATGAGCCACGAAATCCGCACACCGCTGAATGGCATCATTGCCATGTCCGATCTGCTGCGAACCTCGGACCTCAGCAAGGATGACCAGGAAATGGCCGAGATTATCCATACCAGCGGACATGCTCTGGTCTCTGTCATTAATCACATTCTGGACTTCACCAAAATCGAATCCGGCAAAATGGAGCTGGACTATGAGCTGTTCAACCTCAACTCCTGCCTCAAAGAGACCATCGATCTCTTCCGTGCGCTGGCCATGGAACGAAATCTGACTCTGGAATCATATATTGATCCTGCGGTGCCGGTGCTGCTTGTGGGTGATCCCAACCGGCTGCGCCAGGTTCTGAACAACCTGATCGGCAATGCGATCAAGTTCACCACAACCGGAGGCGTAAAAATCAGGGTTCAGCTCCAAACAGCCATTGACCGCATGCTCACGCTGGAATTCACTGTCGAGGATACGGGCATTGGTATTCCGCAAGATAAAATGAGTTATTTATTTCAGCCCTTCACCCAGATCAGCAGCACCATCAACCGCAAATTCGGCGGTACCGGACTTGGCCTGTCGATCTGCAAAATGCTGGTGGAGCTGATGGGAGGCGAAATCTACGCCAAACCTGATGTCGGGCAAGGCGCCGTATTTGTCTTTACGATTCAGGTTAGCGAAGGACAGCCGGACTGAAACGGTACCGGATGAGAATATCTGATCGGCAGCAAAAACCGCAAGCTCCCTTGGATGGGGCTTGCGGTTTTTGCTGTGCCGGCATATGCCGGCCTGAGATGCTGAAGCAGGCTTACTCTTGCAGGCCACCGGCAGGAGCCGGATGTGCGGCGATGTACTCCAGCGCGTTATAGATCATTTCCGCCGCTTCGGCGCGGGTAATACCGGCAGCCGGATGGAATTTGCCGTCACTGTCCAGACTGGCGATATGGAGCACCAGCGCCCGCTGGATGGAGCCGTCGTAGCCGTTGGTGAAGTCCGCGCTGTCTGCAATGTCCACCGGTATGATTTTGATCAACGGAAGATTGCTGTGCTTTTCGATGGTCAGCATGAGCTGATGGGTGAACTCCTCACGGGTCCAATTCTTCGCAGGATCGAGATCGGGGGATAAACCAATGTCGTTGTTAGCTGCTATTATTAGAGCATTTGCATACCAGGCATCGTTATTGGCATTGGCAAAATAGTCGGTAGCCTGCGGTGCCTTGACGAAGCGGAGCAGATCAATATTGAGATTAAAGGCATTAACGAACATCTGAATAGCTTGGGCTGCTGTAACCGCCGCATCCGGCATGAATTGAGTATCGCTAACTCCGTGAATAATGCCGCGCTGCTGCAGTTGGGCGATTTTATCCTTGGCCGGTGTGCCGGAGAGATCCTGAAACATTGCGGCTGCGGCAAAGCTCTGTCCGGCAAAAGCCAAAGTCAGCAGTACTGCTGCTGCAGTTGATGTCATTTTCTTCAATGCCTTCGTCTTCATGGGGGTCACCTCTCAGCAGAATTTAGAAGTAAAGGATTAGCCTCTTCTTCCTTCCAGACGGATAAATTGCTAAAAGGTTGCAGCCCTAATGGTTCAGCACATTGTCCTCCAATACAGCGAATTTATCCCCATACTGCTTGATGATATGCTGCTCTCCCCAGGCACATAAGGAATCGAGAATCGACTGCAGCGTCCGCCCGTAATCGCTAAGCTCATATTCCACCTTCGGCGGCACCTGATTGTAGCTGATCCGGTTCACAATCCCGTCCTGCTCCAGTTCTCGCAGCTGCTGGGTCAGCATTTTCTGTGTAATGTTCGGCATATGGCGCTTCAAATCGCTGGTCCGCATTTTACCATGCGTCAGATGGCAGAGAATCACACACTTCCACTTTCCTCCGATCACTTCAAGCGTAGCTTCAACCGATATATTATATTTTTTGGCCATACTCAGCCCTCCTGTTGATTGGTTATAGTTACTTTTTAGAACCTATAGCACTAAAAAGTGCGTACTATCCTTCGCCGCTGCAATAATTCATAATAGCACTTACCGGCCGGTGATTACCATAGTGTAGGAGTGAGGAAATATGTCTTTGGACCGCAAAAGAAGTACACTGGCGCTGCTGGCTCTAGCCATTAGCGCCTTCGCGATTGGAACAACCGAGTTTATCAGTGTCGGGCTGCTGCCGCTGATCTCTGATGACCTGCATATATCCGTGACGACCGCCGGATTAACTGTAACGCTGTATGCGCTTGGCGTCACCTTCGGCGCACCGGTGCTGACCTCGCTGACCACGGCCATCTCGCGCAAGACCCTGCTGCTGGCCTTAATGCTGCTCTTCATCGCCGGCAACAGCCTGGCTGCCGCTGCGGGCGGGATTTCCATGCTGCTTGCAGCCCGCATCCTTTCCGCGCTCTCTCATGGCCTGTTCATGTCCATCGCTTCCACCATCGCCGCCGATCTGGTAACCGAGGACCGGCGGGCAAGCGCCATCTCCATGATGTTCACCGGGCTTACGGTAGCCACGGTGACCGGGGTGCCGCTGGGCACCTTTCTCGGGCAGCAGCTCGGCTGGCGGGCCGCTTTTATCGCCATTGCCGCTGTCGGTCTTATCGCGCTGATCGCCAACCTGCTGCTCGTTCCTGCCGCCCTGCGCAAAGGTACACGGACCCCGCTGCGTGAGCAGGTCAAGCTGGTGACGAACGGACGCCTGCTGCTCGCTTTTGCGATTACCGCTCTGGGCTACGGGGGGACCTTTGTCGTGTTCACGTACCTCTCCCCTCTGCTTCATGAGATCAGCGGTTTTCAGGAACAGACGGTAGCTGTGATTCTCCTGGTCTACGGCATAGCCATTGCCATCGGCAATGTCATCGGAGGGAAAGCAGCCAACCGCAAGCCGGTAAACGCTTTGTTCTATATGTTTGCCTTCCAGGCAGCGGTCCTGCTGGTGCTTACCTTTACCGCCCCCTTTAAGGCCGCTGCCCTGATTACCATTTTCTTCATGGGCCTGCTCGCCTTCATGAATGTACCCGGTCTGCAGGTCTACGTAGTAATGCTGGCCGACCGGTTCGCACCCAGTGCAAGAGATGTCGCTTCGGCGGTGAATATAGCTGCCTTTAATGCAGGCATCGCCATCGGCGCCTATCTTGGAGGACTGGTGACCGATCATTTGGGACTAATCCATACTCCATGGATTGGCTCTATCATGGTATTGGGGGCAGTGGTTCTTACCGCCTGGAGCCGGGCGCTCGAAAATAGGGACGGGCGCAAGCTTCAAAGCAAGGCCGCCTGATCCTTAACAAAGTAGCGGATAAGGACACTCTGTTGCGGATAAGGACACTCTGTTGCGGATAAGGACACTCTGTTGCGGATAAGGATTCTCTCTGAGGGATCTATTTCTGCTCATCTCAGCTTCATGCATTCTCATACTATACCCATTCAGGAGGTTTTTTCATTATGGCATTACATTTACAGGATACGACCCGCTTGCACAGCAGTGTGAATATGCCCTGGTTCGGGCTGGGGGTTTTTCAAGTGGAAGAAGGCGCAGAATTGATACAAGCGGTAAAATCCGCTATTGCCCACGGCTACCGCAGCATAGATACCGCTGCCATCTATCAGAATGAGCGCGGTGTGGGCCGGGCTGTAGCGGAAGCTCTGGCCGAGAACCAGCTGGCCCGCGAAGATCTGTTCATCACCTCCAAGGTATGGAACGCCGATCTCGGATATGAGGCGACCCTTGCCGCCTATGATGCCAGTCTGGAGAAGCTGGGGCTGGACTATCTGGATTTATACCTGATTCATTGGCCGGTACAGGGCAAATACAAGGATGCCTGGAGAGCGCTCGAAACCTTGTATACGTCCGGACGGGTCAAAGCCGTCGGAGTCAGCAACTTCCAGATTCATCATCTGGAGGATGTGATCCGGGATGCGGAGATCACACCGATGGTCAATCAGGTGGAGCTGCATCCTTACTTGTCCCAGCGCGAACTGCGCCGCTTCTGCAAAGAGCAGGGCATCCAGATTGAAGCCTGGTCGCCCCTCATGCAGGGACAGCTGCTTGACCAGCCTGTGCTTAAGGAGATTGCCGCCGCACACGGCAAATCGGTAGCTCAAGTAATCCTGCGCTGGGATCTGCAGCACGGAATAGTTACCATACCCAAATCAACCAAGGAACACCGGATCATCGAGAACGCCTCCGTGTTCGATTTCGAGCTGAGTGCCGGGGATATGGAGCGGATTGACGGGCTCAACCAGAACAAGCGGACCGGCCCCGATCCGGACCATTTTGATTTCTAAGCCCGCTCTGATTCAGCGCTTGAAGCCTTATAACTGAGTAAACCGGCCTCCGGCGCTTCAACAACGGCATTTTTGCCGTTGTTTCCGGGCAAACCCGCCTGCGGCCCTCTAACAACCCGTATGATTATGGTGTGGGTCATTCTGCGGACATGATGAGCTCCCTTCACGCTCGATCCCCAATAGTTACGGACAGGAGAGCCGTTATTGAATGAAGATTCGTCTTTTCCGCAGGACCACGGACTGAGATGCCTTTATTTGTCTCTTTCCCCTTTATTCCAGGCTCCATCGAACGATATAACGGCTCCTGAGTCACTAGCGTTGCATAAAAGCTCCCACAACATTTGATTTAGATAAATTAACTATATATGTGAAATTTTATTTTATTTTCATGGGCATAAACTGAAAAATCCCCTATTGTAAAGATGTAGGTCGTTATCCAACCCCAACTTTACAAAAGGAGACTCACCATGGATAACATACCTAAAATGACCGTCATTCGTCAATGCCTTTCTTTATTGCCTACCTTGTCCCCCACTTGCGTCCCTTTGGACTATGGGGTAAAAAAGCTGCGTACCCTCGCACTATTGCAGCTTTCGGTAACCGCTCATCTTTTGCGCTGGGAATCCTACCGCGAGTATGCGTGGCAGCTCGACGCTTCCCCTGATCTGCAGGAACTCCTAGGGCTTCCAAGCATTAGTGCTTCACAGGTCAGCCGGCGGATGAATCAGTTGCCTACGGCCTTGCTGGAACATCTGTTTTATGCCCTAACCCATCTTATCAAAAACCTGTCCCGTCCTGCCTCGAGCGGGCTGCTTCAGCGAGTCGGGCGGTTACTTCTTGTGGATGCCAGTTGCTTGAAACTTCCTGCCTTTTTGTCTGACTGGGCCCGGGTGACGCGGGACCGCTGCGGCGTTAAAATTCATGTCTCGTACGCGGTGACTTCCCCGGAACATACCTTCGTTCAGCACATGGTGCCTTCCACGGGGAATGTGAGTGACTACGAAGGATCGGATCTGTTGCTGCACGAGGAAGAGGTCACCTATGTCCTGGATCGCGGGTACGTATGCTACGAGCGGATGGACCGCTGGATTGAAGGTGGGCTGAATTTTGTGATGCGCATCGCCGACCACCATCAAGCCAATGTGCTCCACGAGCACCCCGTTCCGGAAGGAAGCCGCATCCTGCGGGACGCCACCGTCCAAATGGGGAGCGGATATACGGCGATGGAGCAACGCGTTCGTCTCGTCGAATTTACGGATGAAAAGGGACGATTGTACCGAATTGTGACCACGCAATGGGAGGCCTCCGCCGAAGATATCGCAGAGATATACGAGCACCGGTGGCTGATCGAACTCTTTTTTAAGTGGCTGAAGCAGCATCTGCGGTTGGTTCGCTTGCAAAGTACCCAGCCGCAGGGAATCTGGAATCATTTGTACCTCTCTCTGATTGCCCATGCGCTGACACTGTACATTCGTTACACGCAAGCGCCGGAGAAAACAGAATGGGAAGTCCTCAAACGATTGCGAATTCATGCGGCCAAAGAGCACACGTGGGAAGAATTCATCCAGGAGCTCAATCGAAGGCCGACCCGAACGTCCAAAGGACGAAGAAAGACCGGGGCGAAGCGCAGAACACCGACACTCGACCATCCAGTAGCCTACACCAAAGCAGTCAACGAAAAACGGATCGTGGATCGGAAGCAGAAAAAAGCGGGTATCGAGCAGAACAAGAACAACAAATAAAGAGTGTTATGGAATAATATGGATGACAATGACCTACGCTTAAGAAAGGTCGTTCATTTTCTTCTTGACTGAATATATTGTGAAAATAATCACTAAATTCAATTGTCATTGCGGTTAATGTCAGTGTTTATGCAACGCTAGTGCTCCTGAGTCCGCTTCAGCCCGCGGATGAAGCCCAATCCTCCTGCACCGCTTATATCCTCTGACGCTTCCAAGATATCCAAATCTTTTTGCATTGCATAATTTCCTACACAAGAACAAACCGGCTGCACCATCCCTCCCTGGATGGTGCAGCCGGTTTAGTTATAAGGGTTAGCTTGCCTGAAGACCCTGTAATCGGCTCAGGCGACGTGAAATGCCCTTTCCCGGTCCCTCCTGTACAGAAAAATCCACAGGTTCAGCACGAACCGCTATACGATCACACGCTGCCTACAATAGAGATCAAGATCGGCAGCACCAGGAAGGATGCGAGTGTTGTCCACAGAATGCACCGTGACACAAGTGCGGGGGAGCTGCCGAAGCGCTCAGCCAGCACCACGGAATTGACCGCGACCGGCATGGAAGCCAGGATAAGCAGGACAGCGAACAGCGTACCCGAAATGTTCAGCAGGAACAGCAGCAGCGCGGCGCTTAAGGGTGCCAGCAGCAGGCGGACAGACATGCCCGTCCAGAAGGCCAGCTGCACATTGCGTGCAACCTGTGCGGTCTGCACCCTGACCATCTGCACCCCCAGTATGGCCAACACCACCGGGGAATACGCTCCGGCCACCATTGACACTCCCGAGGCAATCTCCTGCGGCATATGCAGGCCGAGCGCCCGCAGAAGCAGCGCCAGAATCGCTGCGTAGATCGCGGGCAGTGAGAATACCGAGCGGACGGCGCTGCCGGCAGAGAACTGGGATCTTGCCGCAAAATACACCCCGATGGTGTTGACAATGACCATCTGGGCGATGACATAGACCGAGGCCTTATCCAGCCCCAGCTGCCCGAAAGCAAGCAGCACCAGCGGCAGACCGTAATTGACACTGTTCGTGAACGTGGAGATCAGGGTCAGGCCTGCTGCCTCGGCCGGGGCCAGCTTCAGCACTCTGCCAAGCAGCTTAGCCAGCGCCCACAGCACCAGCAGGTTCAGCAGGGAGAAGACTAATGTTTTGTACACGTCATCGAAGGAAATCTCCGCCGTCGCGAGCGTATCCAGAATAATCGCCGGACTCAGGAAATATAGGTACAGTGTTAACAGCGGTTTGGTGTCCAGGTTCTTGTACCGTCCCAGCAGCGCACCCGATATGACCGGAATGGACAACGGCACAATCACCTCGACCAGAGTGGACAATACCTTGTCAATCAATAGCGAGGACTCCTCTATTCTAATATTACTTTTACTATAATCCCCACGGCCGGGCCCGTCTAAGATACGGAAGCAATATGCTTAATAGCATACGCCTATGAACGATGCTACTTCCCAAAAGATAGTATTGTGGTATGATTAGCACAAATCGTGATGATCACAGGAGGTTGACTGAAATGGATAACACGGAGCCCGTCATTCTGACCAAAGGAATCCCCGGCGAGGCCTGTCCCATTGCCAAAACGCTGGATGTCATCGGAACCAAATGGACGTTCCTGATTATCCGCGATCTGCTGATCGAAGGCACCATGCGCTTCAGTGATCTGCTGCGCTCTCTGGAAGGCATCAGTCCGAAGACACTCGCCTTGCGGCTGCGTGAGCTTGAGAGCCACGGGATTCTTATGCGCACTGTATATCCCGAGGTGCCGCCGCGCGTGGAATACACGCTGACGAAGAAGGGGGAACAGCTGGAGGGCATTTTTATTGAACTCAAGAGATACGGGCTTGCGCTCTAAATAGAAACAGCATAAAAAAGTTCATACCCGACAGCTCAGCCCCCGCACAAAACTTCCTCTTGGGTAACTGTATGTGCAGAATGTAACTACTTCCCCAAAGGAAGTATTAGGATTATACTCTCCTCACAAGGCAGTTCACTTTGAGGAGGAATCGACATGTTAACAGGACAGAAAATAGTAATTATCGGCGGCAGCTCGGGCATCGGTCTGGCAACCGCGAAACTCGCCGCTGCGGAAGGGGCCGAAGTGGTCCTCGCCAGCCGTTCAGCACAGAAGCTGGAGCAGGCCGCAGCGGCATTGGGACCTGATGCAAGCGTGGCAACCTATACGCTGGATATTACGTCCGAGGCTCAAGTGCAGTCCTTATTCGCAGAGCTGGGAGCCTTCGACCATCTGGTGATCACCGCAGCCGAGACCAGCGGTGGCCCCTTTCTCACCACAGCCACCGGTGCCGCCCGGCAACTGATGGACAATAAGTTCTGGGGCCAGTATTATGCGGCCAAATACGCCGCGCCGCACCTGAACCCCCACGGCTCCATCACCCTGTTCTCGGGGGTTGTAGCCTTCAAAGCCATGACGGGATCGTCTGTACTGGGCGCAGTAAATGCAGCCGTAGCCAACCTGGGCCAGACCCTGGCTCTGGAACTGGCCCCGCTGCGGGTGAACACCGTATCGCCGGGTATCATCGACACCCCCTCCCGCGCGGGAATGGCCGAAGAGGCCCGCAGTGCTTTTTACAGCAGCGTAGCGGCTAAGCTGCCCGTACAGCGCGTAGGCACAGCTTCGGACGTGGCCGAAGGCGTGCTCTATCTGATCCGTAACGGCTTCGTAACAGGCACTGTGCATCATGTAGAGGGCGGGCACACCCTGATTTAACCGGGCTGCTCGGAGAGAGCTTAGCCTGGGCTATTTCCTCAAAAAAACCTGCCCCCTTAACGATACAGGAGGCAGGGTTTGGTTTTGCAGGGTTTGGTTTTGAGGGGCTGCTTCTTACAGCAACTTGATCTCCAGCAGCTCATATTGGATAATCCCCATGGGTGCATTTACGCTGATGATGTCCCCGACCTTTTTGCCGAGCAGCTCTTTGCCCAGCGGACTTTCATACGAAATCTTGTTGTTCAGCACATCAGCCTCAGCCGGTCCGACGACTCTATATTCAATCTTCTCAGAGTACTCCACATCATTCAGGGTGACAAGGGAGCCGACACTGACTTTGCTCAGATCCATACTGCTCTCATCCACAATCTGTGCTTTGGTCAGCATTTTCTCCAGAATCATGATGCGCGTCTCCATAAACGACTGATCTTCCTTCGCCGAATGGTACTCGCTGTTCTCCTTAAGGTCCCCGTAGCTGATCGCCAGCTTAAGCCGGGCCGCAAGCTCCTTGCGCTTCACGGTCTTCAGCTCCCTCAGCTCTTCCTCTAATTTGGCCAGACCCTCTTTTGTCAGAAACACTTCTTCATTCGACATGTATACAACTCCTACTTTCGCTCGCTTTATTATATATTCTACCCCATAATCGGGTAACATGCGAAGAGAAAGCGCCGCCGCAAATTGCCACAAATCCAGCACAGGTAAAACCACCCAAAATCGTTTAGAATATTAACAGGTGCTTTTTAATGCTTAAGTACAAGTATGGTACCCAATCCACAATAGTCAGGAGTACAAGAAGTCCATGTTCATGCAATCCCGAAAATTCCACCGTATTAAAAGCTGTCTGGCGGCACTGGTTCTCCTGTCGGCAGCAGTCCTGCCTGCCACCGCTGCGGCGAAGCCTGCAGCCACCTCTACTGCGCCCGCGGGCTATGATGTCGTTGTCATCGGAAGCGAAATTCAAGGCGCACTGCTCGCCAAGGAAGCCGTCAAGGCCGGACTGAAAGTGCTGATGCTTGATCCCCGCAGCAAACCGGGCGGCGAATTGATTCAAGGGCAGATGTTCTTTCTCGATGATGTGAATGACAACCAGAAGAGAAGCCTCGTACAGGGCGAGATCAAAAACCTCTTCAATGGCTACAAAGCCGGAACCATCCGCAATGCTGCCGATTTCCAAAAGTATTATAACAAGGTGATGCAAGGCATTCCGCTGAAGAGCGGGATTGTTCTGGACCGGGTGGACACAAAGGGGACAAGCAGCGGGAAGATGCTGAGTGCTCTCACCTATCACGGCAAAGACGGCGTCAAGGTTACGATTCAGTCCCGGTATTGGGTGGAGAACACCGATTACAATGCCCTAAGCGGGAAATTGAAGGAAGCCCGGATTCCCGGAATGGAAACGATCTATAACAGTACAGTGCCCGATTATATGGCGGCAACCTATATGCTTAATTTCAAGAATGTGGACTGGAACCTGCTGCATCAGCGCATTCTGGAGGATTATCCGCTCACCAATGTCCGCAAGAAATATGGCCCCAACACCTATGTGGACTGGCACTTTGCAACAGGGTTCAGCAACATTACCAATAGATACGCCACCAAGGATAGGCAGCTCCGGCTGCGCGGATTAAACGCTTCCTACCAAAAAAATGGCCAGGTGATCATCAACGGCCTGCTGATTTATGATGTCAATCCTGCAGACCCTAAGTCTGTGGAGTCTGCGGTACGAAAAGGGAAGGCTGAGGCCCCTTACATTCTGAGCTTTTTGCGCAAGAATATCCCCGGGTTCGCCAAAGCCGAACTGAACGGATTCCCCGAGTACCTCTATATCCGTGACTATAACCGCTATGAGACCAAATACGTTCTGGAGTACACGGACTTAATGTCCAGCCGGATGTTCTGGGACAACGTGAGCATTGGCGGGTATTCCATTGATCTGCAGGGAACCCGGGCGATTCCTACCGGAATCGGCTTTGGCAAGCCGGACCGTTACGGGCTGCCGCTGCGTTCCTTTGAGCTGAAATCCTATGACAATGTGCTCGTAACCGGAAAAAATGTGGGCGCCAGCATCAAAGCCTATGGCAGTGCAAGAATCATGCCTACCACCGCCTTAGCAGCTCAGACCATCGGCATCATTCTGGGGCGGGAGCGGAGCAAACGGCTGGACGATCTGAATGTGGAAGATTTCAAGAGAATCCGTGCCTACCTGAAAAAGGATTATCAGATCAGCCTGCAGTAGGCTGATCACCGATTATACAAGAAACAGCCCCTGCAGGTCCGTTAGGAACCAGCAGGGGCTGTTTGCGGATTTACAAGCAATCCGGCTGAAGCGGAGACGGTTGCTTGACCAGGACGGCCCGGCTGTTCGTCCCCTGCTTGCCGACGACGTATTAACTGTTTGCTTCCCGCTTGACGGCCGCTACGTTCAGTACTGCCGCTTGGGGCTTGGCTGTTCCGGTTCTGAGCAGGAAGGTCAAAGGAATCGCCAGAATCCCGATCACTGTGGCGGTCAGGAACACATCCTGAACCCCCATTGTCATGCCCTGCGCCTTAAGCAGCGCCCCTGCCGCAGATGCTCCGCCGCTAAGCTCCTTCTGATGTGTCAAGGCTCTCGATGCCAGCAGAGAGCTGAAGATAGCAATCGACAGCGCTCCGGTCGCTTGACGTACCCAGTTGGTGACGGAGGAAGCATGGCCGGTGATCTGCTTCGGCACGGAAGACATTCCTGCATTCGTAACCGGCATAAAGGCCAGGGCAATCCCGATGTTGCGGACCGCCATCAGCCAAGCGAGCTGGACATGGGTAGTGGCAAGTGTGAGATGACTCAGCTCCCAGGTGGAGGCAGCCAGCAGCAGAATCCCGCCAAGAATGAGCCAGAACGGCCCAACCTTGCTGTAGAGCTTGCCGACAACCGGGGACATGACGGCCATGGCGATGGAGCCCGGCAGCAGAACCAGCGCTGTTGTGAGCGGAGTGGACTGCCGGATATCCTGCAGAAAGACCGGAATCAGGAATGTTCCCGAATAAAGGGCAACCGTGATGATGCAGTTGATAATCAGACTGTAAGTGAAGCGGTTTTGCCGGAATACCTTCAGATTCAGGAGCGGCTCCTTCAAGGAGAGCTCCCTGCGGATGAAGTACATCAGTGCAATGGCTCCGATGATCAACAACGCCAGTACTTTCCAGGATGCCCAGCCCCAGCTATTCCCTTTATTAAAGGCCAGGATAATGAATGCACTGCTGAGAATAACCGTTACAAAACCCGGCAGATCAAAGCTTTTGGTCTCTCCGGCATTACGCTGGAACGGCAGGCACTTCAGCGCGACAGCAATCGCTATGATCCCAATCGGGAGATTAATCATGAACAGCGATTCCCAGCCAAAATATCCGGTCAGCCATCCCCCGAGTGTCGGTCCAAGAGCGGGTGCCAGCATGGAGGATAAGCTCCAGAGACTCATTGCGAATGCCTGCTTTTCCTTTTCAATAAATTGATAAATCATGGTCATTGTGGTGGGAATGATCAGTCCGCCGAATACCCCCTGCAGAATACGGAAGATCACCAGCGAGTGGATGCTCCAGGCGATCATGCACAGCCCTGAGAACAGCGTAAAACCTGATAACGCGAACACATAGAGGTATTTATAGCTCCATTTGTCACCAAAATAGCCCACCACCGGCGCGATCACGCCTGTAGCGAGCAGGTAGCCGGTAATCATCCACTGCACGGTCCCGATCTCCGCATGAAAATCCTTCATAAACACCGGAAACGCCACGTTAATGGTCGTCGTACTCAGGATCGCCATGAAATTCCCGAAAAAAACAGCTAAAATGATCAGCCAAAACGATGAATTGCGAGCCGTGTGATTATTCAATTCGTTCTCTCCTCCGTTAAAACCAAGGAAATCAGACCAGCTTCCTCTGCAATTTAGGTGTATAATACAACAATAATGTTATATGTGTATTATACAACTACATTCATGAAAGTCAATATGACTTGTTTCATACCGTTTCATAATTGGCTGCGGTTTTTGCTTGTGGTCCGGTATGTTCACTATAATAATGGAGAAGAGTATTCAGTAAAGGAAGGAAACTATGCCATGGATGATAAAAAGGATGACAAAAACCTGGAGTCTCTTAACAATGAGCTGATGACACTCATCCGCCGGTCCTCTCTGGACAAGAAGCACGGCGGGCTGGACCGCTCGACATATACGCTGCTCTACCATTTGGCTCATCATGAGAAGGTTGGGGTGAAGGCACTGGCCGAAGAGTTCGGCCTCGACACTTCTACGATCAGCAGACAGACCAGTGTGCTCGAAGCCAAAGGTTATGCCGTCCGGGTACCTGATCCGATGGACGGAAGATCAAGCTATTTTGAGATCACCCTGCTTGGCACACGCAAACTCGAAGAGGCACGGAACATCCGTCTGGAGCGGTATGGAGAGATCTTTGCGGACTGGTCCCCGGAAGACTGCCACACCTTCAGCGGGCTGCTGGCCAGACTGAACCGTAAACTGGCGCAGCGCAGCGCCGAGGCGAAAGGATTGACGGAAGAGGCTGAAGCTGGTAGATTGAATTAATCATACAATATAAGTCGGAATTACAATGCGGACATATTAAATTTTGCCAAAGGAGCTGGGCAGCGTGAACTTTATCTTCTTTTCTCCTCATTTCCCCAGGAACAGCGCGGACTTCTGCAGTCAGCTGCATCAGCAGGGTGCTACGGTACTCGGGATCGGCGATGCCGAATATGATCAGCTGGAGGACAAGCTGAAGTCGGCATTAACGGAGTATTACAAGGTAAGCAGCTTGGAAAATTACGACGAGATCCTGCGGGCTGTAGGCTACTTTACCCATCAATACGGCAAAATTGACCGCTTCGAATCCCTGAATGAATATTGGCTGGAGCAGGACGCTGCGATCCGCACGGATTTTAACATTTACGGCACCAAGACGGATTTTGTCTACAACCTGAAGCAGAAATCCAAGATGAAAGAGTTTTTTCGCAAAAGCGGGGTTAGCACGGTCCAGTTCTCCACAGGCACTACCCGGGACAGCGTCCAGGACTTTATCCGCAGCACCGGCTTTCCGCTAGTGGTGAAGCCCGACCTCGGCTCCGGGGCCAGCATGACCTACAAGATCAATAGTGAAGCTGAGCTGCAGCAGTTTTTTGACACCAAGCCGGATGATGTGGCTTTTATTATTGAGGAGTTCATTGACGGCGTCATTCTGACCTATGACGGGCTGGTCGATATTGAAGGCAACGTCCGGTTTGCGGTCAGCCACCTGTTCGAAAACAGCGTGATGGATGTTGTCAATACGGACAACCACCTGTACTATTTCTGTCTTAAGGATGTCAGTCCTGAGGTTGAGCTGGCCGGGAGGAACATTCTGAAGGCTTTTGGTATTAAAGAGCGCTTCTTCCATATCGAATTGTTCAAGTCAAATAAGGATGGCCGGATCATTGCCCTTGAAGTGAACATGCGTCCACCCGGCGCTTGGATGACCGATGCGATCAACTTTTCCTATGATGTGGACGTATACAGGGAGTGGGCGCGTATGGTTGTGCACAATGAGGCCCTCGGCCCTTTTGAAGGCAAATATTATACCGGCTATGCCAGCCGCAAGCAGCACAAGCATTACTCCCACAGCCACGAGGACATTTACCGGACGTATGGGGACAAGATCGTCAATTATGCCGGGATTGAAGAAGTGTTCAGCCGGGCCATGGGGAACAGCGCCTATCAATTCCGTTCTGCCGATCTGGCGGACGTCAGGGACATCGTGAACTATATTCAACAAGAAGAGGGATAGGATGTGTTGACGGATGAGGATAAGCTACCATAAAGAATACAGCCACCACCTTCACAGAGATATGGAATACAAAGTGTACGGCCATGCCGGCAAGCCGATGCTGGTCTTTCCAACTTCATTGGGACGCTTCTACCAGTACGAGGATTCCGGTATGATTCAGACGCTCTCGGAATTCATCGATGCAGGCAAGCTGCAGATCTGGGCCTGCGACACCCTTGATGAGGAGACCTTCTTCTCCGGACACTGGAACCATGAGGATAAGGTGCAGCGGCATGAGCAGTACGACAAATACATCATGCAGGAGCTGATTCCAGGCATCCTCCACTCCAGCAAAGAGAGCAACGGCGGCAGCGGCCAAAAGATTCTCATTTCGGGCTGCTCCATGGGCGCATACTACAGTGCCAGCTTCTTTTTCCGCCATCCGCATGTTTTCGATACCCTAATTGCGCTTAGCGGTGTCTATTCCACCTATTACTTCTTCGGTGATTATATGAGCGAAACGGTCTACCTGAACTCCCCCCTGCATTACCTGCCGAACCTGGCCGATGACGATTACCTGAACGCCTACCGCAGCAGCCGGATTATTCTCTGCGTCGGCCAGGGCGCCTATGAAGACGAAATGCTCCATGAGACCCGCTTGCTCCAGGACCTGCTCCGGCGCAAGCACATTCCGGCGCAGATTGATTACTGGGGCCACGATGTGGATCATGACTGGCCCTGGTGGAACAAGCAGATTCATTATTATGTAGGCGGGTGCTTGTAGGCAGACCCTGCTGCTAATTTAGTCAATAGACATCCATGCCGCCATGCGGCTGTCCAATAAACGCAAATAGACCGCTCCCTCCCAAGGTATGCGGTCTATCTGTTCGGTATCCATTGGTGGAACCCTTGCGGAACCGCCGAGACATGTGCCTGCTTAAGCCGGCAGGTGCTCCTTACAAAACAGGACCAACGCGGCCTCTTCATCCTCTTCCATATCAAAATCCAGAATCCGGCCGGTTGTGGTCTCAAGCAGATCGTAGTTGATAATGCTTGCTTCCTCATCCTCCACCTTCACGATCACCCGTGCAGATACACCATTTTCTTCATACAGCTCATCCTCCTCCGGCACATCCAGATTAATGACGAACTCATATCGCTTGCCGCTTAAAATCCCAAATGGATCTCTTACGTTCTCCACGGTGTAGCTTGTAAATGTCAACATTTCGCATTCCTCTTTTCTTCAATCATCTGGCTATTGTATCATACAATCCACGGCAGAAGCTTCCACAATTACCGCAGCTGAACAAATCACTCTGGGCAATGGAGATTACGTTGTAATCAGGATGATTCCAATATACTACAGCCATGCAGTTCCATCAGTCCGCTCCTGTCCTCTTTCCGCATCAATTGTGCCGGCATCCTCATAAGCTTCGGGCATAGCCTACTCTTTTATACCCGATCCATATACAGAAGGCGGTTTATACTGGCAAAGGGAGGAACCGCTGCGCAGTGTATATTTGCGCAAAAACCGCAGTGACGCCCACTGGGAACTGCCTGCCGGTAAATACAAAAGCGGTGCCAGGTGGAAGGCCGCCTGGCACCGCTCTTTTGTAATTGAAGGGGCGGCTCATTCAAAGGTATTTCTACCTTTGATTTCGGCGATCCGCGCGCGGCGCGGGCTACCCGGCAGCCACGCCGCTCGGGCTAGCGCCGCCTTTAGCCTTTTGGATCTGCTTGCTGCGCAGCTGGCCGCAGGCGGCATCGATATCGACGCCGTGCTCCAGGCGGGTGCTTACGCTGACGCCCTGCTTTTTGAGCGTATCGAAAAAGGCCCGCACGGACTCGCGCTCGCTCCGCTGGTATTGGCTGTGCTCATCCACCGGATTGTACGGGATCAGGTTCACGTTGGCCATCTGCCGGCGGTCCCCGATCAGCTCGGACAGCTCCAGGGCATGCTCCTGGCGGTCATTGACATCCTTGAGCAGAATATACTCCAGGGTAATTCTCCGGTTCGTCTTTTCCAGATAGTAATCGATTGCGGGCATTAATTTCTCTATAGGAATGGCGCGGTTGATCTTCATGATCCGTGTCCGCAGCTCATTATTTGGCGCATGTAAAGAAATCGCCAGGTTAACCTGCATATTGGCATCGGCGAATTCTCTGATTTTGTCAGCCAGACCGCTTGTGGATACCGTGATGCCCTTGCCGGCAATCGCCAGTCCCTTGTGATCCTTAATGATCGTCAGGAAATTCAGCAGATTCGTAAAGTTATCGAATGGTTCGCCGATCCCCATTACCACCACATGGCTGACCCTCTGACCAAGCCCCAGCCCGTCCAGATGATGCTGGACCTTCATAATCTGCTCAACAATCTCTCCGCTGGAGAGGTCACGGCTCTTCGCCAGCAGCCCGCTTGCG
Organism: Paenibacillus sonchi; assembly: GCF_016772475.1. NCBI lineage: Bacteria > Bacillati > Bacillota > Bacilli > Caryophanales > Paenibacillaceae > Paenibacillus > Paenibacillus sonchi. The sequence goes on from NZ_CP068595.1 coordinate 1,630,854, forward strand.
CAAAAGCTGCAGCCGATGTTGCAGCCCACCTGTGTCGTCACGCAGACGGACAAACCGTATTTCTGCCGCATCAGCACCGTTTCGATCAAATTGCCGTCCTTCAGGCGGAACAGGAACTTGATGGTGCCGTCAGCCGACTCCTGCTTCACATGCTCATCCATCGTTTGAAAAACAAAATGCTCGGACAACAGCTGCACCGTCTCGCCGTTCACCTCGGTCATTTCCGCAAAATCCTTCACCCGCTGGCGGTACAGGGATTCCCATATCCGGGACGCGCGGGATTTTTTATGGCCGTGCTCTACGAGCCAGGACGCCAGTTGCTCCAAAGTTAATCCATAAATGGATGGTTTATTCATGATTTATCCTCTTTTCAAAACATTAAAGTTCAATTCATTCTACCTTGCAGAGCCCCGTCTAACAACATGCACTTATTGTCTCAAATTTTTTTTATTAAAACAAGAAGAATCCCCTGCTGTTCCCGCTTTAACCACAAATTGCAACACGCTGTAAGCCTCAAGAAATGCACTGTTCCTGCAATGAGAAAATATTCCGTACAACATCCGCCGCAGCCAGCCATTAACCGAGCAGCATTGATCCATATAAAAAGCGTACCCGCCACTTCGGATACGCTTTTTGTAACGTGAACAGCCGCTGCCCCCTTATCTGAAAATGGCGAATTTCAGCTGTTTGCTTTTAAGATATTCTATAATTGCAGGCAGTGCTTTGACCGTTACTGCTTTTTCATGCAGAAGATAGATGCCCCCGGAGGGATCGGTATTGTGAAAATATCGGGTGATCTGCTCCGCAGTATCCGCCTTCCAGTCTTCAGGATCACGGTTCCAGAGCAGCACCTTCAGCTTCTGCTTCCCGGCTTCTGCAGCCAGGGAGCCGTTGATAGCTCCATAAGGCGGACGAAACACGGTTACCGGTCTTCCGGTATTCTGCTCCAGCACCTGGACTGACCGCAGCAGGTTATTGTGATTCTCTCCGCTGCTGTTTTTCGTCAGGTCACTGTGATCCCAGGAGTGACTGCCCACCGGCATCCCATGTTCATCGGCATAGCGGACCGCCTGCGGGTAATGCTGGGCGTTCTGGCCGATGAACAAAAAGTTCGCTGCCACTCCATGCGCCAGCAGAATATCGACAATTTCCTGAGTATATTTCGACGGGCCGTCGTCAAAGGATAGAGCCACATACCCTTTGGCCAGACTATATTCATAGCTGCTTCCGTCCAGCTCCAGGGTTTCAACCAGCGGACTCTGTGCCTCTTGTAGCTCTGATTCTGCCTCTGGTCCTGGTCCTGGTCCTGCTTCCGCCTCTGGTCCTGGTTCTAATTCTGCAGCTAGCTCTGATCCTGCCTCCCCTTCCGGCTCCAGCACTTGTCCGGTTTCCGGCACAGGTACAGCCTCAGTATCGGCCTCAGTACTTTGATATGCCGCCTGATGAATCACAGGGACATTGGTCACCGGAACACTGCTGCGGGCAGAGAGCTCCTGTTCATTGAAGTCTTCATGGGCTTCAGCACTGTTGAACACGGTGCCATCCATCCGCAGGAAGAACAGTACGAACAGCAAGCTGAATAAAATACACCTCAGGACAATCGGCCGGGCCAAGCGGAAGGTTCCGGCACTGCGTGTGAGCGGCCCCGTCTGCTGCGGCTCGGGTGAAGGCAGCTCCGTTGGAACCGCGTCTGCTTCAGGCGGCGGAAAGGTTAGCTGTTTTAATTGAAGCAGCTGCGAGACGTAAGCTTCCGAACAGGCAAAATAGAGTGTCTCGGAGTAGGTACTGTTCATTTTGATAAGAGAGCTGAAATATGTACGGCGAAAGGGGTCCCACTTCGGGTAAAGCGACAACCGTACTCTATGTCCTTGAGAAGAGGCCAGCATATTCATTTGCAGGTATGTAAATTCATCGATGAGGAGAACTTTTCGGGTGAATCCGCCGCTGCCGGTTAGACCTACCTCCAGCTGATAGCCGTCCTGCTTATGTTCAAGCGACAGCAATTCTACGATCAGCGCGGCTTGTTGTTCAAGAAGAGGCATGGATGTTATGTATTCCCGTTTCCGTCTGTGATATCTCCGCTTGGGGTGTTCCCCCCAAAAGGCACTGTCATCCGTGTGGCGAAATCGTTAATCATGCTGGAGAGGTAGGCTTTCTCCTGCCGGATTGTTTCGTATTTCTGTTTCACATGGGCATTCTCGGTTTCGAGACGTCCGATCTTTTCTTCCAGCTCGTTCATTTTCTTCAGCTTTTCCGAAATGGCATCATTATGCTTCTGGACCAGATTGGCATACTTTTGCCGCTCCAGCTCAATGGTGCTCTTAAGCTCATCCATTTCCGAAGACAGGGTGCCGTACATTTCACGGTGGTCCTCCATAACCTGATCGACCTTCAGATTGCGCTCCACCAGCTTATGTTCGAGCTCCAAAATACTCTTCTCCCGCTCTTCAATAACCTTGTTCAGGTTCTTCAGATCCTTGTTCAGCCGCTCCACATGTCCGCTGGTATGGGTCAAACGGTCCTGAAGCTCATGATTGGTCGTCTCTGCATGGGTTCTGGCCTGGATCATCTGCTCCACAGCAAAAATAAGATCCAGCGATTTCTTATCCAACTGCGCTTTGCCGGTGGAAATGAGGCTGGACAGGCTCTCGCCCGTTTCATTATTCACCTTTTCTTCAGGCGGCTCTTCCGCCAATTGAATCTTTTGAACCACGCCGGGCCTGGGCTGCTTATCCGCCGCCGCGTCCTTTTTCTTGAAAAAGGGGTCGCCATCTATGCTATCACCTCATTATATTGTCAAAAAATGTCGAGCCTATACGCATTTATTATAGTTGATTTAGCCTGTCTGTAAGTGAGCCTTTATATCTAAGTTTCCTAAATGTATCCAAAGGCCTATTTTCAAAAAAAAGACACCCTCCTGGATGTCTTCGTCCCCTAACGAAATGCTCCTATTTATAGCGGCAATCCGGCCTCCAGCTTGTTCAGCGCTTCTTCCAGCAGGGCCAGAAAGTCCGCCTCGGGATGCTCTGCATAATACTGCATCACCGATATGTTGACACCGATGACCGCCCCCGCAAAAGCACGCACCGCCAAATCCTCCCGCTCTCTGCCCGTACGCCTGCAAGTCAATTCGATGATCAGGTCCATCATGTTGACCATATTATTAATCATCGCAGCCCGCAGCTCCGGTACTGACATCACCAGCTCGTTGCGTTCACGCATTGTCGACAATTCCTGTGGCGTCATCTCCTTTGCCCCCGACAGCATCGCATTGCGCAGCGCCGTCAGCGGGGTCAGGTGAGCCGGCTGGCTCTCAAAGGAGGCAACCAGCAGCGGATCATAATTATCGATGAGCAGCACATCTTCCTTGGTGGAAAAATAACGAAAAAAAGTGCTGTAGGAAATTTCCGCCGCTTCTGCGATTTGCTCTACCGTTGTTGCTTTATAGCCATACTGCCGAAAAAGCCGCAGCGCATGCAGCTGAATGCTTGCCATCGTTTTTGCCTTTTTGCGTTCACGCAATCCTGCTTGCGTAGGTTTCACAGACAAACCGCTCACTCCCCGATCATTATACCCGGATTCTTGTCCTCCTCCAGTTTAGCACGATCTCCGCCCGAACCTGAAATAATCTGTATGCTGCCTCCCGCACCATCAACAATGACCCTGTCGCCCGTCTTTAACCGTACAGAGGCATCCCCGCATCCTACAACTGCCGGGATGCCAAGCTCCCTCGCCACAATAGCTGCATGGGACAGAGGTGCGCCAATATCGGTTATGATTGCCGCCGCCTTGGGAAAACAAAGCGTCCAGCCCACATTGGTCTTCGCTGCCACCAGAATTTCTCCCGGCAGCAGTTGTTCTCCCTCAGCCGGTGTGGCAAGCACTCGTACTATGCCCTCAACCCGCCCGGCCGCACCGGGAAATCCTCTAAGGACATCCGCATCCATACTGCGAAGCGCCTGAACGGGAGCCTCGGAATCATAAGCATCCACTCTGCGGTCAGGGTCCTTCGACCAGAGGAACGGATCGAATCTTCCCCTAATCACGGATGGCAGGGGCGGCAAAGCCTGATATCTCGCATAGGTTTCTTTTCGCGCGGCTACATGCTGCAGCATCGGCAGATCGCCTTCAGCCAGCCATTTCAGAATTTCATCAAGGTACAGAAAAAACACCTCTTCCCCAATACCTGCAAGCTTACCCGCCTTAAGCGCAAATGCCCGGTTCAACCGGAATACCCTGGTCCATTCCGAGCGGACGGCCTCGCGCACCTTCGGCCCTTCCGCAACAGACTGTATCCGGCGGCGGAGCTGTTCCGGCTTCATGGATATCTTCTCTTCCATCCGCTTCCAGGCAGCATCATAGAGCTGCTGCTGATGGTTGACAAGGTCCTCTACTTGTATCGGCAAATCCCCATATTGTTCCAGCTGCCTCGTTAGCCAGAACTCATCTTCGGCAGGTTCCGCAATGGAGAGTTCGAATTCATGGGGTCCGCGGTGCCCGTATTTCTGCAGATATTCTTCATGGCTCATCTCATTCTTAAGAATTCTGGAAATGCCCAGGACCGGACCCAAGCTCTCCAGTTCTGTACCTCCGCTAATGCTCGACAGCAGAATTTCCGCATCCTCGCTACCCAATTGCTTAATGAGCTTCTTCTTGAATTTCACGAATTTCTGCATGGGGGCACTGGCCCCTTCCAACGCAGCCCATAATGCCGCTACATTCCTTGGCCACAGCTCACGCTCCCACAGGGTAAGCAGCTCCTCCCTGCTCCCGGTGTCTTCCAGCCGCGTGCGGATCTGCTTGCACCATTCCGGTGTTTCCTTTACAAACCGGGGCAAATTCCGCACAGCTTCCCGGGTGCGCCGGGTACTGTATACGATTCGCGGCAGCAGGGTCCTGATTAATTCCAGCTTATTAAAAGGGTACTTTGGCAGGGAGGCTCCCTCCGGGATTGGGCCGAACAAGTCACTCATTTGGCGCAGGATCGGCTGCACCTTCAAGCCAAAAGCAGAAAAGACGGAAACAGGCAAGCTGATGTTGGAATACACCCGTCCACATATATTGCCGGATAACAAATAGTGGCCCGGAATGACATTATGCTCTTCATCAAGGGCGCGGAGAAACGACCAGCTCAGCGGGGTGAACACGTCCGCAATCGATTCGCCTACATTGGTGTTGGTCCAGAGAAAATCTCCAGTCATGGAATCGTTGCATTCAAAATGGTCGAGGTTGCCTGCGCTCAGGGTGGTAATTGGACGCGCCTGCAGCAAGTACACCTTTCCTTGGACAGCCGCCCATTCAATGTCCTGGGGGCAGCCCGTCTGACGTTCAATCCTGCGGGCGTAACGGTACAGCCGGCTTGCGATCTTTTTACATTCCAGAGGGCCTTTATATCGGCCTTTAGGCCGCGACACGGTGAACACATTTGCATTGGCCTCACCGGAAACCAGCTGTTCCCCTAAACCGTGCACATAGTTCCCCTGCATCTCCAGCCGGCTGCCCGTAATGGGATCTGCTGTAAACAACACTCCAGACAGCTCGGATGGGATCATCCGCTGAATGACAACGGCCATGGAACGGACCTCATGATCCCCTTGAATACTGCTGTTGTAGACCTGAACTCTTTCCGCAAATTGGGACTGATAGACGGTATCCAGAGCAGCCCACAGCTGATCATCCGTTTCTACGCCAAGTACAGACTCAAACTCCCCGGCAAAAGAAGCGCCCGCCGCATCCTCACCGAGCCCCGAGGACCGTACGGCGAATGCCGCACCGGGGTGCTTGCTGCGTATAGCCGATAGTTGTGCCAAAATCTCCTCCCGGACTGCTTCCTCCATAACCCCGCCCTGCAGCGCTTCCGGAAACACTACAAAACCTTCAGGTACGGGATAGCCTTGTTGATACAACAGGCTCAGCATAGCCCCTTTTCCCCTGCGTGTTCCCGGAGCTGCGGCGTGATTTCCCGGAAACCTGCAACCTTGCTTGACATACAAAGACCTCCATCCAAAATATGAAACTCAGTATCATATTAAACTTATATACCACTTGATATTTAATGTCAATATTTTCAGGCACAAAAAAAGCGCCATCCCCCCGGGACCGCGCTCCAGCAATACGTTTGGCTTATTTGTACAAGACTTTCTCCACATTGTATTTGGCTCTAAGCTTGTTCACAATGTATGTTTCATAGATTTCCCTGTCGACGGCATCATCAATGATGCAAACTTCAATCTTGGCCACCTCGTCACGGTGCGGCTTCATCACCGAAACATTATCTTCAAAATGCTTTTTGATTCGCGGTCTCAGCTTTCTGGCCTTGCCCACAAACAGCAGCTCATCCTTGTCATTGTAGAACATGAAGATGCCGCCTTTTTCGCGGGTGATCAGGTGAAAATCCGTGAATCCGTAGATATGGCTAAGTACAGGATTCTCCTGCTTCATAATGGTAACATCCGGTGCTGGAATCGTAATGCTGATCATTGTAGCTCACTTCCCTCTTGTATATAGACATAAATAGTATCATAGTTCGCTATGGAATTGAAGCTCACTTAGCCTTGGCCTGCCGGCTCTGGATAGCCTGAATCGTCTCCCTGATGCCATCCTCAAATGAAGTCGCCGGGATGGGGCCTACCAAACGCTCATACTTCCGGCCGCTTAAGCGCAGCGGTTCCTTCGTTAGATAGAGCATTTCCACAATCTCTTTCATGACCGGTACAAACAGGCCCAGCAGCGATAAACCGAAGGCTCCCACCGGGATGACCGGTTTGGATCTCCCGCTTGCTGCCCGGGCAAGGCGGACGATCTCCTTGCCCGAGATCGTGCCTGCTCCGGGAATGTTCCAGTTCTGCCCGTAGGCCTCTTCCCGGAGGGCAAGCTCGACGATCATCACCGCTGCGTCCGGCAGATACACATATTCACGCGGCACCGTCATATTCCCGACGAACATCCCCGGTTTCCCGGCAGCAATGGCTTCAAGCGTAGAACCCAGGTATGAGGCTTCGTTGGCGGCAGCGCCATAATAATCGGGCAGACGGACAATCATCCGCTCCGTCCGGCTCCAACGCGGGCTGAAGAACATCCGCTCGAACTCCAGCTTGACTTTGCCTTTTTTCGTATGCGGGTTCTTGGGGAAGTCCTCGCTGATTGGCTGCTCATCCTTTCTTCGTCCATAGGGATAAATTCCGTCTATCGCAATTATACGGGTACCGAGTCTGTTCGCCGCCTCCATCACCGCCTCGCCCATTGGCAGCAGCTTGCTGCTCATTTCGTGGTAAGGCACCGATGCACAGTGAAAAATAACATCCGCGCCCTGCGAAGCCATGAAAACATCCTCCGCCTTGAACACATCCCCTGTCTTCAGGCTAAGTCCAGCCGGATTGCCCAGTTTCGCAGCAAACTGCTCCAGCTTAGGCAAAGCTCTTCCAAATGCCACCGTGCTGATGCCTCTTTTCAACAGTTCGGCAATAATAACCGTGCCGGTTCCTCCGGTTGCTCCTAATACGACAGCCTTCTTTACATGATTGTGCATCATTAGAATTCCTCCTTGGGTTTGAGATATTAGTGATTAATCAATAACTTAATTTCAAAAAAATAATAAACTTCCGCTGTGTTTACATGAACATTTCATATACGCTACTATTCATACGTTTGTTATTCATGCGCTGCGATTCATACGCTTGCTATTCCCTGTGATTGATCAATCACTAACTTAAGGCTGTGAGGCAGCTAAGGGGGAACCCTTAGAGTGAGCGGCTGGTTATTTAACGATCCGGCTCACTTCAGATGCTTCGGCTTCAGCTCCGGCATCTCCAGCGCCATTGCAATATGGCAGAGCATGCCGTTGGCCATAAATGTACTGACCTCCACCTCGGGGTGAGCGATCCCGGCAGCGGTAAATTTACTTTCCATTAACTGTGTCACCTTGTTCATTCCGGTCTGCATGGACCTGCGGATCGCTTCATCGCGAATGCCCAAGGCCTGCACCTGCAGAATAATTTCACTTGGATGAGTCTCCATCATTTGCTCATACACCCGGATCGATTCCTCCAGCAGTGTATCTCCGGATGCCTCAACAGCTGAGAATGTGCGGATCGTCCGTTCAAACGCCCGGTCCAGCGCCGCCACAAACAATTCCTCCTTGTTCTTGAACAGCTTGAAAATGTACGGCTGGGAGATCCCAACCTTCTCTGCCACCTGTGCGGTTGTCGCCTTGAAATAGCCGTGCTCGGCAAATACAACTACTGCCGCCTCCAGAATCTGTTCCCGGCGGTTCACTGAGGCAGCTTCTTCCTTCGTCCGTACGTCTCCCGATCGCTTTGTCATGTCTGCCTCCTGTTGTAATCCGGTGTTGGGTCTTATAAAACCGTCTGGTTATTGGTCAATCACTACCACACTTTGAAGTATACACGGACTGTTTCCGGAATACAAGGCTTACTTAAAAATTACAAGCAGAAACGATACCGTCCTTTAAAAGGACGGTATCGTTTCGCGCGAAACAGCTGACGCCGTCCTTGCTTCAGGACGCCGTCAGCTGTTTTTTGGGAAATCCGTCCAGATTGCCGCTCCCCGGCTTATGATCTTTAATTTCGGCTCCGCAGCTTGGACAGCAGTCTGAGGATCTCCACATAGAGCCACACCAGCGTGACCATGAGACCAAAGGCCCCGTACCATTCCATGTACTTCGGAGCTCCTTGCTGCGCCCCGTGCTCAATAAAATCAAAATCAAGCACCAGATTGAGCGCGGCAACGATAACAATAATGACCGAAATGCCGATTCCGATCAGACTGTTGCTATGCAAATAGGGCACGGTTACACCGAACAACCCCAGCACAAAGCTCAGCAGATATACGATGGCGATTCCGGCCGTGGCGGCAAATACGCCGAGCTTGAATTTTTCCGTTGCTCTAATTATTCTTGTCTTGTAGGCAAGCAGTAAAGCGACAAAGATGCTCAAGGTCAATAACGCAGCCTGCAAAGTGATGCCATAATACAAACCTTCGTATGACGCTGAGATTGCTCCGAGAAACAGCCCTTCCGCCAGCGCATAGACCGGTACCAGATAAGGGGCAGCCGTCGGCTTGAAGCTGATAATCAACGCTAACACGAATCCGGTCAGCGCCCCGCCGATCGCGTAAGCAGATACATCCTGTCCGTTAAAATACATCGACCAGGCGCTGAAGGCACCTGCCAGCAGAATGGTCAGGGTAATAAAGGTTTTGTTGACCGTTCCGTTAATGCTCATACGCTCCTGTCCGGAGTACCGTTCTTCGCGTTCAAACGTTTTTTCATTTAACGTGGGATTCCCGCTGCGTCCGATCAAAGGATCATCTCATTTCATCTTATTTTGTGTCTATAATAGCATATTGCGGCATGAAAACATTGCAGTGATCCGCAAATGCTGATATAACCAACCTAGCTAAAAAATCTGAGGAGGGTTCTAAATTGAGCAAATTCGGAATGTATGCCAAATTCACGTCTAAATCGGGAGACCGCGAGGCGTTGGCGGCGATTCTGCTCGAAGCTGCCGCTGCAGCTGAGACGGTGAACGAATGCGAGCTGTACATCGTCAATCTCTCGGAGAGTGAGCCGGATGTCCTCTGGGTCACTGAGGTATGGAGCAATGCTGAAGCACACGCGGCTTCACTGAAAGACGAGGCGACCCGAGCCACCATCCAGCGGGCCAAACCGCTGATTGCAGGTGTCGAACCCGTCCCGCTTGTTCCGTTGGGAGGCAAGGGGCTGGCGTTCGGAGCTATGGACGCTTAAGCTTATATTTTGAAAAAGGCAATAATACAGCTCCTTACAGAGTGTATTATTGCCTTTTTTCTTCATTCCATTTCCGCCAATCTGGCGATAATTCGTCTTTTGCGGTAGAGCATCCGGGCAGCTTCAGCTACATCCTCCAGCGCCTTGCGGTTGGTATAGGCACCGAAGAACATCCCTGCTACCGGGATGGCCTGCAGCATTTTTTTCCAGCCCCAATTGTCGCGGTACACCGTGATGACCTCCTTCCAGCCCTGGATCTTGGAGACAGCCTCATTTGTTCCCGGCACAATATCACCGGTTCCCCCGGCCTGCAGGTTGAGCTCCTTCAGAATAGTCCGCTTGCCGACAATATCCGAAGAAGCAAACTGCATCACCTTGACGGTAAAGATCCGCTCCGCCTTATCCGCAGGATTATAGCCATAGCAGAGGCCAATCTCCTGAATGACTTTCAGAGACAAGCCCAGTACCGCGGGGATATCCGCCGCCAGCGTGAACACTCCGCCGAACCCCGTTGTCGCTCCCTGCGCGGTGGCAACATTCCTGCTGCTTTGTGTCAGCTGCTCTGCAGCCTTATCCATAACAGCCAGGGGAAAAGGGCCTTCTCCGTTTCCTCCAGCCGCGCGGCTTGCGGCCTGCATGAGCGACCCAACCTTGCGTCCAGCCACCAGATAGTTGCCTCCATTTTGGATATAGCTCCCCAGCTCGTCCAGCAGCTTACCCAGCTTCTCATGAATAAATTTGGGTGTAAGCTTGTCGAGCACCTTGAATGGCAGACGGGTGAGATGGTCCCAGATCATCAGCTTGTTCTGTTCTTTTTCCCACTTCGTTATTTCAGCAAGCGCAGCATTCAGCTCCTCCGCAGTCTCCAGACGGGGATAAACCCCAGCAGTTTCCGTCATATCTAAGCCCCCTTAAAGATACTTGTTTGTTTAAATAGTACGTTTATGCAGGCCATCGGTTCTGTTAATTTTATAACCCGTTTGGGGGAGTTTGAATGATTGGAGAGATCTCTAGACCTTCTTGCTTAGACAACGGCAACAAGCTTAAGTGGAAAAAGTGAACTTATTTCCCCTGCATCGCGCCTCCCGGCAAACCCTAGTGGGAAAAAGGATAACTAATCCGGCCGTTTCCCACCCTACTAGCTGAATTCACTTAAAATAAGTCTACTTTTTCCCACTATTCCTGCTTCCAAGAGGATTTTTCGTCCATTTAAGTGTACTTATTCCACTTCCCTTCTCTGGAGCCGCGCCTTTGCCTTCCCAGGTTCCGTGTTCCTCCTGCAACTGTCCTCCGGGGACAAAACCACCCTCCAGTTTCTTTAACAACAGCATTTCTGCCGTTGTTTCAGTCCATCGTCCTTTAGGGGATTTGAACTAAAAGACAAAAAATTGGAAAGTAATCGTGATTTCCTGAATAATAAAAAAGCACTTCCGGATAAAGCCGGAAATGCCAGAGCGTTCAGTGTATCTATCTTGGAGGAAGCCCCGAATCGGCGGAGCCCAGCTCCAGGGCTCTTCTCTGAATTTTCATCACCTGATGGTGCCGCGAAAGAGCGGCAGGAGTGTCTATTGCTTGTTCTCGCTGTTCGCCGCTTCTGCGGTGGCCAGCCGCTGTTTCTCCTCGGCCAGTCTGTCTTCGGTGAGATCCACCCCATGGCCTCCAACCGAGCCCTCTGGAGCATGGCTGACTGCCTCCTCCGCGTGCTGCAGACTGTTCTCCGCCTGGGAAAGAGTCTGATCGTTCGGGTGGCTAAGCGCCTGAGATACGGAGTTGTGCAGCCGGGTCACCGCGTCCTGGGCCTGATCCACAGTACTGTTGGTCCGCAGACTGGATTCATAATGCTTCATCTTGTCAACCGCTCCCTTCAGGGTTACTGTCCAATCCTCTTTAGGATGGATAGAGGGAGCATATCTTATGCAGAGCCGGGCTTGGGCGAGGCAGAGCGGGCCAATCAGGCGGGTCAGGGCAGGGCGGCCCATTCAACAGCATTCGGCCGTTGCTGTAAGCCCCTCCGGCCAGGCCGGGCGGCGGCCTCTACGCCGCCTACACCAGGAACATGGCGACGATCGTAGTCGCTACAAGCCCCAGCAGGACCGGCTTCAGGTTCCGCCGGGCCAGCTCAAACGGGCTGACGCCGCAGATGGCAGCCGCAGGAATGAGCGCCCACGGAATCAGGGTGCCGCCGCCGACCCAGATGGCGGCCACCTGTCCCAGGGCGGTCAATGTCGCCGCGCCGGAGTGAATGGCGGCGGCGAACAGCTGGGCAATCGAGCCGGCCAGCGAGATGCCGGAGAAGCCGGAGCCGTCGAGGCCGGTGATCGCGCCGATCGCCGTCATCGTCACGGCTCCCACGGCCCCGTTAAGCGGCACGTGATCCGCCAGGGCCACGCCCAGGTCGTTCACGATGCCGTGCGAGCCGGCCGGCAGCACCTTGCCGAAGAGCTCGGTAAACGCCGAGTCGCCGAGGTAGAAGAAGGCGGCGATGGGGATCACCGGTCCAAAGACCTTGAAGCCGAAGACAAAACCCTCGATTAGGTAGGAGGTGACCTTTTCCAGCCCCTGATTGCGGTGGGCAAGCAGCGTCACCGAGATCAGAATGAGCACGGCGGTGCCGCCAACCAGCGCCGTCGCGTCTCCGCCTTGCAGATTCAGCGCGAACATCGCCGCCACATCAAGCAGAAAGAGCAGAGGTATGACAACAGCGAGCCCTTGGCGGAGACGGGCAGCCAACAGAACAGGCGCTTCTTCTCCCCAGCGGCCTCCGGTCCCCTCAGCCTGCCTGTGCTGCCTTGGACGGAAACCAGCCCGTCTCTCCATGTGCCGTTCTGCCGGTCGCGGCGCATCATCCAGAATGCAGCGATTGTAGTCACAAGCCCCATTACAATAACCAGCGGGATGCTCGCCTCCATCACGCTGGCCACCGGAAGACCTGCAGCATCTGCCGTGATCTTCGGAGCCCCCTGGATAATATAATCTCCCGACAAGGCGATTCCATGGCCGAACAGGTTCATCGCCACCGCTGCCCCAAGTGCAGGCAGCCCTACCCGGAGAGCTACCGGCAGCAGAACCGCACCCACCAGTGCAACAGCAGGCGAAGGCCAGAAGAAAAAGGAGGTGACCATCATAATCAGTCCAATGCCCCAGTATGCCATGGCCGGTGTGCGTATGAACCGGGTAAGCGGGGCAACCATCGTCTCGTTAATACCGGTAATCATCAGAATCCGGCTCATGGCCACAATAATCGATATGATCATGATCGTTCCCAGCAGTTCCTTGGTCGCATAGACAAAAGAGTTGAAAATCCCTGATACCGAGCCGCTGAGCGTCTCAGCAGCAAGCAACCCCAAGGCAAAGATCCCGGCCACACACATCATCGTCGTATCGCGCCGCCGGATCATAAGCACCATAATGAACACAATAAAGGTCAGGTAAACCCAATGTATCGCAGTAAGCTGAATGCCCATTATTGAACACGCCCTCTCTTCACCCTGCAGGTTGGTCCTATAGGGTATGCGGGAGAATAGGCGGTTGTTCATCTGTGAATTTACAGCAATTTGTTAGACCTTCTGGCCCGCACCAGTTGAAGCTGGTGCAGCCAGTCATGGGCAGCTACTCCGTCTACCGGGTTGGCAGCAGGCTCTTGTCCTTGCAGAGAGGCTTCTGCAGCCGAAAGCAGATTTTTAGATAAAATCGGGAGGGCCGCCTCCCAGGCATGCCGTCTCTCGGCAGCCGTCCTGCTTTCCTCTGCTTGTTCATTCCGGTTCTCCACATCCGAATGCTTGCCTGTCTCTGCTTCCCTCGGAGAGGCTGCAGCAGACCATAGGGCAACTGAACCATCCTTATGTACAATCAGGCTGTGGCTTAAGCCCTTCCCGCCATTCAGCGGCTGCAATGGATTCTGGCTTGTCTGTTCTTGAGTAACGTATGGATCAAGGGTTCCATACACTTTATTGCGCATGACTGGGTCCTTGGCCATCTGCTGCAGAATGTTGGGCGCAATGATTATTTCCCGTTCGCCGCCGCTCATCCCGGAATGCTCCAATTCTTTTCCGCCCTTGGACACGGTCTGAATCCGCACTTTAACCCCATATTTCCGCTTTAGCCGCTCGGCCTGATCCAGTGTCGCCGCGTTGACCGCCGCCAAGGTTTCGTTAAAACTGAGCGCAGAGGCCGGGGTGGACGAATGGTTCTCTGGCTGCTGCGGCGGCCGGGTCAAAGAAACCCCGCTGATCCCTGTAATAGGAATATACACACAGCATTCCTCCTCTCTTCACTAAAGTGCAAGTTATCCTTAATATCGGCCGGGACAGAACGATTACTTAAGCTTCGGTGATGGAGGTTGGCATGAGCAGGGCCCTATGCCGTGTGGTCTTTATATATGGACGTTCCCGTTTCAGCAAAAAAGGGAAGCCGGAGGCTCCCCTTAAAAGACGGACGGTTAAAGCTTATTTTGCCAAAGCCCCTGCTGCAGCATCTTCTCCGCCCAGACGGCCGGAGGTGAAGGAATAACCCAGGCCTACACCGTTGCCGACATAGGTATCATTGAACAATACGCCTTCGGACTCGAGGCCAACCGCATACAGCCCCTTGACCGGCACACGTTTGTCATTCAGCACCTGGAACTGGGTATTGACCAGCAACCCGCCGACCGAACCCAGATTGTTGACTTCGGCGATGATCGCGTAGTATGGACCGCTCTGTCCCATAGGAATCAGGTATTCCTTTGCTTTGCCGAACTCGATATCTACCCCGGTCTTCGTTGCTTCCTGGTATTGGTTGAAATCATGTGCAAACACCTCTGCATCCAGACCGGCATTCTGGGCCAGCTCTTCAATAGTGCTGCCTTTGTAGCCATCGCCGTTGGCAACCATGGATTCGAATACCTTGTCCGCATCCTTCCACGGCGTATCCAGCTTGAACTGATCGGCAAAAGTGGCGTAGAATTCCGGCGGCATTCCCGGCAGGGAAGGCGCTTTTACACCGTTCATTCCTTTCGCCTTCAAAGCATCGATCTGCGCCTGCGAAATAATGACCAGATGGTAAGCTCCGTTAAAAGCACTGGTATTGGCAGCTGCTACGGAGGTGAGCGTCGCCGCCTCGTCTCTGAATCTTGCTCCTGAAGGACCGACATTCATCAGGGTAGGCAGGTAGGACAGCATCAGCGGATAGCTGGCTTCGAACGGAGTGTATTGAGCCTTCAGCTTCTCCGTGGCTCTGGCCAGGGTCTGATGCAGCATCTGCCCGCCGAAGTTATCAGGAACCTTGGCTCCGGCATCCCAGGCCATTTTCAGGCCTTCGCCGGTATTCTGGCCGAGTCCTCCGTTAACACCTTCAAAACCGAAGGCCTCTTTGACCATTTCTTTGTTGCCTGCATAGCCTCCGGTTGCCATAATAATGCTTTTTCCGGTAATTTCAAGCGTCGTGCCGTCTGCTTTCTCGGCAACTACACCGGTCACCTCACCGTTTGCTCCTGTCATCAGCTTTTTGGCAGTCGTTTCGGTGATTACTTGTCCGCCGCCCTTTTCCACCGAAGCTGCCAGCATCGCCCGCAGTGTGGGCTGGCGTGTTTCGTAGGCCGGAAGCATATGCAGCTGTTCCCCGGCAAAGTTGATGAAGGTGGTTTTGTAGCCTTTTTTGTTCAGCCAGTCATAGGTTTCCCCCGACTTCGTTACATACTGGCGGATCGCCGCCGCATCGACTCTCCAGTGGTTATTCACAATCCAGTCGGAGATTTCCTTTTCCACACTCACTTTAAGCCCGCTGCTGACCGCAGCCGAGGAATTGTAGAACTTGCCCGCCCAGGACAGGTTGCTTGCTCCGCCAATGGTGGCTGTTTTCTCAATAATAATAACCTTGGCCCCTTTGTCCGCCGCTGATACGGCTGCTGAAACACCGGATGCCCCTGCGCCTACAACAACAACATCCGCCGACAGCTGCTCGGTTTTGCCTTCACCGGCTTTGGCTACCTTCCGGGACTTGAATGCTTCTACGTTGCCGCCTGCCTGCTTCAGTGCATCCTCAACAGCAGTCAGAATGGCCGCGCTGGATTCGGAAGCCCCGCTGACCGCATCAATCGCAAGCGTCTGGCCTGAGATGATCTCATCCTTGATCTTGTTGATCGCTTCGACACCGATTCCGGCCGTCTCTTTCTGGTTGAGCACCTTGATGTCGGTGATTGTGGATTGGGCATCCAGGGTAACCTCCACCTGAATTTTTCCGTCTTTTCCATCGGCCTCCGCCTTATAGGTTCCTGCTTTAAAAGAAGCCGGCACCCCGTTGTCATCCCCCGCCTGCTGAGTCGCCTCAGGCGACGCCGACGGCTGCTCGGAAGCTGCCGGTTCAGCAGTATTATTGCCGCTGCAGCCGCTGATCAGCGACAGCATCATGATGAGGCACACGGATAATGTGAATATTTTGCTCTGTGCTTGCTTGCGCATTGGTTCTCCCCCTGTATGGTTGGTATGCAGCCCCTTTCTCTCTGGAAGGACCGCCGGACTACGCACAGAGTGTAAACCTTGGTGCGGCACCAAGGTCAATGAATGTTATGTGAAATTATTCTCAAGAGGGATGTCGATCTCCAGATAGGTTTGATTGCCCCTGCTCATTCGTTCGGTGAACAGAATCTTGCCGCGGATATCACCGGTGATGGCGAGGCCTTTTGCCCGGGCATAATCCAGCATGAATTGAAAGGACTCCCGGCCAAGCTCCTTCTCATACGAGCTGGCAATGACTGCGGATATGCAGGTGGACGGCTCGATATACTCCATACTCTCATTCACGCCGACCTCCAGCTTCTGCTGATCCGTCTCCAGCAGGGCCAGCCCCCAGCTGTATTCCAGCTCCGCCGTTCCCAGGACGCTCTCCGGGTTTTCGATTCTGAAAGAATAGAATGTGAAGGGAAGCAGCTCCATCCAAGCCTGAACCGTCCGTTTCAGACACTCCTTCTGCAGCAGCTGATTTTTGTCGGTCTGCTGAATACGGTACATGCCCGGCACCTCTCTGATCCGGCAGGTATAAAGGGCTTCCCCGATCCGCCCAAGCTCCGCGTGGATCTCATTGATTTTGTCCAGCAGCATGACACTGCGCCTAATCTCCTCTTCCAGCTGCTGCCGTGCGCCGGCAATAGACTGGATGACCTGCTCCGCAGGGGCATCGTTGATCAGCCCGGCTACATCCTGCAGCGGAATCTGCATACTCCGGTACCACCGGCTCGACAATAAATTTCTCGCATCCAAATCACTGAAATAACGGTAGTTATTGTGTTGATCCTTCATCGGGCGCACAATATCATGCTTCTCATAGAGCCGCAAGGTATCCGCCGTCACACCCAGAATCGAGGCAAATTCTCCGATAGAATATTTCATAAAAGCCCCCCAGCTTTGCAGCTCTATCTTATCCTGTGTTTTATGATAGAGGGTTTCCGCAGGGGGTTTTGTGGATTATGTCACATGGAGAGGACGAATCTATCGTTGATCGTTTATACTAAAAAATACAAGAACCTACGATTGGGAAGTGAACCTCATGAATTTGGCGGAGAAGGTGGCGGCCCTTCCTTTATCTCCCGGGGTCTACCTGATGAAGGACAGTCTGGGCCATATTATCTATGTCGGCAAAGCCAAACAGCTGAAGAAGCGGGTCCAGTCCTACTTTTATAACGCCAAGGGCCATTCCCCTAAAGTAAAGCAGCTGGTCAGAAACATCCGGGACCTCGATTACAAGCTGACCGATACGGAGTTTGAAGCCTTCATGCTGGAGTGCCAGCTGATCAAAGAAATCAAGCCGATGTATAATAAAAAAATGAAAAACCCGCTCGCCTACAGCTATATCGTGATTCGCACGGATACTGCCTACCGGCAGCTGGCGGTGACCTATGACCCGGCTGAGTATGGGGACAGCCTGTATTTCGGCCCTTATACCAGCAGAAGCACGGTTGAGCGGGCGGTGCAGGGAATTAAAGAAAGCCAGAGAATCCTTTGCAGCACACCCCATGCCAGGAACGCGCTTTGTCTTAATCACTCGCTGGGTCTATGCCTCGGTATGTGCGGGGGCGGGGAGGCGCTGGAGCGGTACGAAGGGATTATTGACAGTGTGGCCGGGCTGCTCAACGGGAATGATCCCCGTATTCTGGAGGAGCTTCAGCAGCGGATGGATCTGGCCGCAGAGAATTTCGAGTTCGAAACCGCCGCCAAATACCGCGATTATTGCACAGCCGTCCGCTCCCTGCTGCAGAAGGAGAAGGTGATCGGCTTCACCGAGCAGAACAAAAACATCGTGGTGCTGGAGCCAATGCAGGAGCAGGTGCTCAAGCTGATCCTGATCCGGGGCAGCGAGATTCTAGACCGCGCCAGGCTGGACGCCGGGCAGATGAACGCAGAGCAGCTGTGCGGGATCATACAGTCCGCCGTCCAGGACAGCTTCAGCAAGCCTCCGCACGGAGAGCCGGGTGAAATCAGCCGCCATAAGCTGGATGAAGCCCAGATCATATACAGCTATCTGACAGGCAGCTCCGGAAGCTATTCTGTGATTCCTCAGGAATGGCTGGAGGCCGGGGACGGCGCGGCAGTTGCTGAAGCGGTCCGGGCTCTGCTGGGAGGCTATTTCGAAGCCGCGCCAGCTAAGCAGCGGTAAAAAAATCCCAGAACAAAAACGGCTGTGCCGTCCTCCACGGGACAGCGCAGCCGTCTTGGTTCTAGCGTTACCTGGAGAACGATTCCCCATGAATCCTACGGCAACTCTTTAAGTGGAAAAAGGGACACTAATTCAGCTCATTTCGCCATTGGACAAGAAATATAGCCCAGTTAGGTTTACTTTTTCCACTTCAATCTCAGGATTTCTTAATTTCCGGAAAAATAAGTTCCCTTTTTCCAACTAGCACCTGCGAAGAACCGGTAAGTAAATTGCTAGTTGGAATTAGGATATTTAGACCGGCTACCCCCTCAGAACCCGGCCTTCCCCGTCCCAGTAACGGTATTTCTTCCGTTGTTTCTGGGCTAACCACCCTTCGCTACTCCAACAACGGTATTTCTGCCGTTGTTTCCGGGCCAGCTGGCATTCAGCGCTCCAACAACGGTATTTCTGCCGTTGTTTCCGGGCCAGCTGGCCTTCGACGCCCCAACAACGGTATTTCTGCCGTTGTTTCCGGGCCAGCTGCCTTCGACGCCCCAACAACGGTATTTCTGCCGTTGTTTCCGGGCCAGCTGGCCTTCGCCGCTCCAGTAACGGCATTCAATCAAAAAGCACTTATCCCCAACCTTATACACATCTTACCCACATTATCCACACTAGAAGGAAATCGGAATTTCCTAAATAGAAAAAGGCTTCCCGCCGGTCCATTGACCGTCTGCGGGAAGCCTCTTCATTATAATAGGATAAGCTATCTATGCTTATCCGGCCCGCCTTCCGGCGGGGTAAGGCCGGACGTGTCTTAGGCCTTAATTCCCCAGCAAATCCTTTACACCTTCACTAAGCCGTGTAAGCGGGCGTTGCAGCAGCTTCGTGAAATCGCTGCTGGCGATGTCCAGCGCGCCTTCGCGGATCGCTTGTTGAATAGCGACTACAATCGGGAGTGCAGCTTCCGGTACGCCTGCTTTTGCCATAATATCGGCATACGCGGCATCATCCACCTGCTGAACCAGAACCTCCTTGCCCAGCAGCTTGCCGACAACTGCTGCCAGCTCAGCCTGTGTTGCCGGTGTGCCTGACAATTCGTATACGGTATTCTCATGGCCTTCGCCCGCCAATACAGCTGCTGCCGCTTCTGCATAATCACGGCGGGTTGCCCAGCCCACCTTGCCGTCGCCAGCCGAGGTCACCCATGGGGCTCCGGCTTGAACTGCCTGAATGGAGCCAACCTCATTCTCCAGATACCAGTTATTGCGCAGGAAGGAGTACGGAATCCCGGATTCACGGATGAACTCCTCGGTCGCACGGTGAACCAGTGCCAGGAACAGTGAGCTGCTGTCGGCATGACCGACACTGGTATAGACGATGAAGCCGACTTTCGCGCGCACTGCGGCATCAACCGCAGCCTTGTGCTGGCGGATCCGTGTGTCGTTGTCCCCGTCAGCTGACACGATCAGCAGCCGGTCCACACCGGCAAATGCTGTATCAAGTGTCTCCGGCTGGTCGAAATCACCATGACGGACGTCTACTCCGCGTGTGCGGAGATTGTCCGCTTTTTCCGGGTTTCTGACGCTGACTACCAGGTTTTCTGCCGCTACTGACTTCAGTAAAGTTTCGGCCACGATGGAACCAAAGTGTCCGGTGGCTCCTGTTAATGCAATCTTCATTTCTTTTCCTCCTAAAGTAAATATCATTTATAGTCGTTCCTGCGGAGGCCGGGGGCGGCGGCTGCAGATTTTCTCCCTGTAACTAATATAGTTACAAGTTAATGAAATGTCAAATAAAAAAACGGCTCATTGAAGAGCGCGCTTCTATTTTTCATGTCACCGTATGGCCTGTAGAACTGAACCCGTCATGATATTTGTTAGGATTGCCGGTTTTTGTTATTCTTAATTGAAAAAAAGAAATGATCTGCAATCAGAAAGGTTCTGCGCCATGTCTAAACCAAGAGCAAGCATTTACAACCGATATATCCCTGCCGTCACTCCACCGCTAGAGTTCAGCGGCTCCGCCTATTGGCTGATTTTTCATTCCGGCAAGCTGCTGGTTACCGAAAACGCCGGGATCACCGGCATTCCATTCGTACCTGCGCTTGAGCAGCTATCCATGGCTCCCTTAAGAACCCTGTATCTGGGGACCTTTGAAGGGATCGCCAGCTTCGCCGCACAAGTCCCGGCAGAAACGCCTGAGCCGGAAGGGATGGCCTTCCGCCCGCTGCGCTCCTTGTACGAATCTCTGGATGAAGATCTGTTCCATCTCGCAGGCAAGGGCATTCAGATGCTGGCCTGGGATGAAACCCACCAGTTCTGCGGCAGATGCGGGACCGCCACCGAGCTGGCGCAGGCCGAGCACTCACGCAGTTGTCCGGCCTGCGGACTGGTCAGCTATCCCCGGATTGCCCCGGCGGTCATTACCGCGATTCTTAAGGACAACCGGATTCTGCTCGCACACTCCCCGCATTTTGTGAACAATATGTACGGGCTGATTGCCGGATTCGTGGAGCCGGGCGAAACGCTGGAGGACTGTGTACAGCGTGAGACTATGGAGGAAGTCGGCATCAAGGTCAAGAATATCCGCTATTTCGCCAGCCAGCAGTGGCCTTTTCCCCACTCTCTGATGGTAGGCTTTCTGGCCGAATATGAGAGCGGAGAAATTACCGTGGATGGGGAGGAGCTTGACCATGCCGACTGGTTCGAACTGGACCGCCTGCCTGTCATTCCGTCCCCTGTCAGCATTGCCCGCAAACTGATCGACTGGGTAGTCGAAAACCATACTAACTGACTGTCTTGAAATACTGATAGATCCGCTCCAGCTTCTGGGCGTGCTTGCCCCGCTTGCTCTCCATGCTGCCGAACTCAAAGAACTTAACTTTGCGGATGCCCACGAAGTTGAACAGCGCCTTGCGCATTAACACCTTGTGCGCATTATGCAGCATCAGCAGCGGATAGTGGGTTGGACCCTGCATGGTGGAAATGCACACTACCGACTTCCCCTTCAGCAGCCCTTCCGGCAGCAGTCCGCCCTTATCCCGGTATGCGAACCCCGAGGCAAACATCTGGTCTATATACCCCATAAGCATAGCTGGCGGCCGCCCCCACCAGATGGGGTAGACCAGTACGACCTTATCCGCCCACAGCAGCTGCTCCCTGTATTTAGCCAGTGCGGGATCACTGTGCATGTCCCTTCTCCGCTTGTGCTCATTAAATACAAGCACCGGATTAAATCCCTCCTCATACAAATCAAGCACCTGAATCTCTGCCACCTTCGCATTTTCCCGGCTCCCCCGAAGCACCTCCTGCAAAAAGGCATAGCTTAGACTCTGATGATTCGGATGGGTATAGATAATCAATGTATTCATGCCGCCACTCCTTTAATTATCATTTGATAACGAAAGGGTATCACGGTTTTATTTTAGTTGTCAAATGATAATTGTTATTTGATAATGTTTTTGTTAAGGTTTCTTTTGAGGTGAACTTTATGGACAACGAATTATTTCAGAAATTTGTAGCTTTTACGACTGCCGTCCATCAAATTACAAGTGATATCAGCAAAGATATCAAATCCGAAGCACTGACCCCCCTTCAATATAAAATTCTCGAATATATCGCCGTCAGCCAGCCCGTCACCCTCAGCGAGATCAGCGATTGCATGCATATGTCGATGCCGAACACCAGCCGTGAGCTGAAGAAGCTCAGCGAGAAGCAGCTATGCGATAAAATCACCGATCCCGCCGACCGCCGCAAGCAGGGGATTACCCTCTCCCCGCCGGAGAGGCCATGATGAACGAAGCGTTTCAGCATATCGCCATCCGGTTCACCGAACGGATCGGCGATTTAACCGGAGAGCAGCGCAAAGAGATCGAGCGGGCGCTCGATCTGCTGCAGGAAAAGGTATTTTACTTGAGGTAAACCAACATGGAATTAACAATCATTTTACCGGAATACTGTTCGCCGGACTCTCAATCGGAGCTTCCTTGCGTTTGATAAAGAAGGCCAGGATCAGCGCAATAACGGCACTCCCGGCGGTTACCATTGAAGCCACATTCATCCCGTGTATTAAGCTGTGAACATCAAGCGGGGCTTGTGAATACTCTTAATTCCAGCAGGGGATTCTCCATGGTCAATTGCCGCCATACGAACAGGCCAAGTGCAATGAACCCGATACCCAAAGAAATCAGAACTTCCGTGCTCCCCCACCCTTTGCTGCCCGAAACGCTGAATCCATACAATACGCCGCCAAACCCAAGAGACGACAGCGTCATGGATAACGCAATTATGCTTTTCTGACAAATTCGGATTTGAGCTTCATGGCTCCAAAGCCGTCGATTTTGCAGTCAATATCATGATCGCCCTCGACCAGCCTGATGTTCTTCACTTTGGTACCGATCTTCAGCACGGAGGAGCTGCCTTTGACCTTCAGGTCCTTGATGACAGTAACCGAATCCCCATCATTCAAAATATTGCCATTGGCATCCCGTACTACCTTGCTCTCCTCAATGCTTGCATTTCCCGCACCCTGCGCCCACTCATGTCCGCATTCCGGGCAAACCAGCAGCGTCCCGTCCTCGTACGTGTACTCCGAGCTGCACTGCGGGCAGTTTGGCAATTCATTCATGATCACATTCTCCATTCCTTATCGACAGCATCGTCTCATAAATTCTTCTTATTGTAGCATACCACTTGAACTTGCGCTTAAATTAAATTAATATCTAATTAGATATATATTGAATTAAGTGTTATTCAAATCCCTGTTTACTTAAGGAAGGTGCAACTATTGATCACTTTAGAAGCCGTACCGGACCCAATGTCCGCAGAAAGTGTAGAGCTTCAGGCCGCAATTCTTAACTCCCAGCCCGCGTTCAATCTGATGGTGCAGCATAAAGAGCATCTCACCCCGGAGGAAATCCGTGAGGAGACGGCTATGTCATTCGTCAAAAGGACCCAAGATCAGCGCGGCAATGAGGTGGATGTGTACGAAAAACCGCTCTTGTGAACATAGTCTAGATGAACTGCATCAGAAATCCTCCCGCAGCACCGGCCAGAACAATCACCCAGGGCGGGAGCTTCCAGAAAAAGAGCATCACAAACAAGATTGCGGCCAGCGCGAAGTCCAGCGGCTTCAGGATGGCGGAGGTCCACAGCGGATCATATAGAGCTGCCAGCAGAATTCCCACCACAGCAGCGTTGATGCCCGCGAGCGCCCCTTGAACGTTCGGACTGCTTCTAAGCCCATTCCAGAAAGGAAGCGCACCGATAACCAGCAGGAATGCAGGCAGGAAGATGCCCAGCGTCGCAATGATGCCGCCTTTGAACCCTGCGGCCATCATCCCAAGATAGCTGGCAAAGGTAAACAGCGGCCCCGGAACGGCTTGTGCCGCTCCGTAGCCGGCCAGAAAGTCCTCCCGGCTGACCCATCCGGCAGGTACAACCTCATGTTCCAGAAGCGGAAGCACAACATGTCCTCCACCGAATACCAGTGAACCGGAACGGTAAAAACTGTCGAAAAGCGCAACCCCCCCAGCACCTGCAGACGTTCTAAGAAGAGGAAGCGCTATAAGCAGAAGGAAAAACAACGCCAGACAGCAGACGGCAACGGTCCGGCTGATCCGGATAGGCAGGTCAGGACCCCGATCCGGTTGACCCCGATACAGCCAAAGGCCGATCATCCCGGCAGCTGCGAGGATTAGGACTTGAGCGTAGGCAGCATGCCAGGACAGCGCAAAAACTGCCGCTATCACCGCAATGGTAACTCTTCCTCTGTCCGGTGTAAGCTTTTGCCCCATTCCCAGCACCGCTTGCGCTACAATCGCCACCGCTACGATCTTCAGTCCATGAATCCAGCCCGCACCAGCGATATCAACGCCCTGCAGTACTAAGGCAAATACAGCCAGAGCGATCACTGAAGGCAAAGTGAATCCCAGCCAGGCTATGAATCCCCCAAGCAAGCCGGCCCTGACCACACCGATGCCAATCCCCACCTGGCTGCTCGCTGGCCCGGGGAGAAACTGGCAGAGCGCCACCAGATCGGCATAGCTGCGTTCATCCATCCATTTCCGGCGGCGGATATACTCATTATGGAAGTACCCCAGATGGGCAATCGGCCCTCCGAAGGAGGTAAGCCCGAGCTTCAGGGAGACACCCAGCACCTCCAGCAGAGCAGCCCCTCTGCCCTTTGTCACGCCAGCTTCCACCGGCTTCTGACTTCCCGTCTCCATACCTAAATTCCTCCCTCTCCCGGTACTCCGCCTCATTCAGGCGCGTCTTTCCATCGTAACATTGAATTGTTAACGCTCTATAAGTTCACTAATTCAACTTCGTTAATCTGCAGTTACGCCATTCACCTCTCCTTCCCTTGATACGTCGACATGGATCGGGAGGCTGTATCCTCCGGCCTCAATAGTCCCGCCTGAGCGCAAAGCTCCATCAGTTGATGCACGCCGCTGTACTGTTGGCGGTTGCGCTGATGAATGCGGCCCAGCGCGTGCTCGGTTACCTCTTTGGCCTTGTCCAGGCTGTGCTGCTCCACAGCTTCCACAAGCTCCTTCATTCTCTCCAGAAAATATACCGTCCGTCTCAAGGTGCGGATCAGCAGAATCTGCCTTAAATGCACCGCAGTGTACATTCTGTAGCCATTCTCCGGGTTTCTTAGCGGAGTCAGCAGCCCCTCCTTTTCCCAGTGGCGAATGGCCGAGGGCTGAACTCCCGCAATCGCTGCAGCTTCTCCGATCGACATCCGGTGGCTGACGGGTCTGCCTTTGATGAAGCTAATCTCCGGGTCCTGCAGCAGCGCCAGCGTCTGATCGGCAGCAGCTTTTTCCTCCTGTAATCTGGCCTGCTCTGCCCCTGCAAGCCACAAGGCCTGATCCATGTCCCCCTGTTGGATGTTGCGCAGCACATCATAGGTTAACTTGTAGCCAAACCCCGGAATCATGGCGCGAAGACAGCGAAAGTAGGCCAGATGCAGCTCCGTATACATACGGTAGCCATTCGCTGCCCGTTCCGGCGCGGGAACCACACCCCAGGATTCATAATGCCGCAAGGCGCTGGTACTGATGCCAAGCACCGATGCAAGCTCAACCGGCTTGTAATATTGCATTGATTCACCTCCTTCATCTACATCCTGTGCGTGATACTAACCTACCAAAGACCCGCACCGTCTGCAAACCTTCACATAAAACCTTTAAGTGCTTTAATAAACCTGGAACTGGTTTTCTCAAGCATACTCAGGCCCTTATCGGCAGAACCTTCCCACTTGCATCAATGTTATATATTGATAGATATACAGGATTTCTGAACAAATGCTGAATTAGGAGGCTAACGATGCTTAGAGTACAAATGCATGATGCAAGCTGGATCGAGGTGGAGATTCAAGGAGAAGGACCCTGCCTGCTGCTCCCGGTGAACCCCCGGCCCATAGATGGACCACAGGCAGACGAGATGACGAAGTGGGGCGTTGATCCGGCGCTCGGGCGCTCCCTGATTGACCAGCTTAGCGGCAGCTGCCGGGTCATCGCCTTCGATTATGAAGGCCATGTTCAAAGCTGCGCCAAGCCCGATACCCTGACGCCGGATAACCTGTCCAGCGACTTTCTGGCCATCGCCGATGCGACGTCCGCGCAGCAATTCGCCTATTACGGCTATTCCTGGCTGGCCCTGTCCGGCATGCAGCTGGCCCTGCGCACAGACCGGCTGTCAGCGCTTGTCATGGGCGGCTTCCCGCCTGTCTGCGGTCCGTATAAGGAAATGCTGAAGGTCACGATGGCTGCCTATCATCTCTCTGTCTCGGCACAGAAGAACCCGGACCCCTCCCCCGCCGCATGGGACGGGAACGCCGATGAATTCGACTGGTCACAGGCTGAAGTCACGATGAGCGAGGCGCAGACCAAACAGTTCGTCACGTTGTACCAGGCGCTTCAGGCATTCGATGACCGGACGGCCCAGGAACGGATCACCTGTCCCCGCCTCTGCTTCGCCGGCAGCGCCGATCTTATCGAGTATGGCGAACGCTGGGGAGCCGTGCGGGTCGATATCGCCGGACCGCTTATCAGAGAGCGGTCCGCCCTCGAAGCGCTAGGCTGGGATGTGGCGGTGCTTGAGGGTCTGGACCATACCCAGGCGATGCAGCCGGCGCATGTCCTGCCCCTTCTGAAGCCCTGGCTGGATGCCAATCTGCACTAAGCCCCGGCAAGGCAATCCGGCTGTCTCCTACGCCGCTTGCACTCATTGTCAGAATAAGCTGTTCCCGGTCTAACGGGGCAGCTTATTTTACTTTCACCCCCTCCGGCTCCTCCTGCCGTGCCTTGCAAAGTGGTTGTATTCTTGGCAAGCTAATTATATATTAGAAGCAAGATGCAAGACTTTAGGCCCAAAAACCATGCATAATTGACTAATAATAGCAGGAAGGTGTAACTTGTTGGGTTTTGTGGTATGGATTGATCTGATTTTATTTTTCGTTCTGTTTGCACTTTTCGTCTATATTTTCGTTTCAGTTAACATCACGAATCTGCACAAAGTCTATTTAGCCTTCCATTTCACCATGATGATCTGGCCCTTCTGCCAATTTGCCATCAAAACTGCCGATAATCCCATATATCAATTATTTTATGTTAAGGCTGCATTCGTAGATTCGGCGCTTCTCAGTACGGGCTGGGTCTTTTTCACCATTCTGTTGACCGGACAGACCCGGTTTCTGCGGCGGAAAATGCTGCTGCTGCTGTCGGCTCCAGCTATTTTTTCGGCAGCCTGTATTCTATTCAGCCCCAACAGCTGGTTTGTGCAGCCGGTAAATGAGGAATATATTCAAAGAACCTATGGTCCTCTCTTCTGGCTCTTCATAGCCGTAATCATCATTCAGGCGGTTATCTCACTGTACGTCATCTCTGCAGCCCTGGTCCAGGAGCTGGCTCCCCGCGTGCGAAAGCAAGTGATGCTTGTGCTGAAAGGGATTCTTGCGGTAACCGTGTTTATCCTGCTGGATATTGTGCTGAATGTGGTCCTGGACCCGTATCTGCCGGTGATTCCGGGGATGACCTCGCTGGGCATTTTACTGTCTGCTGTCTTTTTTGTGGTTTCCATTAACCGCGACAAAGTGTTTGATATAGCGACCATAGCCCATCAGGATGTGATGGATACGATCGGACATGGCGTCCTTGTACTTGATGAATATGACAACGTGGTCGAGATTAACCGTTTTCTGGGTCCCCATATGCATCTGCACCGGGGGGAGCGGTTCGATATCAGGATTATTTTTCCGGAAAGCTCGCCTGCCATTGAAGCGTTTATATCGGGATACCATGAACGGCCGCTGGAGAGAATCGAAATTGAAATCCTCCATACGGTTATCCGGCGTTATCTTAAAATTCAGGCAACGCCCATTATGGTCGGCGGGTTACGGGCGGGGCGGATCGTCACGTTCCAGGATATTACGGAGCTGCAGAGGCTGATCCATGAAACCCACCAACAGAATAGGATTCTTCAGGAACGCAACCATTCATTGATTGCCGTGCAAAAAGAGCTGTCCGAGACGAACCGGCAGCTGCAGCAAATGGCCATCACCGACAGCTTGACCGGCTGCTATAACCGCCATTATCTGACGCAGCAGCTTGAAGACGAAGTGATCCTGAACAGGGAAAAGCACATTCCTTTTGCGCTTATTTTGCTGGATATCGATTTCTTTAAGAATGTGAATGACACTTACGGCCATTTGGCCGGGGATGAAGTGATCTGCCAGACGGTGGAGGTGCTTAAGCAGGAATTACGACAAACTGACGTTTTAGCACGGTACGGGGAGAAGAGTTCATTATCTATCTGCCGGATACCCGTGAAGCCGAGGCACTGCATGTAGCCGAACAGCTCAAGGCAAGGGTGGAAATGAACCAGATCACGATTGCCAATGCTGCTGATCCAGTAACGGTTACAATCAGCATGGGGCTCCTGACTATCAATGATTTCTCGCTGAACAGCAATCTTTTTGAAGATGTGGACCAAGCCCTCTATCAGGCCAAAAATAAAGGTCGCAACCGGATTGTACATATTGCGCGCTGACGCCGCGTTTGCTATCGTTCAACGGCTTCCTTTGGGGTAATGGTAAGTACAACACATCTGCAAACAGGGAGGAAACTGTATATGACGCAGGCCACGATCATTGTTAACCCCTCTTCCGGCAAGGAGGAAGCGCTGGACTATCTCAGGAGTGTGGAAGAGCTGCTGCAGAGTCAAGGCTATGAGGTTACAGTCAAGGAGACGCAAAAAGAAGGCGATGCCACCGGTTACAGCATCGCTGCATGCGAAGCGGGGGCCGACATGATCGTGTCCATCGGCGGGGACGGCACGCTTCATGAAACGATCAACGGCCTCTCCGGCCAGGCACATCAGCCGAAGCTGGGGATTATTCCGCTCGGCACGGTGAATGATTTCGCCCGCGCGCTGCAGATCCCGCTGATTCCCGAAGAAGCCGTCCGGACGCTGGCTTCCTCCCGGGTACAGCTAGTGGACGCAGGCAGGCTGAACAACCGCCTGTTCATCAACGTGGTCGCCGCAGGCAAGCTGGCTGAATCGCTCACCTCCGTATCTTCGGATGACAAATCCAGACTCGGCGCGCTGGCATACTTCAAGGAGGGCATCAAAGAGCTTGCAGGCAATGCATCCCACCCCTCACCATACAGCATGACGGGAAGACCTGGGCGGGGGAGACTCCGCTTTTCCTCGCCGCATTGACCAACTCGGTAGGCGGCTTCGAGAAACTGGCTCCCGAAGCCGCTGTCGACGACGGCTTGATTCATTGCTACATCATTAAGGATCTTCATTTCTTCAACACGCTTACAGTCAGCCTTTCTGTGCTGCTGGGCAATCTGAAGAATCATAAGGACGTGGAATATTTCACCGCGAGCGAAGTCACAATAAGCTCATCGGATACCGTACGAACCAATGTGGACGGCGAAGAAGGACCGGCTCTGCCGATTAAGCTGAGCGTCCTTCCCCGCCATATTCGCGTAGTGGTGCCGGATTCATTATGATACCGGTCTGTATCCGTTTTCAGGCCGGTGCACAAAATTGGCTTGTCTGCTATTGCTGCAAATGAATCCGGCTGGTATAGTATGGATAATTAATTCAAGGGCACTGATCCCTGGCTACGCTGGAGACAACCCCGCTGCTTGCAGCGGGGTTGTCTTATTCTGATGAAAAGGTGGAGGTCCACATTGACCAGAAGCAATGAAACCAGAATGATCTTTACGAAAGAGGATTTGATTAATCAATTTACCAGCTGCGGGCTAACCAAAGGACAGCACATCCTCGTGCATACATCCTTAAGCAAGTTTGGTTTTATTATCGGCGGAGCCGAAACATTCATCCGTGCTCTGCTTGAGATTGTGGGCGAAGAAGGAACCTTGATGATGCCGTCCCAGACCTGGAAAAATCTCGATCCCTCAACTGGCGTCCACTGGGAAGAGCCCGCCGAATGGTGGCCAATGATCCGGCAGCATTGGCCTGCCTATGATAAAGAAATTACTCCGGCAATAGGGATGGGCGTGGTGGCGGAAATGTTCCGCAAATGGCCGGGGGCCGCAAGGTCAGACCATCCCGCACGCTCCGTCGCCGCCGTGGGCAGGCATGCGGAATATCTGACGCAAAACCATGACCTCAGCAATATTTTTGGGATTGGCTCACCGCTGGATAAGCTGTATCATTTAAATGGTTATGTTCTCTTGGCAGGCGTCGGCCATGATAAAAACACATCCTTGCATCTGGCAGAAGCCCGGGCTGATTTTCCCGCCAAGAAGCGGGTCTATGACAGCAGTGCAGTCATGGTGGGGGGCAGACGCAAGTGGGTAACTTACGAAACCCAGGCTGTGAACGACGAGGATTTTATCCGATTGGGCGAAGAATATGATAAAGAAATGAACCTCAAGGTTCATCAGGCCGGAAAGGCCGAAATCCGGTTTATGGAGCAGCGTCCTCTGGTGGACTGGGCCACTGCATGGATGGAGAAGAACCGGTTATAGAAGGGTTGACGGGCAATTATTGCCTAGGCGCATATTCTCTCAGCTTCCCTTGATAGATCAGCTCCAGCCGGTCGCTCTGCCGGAAATCATCCGGGGTGACGAGTGCGGGCAGCTTGTTCCACAGCTTGATGCCGGAACGGTCCAGAATTTCCGCAACAAACTGCGAGCAGAAATAGGAGTTGCTGAATTCAACAGGCTCCTTGAGGGCGATGCCGATGACCCCCAGCATGTTGTAGAGGTACTTTTGGCGGCTGCGGATAAAAACGTGCAGGACCCGCCGCATTTTTTCCACCTCGCGTTCAGAGACATGCAGCTCATAGATTACACAGGTGGTATCCGGATACTTGCTGAAGGTGCCTGTCCGCAGATCTTCATGCACAAAACCGCCATTCAAGGGATTGCTCGGATTCTTCCGGCCGAAGCTGTACAGTTCCTTAAGCTCCCGGTCAAACGCAATTGAGGCGTGATTGTATGGTGCTTTGGTATAACCTTGAATGAGCTTTGTAAATAGCGTTCCCGTATTCGTAAGCAAAATAAAGACCGAATGATCTGCTTCCATGTACAGAATATCCCCTTATCGCAGTGTAAAAATTTAACATGCAGCTTGTGCCTTTTTCTATTCTAACATATGATCCCTTTGTTGGAATCCTATCCTGCAGCAAGTTGGTGATGGCTTGAACAGCTCGTTGGTTACATTAATACTTATATTTACAGCTTTATCCGCGGTCCATTTGATCTACATGCTGGTGAGCAGACTGCAGAAAGACAAGGACTACACGGGGATCGGCTTCCGCATCAAAACCTGGTGGGGCATGGTCTTTATCTTCTGCCTGGCCACGTTGTTCAACCCGGTCGTGTCCCTGCTGTCCCTGATGGTGCTTGCCTTCTTCGCACTGAAAGAATATTTCTCCATGATCCGTACGCGAAAAGCGGACCGGAGGCTGTTTCTGTGGGCCTACCTGTCCATTCCGCTGCAGTTCTACTGGATCTATATCGAATGGTACGGCATGTTCATCGTCTTCATTCCGGTGTACGTCTTCCTGCTCCTGCCGCTGCCCCGGCTGATCAACAAAGGCACCCTTGGCTTCCTGCGGAGCGTAAGCGCCACCCAGTGGGGGCTGATGCTCATGGTTTTCGGTCTCAGCCATCTGGCTTACTTCCAGTTTGCCACACCGGAGTACGGCGCAGGGCTCGTGCTGTTTCTGGTAGTGTTGACCCAGTTGAATGATGCCGTACACTACCTGGCCTCGATCTATTTCGGCAAGCGCAAGGTCGTGCCGACCGCCAACCCGAATCTGACCTGGGAAGGCTTCGCCTGTGCATTTGCGGTCACTGCCGGAGTCTCATATCTGATCTACCCTTACCTGACGCCGCTGACCCCGGTATTCGGGTTCTTCTCCGGCGTGCTGATCAGCCTGGCCGGATTCTTCGGCAGCTTAACGGTGTCCGTACTGAAGCGCGATTTGCTCATCGGGGATGACGACAAGTTCGCGGCCCTGCAGAAAAGCTACCTCAGCCGCGTGGACAGTCTGGCTTACACCTCGCCGGTGTTTTTCCATGTGATCCGTTATTTTTTTGATTTTATGTAAGCAAAACGGCCCCTCTCCATCCATGGTCAAGCCCCTATTTTGTAGACACTGAAAAAAGACCCTAGGCTGTAAGCTGCTTCCGGTACTCCACCGGAGGCAGCTTATTTAGTCTTCGTTGCGGTCGATACTGGTTGTAAAATTGAATATAGGCTTCAATTCGTCTTTGTGCCTCGTCCAGATTTCGGATATCATAAGGGTAGAGCCCTTCCGTTTTGAGATGCGAGAAGAAGCTCTCCATGGAGGCATTGTCATAACAATTTCCTCGGCGGGACATGCTGATTCGGGCGCCAACCTTTGGCAGCATGTCATGGTATGCATGAGACGTGTATTGGAATCCCTGGTCGCTGTGAACGATCAGTCCGGTCACGTCTTTTGTCTTGTTAAAGGCTTTCTCAAAGGTCTGTAGAACCAGTGGATTGTCATTTTTCTGACTCATGTGGTAGGCTACAATTTCATTGTTAAACAAATCTTTCACCGCAGAAAGATAGAGCCACGATTCTCCCACCCGGTATTGAGTCACATCGGTAACCCATTTTTGGTTAGGAGCATCCGCCTTGAAATCTCGCTTCAGTAAGTTTTTAGCGACTCGCCCTCCGTCCGAAGATGCGTAATTACAGCGATGTTTTCGCCTTATTCGTGACCGGATTCCAAGTACCTGCATGAGCCGTAGCACCTTCTTATGATTCATCCAGACTCCATGATCCTGCAGCAAGAATAACTGGATCTGTCGGTATCCGTAAACTCCGTTGTAGTGCTCGTAAACCTTCTTCACAAGTTCTCTATCTTCTCGGTCCCGATCGAATGCTTTGCGCTTTAGAAAGGCGTAATATCCGCTTCTGGAGACCCCAAACACTTTGCACAAATGACGAACCGGATATTCACTTGAGGCTCTCTCAATCGTTACATACCGCTCTGTTTCATCTCCTGCATCCAGATTTCCAAGCACTTTTTTAGCATTTCGTTCTCCTGTTTGAGCCATTTGACCTGTCTTTCTTGATCGACATATTGTTCTCGCCGTCCTCGCTGGTCCACAAGTCCGAACTCTCCCAGTTCCCGGTATTTCCTCATCCATGTTTTCAACCGATGTCTGTCTGTAATTTCGAACTTCTCCATAATTTTACGATAGGTCCAACCTTCGACCATATGAAGACGTATTGCCTCCAGCTTTGTTTCATAAGAATACGTTTTAGACTTCTTTCCTTTAATCGCTGGCATAAAAAATGCACCCCCTAGAATTCATCGGATAAACCAGGGGTTTATTCCAATGTCTATTCTAAGGGGTGCACTTCATCCACCGGAGAGGGGCCGTTTGTTATTTAATTTGCAGTTTCACCTGCAGCATCTGGCGGTGTACCGCCTGCTCCGCCTTCGGGCGGAGTGTCTCCAGCGCCGCGTTCAGGTCTGGTGCCGCTGCCTCCGCCGCCGAAGCTGCCACCACCAGGGCCACGGCCAGTGTTAGCCGTAGTGACGCCTGATTCGTTCAGCCAGGTAACGCTGCCGGAGATGTCGAACGTTACGACCTGCGTGCCGCCGGTATAGTCGCCGTCTGTATACAGCCCGTCTACTGCGGTGCCTGTAGAGGTCCCGCCTGTGGAGAGGGTGTAGGAACCGCCCTTCTTCAAATCCGGAGAGCTGACAACGACGGACGAGAAGTTCTTCGAAGGTGCGAAGGTCAGGATGTTGTTGCCGTCACCATCTTCCAGATGAACCAGCGTTCCAGCCTGCTGGGCCTCAGTGAAGCTCATGCTGACTGAGTATTGGCTGGAATCCTCGCCCGGAGCCTGGGCCATCCCCGAGCTGCCCGCAGCAACCAGTAAGCCGCCTGTCATGTCGAAGGTGCCGTCATAATCCAGCGGACCGTTGCCGTCATTGGTAGGGCCGTTGACAATCACGGTTCCGCCAGTCATGGAGAACGATTGGTTGGAATCCAGCCCGTCACCTGTGGAGTCAACTGCTACCAATCCGCCGCTGATCGTGAGTTGGCTGCTGCCGGAGCCTGTGAATTGATCCTGCTGTGCAGTTCCCTGTCCAGCGTTGCCGTCATTGTCGCCGGACACGTTCACGCCGTCATCGGATGCGGCTACGTGAATTTCTCCGCCGGAGATAGTGATATTGCCGCCTTCAATGCCTTCATAGCTCTTCGTGATATCGATGGTGCCGCCGGACAAGGAAGTCAGGCTGTCCGCATGGATGCCGTCGTCTCCCGCAGTAATCTTGAATTCACCGTCCGTCACAGAGACATTGCTGTTGCTGTGCAGCGCATCATCTGCGGTGTTAATCGTGAAGCTGCCGCCATTCACGGTAAGGTCTCCTCCGGCCTTCAGCCCTTTGGCGCTTGTGGATTCCGTTTCAGCCGTTGTTGCAGTTGCCTCCGCTGTAGATACCGCTGCCGTAGTCACGGCTGTTGTAGTCACGGCTGCTGTATCCGCCGCAGCTGCTGCCGTGTTTACCGCCGGAGCCGCCTCGGTTGTGGCTGCCGAGGTGCCGTCCACTGCCCCCTGGTTACCGAAGCCGCCCCGGCCGCCGCCCATACCCTTACCGCCAGGCCCTTGATCCCCCGTCTTCACCTCTGCGTTTTCATAGCCGCCGTTCGTCACAAGGCTGAAGGTTCCGCCATCGATGACTTCCGCCGTTTCAGCTTGAATGCCATCATTGCCTGCCGTGATGTCGAATGTTCCGGCTGCAATAGCCACGAAGCCTTTGGCCGTATCCTCATCATTGGTGGATTTGATGCCGTCTCCTTCCGCTTTGATGGTAAGATTGCCGTCCTGTACGGCCACCAGATCCTTGCCTACAATGCCGTCATCTGCTGCCGTAATATCAATTGTGCCGCCGGCAATTTTCAGATCATCCTTGCTGGAGATGCCGTCCTTGTAGCTCCCGGTAACCGTCAGCTTGCCGGTTCCGTTAACGGTCAGATCGGCTTTGCTGAAGATGGCCGCACTCGGCTCGTCCGTGGCGGCATCGGCGAACACATAGTTTGCTCCATCGGCAACGCTGTTCTCTGTACCTTCCTGCAGGGTGATTACAACCTTGCCCGCTTCCTTGATGTAGATTGGAGCGCTGTCGCTATCCTTGAGGCTCACGCCGTTCAGCACCAGCCGAACGGTTCCTTTGGCCTGCTCATCCACAATAATCTGCCCGTCGCTCAGTGAACCGGAGAGGATATAGGTTCCCGCTTCCGTAATCGTGACCGATCCATTCTTGGCTGTAGCGCCAGCGCCTTTAATCTCTGCGGTTGTTCCTGCAAGGGTAATATCGGTTGCTGCATCTGCCGTCCAGGCTGTGGTGATATCATCTGCGTCGTACTCCACCAGATCCGTTGTCTTAACGTTTGCCAGTTCTACTGCGGCGGCAGTTCCGCCCGTTGCACTGGCGGTAACGGCTGTACCTGCTGCCGGGCTGTCCGCTGCATTGGTATTCGCCCCTGTATTCGTGCTGCACGCTGTCATGAGCGCTGCACTCAGCAGCACCATCCCTATCTTGCTCCCTGTAAGGAAATTTTTCATATGCCATCGTTCCCTTCGATTTAGTAGTCTGTGGTGGCTGGACACATCGTCAGTGACAGATCTAAATTGCCGTTCCGGGTGCGGACCGCATCCAGGAGCTCCTTCTGGCTCGTATGCTCATCAATCGTAACTTCGTAGACCAGCTCGTATAAGCTGCCCAGCTCGGTGGTTCTAATCTTTTTCAGCTCATAGCGGACATTGAATGTATCGAACACTTCGGCAAAAGCCTCCTCATACCCCAGGTTCTCGGGGATAGTTACCTTCAGCGTCTTCTGCTGCGACTTTCTGGCCCCGAAGCCGGTGCGGTTCAGGATGAACATCAGCACGCAGAGAATGAGGGTGAACAGTGCGGCGTAGCCGAATGAACCGACTCCGCAGGCCAGTCCCGAAGCCATGGTGAACAGCACAAATGTAATATCCTTCGGGTCGCCGGGCGCGCTGCGGAAGCGGATAATCGAGAAGGCCCCGGCAAGGCTGAAGGCACGGGCTACATTGCTGCCAATGAGCAGAATGATGATCGCCACAATCACCGGCAGCAGGACCATCGTCAGTGTGAAGCTTTGCGAATATCCCCCCGGGTTGGTTTTCATGTAGGTGAAACTGATCAATCCGCCGAGTACAATCGATATGAAAATCGTCAAAATGGCGTCCGTAAAGGTTAATTCAGCACTCGTCAGAGCGGCGGAAAATATAGAGTCAAGCATACAGGGCACTCTCCCTTTCGATTTTGCTGGCCTTCAGCATCTTTTTATATTCATTGCCGTATTTGGAGAAGCTGGTGCGGTACATCCTGTGCTCGGAGAGCATTTTCGCCAGCCAGACGGGAATCGTCTTCTCGGCCTTCACTTCCATCAGCCATTGGCCCTGGGGCATCAGGTACTCTCCATGCGTGCCATGCTCCAGCTTCAGATCGTAGCGGCGGCTGCGGATGTTCGTGTCGAAGGTGATGCGCAGATCCCGGTTGTTTTTGCAGAAAAGCGCTTTGCGTTCATAGGAGAGGTACACCTTGGGCATCAGATCATACCGGGATAAAAAGTACTTGATCTCTTCAATCACCTGCTTGTTCATGTACTCCCGGTACTCCGGCTCCACGCCGGTAGCGACAAAATCGTAGGCCTCCTGCAGCTTGAGCGAAGTTCTTCTTTTGTTAACCAGGCCGAACACCTTTTTCTTAATTTCCAGATACACCTTGGTGTCCTGGTCCGGAACACCGTAAGCCCGCAGCCGGAGCTTTTCCTTGTATTTCGGCTTCGCCAGACTGCTGCGGATCAGCGAGTCATGGGCGGTATCATAATAGAGATTCGTAATGGAGTAGAATTCATGCTGCTTGTTGTAATCATCCGGCTCCATATATTCCAGCAGGTCATTGTAGAGTTTCTGGTAAGCGGTATGGTCCAGCAGATATTTGTTCTCGTACCGGTTGAATACCTCAATCGCCATAAGGGTCAGATCCTTTCATAATGGAGTGTTTCAGATGTGCTTATAAGTGCTGTATGTGTGCTGTATGTGTGCTGTATGTGTGTGTTCCATGTATGCCCCCGCTTGCTTATGAATGTATCTTAGTCCCGGAACCTTTAATGAATCTTAAATGGTTTTACACTCCTGTGATCTTTTTACGCCCGCTTAACAAAAGGCTGGTGCTCATCAGAATTCCTTCATATATTGCGTTCCTGGGCTTGGAATCGGGTTAAGGTTGGTTAAAGGTAATCTTGCTATAATGACTTAAGTAATCAGCAAACTTCTATGCAGAGGATGGGCATACCCATGAGAATATTAATAGTGGAAGACGAAGTGCATCTGGCGGAAGCCTTGACTCAAATATTGAAGAAGCAGAATTATTCGGTGGATGCGGTCCATGACGGCAGATCGGGGCTGGACTATGCACAGAGCGGGATCTATGATCTGCTGCTGCTGGATATCATGATGCCGGAGATGGATGGCTTTACTGTGCTGAAGAAGCTCCGCAGCGGGGGTATATCCACTCCCGTGATCATGCTGACCGCCAAGGGAGAGATAACGGATATGGTGGCGGGGCTGGATTACGGGGCCGATGATTATATCGCCAAACCCTTCTCGTCAGAGGAACTCATGGCCAGAATACGGGCGGCGCTGCGGCGCAAAGGCGAGGTCATCCCGGATGACACGCTGAAGCTGGGGGATATGGAGCTGAATACGGCGAACCTGCGGCTCTCCGTGAAGGGCAAAGAAATCAAGCTGAACCTGAAGGAAAATGAGCTGCTGGAGCTGCTGATCCTAAGGAAGCAGGCGGTAACCTCGAAGGAGCAGATTATCGAGAAGCTGTGGGGCTTCGACTCGGAGGCGGAGCATAACAATGTGGAGGTATACATCTCTTTTTTGCGGAAAAAGCTGGTGTTCCTGAATTCAGAGGTGCGCATTAACACAATTCGGAATGTCGGCTATGTATTAGAGGTGAACCGCTGATGTTCAAAAAACTCAGGAACCGGTTTCTGATCGTCAATCTGACCACCATCTCCGTGATTATGCTGATCGCCTTTGCCTCGATCTATGTGATCATGTACCTGAATGTGCAGAACGACATTAATATGAATCTCCACCGGATTGCGGACTACCAGCAGAAGGGCCCTGGCGAGGCAGGACATCCGGGCTCCGCTGACGGGATACCTCCCAAAGAGAACAGGCCTATGGAGGGCGGCAACCCGCCGCCGGAGCGTTCCATTTCCTTCACGGTGACAACGGACGCGAGCGGCAATCTGAAAGACAAGGACTCCAAATTTATGATGGACGATGAGTTCTATACGGCTGCACTGAAGGAGGCCCTCAGCATCGGCAAGGATATCGGCCGGTTCACCCTGGATGACAGCCGATGGATTTTCACGGTTAAGCATATGGGGGAAGAGAAGATTATCGTCTTCCTGGACATCACGGCCCAGCAAAACATCCTCACCAACCTGATCTACACCTTCACCGCCGTCGGCCTGCTGATGCTGATTATCCTCTACTTCACCAGCCGGTTCTTTGCTAACCGCTCGATTGCACCGGTCCGGGAGGCTTTTGATAAGCAGAAGCAGTTCATCGCCGATGCCTCCCATGAGCTGAAGACGCCGCTGACGATCATCAATACCAACGCGGATGTGCTCCTGTCCAATAGCGGCGACACGATCGGCAGCCAGGCGAAGTGGCTGCAGTATATTAAGTCGGAGACGGAGCGGATGACCCGGCTGACCAATGACCTGCTGTATCTGACGGAGATGGATGATTCCCGGACGGGCATGATCCACAGCAGGTTCAATATAAGCGAAGCGGTAGAGAATATCATTCTGACGATGGAAGCCGTGATCTTTGAAAAGCATATCTCCTTCGACTATGACATCCAGCCGGAGCTGACCGTGCAGGGCAACAGCGAGCAGATTAAGCAGGTGGTGATGATCCTGCTCGACAATGCCGTGAAATATACGAACCCTAAGGGCGCTGTAGCCATCACGCTCAAAAAACAAAATAACGATGTGCTCCTGTCCGTCTCGAACACCGGGGAAGGCATTGCCGCCGAGCATTTGACCCGCATCTTCGACCGCTTCTACCGCACGGATACTTCCAGAGCGCGCAAACAGGGCGGATACGGCCTGGGTCTTGCCATTGCCAAATCGATTGTGGAGCAGCACAAGGGCAGGATTTACGCCAAAAGTGTTGTCGGGGAGTCAACTACGTTCTATGTGCAGCTGCCCTGAAAGGCTAACACAAGGAGTGTGGACAAATGATATAATACCAGCATCACATGTCCAGAGCTGGAGGAATCACATTGTTTCGAATCATGATCGTAGAAGACGATGAGAAAATTAGAAGAATTGTAGCCGACACGCTGTCTAAGTGGAAATACGAGGTCACGCAGGTGTCTTCTTTTGACAAGGTTATGGAGGAGTTCACCGCCAGTCAGCCTCATTTGGTGCTGCTCGATGTAAATCTGCCGGTGTACGACGGGTTCTACTGGTGCCAGCAAATCCGTGCTGTCTCCAAAGTGCCGATTATTTTCCTGTCTTCACGCAATCAGAATATGGATGTCATCATGGCGATTAATATGGGGGCGGATGACTTCGTGCAGAAGCCCTTCGATCTTGGCGTGCTGGTGGCGAAGGTGAGCGCGCTGCTGCGGCGCAACTACACCTACCAGGATGAAAGTCTGCAGATGGCCCACCGCCAGCTTACATTCCATCTGTCCAATTCCTCCGTCGAGTATGGGGGACAGACCGCAGAGCTGTCGCGGAATGAATTTATTATCCTGCAAACCATGATGAGAAATATCGGGAAGATTGTATCCCGGGACAGCTTGATGCAGGTGCTGTGGAGCGATGAGCAGTTCATAGACGACAATACGTTAACGGTTAACGTCAACCGCCTGCGCCGTAAAATCGCCCTGCTGGGGCTGGAGGACTTCATCGTCACCCGCAAGGGAATGGGGTATATCATCGAATGAGATTCTGGCGATTCCTGAAATATGAGAAACCGTATATCGGCCTGTATGCCGCCGGCTTTCTGCTGACGGTTGGCGTATTTGCCGCAGATCCGCAGATTCCATGGCACTGGTGGACCTTCTTCTATGCGCTGGCACTGCTGTTGTTAGGTCTGGCAGGCTTTTTGCTCCATCGTTACATGAAGAATGTGCAGGCTCTCCACCACTTATCGGATGAAGATGCGGAGCCGCTGTCCCTGGAGGCCGAGGGCTGCCGGGAAGCTATGGAGCAGCTGCAGATCCAGCACATCCGTGCCTTGAACGAAGCGCAGCTGCAGCAGAAAGAGCATTATGATTTCATCGTTTCCTGGTTTCACGAGGTCAAGACGCCCATCGCCGTCCTCCGGCTGATGCAGCAGACGGAGATCGATCACAGCAGCCTGGAAGAGGAGCTGTCACGGATCGAGCACTACATCGACCAGGCTTTATATTATTCCAAGCTTGACACCTTCAATCAGGACTACGAGATCGTTAACTGCAATTTGGAGCTGCTGGTCAAAGAGGCCGTCAAAGCCCACTCCAAGACGTTCATCTCCAAAAAAATCAAAATCCGGCTCGATGTACAAGCCACAACGGTGCAAAGCGACTCCAAATGGCTGTCCTTCATTATCAACCAGCTGGTCACGAACAGCCTGAAATATACCGGGGATCAAGGAGAGATATCGTTCACGACACAGGTTACACCGCATGAGAAACTGCTTATTGTGCGTGATAACGGCATCGGCATTGACCGCAAGGATCTGCCGCGGGTGTTCAACCGCGGATTCACCGGCACCAACGGCCGTACCTATGCCAAATCGACCGGCATGGGCTTGTATTTGGCCCAGGAGCTGTCCAAAAAACTGGGGCACTACATTTCCTGCGAATCCGAAGCAGGCAGCTTCAGCGAATTCACCATCCACTTTCCGAAAAACCATGATCCTTATTTGAAAATGCTGCGGTAAGGGAATAGCGATCCTCCAATCACCGGAGAATCGCTTGAATAGAGCGTTACGGGTTTTCATTAACAATTTTATAATACACATTCGTGGAAGAAGCGTAGAACAGTACGTAAATCAGGAAATACACCCCCATGATGCCCCACACGGTTGCCGAAAGTCCAGTAAAGCCCTGCACAGAATCCAGGATGTAATACTTGATAATAAACCAGCTGTGGCACACCCCAAGCACCAGCGGCGGCAAAAAGACAAACAGCAGCTGCTTGCGGATCACGCTTTTCATCTGCCGGTCATCCACGCCCATTTTGCGCAGAATGGTATATTGCAGCCGTTCGTCTGTAGCCTCACGCAATTGCTTGAAATAAATTACACTGGCAAGCGCAAAGATCGCAATCAGGGCCAAAAAGCCGCTGGAGAACAGCATAAGCGCCGAGCCTTCAATTTGCTTGGAGTACACGTCTGCAAACGAGGAGTAATAGGCACCCGGCGTCTCCGTGACGATGGCATGGACCTGCTTCGAGAGTTCTTCGGCCCGGCCGGCATCCGCAATACCGTAGATTTCAAAAGACTTCTTGTCCGCATGCTCCCGCAGGCTCCGGTAAGCCTCGTCGGAGATTACGAGCACCGCAGGTTTAATGACCATAGATCTCACCGGATCTGAAGACCAGCCAAGATAGGCATAGTCCTTCTTCTCAATAATCCGAAAAGCGGTTTCCCCATCTGTCTTCACCTTAAATTCCGGCTGGCGGTTTGCGGCATAGGATTGCGCGAAGTCCGATCCCTGGGCGAGGGTCACCGCTTCCTCACCTTGCAGATCCAGGCTCTGCTTGGGGTCCCGTTCCTGCATCAGCCCGTTATAGGTTTGCTCGGATACAAGCAGCAGGTATGGAGTATAGTACTCGGGATTCTCAAAAGCCGGCCCCATATCCGATACCGGCTCAGCCACTATCGCCTCTTGCGTCAGGTGGTACCGGACCTCGTGGCCGGAGCTGCGGATCAGGCTGTCGATCCGGTTGTTGGTTGAAGAGGCCAGTGATTCAAACGCTATATCATTAGGCAGGTTTCTCCCCACCGCTTCGAACTGCACCTTATAGTTAATCGTCATGAAGCTCAGCAGCAGCATAATCGCCGCACTGAACAATGAAATAAAGGTTAAGTTCAACGTGTTGCCTCTAATCTGAAACCGCAGGGAAGAGGTCCACAGCATCGTATTGCCCTCATAGTATTTTTTCCGGCGGCTTACCGCCTGGAGCAGCCAGCCGGCAAATTGACGAAAGAACAGAAAGGTGCCCGCAATAATGCCAACGGTCACGGCAATCATACTCACCGTCGCGTAGTCCTGCCAGAACACCGAACCTTTTCCGCTGCTGATCAGAGCAAAGGCCATGCCCAGCAGAAGTACAGCAATCATAGCCCAGGCCGAAGACACGCGGACGGGTTTTTCCATCTTTTGCTTCGCATGAAACAACTCCGTAAGCTGCACCCGGTTCAGCATGATGTAACTCTGTACACTTATAATCATAGCGAGCAATAAGAAGACACCGATCGTTGCAGCAATCGACGGCATAGGGAATGACAGGGAAATAACCTGGTCGTAATGCATTAAATCCATCAGCAGCATCCCAAACAGCTTGGACAGCAGTCCCCCGATCAATATTCCCGTGAATAGAGAAATGGCGCTCATAATCAGGGTTTCATAAAATACCATCCGCGTAATTTGCCGTTCGTTCAGGCCGTAAAGCAGGTACATGCCGAACTCTTTTTTGCGCTGCTTCATGAAGAACGAATTGGCATACAGGATAAAGAAAATGATAAATAAGAACACAACAAGTGAAGCGATGCCCACACCGGTCTGGAAATTGGCCCGGTTCTGGAGCGCATCCATAATATCTTTGTTGTACATCAGGGATGTGAACGTAAATTGAATGATGACGCCGGCAATCA
This sequence comes from Paenibacillus sonchi, assembly GCF_016772475.1. Taxonomy (NCBI): domain Bacteria; kingdom Bacillati; phylum Bacillota; class Bacilli; order Caryophanales; family Paenibacillaceae; genus Paenibacillus; species Paenibacillus sonchi. The sequence continues at coordinate 1,673,709 of NZ_CP068595.1, forward strand.
TCGAGAACAGATAGATGGAATATAGGCGGAAGTTGCGCTTCACATTTCGGACCGTAAGCTCCAGCAGACTCATCGCAGCTTGCCCCCCATCAGGCTTTGGGTTTCCAGAATGCGGTCGTAGAACGCTTTTTGGGTCTGGTCTCCTGCGTAAATCTCATTAACAATTCCTCCGTCACGCAGAAAAATAACCCTTTTACAATAGCTGGCCGCATAGGGATCATGAGTGACCATCATAATCGTTGTCCCGAACGTCCCGTTCAGCTCTGCAAGCTGCTCCAGCATTTGGGTCGCGGACCGGGAATCCAGTGCCCCCGTCGGCTCATCGGCAAAAACAATAGACGGATTGGTAATGATGGCCCGCGCCGAAGCTACCCGCTGCTTCTGTCCCCCTGACAGCTCGCTTGGATATTTATGAAGAATCTCTTCAATATTCAGCGCCCGCACAATCGGCAGCAGCAGGTCTTCCATTTCTTCCACCTTCACTTTGCGAAGTGAGAGCGGCAACAGAATATTCTCTTTGGCCGTCAGCGTATCCAGGAGATTATAATCCTGAAAAATAAATCCCATGCGCTCCTGCCGAAATTGCCGCAGTGATTTTTTTTGAGCTCCAGCAGGGATTTCCCCTCCAGCCAAACCTCGCCGCCCGTAAACCGGTCAATGGTAGACAGTACGTTCATCAGCGTCGATTTCCCGGAGCCCGAGGGTCCCATAACCGCTGTAAATTCTCCCGATTGGATCATCAGGTCAATATTCTTAAGTACCGCTGTCGTCCCATAACTTTTCGATAAATTTTGAGTCTGAATCACAGTTTGCATTTTTGGTTCCTCCCCTTCCTGATACTTATCTTAGCCGCGGTTTGGACTTGCAACCATAGAAGCAGGATGAATTTGGGTGACGTTTTTGTCACTCAGCAGACCGGATATGGTTAAATGTAATATTACATTACATGAAAACGCTTAAAACGCCTAAATAAAGAATTAAAATTAATAATTTTAAATTTTTATGTTATAGTTGTTGACATTTCCTATCGAGCTAATTATATTGACATTATAAGATTTCAACGACACAACAATGTGTCCCTGAAGGTGACAACAGATCATTCCCACAATGCTGTGGACAGATAATCTGCTGTACCGGAGTTTTACTTCCAATAATTATACAGTCAGTCACGATAGTGTGGCTGCAATGGCAATGGGGCCGATGAACTTAATCCGCAGATGTGCGGGTTCTGTCAGTCGGCCCTTTTTTGCCGGTTCATTTACTTGGGGTTATTCAAAGGAGGATGTCAGCGATGGAAGCAAAAGGTTTTCGCAAGGCGGGTCACGCCCCGAGTTTATTGTCAGCTTTTTTGTATTTTGATGTAAGCTTTATGATTTGGGTGCTGTGTGGAGCCCTGTCGCTCTATATCACCAAGGATTTCGGATTATCGGATACCCAAAAAGCGGCCATGGTCGCCATCCCCATCCTCGGCGGTTCGATCTTCCGCATCCCGATGGGCATCCTGGCCGACCGGATTGGCAGTAAAAAAGCAGGCCTGCTCGGAATGTTCCTCACCATTATCCCCCTCCTGTGGGGCTGGCTGGGCGGAACCAGCCTGCTGCAGATGCATATGATCGGATTTCTACTCGGTTTTGCAGGGGCGAGCTTTGCCGTCTCCCTCTCCCTCGCCAGCCGCTGGTACCCGCCGCAATATCAGGGACTCGCAATGGGCATTGCCGGAGCCGGGAACAGCGGAACTGCGCTGGCGACCTTTTTCGGGCCGCAGATCGCCCAGGCTTATGGATGGCATAGCGTGTTCGGGATCGCGCTGATTCCCCTGGTCCTCGTTATGATTGTTTTTGCCCTATTGGCTAAAGACGCCCCGAATGCCCCGGCACCCAAGCCGCTTAAAAGCTATCTCAGCGTCTTCAAGCATGCCGATACCTGGTGGTTCTCGATGTTCTACGCCATTACCTTCGGCGGGTTTGTCGGGTTCGCCAACTATGCGAGCATCTTCTTCTATGATGTGTACGGCGACGGCGTACATTCCGGGGGCCTGACCAAAGTCCAGGTAGGCTACCTGGTCACCATCACAGTTATCGCAGGCAGCTTCTTCCGGCCTTTAGGCGGCTGGATTGCGGACCGGATTGGCGGCATGCGTCTCCTGCTTGTTTTGTATGCTGTAGTTTCTGTATGTGCGTTCGCCATTGCGTCGATGCCTAGTTCCTTCCTCGTGATGCTGCTCTATACCAGCGTGATGATGGCCTGCCTCGGAATGGGCAACGGTTCGGTCTTCCAGATCATCCCCCAGCGCTTCTCCAGCGAAATCGGAGTCATTACCGGCATTGTCGGCGCAGCCGGAGGTCTTGGCGGATATCTGCTGCCGACTTACGTTCTCGGTCCGCTGAAGCAATCCACCGGCTCACAGGTTACCGGATTTCTGGTGGTCGGCTCTATCGTGCTTCTGACAACCCTGATTTTCTATGCTGTAACCCGTTCGTGGAAAAAATCCTGGGCGAAGGCGGAATCCGGGGTCAATTTCTAGCATTACTTATCCAGAGAACCTTCGAGGGAAGTGAACTCACATGACAACGGGCAAAGTGAAAAGCGTCTGTCCTTATTGCGGCGTTGGCTGCGGGATCATACTCGAAGTGTCGGGTAACCGCGTAGTCAGCATCACCGGAGATAAGGAGCATCCGGCCAATTTCGGCAGGCTGTGCACCAAAGGCAGCACGGCGGCAGCCGCACTCACGGAATCGGGCCGGATGGAATATGCCTACAAACGCCAGGATCGCGGAGCCGGGCCTGAACGAGTGAAAATAGATGAAGCTATCCGTGATACCGCGCAGCGGCTGCGGGCCATTCTGGAGGAACACGGCCCGGATGCCCTGTCCGTGTATGTGTCAGGTCAAATGTCGTTGGAGGCCCAGTATCTGATCAACAAGCTGGCCAAGGGCTTCATCCGCACCCCGAATATTGAGTCTAATTCACGATTATGCATGGCGGGCGCCGGCAACGGATATAAGCTCTCCCTGGGGGCAGACGGGCCACCGGGTTCTTATCAGGATATGGATAAGACGGATTTATTCTTCGTTATCGGCGCCAATATGGCCGATTGTCATCCGATTCTGTTCCTGCGGATGATGGACCGGGTGAAGGCGGGAGCCAAGCTGATTGTCGTGGACCCCCGGCGGACAGCAACCGCGGACAAAGCAGACCTGTTCATGCAGATCAGGCCCGGAACGGATCTTGCCCTGCTGAATGGACTGCTGCATCTGCTTGTTAAGAACGGACACACAGACCCGGCCTTTATCGCCCGGTTCACCTCCGGCTTTGAGAGTATGGAGGCATTCCTGGAGGACTATCCGCCGGATAGAGTGTCCGAAATTACCGGCATCCCGGAAGCCGATATCCGCCAGGCGGCCGGGTGGATTGGCGGGGCGCCGGAGTGGATGTCCTGCTGGACCATGGGTCTTAACCAGAGCATTCACGGCACCTGGCACACGAATGCCATCTGCAACCTGCATCTCGCCACAGGCGCGATCTGCCGCCCGGGGAGCGGCCCCTTCTCGCTCACCGGCCAGCCCAATGCCATGGGCGGGCGTGAGATGGGCTACATGGGGCCGGGCCTGCCCGGGCAGCGCTCCCTGGTGTCTGAGGCCGACCGCAGCTTCATAGAGAAGCTGTGGGAAATCCCCAAGGCACCCTTCGGACGGATGCCAGCGGCGGCACCATTTCCATGTTCGAGAGCATGATTGCAGGCAGGATCAAAGCCTGCTGGATCATCTGTACCAATCCGGTGGCTACGGTTCCCAACCGCAAGAAGGTCATCGCTGCCCTTGAGGCGGCTGAACTGGTTATTACGCAGGACAGCTTCCTCGACACCGAGACTAACCGCTATGCGGATATCCTGCTGCCCGGGGCCCTGTGGGCCGAAGGCGAAGGCGTGATGATCAACTCCGAGCGCAATCTGACCCTGATGCAGCAAGCCGTCGAGCCGCCCGGAGAGGCCATGCCCGACTGGCAGCTGATTGCCCGGGTAGCCGCTGAAATGGGCTATGCCGAGGCATTCGCCTACCAATCTTCGGCAGAGGTGTATGCCGAAATCCAGCAGGCCTGGAATCCGAAGACCGGCTACGACCTTCGCGGAGCCACGTATGCACGGCTGCGGGAAACGCCTGTGCAGTGGCCCTCTGCACCGGACCAGCCGAATGACCGGAACCCGATTCGTTATTTGAACCGTAAGGGCGGCACTGCCTTTAATGAGCCTGTTGATGGCAGCGTTCCAGATATCGTATTCCCGACAGACAGCGGAAAAGCTGTATTCTGGGCACGCCCGTATATGCCGCCTGCGGAGATGCCGGACAGCGACTATCCCTTCGTGCTGAATTCCGGCCGCTTGCAGCATCAATGGCATACATTGACCAAGACCGGCAAGGTTCCCAAGCTTAATAAGCTGAACCCGGGGCCATTTGTGGAGATCCACCCGGAAGATGCTGAGGTGCTTGGAATTAAAGACCGCCAGCCGGTAGAGCTTCGTTCGCGGCGGGGGCAGGCGGTGCTTCCGGCTGTCCTTTCCGACCGCGTGCGCCCGGGCAACTGCTTCGCCCCCTTCCACTGGAATGATGTCTTTGGTGCCCAGCTGGCCGTCAATGACGTCACGAATGATGCCGTCGATCCCCTGTCCTTACAGCCTGAGCTGAAATTTTGTTCCGTGTCGCTGGTCAAGGCTGCGGGCCAGCCGTCCGGGGAGCCGCAAGCACCGGATATGGGCCAGAATCAGCCCGCACCGCCAGCCGCCGCTGAGAACGCCCATCTGAAGGAGACCGTAACCATGAAGCAGCTTGATGCGCTTGCGGGCATGTTTGGCCTTGAAGCCCCTACAGCCATGACCCTGGATAGCCGGGAACAGGCTTATCTATCCGGTTTCATCACGAGCCTGCGCACCGAGGCTGGCCGGTCAGCCTCCGGCATTCCGGTTCTGCCGGCCACCGCACCGTTTGAGCCATCCACCCGCTACTTTGTGGACGGTCTGCTGGCGGGAATGTTCTCCCGCACTCCGCTTCCCGGAGCGGAACCCCATTCCCGGCAGGTAATGCCTCCGGGGCCAGTCTCTTCAGGGGCAGCCTCCGAAGATGCTGAGGCAGCAGGCAAGCTTCCCGTAACCATCCTCTGGGCCTCGCAGACCGGAAATGCCGAAGGTGCAGCCATTGACTGCGCGAAAAAATTGCAACAGGCCGGTTACGACATACGGCTGGTAAATATGAATCAATATTCTGTAAGCGATCTGGCGAAAACCCGGTTTGCGCTGTTCATCGCCAGCACCTTCGGAGCCGGAGATCCTCCGGACAACGGAGAAAGCTTTTACCAGTCGCTCAAGGCAGAGAATCCTTCTCTGCTGAAGGACCTGCGGTACGCCGTGCTCGCTTTCGGGGATTCTAACTATGATCTCTTTTGCGGCTTTGGAAAGAATCTGGATACCCGGCTGGAGGAGCTTGGCGCGTCGCGGCTGCTGGATTGTGCCCATTGCGATACGGACTATCAGGCACAGGCGGATGCATGGACGAAGGATATCTCGGAACTGCTTCGCGGGTTCGCAGGCAGCCCGGAGCCTTCTGGACTAGCCGCAGCAAGCGGCATCTCTTCCGCTTCCATTGCTGCACCCGGCCCGGCTTCCCCGAACCCGGAGCAACGCGGATATCACCGGAATCACCCGGTCCCGTCACGGCTCCTGTTCAAACAGCATCTGAATAAGGCCGGATCTGAAAAAGAAACCCGCCACTACGCCTTCGACCTGAAGTCCGCAGGCGTGCAGTTCGAAGCAGGTGATGCGCTCGGGGTATGGCCCGTCAATTGTCCCGGCTTGGTTGATGATCTGCTGCACACCTTGGGCATTGAGCCTTCTGCTCCGGTAATGGTTGCAGACCGGGGAGAACTGCCGGTCAACGAAGCGCTGCACCGTCATTTTGAGATTGCCCGCATTACTCCGGAGATGCTCCGGTTCATCCGGGACCGGACACAGAACAGGCAGCTCATCAAGCTCCTTCAAAGCGAAAACCAGGCGGAACTGAAGCAGTGGCTCTGGGGGCGCCAGCTCATTGATGTTCTGCAGGAATTTCCGGTTACCCTCAGCGCTCAGGAGTTTCTGGAACAGCTCAAGCCTTTGCAGCCCCGCCTGTATTCCATTTCGTCCAGTCCGAAAGCCCATCCGGACGAGGTTCATATTACAGTGTCTACTGTACGTTACGAGAATAACGGCAACGCCCGCAAAGGAGTATGCTCCACGTTCCTCGCGGACCTCGCTACAGAGGATACAGAGATTCCAATTTTCATTCAAAGGAATGCCCATTTCCGGCCACCGGCTAACCCCGATGCCCCGATGATTATGGTTGGACCGGGCACAGGCATCGCCCCGTTCCGCGGCTTCTTGCAGGAGCGCAAAGCATCCGGTGCCAAGGGCAAAAACTGGCTGATCTTCGGCGAACAGCGGGAGGACAGTGATTTTTATTTCCGCGGGGAGCTTGAGGCGTTGCGGGAGGAAGGCTTCCTGCAGCGGCTGAATACCGCCTTTTCCCGGGATCAGGCGGAGAAAATCTATGTACAGCACCGTATCCTTGAGCATGGGGCAGAAATCTGGGCCTGGCTTCAGGAAGGCGCCCATTTCTATGTGTGCGGAGACGCCCGGCAAATGGCCAAAGAAGTGGATGCCGCACTGAAGACAGTGATCCGGCAGCATGGCGGCATGACTGCGGATGAGGCCAATGATTATGTAAAAGAAATGTCATTAACCAAGCGGTATGCGCGGGATGTCTATTGAAGCAGCAATGGCGGGCATGGATCTGCCAGGGTTCAGCGATGAAGCACATCGATGCATAAAATCTTCCGGCAACGATCACCCTACAGATTAGCGTCCTTGCGGGCGCGTTAATCACAGGAGGCGATCCCCAAATGGCAAAACCGGATAATCGGGCGGATAACGTTGAGCATTTACAACAGAGCATTCAGCACACCATGCAGAACCTGCATGAAGCTGAAGACTATTTAAACGAATTCTCTTCTGAGATCAGCAGCAAAGAACGTGAACAAATCGAAGCAAAAAACGAACGCCGTAAAGAAAGCATTAAAGGCTTCCGCGAGGAAGTTAAGGACGAAGCCGCGCATTCCCAGGAGTAGTTAAAGAACGGCAGTTCAGCCAAACGGCGGTTCACCCGGTTATTCCGGGCTGAACCGCCGTTTGGCTTGGGTTATAATGAAGGCATATGCGGACTAACGCATCCGATATCCAGGAAAGGTGTGTGCTTATGCATTCTACAGGACCCGATCCAAACGCAGTTCATCCAAACCCCAATATTAAGCAAGTCCGGTTCATCAAAAATACCGTCACCCGCCCCAATATCATCGCCGGAGATTACTCCTACTATGACGATCCAGACGAATCTGTCTCTTTTGAAAGCCGTGTCACCCACCATTATGAATTCATCGGGGATCAGCTAATTATCGGCAAATTCTGCGCCATCGCCCGCGGCACCGAGTTCATCATGAACGGCGCCAATCACCGGATGGGCTCAGTAACGACCTATCCCTTCAACATTATGGGCGGCGGCTGGGAGAAAGCCACGCCGGAGCTGGCGGACCTGCCCTACAAGGGCGATACCGTCGTCGGCAACGATGTGTGGATCGGCCAGAACGCCACCATTATGCCTGGTGTAACCATTGGTGACGGAGCCATCATCGCGGCCAATTCCACCGTAACCAAGGATGTTCCTCCTTATCATATTGCCGGCGGCAATCCGGCACGCATGCTTAGAAAACGCTTCGACGATGAACTCATCGCCCTGCTGCTGGAGCTGAAATGGTGGGACTGGAGCAAGGAGAAGATCACGGCCAATCTTGATGTGCTGTGCAGCAATGATCTGGAGCGGATTAAGGGTCTCACAGGTGGCTGCTGAAGTCTTGCCGGGGCTTCCCGGTGCACCTTGGCAATGGCTCTTAGCGACGCTTTCTACGCTAGAATTTATGCATACATTACGTCATACCCAGGCAAGTAGAAACGGCTACGCCGTCCTTATTAGGACGGTACCCGTTTCAGCGAGAAATAGAAGGATAATTTATAGCGTGAAGCATAGAAATTCTTATATTTCAAAAAAGCGGTCCATCCCCTACAGGATGAACCGCTCTTAGTTTTATCACTCTATCCCCCCAGCCTAGCCCGCATCTCCGCATACGCCTCAGGGGTGCCGACATCATCAATAGCACCATCCGTATAGTAGGCCCGGACCTCTTGGCGGGAATGCAGCCACTCGGGAAAATAACTCGGCGCGTCCGGGTTGCCTCCTTCGGCCAGATAACGGGAGAATAGCGTCAGCGTGGACCGTTTATAGATGTAGAGTGCGAATACACCAATATTCGTCCGGGGCGCCTGCGGCTTTTCTTCCAAAGAAAGGACCCGCATCTCGGCATCCAGCTCAGCCACCCCGACACTGCGCAGCTCCCGGATATCGTCCACCGTCCGGACCAGAATACAATCCTTGTCCACCTTGTGAAAATAACTCAAATATTCCTCAAGGCCAAATCCCAGCACATTGTCGCCCGCCAGAACCAGCAGATCATCCTGTATCTGCTCCCGCCCGATAGCAAACTGGATATCGCCAATCGCCCCTAACCGCCCCTCTGGTGAAGTGGTGCCGTCGTTCAGAATACGAATCGGCTTTGTCCCTCTGTACTTCTGACTCCACTGCTCAAAAGCCCGGAAGAACCGGTCATTGGTCACAATGAGAACCTCCGTAATCTCATCCAGCACCTCCAGACGGTCCAGCAGCAAATCCAGAATGGTACGGCTTCCTTGAACCGGCAGCAGCGGCTTCGGCGTATCTTTCGTTAATGGATAGAGACGGGTCGCATACCCCGCAGCCAAGATTAAGGCAATCATCCCCAGTTCGCTCCTCTGCAAATTGTCCCTCTACTATATACCACCGGAGACGGCCAGCCAAGCCTGCTGCTGCTGCTGATAAAACCGCCTTTGCGATAAGCTGATTGCGCTTGTGCCGGAACGACTCGAACAGCCTATCCCTTGAAGGGATGGGCTGTCAGGAGCAATCCGCTATGGCTTGGATACTGCAAACAAGGATCGGGACAGCAAAGCCATTGTTTGCTTATATACAGCATGGGCCGCATCGGCATCGCCAAGGAACCCGCCCATATACAGGTGGATTACGCCGTGCAGCGAAGCCCATATGGTGCTCACGATGGTCTGAGTCTCTTCCTTGTCCGAAATCTGTCCCTGCTGCTGGGCGGTGCTGATTAGAATCAACAAGCGGCTCATGGCTGTCATCGTCCCTTGCATACTCTCCGCATCCGGCTTGAACTCGGCAAAAGCCCCTCCAAACATCAGCTTGTAGTAGCTGGTATATTCCTGCCCGAACTGCCAGAAGGCTTCGCCCAAATCCAGCAAATGCTGCAAGAGGTTAGAGGACGGCGATACTTCTTCAAAACGCTGGGCCAGCAATTTGCAGCCCTCCAGATACAGCTGCTGGGCCAGACCTTCTTTATTGACGAACAAACTGTAAATGATTTTGGTAGAGCAGCCCATCTTTTGCGATACTCTGCGCACAGTGACGGCCTCTGGCCCCTCTTCCTGCAGAATGGCTGCGGCCGCATCAACTACAAGCTTACGGAGGTTTTCCGTATTTTGCAGACGGGCTTCCTGATATGTTTTTAATACCCGCACCGTGGATGGTGAAGGCTTGTCTTCGTTACTGATAAGGATCACCTTCATTCGGTTATCTTGTTATTGACAAGAAACAAGGTTACTGAGCTTCTATCAGGCATTCTAACCATTTGCAGGAGGGTTGTCAATTGATCCATAAGTTTTAAAAAAAAGATTTGACACATGTGATCCTTTTTGGTTACTATGATTCACATAGGAAACAGTGTTACCGGATATGAATTTATGTTCACAAGCTTCACTATCTTTTTTTGACACCTGGTAACAACGTTCCTAAAATAAAACATCGTAACAAGGGGCGAAATTCATGAATATTAAAGGGAAATGGTCGCTAATCACTGGGGCCTCTTCGGGAATCGGCGAACAGTTCGCAAGACAATTGGCAAAGGAAGGCAGCCATTTGGTGCTTGTAGCCAGATCCAAACGCAAACTTGATACGCTTGCAGCAGAATTGACCCGAAGCTATGGAATTCAGTGCCAGGTGATTCCCCAGGATCTATCCATCGAAGGCGCTGCCGGAGAGCTGTATCAGAAGTACCAGCAGCTCAACCTGAACATTGATCTGTTGGTTAACAATGCAGGTTTTGCCACCCATGGTCTGTTCGAGCAAATCTCCGGCGAGCGCCAGCATGAAGAAGTGATGCTCAACGTCGCCGCTGTAGTGGATATGACTCATTTATTTCTTCCGGGATGCTCCATCGAGGCGCTGGCGCTGTTATCAATGTTTCGTCTACCGCAGGCTTTCAGCCGCTGCCTTATATGGCCGTCTATGGGGCGACCAAAGCTTTTGTCTTGTCCTTTACCGATGCCCTTTGGTGGGAGAATCGTGACCGTGGCGTTCAATTTTTTGCCTTGTGCCCAGGGTCGACGGAGACGAATTTCTTCAACGTTGTTGGCACAGAGGACGCCTCTGTCGGTGCGAAGGATACGCCGGAACGTGTAGTGGAAGTTACACTGCGCGCTATGAAAAAAGGGAAACAGTATGTTGTTCCGGGACTCCGGAATTATCTGGGTGCCCAGATTTCCCGTTTCATCACCCGCAGACAAAGTTTGCGGCTGGCCCAGGGCATGCTAAGCCCCCGCAAAAAATAAGGAGGATTTATAATGTCCACAGAACCAAAGCAACGCAAACGTTCAACACGTCAAAAAGCCGGCAGATGGAGCTTGGCCCTGCTCGGGGTAATTGTGCTGGGAATCGCTGTTTTTCTGCTGATACCTGCTCCGGTAGATCCAGCGTTATGGTCTGCACCTGCCGCCCCTTCCTTTGAGAAAGAGGGACCCTGGAAAGAAAACAGCAAGCTCAGCTCGGCTGAGCTGGTTACAGACCGCGCCAAGTTCCCGGAATTCATTACTTTTGATACCAAAGGACGACTGTATACGGGGGACTCCGACGGCAAAATTTACAGAGTAGCCTTTGACACGGCAGGTAAAGCGCAGCCAGCTGAAGTGTTCGCCGATACCCATGGAACACCTAACGGACTGAAATTCGACGCGGCGGGGAATCTCATTGTGACAGATATTCAAAAAGGGCTGCTGTCGATTGACCCGGAGGGAAATATTCAAGTACTAACCACAGAAGTAGAGGGAGGGCCCATCTACCTGGCGAACGAGCTAGACATCGCGCAAGACGGATCGATCTATTTCTCTGATACCTCTAACTATGGCAAGGTCATGTTCAAGGAAATTGCCGAGAACAAACCGCATGGACGATTGCTGAAATATGATCCGCAGACCAAGCAGACGACCGTTTTACTTCGGGACTTATATTTTGCCAATGGGGTAGCCTTGTCTGCTGAAGAAGACTTCGTGCTCGTGGCCGAATCGTATCATTATCAGTTGACCCGATACTGGCTGAAGGGGGCCAAGCAGGGCACCTCGGATATTTTTGCAGACAATATTGCTGGATTCCCGGACAACATCACACGTGATGCGCAGGGACATTTCTGGGTAGGGGTATTCACAACCCGTTTGCCTTTTGCCGACTACATGCATAGCCATCCCTGGTTAGCGGCTACAATGTCCAAAGTCCCACAATCCTTGTTAAATGGAGCCAGTGCGCCGGTGAAGCATGGACTGGTCGCGGAATATGGACCCGAAGGGGAACTTGTGAGCAGCTGGCATGATCCTGAAGGAACATTGTATGGCATCACTACTGCCGTAAGCCAGGGAGGATATTTATATCTTGGAACCGCACCGGGAGGAAGCCAAGGCGTTCATCGGGTGCTTATAAATCCGTAAGGTGTGTTAATGTTATATTCTTCCACCCCACTGCCACTTTAAGGCATCCCAAACAGCAGCTCACTCCGTACAGGAGGAGCTGCTGTTCATATTGGGTGCATTTTTTCCTACCTCCAAACGCTAAGCGCGTGGACGATACGCCACTCCATCCATCTGCACCTTCAGCCCATCCGGCCCGCCGACATGTGCGAACTCCGTGGAAATGGTTTTCCGCGCCGGATACCTGCCCTGGAATCTGCGCTTGAACACCGCCTCCATCACCGGAATATCCCACACATCCCGCAGCAAAATATCCAGCTTCACCACATCCGCAAGCCCCAGCCCCACCTGCTGCAAGCGGCTACTCATATCATCCAGAGCACCTTCCACCTGCTCCTCCACCGTTCCCCCCACATTGCCTACACAGAAGCTGAGAAACACAAAATCCCCCGCCTCCACAAATCCGGAATACGCATACTCCTCATTCACATCATGTCTAACGATTCCATCCATACCTCTCGTCCCCTTATCCTTTAAGATAGGTTCATTATAAGAGGGGAAATCGGACAACTGTGTGTCGTGGTTCGGGAGGGGAATTATGGTAATATTGTACGAGAGGCTTAAAGAACTGGGGGACGATTATGATGCTAATCATGGAGTCTATCCTCCTGGGATAAACAAGCTTTGGGAAACTAAAGAACTACTGAAGAACCTTATGGAGAAGGTAATTGACAAATATCTCGAATTTCAAAAGGTGATCATTACTGGACACGGCATGGCTTTTCGTACTTTGGTAGGAGAGGTAGGCGAAATTCCACATGCTTCAATTATCGAGTATTATAAAAAAAGGCATGCCGCACTACGTTAACAAGGAATGCTAGTTCAATAAATTGGAAACTCAACGGCAGTCGAATATTGTATCATTTGAATAATTTAATGAACTTTGTGAATATAACGTTGTCTGAATGATACGCAAGTCTTATATGTGAGGGTGATTCGTTTGAAGCAAGGACTTATTGTGTTGTTGAACGGAACTTCAAGTTCAGGAAAGACTAGTATTTCTATGGAACTGAAAAATCAGAAAGAGATTCCTTTTCATCATTTATCCATAGATGATTTTTTTGGTAATTACAATGATTTTATTGATAATAAATACCCGGATATTGAACCTACAAGAGAAGTGAAAGATGTCGGACAAATACTTTTTGATCCCATAATCTCAGTGTACTATGCAACAATTAAATTGTTTTCAGAAATGGGTTTGAATGTCATCGTCGATACCGTAATCGACAATGACAAGCGGTTTAATGATTTCCTTGATCTATTTTTTGATCATCCTACATTGTTTGTAGGCGTATTATGCTCGAAAGAAGAACTCACAAGAAGAGAGCAAATCAGAGGAGACCGTGAGATTGGACTAGCAAATTCCCAGTACGACAAAATATATTCCTTTACTGAATATGACCTTGAAGTAAATACTGGAGAGTTGAGTCCAACAGAATGCGCCGAAAAAATATTAAGTTTTATTAAGTCCGATCAGGATTACTCTGCATTTAAGAAATTAAGTAAAAGAGAGATTAACGTTTCATAGAAGGCGAATCCATCAGATAACAACATATTTATGTATTGGGGCTATTGCCCGGGTATTACACTCAGCATTCTCAAATCTGTATTGGCGGGCATTATAAGTGGTTTTATTTGGGGCGGCATTATCTTTCTTTTGCTGAAAAAGAAAACAACTTGACCTATACACCCGCATGATGCAGTTCCGGGAGCTTCAAAACAACCTGTCCCAGACACCCCGTCAGCACCTCATGATATCGCCGAGCCTGCTCTTCGATCACTCCTTCACGCAGCGATTCGAACAACGCCAGACAGCGCTTGAAATTCCCGTCATGCCTGGACTGATGGGCCAGTCTTAAAGATTGTATCGTCCATTCCAGCGCCTCCTGCAATCTGCCTGCCCGCTTATGATATAACGCAAAGTGATAACAATAGCTGAAATAATGCGAGAGATTGCCTGCATCCTCATAGTCCCCAAATCCGGCACTCTGCTCCGCGAACGTATCCAGCAGATTATCCACATTAAGACCATACTGTACTGCAGCCTGCAATATAGTCCCAAGCCCCGGCAACAGCTCCTCGGGATTATCCTGCAAGAAAAGGGCATACTGCTCCAGCAGTTCCGTTTTGCCGGACAGAATCTCCACAATATACAGGTTGGCACGGGCCAAATATCTGAACTCCTCGGCGATTTCCTCCCCTTCCTCCCCCAAGTCCTCCATCCATCCAAGCTCGGCATAGCGGTATATGGAGTCCCTAGCCATATCCGGCTTGAGTGATTTCAGAATGGAAGGGCGCACGGGTGAGGCCTCCTTTTTTATCCATTTTCAGTTAATTGTATAGCCGAATATATATTTGGTCAATATAAATAGTACTTTTAAGTACAATTAATTGAGGAATTAGTTTTTACTTGATGATCTGTAATGGTTAGCGCACCTCTTCTAACCTTAAGTGGAGGTGATATCATGAATTTACCAGAAAGTGTAGGAAATCGGATACGCGAGCTAAGAAAAGCAAAAGGATGGACACAAGAACAACTAGCCGAAGCAGCATCGCTTCATTACAGTTACATAGGTGGAGTTGAACGAGGAGACCGTAACATTTCTTTGGAGACTCTGGAGAAAATAATTGCCGCCTTCCAAGTTCCGGCTGTAGAAATTTTTCGTTTTGAGGATGAAACTGACCGCCGCAGGGCGTTAGATGAGCATATGACTTTAATCAGTGATAGGAGTACAGAGGAAATAGCAGCAATCACTAAAATCAATCGGGAAGTGATTGCTGCTATAGATATGTCTGGAGACAAGAATACTGAATAAAATGAATTTAACACCGAAGAAGAAACAGATAGAAGCCAAAACATTATTTCGTTTTAGTCTTTTTTGCTCTCATGAGGTGAGCCAAGATGCCAGATGAACACAAGTCAGAGCTTGTAAAAAGAATCGGAGAACGCATTCGAAGATTACGTAAAGAAATGAACCTTTCGCAAGAGCAGCTTGCAGAACGGTCAGGTTTACATACGAATTATGTGGGGCAAGTTGAACGCGGAGAAAAGAACCTTACCCTTGAGACATTAGAGAAAGTGGTTGGAGGGTTAGACATATCGTTAGAAGAGTTATTCAGATACATAGGGCCATTGGAGAGACAAGACGCTCTTGGACAAATTGTAGAACTGCTTGTTGAACGTTCGGTGGAGGATCAAAATATGGCTTTGAATGTTTTGAAGACCGTTATGGAATGGGAAGAAAACAAACATTAAAAAGTCTACTGATCTACTTCACACCAAAAAGCGCCGCTTCTTTTGGAAACGACGCTCCCACATACTAGATTTTATTCTTTGGAATCAATTTTTAATTTCAGTGATTTTATTGGCGGTTACTTGTGCTGGAAATGAATCATCACTTACTGTATAGGATATTTCAATTTCATCACCTTGTTTATAATTAGAAGGTGAAACTTTATTTACCCAAATGGCCTGAGAGTATTCACTAGAATTAAGAATTTCTTTGTAATTCTTGTTCAGGTCTTGTTCTTTTAAGTGAGGTATCACCAGTATCCTTTTATTCTCTACATCTATTGTGTGTACGGTTCCAATAACTATTTCAACATCCTTATTACATGAAGTGAATAAGAACAAACAAATAAAAATTAAAATAGGAGTCCTCTTAAAGGTACTATTTTTATGAACCATGGATTTCTCCTTTGATTTTACGGGATTAATTTAAAGTTGGTTGCACTGGTAAAGCATTCAATACGTTTTGGATATACGAATATACAGCGTTCCCATTGTGGCGACCTTTATTAACTCCCATTAGTACAGTACTATAATAAGTTGGTGCACCACTGTCTCCTGGTGCAGACGTGTAGCTAGCCGACCTTAGATTATCAATACTATATGATACAGATCTACTCAATATTACACCACACGATACTGGATTAGTGGCTGATGAAGCCCCAGACATACAAACCATATTTCCTGTAAAGTCGTTTGCCTGAACAGTATCAAAATATCCTCCTCTACTGGTAGATGTATAGAGATCATTAGAATAGGACAAACTTGTTGTTCCTATCATTGCAGCATCAACACTTCCTTGATAGACTCTCGCACCCATCGCACCAACATTATTAGTGCCTTGACTGAAATTGTTCCCGGCAGTTCCACAATGGCCAGCGGTGACAATAAAGTTTGATGTAGTCAAAAATCCGATGGAACAATAACTACCTTGATTATTATTCACTATCTTAGTTCCTGCTTGGAGAGGATTATAAGTTGAATTTCTGTCAACATCATCCGAAACAACAGCAGACTTCCTTATAGACAATATGTCGGGAGCAAAGGCCTCTTCTAATGCTTTCCTTTTTGTTTCATTAAAATCCTTCACGCCCACCTGTACCTTTTGTTCTGTTAAATCCACTAACGTATCTGTAATTGTAACTCCGTTAAAATCAGTATTTATCAAAGAAATCAATTTTTCATTAAGATCGTTCAAATCTTTTTCAGAATATTTTGTAACAAAAACATTTATTAAACTGGAGTCACCATATATTTTTTTTAATTCAGATTCGTATTGGTCCCTATTTTCAATGTTTTTAATGCCGATATTCACAATCCCTCCAGATTTTTGATCAATAAAAACAAGCCCATCTCTTATATTTTTATCCAGATAATCTTTAACTAAGGGGGAGTTTTTGAGCCTGATGATTGATCCGTTGAATAAGCAGCTCTTCCTCTAATTTTGTCAACCTGACTCCAAACTTAGATTCAACCATTACATTGTGTTCTTTTGAATCTACCTTGTTGATATCTGCATTCAATCCGAATTGCTGTCTAAAAGACAATTCTTCTTTCGTATAACCATAAGATTCATATTCAGATGATGCACTTACACTTCCACAGCACAAAAATAACATAGTAGCAGTCAACATCAAAATAACTCTTCTTTTCAATCTCATAAGCCACCTCATTTAAAATATATTGTAGGCAAAGTACGACTACTTGTTAAAATTTTACTATTTTTACAAAGTAATCGCAATACAAAAAATCTAAAAATTTGAAATATTTTGAGACTTTCTTAGGCTTCTCATTCAATTGGAGTACAAGTTTGAGTGCTATTACCGCAGGTAGACTAAGAAAAGCAAGAAGCATCTCTTCGTTATATTCATAGTTGGGGTAGAGCGAGGCACAATATGAAGACTCTGGAGAAAATAATAACCGCCTTCCAAATTCCGGCTGTAGAAATTTTTCGTTTTGAGGATGAAACCGACTGCCGTAAGGCGTTAGATGAGCATATGACCTTAATAAGTGATAGGAGTACAGAGGAAATAGCAGTAATCACTGAAATCAATCGGGAAGTGATTGCTGCTATGGATATGTCTGGAATTGTAAAAAGAACTGTCCAAGTGGAAAAAGGTTAACTAATTTGCTCGAGCGCCCTGTTCTCCGAAGGATAAGTGGAAAACGGTACACTAATTCAGCTCATTTCGCTCCTGATGAGGTAATATGACCCAATTAAGTTTCCTTTTTCCACTTAAATCTCACAATTGTTGATTTTGGGGAGAAATAAGTTCCCTTTTTCCAACTAGCACTGCTCAACTGCTTCTTCGCCAGCACTAGTTGGAAAAAGGCTATCGAATCCGGCTACACCTGATGGATATAGAAGGTCTTTTTTACATACTCAATAACTTCTTCTGAAGTTTTCATAGATAGAACGGCCTCTTTAACGCTTGTTGCATGTTCATTTGTCAGCTCTTTGATTTGTGCACGTGCCGGAAGGATTGAGGTTGCACTCATGGAGAACTCATCAAGCCCTAAACTAACCAGGAGAGGAATGGCAATCGGGTCGCCTGCCATTTCTCCACACATCCCAACCCACTTTCCTTCTTTATGCGCCGCATCAATGACCATTGAAACCAGCCGTAAAATCGCTGGATTATAGGGTTGATACAAATAGGATACACGTTCATTCATACGATCGGCAGCCATGGTATATTGGATCAAATCATTGGTTCCAATGCTAAAGAAGTCAACCTCTTTGGCAAATTGATCCGCCATTACAGCTGTAGACGGAATTTCAACCATCATGCCGATTTCAATGTTATCCGCTGCTTTTACGCCACTGGCAGCAAGCTTTTCTTTTTCTTCCATAAGAATGGCTTTGGCTTCCCTGAATTCAGAAACTGTTGCAATCATAGGGAACATGATTTTCAGGTTTCCATAGCTGCCAGCACGTAATAATGCACGTAATTGTGTACGGAAAATATCCTGTTCCTCCAGGCATAAACGAATCGCTCTAAAGCCTAAAAACGGGTTCATTTCTTTCGGCAGATTTAAGTAGTGCAGCTCTTTATCTCCACCGATGTCCAGCGTACGGACAACAACCGGCTTTCCGTCCATTTTTTCAAGCACGGTTTTATAAGCATTAAATTGCTCTTCCTCTGTCGGAAGCCGGTCTCTGCCCATGTAAAGGAACTCCGTACGATACAGCCCTACCGCTTCTCCGCCATTGTCCAGCACCCCTTTAACATCAGCCGGTGTACCGATGTTTGCGGCCAGTTCGACATGCACGCCATCTTTAGTCACCGTCGGCTCATGAACTACATTCGCCCACTGTGCTCTCTGCGCTTCGTATTTTACTTTTTTCGTTTCATATAGAGCAATGACTTCTAATGACGGGTCAATGATGACTTCACCTTCCAAACCGTCAACAATGACCATCATCCCGTTTTCAATCATTGAAACAGCTTGTTTTGTACCTACGACAGCGGGGATTTCCATGGAGCGGGCCATGATCGCCGAATGGGAAGTGCGGCCCCCGATGTCTGTCGTAAAGCCTTTCACATATCGGCGGTTTAGCTGCGCAGTATCTGAAGGGGTTAAGTCCACGGCGATGATAACGACTTCTTCGGAAATCAAGCTGGGATCGGGAATTTGGACCCCTAGTAAATGCGCGGTCACACGTTTCGTTACATCACGGATGTCTTTTGCGCGTTCCCTCATATATTCGTTTTCCATGGATTCCAACATTGAAACAAACTTATCAGCCGATTCTTTCAATGCAAATTCAGCATTTACTCCTTCGGTACTAATATTATCGACAACCGGATTTAATAGTTCCGGGTCATTTAAAACCAATAACTGAGCAATGAGAATTTCCGCTTTATCAGCACCCAGCTCACGGTTTACGTGTTCTATAATTTTTTCAAGTTCTGTTTTTGACTGGATGATTGCTTGCTTTAATCGCTGTTTCTCAGCTTCCTTATCATTGACATTCTTCTTTACGATTTGAAGTTCCGGCTCCTCCAGACGGTATGCTTTGGCGATCGCTATACCGGCTGAGGCACCGATTCCTTTCAAATGATTTCGCATGGTTCGCCGAGCCCTTCCTTTTTCAAAGCTTCTTCAATCCCTTGGATCGCCTCATCCGCATCGGAACCAGCCGCAGCAATTTGAATTTGAGCTCCTTGCGGAACCCCCAAAGACATCACGCCCACAATCGATTTCAGGTTAACGGTCCGGCCGTTATATTCGATGTTCATCTCCGTATTATATTTGCTTGCAGCTTGAACTAAGATTGACGCCGGACGCGTGTGTATTCCCAACTCATCAATTACAGTAAATGTTTTTTTCACCATAGTTTCCGTCTCCTCTTTCTATACAACTCATCACTTTTTTAACTCAACTTATATATTCTTCTAAATTTAAATAGCATTTTTCCGAGCAGTACAGTTCCCGGCCCCGTTAACGCAAAGGCGATCACCGTTCCGATCCCCACGATCCCGCCGAACAAGAATCCACTGCTTAAAAAGACGGCATCTGCGCCGATTCTGCCGAAAGCATACCTCAATCCGAATTTTGACTCCATATATCGCAAAACAGCGTCTATGGCATACATGCCGTTGCCAAAATTCATCAACAATACATAAGTGATGGAGAAACAAAAGTTAGCCAGGATGACAATGACTATTTTTGTGAATAGCGATAAATCCGTCAGCTCCATATTGGCAATAAACGGATGAATCCAGTTAATCAAGGGCCCGACCAAAAAGGAATACATGACGGATGAAAAACCGATCGATTTTCGATTCAGCAATAGACCCGCAGCCAGAAAAACAATGCTTATGCAAAAGCTTGCAAGACCGACACTAACTCCGAGACTTTTATGCAATCCATCCAACAAAACCGTTAAGGTATCGGACCCTATATTGCACTCGATAAATAAATTAACGGCTAGAGCGCTTAACGCCGTGGCGACGACCACAACCAGCAATCGTCCGCCAAATTTCCTTAGGGCCGGGAATTTGCGCAACCTCAATCTAAGTTTTCTCCATTGGAAGCGATCACTTTTTGCATCCAAGAAAAACTGTCTTTTTTGAGACGCTTTTTACTACCGTTGCCGTGATCATCCTGGTCGACGTAAATAAATCCGTAGCGTTTGCTCATTTCCGAGGAAGAACAGCTAATAATATCAATTGGGCCCCAAGCATAATAACCTCTTAAATCCACCCCGTCTTTAATGGCCTCTTTCATTTGCTCAATATGGGCCCGGTAATAGTCAACCCGGTAGGGATCATGGATGGAACCGTCTTCTTCCAAGGTGTCATGGTAACCGATCCCGTTTTCCGTGATATAAATAGGGCACTGATACCGGTCATAAAACAGGTTGAGAAAAGTGCGCAGACCGATCGGATCAATCGTCCATCCCCAAGGGTTGGCCGGAAGCTCGGTATTGCGGTAAGGTCCCGTTTTGTTTTTCATGCTTTCCGCATCGTAAATGCGGGTATAGTAGTAGGAGAAGGACATAAAGTCCGCCGTATTTTTCAGTGCCTCTTCATCGCCCTCTGCAAATTCGACAGTGATGTTATTGTCGGCGAAATAACGGAAAGCATAACCCGGATAATATCCGCGAAGCAGAATATCGGAGAAAAAGTACTCCATTTGATTTCTGCGCACGGTGGCAAAGATGTCTTCCGGCCGGCAGGTAGCCGGATAAGCCGGTCCCCCACACAGCATCATCCCGATTTGCAAATTTGGATCCAGACTTTTGGCATATTTCGTGATCAGGCCGCAGGCAACAAACTCATGATGCAAGGCTTGGTATTTGGCGGAGGCCAAATCCTCCACCACATCCTCCGCAATGCCCAGGTGGTTGAAGGATTCATGATCAATCAAATTGATTTGATTAACAATAATCCAATATTTCACTTTTTTATGATACCGGTCAAAAACCACTTGGCCGAAGCGGACAAATAAATCTATCAACTCTCTGGAGTACCACCCTTTATAAGCCGTTGTTAAATGAAGCGGCATTTCATAATGGGACAGGGTGAGCATCGGCTCCATGCCGTTCGCTATAATCTCGTCGATCAGGTCATCATAAAATTTCAAGCCTGCTTCATTAGGCTGAGCTTCGTCGCCATTCGGAAAAATTCTTGTCCAGTTAATCGAGGTGCGGAAGGTTTTGAGTCCCAGTTCCCCTAACATTTTCAAGTCTTCTTTATAGGTGTGATAGAAATCAATTCCCCAACGTTTCGGGAAAATCCGGCCTTCGCTTTTAATGGCTTCTTTAATATAGTCCGTAGTCAGCTCCAAATTCGACTTCTTATCTAAAGGAATGCCATCCAAATATTCATTAATATCTGCTACGCTTAAGCCTTTTCCGTCCACATTGTAAGCACCTTCGAGTTGATTGGCGGCAACGGCTCCCCCCATAAAAAATCAGAGGGGAATCCTGTTGGAATGGTCTTCATTTTATTACTTCCTTTCATTATTTATTGATTATTTATTGATCATTTCCAGTTGGGTCAGTCTGTGATTAACGCTCTCGAAAATATCAATTAACCGCTTGGCAATATTAATTTCACTATAAATTGTCATTAACGTGTCTTGCGCATGGGCAAATAAAACGGAGTACTCACCTTTTGCTCCTTCGGTTTCTTTTTGGATGCAATTCGTTTGCACGCGATGAGCGATGACAATTTCCGCGTTGGCTAATTTCATCTTCTCCTTAGCCCCGGCAAAGTCGCTTTTTTCAATATCTTTAAGCGCATCCGTACAATGCTTTCTTGCTTCCCCTGCGTGCAAAATGATTTGCATCGCATCTTGAGCCACTTCTTCAGAAGTCATAATAAAGTCTCCTTAATAGATTAATTAGCTTGCGGCAATTCTTTTTCAAGTTCTTGTTTTTCATAGGTTTTGAAAAATGGATACCAAATCAGTGTAGCTACCGCGACGCAGATAAGCATCAAAATAATACCTGTGACAGTCCCTGTCGTAATCCACGTGGAGATCGGAAAAGGAACATACCACAGATCGAAGATCACTTTCGGGGTGGAGCCGAAAGGAATGACTTTCGTCCCTATCCAAACGAGCGCTGGCAAGATGATCCCTAAAATCCACATCGGCAGCATCAATAAGGGGTTCCATACGATCGAACCGAATACCAAAGGCTCGTTGATATTAAAGATGGAGGGTATAAAGCTTGCCCGGCCCAGCGCTTTTAGCTTGGTGCTTTTAGAGAACGCATGCATAATAACCAGGGGCAACGTACAGCCCACACCGCCTACAAACAAATATGCGGAAAAAATGGTTTCAGACGTTACGAGATTATGCGCCCCCATGGTTGCATTTGCTGTGATGGCTGCCAGAAAAATCGGTTTGGTGACCGGGGTTAACACCCAACTGGATATTCCCATCGAATATAGGAAACAGTAAATAAATATAATCAGCATGAATCCCCAAGGCGTCTCCACCACATTGGCCAACGGCATAAAGATATTTAAAATGATGTTGTATATATCAATATGAACGATATCGACCAACAGCCAGGCTGTAACCAAAGTGATTCCGATGGGGAGCATGGAATCAAACCAGGCTCTGACAAAGTCCGGGATGACGGAATCCTCTTTGAAAAATGAGAATTTTCCGAACAGACTCATAATATATCCGGTGAAAAGAGCGGCGATGATGGCAACGAACATGCCTCCGCTTCCCAATGAACTATGCGAAAAACCGACTGCACCGTCTTTGACAACCTGAGGAGTAATGATCATCAGAAATACAATCAAACTGGTGCATCCAGCGATAAAGCGCTGCTTTCTTAACTTCTTTTTCTCCATCAAATTAAACGGAATCAGGAAGGAAATCAACAGCGAAAGCATTCCCATCGTCCATCCAAACAGAACCCAAAAATTGGGGTAATTTTTGATCTGATAGACATCGCCGGGGATGGTGAGCAGGCAAAATACCGATCCCAGAAGAATGAAAGGCAATAGTTGCATGACCGAATCCTTGAGCGTAATGATCCATACATTGTTATTGACTTTATTCATCTTCGGAGAAAAGTCGTTTTTCAGCCATTCCATTAATTTATTCATTGTTCTTATCCCCTTTTAGCTGTTCAATTCACTCAGCAAATCATCCAAGGCTGCTTCCCCATCCAACGTGGAATAGTAAGAGGGCTTCATTAAGAGCACTTTGACATCGGTATCTTTGGTAAGTTCCTCGATGTCATCCATAATATACGCCAAGTGGGGGCCGACCAATAAAGCATCGATATCATCGATGTAATTTTCGATTTCCGCTTCCCCTCTGGCCTTGATCTCCATATTCAGGTTTCTCTTTTTAGCGGCCTTGCGAAGATTGGCAGCCATAAAACCGGAACTTGCTCCGGATCCGCAAACTAACAACACGTTTAACGTTTCTTTTATATTTCCCATGGTAATCCTCCTAGCCTTTATTTATAATGATTTGACAGCGCTATCTTTGTTACAACCAAACTATAATACAAACCCTAAAACGGTCTCAAATAAAAAACTACACTACTATGGTGCAACATTTTAAGGGAGGAATAATTCATGAAAACGCAGTATATTGATTTAATTAAATATTTAAGCACATATCATAATGAATGGCTTTCATCACAAGATTTAGCAGATAAATACGGCGTTTCTAAACGTACCGTCAAATCTTATATAAGTGAGATCAATAATATTCATCAAGGATTAATCATATCTTCCAATAGAGGATATAAAGTCGATACTGATAAAATAAATACATTTCTAACAAACGAAAAAAAAGCAATTCCTCAAACCCAATCTGAAAGAATCGCTTATATTCTGAAAAAGCTGGTACACACTAATGAGCCCATTCTTATCTATGATTTAAGCGACGCACTTTTTATCAGCGATTCGACGCTTAGACTTGATTTAAAACTTATCAAAGAAAAACTTGCCAAAAATAACTTGGAATTGCAGTTGATCAAGGATTATATTGGGTTGCAAGGAAAAGAAAAAGACAAGCGCAAGCTAATGAGCAGTATCTTGTACGAAGAGGCCAACGGAAGTTTTATTGACATTGATAAAATCAAAGGATTTTATAAAGAGCTAGATATCGATTACATTCGGAAAGTCGTGGTTGAAACCTTTTCTGCCCATCACTTTTTTACCAATGATTTTTATCTAACCAATGTGATTATCCACATCACCATTGCCTTAGATAGAATGAAGCATGATTTTCAGTTTTTAAATAAAACCTTGAATTACAATATAGACAACACCGCATATTTAATAGCTAAAGGAATAGCCTCTAAATTAGAATCCTATTTTCATATCCAATATTCAGAAGAAGAAATAACGGATTTGGCTCTCTTAATTTCGAGTAACGGAACTAATGTTAACTTTACGCAAATTGAAGTAAGCGACCTGGAAAACATTGCCGGTAAAGATTGTATTGATTTGGTAAGTGAAATAGCCGTTGACCTGGATAAGTATTACTATATCAGTATCGCCGATTCTGATTTTATTACTCGTTTTACACTACATGTAAAAAACCTTTTAATGAGATTAAAAAATCATCATTCAACGAAAAATCCATTAACGAACACGATCAAAAGAGAATGCCCGCTCATTTATGATTGCGCTGTTCATGCTTCACATGTGATTAAAGAACGAACCGGTTATATCATTAGCGATGATGAAATTGCTTATTTAGCTTTTCACCTGGGGTATGCCATTGAATTGCAACGGCAATCGAACGTAAAAATCTCGTGCACAGTGCTGTTTCCGCTTTACTACAATATGAATGTGCAGATCATCAATAAATTACAGCAGTATTTTGGCGATGATATTTCGATTCATTCGATTGTAACGGATGAGAGCGATTTGAATCATGCAACAAGTGATTTTATTATTTCTTCCACCCAATTGCATAAGATTCCGGAAGTGCCCTATGTCGTGATTACCCCATTTTTTATCGAAAGCGACCGGGAAAAAGTATCGGACAAAATATTTGAATTAAAAGAACAGAAAAAGAAAAATCAATTTAAGATCAATATCAAATCTTTCTTAGACGAAAGACATTTTTGCAACTCCACAAAACTGTCTGATAAAGAAGGCGTTTTACGTTTTATATGTCAAATTATGAATCAAGACGGTTATACGGACGATGATTTCTTTTGCAAAATTATGGAACGGGAAGCCATGTCATCTACTGCGTTCGGACACGTTGCTATTCCTCATGCGATAAAAATGGACTCCCGCAAAACAGGTATGTTCATTTATTTGAATCCAAATGGAATTCAATGGGATACTTCTACCGTGAAAATTGTATTATTACTCACCGTAAGCGGAGAGGATCGAAAAATATTCCGCGATGTCTTCGATGCTTTTGCGACCATATTAACGGATGATAAAAATGTTAATCTGTTATCTTCTATTCATAGCTTCGATGATTTTATCAATAAATTAACCGCTTGCTGGGAATAAATCTATCTATATAGGAATTGGATTCACTTTCTGTGTGATTGCACTTTGTACAATAGAAAGCTAAGATTCTTGCGGCGAATCGCATTCTGCTGCAGTTCGTGCAGTAGATTTCTTGATTTGGAGCCAAAAGCGACTTTTTCGCCCGATTCTGCTGTACAGAGTGCAACAGATTCCATTTTCCCGCTGATTTAAGGATCATCTGTTGCAGAAAGTGCAATTGAATGCTGGCTTTAGCCCAGTCCGAGCTTTTAATAATTCTCCCCGCGATAATAGCGCTCAAGCTTGTGCTCCAAGTGGACGAGTTGGGCCTTTTTCTTGTCTATATCGTCCAGCAGGGCTTGTTTCTGGTCCTGGATGAGCTTGATTCTCTCCGGCAAGGTGGATGTTCCGGCTTTGACCATGTCGTAGTACTTCTTAATCTCCTCAACACTCATTCCGGTTTCACGCAGACACCTAAGAAAAATCAGCCAATTAATCTCGTCATCGGTATACAGCCGATTGTTCTGTTCGTTGCGGACAACCGGATCGAGCAGACCCTTTCTCTCATAAAAACGGATTGCCCCTATGTTGAGCCCTACTTTTGCGGCGACTTGTCCTATCGTAAAAATGATGATCACTTCCTGACATTTAGTGTTGACCTACACTTAGTGTAGCATAGTAAGCTACGAATTGTAGATAGATACTATTCCGCAGAAAGAAGGATAACCATGACAAAAATTGCTTTGGTAACGGGTGCGAATAAAGGGATTGGATTCGAAATCGCCAGACAGCTTGGTGAAGCGGGCTGGAAAGTATTGCTTGGCGCACGCAGCATCGAACGGGGGAAGCAGCAGTTGCTGAATTAACCAGCCAAGGATTGGATGTGGAGTTCCTGCAGATTGACATGACAAGTCTGGAGAGTATTGAACAGGCAGCGGGTACCCTCCGGAACAACTACCCCGGGTTAACACTTTTAATTAACAATGCAGGTATGCCGGGCGCTTTCTCCAGCTCGTTCAGCAATACTCAGGAAGAGCATTTGCGGGAGGCCTTTGAAGTGAACTTCTTCGGAACCTTCCGCTTGAATCAGCGTCTTCTCCCTTTAATTACAGAAAATGAAGGAACGATTGTGAACGTCTCCACCGATATGGCGTCACTGCACTTTATGCACAATGCGGAACACGCGCTGAATGCGTTCGACTACAATTCCTCCAAAACGGCAAACAATGCGATGACGGTAGCCATGGCCATAGAATTAAAAAACAGCAAAGCTCAGGTATTCGCCGTAACTCCGGGGTTTACGAAGACTGACTTAAACGGCAATGCTGAAGGCGGAAAATCCAAAGAAGCCGGGGCAGCGATTATTGTGGGCTACGCTACGGATGGTAAACGCCACAACGGGGAGTTTTTGGATATTAACGGGGTTTACGCGTGGTAAAACAGAACCGCCGCAACCGGCTCCTGCATCTACATTACAGGGCTGCCAAAAAACCGGGGAAGCCTGTGCTTCCCCGGTTTGTATTGCTGCGCCAGCTGCAAGACTTATTCCGGTTTCCGCTTAACGCTCCCATGGCTACTCCCGATCCAGCGGCTGCTGCAGCCCGTCCTCGTAGAAATCGAACACGAGCTGCTGCTGCGTGCCTTTTACCGCATAGAATACATCTGCCAGCGTCTTCCCCTTCTGCTTCTTGTCCAGCTCCTTCTCCAGCCACTCCCGGGTCAGGCCGTGCTGCTTGAGATTGTCCTCCACCAGCTTGCCGTCCATAATCAGCTCCACGGGAAAAACCTGCGGTTTCAGCACCAGCCCCAGATCCTGCTTCGTGACGGACTGGTACGCTTCCTTCTTGAGAACAGAAACCTGTCCGTTATCCTCAAGCACGGCATAATCAACCTCTTCAATATTAAAAATCTCCTTCTTCCTCAGCGCCTGGTCCAGCGAATCCATGGTATAGCGGATCTTCCGCATGTTGGCTTCCATGATTTTGCCTTCCTCGATCAGGACCGTGGGAGAACCGGAAATCCAGCTGCGCAGGCGGCGGCTTTTGAGGGCAATGAAGGAGAGCAGGAACGAGGTAGCCGTTATAACAACAATGGACAGGACAAGATAGGTGAATTTCAGACTGACATTGAACGCCAGATTTGCCGCCAGGGAGCCAAGCGTAATACTGATCACGAAATCGTTGGACGTCATATTGGAAAGGGTCTGCTTGCCTAGTATTCTGGGAATCAGCAACAGCAGGCCCACCGATAGAATGGTTCTCATGAGAATCTCTGCATAGTTCATTTTCCCGCCTCCTCCCCACCATTATTTCCAAACGGGTTCAAAAGAAACGGGAGCCGGGGAATCCCCGGGAGGAAATTCATTTCGAGTTGCTCTTGCCTATTTAATCGACTGTAAATGTTCTTCGAGGCGGTCCCAGGTTTCGGTAATGCCTTGCTCCATACCCATATCCAGTACCGTCTTGAGCGCTTCAGCCGAGTCATATTTCGAACGGCTTACCAGCTTTGTTTTCCCGTCATATTCTTCGAAGAGCATCGTAACCAGTGTGGACGGCATGCCTTCGGCTTCATTGCCTTCCGCATCCGAGAAGTAATCGGTGTAGACGACTTTCTCCCCGTCAACAATTTCATGGTAGACCCCTTTGCCCCAGGACTCCATTCCGAAGAAGTCCCCCTGCTTCTCGTCGACACACTTCATACAGTAATGCCAAATGCCGCCCGGACGAAAATCTACGGTGCAAACGGGAACAATCCAGCCGCGCGGGCCCCACCACTGCTTCAAATGCTCCGCCTCGGAGAATACTTTGAATACAAGCTCGCGGGGTGCATCGAATACACGTTCAAGAACCAGCTCAAGGCCTTCTACTCTGGAAATCATTTTGGACATTTCAATTCCCTCCTGTAAGTAACGTTCATTGTTATTCCGTGTCTTTGGATTGCAGGTACCGCAGGTACTCATCCAGATTGTCGAAACGTTCATTCCACATTTTCCGGTAGGCTTCAAGCCATGCATCCAGTGCCTGCAGCGGCTCCGTCCGCAGCCTGTAATTCCGCCGGTTAGCGGCTGCCTCTACCTCAACCAGTCCGGCCTCCAGCAGGACGCGCAGATGCTTCGAAGCCTGGGGCTGGCGGAGCCCAAGTTGTTCGGCAATCTCGCCTACACTCAGAGGTCCGTTCTTCAGCACTTCCACCATCCGCAAGCGGGTGGGTTCGGCTAACGCGCTAAATGTCATTGTGTCCATCATTCTGATGTTCCTTTAGTGAAGCATTAGATTATTGTTTGGGTACACCAGTAATATACCCCAATAGGAATATTCCTGTCAAGGAATATTTAAAAATTACTTATCCAGTTGAAAGTCGCACCATTTAAGTATACTAATTCCACTATACTAGCCGGCAACACTCTGCTGCGGGGTTTCCATGTAACAGAAAGACTTTGCAGGAAGGTTAGAGTTTGCTGAGAACACTTATGCTGGTGATGCAGCCGCAGGGGATTTATAATAACAGAAACATTGAAATTCTGTTCATAGAGTGTAAAGAGAGGAACGGATTACATGCTCATCCTCCAAATCATTACCTGGCTTCTGGCACTTGCCGTACTCCTGTCTGTGATGTGGATCGTCGTAGACACCTGGAGGAACGGGATCTCCCCGATGCCCGCCTCGAAGGCTGCAAGGCTGGCGGTTGCCGGAGAGGTGAACCGGGTGCCCGGCTATGGCACGATTGTCGAAGCGGGGTCCGGCTGGGGCACATTGGGGCTGGATATTATCCGGCATTGTCCGGGCAAAAGATTAACCGGCATTGAGAATTCAAGCCTCCCCTTGTGGGGCTCGCAGCTGCTAGCGCTGATTGCAGCGCGGCTCCCACATACAAGGAACAGCGGGGAACCGCTTCAAGGCCGGCTCCGTTTCATCCGGGGCAATATCTACCGCGGCTCGTACGCCGATGCCGATATGGTCATCTGCTATTTGTTCCCCCGCGCGATGGAGCGGCTGGCAGTTAAGTTCAGGCAGGAGCTTCCCCCGGGGCGGTGGTAATCAGTGTTTTTTTCGCCCTGCCGGATATGCAGCCGGTCCGCACAGTCACCTGCAGAGATACGCTGCAAACCAAGTTGTATGTGTATTCATTTTAAAAATAAAACAAACGCCATGATTTTATTCTTATCCCATCTTTATTCCATCACGGCATAGGAGGCTTCACATGATCGACAAGTCCATTACCGAAGGCGTCATCCGCACCCGCACCAAACTGCGCAAGGATCTGCTGATCTCTATCTTCGATGAATTCGACGGCAGCATTATGGGGCTCAGCCCGGAGAAACGGGCGGAGAAATATTTGAAAATGTCGCAGAACGCTTTTTCCTTTTACCGGGGCAGTGCGTACTTATTCTATTTCGATACAACCCGCCAGTATTTCCCGTACCACACCGCAGAGGACCGGCCTACCTGGATTCAGGGAGATTTGCACTTCGAGAACTTCGGCGCGATCCGCAGCAGTGACGGGGAGATCGTCTATGATGTCAATGATTTCGATGAGGGCTATGTGGGTTCTTATCTCTACGATCTTCTGCGCATGGCGGGCAGTATCGCTCTGGTGGGCAGACAGCTCGGTTACGGTGAAGCTGAACAGCTAAGCTGTATTGAGCGCTTCGTACAGGCCTATGCCAGACAGATCCGCCGGTTCGCGCAGGGCAAGGACAACCCCGCCACTTATGTGATGGATGAGGGAAGGGCCAAAGGTCCGGTGAAAAAGCTCCTCCGCAAGCTGGAGAAACGCAGACAGGCACATTTTCTGGAGAAGGTTACGGCTCAAATGCAGACTGGCCGGGTGTTTCTGGAAAATTCCGAGCTGGCCGTCCCGGGGCAGGCCGAACAGTCCCTTCTGGAGAGCGCCTGGGCATTCTATATACAGACCATCACTTCCCGCAGCCAGGACGAGAATCACTACCGGATGAAGGACATTGCCGTCAAGCATGGCTCAGGAACCGCCTCCATTGGGCTGGACCGCTATTACATCCTCATTGAGGGTGGACAGGAGCAAGAGGATACAGACGATACAGTTCTTGAGGTAAAAGAGGTCCGGGTGCCGGTGCCGGCTTATTTCATGCCCTATTCCGAATCCTTCTGGCAGTATTTTGGACATCAGGGGAAGCGTGTTACAGCGACACAGCAGGCCATGCACCACAAGGCCGATCCATATCTGGGTTTTCTTACGCTGGAGGGAAGACATTTTTATGTGAGAGAACGTTCGCCTTATAAAAAAAGACTGAAGCTGAAAGACATCTCCAGTCCAGAGGATATGAACCGGGTACTTGAGGGGATGGGCTGCCTGACCGCCAAAATGCATGCCCGGGCCGATATAGATGTAGACCAGGGGATTCTTCCTTATCATAGCGAGGAGGAAATCGCCAAGGCCATGGGACAGGACCCGGATGCTTTTGCCCGTTATCTCTCCCGGTGGGCTTATGGGTATGCCGATCAGGTGGAGAAGGATTTTGTTGTGTTCACGGAATGGGTAAGCAGAAATGGCAGTGCCGTCCTTGCATAAGGACGGCACTGTTTCAGTCGAAGAAGACAGATAATAGGCGGCCAAAGCCCGGCCACAGGGGAATTATCAGTCCAGCTCAGCGCGGGAGAACAGGTCCCGGATCAGGGACTCATCTTCGCAGGCTTTTTTGAACCCGGCGGCAAATTTAAGGATAGCTTCCCTATTGCCGGAGTATGCGCAGAACATATCGGCTTCCGGGTCAAAATGAACGGTCTCTGCCAGCTCCGGCATTTGCTCTTCCAGATATACGGCCGCCAGGGAGGCCCAGTCGTAGCCGTTGCCTTCGAAGCCTTCTTCTGCCCGGGACTCGAACAGATCGGCCAAGTAGGTGCCCACATTCAGAATGACGGACATTCCGCCATTCTCCTGCTCCACCAGGATGAACGGGGCAACATTTCCGGCAGCGGGCACGGCAACGTTCTTCAGCTTGTGCAGCAGTTCCTCTTTGGCCTCGTCCGTGAAGGCAAGCGCGCCACCCCGTTCTACGATCATTCCCGACCGGATGCGGTCATCCAGCCAATCGGAAATGAACGCCGGCGCATAGCCGCCAGTTCCGAATTCGCCGCCGAACGCGATCATTTTGGAATAGGCCTCCAGGTATTCTCCACGGTTCGTATCCGGGTAAGCTTTGGTGTATAGCCAGAACTGCACATCGTACATCAACGTAGACCGCTCATCAGCATGGAGAGAAAAATGCCCTTTTTCTTCAACAATAGCCGTACAGATCTTGCGGATTATGCCCTCGATGTTCTCTATCTCCGTGACTTTGCCGCACAGCTCCGCAAGCAGGGGAGAGAAGGCCCCATGAGCTACCTTTCGCAGATCGTCCGCCTTGTCCTCCTCGGACGTATCGAAGACCTCTTCGTTCACCAGCCCGCGTACAAAGCTCTCGAAGTCTTTGGCGAGAAAGGTGATCTCGTAATCGGCTTCCTGATCCACGTGGATCACTGCCGGTTCCCCTTCCCTGCCGCAGGCCCGGTAATCCAGCATAATCACATCATGTCCTGCGGACGGGCAGTCCCCGAACACCACGCCAATATCGGGATATCCCCATTCTTCAATCATGAACCGGCTGCCTAAATCTCCGCACAGCGAATAGGTCTTCTCCCGTCCAATACCCATAATGCCTGTAATGGCCACATGGTCTTCGGCCCAAGAGGTGCCTTCCTCCGTAGGGAAACAGGTGTCACGGGGAACGCCCCCGTTATGCTGCTTCATCATCTCAATATAAAAAGCCGGCAGCTTATACCCCAGCTCCTGCTCCACAGAGGCAATCAGCTCGTCCGTGGGCGGCTCGGACACATACGACTCCAGCGCATAGTCGCTATCCTCCCAGAAGTCAACGAACTCCCGGGATCAAAGCGCCCACCGCCGGAACGTCCTCCACCGCTGGACTGCGCAGCCGCAAAACGCTGCTGTTCCCGCGCCTCCCGCCCGGCCGCCCGGCGGCTCCAGTCAAGCAGCTGAAGAACCGCCTCATCTCCAGGCTCCAGCTCATCGGCAAGCTCAAATTCGCGGACGGCCTGATCGTATTGCTTCAGATAGTAATAGGCATACCCCACCCGGTAGTGCCAGATGGGGTCCTGCCTCCCTTGCTCCGCAATGCCCAGCAGCTGTTCCAGCGCTTCGTTGTAGCGGTCCAGATTGTTCAGCGCCCTGCCGAGATGGCCAATGAGCACATAATCCCTGTCCGGTTCGGGAATGTCCGTAATGGCTTCTACGATTTTGGCAAATTCATCTTCTTCATGCCACCGCGCCAACTGCTCCAGCAAATTTTCTTCCACTATGTATGTACCTCCTTAAGCATTTATTCTTTATTCCCCTTTAAAGGGAGGAGTTAAACATTTCCATTCGGTCAGGTCCGCCCATTGCTTTGTAAAGCGCCTGCTTCCTGTACTCCCTTCGTACAAGTTGGCTTCGGAAGCATACCCTTTGTTTTCTACTAGAGCAGGTTTGTGCTTGCTCCTTCCAGCGAAGGAATAAGATATTTATGATCAATGGGCGATGACATCACAATTAGAATGGTATAGTTCCCGTATTTATCGCATTCATTGCCGAACTGCTCCAAGGCTTGTGTGGAATCGGCCATTACTTTTAACAGGTAGTTGTGCTCTCCACTGATCCGGTAACATTCAACGACCTCCGGAGAGGAGCGGCAGAAATCCATGAAGGCGGTACATTCTCTGGAGTGGAACAGCATATAGGCAGCCGCATGTTTTCCAATCTTTTCAGGTGAGATTATGGTACGATACCCGCTGATCACCCCGTTTTCCTCCATACGTCTAACCCTTTCCGTCACTGCCGGTTGTGATAGGCCCACACATTTCCCGAGTTCCGTCATAGATATTCTCGCTTGGCTCTGAAGATGAAACAGAATCTGCTTATCCGTATGGTCCATCCCATTCAACTCCTTTAATTTTAAGGGACTTTGTGCAAACCGCCTTGTTTTTAACCTCCGAACGGCAGTTATAGCTTTAGTACCTTATGTAAGGCTGTTAACTAATTTTATATAATATACTTACAATAGTAAAGCAATTACTGCTTTAACTATAACGAAAGGATGATCACTGTTGAGTATATTGTATTCGAACACGATTAACCCAGACCGCCTCCCGGAACGCATTGATAAAGTAATTGACCAGACGCTTACCGACAAGCGCCTGGCTGGAGCTGTCATCAAGGTGGCGGTAGATGGGGAGCTCATATATAGCCGGGCCGCCGGCTTTGCCAACCGCGAACTGAACCAGCCCATGCGGGAGGATGCCTTATTCCGGCTCGCATCGGTTTCCAAACCCATTACCTCTACAGCTGCTCTGGTGCTAGTGGCCCAAGGCCGCTTGCAGCTTGATGACCGGGTGGACCGCTGGCTGCCCGAGTTTCAACCACGTCTGAAGAACGGCGAGCGCGCAGTAATCACGATCCGTCACTTAATGACGCATACCGCTGGTCTGACCTACCGTTTCTTTCAGGAAGAGGGCTGCTCCTATGAGCAGGCCGGGGTATCCGATGGCATGGACCAGACCGGCATCACGCTGGATGAGAACCTGCGGCGGATCGCCTCAGCCCCGCTGCTCTATACGCCAGGCACCCAGTGGAGATATTCTATCGCAACAGATGTGCTGGGGGCTGTGATCGCAAGGGTTACCGGGACCACGCTCAGCGAAGCCATAGATGCACTCGTGACCCGTCCACTCGGCATGAAGGACACCGGCTTCCTTGCAGTGGACCCGCAGCGGCTGGCCACCGCTTACGCTGATGACGTTCCGGGTCTGCGGCCTTTGCACAATCCGGACAGCCTTGCATTTATGGAGGGTACAGCAGGCTTCCGGCTTTCCCCTGGACGGGCGCTCGACCCTGCCGCCTATCATTCCGGGGGAGCCGGTATGGTCGGCAGTACCGGAGACTTTCTGAAGCTGCTGGAAACCTTGCGCGAGGGAGGAGCGCCTCTGCTGCCGGAACCTCTGGTCCGCGAAATGACCACCAATCAGATTGGGGATCTGCACATGCCCTTCTGGCCAGGACGAGGTTTTGGCCTGGGGATTACGGTGCTGAAAGACCCTGTTGCAGCAGACACTGCGGAATCGCCTGGCACATGGCGCATGGGGGGCACCTATGGGCATTCGTGGTTCGTCGATCCGGAGCAGCGGCTAAGCGTGGCAGCCTTCACCAACACCGCATTGGAGGGGATGTCAGGCCCGTTTACCATTGACCTTTGCAACGCCGTCTACGGCAGATTGAGCAATAAATACTATCATTAGAGAGGTGTACAAAATGAGCAGCACCACAGCTTCCGCCTACCCGCCAGTCCCCGGCACTCCAGCCTTCGGGCGGCTCCCTTGGGGGAGCTTGCTCGCCCTTGCTATGACTGGCTTCATCTGTATTCTTACCGAAACAGTCCCCGCCGGTTTATTGCTCCAGCTCACTCATGGGCTTGGAGTGACGGAGGCGATGGCGGGCCAGCTTGTTAGCCTATACGCGCTTGGCTCACTGTCAGCAGCCATCCCATTAACCGCCGCGACGCGCGGTTGGCGGCGGAAACCTCTGCTGCTGCTGTGTATCCTTGGCTTTCTCGTCTTCAACACCGTTACCACATTTTCTTCTAACTATTCGCTGACGCTGGCAGCGCGCTTCTTCGCGGGCGTATCTGCCGGTGTCCTATGGGGAATGTCCGCAGGCTATGCCCGGCGCATGGTGCCGGAGCCGCTGAAGGGACGCGCTATGGCCGTTGCAATGGTAGGAACACCTCTTGCTCTGGCGTTCGGTGTTCCTGCCGGCACCTTTTTCGGCGACCTTGCCGGCTGGCGCAGTGTCTTCGGAATCTTGTCGCTGTCCGCGCTGCTGCTGGCCGTCTGGGTGCTTTGGAAGCTGCCGGACTATCCGGGAGAAGATGCCGACAAGCGGCTCCCTTTGCACAAGGTCTTCACTACCCCGGGAGTTCGCCCGGTACTGTTAGTCGTGCTGGCGTGGGTACTGGCACATAACATCCTGTATACCTATATTGCACCTTATCTTACCCAGACGGGGTTTACCGGGCGTGTGGACTTGGTGCTGCTTATTTTCGGGATTACAGCGCTTCTTGGCATTTGGTTGATCGGTGTATGGATCGACCGCCATCTGCGGCCGCTGGTTCTGGTCAGCCTGGCTGCGTTTGCCTTGGCATCCGTCCTGCTTGGCATAGTCAGCAACCAGCCTGGCGTGATCTATCTGGTGGCTGCAGTCTGGGGGCTGACCTTCGGGGGAGCCGCGACTCTGCTGCAGACAGCCATTGCTATAGCCGGCCGCGGGAGTTCGGATGTGGCTCAGTCGATGCTGGTGACGGCATGGAACCTGGCGATCGGTGGCGGTGGTGTGATCGGTGGTATTCTTCTTGAAACAACGGGAGTCCACTCCTTTCCCTGGGTGCTGTTCATTCTGCTGAGTTTTGCACTTCTAATCGCTTGGCGAAGCAGAGCACATGGATTCCCTGCAAAAAGGCTGTAGCATTTCCACCTCTTCCGGACAAAAAGCCCCCATCTGAACCTCAGATGGGGGCTGCCCGTTTCATGCTTAGGAAATACTGGTCTAATCCAGGAAAAGTAAAAAGGCTCTAAACTGCTGCCCGGGCTCCGAACAGTATAGTCTAAAACCTCGTTCTCCTAACTCATTAAGGATGTACCGCCGCTATTCCTATTCCTCTTCCTCGTCAGATTCCTTATCTGCCGGGGCTTCAGCAGCCTCCTTGCGGCTCCATTCCAGAAACTGAATGGTATCTTCATCTTCGGGGTCCAGCTTGTGCGCAATTTCAAATTCCCGGATCGCATCCTGCAGCTCATCCAGATAATAATGGGCGTATCCCACACGGAAATGCCACAGCGGGTCCTTTTTACCCTTGTCCGCAGTCTTCATGAACCACTTCAGTGCCGACTTGTACCGCCCGAGATTGTTCAGTGCTCTCCCCAAATGGGTAGCCAGCTCATCATCAATCAATATCGTCGGCGTTTCTTTGATCCGGTCTACGATTTCCTGATATTTGTCCTCCTCATGCCACTTATTCAATTGTGCGATAAGTTCTTCTCTCATTGCTTATGCCTCCCGGTTGGATTCCTGAAAAATTCTCTGCTTAAGAAATACTTTACCATTATTGGACGGGTGTCTGCCACAGAACGCTTAAGTAGGGATGGTGATCAGGAAGGTTGTGCCCTTCCCTTTTTCACTTTCCACTTCTATAATCCCTTTGACCTTATTGATAGCGCTGTACGCCATCAGCATGCCGAGGCCTGTCCCTTCTTCTTTGGTGGAATAATACGGCTTGCCGAGACGTGAGATTTCTTCCTTGGTCATCCCGATACCGGTATCCTGAATACTGATGACGATGTTTTGCTTTTTCTCCGAAATATCAATGGAGAGCGTGCCCCCGTCCTTTTCCCTCATCGCTTCGATCCCGTTCTTGTAAAGATTGATGAGGCATTGCTGAATCTGGTTTTTGTCATAACATTTATTCAGGGTGTTGTTGAAATTGAACTGGACATCCACTTTATGAATGGTTGCGTAAGGCATGATGATGTTCTTGGTATACTCGGCTTCAGCCTTCATATTGGAACACACCATATTATCGGATTGCGGCTTGGCAAAAGAGAGATAGTCACTGACGATCTTCTCCGCACGGTTCAATTCCAGCAAGGATAATTCGACATAGCCCTTTTCTTCCGGTGTAATCGTATTCGATTTATTCAGCAGCTGCAGGAAACCGCTGGTTACCGTAAGCGGATTCCTGATTTCATGCGACACGCTGGCTGCCAGCTCACTGACCACATTGAGGCGTTCAGACTGCAGAATCCGGTCACGGTTTTTAATATTGGTAATGATCTGCTCGATGAGAATCATAATAATGCTCATAACGGCACCATGCGTCAACAAGGCATAGACAGTAAGTATCCAGAACTGCTGATCCAATTTGTCCGTGATCAATCCCAGATTAATCAGGTACAGTCCCATGGTTAACGCAGCGATGACCACTGCCCACAGGATGCGGCGTTTGGAAGACAGCTTGATGAAGCGTTTGCTGAGATATGGGACCAGCAGCAGCACCGCCGTTGAAAACAGGAAGGAAGGGAAGGTCCCCGCTCCCCCCAGGTAGAACCGGTAAATGTTCATGATCAAGTATAATGGAAGCACATTCCAGTATCCGCCAAACAGAGCCACGAGAATAAACGGAATATATCTGAGATCATAAATAAATCCCATTTCCAGCTTAATCGGCTTGGCAATGCATAAAACCATCGTTATTGCGGACATGAAGACCAGAAGCCTGTTGTTGTACGGATATGCTCTATTCTCAAAGAAAATCACCACGATTAAGACCGGAAACAACAAGAACAGGAAATTTAAAAGTAAGGTTTCAAACAATGGCTAACTTCCTCTCAGTTTGTCTTGCCAGACAACTCCCTATAACTATTTTATCGGAATTTTTCTGCTCTGCACTTCGATTATATACAGAAAAAACCAAAAGTTGGACAATTTTTTTAAAGCTGTTTATCTTTCCGGCTTCGACGCCCCGGATTTTATTGGGTACGCATATGCACACTCCATGGCCTGTAAAACACCGCTAACGTTAATTGGAGGCCATATGCCATTGTTTTTTCGTATTTCCGTCATAAAAGCAGTTTAATTGCTCCCTTTATGGTTTAATTACGATAAATGTCCTATGAAAAAAGGCCTACATAATTTAACTTTTATATTATATCTACATAATGAAAGAGGTACACCGATGTTATACTTAGAACTCCTGCATATGAACTGGCTGCAGCTGGCTCTGGCACTGCTGGCAAGCCTGGCGGCCTGCACTCTCATTGTCTTCGGAACGGTTCCCTTCCGCACTCATGCCCAAGGCCTGCTGGTCTGCTTCACCCGGACGAAGATGATACTGCTGGGAACCGCCACCTTCAGCGCTTCCCATATTCTGATCCCTTTATCTATTAACCTGCCCCTGGCTCGGGAATATTACATCCTGCATCTCCTGTTCACCATGGCCGGCTGCTGGGCTGCCACTTACTTCGGCATCTGGTATTCCAGTATGCCCCGCAGCTATACAAGCCGCCGCTTCAGCATCAGCCTGGGCATTGCCGGCATCATTCTGGTGTTCGATTACCTGAATATCATTTTTCTGTTCCGTGACTATGTGGTCTGGAAGCCCGCACCCGTCCTTATGACGGCAGCTTCCGCGCTCAGCCTGTGCCTGGCCATCCTTCGTGTCCTGGTGATCTCGAACCGCAACCGCGAGTATCATCTTCATTCCAAGGCTACGGTTCCCGGCATTGTGCTCTGTGCAGCAGGCCTGCTGTTAATTCCACTGCTCTGCGCCTTCTCGGTGCTTCCGGTCGGGAACCCCGCTCCGGGAAGTTATCTGCATCTGACTCCCTACATCTTGACGCTGTTTATTTGCAGCGGCCTGTACATCATTCCGGATGCCTACAGAGACACCCGGCAGGAGCGCCAGAACCGCAGAATCATAGAGACAGAGCAGCACTATATGTCGCTGTTTGAGTACAACCCGGACAGTGTGCTGGCATTCGATGCCCAGGGGATCGTCACCGGGCTGAACCGCCAGGCCGAGCTGCTTGCCCGGCAGCTCGGTCAGGAGCTGGTCGGAAGGCATTTCTCGGATCTTTTTGAGGGGGAATACCATGCGCTGGCCCAGCATCATTACCGGCATGTTCTCCGCGGCCAATCCAGCACCATCGAGCTGGAGCTGAGAAATCCCGCCGGCGGTATGCTGACCTTCTGGCTCACCTCGCTGCCGATTGTGGTTGAAGCTGTGCCGGTAGGCATCTACAGCATCATTAAAGATATTACCAAGAATAAAAAGGACCAGGAAACCATCCGCCATCTCGCCTATTCTGATGAGCTGACCGGGCTTGCAAACCGCCGCTCCTTCCACAATCTGCTGCTTGAACATACGGAGCATACCGGCGTTCCCGCTTACCCGTTCACACTGTTCTTCATTGACCTGGACCGCTTCAAGCGGATCAATGATCTATTTGGCCATTCCTTCGGCGACAAGGTCATCCAGCAGGCGGCCAGCAAGCTGAAGCGCTGCCTCCCTTCCTCCTGCAGCATCGCACGGATGGGCGGGGACGAATTCACAGTGCTGGTGCCCCACTTGCGCTCAGGGGCAGAGACGGAATCCCTCGCTGCCAGCATCGTGGAAGAGTTCGCCCATCCCTTTGAAGTGGGCAACCACTCGGTCAAGCTGTCTGCTTCGGTAGGAATCGCCCGCTTTCCGGAGGACGGGCTGGATGCCGACTCGCTGGTGAAACACGCCGATACCGCGATGTACAGCGCTAAGGAGAACGGCAGCTCCCAGTACCAGTTCTACGATGCGGAACGCGACCAGACCAGTCTGGAGCGGATTATTCTGGAGAATGATCTGGAGCAGTCGCTGGACAATGACCAGATCAGGCTGTTCTACCAGCCTAAAATCGATATCCGCAGCGGTGAAATCGTTGGTCTTGAAGCGCTGGTGCGCTGGCAGCATCCCCTTCTGGGCATGATTCCTCCCCTGGAGTTCATTCCGCTGGCGGAGAAATCGGGATTCATTATTCCGCTGGAGCAGTGGGTGCTCCGCACGGCCTGTGCCCAGGTAAAAACCTGGGAGCAGGAGGGCCGCCAGGTCGTTCCCGTGGCCGTGAATGTCTCGCAGATTCATCTGATGAAACCGGATATTTTTCAATCGATTATGAGTACAATCCATGAGCTGGATTTTGACACCCAGCTGCTGGAGCTGGAGATTACAGAGAGTGCAATGATGCACAACGAAGACCATGTGATCAGCATCCTGAATGATCTCCGGAGAGCCGGGATTTCCGTATCGATGGACGATTTTGGGACAGGCTACAGCTCACTCAGCTATTTGCAGAGTCTTCCTATCGGCTGCCTGAAGATTGACCGGTCCTTTGTCCGCAAAATCACTACAGACACCGACAGCCGGGCTATTGCCGAGATGATTATCTCGATGGCCAAGCAGCTTGGGCTGACCATCGTCGCCGAAGGCGTGGAGACGGAAGAGCAGGTTGCGCTGCTCAAGGAAATTCAGTGCTACAATGCCCAGGGCTTCTATTATAGTAAGCCGGTAAGCGCGGATGAGATCACAAGCATATATTTATAGAATTACTCTCATGCTTTCCGGGTAAGAGACTGAGCGCCTGGAGGAACGAATTGTTTTTGGGAGATGCTGAGAGCTGTGAAGATCGGGTTGGGGAGTCACTAGGTTACATTTAAATAAGAGGCTGTCCCAAGCAGCCATTTCATGGCATATGGGACAGCCTCTTTCTTCGCGAACAGGAGGGGGATTTTACGGAAATCCTATGTTCATAAAAGAAGTTTGTTATCTATCCGACTTAATAAGGAACCTTGAACATATAACGTCTTTCTTCCAGCGGATGCCCGGTAGCCTTGGCAAGCTCAACCGCGTATACACGCAATACAAGGTTCATCACCAGTGGGGCGATATAACCCTTCACTTCTTCCTCTATGCCGGTCAAATCAAATTGCTCAGCATCGATCACCAGCATTTTTTCCCCGTGT
The DNA here is from genome assembly GCF_016772475.1 of Paenibacillus sonchi. NCBI lineage: Bacteria > Bacillati > Bacillota > Bacilli > Caryophanales > Paenibacillaceae > Paenibacillus > Paenibacillus sonchi. The sequence continues at coordinate 1,715,038 of NZ_CP068595.1, forward strand.
TCCTTCAGGAACTTCAAGGCCCGCTCTTCCATCGGACGTGTTTCATCAAGGCCCATCAATAATATGAATGGAACATTTTTGTCCAGGATTTCAAACGGGCCATGAAAGAATTCCCCGGCATGAATCGCATGTGAGTGAATCCACTGCATTTCCATCAGGATGCAAATTGCAAAGGAATACGCAATCCCGTAGTTTGATCCGCTAGCCATGGTATACATTATTTTCTCATCTTTATATTCGGCGGCGAACGCCTTGGCTGGAGCAAGATACTGTACCTTGGCTTTTTCCAGCACCGTATCCATGTTCTCCAAGCTGCTTAGAAGCTTCAAGTACAGTTCATTTCCCTCCTGCACATATAAAAGCCCCATGGTAAGACGGTACAAAATGGAATAGTTCATGATCTCGGGAAGTGGATCAAGCTCCCCCGGAGGCGCCCAGCTGTAATTAACAATGAAATCCGATTCATCAGCCAGCGGAGCGGTGTCTACATACATCAGTGAAACTACAAGAGCTCCCTTGGATTTAGCAAAATGTGCAGCGTCCGTAGTCTCCGGCGTCTTTCCTTTATGAGAGCAAAGGATGACCAGCGAGTCCGCTCCAAGTGACTTAGGATTGCGGTAAATGAACTCATTGGAGCTATAGATTTCTGCTGTAATGTTACTGGATTCACGGTCAATAAAATATTTGCTTGGATACATTAGGGCAGACGATCCGCCGCAGGCCACATAAAAGACGTTATTAATGCTTTTCTGCTTAAAAGCCTCCAGAATCCTTTCCACTTGGAATTGCGCTTTAGTTAATCTGTCTACAGTACTCATTGCATGATTACCTCCATTATTATATTCGTTATATGTTGTTATGTTATAATATATAACATTACAATCGAGTGAAGTCAACCTGCCTTTGCAGGTTATTCTAAGTTACCGAACCTGCGATGCCGGGCTCTGTCATGCGGTAGGGGTTGAGAATACGGTCCAGCTCTTCCTCTTTCAGCAGGTTATACCGCAGGCAAAGTGAACGGACAGACTCTCCTGTCTGAATCGCTTCATGCGCAATCCTTGCCGCTTCTTCATAGCCCAAATAAGGATTCAACGCAGTAATCACCCCTACGCTTTGCTTGACATAGCTTTCGCATCTCTCTTTATTCACTGTAATTCCATCGATGCAGTGCTGCTGAAAAACACCTAACGCACGGTTCATAATGCTTAGAGACTGGAGCAAATTAAATACAAGCACAGGCTCCATTACATTTAATTCAAGCTGCCCTGCTTCCGAGGCCATACAAATCGTATGGTCATTGCCCATAACTTGAAAGGCCACCTGATTCACAACCTCACACATTACCGGGTTCACCTTGCCCGGCATGATGGAAGAGCCCGGCTGCCGGGCAGGAAGCTTAATTTCCCCCAGACCCGCCCGTGGCCCCGAAGCCATAAGCCGCAAATCGTTGGCTGCTTTGGACATATTGATCATAGCGATCTTGAGCGCAGCAGAAACCTCCGTATAGGCATCCGTATTCTGGGTGGCATCGGGCAGATGTGCTGCGTTCTCTAACGGATAACCGCTGATATCAGCCAGCAACTCTACAACCTTGCTTATATAACGGGGGTCAGCATTTAATCCGGTACCTACGGCAGTGGCCCCCATGTTGATTTCATACAAATGGAACTTGGTCTGCCTGATCCGTACCAGATCCCTTCCCAGCATTCTGGCATAGGCGGCAAACTCCTGTCCAAGCCGGATGGGAACCGCATCCTGAAGATGGGTCCGGCCCATCTTGATAATGCCATCAAACTCTTCAGCCTTCCGGACAAAGGCGCCGTGCAGGCCTGCCATGGTCACCAGCAGTTCATCGATCAAATAGAGGACGGCAATATGAGTAGCCGTGGGAAAGCTGTCGTTGGTAGACTGCGACATATTTACATGTGAATTAGGACTGATCATGGTGTAATCGCCCTTCACTCCTCCGAGCAGCTCAATCGCACGGTTCGCAATCACCTCATTAGCATTCATGTTGATCGATGTGCCCGCCCCGCCCTGTATGGGATCTACCTTAAACTGCTCACTCCATTCCCCGGCGATTATCTCATCCGCAGCCTGCACGATAACATGCCCTATCCGTGAGGGCAGGCGATGGATATCCATATTGGCAAGGGCTGCAGCCTTCTTGACCATGGCCATGGAGGTGATTAAGCGTTCATGAATAGAGTAGCCGGTGATCGGAAAATTCTCGATGGCCCTCAGCGTTTGAATTCCATAATAAGCATCGGCGGGAACTTCCATTTCACCGAGAAAATCATGCTCAACCCTGACAAGTTTGTTCAACAAAGCGGAGAGCCCCCTTCATCCCTTATATTTCAAAGCCTGGCGGGATAATCTTTGCAATGCCGCTTGATACCGCTGCCTCAATTACAGCTTGCCTTACCTTAATAACGACCTGATCGTTGAACAGGCTGGGAATAATATACGCTGCGTTCAGTTCGGTATCCCTAACCACCGCAGCGATCGCCTGGGCGGCTGCCAGCTTCATCTGATCGTTGATACGCTGCGCCCTGCATTCCAGCGCCCCCTTGAAGATGCCCGGAAAAGCCAGCACGTTGTTGATCTGATTGGGATAATCACTCCGCCCGGTAGCATATACCCGGGCGTATGGCAGAGCAAGCTCAGGCGATATCTCCGGTTCGGGATTTGCCATAGCGAACACGATAGGCAAGGGGGCCATGCGCTGCACATCCTGCGGCTGCAGAATGCCGCCGCGGGAGACGCCGATAAAAACATCCGCACCGGCAATCACCTCCTGCAGCGTACCGGGCTGATCCTCGACCCCGGACTGCCCGGCGAGCCATTGCCACTTGGGATGAGTATAATTCCCGCCTCTTATAAGCGCTCCCTCCTGATCGACAGGAACGAGATGCCGGGCACCCGCTGCAAGCAGCATCCTGCAAATGGATACCCCTGCCGCTCCAACGCCATTAACAACAATACGGACATGATCTATTTGTTTGCCGGTAACCTTCAACGCATTGATCAAACCTGCCAAGACTACAATAGCTGTTCCATGCTGGTCATCATGGAACACCGGAATATCCAGCTCCTCCTCCAGACGGCGTTCAATCTCAAAGCACCGCGGCGAGCTGATATCCTCCAGATTAATGCCGCCGAAGATAGGCGCAATCGCTTTTACCGTACGTATAATTTCCTCGGTATCCGTGGTATCGAGGCAGATCGGAAAGGCATTGATTCCAGCCAGCTGTTTGAACAGCACAGCCTTTCCTTCCATGACCGGAGCAGCAGCATAAGGGCCAATATTGCCAAGTCCCAGCACAGCGGTTCCATCCGTCACGACGGCAACCATATTCCGTTTGACCGTCAGTGCATATACCTGTTCCGGGTCTTCATGAATCGCGGTGCATACCTGAGCTACCCCGGGAGTATATATTCGGGCCAGATCATCATGGTTGAGGATCGGCAGATTGGGCCGGGTGTGTATTTTACCACCCTGATGAGCCAAAAAAATCCGGTCGGTAATGTCGATCATACCTTTAGTCTCCCCTCACGTCTCTTCACTCTTCCGAGCGAGGCGAAGCCCGCTGCTCCAAGCAGGCTCATGACAGCAGCCCCCTGGAACAAAAGAGAATAGCCTCCACGTTCAACGACCCATCCGCCTATATTGCTGGCTACAATTCCTGCAACATTTGTATAGACAACAACGAACAGGGAATGCGCTGTTGTCTTCGCCCTATCCGAACTGTTGTCATAGGCATAGTTCACACCTGCCGACAGAAACAGGGCATAGGTAAGTCCTGACAGCATCTGGTTAGCCATAAGAATTTCAAATGACGGCTCCAGCGAAAGCACATACCATCGGAGCGCACCCGCCAGTGAAACAGCCGTCAGTATTTTGACATAGCCGAATTTCCTGATGATATAACCTGAGAATAAAAAGACCGGAATCTCTGTCAGAGATGCAGCAGTATAGAGCAGGCCGATTTTCGCCGAAGCCTCTCCCCAAAATGGCTGATATATACGGAGTAAAAGGCATTATTCATTTGCGGCCCGATCGCTGCCAAAAATACAGGAATGAGAAACCATACAAATTTCGGTTCCTTTAATAAGGTGATCATTCCGGCGGTCATCCCGCTTCGCGGCGCCCCTTTTCCCGCCATCTCCGGTTTCGGGCGCCCCTTTCTGTCTCCCGGGATGGAGAAGGTTAGCAGACAGACTAAGGTCATGGTGAGGATATAGGCAGCAAACACAGTGGATATTCCGAAATGCTCATACATCTGGCCGAATACGGCCACAGCCAGGCCGAAGCTGATCGAACCCACCACACGAATGGCTCCATAGCTAAGCGAGTTATGTTTGGCATGGCGCACAGTAACGGCATCAATCACCGGTAAAGTAGCGGAAGAGAAGACTGCCAGCACAACGGATATCACGAGATGCAGCCAGAAATGATGCCCTGCAAACCGGTAGGTTACAACGACCCAAGGGGTAATTCCTGTGCTGATGAGCAGCAGCCATTTAGCCATGCCGTAATAATCAATGAGCATGCCCCAGAGCGGCTGGACCAAAAATCCGACCAAAGGACCAATAGAGAAGATGAGTCCGATCTGCTGTGTCGATAATCCATCCTCCGCAAACCAGTAGCTGATGAACGGCAGATAAGAAGCGTAAGCAATGTAGAAAAAATAATTATAGACATGCAGGGAATATTTCCGGTAGCTAATCTTCATAAGCCCCTCCGGCTGCAGCAGGTTAAGGTTCCAATTGCCTAGTGTTTAGCCGTTAGCGGTACGAACGCTCCAAACGTTTAGCCCACATGGACAAGGGGTAACAGATAACAAAATAGACCAACAGCACCAGCACATAGATCTGAAAAGCGATGGAACCTCCCTGCATGATCTCTACCCGCTCAATCACGAGCTGGGCAGACTTGAGAAAATCCAGATTTCCTATCAAAACCGACAGGGTAGTGGACTGCACCAGATTGGACAAAAGCCCGATAATCGACGGGAGCATCCGGCGGAATGCCTGCGGCAGGATAACATACCGCATCGTCTGCACAGAGCTCAGACCAAGGGAATGAGCCGCTTCGAACTGCGTAGGAGGAATCGACTGAATCGCTCCGCGCACAGCTACGGATATGTTGGAGCTGCTCCAGACACTGAGTGCGATCATTGCTGAAATATAGCTATTGACATATATCCCCGCCTCCGGGAGCATAAAGAAGACAATGAATAAGGTTATGACGATAGGCAATCCCCGAAAGAGTTCGGCGTAGCCTCTGGCAATCGACGAGACGAGTCTGTTCTTTGCCATTTGGAGCACGCCCACACCAATCCCGATGATCAGCGCAATACACAGGCAGCTAATGCTTAGAAGCAGCGTGTTAATTACCCCTTCTAAAAGAAAGTGCGAGTTTTTCAACAAAACCTCCACGGCCCTTTCCTCCCTTCACCGTCTTTTTGTTGAAATCCAGTCTTCTTTCGATCCTGCTGAACAGATAGGAGGCTCCCCAGATCAGCGCTAAATAAATGACTGCAATCGCAAGCAGCATTTCATAGGTTTTGAAATCATAGGCCATGCGGTCCACCGCCACAAAGGTCAGCTCGACGACACCAATCCCTGTCATATAAGCCGAGTTCTTGATCACGGAAACCGCTGTATTGGAGAAGGCCGGAAAGCTGATCCGGAACCCCAGAGGGACGATGATATGCCGCACCACCTGCCATCTGCTGAGCCCGAGGGACTCACCGGATTCAATCAAGGATTTCGATACGGCGTCTGTGCCTCCACGAAAGTTCTCGACCGCAAAGGCTCCGCCCCACAGAGAAAGGGTCACAATGCCCACAGTCACTGCATCCAGCTTAATTCCTATTATGGGGAGGCCAAAATAAACAAAGAATACATGTACCAGAAGAGGGGTGTTCCGGATAATATCTACATAAACAGCTACAATCCGGGATACTACCGGCACCTTGAGTGTTCTGGCTGCAGCCCCGCTGAGGCCAATCAGGAGTGAGAACAGGATAGCCAGCACGCTGATAAACACCGTCATTTTAAGGCCTACCATAAGCACGGGCAGCGTTTGAATGATATAGCCGAAGTCAAAGCTCAACCTACTCACCCTCCCTTTTACATCACATTGCGCAGAAATTGCCGGGTCCGCTCTTCCTGGGGATTGCCGAATATTTGCTCAGGCGGACCCTGTTCCACGATTACACCCTGATCCATGAAGATAATCCGGTCACCCACATCGCGGCCAAAGCCCATCTCATGTGTAACGATGATCATTGTAGTTCCGGTATGCGCCAACGCCTTCATTACATCCAGCACATCCCGGACCCTCTCAGGGTCCAGTGCCGAAGTAACCTCGTCAAAGAGGATGACTTCCGGATTCATCACCAGGGAGCGGGCAATGGCTACGCGCTGCTGCTGTCCTCCCGATAATTGCGAAGGGTAGCTGTCCGCTTTATCAGACATGCCTACCTGCTTCAGCAGTTCCTCGGCGCGGGGCAGCACTTCCGCTTTGGTTTTATTCTGCACCTTTAATGGAGCGAGCAGCAAATTCTCCATGACGGTAAGATGAGGAAAGAGATTGTAGCTCTGAAAGACCATCCCGATCCGTTGGCGGACCTTTTGAAGGGAAGCAGGGGTATACTCGATCGCAGCCTCATCGATAAAGATCTGCCCGTCGTTAATTCCTTCCAAGCCGTTGATGCAGCGGAGCAGCGTGCTTTTTCCTGATCCGCTGGGACCTATAATAACTATGACCTCCTGGGAATATACTTCAAAATTGACCCCCCGGAGAATCTGAAGCTCCCCGAACCGTTTGTGCAGATTGCGGATCGTCAATTTGGGTTTGTTCGTCTCCATCTTATAGCCTCCTAAATTCCCTTATGGACGCGGGATCATTTCCATTGGATCAAGATCGCCTGCTTTTGGCAAATACTCTTCAATCAATACCTTGAAGTAATCCTCCTGTCTCATCTTTTCGAGGGAGCCATTAAGGAAATTCAGCATTTCCGGTTCATTCTTGCGTGCACCCATCGCCATGGGGGCAAAGGCCACCTGTTCACCCACGATTTTATATTCCGGTGAAGTCTTAATGAACTCAGACATCAGCACGGCGTCATGGAACATGGCATCGGCCCGTCCATCCTTCAGCGCCCGGAAGGCATCCGCGTTGCTCTCAATCTTCATCTGCTCCGCAGTCGGCACATTTTCTTCAAGGTAGGTGGAGCCTGTGGACCCTTTGATTACTATGACCTTCTTTCCGGCGAGATCAGGGATAGAGGTAATCCCGCTGTTCTGGGGAACAACTGTAACGGCGCCGCCGTCAAAGAATGTGGTCGTGAAATCAAGCTGCTTTTTCCGCTCTTCAGTTACTCCCAGTGTAGCTGCAATAAAGTCTATTTTCTTGGAGGTAAGATACGGAATGCGGTTAGTGGCATTGACCGGGATAAACTCTACGGCATTAGGATCACCGAAGGCATATTCAGCCATTTTACGCACAACGCCAATTTCATAACCGGCATTATTCCCATTCTCATCAAGGTATCCAAGCGGCGGATAGTCTACTTTAACACCCACAACCAGCTTTCCTCTTTCCTTTACAGCCTCAGGGAGAGCAAGGGAATCTGATGTGGCAGGAGCCGTGGAAGAAGCCGTAGGTTCAGAGGAAGCTCCCGGGGCTGCATTGGTCGCACTCCCCGTGTTGGACGCTGCATTATTGCCGCAGCCTGCCAGAGCAAGTATACATACCAGAACCATTAACAATGTGATTGCTGCCTTGTTGCCTACCGCTTTTTTCATCTCAAATCCCTCACTTCACTAGAATTGTGTGTACTGCAATCAACGCATAAATGCCAGACGGTCCATCCCCGGACGCTGCATTGTCATGTAAGCGCATCCCAGCCATGGAATCAGAACGTATTCCAGCGGAAACTCCGGGATTTACTCGCCCATAACCTGAATGTAGACTTTTCTGCTCTTGGGGCCATCGAACTCCACAAAATATACATCTTGTGCATCCCCGGTAACCATGATTCCATCCTGGACGACGAACAGGCAGCTATTGCCGGACAGCATAGATTTTAGATGGGAAGGGGAGTTGCTGCCGGTTGCCCCATAGCTGGGAAGAAAGTGGGCATGGGCATAGGGCGCATCCTTGGGAATCAGCCTTTCCAGGGTCTCCTCAATGTCTGTTTCCACACATTCAAGGCCTTCATTGACCATAATGCCGGTTGTCGTATGCGCTGTAATCACAGCGGCCAAGCCATTTTTGATACCCGAGCCAGCGACAAATTGCCTGATTTCCTCTGTAATTTTAATCATCTGGAATTCTGATCTGGTCTGAAGCACAATACATTTGGTATTCACCATCTCTGCTCACTCCCTCCGATAAATCGCATTGCGTTGCCGCTCAGAATATTCTCCAGTGTGGATGGGCGGAAGCTCAGGCCCTTCAGGGCAGGCAGCAGGCGTTTGGCCCTGAACCTTGGACTGTTGGTACCGAACATTACCTGATACTTCAGGTTTCGTTCAATCCATAGCGGACCCATATTCCGTGTAAATACCTGCTCGTAGAAATCCTTTGCGTTATCCATGTGCAGCAGTGAAGTATCTGTATAGACATTGGGGTATTTCAGCAGCAGCATTACCGTCTCATGAATCCACGGCCACCCGAAGTGTGCCAGACACATCCGCAGCCCGGGGTAAGCCATGGCAACCTCCTCAAAATGAAGCGGGTGGGAGTACTTGGCTGGAGCATCAGGCTGCCAGGTCATTCCGGCATGGAACATAATGGGTTTATCGTACTCCAGACATTTCTCATAGATGGGCTTCAGCAGCTTGTCGTAAGGATAGAATCTCTGCTTCGATGGATGAAGCTTGAGTCCTTTCAGCCCCAGCTCTTTAAAAGCATAGTCGAGTACATCCGCAGCATCCTTGCGGTAGGGATCAACACTCGCGAAGCCGATGAACCGGTCGGGCTCCAGACTCACAAGCTTGGCGATCTCTTCGTTAGTCACGATACAGCCGCCGCTTTGTGTGGTCAGATCCTCGGGCAGCAGTACCGATTTATCAACATTCATATAGTCCATCTCAATCTTGACCGATTCAATGGAATAGGGAGACTGCTTGTAAATGCCGAACTGCTCCTTGCGGAACTTCAACTGCTCAGGGTCTTCACAAATATCTTTGTAAAAAATAGGATGGGTATGCACATCAATAATCATCCTAAGGCACCGCCTTTCAATAGTTTTTTTCTCAATAAGGCTCGAATTTGGCAACCACGGCAGCAGCTGTTTCAGCTCCTATACGCAATGAATCCGGGATGGACCTGCCCTGGATAACCCCGTACATAAAGCCTGCACAGAAGGAATCCCCCGCCCCCACCGTGTTCACTACAGGAACCTTAAGGATGCCCTCCCGGAAAAAGGACTGCCCGTCATACGCAATGCTCCCTTTCTCCCCAGAGTGACTACCACAACCCGGGGTCCCAGAGCCTGCGCCCATTTCATATATTCCAGAATCCGGGTATCGTCCTGATCGTAGGAGAAGAAGGCATAATCCACATCCGGCAGAATGGGTTCTGGAATAGAGTTGACTTTGGTAGTAAAGTCGAATACTACAAGGACGCCGCTGGCGCGGAACCGGGGGAGCCACTCAATAATATTTCCGGACAAATTGGTGTGAATCATCCCATGTTCAAGCACAAAGGCGATATCATCATCCGTAAGCGCAAAATTCTCCATAACCCCCGCAAGCTTTTCCTTGTGCACTCTGTCATTTCCATTGAGGTCCATTTTGAAAATCGCAGTATCTCCTTCCTCCACATGAAGATGGGAGACATCCACATTCTCTCTGCGCAGGACCTCTATCATCAGTTCCCCATGCTTGTCCGTACCCACGGCACTTATCATGGAACTCTGAATCCCGAACCGGCTCATGTGAATTATGAAGTCCACGCTGTTTCCGGTCGGATAATACCTCTGCAAATTGTCGTAAATGTCCATACAATTGAAGCCAACACCCGCAACCCGCATTTTCCCCCTCCTTCTTGAGATAGCATTCAGTGTTCAGGAAGATGAGCAACTTATTATATGTTGTAATATTATATTATATACCATTATCAATAGTGTTAAGTCAATCTTATATTTTTTGGATAGCGTTTTCATGAGTTATGTTTCATGACATAACACGGGAAATTGATAAAAATTTAAACAAAAAAACATGTATTATGTAATGTAAATTTACATAATACATGTTTCTAAGAGTAATTTATTCCCTTTCCTCCCGCATCCGATGAACGATTAGAAAGTTCCGCTTTTTTTGGTATCTATCGTAAAAATCACTTTGTTGGTCATGTATAAGGAATTCGATAAATGAATCAGCCGATCCGTCTTATCAAAGCTTGCTTTTTCAATGGCAAACAGCGGGGTTCCCCGGTCACACCGGAACAGGTCCGCATCGTACTCTGAAGCAGCTACGACCTCAAGTGTTTTTTGGGACCGGCACAATTCCACGTTGTATCGCTTCTTAAGAATACTGTAGGTAGATGCACTCTCTCCAATATGCTTCTCCAGATCCGGGAGCAGATTAAGGGGGTAATAGGAGGTCTCGATAATAAAAGGCTCATTATCAATGAAGAGCAGCCGGTGGACATTAAGTATGGGATCATGGGGTGCAATATTGAAGGTTTTGGCCAGCTTCTCGTCTGCCTGAATAACCTTGTTGAATAAAATCTGCGAGCTTGGTGTTTTCCCCGATGCTGTGGTAAGCTCAGAGAACCCTCCCACCGATATCAGCTCACGCATAACCTTTGCCTCTTTAACGTATGTTCCTTTTCCCTGCTGCCGATGCAGAATCCCTTCTTCTACCAGGTCCGTAATCGCTCTTCTGGCGGTAATCCGGCTTACACCGTACATCTCGCATAATTCCGCTTCCGGCGGCAGCTGCTGGCCTGCCTTATATACTCCACGTTCTACGTCTTCTTTCAATATCTGTTTAAGCTGAAAGTACAGCGGTTTTTGACTCAAATTATTCAACTTCATTCCTACACTCCCATTCAGGGGATTCCCCCTCCGTTATAATACATAGACCTCTCAAAGTATAATATATTATAGGTTGTATTATGTCAAAAAAAGAGATACATCATAAAAAAGCCCAGACATCTAATGTCAGGGCAGCGTTCTCTTGTATAAAACGGGTAGAGCCGCTCCTATAAGGATCATCCCCATAACAGCGGGTGCGGCATGGCCAAGTGACACATAGATTTGGCCTCCAAGAATAGGCCCGAGCATTCTTGCCAAAGCCTGAATAGACTGGCTGCCTCCTTGAATCCTTCCTTGTTCACTGGAATCGGCAGACTTGGAGAGCATCCCGTTGAATGATGGCCCAAAGACCGAATCCCCAAAACCAAATATAAACATTCCAGCGATAAGAAGGGGGTAGAAGGAGAACAACGCGGACAGCGCAATAAGACTGTAGCCAATCATCTCCGAAACCATCCCAAGCATCGCTATCTGTTGATCACTAAGTTTTTTCAAAAGCTTTGGCATTATGAGCCCTTGTGAAAGGATGTCCTGGAAGCCCATGATTGAAAACATAAGCCCGATTAGTGCAGGCTTCCAGTTGAAAGTATCCATTGTAAATTGTGAAAAAACCGCCTGTAAAGATCCGCCCGGTATCCACAGTAAGAACGCAGAGACAAGCAGCCTTTGTAAGCTTTTTATGGAAAGTATGTTTGCAAGCTGTGTGAATGGATTCAGTCTTACCAAGGCAATCTCTTTCAGTCTATGATTCTTGTCAAGGCTCTCAGGCATAAAAAAGAATCCATAAACAACATTCAATAAAGTGATTATTGCTCCAAAATACATAGGTACAGCATAACCAAACCTGGCAAGTAATCCGCCTAGAGTCGGGCCAATGACCGTACCTGCACCTACAACCGCACTCACCCAGCCAAAGTACTTGGTTCTCTGTTCTGCAGGAATGATGTCTGCAAAATATGCGAAGATCGTGCTTATGCTCCCGCCTGTAACACCTTCTATTATACGCCCGGCAAATAGTACCCACAGGGCTCCGCCTACGCCAAAAACGAAGTACCCGGCTGCAGAACCCAAAAGGCATATCAGGAGCAATGGACGACGGCCATATTTGTCGCTCAAAGCACCAAGCACAGGAGCCGCAAAAAACACGCAGACTGCATAAACAGAGGTCAGCAGCGTAACCACTATAGCTTGTTCTCCCGGATTGCTTATATAAGGCTGCACTAAGAATGGCACGACAGGTGTAATAATACTGAAGCCTATACCGCAAAGAAACACAGAGATAAGACCGAATATTAAAGCATGTTTATCTATGGTTTGATCCGTGCTCTGTTCCTTGTGTGATCTAAATTTGAACATTTGAATCCTCCCCCACAAAAGCCATCATTTTATTTTCCTCGGAAACAAAATTATCGTATTACAACTTTGTTTCCTTGTCAACAAAATAACGGCAATAAAAATGCAGCCTGCGCTCAATCGACGCCGGCTGCCTGTGGTTTTAATATGTATTTTTTAATAGAGGATTAAGAGATGACTGAACTTTCAGCTCAGAGGCCTGGAAAAGGATGAGATCGTTACACGAAAGGTTTATAATGAGATCCCACCTAAAGTGGAGTATGAGTTAACGCAAATTTATTCCGACTTAATACCGATACCCTGTTTCTTTATTTCTGCATCCAAATGCCTGCTATACTTTTCCATGAAGCTAAGCATACTGTCAAATTGCTCCTCGGTTACATGCTCAAATACGGCTTTATCCCGCTCTTGAAACTCTTTGTGCAGGTCCTCATGGATTTTGTTAATAACTTCCCCTTGCCCAGTAAGCCTAAAATAGATTTCTTTTTTGTTATCCGGCTTCTGGTAGCTTTCGATCAAGCCTTTTTCTACGAGCTTCTTAGTGATTTTACTGATGGCACCTCTAGTCATATACAAAGACTCGGCAAGTTTTGTCACGTTCGAGTCTACATTTCTTCCAATGGATTCGATGCAATGTATTTCAGAAGGCTTATACCCCTTAAGACTGACTTCCATCTTCGTCTTATTCAGCCAAGCCATCTTGTTAAATAAGTCCCTGAATTCCATTTTGACCTGTTCTTCTTTGTTCATGGCCTGTCCTCCCTGCCCGTTGGTGCATTAACAATAATATAATAACTGTTTGTAAAATGGAATGCACCGCTATATTACGGTTACTTCCCCCAAACGGGCAAAACGGCTATGCCGTCTTTCATCGACAGCTTAGCCGTTTGGAATAAATTTATAATTGCTCCGCTATGCCCGGAACCCTTTCAGGAATTCAACGGCTAACCGGATGTCCGCCTCCGGGTTGCTGCCGACTTCGCGTTCAATCGTCAGGTACCCTTTGTAGCCGATATCGTTCAGCGCCTGAAGATAGCCGTTCCAATCCACACTCCCTGTCCCCAGCGGAACCTCGCGGAATGCCTGGCCGGTCTCTGCCATTTCCGCGACTTTTTCATGGTCCAGCGCAGGTGCTTCATAGCCGTATTGGCCGTATACATTACGCGGATCGATCTCTGCCAGCTTGACGCCATCCTTGGCATGGGTATGCACAATGTAGTCTTTCAGGGCATGAACACCCTGCACCGGATCATCTCCGGTCACCATGACCATATTGGCCGGGTCAAAATTGACGGAAACCCCTTTTGTGCCCAGCCCATCCAGGAACATTTTCAAATGTGCGGCAGTTTCCGGCCCGGTCTCAATGGCGAAGTAAGCATTCATCTCATGTGCATACCGGCTTAGCTCTTCGCAGGCAATATGCATGGTTTCGTAGATTTGGCTGTCCCGGTTCGGAGGAACAATACCAATGTGGGTAGTCACGATATCCGTACCCAGCTCTTTGGCCAGCTCCATAATGCGTTTGGACTTGTCGATTTTGGCCCGGTTCTGCGCAGGGTCCTGGAAGCCATGGCCCCCTAGGTCGCCAACAAGGGCAGAGATTTCAAGCCCCAGCGAAGCAATATAATCCTTCCATTCCCGGCGGGCAGCCGGCGAGAGATTCGCCGGATCGAATTCACCCTGCACCGCATAAATCTGCACGCCATCAGCGCCCGCTTCCTTCGCCTTGCGCAAGCCCTCCTTCACTCCAACCTGAAAGCTGTCTACGATGACACCGATTTTATTAGTGATCACAGGTCTAGCCATAGCAGTAATCCTCCCTTGTCGTTGATTAGAGTGCGTTCCATGTCCGCTTGACGTATTCCAGACCCAGTCTGGTTCCCTTGCGGCATTCTTCCATCCCTTCGAATTCGATGGAGATATAGCCGTCATACCCGCTTTCCTTCACCAGTTGGAGTACACGCGGCATATCTATGTCGCCCTGGCCGACAATAGCACCCCTGAGCCAATTCCCGCCGGAGGACTGGAACCACCCTTCTCCCGGATGCTGGTCCTGTGGACGGATGTAGAAATCCTTGAGATGAACCATGGAAGCCAGCTTCAGGTTGCTGGCCACAGCGATCAGCGGATTCTCATCGGCACACAGAAAGTTGCCAACGTCCAGTGTCGTACGGAAATTGTCCCGGCCCACGGCATTTACCAGCGCCTGCACACGGTCGCTGTGCTGAATAAAATATCCGTGATTCTCCACACTGGTTGTAATGCCAAAGCCGGATGCATAATCTGCAATTTCACGGCAGGCTTCGGCCAGCTGCGGCAGCTCCTCCAAAAAGCGGGCGATCGACAGATCGGGTGATGAAGCCACATCATGCCGCATCCGCTGAATGCCAAGTGCCGCACATACATCCACTTCCCGCTTGACCCGCTCCAGTTCCCGCTGCCGCTCTGCTGCCTCCAGCCCGGCAAAATTTGCTCCGATCGCATAGTTGGACAATTCGAGGCCGCGGTCTGCTGCTGTCTGGAGGATGACACCCACCAGCTCCGGATTGTCGATCAGATTGAAGCCCAGGGGCACAATCTCCGCATGTTCTGCTCCCAGATCGGCAATTGTCTCAAGGACGCCCTTCAGTGTCAGCTCTCCGGCTGCAAAAGCCGAATGCAGACTATAGGTGCTGATCCCCAGCTTCATAATTTCACCTCTTCACCTTTGGCTGCCGATTCGTAGATCCCGCTAAGAATCCTCATGATTGCCACCCCGTCCTGTACAGGACTTAGCGGCTGCGAGCCGCTCTGCACGCAATGGGTGAAATGGTCTATCTCGTTCTGGAATGCACTGTTGAAATCAAATCCCTTATGATCGGTCTGCGGATAGATATTAACGATGGTATTCGCCCGCTCACTGACGATGACCGTCTCCGGATCGATTTCAAAGCCGCCTTTCTCACCGTAGAGGCTCACTGACCGCCCGTCTTCCTTGGCATGCAGCGTAAAGCTGACATCCACCAGCAGCGAAGCGCCGTTCTCGAACCGGATCAGCGCATTTGCCAGATCCTCCACCGTGTTGTTCGCCGCATCGTAGTCGGCAGCTTTATAGAAAGAAAGGTTCTCCACATTAGCCCGGTTGCCCAGCTTCCGGTACGTGTTGGCGCTTACGGAAACCGGCTTCGGGCGGCCCATCAAATACCAGCATAAATCGATCACATGGACTCCGATGTCGATCAGCGGCCCACCGCCCGAGCGTTCAATATCAGAGAACCAGCCGCCCGGATTGCCCAGACGCCGCAAGGTTGTCGCCTTCGCATAATAAATTTCGCCGAACTCCCCTGCCCCCACCAGCTTCTGAAGCAGCTGGACGTTGGCATCGTAGCGGCGTACAAAGCCCACTTGCAAAATCTTGCCGCTCTCTTCCACTGCCTGCTGAACCTGAACAGCTTCCTCCAGCGTGCGGCAGAGCGGCTTCTCCACCAGCACATGCTTGCCGGCCTTCAGCGCCGCAATGCTAATCTCAGCGTGGGAATTGTTCCAGGTGCAGATACTGACCGCATCGACGCCGGAATCAGCCAGCAGCGCGCGGTAATCCGTATACACTTTTCCGGCGCCATACTCGGCGGCTGCCGCCCTTGCGCGCTCTTCGTTCAGGTCGCACACCGCATATACAACCGTCTGCGGATTATTCCGGTAGGCATTCAGATGCATGCCCGAAATGGAGCCCGTTCCTATTACGCCAATCCTGATCATATCCATAACCTTCTTTCCTTAATTTGCATCACTTCTGATTCGTATTATAATGATTTCAACCATGAACACCATGCAGAGCCTTGCGGTCTTATTTGTATAATTGTGCTGTGAGAGGGGGATATCCAGAAATGCTGAATTATGATAAACATCTTCGGGAGCCTATGGACATGCCGGACCCCGGGTTTCCGATCAAAGTCCATACCCAGCGCTTCGACAGGGCGGGAGTTGTGACGTTCCCCCATCACTGGCATGAGCATCTGGAATTTTTGTTCATTGAGAGCGGCGAGGCTGTGTTCGAATGCGGACGGACGCCGTTCTCCGTCCGGGCCGGCGATCTGATCGCCGTGAACAGCAACGAGCTGCATTACGGCATCAGCGCCTCGGATGATTTGCTCTATTACGCCATTATTGCGGATACCGCACTCTTGCACAGCGCCGCCAGTGATTCTGCCGAGACCAAGTTCATCGCACCGATCCAGCAGAACCGGCTCCTGTTCAGCAACCATGTCTCCGGAGACCAGCATATTTCCGACTGTGCTCTAACCATTATCCGTGAGCTTGAACGCCGTGAACTCGGCTATGAGCTGGCGGTTAAGGCTGAGCTGTACCGGCTGCTTGCGCTGCTGCTGCGCAGACATGGCGTAACCGAGTTGTCGCAGGCCGAACAGACCCGGCGCATTCAGACCATTGAACGCTTCGCACCTGTGCTGCGCCATATTGACACCCATTACCAGGAGCCGATTTTCGTAGAGGGCCTGGCAGCTTTGGCAGGACTGAGCCGCTTCCATTTCAGCCGGCTCTTCAAGGAGCTGACGGGACACACCGTCTCTGAATATGTCAACGCTGTCCGGCTGGACCGGGCCGACTACATGCTGCGCCATACTCAGCTTACCGTTTCCGAAATCGCCGCAGCCACCGGGTTCAACGATATTTACTATTTTAGCCGCACCTTCAAAAAGCATAAGCAAAGAACCCCCTCCAGTGTGAGGGGATTCTAGGGTACGCTAACAGCTGTCCATCATCCCTATCGCCAGTTGCTGGTCGCTCTCCCGGTACATTATCTTTTTTATTAAAACAAAGGCAAGGAGATAGAACTTATGTGTCGAATACCTTAACTTCGAAGCAGAACTGCTTACGCTTACGACATCACTGCCAGCAGAGGAGAAGATTAATATGGCCTACACTATCAATAATTTGAAAGATAACAGCAATGTTGTGATCAAGGAACAGCTCGGCGGATTTACGGTTATCGAATACAAAGAAGATTTGAGCAGCACCACCTTGGCGGAAGCACAGTCCAACTTCTTCATGAGCAAAAGCAATATGCGCAACAAGCAGCTCATGATTGAGCTGAATAACAGCGAGGTTACCCTGAGCGCCGGGGCGATGCAGTATATGGTCGGCAATATTGAAATGATCTCAGGGGTAAAAGGGGTCGGCGGCCTGATGAGAAATATCGTATCCAGTGCCGCAACCGGGACCAGTGCGATTAAACCTCTCTACAAAGGCACCGGTACGATTCTGCTGGAAACCACCTATAAATATCTGTGGCTGATTGATGTCGACAACGATCATATCGTCATCGATGACGGCCTGTTCCTGGCCTGTGAATCTTCACTCCAGCTCGCCGTCACCGCACGCAAGAGCCTTTCCTCGGCCGCACTGGGCGGAGAAGGGCTGTTCAATCTGAGCGCCAAAGGCAAAGGCATTCTGGCCCTGGAAGCACCGATTCCTTCCGAGGAAGCCGTCGTCATTGAGCTGCAGAATGATGTGCTGAAGGTCGATGGCAATTTTGCGTTAATGTGGTCGAACACGCTGGACTTCACCGTCGAGAAATCGGGCAAAACCCGGCTCGGCTCTGCCGCTTCCGGCGAGGGTCTGGTCAATGTGTACCGGGGAACAGGCACGGTCTGGCTGGCTCCGCTCACCTCATACAGAAATAGTCTGTTTCAGGCGAATACCCCCTAAATAATTGCTCGTAATACCACTTTGTTTATCGAATCAGCACTTCCTTTGTCACCCGTGCAGGGAGCCGCTAATGAACAACGAATTGTTCATAGCAAGAGGAAACAGATGCCGTCATTTCAAGACCTGCATCCGTTTCAAGACTACCTGAACTGGAGGAATCGATATGGAAATGCTGAAAACGAAGGATGCCGCAGAGCTGCTGTCTGTCAGCCAGACAACCATCAAACGCTGGGCTGCCATGTTCCCTGATTATTTTCCAAAGGACCGGTTTGGACATTATATATTCTCAGAGCAGGAGATTAGTCTGTTAAAATCGATTAAAGAGCGCATCAATCACGGGGAAGTGCTAGAGTATATGAATCTGGGGTCCGCAGCAGGCATCCAGCCGCCTGTATCCCAACAGGAGAACCCGCTCCGCCACACACAGGACTGGCCTATGGGCGATATGCTGTCCCGGATCGATTATATCGAACGCTCACTGGATCACAAAGCCGACGAGGTAGTCTCAGTGCAGCTGCTCCAGCAGCGCGCGGAGCTTGAGGACCTGCGCCAAATGATCAAGCAGTTAGCCGTATCCCTGGAAACTATCCAGAAGCCTGGCGCCCCCTCCCTTTCTCCGCATGATGAGCTGCATCCCGTTGCCGCTAAGAAGCTCAAGACTCCGCCAAGGAAGCGCGGGCTGCTGCGGAATATTTTTTCCTTCCTGTAGAACGGATTATGCTTATTCAAGCAGAAGCGGCTTCCGGCCTTTAAAAGGACGGTATCGACCGTCCTTCAGCAACTCCAAGTGGAAAAAGGATAACTAATTTGCTCGAACGCCCTGTTCTCCGCAGGTTAAGTGGAAAAAGGATACCTAATTCAGCACATTTCGCCCTTTATCAGGAAATTTGGTCCAATTAAGCTCCCTTTTTCCACTTAAATCTCACAATTGTTGATTTCTGAGAGAATAAGCTCCCTTTTTCCAACTAGCCCTGTTCACCTGCTTCTTGGCCAGTGCTAGTGGGAAAAAGGCCATCGAATCCGGCTGATTTCCACCCGTTTATGGGTGAGTTTGCTGCCTCGCTACTTATCCCCATCTAGATCATTCCGGTTAGCGGAGCTTGCCCTTCAGTATTTCCTCAAGACTGCATCCCGTCTTCGATCCGCTTCATGAATTCTTCGGCGGCGCTGTAGCCAAGCTGCTTGAGGTACCAGTTGTTAGCCGCTGCCTCAATTAATCCGGCTACATCGCGCCCCGGCTGAAGCTGGACCTCAATATGCGGAATTTGGACACCGAGATATTCAGTGAACTGGGGCACCAGCTCCAGCTCGTTGTTCAGCGAATTTTCCCGCCATGGGCAAAGCTCAATATCAAGCACAATTCGCGTCTCGTCCTGAAAGGCCTTGCGTCCGTATTGGCGCACAACATTGATCAGGCCGATGCTGCGCAGCGCGAGGAATTCACGCGTGGTCTCATTATGTGTCCCGAGCAGCGTCGACGGGCCCAGCTTCTTGAGCACCACAATATCATCCGCCACGAACCGGTGGCCCCTGCGGATAAGGGTGTGTGCAGTCTCGCTTTTGCCGATCCCGGATTTGCCCCTAAGCAGAATGCCAATGCCTGATACGTTCACGCATACCCCATGGATCGACAGCTCGGGTGCCAGCGCCTTCACCAGATAGCTGTCCAGCTTGGCAATGAACTCCGTTGTGGTATCCCCGGTCCGCAGCAGCGGAATCCCCTCCTGGTTGCAAAACAGCGTCAAATAAGGGATCTCCTGCTGCCCGGACGTCACGATAAAACACGGCGGATGATATTTGACGATGTTCCCGATATGCAGCTTGCGTTCTTCTACGCTTAGTGTCAATAAATAGTTGATTTCCTTACGGCCGAGTACCTGTACCCGCTCCATAGGGAAAAAATCAAAATAGCCGACAAACTCCAGCCCCGGTCTATGCGTCCTTGGACGGGTAATTTCGCGATCCATACGGCTGGCACCCGCCAGCACTTCCAAATGGAACTTTTCCGTAAGACCTTGAACAGTGACAGACTTCATATTGTTCTCCTCCTGCGGCTTGGATGTATTCGGAATACGCCTGTATTTCGATCCTTTGCTTCCGGTTTATATTCAACGATCCACGGGAACATTCCTGCAAATGATTGATACGGGCTGCCAGCTGCTCTGATTCGAAAGGCCAAAGAGTGAAAAAGTGAGTCGGAATACCTGCTTTACTGCAGCAAGGTGGTAATTCCTGACCATTGATTTTGGAAACAATCATTGTCACAATAAGATTACATCCAAATATTACGAAGTTGTTACTTTTGGAGGCAGGCAAAGACCTGATAAGCGCCATGATCGGCCGTTCTGGAAATGAAGGAACGATGCTTGGCTCTGAAGGTCTTTTTTTATGTTTTGAGGAGGCGCTGCTATGCCCCATAACAATATCCCCACAGAACAAGATGGACTGACCACAAAGGAAACCCGCAGCCCGGCGGGGGAATTGGCTGAACGCCTGATTGGCTTGTCCGGAGGCGCCGCCAATGTGCTGGAAGCCATTCACTGCACAACCCGGCTTCGCCTTAGGCTGCGGGATAGCTCCCGGGTGGATGAGGCCGGACTATCGGGCATACAGGAGGTCCAAGGCGTATTCTTCCGCACCGGACAGCTGCAAATTATACTGGGATCGGCCAATGTCTTCAAGGTCCACCGTCAGGTTGTCCGCATCCTTCAAGAAGGCGGGGCCAAGCAGCAGCCGGAGGGTACCGGTGAGCTGTCCCAAAAGAACCGTCCGGGGCAGCAGGGCGTGTTAAGACAGATAGCTGATGCGGTCAGCTTCTTTTCGGATATCGTCGTACCCATGATTCCGCTCTTTGTCGGGGTCGGACTGCTGCTCGGTCTGCTCAGCATGATGGAGGTTTTCGGCTGGGCCCCGCGGGATAGTGCCGCGTTTCGGACCTTGTCCTTATTGACCGGATCAGCATTTCAGATGCTGGCGGTAATGTTCGGTTATCATACGGCCAAGAGATTTGGAGGCACACCGCCGCTCGGTGCCGTAATCGGCCTTGTCATGACCCATCCCGGTCTTCTGCAGGTCACCGGATTCGGCAGAGACCGGGTAAGCTCTGCAGATGTATTGATCGCACCGCAGTTCGGATATCAGGGTGCGGTCATTCCCACCATTCTTGCGGTACTGGTGATGACGCTGATCGAGAAAGGGCTGCGCCGGATGCTTCCTGCATCAGCTTCGGCGATGCTGATCCCCTTTCTAAGCCTGGCCTCCGGAGGCGCGATTGCCATCCTGGCCATCGGACCGATTACCTCTGAGCTTAGCGCTTCTCTCGGCAGCATGCTGGAGCTTGTATTCAGATCTGGCGGTACGGTGTTTGGCCTGCTGCTTGGCGGAATCTACAGCTCGCTCGTTGTGAGCGGCCTGCATCACGGGATTCAGGCCATAGAGCTCGGACTGATCACCAACCCGGACATCAGCGTCAATTTTCTGCTCCCTATCTGGTCTATGGCAAATATCGCACAGGGTGCGGCCGGACTGGCTGTGTATGCCAGAACCCGGGACCCGGCATTGCGCAAAATAGCGCTGCCCGCCTCAATCACCGCCTTCTTGGGAATTACCGAACCGGTTACCTTTGGGGTCAACCTGAAGCTTGGCCGCCCTTTCCTGGGCGCTGCGGCAGGAGGGGCTGCAGGAGGGGCTTATGTTGCCTTTCATCAGGTGGCGGCCGATTCGTTCGGCCTGACCGGAATTCCGATGTTCGTTTTTACCGTCCAGCTTGGACAGCTGAATGTTATCCATTATGCGGCCGGTTTTCTGCTGGCAGCGGCAACAGCCTTTGCGGTTACCTGGGTCCTTGGTGTTGACGAGCCGTCTGGTTATGGAACAAAAAAGCATAGGAGAATAACATGAAAATCAAAAAAATTCTGAACAACAACGCGGTTGTAGTGAACGACCTCAGCGAAGAAAAGATTGTCATGGGATCCGGGATTGCTTTTCAGAAAAGGAAAAACGATATTATTGATCCGTCCCTTGTTGAGAAAGTGTTCATTATGGACGACCCGGATCAATACGGGCATCTGCAGGAAATGCTGGGTACACTGCCCGAAGAGGAGATTGCGGCATCGGAACAAATTATTTCGTATGCTGAACATGAGCTGGAAGTGACGTTTAATGAGCATATTCATATTGCGCTGACGGACCATCTCTCTTTTGCTCTGGAGCGTATCCGCAAAGGAACGATGATTCAGAACACGCTGCTGGATGAAATCCGCATTTTATACCCGAGAGAGTTCCAGATTGGGCTGCATGCAAAGAGCATTATTCGTGAAGCCCTGCAGGTGGATATCCCCGTGGATGAGGTGGGATACATCGCGATGCATATCCATACCGCCTGGAAAAACGCCGGGGTCCGCGGAACGGCTGCCGAAACGGCGGCAATGATCCGCGATCTTGCTGAAGGCGTGGAGCAGGCCGCAGGCATTACGCTGGAACGGGGTTCTGCCAACTATGAGCGGTTGGTGACCCAGCTGGAAAATATCCTGCGGACCGATGAAAACGGCAAGCTGCTGAGCGAGCTGAACCCGGAGATTGTACGGATTGCCAAAGAGCGCTACACCCGGGCTTATGTGCAGGCCACAGAGATCAGCGGGCTGGTTGAAGAAGATTATGGCTATATTCTCAGTGACAGTCAGCGGGTATGTATTGCTATGGAGATCAACCGGATCAACACTCGCTCAGGAAATGGTAATATATCCTAATTTAATATTTTAGGCCCATAGACCCTAGATATTATAATAAATAACAAAAAATATCGTTTTTCACCCTAAAAAAATAGGAGTATCAGTCTATAGCTATTATCCGTTATAAAATTATAGAATTAACGCGACAACAAAATATGTCGGGATTGTTACTGTTAAGCAGGCAAGACCTAAAAATCCGTTTGGGAATCGATACGTTCGCGTGTCCCCAAGGGTATTTTTAGGTCTTTTTTCTGTTTAAGAGAAAATTTGATCAGAGAAAAGGAGACAGGGAAATATGATTATCAAAAAGATGGCAAGACAAGCAGCAGCAGTAACCTTTGCAACAGCTTTACTTGCAGGTGGCGGAGCTTCGGCTTTGGCAAATGGAAATAACAATGGAGATTATAAGGGGAATAACAGCGGGGATTACAAAGAAAGCTATGGTTTTTCCCATATTACCCGCTTTGACATGCTGAAAATACCGGAACAACAAAAAAGCGAGCAATTTCAGGTTCCGGCGTTCAATGCCGCTTCGATCCAGAATATTTCTTCTGCAAAAGGCTCGGACCAGTGGGGCAACGCCATCGACCTTGATGTCTGGGACAGCTGGCCGCTGCAAAATGCGGACGGAACCGTTGCCGAGTATAACGGCTACCATATCGTTTTTGCGCTGGCGGGAGACCCCAAAAAAGGATGGGACACCTTCATCTACATGTTCTATCAAAAAGTGGGCGACACCTCCATTGACAGCTGGAAAAATGCCGGCAGAGTTTTTAAGGACAGCGATAAATATGTTCCAAACGACCCGATTCTGAACAAGCAAGCTGAAGAATGGTCCGGTTCCGCAACCTTGACGAAGGATGGCAAAGTCCGCCTGTTCTATACCAACCGCCAGGGCTGGGACCCGGCACACGGATTTTTTGGCAAGCAAACCCTGACCACAGCACAGGTGAATGTGTCGAAGCCGGATGCGGATACGCTGAAGGTGGATGGCGTGGAAGATTTCAAATCGATCTTTGACGGAGACGGAAAGTTCTATCAGAATGTGGATCAGGCTTTCGGCGGAGGCGATTATGCGGATAACCATACCTTAAGAGACCCTCACTATGTTGAGGATAACGGCCGTAAGTACCTTGTTTTTGAATCGAATACCGGTACGGAAACGGGTTACCAGGGCGAGGAATCGCTGTACAACAGATCCTTCTACGAAGGAAGCAAGGTCTTCTTCGAGAATGAAAAAAACAAGCTGCTGTCTGGCCCTAAGAAATCGCTCGCAGCATTAGCGAACGGATCACTGGGGATTATCGAGCTGAATGATGACTACACCCTGAAAACAGTAATGAAGCCGCTCATCGCCTCCAATACCGTAACCGATGAAATTGAACGGGCGAACGTGTTTGAAATGAATGGCAAGTGGTACCTGTTCACGGATTCCCGGGGCTCCAAAATGACCATTGACGGAATCGGCGCCAATGATGTATACATGCTGGGCTATGTAGCAGATTCATTGACCGGTCCTTATAAACCGTTGAACGGAAGCGGGCTTGTGCTGCATATGAACCTTGATCCTAACGATCTTACCTGGACATACTCTCACTTCGCCATCCCGCAGGCCGAAGGAAATAATGTGGTCATCACCAGTTATATGACTAACCGGGGCTTGTATGCCGAGCAGCATTCCACTTTTGCGCCAAGCTTCCTCGTGAATATTAAGGGCCCGAAAACTTCGGTTGTCAAAGACAGTGTCCTTGAACAAGGACAATTGACGGTGAAGTAGCCTTTTGAACCCGAAAAAGCGTGTATGGCAACAGCATTCCCTTTTTGCTGCGATTGGCTTGGGCCTTGTAATCGCTATAGGGGCGGCGGCTTACTATTCCGGAAGGAACAATATCCCGGAGGGGGCCGCCCCTTCTCATTCACCGCCGACCTATCGGGCGGCCTACCATTTTACCACACCCGATAAGTGGATGAACGATCCGCAAAGGCCTGTTTATCTGGACGGGGTATACCATTACTACTATCTGTACAACCGCGACTATCCCGCTGGAAATGGTACCGAATGGCGGCACGCGGTATCTGTTGATCTGGTGCATTGGACAGATGAGGGAATCGCCATCCCCAAGTATACAACCCCCAACGGAGATCCCTGGTCAGGGTCTGTTGTTGTAGATGTGACAGGATCAGCCGGTTTCGGAAAAGGGGCTGTTGTCGCGATTATGACCCAGCCCTCCGCCGATGGCGGACAGCAGGAGCAATTTTTATGGTATAGCACAGACCACGGATACTCCTTTCGCCCTTACGGAAATGCTCCCGTTCTGCCCAATCCGGGAGCGGCCGACTTTAGAGACCCAAAGGTCATTTGGGATGACCTCTCCGGCAAATGGATCATGGTCCTGGCTGAAGGCACAAAAATAGGCTTCTATGAGTCCAAGAACTTAAAAGCCTGGCACTATATGAGCGGTTTCGTAACTGAGGGTATCGGAATTGTGGAATGTCCGGATCTTTACCTGATGCATGCGGAGGACGGGGCTTATAAATGGGTGCTCGGCGCCAGCGCCAATGGCATCGCCTCAGGGAAACCCAACACCTATGCCTACTGGATAGGGGACTTCGACGGCATGGCGTTTCTCCCTGACCGGAAGGAGCCGCAGTGGCTGGATTACGGCTTTGACTGGTACGGTGCCGTAACCTTTGAGGATGGAACAAGCCGCGACGCCACTCATCATCGTTACGCCATGGCCTGGATGAATAATTGGGAATATGCCCAGCATACGCCAACGATGCGGGAAGGCTTCAACGGAATGGATTCGATTGTCCGTCAAATTGAACTGAAGCAGGCGGGCGGGGACAGCTATCGGCTTGTGTCAGAACCTCTTGAAGCCTTAAGCCATGCGGCCAAGGAGGCTGCCACTTATGAGCGTTTCGTTGTGAACGGCTCTGCAGCGCTTCCTGTCACAGGCGATTCGTACGAGCTTAACACCGATATCAATTGGTCTGAGCTTAAGAATGCGGGTGTCAGACTTCGGGAATCGGCTGATAAAAGCCGTCATGTGGATGTAGGAGTTTTTGCCGAAGCCGGGTACACTTATGTCAATCGGGCCTACACCGGGAACCCCGACAAAAGCGGAAAATATCTGGAAAGCACAGCTCCCTTTGATGTAAGCAAAAAGAAGATACACCTGAAGATTCTTGTGGATAAAACGAGCGTTGAAGTGTTTATTGATGACGGCTCTGTCGTATATTCCAATGTCGTTTTCCCTGAATTAGACGATCAGGGGATCACACTGTTTTCCGACGGCGGCACAGCGGTTTTCAGCAATATTGTGATCAAGCCATTGAAATAAGGTTCCTCAGCATTCACCCGATTCCGCATCAACCGGAATCGGGTGTTTTCTGATCTATTCGATCATTGTGCAAATTACCTAGGAAGAACTTGATACAGGAGCCTTTTTTTCATACTCCCCTGCTCTACTCGTCAGATTTAGGGAGCGGTCCGTTAATTTCTGAATTTCGTTGATCAGTTTAGGGTTTTCCATAAGAGTGACGCCATAGGCAGGAATCATTTCTTTTATTTTCGGCTCCCACGCCTTGATCTGCTGCGGGAAGCATTTGCCAATGACTTCAAGCATGACCGAAACGGCAGTAGAAGCACCGGGAGAAGCACCCAGCAATGCGGCTATCGACCCATCGGCGCTGCTTATGACTTCGGTGCCGAATTGAAGCGTGCCTTTGCCGGCTGCTGTATCTTTGATGATCTGCACACGCTGGCCCGCCACTACCAGGTCCCAATCCCCGTTTTGGGCGCCCGGGACAAATTCCCGTAAGGCTTCAATACGCTGATCTTTTGATAACATCACTTGCCCGATCAGGTACTTGGTCAATGAAAGATTCTTCGCACCTGCCGCCAGCATTGTTGTAAGATTACCCGGTTTTACAGAAGTTATCAGATCAAACACCGAACCGTATTTCAGAAACTTTGGCGAGAAGCCGGCAAACGGCCCAAAGAACAGCGATTCTTTTTTGTCGATGACTCTGGTATCCAGATGCGGGACAGACATAGGCGGAGCACCAAGTGCAGCTTTTCCGTATACTTTGGCATGATGCTGTGCGACAATGTCCGGCTTCTGGCACACCATAAACAGTCCGCTCACCGGAAAGCCTCCAATGCCCTTCCCCTCAGGAATACCGGATTTCTGCAGCAAATGCAGACTCCCGCCCCCGCCGCCGATAAAGACGAATTTCGCGGAATGGCGCGTAGTGGTACCGTTCTCGAGATTCCGCACCTTCAGGTCCCAGGAGCCGTCGCCGGCACGTTTAATATCATCGACATTATGCTGATATCTGATATCCGTGTTATTACTCTGTAAGTGGTCAAACAAAATGCGCGTTAAAGCGCCAAAGTTCACATCCGTACCTGATTCAATCCGGGTCGCCGCGAGGGGCTGGTTAATTCTTCTGTCTTTCATCATAAGCGGAATCCATTCCATCAGCTGTTCCGGATCATCGGAAAATTCCATTCCCTGAAACAGCGGATTTTGCGAAAGCGCTTCAAATCGTTTTTTCAAAAAGGTCACATCGGCTTCCCCTTGCACAAAGCTCATATGGGGCACGGGTACGATAAAATCCTGCGGATGCTGTATCCGTTTGCTTTTCACCAGATACGACCAGAATTGCTTGGAAAACTGATACTCTTCATTCACTTTTATAGCTTTACTGATATCGATGGAGCCATCCGGCTGTTCTACGGTGTAGTTGAGCTCGCATAGCGAAGAGTGCCCGGTTCCTGCATTATTCCATTCATTAGAGCTCTCCTCACCTGCACCCGCCCGCCGCTCAAACACTGTAATTTTCCAGTCCGGCACTAATTCTTTTAGCAGTGAACCTAACGTCGCACTCATGATTCCGGCACCAATTAAAATAACATCTGTTTTTGTTTGTGGGTTGCTCATTTTTACCGTCCTTCTACCCTACGGATTTGCAGGAAGGATTAAGGCGCTCCTGCTTAGGCGCCATACAAGCTAGGATGCAGCCTAAGCCGCACACCTTTAATGGATTAAAGAAGACCTATTCTTAGTGTATCACTATTATTTATAAATTTTAATATTTATCTATTTTTTTATAGAAAACGGAATCATTTCATGATCATATTGCCGCATATGTGCTTATTCTCTATTTTATGGATATGCCGTTACCCCTGCCTGCCGTTTACATATTTTAAATGGAGATCGTATAAATGCACACAGATAAGGGAGCGATGTAATGGAAGCTGGCACAAAAAATTCAGTAAAAAAGCAGGGGGTTTCCATTATTACCTGCACGAACCGCCAAGGTTTTTTGAAAAACCTGTTCAACAATTACAGCAGACAGCACTATCCAAAGAAAGAACTCATTATCGTTGTTAACAACAATAAAATACCGCTGGCCCCCTATCAGCATTTGGCCAAAAGGCTCCGGAACGTCCGCATTTATCGTGTTCCCGAGCGTTTTTCTCTCGGTGCTTGTTTGAACTATGCCGTCAACAAATCGAAATACAGCTACATTGCCAAATTTGATGATGATGATTATTATGCGCGTTATTATTTGACAGAAGCTTTGCAGGTATTTCAAAGAACCAATGCCGACGTCATAGGAAAGCGGGCACATTATATGTATTTGCGCGGATCTAAAACTCTGATTCTGCGTTTTCCGCCCGATGAAAACCGGTCTGTGGCCTCACTTCCGGGAGCTACCCTTGTCATTAAACGGAGCGTATTCAACCAAGTCCATTTTCCTGATCAAAGCGTGGGTGAAGATGACCGCTTCTGTATCACAAGCAGGAGGAAGGGGTATAAGGTCTATTCTGCGGGAAGATATAATTTTGTCGCCATACGCAGGAAAAATTCATCCAACCATACATGGATCATTAGTGACAAGGAGCTGATCGCTCATCATAAAACCATCCCAAATGTGAAAAATTATAAAAAATGGGTACAGCGAAAACCAAAGGGTGTCTTGTATCTTAAAAGCTAAGCGTACCGCCCGGGAAATAAAGAAGCAGATCTGTCCAAATCCCCGACAATTCTGCTTCTTTGGCGCTTACTATCTCAAAGACGGACTATGCCCATCAGCCTGCTTTATGAAGTTTACGATGTTGCTTACGCTTCAGAGAGTATCTGCTTTTTCTCAGTGAAAGCCGTTTGATTACATGTTTTCTTCTGCTCACTTTCCGCAGTTTTCTCGTTCTGCTCACAGTCCGCAGTTTCTTCCTTCTCAGTTTCAGAATTCTTCTCTTTACATACCGGTACTTAATCAGTCTTGCGCGCTTAATCGAACGATATCTGGCGCGGATTATTCTTTTTCTTCTCAGTCTGCGTCTCAGCCGCAGGGTTCTGCGGATTTTCCGTCTGTGCCGCTTCACTGGAAGGTTATCCGGAGGCGGAGCAGGCACTTCAGCGGCCGGAATTTCCTGAACGGGAGGGGCCGGAAGCTGAATGTCCTGAACTGGAGGAGCCAGGAACTGGGCTTCTTGGACCGGAGGAGGCAGAAACTGAAATTCTTGAACCGGAGGTTCAGGGAAATGAATTTCCGGAGCAGGCGGTTCCACCGGGATGTCGGCCTGAACCGGCTCGAAAGCTGCCTCGAAAACCGGCTCCGGCGCATACCCTCCTCCCCAACCCCAGGGGGTCATGGAACGGAAATTATTGTATAGCTCTGCATGGGGGAATCTGCATCCCACCATTTGCTGTCTCCGGCAAAATGAATAATTTTATGCTCCAGATCGAGTTCATTCTGAGCGAACGTATTAAAACACTGGTCCAATTGTAAATAGTTTCCGCTGTACACCGCATTCAGAACATCCTGGTCAGGCATAGTCATCTTAGGGAAATTCCGCAGGAAATTGAGCATTTCTCCATACCAGTTGTCTTTTTTGCGGATATTGTCCAGATGGAACAGAATGACGCCTGAGTTAAAATAGAGCTCCGCACTTAGCCCCATGGAGATAAAGTACTCCAGCAAGTTTTCCCCTTGATCCAATACGGCGCCCAAATAACGATCTCCCAGGTCAATGCTCCATAGTTCATTAATATCCATATTGACCAAAATGTCGCAATCCAGGTAAATCACTCGGTCGGTCTGAATAATTATCGGGAGCAGCAAGCGGTACATACTGGCCATTGTCCAGTAGTCGATTTTATGCACGCCTGCTGCCACTTCCCGCATATCTTCAGGAATTGTTACATGATAAAAAAAGATGTTGTGATGAAATACATCGACCATTTGTGTGAGTTTTGACTTGTTTTCCTCACTTAAGGAATCATCATGCACAATGTGCACTCTGATCGTTTGCTCGGTCTTGGAAAAAATTGAGGCAAGAACTACAGCCGCATGCTCCGTATAACTTCCGTCTTTATCGTTAATCGTTAAAACCAATTCAACCATTATCAAAGATCACCTACCTTTAAAGTATACTAATGCACAGTTACTTGATGCACTCGACTACTTTAAGTGTATGTTTACCCTGGTGACCGGATTGGACTATTCCCCAGTTCTTACCCATTTTATTTTGAATCGTTCTGCAAGCCCGCTTGAGTTCTTGTGACTGATGCACGATCGCCTAGAATATGACGGGCCGGCTGCTCTTGGATTTCTTGTTCAGCCAGATGAACATAGGAGCCAAAAACACTTCCCTCCGCATGAACATGGGACAATGTCACCTGATCCGTCAAAATGCTGTTGGACAGAATGCAATCCTCGACCACACTATTCGGGCCAATAACCACATAAGGTCCAACCACACTGTTCATTACGGTGGCGGTCGGATCAATCCTAACCGGAGGAATCCACTGAACAGAGCTGTGCATGCCGGATGGTTTTACAAAGTTCTGTGGATCTTGACCCATCTTGTAGCGATTCGCTGCAAGCCATCTGTCGTGGGTTCCGATATCAAAAAACGGTTCAGCCGCTATGCTGTACACCACATGTCCGCCTTCTGTTATTAACAACTGAATGGCATCCGTCATCTCGTATTCTCCACGCGGGGAGGGTGTTAGCCTGTCCATTGCCGGCCAGATCGCTGCAGTAAGAGCGTATACGCCAACAATAGCCAAATCGGATTTGGGGTATTTAGGCTTTTCCTCCAAACCGATAATTTGCCCGGCTTCGACGGCAGCGACACCAAATTGACCAGGGTCCTTAACCTGCTGAAGCAGTATTGAAGCCGCAGCATTGTCTGCTTCCAATGACCGGATTAAAGGCGCTATATCACCTTCATACAAATTATCGCCGAGCATCAATACAAAAGGGGAATCCGCCATAAAAGACCTCGCGCTTTTTACCGCATCCGCCAGTCCCATAGGTTCTTCCTGCATAAGAAAGGTTAACGAGGCATTCCACCGCTCCCCGTCCCCGATTGTTTGCCGGATCTCTCCCTGCGAATGGTTCACAACGATTCCAATCTCGGTAATTCCGGCGGCAACAAGCTTGTTAATGATGGAGACAAGAATATACTCCCCGTTAACAGGCAGCATGCACTTTGGTTTGGTATAGGTTGAAGGCTGTAGTCTGGTTCCCCGGCCAGCGCATAAAATTAATCCTTTCATAAAAACATACCCCCTACTTATAAAGTCAGTATCTTCGGATTCGGTGTAAATGAGTTCTCTTTACATTTTATGCACAAGCTATAAAGGAGCTTGGGTATATAATAAGCAGCAATGACCTATTAAACTATGATTCCGAAAGATATAGGCTAGTTAGAGGAATTTATACGTTCATCCGGGGCACCGCCGCCAGGGAGTATTCCGCAGCCTGCTCCAGCGTGCTGCCGAGGCTATGAAACCTCAAGGCATAGAAGCTCTCTGCTTCCGGGTTCCTCAAGGCTCACAGGCCGGACTTGCCTCTGTCCAGTCTCTTGGAGCAGTCTTTAACCGCTCTGAATACTTGATGACATTGAATCCTATGAAAATTAACAGCCCAGCGAACTAATGAACCGGGCCATACCACTTATATCGCCTGGATGAATCATTACCGGGTCGGGCTTATCCGTTTCAATGACTTGAATAGAAATACGGCGATCATCCATGATTTTTGTATTTTGCCCACTCATCAAGGAAAAGGGCCGCGCAAGCCATTGGCTTTATTTCCCCATAAAAAAACGACTGGTCTCAGGTTTCCCTGATCCAGCCGTTTTTTGATTATTTTAATATTACATTATCAATTAGTATTGCTGTATCGAAGACACTGTCTCCTTGATCCCAAACATGGAAGCGGAGGACAATTGAAGCCCTTCCGTGGTCCCCAGCATGGAGCCGGTAATCGTCAAAAAATCCTCCCGTCCGATCTCGAAATGGCCGTACCGGAAGGAGTATCCCCAATTTGGATTCCCGCGTGTAATGCTAAGCTGATCCAATAGATCAGCAATCTTCACTTCCCGGCACGGAATATAGCTGATGTTGCGACGGAAAGGCACAAAGGATTCGGACATCTGATAGGTGTAGACATTGTTATCGGCAATCTGTCCGATCGCGGTGAATGCTTGGAGAGGGGCGCCTTTCGCCAAATCCGTTCGTGGTGAGTAGTATATCAGCCAATCCCCACGGCTCATCCGCTGCAATGGCGCTGCCTTGCCGTGGTTAAGTTGGGCGAATCCGCCTAGTATTCCCCGCTTCACATGGGAAGCAGAGACTACACCAATCCAGAAGCGGCTATGCTCGCTTATTGTATCCGTCGATGGAACATCTAGCTTATCCTTCTTCATGTTATGCGCTGCCTTCCAAAAATTGTGTCAACCGGTCCATCTGCAGCAGATGATGACGGTAATGCATTTCAATAAGCAGAAACCATTCCTGTGCATTGAGCGGACCGAATCGCGGATGGGGCACCGTATTCTGCATAGTCCCCTTTTCAAGCTGTGGCAGGATCTCTTTCATGCGGCCGATCACCGTATATAATCCCTGAATCAGCTGTTCTTTGCTCTCTGGCTGCCCCGGAGTGTACTGCGGGGATGGCGGGACATGAACACGTATTGGCGGAAAGCTTCCCTGATCAAATATCGCTGTGCCTTCTTTAGTTTTTACCGCTATAGGGGCTGCAGTGTCTTCGCTTGCGGTCAGGCATTGTTCAATATTGCGAAGCTGCATATACAGCGCCGAGTTAATTAAATGCTGATACATTTGTCCAAGCGACCACTCGTCCTCCGCAGGCTGACGCTTCAACTGCTCCATGCTGAAACTATCTAATTCCTGAATATAGTGATTTGCAGTTTCTTCAAAACGCTGTAATGCTTCGGTGGTATTCATGTTCTTCAAACAGCTCCTTTATAAACTATCTATTATGAGTATAGAAAAACGCTACTGACAACGGTATGTCAGTAGCGTTTTAACCTTTTCCGGCTCATCACCCATATTCTTGAAGCGTGCACATAAAAATTGAATCTTCATCAAACGGTTCCCATCTATGAGACAAGCAGTCTGCGCAGCCCCTGTCTTCACGGCTTACTACAGCCTGCAATTTATTTGCCTGAGGATATTGCCGTGATCGCCGATTCGAATCAGCCGGCACACATCCTGATGCATGAGCTTACCCATTACAAGCGTAAGGATTTGTGGTTCAACTTCCTGTGGGCGCTGTCGATAGGGCTGCATTGGTACAACCCTTTTGTCTGGCTGGCCGTAAGGAAAAATGAAAGCCGATCAGGAGGTCGCCTGCGACGCCGGTGTTCTTGATGTGCTGGGCGCACGTGAATCTTCGTCATACGGCATGACTCTGCTGATGCTGTCGCGGTTATTTTCCCAAAAACCTGTTCCCGGGGTCACCCTGACACATTTTTGGGAGCACAAGAATGAAAGGAAACGGAGAGTTATGATGATTACCAGGTTCAAAAGAGGTTCGTATAAGCTAATTGGCTGTTGAGCTCCCCAACACTGTCAGCATCCATTTCTCCACTTTAACGGAAACTTAACTCCACCTCTTAGTGGCTTATTATAGTTAAGCTTCAAGAAAGGTAGAGTTACGTTGCATCTAAGACTGACTTGTTATAATGGATGAATCAGATCGTGAAGGGGTTGGGATGGTGAAGAAGATCTTTATTTTTTTACTTAAAGCAATCATATCCTTATTTATATTAACCGGGCTTTTTCTGGGGACTGTTTATATAGTGAATGTGATCAGCAGCAAATCGGAGGCAGCTAAAATCAAAACCTATGGCCAGCTTGTCTCTGTGGATGGGAAAAACATGAATGTTACGATTCAAGGAAAAGGCGAAGAAACCGTCGTCCTCCTGCCTGGTTATGGGACAGCGGCACCGGGGCTTGATTACCAGCCGCTTGTGAAAGAACTATCCCCATTTTATAGAGTGGTAGTGATCGAGCCCTTTGGCTATGGACTAAGTGAGGTCAGTGATAAAGCACGAACCATCGAAAACATCGTTGCTGAAATTCATGAATGCCTGCAGCAATTGAATATTCACCGTTACACGCTGATGGGCCACTCCATTGCCGGAATTTACGGACTGGACTATGTGAACCAATATAAGGACGAGGTTACCGCATTTGTCGGGATCGACAGCAGCTTTCCGAAGCAAGGCGGATTGGAGGAGCTTCCGGCAGGAGCCTACAAACTGCTCAAAAACTCAGGCTTCTACCGGTTGCTGGTGAAACTGAACCCTGACCAGATTATTGCACCTGCCGTGGATGCTGAAACCAAAGCGCAGATCCGCATGCTCTCTCTCAAAAATATGATGAACCCAAATATCATCAGTGAAAGCGAGAACTTCAAGCATAATTTTCAAGCTGCAGAGTCCTTCAGCTTTCCTGCGGATCTTCCAGTAATCTTCTTCCTGGCAGACGATAATACGGATGTCCCGGACTGGGTGCCCAAGCATAAAGAACAGATCAAAGATTCTCTACATGGTAAAGTCATGACCTTGGAAGGGGAGCATTATTTGCACCATACCCGTTCCAAAGAAATCGTTCAGAACTTCAGGAGTTTTATGGCAGGAATACAGTGAGGGGCGAGACCGGATAGAAATCGAGTAGGGGGCGGCAAGCCCCCGTCCTCTTACACTACAAGTACATACGGGTCCGCATACGGCGGTGCCAAAAGGTGGACCTACAGGTGAGATCCGCCGCTTGCATCGAGTAATTGGCCGGTTACCCAGCGGCTGTCCTGTGAAGCCAGAAAGGCAGCAATATCAGCGATATCTTCGGGCTCTCCCCATCTGTTGAAGGCGGAAAGACCGGCTGCATACTTCTGGCCTTGCGGATTCTGCAATGTTCCTGCATTCATCTCTGTGTTAATAATGCCCGGCTGGATGGCGTTGACCGTAATATTGCGGGTCCCCAGTTGTTTTGCCAAAAGCTGCGTGAATGTATCAATGGCCCCTTTTGACATGCTGTAGCAAAATACACTTGGTGAGGCTGCGCGTGTTACAAAGGATGAAATATTAATAATGCGCCCGCCGTCTTTCAGACGCGGCAAAGCTTGCTGGGTAACAAAAAGCGGCGCCTTGACGTTGATCTTCATTACTTCATCAAAAGATTCTTCCGTCGTCTCTTCCAGGGTAATCACTTGACCGATCCCGGCATTATTGACAAGAATATCGAACCCGCTGCCGCCCGTTTGTTCCCGAATAACGTCATCTAATGCCGAAAATAAATCATGAATGCCATCGAGAGTACCCAGATCTGCGCCGATCACGCAAGCGTTCCCTCCGCTCTGCCTGATTTGGTGAACAACGGCCTCCGCCTCGTTTCGCCTTTTTCCATAGTGCACAGCAATATATGCACCCTCTTGTGCCAGACGCAATGCGATGCTCCGGCCAATTCCCCGGCTTGCCCCAGTGATTAAAGCGAGTTTACCGTCCAACCTGCTCATGGTCCCATCTCCTTTATCCGAATTCATTACAGTTATATCACAGAGTAATTTTTGAAATGTTGCTCTCTTATTTGGCACCCAGGCAAACCCCAAAAAATGAACGGCTGCACTGTCCGGTTAAGGACGGCGCAGCCGTTCAGGATTTTAATAAATTCGAGTCTGCTGCACCAGCTGCTCTTTCCTGCTCTTCTCCACAGCCTCGTCGCGGTCTCCCACCTGCAGCTTCAAATAAATCGCAGAAATATAGTTCCGGACGGTCCCCTCCGACAGATGCAGCTTCTGGGCAATCTGTTTGTTGCGCAGTCCCTCCGTCAATTCCTGCAGAACCTCCAGCTCCCGCTCGGTCAGGTCATACTGATTCAGCGGGGCTTCCAGCTGCTGATCCTGGAACAACTGCTGGGCCACCTCTTGCGAGATCATGGTCCCGCCTCCGTAGATCAGCCGGATGGTTGCGGCCAATTCCTTAGGATGGAGCGTCTTCAGCAGATACCCCTCTGCACCAAGCCGCAGCGCTTCTGCCGCATAGGTAATCTCCTCAAAGGTTGTAATGATAATGACCCGGACCTCCGGCCACTTCTCCTTAAGCTGCCGGGTAGCCTCCAGGCCGTCCATTTCCGGCATATGAATATCCATCAGAACAATATCCGGCTGCTCGGCGGCGCACTGCTCCAGTGCCTGCTTGCCGCTCGCGGCTGTGCGGAGCCGGAAATCCTTCTCCTCTCCAAGCAGCAGCCTCAGACTCTCGCGGACCAGCGGCTGGTCATCTGCCAGCAGGATATCAATCCGCCGTTCACCTTCCTGCGTCTGGTTAGGGATGATGCAGGTCACCAGCGTACCGTCATTCTCCTGAGAATCGATATATAACTTGCCCTGCAATGCCGCGAGACGCTCCTTCATCCCCGTCAGGCCGAAGCCGTAGCGCAGCTGTGCAGTTCCCTTGCCGTTATCCTGAATCTGCAGCATGAGCTGGGCCGGATCATATTGCAGAACCACCCGGATGGCGCTGGCCTGCCCATGCCTGCTGGCATTGGTCAGCGCCTCCTGCAGCGAACGGCTTAGCGTATGCTTGGCCTGCTTAATCACTGCATAAGGCTCGCCCATCGTACGGAATGACAAGGCGACCCCCGTATTGGATTCGAACTGCCCCGCGATCTGCATCAGGGCCCGGTCCAGGGTCACCGGCTCCTCCAGCGGGTCCATCTGGTGGACCTGCAGCCTCACATCGTCCAGCCCCTTGCGGGCCAGCTCCAGTACTCCCTGAAGCTTATGCTCACCTTCCTGGGCAGCTACATACGGTCTCAGCGTTTCGAGCCCCAGAATGATTGAGGTATAGCTGTGCCCAATGGTATCATGCACTTCCCTTGCCATCCGGTAACGTTCCTCCAGCAGGGTCATGCGCTCAATCTGAGAAGAATATTGCTCCAGAATGGCGTATTGCTCGTTGACCAGCGCCAGTTTTTGCCGGATTCCGTTGATCGACTTAGCTCCCACCTGCAGGCCATAACCGGCGGCATACACGAACAAGCCGTCCGACAGGCTCTGCCAGATGAGCGGATGCGACAGGCCCGCCTGTATTGCGGGTCCGGCGCTTAAGCTGAACAGCAATAAGGTAAGCGGAAGCGTGTAGAAGTGCGCCTTGCCCCGGGTATGGAAAGCAAGCATCAGCACGGCCGGCAGGAATAATCGCGTTAAGCCAAAATAGTACGCCAGCGCCAGCGCAATCCCGCCTGCGAGTATAAATTCCAGAAGAACATACCGCGTTGTGAAATTCCGTCCAACCCATGAAGGAACTACGCCGCCCAGCAACACCGCTGGCAGCACAAGCAAGAGCGGAAAATCCGGTTTATCCTGATACATCAATATAATGACGGCCGTGCTCCATAACAGGCGCAGGAGCAGAACGGTTAGATCTTGCCAGGCCCACCGGGCTTTATTCTTTTGCATCAATCAGCAACTCCAATTCTGCTTGATCTGTTGTCACATCCATCCTATGACACGCAGTAACTGGTCAATATGACAGGCCGCCTGATAGGTTAAGGGCAGCGGGATACAGCTAAGCGATATGCAAAATTATATCCTACTACAATCATTTGGAAAAGGGAGGGGTAGCTTTGCCGCTGCTTCAAATACGGGATCTGACCAAAGTCATTGGCCGCAAAACTCTTGTAGACCATGTATCACTGGAAATGGAAAAAGGGGAAATCATGGGTCTGCTGGGCCCCAACGGAGCTGGAAAAACAACGACAATCCGCATGATTGTGGGGCTTGTCTCCAAATCGGAAGGCCAGGTCATTATTGATGGAATCGATACCGGGCAGCAGTTCTCCGCAGCCATGGGCAAGGTTGGCGTTATCGTGGAACAGCCCGATCTGTACAAATATTTATCCGGATATGACAATCTGGTCCTCTTCTCAAGAATGAGTCCGGGCGTCACAACGGACAGGCTGAAGGAGATCATCTCACTTGTAGGGCTGGAGCGGAGCATTTCCGCCAAAGTCAGTACCTACTCGCTGGGGATGCGGCAGCGCCTCGGCCTGGCCGTAGCCCTGATGCATAAGCCTTCCCTGCTGCTGCTGGATGAACCGACCAACGGCTTGGACCCGGCGGGCATCCATGAGCTGCGGGAGCATCTGAAGAATCTGGCCCGCCAGGAGAATGTCGGCATTCTGATCTCCAGTCATCTGATGTCCGAAATGGAGATGATGTGCGACCGCGTTGCCGTCCTTCAGCAAGGCAAGCTGATCGGAGTGCATCGCTTGTCGGAGCTGGTTCAGGAGGATGACGCGCTCGTACAGTTCGAGGTGGACCGGCCGGAGCTGGCGGTTCAGGTGCTGCAGGCAGTCATGTCAGGGGCGGAAATTACGGCCGGCCACAACCAGCTTCGCGTGCGCCTTCCCAAGAGCCGCATACCCGAAATCAGCCAGAAGCTGCTGGATTCAGGCATCAGCGTATACGGGGTGAATATGGTAAAGCGGACGCTTGAAGACAAATACCTTGAGATTACAGGAGGGCAAGGACATTGAAGCTGATCAACTATATCCGGAATGAGAATATGAAGATTTACAAAAGAAAACGCACCTGGGTGCTCATTGCTCTCGTTGCGGTCTTCGTCATCCTCCAGATCATCAACGTGCGTGCCGGGGATGGGGGCACCGCAGCGGCAGACTGGAGGTCGCAGCTTGAGCAGGAGAATCACCGGCTGGCAGCGGAAGCTGCCGAACCGGATGCGCTGCAGATTGAGATCCGGCAGGCGGAGAAAAATATTTTGCTGAACGAGTACGCCCTGCAGCATAATTTGCCGCCTGAGACGAATGCCTGGAGCTTTGCAGGGGATCTCTCAGGAAACATTATCTTTGCCGTCTCGCTGATCTCGATCATTATTGCCGGAGAGATTGCAGCTGCCGAATTTGTGTCCGGCACGATCAAGCTGCTGCTGACCCGCTCGGCCAGCCGGACAGAGGTGTATACCGCCAAATATATTGCCGCACTCCTCTTCGGGCTGGGATTGACGCTGGTTGGCCTGCTGCTCTCCCTGCTGTTCGGGGGAATCATGTTCGGCTGGGGCGGTCTGGGAGACAGCTATATGTATGTGAAGGATCACACCGTGCACCAGACGCCTATGCTGCTTTCCATCCTCGGCAGTTACTTGTTCCATCTTCCGTTTCTGCTGATTTCAGTTACGCTGGCTTTTATGATATCCGCGGGCTTCCGCAGTTCTATCTTTGCTATTGTCATTCCCTTGTTCGTCTCCGTGGCGGGATTTGTTATGGCCATCGCCATGAACGGCTGGCCGTGGACCCGTTTCTTTATTTTCTCCCATTCCGACCTTAGCGGTTATTTCTTGGGGGATCCGGCGGTGAAAGGGATGACCCTCGGTTTCTCTCTGGCTTTTATAGGAGTTCATCTGGCAGTCATGCATCTTCTTTCGCACACCTTGTTCGTCAAACGTGATGTCTCTTAACGATGCACAATGTTCTTCAATTTAATATTTAGAAAAGGGGTATTAAGAATGCGCTGGACATGGAGATTAATGATCGTAGGCTGCCTGCTGCTGGTAACCGCCTGCAGCAAGGGTGAAGCAACGTCGTCAACGCAAAAGCTTGAACTGGAGGCTGACAAGCTGACGAAGCTGGTCATAGACAACCGCAACGGAGAAATTGAAGTAAGCGGCGCAGATACGGATACGATTGAGGTCACCGCTGTGGTCACCGCCAAAGGCATAAGTATGGATAAATTGAAGCTGAAGCTGCGGGCAGAAGGGGCTGCTGCTTATTTGGATGCTTCCTTTGGCAGCCAGATGCTGGCTATGGGTTCCGGGGCTGTCGATCTGGTGATTACCCTTCCGCGTGAACTCGCTGTGGAAGTGGACTCGCACCGGGACGGCAAGCTTAAGGTGGCTGATCTCTCGGCCCCGCTGGAGGTGGACAACGTGAACGGGGATTTAGAGGTAATCGACACCAAAGGCCCGGTAACGCTCTCCAACCGGGACGGCGATATCACCGTGCGCAATATCGAGACGGACGTTAATATCCATAATATCAATGGACATATTGCAGTAACCCAGGTAGAAGGCTCGGTCGAGGCTGCTGTCGGAGACGGGTCCCTGGAGCTGGATCATATTTCGGGCGATGCCGTGATTTCCCAGACCGGGAACGGTGAAATTAAGCTTGGGGCCATTGGCGGAAACGTAAGCCGAAAATAACAGCCCAGTTAAGCATACTTAGCCAAAACATCAGCACAGCAGCTCCACCGGGCACTTTTGCGGAGGAGGAAGGGGCAGGTTGTACCTTAGCAATATCGGCCCCTAATCCTTTGGCAGCTTCACCGTTCTCCGTTCCGCAAGCACTCTTGCCGGACATTTGCTGCCCATCCGCCCTACTCATGGGCATCCCAGCTAAGCCGGATCTCCGTTCCTTTGCCGGGTGCTGAGCTCACGGTGATCTGTCCGCCCATCGCCTCAACCAGTCCCTTGGAGATTGCCATACCCAGGCCCGACCCGTTGGTTGTGGAAGCCGTATCTCCCCCGCGGTAATACCGTTCGAACAAATTCGCCGTCGTCTGCTCATCCATCCCCTGGCCATTGTCCCGGAAAATAATCGTCAGCCCGCCGTCAGCCCCCTCGCTTAGTGTCACAGTAAGCCGGGTGTCTGAAGAATTGTGCAGCAGGGCATTGGCGGTTAAATTGCCGACCACCCTCTCCATCCAGGGCCGACAGATGCTGGCCGTAATCTCTTTATCAGGGGCTTGATAAATAATCCGCCCCTCTCCATACTCCGGGTTGGCTGCAGCCTGCACCAAGGCATTGCCGAGCCATGCATTCATCTTCACCTCTTCGATCTGCGGGGCGTGAATACCTGATCGCTGCCGGTACGTAATCGCCAAATCACTGATCAGCGTATCCATATGGGCCGACTTCTCCAGCATGATGGCAGAAAATTTGCGGACTTCTTCCGGGGACCAGTCATAAGCATCCTCCGCAAGTAAATGGGCGTAGCCTTTTATGGAGGAAAGAGGGGTTTTGAGGTCATGGGTGATGCCGGTAATCCACTCTTCACGCAGTGTTTCCGTCTGCCGCCGCCGCTCTTCATCGCGCCGCAGAATGACAGTCAGCTGATCCATAGACAGCATGACTTCAGCAAAAGTAGAATAGCGCCGCCTCCATTTCCCTGAACTGAGCCGGCTGTGCGGGCGTCCATTGCGGTCTGCGGGCTCGTCATAAGTCCCCCGCCCGAGGGAATCGAGCCAAGCCAGCATGTGGAACATAGGCGCACCGAAGCGGAGTGCATTCAAGAAGGACAGCAGCGCAAAGATCAGCAGAGTCGCCCCCAGCATTCCGGCAATTCCGGTCAGCACAATGCGCATTTCTGCAGAGATCAAGGAATTTTTGGATGAACGCCCTTCTGTCTTGTTAGGCAAACCTACCACCCAGGTCTCCCCGGTATTCTCATCATAGGCAAAAGTCATGCGGTAGTCGTATCTTTCGGGATATTTCGAACGCAAAGCAAGCTCTTGTATAGTGTAGGTGTCCGGAATGGATTCCGGCCGGTTGAGCGCTGCCAGCTCGCGGCCCTCCAGATCCAGCAGCTGTACGTACCCTCCCAGTGCCTGAATTTTGCTCCCTGTCTTTTCGGGGAGTATAAGCCTGCCATCCATGTAGGAGGAGTGCTCTTCTCTGACCGCCTGCAGCAATGGCTCTATCACCTTTGGTACTCCATAGAGAAGTGTGTACACTCTGCCCTGTTTTTCCTGAATCCAGAGGTAGACGT
Organism: Paenibacillus sonchi; assembly: GCF_016772475.1. Classification (NCBI taxonomy): domain Bacteria; kingdom Bacillati; phylum Bacillota; class Bacilli; order Caryophanales; family Paenibacillaceae; genus Paenibacillus; species Paenibacillus sonchi. Next base: position 1,757,002 of record NZ_CP068595.1, read on the forward strand.
CATAAGGAAAATCCTTTTGCAGCTGCCAATATGCGGCCAGCTCCCCCGGATTGTACTGCAGGGGAACATCGGAAGGCTTGTTGTAGGATTTCTCCACCTTTCCGTTTTCGTCCAGGCTCTGGAGCCAGCCGTTATTTTGCTTCACTTGTTCCAGAAGCTTCCGTTCAAAGACTATCCCGTCCGCTCCGAACTCAGAGGATTCAACCAGCCGCTCTAAACCAACCGAAGCAAAATTATTGGAAAGAGTGATCTCCGACAGCCGCATCAGCACCCAGTAGACGGTAACTGCCGCAATGAGCAGCACTACCAATCCGGCAATGGCCGAATGCAGCACGAATCTAAGTGTGAGCCGCCTTCTTATCTTCATGCCTGTTCCTTGTCCCTCCCGCTGTGCTGCACCAGCTTATACCCCAGTCCTCTGACGTTGACCAGAAATACGGGATTTGCCGGCTCCAGCTCAATCCGTTCCCGGATCCGGTGGATATGCACCATGACCGTATTATCATCACTTAGCGCATCCTCGCCCCATACCCGTTCGTACAGCTCGCTTTTGGTGAACAGCCGGTTGGGATGCTTGCAGAAAAACAGCAGCAGTTGGAACACCAGCGCCGGGCAGGCGACCACCTCCCCTTCTACTCTCAGTTCACCCGCCGCTTCATCCACCTGAAACCGTCCAAAATCATAGCGGAGATGATGCTGAACCGGCTGCCGCCCCTGTCCGGCATTAGCCTCAGAAGGCTGTTTATGGAGCGCATTCACTTGAACCGGTTCCGGCCCGCCCACCATCCCCAGGTAGCGGCGCAGCTGCGAGCGGATCCGGGCCACCAGCTCCAGCGGATTAAACGGTTTGGTCATATAATCATCGCCGCCGACAGCAAAGCCGGTAAGCTTGTCAAAATCGGAGGTACGCGCAGACAGAAATAGTACAGGCGCATTTGTCGTCTGCCGCAGAAAAGGACAAATATCAATACCGCTGCGTCCCGGCAGCATCACATCCAGTACAATCAGGTCATATACCTTGCTCTGGCAGGCGAGAATTGCCGCTTCCCCTGTCCCTGCCGAATCTATATCCGTAAATCCTTCTTTGTACAGCACCGTCCTGATCAGCCCGATAATGGACTCTTCGTCATCGACGAGCAGAATGGCAGCATGATTCATGCCGGCTCCCCTCTCCATTACATAGTCGCAATTATCATAACATGATTGGCTCCGCAAGAATGGACTGCTTAACCTTAACAATAGCTTAATTCGTCTCCATGGGCAGCACTCCATAGTTAAGTAACCGTTAATGAAGTGTTTCAGTAACGGCAAGATTGGCAGTATACAATGAAGAGGCCATAAGAACACCAACAGCCCGGGGAGGAAACTGATATGCGAAATTTAAGCACAATGCTGGCGGGCACAATGGTTCTGGCCGTCTTATTATCAGCATGCGGAGGAGAGGATACAATGAATAAACGCCCGGAGTCATCTGCAGCCCCCACACAAAATGCGGCGCAGATTAAGCCGACAGCGTCACCAGAAACCGGTGACCGCGGACAACAGGGTGTACAGCCGGAGAATTTGGCGCAAGCTCTGTTAAGCGGGAATTACAGCGGAATTTATAAGCGGTTCAGTCCTGAATTTAAGCAGCAAATCAGCGAAGCTGAGGTTGCGGAAATGGGTTCGGACTTCATTCAGGGGGTTACAGCCTTTAACCCGTCCACGGTAATGCTGCTGAATGGCAGTGAACAACGGGTATGGACTAGCGAGGCAGGCGACAAAGGGATCATTGCCGTCTTCGATGATTCAGGTGCGATTCTCGGTCTGAACATTACAGGGTTGTCCACCTATCCCGATACGGATAACGCACTGACCAAAACCGCTATGACCCTGCCTTTCCAAGGGGAGTGGCTCGTATTCTGGGGTGGCAGCAACGTACTGAACAACTACCACTATGAGTACGCAAGCCAGCGTTATGCTTACGACTTCGTGCAGGCGGCCGATGGTTTCTCATACGAGGGAGATCCGCTGGACAATGAGAGCTACCATGCTTTTGGGCAGAATATCACCGCCCCCGCTGACGGAGTCGTTATCGAAGTCGTCAATGACATCCCCGATAATACGCCTGTTGGCGTCATGAATGAAAAAGAGCCCGCCGGCAATGTGGTGGTCATTGACCATGGCGGGGAATACAGCTTTCTGGCCCATCTGAAGCAAGGCTCGGTCACCGTGAAGAAAGGTGATCCGGTCAAAGCAGGCGATGTGATCGGGAAGGCCGGCAATTCCGGCAACTCCAGCGAGCCGCACCTGCATTACCAGGTATCGGACGGAGCCGACCTGTTCAGCTCCCGTTCCCTGAATATCCGGTGGAAAGACAACCTGCAACCGTTGAGGGGTCAGACTGTTGCACTCAAACCACATATTCAGCCATAATCCGCTCGATATCGAATGGCGTAACGCCTGTGTCCACCGAAAATATCGCATCGGCCTGATCCGCCGCAGCTACTAGCTCCCCTCTTGCCTTGGCATGGAGGTGGAATAAATCGTAGAGATCCGGTTTCCGTAAATCAATCATAGCTTTACCTATCAAGACCATGCCTTTTTGGTTCCCCTCCACATTGTTATAGTAATGCGGGTGTCTGGTCAGAGACAGATCGGTCCAGATGATCTTGCGTTCTACCAGATCCAGAATAACGGGAACGGCAATCTCCGTATCAGCGGTGACATCGATTTTATTGCTAACCGTAGAAGGCTCAAAAATCTCACCGGAACCGGGTTTCTTGCGCATCATCCAGCCCACAAAGCACTCCGGCAAGTTACAGTAGGGTTGGTTAGTGAAGGAATGGAGAGTTGTCACTATATAACGTCCGCCATAATCCACGATGGAGGGAATGTGCAGATCAATGAATTCGCATGCGCCTTGAGGGGCGGATACGATATCTCCGCTGTGAACGGCCTTGTATTTGGAGGACCGCAGATTCGTATAAGAGATATGCTCAACATACTGCCAATTGTGATCATACAAGACAGCGGACAGGTCAATATCCACACGGCCTGTAGGCGTTCCGTTCACTGTCCCCTCTTTCCACCAGCTGAAGAAACGGACGGTATCCCCCTCCATCATCGGCACACGGCTTCCCCGGACAATCGTATGCAGCGCTTTGCTTGCCGATCTTTGGGAGAACGGCACATGATAATCCTGCAACCGTTCATCGACATATGTCTTCCCCAGAGGCGGGAGCAAGGAGAACCGCTCCATAAGCACCCGTTCACACCATTGTACAAGGTCTTGGCATGCCGCTTCATCAATCTCCGGGAGAGTATCGGGAACTGCAAAGGCCTTGGCAACATTTCCTTTAGGGAAAAAGACACGCAGCTCTTGCGGCTCATGGCGGCGGGCAAAATGATTTTTCACTTGAAGCAGTACAGGCGTCGATACTTGATTCGCCACTTCACCAAATGCCAGCACGACATACTCCGTGTATTCGGTTGACCGCAATAATTGATCTAATCTTCTGGCAAATTCACCTGGGCGCTGCATCAACAGATCGATCAAGGTCCAGATCTGACGATACTTGAATGCAAGTTCTACACTTCCGTTAAAGGTCGTAAAGGGTTTATTATTGCGTAAAATATCAAAAGCTTCCTCACAGCGCATATAACGGTGCTTATATTCAGAGGGGTGCAGGATTTCGCCTAACCGAATCCAGCGCTCCTTGTATCTCAGCATATCCTCTGTAATAGGGTGGCAGCGTTCCAGCAGTCCAAGCAGCAGCCGTCTTTCACGCCGCTTGAATTTACGGAACCGCGATGCTTCAGCCAGACTGACATCGCCATCCGACCAAGCCACAGCCAGCCGGAGCACATCCGTAGCGGTTGTAAAATATCGTCCAATCTGCTCTACATTGGCCTTCTCATGCTTCAGTAAGGAAGCAGCTACGAATCCGGCATTCTCCTTGAATGGAATCTCGGACGGGAGAATCTCATTCATTGCCTCCGGATCTGCGAACTCCAGAACTGTATCAATATCTTTTTTGTCTGTTTCAGAGATTGATCCCTTAGCCTGTATAAGCTGGCTTATCAGGGCGTGCAGCTCCGCTGTGCTTCCCAGATCAATCACTTTCAGATTTACCTGATCCTGTAATGCCGGTCTGTCTGCAGCCGCATATTCAGGCAAATCCAAAGTAAGATAATAATAAAAGGCATTCAGGTACAGCTCTGCCTCATCCGCCTGCATCACTTGCATTGGGAACGCCGGATACATCGGACAGTATTTCACATGCGCACCTACCATTACCCTTAAGTCAGCAATCATTTGATCGTATAATGCTTCGAACTGCTCTTTGGATAAGGTAGACAAAGCGCGCATCAAAGGGCGTGAGAAGGTAAACCCAAGCGTCTCCATATTTTTAATGGCTGTTGCCAAATAAGCCCTCGGGAGCCGGTCCGGCCCTTTTCCTTCGTCTACAATCAGTTTGTTTGCTCTGCGCAGATAGATGGTATTTATCATCATAAAAAGTGTCCAGGAAAGCCATATCCCTAATATCATTGGAAGATTCAGTAGAAGGAAGGAATATGATAGCCTGGACGCCTCCTCTCGTGATAGAAGTACATCAGGAAAGCTGCGACCCTAATTTCGCCAATGAAGTAGAAGGAAGGATCGCAATAGCCTGAAGATCAACGTTCAGAAGCCGTAACTCCGAACCTTTGATGTACCCATCATCCCACACCTGAGCATATGCCAACAGGGTAAAAGTATTACGACGTTCGGGGAATCACGAATCAACGAAGTATCCAAATACTCTTCTCATGAAAGGTGAATCCGTCCATCGCGCTCAAGAGAATTGCCAAAAACCTGCTACTGGATGTTGGACCTCCGTCGTCCCCATTTTGGCGTAAATATAGAGTGAACCAAAACCAAAAGGATAATTGCAATCCTCTTGAAGCAACGTTTCGGGGTAACCCTCTTCGTCTACTTGAAATAAAAAAGAAAATGCCTCTTCCTTCAGTTTCGTCAAATAATAGTCTTCATTTTGAATCAGTCTCGGGTTCCCGCCCACTTTGATCAAAAAAGACTGATCCATCGATTTTTCGTCATTGCTTAGTTCTCCGCCTGAAATGGCGTGTTTTATAAGACCTGGGTTAGTAAACATAGCTTTGGTGCTTTCCGTTGAAATGGGATGCTCAATCACCTTGATCGAGCAATTAGGATAAATGTTGTTTTCCAAATACTCCTCATAGTCTTCAGGGATGAAGATCGAAATCATACTCTCCGGTTTAAAGGGATGGATGAGGCTCAGATAAAAAATATATTTTTGGTTTCCTTCGTGAATGAGGTCTGATTGGCCGTCAAAAAATTCGGGTGCATTCCCGCCGATCCAGCCTGCCCGAGGTTCGTTCGATAAGGCCGATTCTGCATAATAAAGAATACAGTCTACTCTCTGGGCTAAAATATTCGTTTGATTCTCCATAGTCACTTTACAACTCCCCCTCAAGAAACTTCATAAGGTGCAATTCAGGCCGCCTCGTCCGGCTGATTAGTGACCGTACTGTGAGGCAAAAAAGCGTTCAATCATTTGTTTCGTTTCCCTTGGACTTCTCAACTGAACTGCCTTTCCATCTTCATCAAAGGTAAAATGCCCTTGAAATGCTTCTGGCATATCATGATACTGTTTCTCGACTTGTTGCAGTGCTTTTTCAAAACAGGGATAACCGTATTTTTTAATGAGGCGAGGCAACCCGAAGGCAGACCTTAAGAACTCATATTCTTGGTAGTTATAGGGGGTATTCTCCGGCCTTTTTATCAAAATCTTAAGGAAATGACCCATGACCTTGTCGATCTCTTCTTCTGAGGCATAATATGCTAATCCATGGACCGCGAGCAGTCTCATGTCCAAGTACCGTTCTTTCTTATAGGCTTTCTGAAAAAAATCTTTCAATTCCAATTCCTTGCACCGGATTAGACCGTACAGAATTTGGTTTCGTAGTGCGATATTTTTCAACTTAAAATACAACTGCTCTATCAAAACTGCTTCCTCTGTTGTTAAAAACTCATAGGCTATATCACTTACTGCGCTGATAAACTTAGCGTTATTTTCACGAAGGGGGGCAGTCGTTAGATACCTCATTGATTCCTTGTGAAGCTGTTGATTCAAAGACATATACGCACTCCTTTGATAAACATTGCAATTCCTTCGATAATATAGATCTTATTTCCATTATAAAGATCGTTTGTCCCTAATCTACCTACTTTTTACCCGATTTCTGGAACTTCGTTATCCCAATACCCACATGTTACCCGAGAAAGATTTTTCTCTTCACCAATTCCACACTCATAAGCGTTTTTTACCAATATTTTGCCCTGCTTATGATGCGGTTCTCCTTAACGGTTCTATCGGCGAAAATAGAGCCGAAGCGCTTTGGTGAACGCTTCGGCCACACTTAAAAGTGGGCATTTTCTCGGACGAGGTAAGGTGACACTTTCCCAGACGATTGACAAACAGCCAAATCTTCACTTTACACCGCAGTCATTAGGTGGTAATATCATTTCTATAATTCCATAAATATAGAAATGATGGTGGAAAGGAGAATTTAATGGCTGATGTAGATCACGATCTGGTGCAAGCTGTCAAAGTATACAAGGCTCTAGGTGAGCCTACACGACTAAAAATTGCCTTAATGCTAATCAAGCAAGAGAATCAATGCGTTACCGCGATCGGTGAACAGCTTGGACACGTAGCCGGTTCAACGTTATCCCATCATCTCAAGCAGCTGACGGAATCGGGTTTAATCCAGTCGCAAAAGAATGGTTCGTTTATTCACTACAGCGTTGATCAAGAAGTGGCAAAGAAGTTTGCGCCATATTTACTGGCGTAAATTTTTTTAAGTATCATTTCTATATATTTAGAATTATAGAATACCGAGGGAGGGAAACCATTTTGGAAAAACGCTTGAGCTAGCTAGGCATTAAAGAAAGTACACTGTTAAAAAATTCAATCCTTCATCGTTATAATTTCTACATGTTTAGATATATAGAATTAGAAAGGGGAACAATCAAATGATTAAATCGTGGAAAGTTTATATTTTAGCGATTATAAGTTTTTTAGTGGGAACTTCGGAATTTGTAATTGCCGGGATATTGGATCTAGTTTCCAGAGATGTAGGCGTAACCATTGCTGCTGCCGGCCAACTCATTTCGGTTTATTCCATATCTTACGCGGTTGGTACTCCGATTCTCATTGCGGCTACCTCTAAACTAAGCCGGAGAACACTTATGCTGGCTGCTTTGGCGCTCTTTTTTATAGGGAATTTAATTACGGTGGTCTCGACGGGCTATCCGATGCTTGTTGGTGCGAGAGTGATCTTAGCTCTTAGTACAGGTGTCTTTACCGTGGTTGCCCTAACTGTTTCTGCTCAAATTGCCGGACCTGGAAAACAAGGCACCGCCATAGCAACTATCATGATGGGATTTAATCTATCGCTTATTTTAGGCGTTCCTCTGGGAAGAGTTATTGCCAGCACCTACGACTGGAAAATGATTTTTTATGGAATCGGCCTTCTTAGTTTTATCGCGATGCTGGTCATTTTAATGGCTTTGCCAAAGTCGCAGGGAGAGGCAAATGTGCCTCTTAAAGAACAACTCGCCCTGTTGAAAAGGCCGCAGCTATTATTAACCTTGTCGATTAGCTTCTTTTGGATGGTCGGTTATACGATCATTTACACGTTTATTACACCATTTCTGATGAACATTACGGGTATGAGCAATGGGATGGTGAGCATCGCGCTATTTTCATTCGGCATAGCAAGTTTGCTGGGCGCCCAGGCTGGAGGTTATGGTGCGGATAAATTAGGTATTCCGCGTACGCTGAATGGAAGCTTAATGATCCACGCTGGTATTTTGATCCTTATGTCTCTCTTAGCCCATACATCTATAGCTGTCTTTCCGTTGCTGCTGTTATGGTCGTTTTTTGCTTGGTCTACGGGTCCCATTCAACAAGTTTATATGATTAGCTTGGCACCAAGCGCAGCGGGCATTCTTCTGAGCTTGAATACATCATTCATCCAGTTGGGGATTGCTGTCGGAGCTGCCATTGGCGGTCTTGTTGTGGAAATATTCTCCTTACAATCAATCGGCGTGGCTGGCGCAATTGGTGTTGCAATCGCACTCCTTCCGGCTATATTATCGTTCTCGATGCGAAGTCAGTCTCCGAATGGCATACAATCCGTCACAAGCAAACAATGAAACAATGCGTACAATTACACGAACAAGCAGCGGTATGCCGCTGCTTGTTCGTGGTTTTCTATCTCCGTTTCCATTTCCTCCATTCTCGCTAAAACGGCGGAGGAGACTTTTGCTTTCCGCAAGTAAAACCCTCTCATACCGTATCGTTCTGTAACCCTAAAAAGTAACGGCAAGTTTTAAGGCCATCCTATGTGGGGATGGCCTCTCTTTGCTGTCGCCTGATTCGTCCAATTATAACTTTCTTGCCCAGATAATGCTGAATCCGGCATCTGACAGCCAACCGTAGACTTGCGATTGTGTTGGAATATGCTTTAGTGTAATTGTTTTACTATTCCAAGAATGTGCATTGCTGCATAAATAACAAATTTATCGGTGAAGGACTTTAGGTGCTACCCTATTATAAAATTCTGCGGGCGGTTACGAACCGCTTCTTCCATTGCCCGTCGAAGGCCTCCACATGCACGTTAAGCTTGGTTGAGTATGTATGCAGGAGCTGATTATTCCCGGCGTATATCGCTACATGGCCGATGTCCAAACCGCGTGCGCTGAAGAACAGCAGGTCACCCGGACGCAGCCCGTCCAGCCCGACCTCCTTGCCTTTCTTCGCCTGGTCATAGGACACACGGGGGAGCTCGATGGACAGGGTATCCTCGAATACGCGCTTCACAAAGGAAGAGCAGTCGAAGGTCGCGGTCTGGTCTGGTGAAGCGCCGAACTCATACGGCGTGCCGAGGAAGGTCTTGCCGTAAGCGATCAGAGCATCCGCTTGCTTATCCGCAAGCGAACTGCTGGTGTAATCGGTATATTTCGGTTTGGCAGAGATGTATCCCGTCTGGTTGTCCCCGGTCTTCACCTTCAACCACAGGGCATCGACAACGCTCACCACATGCACCTTCGTACCTGCGGAGAGCAGTTCCGGACTTACGGGAGCGCTCTTCGCATCCGGTAAGCTGCGCAGGTTGACTCCATGGAGAATTGAGGTTTCATAAATAATCCCGGAAGAGATTTGCACGGATTGGGTGCCGGGCACCCAGTCTACCTTGTTGCCCAAGGCTTCGCTGACGAAGCGCAGCGGGATCATTGCCGTATTTTCGGCAATTTGACCAGGAGCCGCCAGACTCAGTGTCTGCCCGTTCAGCTCGGCAGTCAACGCTCCCATCCGGTACGTAAGCGTGGTATCCGCCTTGATTGCGGTGACCGTTTTATCCACGTTGTTCCAGGACAGCTTGGCCCCTTGTGCTTCAAACAATCCGCGCATCGGTACTAACACTGTACCGTTTAGATTCAGCGGCTGGACTCCGGATTGAAGCCGCTGTCCGTCCAGATAGACGGAGATTGCCCGGGCCTCGGCCTGCGGCCGGGCATCTGCATGGACAACGCCGGAGGAATAGAGTGAAAGGGCTAACAGAGACAGAAGTGCAGCATTGCGCTTATCCATATGTTCATCACCTTTTGTATAGATTTGTACCTATACAGTTGGACGAAGCAGAAGCAAAATGGTTTTGTGGTAAATGATGGCACCCTGACAACATGGATTAACCCGAAAGCCACTGTAAAGGGATTGCCGGCTATCTTTCCATAGGCTTAAACCCTTGGATATTTGTTTTTTCCCTCTTTCTTCTATTCATAGAATACAAAACAAACAATAGAATAAACCATAGCGGCGTCAACAATAAGGCCGGGCGCGTTTCTTCAGCAAACAGCATAATAATGAGGATTGCAGCAAACAACGCAAGGACAACATAATTAATAAAGGGAGTCAACGGGGCTTTAAATTTTGATTTGGCCTGCAATTCCGGCTTTGTTTTCTTATACCGCAAATGACAGATTAGAATGACACCCCAGACCCAGATGAAACAGATGGCACTAATGGTGGTCACGATTCCAAAGGCAGTTTCCGGAATAAGCTTACTCAAAAGAGCGCCAACCGACAAGACAAGCGTAGATATGAGCAAAGCGTTGCTTGGCACATGGTTTTTATTCAGCTTGGCAAAATGGGCGGGAGCCTGCTCATTCCTGCTCAAATTATATAGAATCCGGCTTGTGGAGAACATCCCGCTGTTGCAGGCAGATGCGGCTGAAGTTAATACGACAAAGTTAATAATGCCTGCGGCAATGGGAATCCCCACTAAACTGAATGTTTTTACAAAAGGGCTTTCTGCCGGAGTCAGTTCCGTCCATGCGTTGATGGATAATAGGGCAATAATCGCACCCACGTAGAAAAACAGAATTCTTAAAGGGATTTTATTAATCGCCGACGGAATGCTTTTTTCCGGATTTGCGGTTTCCGCTGCCGATACACCCACCAATTCCACACCGACAAAGGCGAACACAACCATTTGAAAGGAAAGCAAAAAGCCTGAAATTCCGTTGGGGAATACTCCCCCATGTGTCCAAATATTGCTAAGAGCCACTGTTCCGGCATCTGTTTTAAATCCAATTACCACCAAAATAACCCCAATGGCAATCAATGCGAGGATAGTCACTACCTTAATTAAGGCAAACCAAAATTCCAATTCGCCAAAATTTTTGACAGTTAATAAGTTGAGTCCTAATAAAATGATTAAGCAGATGACGGCAGGGACCCATTGCGGGATATCAAACCAATACTGGACATACACGCCAACAGCGATAATATCAGCCATCGCCGTCATGATCCAACAAAACCAATAGGTCCATCCGGTTACAAACGCCGCCCGCGGTCCAAGATAGTCTTCGGCAATGTCTGTAAAGGATTGATAACCTGCTTTAGACAACAGAAGTTCTCCCAAAGCCCTCATCACAAAAAAAACGGCGATCCCCACAATCAAATACGCAAAGATGATGGATGGCCCTGCCAGTTGTATCGCTTTGCCCGATCCTAAAAATAATCCGGTGCCGATGGTCCCGCCAATTGCAATAAGCTGAACATGCCGATTCTCTAAATCCCTCTTTAGTTCTTGTGGTGCCACTTCGAACTCCCCCTCTAAATCTAAATAATTTTTCCATGTGAAAAGATGAACAAGAAATGCTGACAATAAAAAAAGAGACTGGATGGGCTCCAATCTCTCAAGGTCATAAGAATAATAAATAAAATACATAAGTGATTCTGACGGTGATCAGAACAACAAATGAATTATCCAGTACTCTTCTGTCCTTTTGCCTGAGATTATGAACCCTTCGGCGCCGGGGAATCCCCACGGTCTCTCCAGAAGCTGCTCCTGCTATAGTGTGATCCATAGCAATCATAGCTTTTAGCTTTTTAGTTTTTTGATGTCAACTTCGTGTAAATATTTTTCAATAGTAATCATAGCCGGCTCTTTTGTCAATAACATTAATTACCTCGCTCGCCAAAATAATTAGAGTAAGGCTCGAACTTTGCCAACACTTCATCTACCTTGCACATCCGTTCTTCAAGGCTGCCCCGGAGCGTAATATAGGGAATCCGCCGTTCCTTCAAGTCTGCAATGATCTGCTTATGGAAAACATGCCGCTTCTGATTCCCGCTGCGGTCCCATGTATCCTCGTAAGGAATATCATCGTCGCACAGGAAAAAAAGGTCATAACGCTGCGCATTTTCCAAGGCGATCCGGGTTAAGTGTTCAGGCGCCCGGCCGTGGTAATCCAGGGCAAACATATAAGTCGTGATCGCATTGGTATCGACAAAAAGATATTTATTCGCTTGCAGTAAAGCCTGCTCTTCGCGATCTATATGGCCTACAGCGATTTCATCGAACGCCTTGAGGCCGATTCTGCGGTCCACCTGATGCTCCGTCCAATAATCGCGTCCGTATTCGCCTGCATAGGTTGTGCAGTACCGCTGTGCTAATGCTTCGGTGATCGTGGATTTCCCCGTCGACATCGCTCCTACAAAAACCACTTTTGTAATGAAGTCCCGATATACGATATCGCTCACATATGCCCGGTACTTGTAAGGATCAGAACGGACCATGGTGGCTGAAACCGGCACCCGCCTGCGGGCTTCATCCACCCGCCGGTCTACTGCTCCCAGAGCGATGCTCATATGCTCTCCGTAGAATTCGCTGGAGTAGAAATGCGTCACTTGCTCACCGTTCAGCAGCCCCAGAATATATTGCTCTTCCCTTATCTCATGCTCCCGGTCGTCCGAATACCCGTCCGGACCATCCCAGGCTTCGATCACCCGGACCGCCGGGTAGAGCTTGCGAATCCAGTTCGCCCGGATATGCAGTGGGATCGTTGTCACCGTCGTCTCATAGATCACTACAATCAGTTCATCGACCTCCTGCAGCGCCGTCTCGATCATGAACTGATGCCCTTTATGCAGCGGGGCGAACTTCCCAAGCGTTAAACCAAGTGTCTTCATGCCGCCACCTCCCTGGCTCCCTTGTTCCAATTGTAGTAGCCGTATACAGCGTTAATCAGATACGCGCTCCACATGACAATCATCAGCAGGCCTTCCCCGCTCCCCTCCAGCATTCGAATCACCCACAGCAGTACCGTGAACATATTGAGGACGATATAGACCAGCCATTGTTCCTTGAATCTTCGAACCATCAGAAGTGTAGCCACAACGGATAACACTGTCGTAATAGCATCAATATACGGTGAATTCTGCCCAGGTATGAAAGATAATCCGAAGCCCAGCAGCAGGCAGCCTGCGATGCAAACCGCTCCCACAAGAAGCAGACCCTTAAGCTCCAATTGGCGCATGGACAGCTTGCCGTGATTGCTGTTATTTTTCCACATGTAGAAGCCGACGACATTCATAGGAACAAAGAAAAGCAGATTGAGCATAACCTCGCCAAACAAACCGTTGACGTAAGCCAAGTATGCATAACCGACCGTATTGTACATGCCAAACACATAACTCATCAGGTTGCCTTTCGCCGCGAGCACCACGCACAGCACCCCGGTGACAAAGACCGTAAATCCGAATAAAGAATCCTTGGAAATCACCGTGAACCCTACAGCAATTGCGGTAAATAACACCAGCCACGACAATTCAAACAGATTCCAGCCGCCCCACGATTTATTCACTTGCATCCCCTCCGCTTCCACCCGATTTGTGCATCATAAAATCAGTTGCATCTTACTCACAACATGATAATAACATATTATTAATATCATTGAAAGTAAAAATGCAACTTTCTCAATATCATTGGAAATGATCTAACGTTAGCTCTTCATGAACATTTCAGAGAGGAATATAGAGAGTGGAATACGCTGGGGGTAATTAAAATATTGGACATCAACTACACCGCTTCCCCTGCTATAGTAAGCTTCCAACGGCAGGTCATCGTTAAGTTGCCTCCGTGCAGCTCCGCTGTCAGTGTGCCGTTCATCTTGTCCATGAGGCTTTTGGCGATGGAAAGGCCAAGTCCCGATCCTTGGGCGGACCGGGTGCGGTCGACCGTATAGAAGCGGTCGAATAGCAGCCTTACATCGATGTCGGTTAATTCCTTCGCTTCGTTCACGATCCTCAATTCGGCTGTCTTCTCCCTGTGCTCGAAGCAGATTTCCACATGACCAGCCGCATGCTTGACCGTGTTGATAAGCAAATTCTCAACGACTCTCCGTACGGCCGATTCGTCGGCATATACAGCCACCGCTTCCTGCGGCAGCCGGATATCCGGTGTAATGTTCCGTTCGTTGAAGCTGTCGTAGAAACCGACCAGAATGTCTGACAGGAGGACATTCATTTCAATCCGCTCGGTCTTAAGCTGATAATCCGAAGATTCGATTAAGGACAGCTCGAAGAAATCGTTCAGTAGCGCTTGCAGCCGTTTCGTGCGATTTTTAACAATTGTGAGGTATTCGTGCTTCTCCTGGGACGTAATAGGCTCTGCTTCCAGCAGTTGAATATAGCCGAATATGGAGGTCAGCGGAGTACGGATATCATGGGAAATGTTCGCAACCGCCTGCCGCAGCTCATTTTCGGTTCGTCTTCTGCGGGCCTCTGCGTCGACTACAAGATCGGACTGGCGGTTAATTTCACCCGCAAGCGCTTCGAGCCTCTGGTCGAATAGAGACACGTCTATTTTTTTACCGGTTGTCCCCTTATTATACCGGCGCAGTTGCGCCGTCATCCGCCCCAGCTCCCGCCTCATCAGCAGCAGACGGGCAAGCAGAAGAGCCGCCACCGTAACCGATACGAGCGTTAGGATAAGCAAGACTCTCCCGCCCCTCTCCTTATTATTTAATCTCCTTCCTGCGGAACACTAGAATCCCGAGCAGTCCGGCTGCGACAATCGTCAGCAATGGCACAAGCAGGAGCGCCGGCAGATCGCCGCTGCCGATACTGGGCTTGCTAATATCGCCCATCAGCTTGAAGATGGAATAATCATACACTGTAGTAAAGAAAGGGATGTACTTACCCAAGTCCCCCAAAATCATATCAATCATTAGGAAAAAAATCATTGAGAAGCCGATCGTCTTGCCGCTTTCGGTGAACACGGCAGTGAACAGCGCCCCGATCGCCGCGTAGCCTGCAGTGTACAGCAGTGTTAGTCCGAGGGCCCGCGGTATGAAGAACGCGTCCACCCCCTCCGGCAGATGACCGAAACCTGACAGCAGTGAAACTTCAGTTGTACTCACAATCGGAAATACTATAGAGACAGCCATGGCACCCACCGAGAAGCCGATCAGCTTGGCGGTGAACAGCCGTCCCCGGTCGTTGCCCGACGATGCGATCGTCTTCATGACACCCGTTGCATATTCACTCGCGATGAAGAATCCGGCCAGTGCTGCTACACTGAATTTGATCACATAGCCATTGCTTGCCATAAACTTAATCAGAAATTCGGCTCCTGTGAACTGCGGATCTCCGCTTGATTTATTGTCAAAATAGTAGAGCAGCGGATAGGCCAATGAAAGAACGGCGGTTACGAGCAGCAGCACCCGGAATGATCTGTCCTTACGCAGCTTGAACAGCTCGGATCTGATCAGATTATACATGCCCGGCACCTCCGATCCGCTTCATGAAATAGCTCTCCAGGTCCTCCCCCATCGGCATAAACTGCTCGATTTCCAGGCCTGCGGAGAACAGCGCCGACGATACTTTGCCCGGCTGCTCCATATGTCCATACAGCTTGATGGCCCCATCCGGCATCACTTCGAAATCGTTGGTACGGAGCCCGTTCTGAATAACCGTTACCGCCTTGTCCGGATTATCCGCTTTGATGTACACGTATTGCTGGCATTTATCGTTGAGTTCCTGGGCAGTGAGCTGCTCCAGCAGCCTGCCGTGATGAATGATGCCGTAATGGCTGGCCAGCAAATGCAGTTCGCTCAGAATGTGGCTGGAGATCAGAATCGTTAACCCTCGTTCTTGATTGAGCTGCTTGAGCAGCTCGCGCATTTCAATGACGCTCATCGGATCGAGCCCATTGGTCGGCTCGTCCAGAATGAGAAATTCCGGATCGCTTAGCATGGCGATTGCCAGACCCAGCCGCTGCTTCATGCCAAGCGAGAAATTCTTCACTTTCTTCCTGCCTGTTCCCTGCAGCCCGACCAATTCCAGCATCCTTGCGACGCAGTCTTTGCCGGGAATGCCCCGGAGGAGCCGGTTCACCTCCAGATTCTCGGCGGCGGTCATGTGGGGGAACAACGAGGGACTCTCGATGATCAGCCCCATCCGCTTGCGGGCGAGGGTCAACGCCCGCTCGTCGCTGGCGCCGAACAGCTCGATACTTCCGCCGGACGGAAAAGCAAGTCCGGTGACGATGCGCATCAGCGTCGATTTTCCGGCTCCGTTCTGCCCGATAAAGCCATATATGGAGCCTTTGCGGATAGACAAATTCACTTTATCCAGCGCTACGCTGCCTTTGAACTTCTTAGTCAATTGATTCGTTTGCAATACATATTCGCTCATTGTCGTCTTGGCCTCCCTTATGTGATAGACCAAGCATAGAAACGAAAACTTAAGAGGGGCTAAAGCCAATTCTTAAGAATGTCTTAAGGCTTGAGCCGGTAGCCCATGCCCCATACCGTCTCGATAAATTCGCTGCCGGGCGCAGCCTTCGCCAGCTTGCTCCGCAAATTGCTCATATGGACGTTGACCGTATTGTCGTCTCCGTAGTATGGCTCATCCCATACGCTTTCGTATAGATTGGCTTTGGTGAATACCTTTTTCGGTGCCGATAGAAGCAATGCAACAATCTCGTACTCCCGGGCGGTCAATGCAACCTCCGCCCCCTCTGCCGTCACCGTTTTGGAATCGGGGTCGAGCACCAGTCCGTTATGCTGCAGTACGCTCGGCACCGCCGGCGGAGCAATCTGCGCATAGCGGCGCAGATGAGAATCGATGCGTGCCGAGACTTCCTCGATATCGAATGGCTTCGTAATGAAGTCATCCGCGCCTCCGCGCAGCGCTGACACCTTGGTCTGCTGCTCACCCTTGGCCGAAATGATGATGACCGGCACACCGCCCCGCCCGCGGATCCATTGGAGCAGCTCCTCGCCCGTCATTCCCGGCAGCATCAGATCAAGCAGTACCATGCTCCATTGCCGCTGCTCCAGATAGAGCAGCGCCTCCGTTCCAGAGAAGGCAGGCTGTGGCACGTAACCGCTTTTTCTTATAATGCTGCACAGCAGCGAGCTGATGTCACTGTCATCCTCGGCTACGAGAATATGAATCGAATTATTCATCTAATCTCCTTATACTGTCTATAATCAGCTATCAATCTTATTTTCTTCAGCATATATGATAGACTATTTTTCCCTCCGGTTCCAGAATAGCCTTCCTCTGGATCGCTGCCTGATGGCTGATTCCTTACTGAATAAATCAAAACAGCCCCCAAGACCCCTGAAAGGCGGGGGTTGGAGGCTGCTGCTAAGAAATATTACTTTGCACTGCGGTCCACAAGTTTACGAGGATCAACTTTGTTGTCCATCAGAAGCGGAGTCTTTGCACCTTTTGCAATTTGATCCCAAGCTACCACTTTAAAGTTCTGGTTAATCTCTTTACCATTGTTGATGTTGGAATCATCCTGTGCGATGAAAATGCCATAAGGGAACTGATCACCCAGTCCGAACCCGAGTACATCAATACCATCGGTTCCCGAGGTGCCATCAGTCAATGGGCCATCGGCGATTTTAAAGCTGGCAAGGTAGGCGTTATTGCCTTCACGGTCATATATCGCATAGCTGTCACTGCCTTGGCTGGAGGCGATTAAGTAACCATGACCATCGGCACCATAGTAGAGAGTCAACCCTTCAATATCTTCCTGCAGGCGGCGTCCGTCCGCAATATCGACAGTGGATAGAGGTTGTGTGCCGCTGTCAGGCTCCGCATTATATTTGTATATCGCGTAATCCTCTTCCGCTATATACATCATGCCATACTCATCATCGGCTACCATTCCTTCTGATTGCGTAGCCAGCTTAAATTCGCGGACGAGCTTGCCTGAAACTTTGCCTTTCCCATTCTCAGTTAGCTCATATTGCTCAAATTCACCTTCTTTACCCAGCACCAATGCGTAATATTTATCTGATTTCAGGCTGTGATAAAGGCTGAATCCGTATACCTCTTCCATCTTCGCTTTAATGGGTTCTGCTACGATGTC
The DNA here is from genome assembly GCF_016772475.1 of Paenibacillus sonchi. Taxonomy (NCBI): domain Bacteria; kingdom Bacillati; phylum Bacillota; class Bacilli; order Caryophanales; family Paenibacillaceae; genus Paenibacillus; species Paenibacillus sonchi. Next base: position 1,774,750 of record NZ_CP068595.1, read on the forward strand.
AGTCAACTTCCCGGTTGCCCCATCCATGGAAAAAATATCAATCGTGTTCGTAGAACGGTTCGTCGCGCCAACAATATCTACTTTTTTACCGCCAAGCTGAAAATCATAACGAATATCGATATTGTTCATTTTTCCTACTTTATAATTTTGAAGCTCTTGGCCGTTCAAATCATAGACAAGGACGCCTCCACCTTTATTTGTAGCAATGATTTTGGAGTTCGACGGGTTCGCAGAATCGAGCCAGATGGCCGGGTCATCGGCTGCATCCTCGCCATCTTCAACGGCTGCCGTCTCAACCTGGGCGGTTACCGAATAAGGCATGATGATATCTGCGGAATTGATGAACTTTGCATTTTCCGCCAGAATAGCTTGAAGCAGCTTGGAAGGAATGTACATTTTGCCATCGGCTAATTTGACCTCCGCTTCCAGCTCGCCTACTTTACCCGCTAGACGATATTCCTTCTCGCCGGCTGTGAACGTGCCCGCGAATCCGTTCTTCAGCTTGACCAGTGCCGACTTATCATCGCTATCCCAAGTGATTGTTGCTCCGATCCCTTCCATATGCTTGCGCAGAGGTTCATATCCATTCAGGCCTGAGGCCGACGCTGCGTTAGTTGTGGCGGCAGGGAATAGAGCACCTGCAAGGAGCAGCGTAGATAGTACAGTTTCCCATGTTTTCATTGATGTTCAATGTTCCCCTCTATTGTTTATAATTGCTTAACTATAGAAGATGAGTGTAAAAGAAGTATTAACGGACAACCTCGCCTTTGTAAAATGCATAATGTAAATTCAAGACTGAACCTAAAATAATAAACAAGAGGATGCATCATCTTATTATAGGAATATTCAATCCTGTATTGGAAAATTCCAAGTTTTTTCTCCTTGAAACAACTTTTCTGTAAGTGAATGGATATCCCGTTTACGGCTTTCTCCGGTACAAATCGACGCTTTTATACCCCTCACCTAAAATCTTTTTCATTTCTGCCCGCCGTTTTGCTCTAGTCTCCTCTTGTACGGCGCTGTATACATAACGGGCCCAATCCTTCCGGTAGCCGGGAGTCAGGGATTGGTAAAGAGCCAGCGCTTCCGGACTATCCTGCAGCTCTTTTTCCACAGCAGGGATCATAGAGGTATAATCGTCCACACGTTGACTCGGCTTGGAGGACGCATCCTTTTTCTTCCTTGCCTCCTCTTTGAAACCGACAACGGTAAACACCTCATTTAAGCCTACCATACGCGCAAACTTCAGGCTGCTCTCCCCAATATAGCCGTCCTCATCGGCTCCTACTCCTTCAAAAAGGCTGTCTCTGTGAATGTAGGTGGAATAAACCTTATTCCCCTTTTTGGGATAAGCTGCGTACAAATAGCCGCCTTTATTTAAATAGTTGTGATCAATCACTTGATTGACAAGATCCTGAAGCGCCTCCATATTAAGCACGTAGGCAAAAATGAGATCATACCGGCTGGCTGTTAATTCGGTATCATGGTCTCCTAACCCCGTTAAACTATTTTCATTCTCGGGTCTGTACAATACAGCAACTTTCTTGAATTTCTGTAAATTTAATTTGTCTACAATGGTTTTAGCCATGTGCGGGAACCCTCCGTTAGATGTGTTACAGCTTCTGAACCAACCGCTCCCCTTTTGTCTGTATATATCTGAACATCGCTATGCATCCCGCTATCATAATCATTCCCACTCCCGACAAAATGAGATTGCCATTCATATGAGCCAAAAGAAGGGATATCCCCAATGGAATTAATAGACTAATGATTCCTGTGAACATGGATACAAGGACAGCCGCACTCTGTTTGACCACCGCAACTTCACTTGTCCACTCCAGTTTAGGTAATTTCAAATTAATAATAACGCCCAGCATCGCTGAATAACAAGCATATAGCGAAGGAATGACAAGCAATAATAAGCCTTCGATCCATCCCATACGCAGCGATATCATAAGCAGTACACCACTCACAACCACAATCGGCAGTGTAATGGTGAGATTCACGGCAATTTTGCTAAGCAATATGCTTTGTTTCGATACGGGTGAGCTTTTGAGTATCCATAAATGATTACCTTCAAGAGAAATCGCGCTTGACGTTGTACAGCTTAAAGTTACGAACAAGGAAACTATGATGGGAGCCACCGTACTCAGATAATGGGATAATTGTGGAATTTCGATCAGTTCCCCCAGTTTCTCCGGGCTGACAAACAATAAAGCAACCGACATCACCAGTAGAAGAATCATACCCATACTTGTATTCAGTACATAAATAGAAGAACTAAAATACCGGCGCAACTCCTTCTTATACAGCGCACGAAATGGAGAGGATGCCTTTTGTGGCTTCATTATATATTTACTGTTTGCATGATAGGTCGTTAACCCTGTATGAATTGCTTTATATCTTGTACCAAGTACAGCAGCAAATATCATAAATGAAAGTACCGATAGCGCGATAAATAATAACAATGAGCCCATCCGGTACGAGCAAACAGCATCTACATACAAGGCTGCAAGAGGATACAGCTTAAATATCATCTCTGCCAGCCCAGTCCCCATATCAGCAAGTACCTGCTCGTTCCCGTTCATCCCAAATGAACCCACCATGAGTGTAATCATTACGGCAAAGGTTAACACCAGACTGATCATCCGGCTCGCTTTAAACCGGGAAGAGATCCAGCTGATGCATGAGCCAATAACCGTTGCAGCAATAATCGGCAGTAATTGGATAAATAAGAGTGTTATTAGAAAAAACAGATAAAATAACGCCCCAGGATTCATTTTTATAGCATAGACCGCACCTGCCGGCAGCATGACCATCACTGTAAAAAACAAATTAAGCACATAGAGCTGAAGAATGCGGCTTGCAACAACATGACTCGTCTTGATAGGCAGCGACATCACCAAATCGTAGTCTTTATAGCTGAATAATACACCGCTTGCCTTATAGACCGTTGTGAAGAACCCTACAAGAGAAGTAACAGTCATCATAATGGCCAGCAGTAGATCCATCCGCCCCATTTGTTTAAAAGCCAGCGCCATCATAAAGCTGTACCCAAAGGAAGCCGCTGCTATCATAAGCACACCCGCCAGAATACCGGTGCTCAGCAGAAGCGCTTTGCGTCTTTCCTTAACATCTTTGGTATGCAGAGCTTTATTTAATCCAAATGAAGAGAGCAGCTGGATTTTCGTTAATCTCCATATATCAATCATTATCTACCAGCTCCAGGAATACATCTTCCAGGCTATTCTTGCCCTTTACTTCTTCCGTCCTGCCATGGGCTATCAATTGGCCTCCCTTGATGATCGCTATCTTATTGCAGAGCTTCTCTGCCACATCCAGCACATGGGTTGAGAAGAAGATCGCACTGCCGCTGCTGCACAGCTCTACCATGATGGTCTTTAGCATGTGGGCTGCCTTTGGATCAAGGCCGACAAAGGGTTCGTCTAGCACCAACAGCTTGGGTTTATGAATGAGAGCAGAGATTATGGCAAGTTTTTGCTTCATACCATGGGAATACGATGAGATCATATCCCCAAATTCGCCGTAATCTGAAAAGCATCGCTGTATTTTGAAATGAGCCGCTCACGGTCCGCCTTGGATACCCTAAAGAGATCACCAATAAAATTCAAATACTGGATGCCGGTAAGATGATCGTATAGATCCGGGTTATCCGGAATGTACGCAGTTTTCGCCTTGCAGGCTACCGGGTCTTTCTTAATGGAGACACCGTCAATTTCAATATCCCCTTCTTCAAAATCAAGCACACCAACTACTGCCCGGATGGTTGTTGTTTTGCCTGCACCGTTATGTCCAATGAAGCCATAAATATCGCCCCGCTCGACCACTAAGTTCAGGTTATTTACGGCCCTTTTACCCCCCTTATAACTCTTGGTAAAATGTGTGATTGTAAGCATTTCCCTTCACCTCTTTATTGGTGTATGTGGTTTTTGAAAAGCGTATATCTCGTCCTGTACGCCTTTCCAGCAGAATATTTATAATACGTACAGCTTCTGCTGAACGTTCATTTGTCTGCGATAATATCCCAACACAAAAGAGCGGACACCTTGTAGGTGTCCGCCTTATTGCCGGAGCACTGCCGCATATTCGCCAAGAGGCCATTGTCTACTCCAGCGCTCTTACCGTTTCCCCTTCAATTAACACAGGCTGGTAGTAGGTGCTGTTTCGCAGATCCTTCTTTCCTTGCAGCTTCTTAATGACCCATTCTGCGGCATCGCGCCCCATCTGTTCCTGGGGATGTGTTAAGGTCGTCAGCTTAATGCTGGCGTTCTTGGCAATGTAAGAATTGTCCTGGCCAATGATCGATAAATCCTCCGGAATAGCGATGTCCAGTTGCCTGCAGACATTAACAGCTTCCAGGCCAACCTCGTCGTTATAGCAGACAATTGCGGTTAGCACCTCTCTATTTTCGCTTAGGAAGTTCTTCAGGTTGGCGGACAACGCCTGCTTCGTCTCGGTATCGAAGGAGAGCACCTGCTCGGGGTGAAACCGTAATTTGGCTTCTCCAAGCGCTTTGATATAGCCTTTCATACGGTATTTTCCTTGCAAATCATCCATTTTGGCAATGATCCCGATTTGGGTATGTCCTTTGGAGATCAGCTCTTTGGTTGCCAGATAACTGGACTGGACGTCATCGAGACAAAAGAACGGAACCTCCAACTCCTCATAATAGGCATTAATCATGATGAAGGGCACGTCCTGTTCCTTAAATGACAGGTAGTAGGCGATATTGGGATTGTACAGATTGCTCTTCGTAGGTTCAATAATCAGACCCTCTACACCGAAGGACAGCATCATTTCCAGCGCTTTCTTTTCCTGGGCGACATCATTGTTGGTGCTGGCTAACAAAAGCGAATAATTATCCTCATTCAACCGGCCTTCAATCCCGCGGATGATGGACGGGAAGATGTAGTCCGAGATGTAGGTCGTAATCACACCGATGGTTTTATTATTGGAGCTGCCTGCGGATTTGGAACGGAACTGGTGGCTGACATACGTGCCGGAGCCTTTTTCACTTCTGAGAAAACCCTCGTTGGACAGTTCTAAAATCGCCTTCCGAACCGTCTGCCGGCTAACGTTATACATTTCCTGCAATGCGGATTCGGTAGGGATTTGTTCGCCTACAGTATACGCTCCCGATAGAATATTACTTTTTATATCATCAAAAATAACCTGATATTTGGTCTTCACGTTCTTCACTTCTTTCATGATTGTTCAAATGCAAACGGGTCTGCCTGTAATAGTTGTACGTACATATAATACCATGAATATTAGCCTATTATAATCCATAGTCCGTATGTATAAACAGAAAAACTTTTAGAAGCGAAGACAAGACAGATTTTTTCAGTATTTGTAGGTATATCTTATCTATCGCATTGACAAATGTACGAACAAAAAATATACTAAGTCTGTTAATAAAGGAAGCGCCTTCTTTCTATTGTGATATTATAACCGTTTGGTCAGAGAGGAGTCACGTGAGCATGGATCAGAACATCAAGCAAGCGATACTCAAGGGAGAAACCTCACTTGGTATCGAATTTGGGTCCACACGTATCAAGGCAGTGCTGATTGATTATCGTTTTGAGACAATCGCCTCAGGAAGCTATGAGTGGGAGAATCTGTTGGTGGACGGCTATTGGACGTACCATTTGGCTGACATTATCAAGGGGCTGCAGACCGCCTACAGCGAAATGAAGCTGGAGGTTGAGCAGAAATATGGCGTTACCCTTACAACAGCCGGTTCTATAGGATTTTCGGCAATGATGCATGGGTATATGGTTTTTGACGACAAGGGGGAGCTGCTTGTTCCGTTCCGGACCTGGCGCAATGCAACCACTGGTGCTGCCGCAAAGGAATTAACGGATACCTTTAAGTTCAACATTCCTGAACGCTGGAGTATTGCTCATTTATATCAAGCTATATTGAACGGGGAACCACACGTGCCTCATGCCCGGTTCATAACGACCTTGGCCGGTTATATTCACTGGCTGCTGACCGGCAGCAAGGCCATTGGCATCGGGGATGCCTCGGGGATGTTCCCGATTGATGAAGCCGCGCAAGATTATAACGCCCCGATGGTAAAGCAATTTGACGAGCTTATTGCCGCCAAGGGCTACCCGTGGAAGCTGCGGGACCTTCTCCCCAAGGTCTGCCATGCAGGGGAGCAGGCAGGCGTCTTAACCGAAGCCGGCGTTAAGATACTGGATGCGTCCGGTGACCTGCAGCCGGGCATTCCGCTCTGTCCTCCGGAAGGCGACGCCGGTACAGGCATGGTGGCTACGAACAGTGTCAGAAAACGGACCGGCAATATTTCCGTAGGCACCTCGGTTTTTGCGATGATTGTCCTGGAGAAGGATCTTTCGGCCGTATATCCGGAAATTGATATGGTAACTACGCCGGACGGCAGTCCGGTAGGGATGGTTCATGCCAATAACTGCTCAAGCGATATCAATGCCTGGCTGGGTCTGTTCCGCGAGTTCTATGAGGCAATGGGGCAAAAGGCGGACCCGAACCAACTGTTCAGTGTAATGTTCAAAAAAGCGCTGGAAGCGGACTCCGACGGCGGAGGCTTGCTCAGCTACGGGTATTTCTCCGGTGAGAATATTACCGGGATGGAGAAAGGCCGTCCGCTGTTTGTCCGCTCGCCTGAGAGCCGTTTCAATCTGGCCAATTTCATGCGGACGCATCTGTATACCGCTTTTGCCGCTTTGAAGATCGGAATGGACATTCTGACCAAGAAAGAAAATGTCGCTATCGACAGTATTCTGGCTCACGGCGGACTGTTTAAAACCCCAATCGTCGGGCAGAAAATGTTAGCAGCCGCACTGAACGTCCCGGTTTCTGTCATGGCAACAGCCGGAGAAGGCGGAGCATGGGGAATGGCGATTCTGGCTGCTTATATGTCAAACAAAGGTCAGCAGGAACCTCTGGATGACTTCCTTGCAGACAAAGTATTTAAGGCTGCCGAAGGACACGAGATTCATCCGGACAGCGCTGATGTTGCTGGTTTTGAACTGTTCATGGAACGCTACAGCAAGGGTCTTGCGATTGAGCAGGCCGCTGTAGATCATCTGGTAGAGAACTGGAGGGAATAACATGTTAGAGCAACTGAAAGAAGAGGTATTCCAGGCCAATCTGGACCTGCCTAAGCACGGACTCGTCAAATACACATGGGGCAATGTAAGCGCGGTTGACCGGGCAAGCCGCCTGTTCGTAATCAAACCGAGCGGTGTTCATTATGACAAAATGAAGCCAAGCGATATGGTGGTTGTGGATTTCGACGGCAATGTGGTTGAAGGCGATCTCAGGCCTTCCTCTGATACACCTACCCATGCCGTCCTGTACAAGCATTATGCAGAGATTGGCGGCATTGTGCATACGCACTCGACATGGGCAACAGTCTGGGCTCAGGCCGGTCTGGATGTTCCTGTCATGGGGACTACGCATGCCGATACCTTCTATGGCTCCGTTCCTTGTACCCGCTTCCTGACCCAGGAGGAGATTGACACCGGCTATGAAGCGGAAACCGGACGTGTCATCATCGAAACCTTTGAGCAGCGGGGTCTGGATATTATGGCGGTGCCCGGTGTCTTGCTTAAGGGCCATGCTCCGTTTACCTGGGGCAAGGATGCCCATTCCGCAGTAATGAACAGCGTGGTGCTGGAGGAAGTCTCCAAGATGAATCTGTTTGCCCGGGAGCTCAATCACTTTGCCGAAGAGCTGCCGCAGCGGATTCTGGATAAACATTACCTGCGTAAGCATGGCAAAGACGCTTACTACGGTCAGAAATAATTGAAATACATTGGACTTGAAAATCATCAAAATAAGAGAAGAGGATGAGCATTATGTCAACAGTAGGCGCTAAGCAATTCTGGTTTGTTGTAGGATCGCAGCATCTTTATGGGGAAGAAGCACTGGGGGAAGTTAAGGCTCATGCGCAGGCTATGACCGATGCGCTCAATAACAGCGGTGTTCTGCCTTATCCGCTCGTATTGCAGGATCTGGCCGTCAGCGCGGACAAAATCACCTCCATCATGAAAGAAGTCAACTATCGTGACGAGGTTGCCGGCGTCATCACTTGGATGCATACCTTTTCTCCGGCAAAAATGTGGATTCGCGGAACGAAACTGTTGCAGAAGCCGTTGCTTCACTTGGCAACCCAATACAATGAGAGCATTCCTTGGGCTACCATTGATATGGATTTCATGAACCTTAACCAGGCTGCCCACGGCGACCGTGAATACGGCTTCATCAATGCCCGTCTGAACAAGCAAAACAAAGTGGTAGTAGGCTACTGGGAGCGTGCCGAAGTGCAGAAGCAAATCGCAGCATGGATGGACGTAGCGGTTGCCTACAACGAGAGCTTCAGCATCAAGGTTGCCCGCTTTGGCGACAACATGCGCAACGTTGGTGTTACGGAAGGCGACAAGGTTGAAGCCCAAATCCAATTCGGCTGGACCGTTGACTACTATGGTATTGGCGACCTTGTGGAGTACGTAAAGGCTGTGAAGGAAGAAGAAATAGATGCGCTGTTTGCAGAATATGCACAGCTGTATGACTTCGAGTATGGCACCTACAGCAAGGAAGCATGGGAAGCCAGCGTCAAAGTACAGGCCAGCTATGAAATCGCCCTGAAACGCTTCCTGGATCATGGCGGCTATAACGCCTTCACTTCGAACTTCGAAGACCTGCACGGCATGAAGCAGCTTCCCGGTCTTGCAGTGCAGCGCCTGATGGCACAAGGCTACGGCTTCGCCGGCGAAGGAGACTGGAAGACTGCCGCCCTGGACCGCCTGCTGAAAGTGATGAGCCACAACCAGAACACCGGCTTCATGGAAGATTACACCTATGAAATGGCCGCAGGCCAGGAAGCCATTCTGCAATCTCACATGCTTGAAGTAGATCCATGTCTGGCCAGCAACAAGCCGAAGGTCGTTGTTTCGCCGCTAGGCATTGGCGACCGTGAAGACCCGGCCCGTCTCGTATTTGACGGCAAGGCAGGAGAAGGCGTAGTTGTATCCATGGCCGACTTCGGCACACATTATAAGCTGCTAATCAACGAAGTGGAGGCCTTCGAACCGACGGTGCCGGCTCCGAAGCTTCCGGTAGCACGTGTGTTGTGGAAGGTGAAGCCGAACTTCCAGGATGGGGTCAAAGCCTGGATTGAGAACGGCGGCGGCCACCACACCGTAGTGTCCTTGAACCTGACAACCGACCAGATTGTTACCTATGCCAAGCTGGTTGGTCTGGAATATGTCGTTATCAAATAATTAGAGAAACGACCGTTGCTAAATCTTTAAGAGCGAATAAGGCATTTGCTTATTCGCTCTTTTTTTGTGCCCGGATCTGGGGTGTGGCGTTGTTCTTGTCTGCCAAGGGCTAAAATATTCATTTGATTTTCATTAGTCATTTTCCAACTCCCCCTCAAGAAACTTCATGAGGTACACTTCAGGCTGCGCAAGGAACTCTGTAAAGCTGCTTAAATCAGCATACACCTGGTGCTCCACATCATAACAGCCGATCAGACCTTTTTTCTTCGGACTCCAAACCAGCTGCAGGTCAGAGTAATTGTCGATATCGGCTGAAAGACGCAGCAGTTTTTGCCTGCCAACCTTCATCTCAATCGTATCGGTCAATGTGAAAAAGTCGATATACCCGATTTCGTATTCATTTTGCGCCAGCTCAAGGCGCAGCTTGTCTCCTGTAAGAAAGCTGACCAGTTCATCGGTTAATTTATATTTTTTAAGCTCGTATTTCTTGTTCTCCGCATTATGAAAATCAGCCGGTTCCAGCGATTTCAAATAATCAGCCATGACGGTATGCTTATTGCTGACAGCAATCGTATACGGCCGATCGCCGTCTTTTTCCGCTATAGTAACGTCCGCACCGTGTTCAATCAAAAATTTGACCATGGCCATATTACCCATACGTGCAGCCACAGTCAACGGAGTCGCTTGATAAGGATAGACCATATCCGGTTTATTATAATTGATGTCCACTCCCTGATCGAGCAAATATGTGAGAGTCCTCAGGTCATGGTCTGATACGGCTTGACGCAATACGGGACCGCCATGCAGCTTGATATCTAATCCCAGCTCATGAATGAGTGGAATATTGTTTTTGTTGCCATAGTAAGCCTGTGAATATGCGCCTGAACCCGTTTGATTAAGCTTGTCCATCTCGGCTCCTTGCGCTGCAATGTAGCGAACGATGTCCTCCCTGCAATAGCGGACAGCCCGCAAAAAAGCCGGATGATGATGAACATTCAAGTTGACGCCGTGCTCCACCAGCAGCTTTACAACCTCCATTTGCTGTGAGACAAGCGCCAGATCCAACGGACTAAGCGTGGTATGCTTGCTAAGTACAATACCCTCTTCAATATCCCAGCCAGCTGCGATTGCAGCTTGCAGAGCCGGAATATTTCCTTTGTAAATATGCATAGCAATTTCGGGCAATTCCTCGAACTTCCCGATATCTTTCAGGACGATCATCCATACCACTCCTTATTCCTAGTCTTATGAAATCGTTTCGCATCTTTCGCTTACTCCGCCGCCAGCGCCTCTATTCCTCGCGTCATCTTACTTCCATCTTTTCACTATATAAAATGATTGGCCAAATGAAAACTTGGGTAAACTCGGATGAATCAGATACTCCGCTACATTAACATACAACTGTTCACGCAGGCACGTGAATTCACTTTTGCGAGTCTGCTTGGTGTGTGTCTAAGAACCTGTGAGCATGATATACTATTATGACAGACCGCCTTTGACAGAGATCATCCTGCTGAATCCCTATACCGAAAAGGACGCTCCCCGCGACAAGCAGTCGATATTGGACATTCGCGGCAAAACAGCGGACGGGGAACTTATCAATGTTGAAATGCAATTATTCAACAAATACGATACCGAGAAGCGCACCCTTTTCTATTGGAGCAAGCTATACAGCGGTCAGCTTCAAGAAGGCCAATCTTATAAAGTGTTGAAGAAATGTGTAACCATCAACATTCTGAACTATTCCTTCTTGCCTAACAACCAATATCATAATGTATTCCATCTCCGTGAAGATCGAAGCGGCATCCCGCTTGTAGATGACATGGAACTGCATTTTCTTGAATTACCCAAGCTTGACAATCATGCGGCTCCTGTGGAGAGCGGGGGACTGGTCAACTGGTTGCTCTTCTTGAAGGGTGTTGATAAATCCAATTGGGAGGTGCTGACGATGAACGAGCCTGTTTTGAAAAAAGCCATGGACACGTTAGAATTTCTTAGTCAGGATGCCGAAGCCCGCCGATTGTACGAAGTCAGACAAAAGTATCTGCATGACGAAGCTTCCATGATCGAAGGAGCATTGGCTGAAGGCGAAGCCCGCGGCGAGAAAAGGAAAGCGGTCCAGATGGCTCTGGAGCTTCTCAAACTCGGGGTAGATCCAGCTATTATAGCTAAGGCTTCTGAGCTGTCTGAGGCTGAAATCATTGCTCTAAAAAAGAAATAAAAGTGACATGGTGAAGAGTCAGTCCATTGGAGACTGGCTCTTCTTACTGCAAATTGGAGGATTTGTTGACGGTGCCCAAACCATCTACCAAGCGGCCACAGACGGTACAGGTCAATTCCGGTATGTAGTTGGAGGAGATGCAAAGATGCTCATTCATATGAAAGAAAATACGGATGAGGAAGAGTATAACAAATATAGCTCAGCATTTTTCTTGAAAAGAGAAAATTTGAAATGATCGTTCATCTTTCAGCAAGCCCCTTCTGCCGAAACGGAAGAAGGGGCTTTTGCTGTGAATCGGCAAAAGCCCCCTTCGAGGTACACCATTATTTTGTAGTATGAAAAAAACCGCAGCATCCGCCTGTCAGGCGGTCAAAAGACTTAGAAGCACGTGAACGAGCGAATCTGATTCAAATCAATGCCGAAGTACCCCCAGAAGAAACCGAACCATCTGAACCCTGCAATTGAATTACGCCCGACGAATACCGGGAAGAACCAGAATTGCTCGCCATTATTCAGCCAAATGTATGTGTTGCGGAATAGGCAGCGTCTGATCCCTCCGGGGTCGATGGCAAATGTAGTAGCCTGCATTTGCGGTACGAATTGCGGTGGAGGCGCTGTCGGCGCTTGAACACCTCCTGGTGCACCTCCCGGAGACCCGCCCGGAAACCCCGGCCCTCCCGGCACGCCAGGTCCGCCCGGGAATCCCGGAAACCCTCCGCCAGGTCCTGGTGTTGGAAAAACCCCCATATGTGATCACTCCTTTCATTGATTAGGCATAATCATCATATGCATTCGCGGAAAAGGCGCTTGGGTGAAAGCCCAGTAAAAAACCGTCCTTATCAAAAGACTTCAAACGAAACAACACGAGTGCATATCGCAGTACGTGTTGTTTTCTTTATAACCCATTGACCTACTTTGCCCGGTGGACCGTCAGATTGACCCGATTGGTCTCACACATAAATGTGGAGAGGTGAACAGGCTCATCATTTGCGTCAAAAGCAATTTTTAATATCCGGAACAAGTTCGCACCGATATCACATTCAAGAAATTTCGCATAATCTTTGGTCGCACCGATCACATCAATAATCTTGTCATTGCTCACGATCTCAGTATGATAGTCCTCCGACAGAATCTTGTAAGTCGATTCTTTCATCGCGATCTTCTTTTCCAAATCCGGAAACCGGGTGAGTGAATAATGGGCAATATCATAGAAAAGCGGGCGGTCATCTACATACATCAACCGTTCAAGCTCCAATACGGGGCTGCCTTTGTCAATAAGAAGATGTCCGGCCACCTCTTCAGACGCCGGGATGACTTCGCTTCTTAATATCCGTGAGTTTGGAATCATGCCCAGCTGGTGGCTGAACTCTGAGAAACCGCTTACTGATAACAGTTCATTATGAAATTTGTTGGAGGCCACAAAGGTGCCTCTACGGGGAATTCGCGTCAGGGTTCCTTCCCGCACAAGCTCCTCAATCGCTTTTCGTATGGTGATTCGGCTTACACTATAAGTATCACAGAGCTCTGCTTCCGTTGGAATCTGTTCATCCGGTTTGTATCGTCCGTTCTGAATATCGTTCTTCAACATTTGCCTGATCTGCATATACAGGGGCTGGGGGGTTGAAGGATTTAAATTCATGGTAAATTCACCCTTATTCATCAATGATTATAATACGTATTATACATTGATGATCAGCTCCAGTCACCATGCGCCGAAATAACCTATCGTCTTCGCAGCTGTGTTTGCCCCAAGCTCCAGGCAGCTCTCGACTGAAAGCCCTTTCAATCGGCCGTAAATGAACCCGGCAATGAAGGAATCTCCAGCTCCCATCGTATCTACGACGTTCACCTTACCTACGCCGTGCGGAAAGAATTGTTCTCCATCGTAAGCAAGCGAACCGTTTTCTCCCAAGGTAGCCACGGCAATCTGTGCCCCTCTTTGCTTAACCTCCACCAAGTGTTGGCGGATATAATCATCATCCTGAGTGTACGAAAAAAATGGATAGTCTACATAGGGCGTTAACGTCTGTACCCGGTCATCCTTCAGCTGATCCGAGAAATCAAAGGAAGTGATCATGCCCTTTTTCTTGAAGAGAGGAAAGTACGGATCGGCATGGCCCCATATCCCCGAGTGGACAAGCTGATAATTCCCGGCAAAATCGAGCTCTTCTGCTGTAAGGAAAAACTGTGCCATAACTCCCTCGTCGTAATCGCCGAACTTCCGGTCATTCTCTACCATCTCCACGTGGGTTACCGCTGTTTTTCCGGCCTTTTTTGAAATCCGGGAAGTATCCACGCCCTTGTCCTGAATAGCCTGGATCATAATCTCCCCATAAATGTCGGTGCCTACCCAGCCCAGATAGGCCGTCTCTGCACCCATTCCTGTTAAATAGACGGCCACATTCACCGGATTGCCTCCAGGATAGGCTTTGCCGCTTGCTTGATAGACATCCATGCAGTTATCCCCGACTGTAATGATTCTCATCTTACTCCCGCCTTCCCTGCTATTAAAGAATGAGCACTATCAAGTAGTGCTCAAACCAATGCATCAATATAGATTGAACTAAAGACCGCGTATCTTAATATTCCATTTGACGATAGTATCTTCTGAGTGTTAACGGATGATTTCTCTCACGCTCCAGGTAGGCGCTGATACGGCTTAGTACAGACCAGTTGATACTTACGGCAAAGTGCTTTCTGAACTCCCCGCTGATGCCTTCCATGGCAAAGTCTTTGGTATCAATAAGGGTCAGCTTCTTCGTAATTTTCTCGGCGAATCTCTCCACCCGGTCCATCAGAGGTCTTGTCTCATCTTCGCCTTTCAACAGAATAACACTGGTATCTTCAACCACAAGCTCAAGCGTGCCGTGGAAGAATTCCGCCGCATGAATCGACTTCGCGTGAATCCACTGCATTTCTTCCAGGATACACATCGCGTAGGAGTACGTATTCCCCCACAGGTTGCCGGAGCCAACCATCATATGATAGTCAGTATCTTTATGTTCTTTTGCAAAAGCTTCCGCTTTAGGGTCAAAAGCCTTGACTGCGTCCAGAATCGCACGCGGCAATAAGGCAACTTCCTTCGTGAACTGCTCATACTGAGGGAACTCATTGTTGTTATACATGAACCGGAACACAACCATGTACAGGAGCATGAAGAATGTATCGAAGGAATGCTTCTCCGAACCGGTTGTGATGCAGTGATCTACAATTTTGGTTAATGGAGTATCCCTCTCTGCCACAAGTGCAATTGTAGTCGCTCCCCGTTCCTTACAGAACTCGGCTGCTGCAACGGTCTCCTGCGTGGTTCCCGACACAGATGTGAAAATACATACGGAATCCTTACTGAAATGTCTGTTGTTCATCACCATGAATTCAGCGGCAATCTCCGCATGCACATCAATGGTCGAGTTTGATTTCAGAATATACTCATAAGGATACATCATCGCAATTGTGCCACCCGCACCGATCAGAAAAATATTGCTGTACCCTTTCTTGGCAATCCCGTCTACAATCTCTTCAATTTGTCCTCTAAAGGCCAGGCCCTCCTGCTCCACAAGCTTAAGAAATAATTGTTCGTCAAAATTCAACATTTACGTTCCCTCCCTATACTGGAGCGGTCTCGCTCCAATATCATCCAATTTTATTTGTTATATCTTGTATTATAATTAGACGACATAATTTAAACAACTTTTTTGTAAAATCTGAAGGAAGTCAGCGCGTCAGAGCCCACTCTCCTCATTTCATCCGGGCTAAGCGACTATATTGCTGCTGTCATGCCTGCTTTTAGATCCATACTTCTTCTCCCAAAAGTAATACACAGGCAGACCGGTTGCGATGACTATCGCCGCAGCAATCATGCCCTGCACTGGAGCCCACACAAAAGTTCCCCAAGCCAGCCATCCTGCCCCAAGGATCGCCAGAATAGTGGTCACTCTCCACATTGGCATGCGGTAAATCGGGTTATAATCTTCTCTCTTACGGCATTTATAGACTGCCGCAAAGTCCAGAATGTTAATGACCAGCTGAATCAGCGTGAAATAACCAAGCAGTTCGGTTAAATTGCTGAAGAACACAAGAATACAGGCAAACGTAACCTGAGCAATAATCGAGAAGCTTGGTGTTTCGAATTTGGGATGAACTTTCGCAAAACGCTGAAAGAACAGCCCATCCTTCGCCATAACATACTCCAGGCGAGGCTGAAACATAATGCAAGAGCTCAAGGAACCCAGAATAACAATAATCGCGGTAACGGCCA
This sequence comes from Paenibacillus sonchi, assembly GCF_016772475.1. Classification (NCBI taxonomy): domain Bacteria; kingdom Bacillati; phylum Bacillota; class Bacilli; order Caryophanales; family Paenibacillaceae; genus Paenibacillus; species Paenibacillus sonchi. Next base: position 1,790,519 of record NZ_CP068595.1, read on the forward strand.
CAAAAGATGAGGCCATGCCGGATAATCCGGGAATATACTTGACGGCGTCGGACACAGCGGAGCTGGAGCCCATCAGTTTGTCGAACGGCATTAGACCGGTGACACACACCGCAAGCAGCGTATATAGACCCAATACAACCAGTACCGAACTAATTAATGCCCGGGAAGAACTTTCCCTGGATTTTTGAATTCTCCAGCCATAAAACAAATGGCAGCCATTCCTGTGTAAGCCCACGTCGTGGCAGATACGCCGCCGATTAAGCTTGAACTTGCCGCTCCCGCAGCGGGCGTGTAAGCAAAGTTGTCAAAGTTCATGTACATAAAGCCCAGCACAATGACAATCAGGAAAGGGATGATTTTGACAGCCGTAATAATGACTTGAAAGCTGCCGCCTGCCTTGACACTCCGGTAATGGATGGACGTGATGATCAGAATAATCGCTACTCCCAGCAGTTTACCGGCAATTCCAGCGAAGAAAGGGAAGAAGCTCGCCAGATAAGCAACAATGGCCAGAGCCATAATCGAAATGGACGGAGGGTCGAGCGCCCAGAAGGTTGCCCATCCATATAGAAAGGCCAAGGGCCTCCATCCTGCTTTATTCAAGTATACGTAACCGCTTCCATTTTGCGGGTAGGCAGTCGACAATTCGGCCAGCACCATGACCTGCGGAATCGCAATAACTCCACCAATAATCCAGGCCAGAATTGAAATCGAGGGGATACCCGCAGCTTTTGCGACATCGCCGGAAGAGACGAAGATCCCGGAACCTACCGTAGTTCCTACAGCGATGGCGAGGGCCGACCAAAAGCCCAGTTTTCGTGTAAGTGAGCCATTACTCATAACGAGTTCCTCCAAATCAAGATGATAAGACATCCATTTCCGTTATTTTCCTGACTGATTCCCTAAGTGCTTCCTGCGGATTCTGATAATACTTGAACCCCATAATCTCTAGTGTGCAAGCTCCCTCATAATTATGGCTCTGAAGACTGGTTAGATATTCCCGCCAATTCAGCACCCCGTCATCTAGAGCCAGATGCGCATCAGACGAGCCGTCACCGTCGACCAGGTGGAAATGACTCAGCTCCGGGAGTAGGGAGAAATAATCTTCGGGTGTCTCGTTAGCAAGCTGCATCGCTACGGTATCGATCATCCCTTTTAAAGCCGGGGAACGGATCTCCTCCAGCATCCTCTTGATTCCCTTAACATCGATAATTAGATTCGATTCGAACCGGGTCAGAGGCTCCAACGCTAAAGTCACCCCTTCCTTCTCAGCCACCCTAGCTATCTGATAGATGGAGTAACCCGCATATTTCCATGATTCCGATTGCGATACAGCGAAGTCTCCTATTCCTGAAGTCACAAGCATCATGTTGGTCTCCAGCTCCAGAGCCGCGTACAGATTATCTATGAAGTAATCGATACTCTTCTGCCGCAGCTGGGAGTCGGAGGCGGCAATATTGAAGGGATAGACACACTGTTCCGGCGTATAACAGACGACTTTTATGCCTCGGGATTTCAGCTGCTGCCTCATGTGCCTCAAGTTGCCAAGAACATTCCGGTAGACGTATAAATGAGGCTCGCCCGCCCACAGCTCGATGTGCTCGATCCCGAGCCCGGTCACCTGATCCAGGAAGTACTCGAAGGGAAAATGCCTGTACGTAATATTCATTCCCGCAATCTTCATTTTGTTTCACCCCCTCTCATGTAAGCGTTTTTAATTGTTATGTCTAGTATTATAACTAAGGGTTACAATAATTTCAATGCCTTTTTGAAAATAAAAAAAGCAAGCCTCAACGAGTCCATTTGCTCGTTTGGCCTGCTTTTGTTTCCTGTTTAAGGATAAAGCGCTTTTGCAATCGCGTTTTTAGAGAATAAAATGGAGATTATTATTTCCAAGCAGTCTGATCTACGGCCTCTTTAGCTTGCACTATCCCATGACCATACTCCGGGACCAATCCCAATGGTTTTGCTGTTGACTCCAAAATGTCAGCGACCTCGCCCGGGCTAAGCTTTTTGTTTTTCTCCAAAATCAGTGCGGCAACACCTGTTACATGTGGAGCGGCCATAGATGTTCCCGATTTCATCCCATACTGATTACTTGGCAGCGTGCTTAATACTTTTACGCCGGGAGCCACGAGGTCTAAGTCAGGACCTTTAGCAGAAAAAAACGCCCTTTTGTTACCCGAGTCAATCGCCCCTACTGCAATTGCCGTAGAGTACCTTGCCGGATACAAGATTGTGTCATCACCCATATACCCATCGTTACCAGCAGCTGCAATAATAAGGATACCTGCATCATACGCCTCTTGGAGTTTTTCCTCCAGAATTTGCGATGGATTCTCACCACCAAAGCTGATATTAATAATATCCATTTTATGCTTAATGGCCCAATCAATTCCCTCGATAAGGGTGAAATAGGAGCCCGGCCACCCTGATCTAATACTTTGATTGCATAGATATCGGCCTTTGGGGCGACTCCGACCACACCTTCTCCATTGATCGATGCGGCGATGATACCAGCAACGTGGGTACCGTGGCCAAAGTCATCATCATAGTTTTCAGAATTCGTGATAAAAGAGTATCCGCTCTTCACGTTCACATCTGAATGCTGGCTATAACCGGAATCTAGCACGGCGATTTTTACACCCTTGCCTGTGTATCCTTCTTGCTGTGCTTCAATAGCATGGATATTTTGAATGCCGTAAGGGACCGTTTCCGTTACACTATCTGTCTTTTCAGCTTCGATTTCAGTCTCTACTTCATAGTTTGGTTCGATATATTGGATATCCGGGCTATTTTTTAGTTCGTAAAGAGAGGATCCGGATAGTTCGGCCACAACTATATCCCCTGACTCACTTATCTTCTTAAGCTTCCCTCCCAGCTTCTCAATAACACCATTCGGGGCAGTCGTCACACTGTTTAATTTCACCAGATACGTTCCATCGTAAGTTTTCGAAATGCTTGGATCACTAGATTCAGAAGCTGCTAATGCCCCCGCACTTGTTAACATAACAGTAATCAGACAAAAAGAACTAAGAAGACGGATTATTTTCATTCTATGTTCCTCCAGGCTGGTTATTTGTGATGTAAAATAGCATCGGCAATATCAATCGTAAGATCCGAGCCGGTGTCCTTTGTATACAAAATTTGCAACGTGGAAACCCCAGATAAATCGACTTCGAATCGTTTAGGCTGGTCCCCACCCTTCAAGTTCATGAAGCTAAGTAATTCTCTATTGTCTCCTATGATTTTCAACGTCCCTAATGCTGTACTGTTTTTGGTGTAATCATCAATTCCTACAAAGCCATCGAATTTGGAGTATTGGCCTGCAAGGTTAAATTGCAGCATCCCTTGATTGCCTTTTTCGGGGAAAGAAACTTTATAGCCTCTATGGCTATATTTGGTGCCCCCAATATTAGCAACACCAATTTCAAACTTTAAATCCCCCTCAACTCTAGTGGGGATCTGGTGCGAGAAGTAATCATCGGCATTACTTTTCCCGATCCAAACCGTGCTTTTGGTATCGTCCCATTCGATATCTTTATTCAACGATTCACTGACAAACCGCAAAGGAACGTAGATCGAACCTTGATAAATAAACCCTTCCGATCCTTGTGGAGGCTTTTTCTCGATTCCGTCGAACATATACGTGATTTTTCTAAGATAGATCCCGGTCATCGTAGGCTCCATCGCATAAGCGCTTGTTCCTGTGATGAGCAAGCAGGCGAAAAATCCAAATATAAAGCTTTTCACTTTTCCTAACATTAACCCTATCTCCCTTTAGCAAATAAAGTAGTATCAAAAGATGAAAATGGTGAACGCGGAAAAGAGATTGCTTAAAAAAGCAACCTCTCTCCCGTTATTTCAATAAATTTAGAAGGCTCGTATCGCCGATTGGAAACCGTATTCATAGCCGCCAGAACCATCTTTGGAAACAATACGAACAACGAAGTTTGTATCCTTGGAAGGCGCTGGGATTTCGGTAAGCACCGTCCAATTATTAGAGGAAGAAGTAGATCCGCTTGCGTACAAGCTGGTGGTGTTGTAATCCTCATCAGCATAATAAATTTTAATCGTCAAACCTTTATTTCCTTCGTCAAGCAGGTAATAGCGAATGGTATTGCCCATCGACGTACTGTAGCTTTCGTAGTAATCGTTTTCCCCGTCATTTTCTACGAAGGAATTCTCGGAATGAATCAACTCTTGTGCAGACACATCGCCGAAGCCCTGGATAGTTTTGGCTTTCTCAACTTTAAAAGCCTTCGACTGCGTGGAGGAGCTAGTTACATCTGCAGGATTGGACTTTGCAAATCCACTCATAGGCATTGCCAGGGATAAAGCTGCAACCGTTGCCAAAACAACAAACAAGCGCTTTTTCATAGTTTTCCATTTCCTCCCCATAATTGAGTAAATAAGAAAATATTGAAGTGCCGCAATTACAGCACCATAATATACCATTTATTCATAGAGTTCAATATAAAAAGTCAATATTTTCTATACCCTGGAATAATTATTACAGTTCCTAACGCGCCTGCTCCTTGATCACTTGCTCAATCCCGAGCAGAATCAGCCTCAAGCCGAACTCAAATGCCCCGTCGGTCCCCATCAGCTCGAACAGCCCGTTCGTGAACAGCCTCCGGAACAGTCCCGCATCCGTGTCGCTCATCGAGTCCAGAAGGCGAATCATCTCCTCACCCGGAGCCGCTCCCTGATCCTTAAGGATCGCGGAGACATTGCGCTCATGCTGATAATCGTCCAGAACGAAGTAGAAAACATAGTTCACAAGCGTAGTCACCACTTGCATTTTCTGCGCCTGCTCAAGCGGCGTCGATTCCACGCAGAGCAGCATACGGTTGGTGAACCGGATGATGTCCGGTTCGTGGGGCAGCGTCATCATCATGAGCTGCGTAGAGCAGGGATACCGGCTGAGCACGCTCCGTACGGTTACGGCAAGCCCTGTCAGCTGCTCCTTCCAGTCCCCCTCGGAGTGGAACTCCTCCAGGATAATCTTCGATACCTGATTGGCCAGGCGCTGGTAAAGATTTTGTTTGCTCTTGAAGTACCAGTACAGGGAGGGAGCCTGAATCCCCAGCCTGTCGGCCAATCGTCTCATGCTGAATTTCTCGATGTCCTCCTCTCCAAGAAGCTCCCACGAGGCTTCCAGAATCCTGTCCTCCGAAATTTGAGGCTGCTGCTTTTTCATCGTTATCCGTCCTTTTATCTAACAGTGTAAGTTTATGCTTTACAGGTTTATAGGTTCATGATATCATCTAACACTGTAAGGTTCAATCTAACACCGTTAGACTTGAAAAAACAAAGAAAGAAGTGATCCAACATGGATGCAGAAAACCTCTATTACTTTGAAAAAGCACCGGTCGCAAAGGCCGTAGCTCACTTCGCTGTACCGATGATGCTAGGCACATCAATGAATGTCATATACTCCATCTTGAATGCCTATTTCCTTGGTACACTCCATAATACTGCTATGTTAACCGCACTCGCACTAACCTTGCCGTTATTCGCAATCATTATGGCGCTGGGCAACTTGATTGGCATGGGCAGCGGCACATTCATCTCCCGTTTGCTGGGGGAGAAGAGATATGATGACGTAAAGCATGTGTCTTCATTCGCTTTTTACAGCAGTTTAGTTCTCGGACTTATCCTGATGGCTGTGGGTCTCCCATTGATCGAACTAATCGTACACGGCCTGGGGGCAACGCCTGACTCCTTCGGATTCACGAAGGACTATGTCACGGTTATGCTTATCGGTTCACCATTTGTCGTATTATTCTTCACGCTGGAGAATATCGTGCGCTCAGAGGGTGCAGCCATGACGTCTATGATCGGTATGATTCTCAGTGTTGTTGTAAATATCATTCTCGATGCGCTCGTCATCTTCGTGTTCCACTGGGACGTGATCGGCGTTGCGTCGGCTACGGTCATTTCCAACTTGGTTGCGAGTATATATTACGCCTTCCATATGGGGTATAAGAGCCAATTTCTAACAGTCTCCGTAAAATGGTTCAAGGCTACCAAGGACATTCTGGGCAATGTATTCAAAATCGGAGTTCCCGTCTTTATTATGAGCATCTTTTTGGGCGCCATGTCGCTCATCTTTAACCATTTCCTTGTCGAATATGGGGATTCAGCCGTGGCAGCTTACGGAATTTCATCACGTTTATTGCAGTTTCCTGAGTTTATTCTGATGGGTTTATGCGAGGGAGTTGTGCCGCTCATTGCCTTCTCTTTTACAGCGGATAAATTGCGCATGAAGAATACCATTGGATTTACGATTAAAGCAATCGTGGGGTTAGCAGTCGTATTCGGCATCGTCGTCTATTTGATTTCCGATCATTTAATTGGTCTTTTTACAAACGACCCGCAATTAATTGAAATGGGCAGCTACATTCTGCATGTAACGTTCCTATCCTTGTTCATTACAGGGATGACCACTCTGTTTACCGGGGTCTTCCAGGCAACAGCGCAAGGAACTGCCGCGTTTATTATGTCAATTATTCAAGGAATTACGCTGATTCCTGTGCTTTATATCGCCAATCAAATGAACGGCTTCCACGGGGTGGTCTGGTCGCTTGTCATTGCGGATGCCGCTGCCTTCCTTGTCGGTGCCGTCATGCTGTATGTTCTGCGGAACAAATTGCAGCCGGAATTGGAAAGTTTAGTACAGTAGAATTGATACCCCGCCGCCTCTAAAAGCAAGAAGGTACGGAAAAGCCGGTTCATTACCGGGTTTTCCGTACCTTCGCTTTCTGGTCTAAATTAATGCGTCGAAGTGGCCCTCCGCGTTCACCGTCGCCGTCCGGGGATCGGTTAGACCGTTGCCTTTGAGGCTCCCCTCTGCTTCAGTCCGCCAGAACGGGAGATGGTCTTGAAGCGGAGAAACCGGTACGAAATTGACCGGGGTGCTGCTCCCGCTTTTCTGCACCAGTCTAGCCTCCAGCAGCCGGATTTGCCGCTGCAGCTGCTCCCGGAGATAGGGAGTCTGCATCTTGCTGCCCTGCGCCGCGTTCGCCTTGTCCAGCTCCATCATCAGCTGGTTTCGCTGTTTCTCCAGGGAACTGACATCGCTCTGTGTTCCGCCGTAAGGTGCAATGTTTTGTACTGGGCTGATACCTGATACTATTTGTGCCGCCATGATTGGTCCCTCCGTCTCCTTGGCTCCCACGTTGAATCAAGCCAATTCAAAAGTTCTAATCCTCTCTATTACCCGGCCATCCCCGCCATGACAACATTCCAGGCCGCATATCCGCAATAATCGTCGTATAGTCTCAGCCAGAAGCTTTTTCGATCATACCAAAAGACCCACCGAAGATCTTCCCCAAACCCGCTATCCCACATATCATGCAAAAAAATGCAAATAAGAGTACGTGATTCTAATCACAACCAGGAATAACTGGACGTGTATACTTTTATAGAGTAAAGATCATCATGGGAGGTTCTAGCATGGGGCGATATGAAGAGCAAAGAAGTTTTTTGAAGTCTAACTTTCTTGAATTTAAACATGTGAAAACAGATAAGATAAAAGGTCTGCCAAAACCAATGACCGTCAAACCTTATTCCTCTTCATCCGTCATTATTGACCTTCCGGAATGTAACGAAGGCGTTGTAAAAAAACAAAATATCTATGACTGCATAAAGGAAAGAAGAAGTACACGATTTTATTCTGAGGAAAGTCTAAATCTTGAGGAGTTATCCTATCTATTATGGGCTACTCAAGGAATAACAAGTACAACGAAGACCGGACTTACCCTTCGGACTGTGCCGTGCAGTGGCGCAACACATACCTTTGAAACCTACCTTTTCATTATGCGGGTGGAGGGAATTCGCCAAGGAATCTACAGATATTTACCGGTGGAACACAAGCTCTTATATATGTCTGAATTGGATGAAATTGAACAAAAAATTGATGCCATTACATTAGACCAGCCATTTGTCCCGAATTTCTCGAAAAAGGCGGCCGTAATGTTCGCATGGAGTACAATTCCATACCGTTCCGAATGGAAATATGATATCTCAGCACATAAAAAAATCCTGATTGATATTGGCCATGTTTCTCAGAATCTTTATCTGGCAAGCGAATCGATCGATGCAGGAGCTTGTGCGATCGGTATTTATGACCAAAACCTGATCGACGAGGTATTAGGTTTAGACGGCGATGAAGAATTTATCCTTTTACTGGGCGCTGTTGGGAAAAAGCGAAAATAGTCAAAAGACTCCATTATCCAATTGGAGATTGATCCCCTTCGCTTTTTATCATATGCTCTTCTCTATACTGGCTGGGGCTAACGCCTACATGCTTCTTGAACACTTGGCAGAAATACCGCTGGTTATCATATCCGACATTAGTGGATATTTTAGAGATTTTGAAGCTGCTTCCCCTCAGCATCTTTTTCGCTTGCCAGATGCGCAGCAAAGTGACATATTCCAGAATCGTTTGCCCGGTTGATTTAGAATATAAGTTGCTTACATAGGAAGCGTTGAGATCAAACCGCTCTGCTAATTGATCGAGCTGGATATTCTCATGATAATGGGATTCAAGGTAAACTTTGATTTCATGAACCACCTTTTCTTTCAGGGTAGTCTTCGTTACGTTCAAATAAAATTGCACACTCTGCGCCAAATCCATACATATTTTCTTCAAAGATGCCCAATCCGGCGCTTCATGTATCTCTTCAATCAGCCGGGTGCGGTCTCCGGTCACTCTCTCGATCTTGATTCCATAGTCCTGCCCGATCAGATCGTGCAGCCGGTTCGCCCACTGGGCACCTGTCTTCTTCAGGGTATCGGGAGCGATTAATTGCTTTGTCCCCCATTCCGTCCAACGTTCTAGCATCGCTTCGAACTCTTTTTGTTCGTAACGGATGAAGGATTGTATTTGATTAGACCAATCGGAGACTATTCTTTCGGAAATGCGGGTAATCTCCGTCCAGCTGCTTGCGTCCATTACCGGAGCGCCGAAGAACAAACCCATTTGACATGCCTTGTAGGCTGCCAAATACGAGACATGCATATGCATTATTTCGGTTACAATCGGACCGATTGCAAACGACAATAAAGTATCGTCCCATGAGCCGTCATTCGAAAATGTTGCGGCTGCAGCTATCAGAATTTCCGTTAATGGCGCGTCTTCCTTCAGGTTCGCCATGCATAATAAGATGACTTTCTGCTGCTCGTAGAGCAGATCGACGACGATTCCGCGGTTCGCTAAAAAGCTCAGGAGAGCATCGGCAATGCCCTTGTCCTTCATTCGTTCGAGCAAAAGAGTCGCCGGGCTGCCGATCAGGATCACTGCAAACTGGTCATATTGTCCGTATGGCGTTTGATCGAATGATGGACGTTTCCCATGGACGATTAGATCGGTAAACACCGCCCGGTCTAATGCTTTTGCAATTCGAAGCTCAGGGTGATTCCCCGTTTGATCCGCTTTGCGCCCCAGACGCTGAATTGCCCTTGAGACGGTCCTTGCCACTTCATCAAGCTCTGCAGGCTTGATCAGATAATCCACCGCCTCCAGTTCAATAGCTTCTTTGGCGTATTCAAACTCGGAATAGCCGCTCACGATAATGCATTCCGCTTTGCGGCCATTCTCCTTTAGGGTACGGATTAGATCAAGACCGTTCAGGCCGGGCATCCGAATGTCTGTCAGGACTATGTCCGGATCCGACTGAAGAATCCGTTCCAACGCTTGTTTGCCGTTATTTGCCGTCCCTATGATCCGTACTCCGAATGCATCCCAGTCGATCATTTCCGACAACGTTTCCACTACAAGCTGTTCGTCATCCGCTATAAAAAGTTTATACAAGTCATGTCCCCCTTCATAGCCCGACCTCAATCCATTATACCGATCTCAAGGGTGATTTTGGTTCCGGCACCCGGAATACTGTCTATGCGGATTCCACGGTCTTGGCCGTAATGCAATTGGATCCTTTCCTGTATGTTCCTTAAGGCATATCCCCTTGGCTGCATATCAACAGGATCAAAACCCACTCCGTCATCCTCAACTTCGAATATAAGGATTGCCCCTTCTCTCCGGCCCCGAATGACAATGCTCCCTTTGCCCTCCTTCAACTCGATTCCATGAAAGATCGCATTTTCTACCAACGGCTGAATAAGCAGCTTCAGCATGCGGATGTGCTCGATTCCCGGCTCGAGGTCGATGATCACCTCGAACTTCCCCTTATAGCGGATGTTCTGAATCTCTAAATAATTTTTCACTTGTTCGATTTCATTGCCGACAGTTGTAATATAGTCCCCGTTGTTCAAGCTTAATTTAAAAATATTCGAAAGGGACATGACCATTTTGGAAATGTTTTTGGCACTGATTCGTTCCGCCATTAGATATATGGAATTCAACGTATTGTATAGGAAATGAGGGTTGATTTGACTCTGCAGCGCATGAAGCTCAGCTTCCTTCTCCTTAAGCTTGGCTTCGATCAATTTGTCCGACAATTCCGTGTTGGTACGGAAGGTTCGCAGGAATTGATTTCCGATTTTACCGATTTCATCTTCTTCTACAAACAGGATTCCTTCAATTTCATCGCGTTTTGCCGCTTTTCTTGCTACAGAAGTGAGCAAAGTCAACTGTTTAGTAATCCGCTTCGAGATGAGATAAGCGCCGTAGGCGGCAAGCAGGAAAGCTACCAGCGTCAATGAGAGCGTAACATTACGAATCAAGATGATTTCCGAGTTAATGCTAGAATAGGGGATCATGCTGACCACTTTCCACTGGGTTACCGGATTCGTTTCGAAGGTGATGACATACCGTTCTCCGCCCATCGTTTCGATGCGGTTCCCCCGCTCAGGCAAATCATAGATCTGATTCAAATCCTTTTGGGGAACTTTTTTTAAATCATTATTATGGGAATTAGAATAGATGATTTTGTTTTGCTCCAGGATCATCAAATCCCCTTTTTCAGCATTGGAAATGTTCTTGAACATTTCATCAAAGACCCTACTATCGATGGAAATAATCAACATGCCGATCGGCTCGAGCGTTTCAAGATTGTTTAACCGTTTGCCGTACAGCAGCAGGTTCGGGCTGCCCTTGAGAAGCCGGACTTCATCGCTGTTCAGCCACAAGCCCTGGCCGCCCATCTCCCCCACCTGTTGATACCATGTTGTCCGTGAGACCGCCTGATAGATATTATCATAAGTTAATCTGTCCCATTGGTTTGTGGTAATCAGTTCCCTTTGCCCGCTGCCAACGTAAACGTAACGAATATAGGATTTGTTGTTGGTAATATTGACGATCAGACTGCGGGTCGCATTTTGAAGGTCATAGATCTCCTTGAAATCATTCTTAGTATAGGAAAGGAAATTCTGAACATCCCGGGAAGACAACATCAGCTTCGAAATCGATTCAACATCATTCACGAAAGTCTGGATATTCCAATTGATGGAGCCCAGCAAATTCGAGGTGGTATCGGACATCTTGTTCTCGATCACTTTGCTTAAATAGACAAAGGTTAAGGAAGCGATCAGGACCAGCGGAAGCAAGGAACAGGCTATGGACAAAATAATAATCTTGCTTCGGATACTTATCGACAGGAACAGCCGTTTTATGCTCATGAAATCCCCCTGACCAAGAAGAGTGGCAACCTGATACTATCAGTATACCTTCAGTCAAAGGCATATGGGAGATTAACCTTTAGTCGCACCTGCGGTCATACCGGAAATAACGCTCTTGTTGAAAATGAAGTAAACCACCATAGTCGGGATGGTCGTAATGCTAATTGCAGCAAAGGTGGCTCCCCAATCCGTTAAACCGTACTGTCCGATATAATCCATCAAGCCAACTGGAATGGTCCGTGATTTAAGGTCATGAATAAACGTATTCGCGAAAATAAACTCATTCCAGACAAAGATCAGATTCATAACGACAACCGTAACTATCGTATTCCGGGATAGTGGGAATATCATCCGCCAGAAAACCTGATACACACCGCAGCCATCCATGACAGCGGCCTCCATGATCTCATTCGAAATGTATTTATAGAAGCTCACGAAAAGATAGATCGAGATCGGCAGTGCAAACCCTACTTGGGGCAAAATGAGAGATGTGAGCGTATTGATAATTCCTATTTTGTTATAAAGAATGAACAGCGGTATGAGCACGACCTGAATCGGGATCATAATGCCGCACAGAAATAAAAACAACACGCTTTGACTCCATTTAAAAGACATCTTCTCAATAACGAAAGCAGCCATGGCGCTGAACAGGATCACAAGTACGATGGTCGTCGCGGCGACGATAAGACTATTGGAAAAATAAGTCCCCAAATTCCCTTTATTCCACACGCTGTAATAATTTCCGAAAGTGAACTGGCTTGGCAGGCTGAGCGGGTTATCACCGGAAAAATCGGTAGGCACCTTAAAACTGGAGATGAACACCCAGACAAGCGGATACACTTGAATGACAAGCAGAGCAAAGGAAACTACCACAAGAACCGCTTTAGTATAACCAGAAAATTTCATCATCAGGTCTCCTTACTGTCCATCATCCGTCTGATAAAGGCGACTGCAATGAGGCTTTCAACGACGATAAATACGGCCATCGCGCTGCCATAACCAAAGTCCAGACTGGAGAATGCGGTTTTGTACATATAAGTCGGCAACAATTCCGTTACGCGGCCCGGTCCCCCGTTCGTCATGAGATACGGGATGTCAAATCCTTTTAGCGCTCCCGTAGTAGCCATAATGATAGAAACCATCAGCACTGGCTTAATCAACGGCATTTTAATCGAACGGAACAGGTTCCAAGAAGAGGCTCCGTCTATTCTGGCAGCTTCCTCGATATCGGAAGGAATGGAAATTAACGCACTATACAAGATAATCATATAAAGACCGATATAACGCCAACCTTCGGGTACCGATACGGCACTCAGAGCCCAATTCAAGTCGGAAAGCCAAGGCCTGCTCCAGTCTCCAAGACCCATCTGCTGCAGACAAAAGTTCCGGATTCCGACCGGTTCAAACGAGTACACATTTTGGAACAACTGTGCTATGGCTACTGACGTGATAATAGCAGGAGCAAAATATAATGTTTTGAACAATTCCCTCCCCTTGGTGATGCTGGTCAGCAAGATGGCTACCAACAAACCAAGAAATACCTGCATGGCTACAATAATGAAAACATAGATCAGATTGTTGCTGAATGCCTTCCAGAATGTCTTGTCGCCGCCGAACATCTTGGCGTAATTGTCAAAGCCGATATAGAGCATATCTGAAACTCCGTCCCAGGAGAAGAAACTGAAATACATCGACCAAAGAATGGGAGCCAGAACGGTTAGCAGATACACCAATAATGCAGGCAACAGGAAGACGAGAGCGGCTTTGCGGTTACGCAGGATTTTATCCATATGCTTGCTCATTCCCTAATTTTAGTTTTATTTTACTTACAGTCGGCCAACCGGCTTTTTGATTGGCCGCCTGTTTAGCATCGCTATTTGAAATATTTCGGCGCATTTTCTTTAATCGCCTGATCCATTAGTTTTGCAAAATCATCCGGAGTATGGGCTCCCAGAGCCAAGGCATTCAATTCGTTGCCGAGCAGCTCATTCGTGGCCGGGTCAAGGCGCGTATCCCACGGGACCGCAAAGACGTTGCCGGATTTCGCGATTTCGTCTTGAATTTTATAGAAGAGCTCCGGCATCCCTTGCTCTTGATCAAGCGAATAATTGAAAGGCGAGAATTGGCCTTTTTCCGTATAGGCCTTCGGATATTGTTCCAGAAGGAATTTGACGAATTCCTTCATCGTATCATCGAAGGTCTCCTGGTTGAAGGCAACGCCGATGCCCGAGTTGATGAAATAATCATTTTCAGCCGTTTTGGCACCTTCCATCATGGGAAGCCGGAAAAAACCGATATTGTCCTTCATTTCTGTGCTTACTTTATCATTTACGAAGTTCATAGTTTCCCATGAACCCATGTAATACATGCCGGCTTTGCCGCCCAGGAACAAGTCGCGCGCTGCGGTGTAATCCGTTGCAGTGAATCCTTCCTGAAAGTACCCTTTGGTGCCCAGATCGTGCACGAACTTAATACCTTCCATGCCGGCAGGGTCCTTGAAAGATGCCTTCCCTTGCTTTACATTTTCAATAAAATCATTGCCTGTCATGCGGAACGGTTTGTACGCCAGGTACCGGAGAACCGGCCATTTATCCTTGCCGTCGACGGCAATCGGCGTAGCCCCGCTTTGCTTCAGCGTCTCAGCAACCTTCATGAACTCATCGAACGTCTTCGGCGGCTCAAGGCCAAGATCCTTAAACATCTTGATGTTGTACCAGAATACCTCAATTCCGTATTCAAGCGGGAAAGTATACATGCTGCCGTCCGCGAACTGCTGATATTGCAGGGCCACCGGGCGGAAATCTTTGTATTTCCCAAGTTCCTCCAGCAGTTTTTTCATATCCACCAGTTTGCCTTGCTGCACTAGCTTGGAAGCATAGGCATCCGGGTCAGTATCGAACATAGCGGGCATCTCGTTGCTCGCAATCAATGTCCGCAGCTTTTGCAAATAGGACGGGCGATCACCCGTACCTTCCAGAACCAGCTCGAATTCCGGATGTGTTTGGGAAAACTCGTCCGCAATTTCCTTTACCGTAACGGCTGGAGGGCTGTCTACACCTCGGGCCACGAACCATTTGTATGTTTTCTTGTCCACCTTCGGCGGATTTGCCGATCCGGTTGCCGCAGCGCCGTTATTATTATTTCCGCCTCCGCATGCGCTCACCATCGCCATCAGGACAACCAGCGATAACGCAAGAGCCAGCCTTTTGACATAACGTTTCATTTATAAAACCTCCTGTTAGTTGGGAACCGAAATGGATGCTTGTTCAAAAACTGCCCGGCCTTCCTGGACAAAACAGCCCCAGCTGCCGGTTTTCAAATTATACAAACGTGTAGTCATGGCGACCTGATCGGCCAAATATACTACGCAAACGGAATTCTCCACAACGATCTCGATATTATAAACCGTACCGGCCTGCAATTCTATCGGTACTTCCAGCTCTACCGCATGAGGGTGATCCCCTTTGATATGCCACTGCATCTCACCCTGCTCCCGCCGGGGCCACATGTCGAACACCAGGCGGTTATGAATGGGTTCAAGGCGAATGTAATAGGCCTCGTCAAGATCCTCGCTTGCGCGAAGCATGATGCCACAGCCTCTCGTCCCTTCCGAGAAGGACAGCTCGGCCGAAATCTTGCAAGTTTCGGGCATGAAGCCGGCTGATATACAAGAGTATGTCTCGTTCGCAGCCGCTTCTATACGCCCCTCCGACTCCTCCCATTCCCCGATCCGCGAATCCCACTTGGCTGCTTGTTTATTTGAAAAATGATGGGAAACAGTCTCCGGGACACGAACCGTTAACGTTCCATCCTGTTCTTGAACAAGTTCGTGTACGACCAAGTTTCCGGCCCACTGCCAATCGCCGTAATCATTCTCGTTTTCCTTGCTTGGGTCCCAGCCAAAAGCGTAACGCTTATTTCCGTCACTCCATGTTTTCGCAGCATAGAACGCTCTGGCATCAAACGCATCGTTTCTCGGCGCCGTCCAAGGTCCGCTTAAAGATTTACTCATGCGGTAATGGGTGACAAACCGTTCCGAGAACGTGGAGTAAACCAGATACCACCATTCCCCGATTTGGAATAAGTCCGGACATTCGTGCGTCACGTACATTTTCGGATTCCAGAAAGGCTGCCGGATTTCCCAGCTTTTGAGATCCTTGGAAGCACAGAGTCCGATGCTCCCCCGGCGCCGGGAAGGACCTTCTTTGTTCCTTGCAGCAAGAAGCATCCAGTATTCCCCCGCCTCTTCGTTCCAGAATACAAAGGGATCGCGCCAGTCATGTCTTTCATATTGAATCCCGTCGGAATAGAAGGTATCTTCGGGGATTTTCTGCCATGACTCCATATCCGTGCTCACGGCGTGCATGACGCATTGGAGCGGCACTCCGTCCTCTACGAATTCCGGATTCGGATTGAGACCGGTGTAGAACAGATGATATTCCCCATGGGCTTCGATGATCGAGCCGGTATAACAGTTGAGGTCTTGCTCGCTCACACTTCCATGCTTCAGCTTTTCGCCCACTTCTTCATAGTGCACGAAATCGCTTGTGCGGAGCTCGAACCAGGAGGTTCCTTCTCCATGGATCTTCTTGTTATCTCTCCAATCATGAAGATAGAACAAACGGAAGCTGCCGTCTTTGTAAAAGGGGATCAGGTCTCCCACCCAAGCCCCGTCCGGCTTGTAAAATAAGTTAGTCAATTTTTGTAACCCCTTTCTTTTATCATAACTTGATTATAAAAGGGATTGAAAACGCTTTAAATTCTAACTTCTTTGTCATATGTTCAATATTTTTGGCTTTCTTAATGAAAAGACTTATAACATCAAGCGAAATCGCACAGCCTCGTCGCCACCCGCATTGAGACGTATTTTCTTAGTGAAGTACAAAGCATCAAGTTAAAACTTTACCTACATTCGCAAAGGCCCCTTCCGCCAAACGGCGGAAGGGGCCTTTGCTGTAGACAAGAAAAAATTATTCTCCTATAACTATATTTATAATGCTTCTGGATAAAAACTCCAACCGCCATTCAGCGTAATGGAACGGGATTTAGCGAAGCTCCCTGTTGTTTCTCCACCGGGCTGACAGTTCGTAGATTGTCTGAGCCTTCCGATGAGGATAGGCCGTTTCAGTAGGCGATACCCGGCTCACCGCACTTCCTGCACCACCTAAGCTCTGGCTCCACACGCTAGAATGTCTGTTGGGTGCTTTGGATAAAAAGTCACGTATAATTCGTACTCCTTCAGGCGGCAAAGGTTGGAACCCGTAGGCCCCGGTTATTTTAAACTTTGGTTCCAAATTCAGGTCGATTTCGCCGTGACATGCGCAGGACTCTCACTTATGAGATGGTTTGCAAAATATGAACGATTTTCCCCTCCATATTGGAGTAGTCTATCATCTTCAGGTATTCGGGTTTTAGCAATTGATACTGCTTCATATGGTAGTAATCCATAATTGCTTGTTTCAAGGTGATATCATACTGAATCGAAAATGATGGCTCGATAAAGCGCCGCAGCACAGCGTCATCTTGAACCATAAACAATACAGCATTCAATCTGTTGAAAATCTGTTGCTCCATTCCGGATTCAAAAAAAGCCTGTAAGTTTTTATTCCGATTGTGCAGGGCAACTGACAGATTCTCAAAATGGTGCGGATAAAATTCCTTCAGATCTTGCAAGAACAAATCAGAGATATACACGGCACACATCAAAGATTGTAAAAACGTGATTTGAAACCGCTCCAAAAAAGAGACGGAATCATCATTAGCCGTGGCGTCAGCTTTCTTCGAGTAATCAATGTAATAATCTACAACCTGTTCGATGATGTCATCTTTGGAGGCAAAATACTTATATAGTGTCACTTTGCTGATATCCATATATTTTGCGAGATCGTCGACTTTGAGTTGGCTGAATTTTGTTCTTCTAATAACGGGCTTTATTTTTTCAATATATGTCTCCACACTAACGGCTTTTCTCACGAATAAATGCCCCTCCCTGTGATAAGTATCAAATGCATTATAACAAATTTGCTGTCTTTTTATTTACAGTAATAATTAAATGAATTAGATTAACTAATTTAGTTAATTTAGTTTACTTAGTAAAGTCACTGTTGTATAATCGTTCCTGTACCTAATCATCCGATTGCGGATTATACAAAGGGAGGACGATTCAAATGGAACTATCCAGTAAGGGCAAATTCTCCGGTAAGAAAGTCGTGATTACGGGAGGCAGCAGTGGAATCGGCCTCGCGACAGCGAAGTTGCTAGTGGATGAAGGAGCACACGTGCTGATTACCGGACGTACTCAGGCGACGCTTGACACGGCTCGTGAACAACTCGGCAACAACGTAATCGCGTTCTTGAGTGATGCCGGCTCATTGAAGGATATCGCCGCGTTGGCCGATCGAGTGAAGGTTGAATTTGGCACGATAGATGCCCTGTTCGTTAACGCAGGTGTCACTGGCTTTGTCCCTTTCGAGTCAACGGCCGAAGAAACGTACGACGAGATATTTACAATCAACGCCAAAGGGCCGTACTTCACCGTACAAAAACTCGCTCCACTCCTGAGCACAGGAAGCGGGGTAGTACTTACTACTTCAATCGTGAACGTAGTGGGTCTCCCCATGCTCAGTGCGTATGCAGCTAGTAAAGCGGCGCTACGCTCCATGACTCGAAGTCTGGCACGCGAGTTATTGCCTCGAAATATTCGCGTCAACGCAGTCAGTCCTGGCGTCATTGACACAGGTATCTTAGAGAAGGCAATGCCGAAAGAAGCTGCCGAACAGACAAAAGCACAGATGACACAGCAGATCCCGATGTTGCGTTTGGGCGATCCAGTCGAGGTCGCCAAAGTCGTAGCATTCCTAGCATTTGACGCCACCTATACCACCGGGGCTGAGTTCCCTGTCGACGGAGGCGGCTCCCAGATCTGAAGCCCCTTTTTCTTGGAAGAACAGACCGCTTGAATTTGTAGACGCGGTTGGAGAGGGCGTAACCGGTATCGCCATTGGTGATGCCGTTCTTGGTGCCGCGGATTTCATGGGCGGATCGAGCGCTGGTGCGCCGGACCGAGCGATTATGTACTACTGGTTCCGCATGCCGGCTGGACTCGACTTTGTACAGGCCGCAGCACTGCCAATGGCGGTCGAAACCGCTTACCGGGGGATTGATACTCTCGGGGTGAGATCGGGGCAGCTACGGAAAAGAACCTTCCCTGCGTTATGACGTTGTTGGCCACTTCGCCAAATATACCGCAGAGGGCAAGTTTACGATCCCAGTCGCCCAGACTTTCTCACTCGACGACTGGCGAACAGCCCTCGAAATCAGTCAGAGTGGGCGTGCCCACGGCAAACTGATTCTACTGCCTACCGCCGACTGATGTGCGCAAATAAGTGGAGAGTATTTTGAAATATGAGGGGGGGGACATCCATTGAATACGAACCAACGAGAACATATCGCACTGATCACAGGCGCGAGCCAGGGAATCGGCTTGGCATTAGCCCGGAAACTTCTATCGCAGAACTGGCAGGTCATTACTTTGAACCGTTCCGATTTTCCGGCGGACGATATGCTCATTCAAGATGCCCTCAAGAACGGATGGCTCCGAGCCTATAAAGTGAAGGATCTCACCGATTATGGCAGCTTGAGACGCTCTTTGAAAGAAATCAAAAGCAAGGAGCAGCGGATCGATATTTTGTTCAACAACGCCGGAGGAGGCTTAAGTGAGCTGCGCTATTCGAAACAAGGCCGCGAAATGCATTATGAATTGTTGACGGTCGTTCCTTATATTATTCTGATGGAATTGAAGGAGCTGTTGAAAAACGGCAGCTTAAAAACGGTGATTAACACTTCATCGCAGGTGCTTAGATTTACGAAGGAGTTTTCGATCGAAAACTTAGAGCATCCCAAAACCTTCCGCAAAATGTATGGCCCTTATGCGACTTCAAAGCTAGCTCTTTCGTTGTGGACTCAAGCCGTCGCACCACAACTTGCCAAGGAAGGCATCAAGATCCGCAGCGTAGACCCGGGAATTAACAACACGCTAAGAAAAGGAAAGGATTCCGGACTGACCGCATGGTTTGAACTGTTTATGAAGGTTTTTTCCTCTCCGCCTACCCATGGCGCCAACCTATTATTTGAGGGAGCCCTCGGCAAACACCGCAATGAGACCGGCGTGTTTTTGTTGAAAGATCGGGTTGCGGACTTGAAATTTACAGAACAAGTGCAGCGTGTGCTGGACAGAATCTCCGACATCTATAGCCGTGAGTTTCTTGACGGGGGTGTTCTTCATGGCTGAGTTCCAGAAGAACTTTGCTTAGGAGACGATCTTCTGAACTTCGTTCGCAATGCGGCTATCGCTTTAAGGGACACCCTAATGGGTGCCCTTTTCATCGGTTATGAGTAAGCCGCATTTATCGCGGCGCTCAACTTCTCCAATGTAACCCGAATCCCCCTTAATAGGGTTATTGAGCAGTCCAGCCTCCGTCAACATAAGAATCTATGTCGCCTGCCGGAGACGCAAGATAAATGCGGCACCCGCAACAACTCCTTCCAATCTATTCCCCACCTATAGGCAACTCCTCCTACTCAAAATTTTGACCTACTTATGATACGGTTCACCGCATTGTCTGAAGCGGCAAGTTTTAAAAAAATGAGTTTCTATATCTAGCAAGTTGTTTTTGCTCTCAATTTAGCAAGGTTCTCCCGATGAAATCCCTTCACAAATAACCAGGCTGCCAAGCTCATCTCGTAAACGCCCACAGGAAGCGCCATCAATCCTTTTACCGCCGAATAGGGTCCGATGATCCCAAACATTTGCAGCAAACCAGCTAAAAATACCATAACCGCTGTAATCATTCCGAAAACCGCTAACGGTTTAGGCACATAGCCTGTTCGATAAAGCAGATAACTATACAGACTAGTATTTATGCCCAACATGAAATTTGGACCCAGCATAGCCGTCCAGCGATAAATCGACTGCAGCAACAGTCCTATGGGCTCAAAATTGGTTTTACTTGCTAAGGTAGTTGTATCATAATATGAACTAAGTTGTAACAAACCCAATATACTTACGAGACCAATCGCAATAAAAACAGCTTCCATAAACCGAAAACAAAGATACCCTAGTGCAAGATGCTCATTCCAATGCCGAACGTAGGGAAACAGCATGACTGCTGTACCAACAGCGGTTACCAAAAGTGAGAGGTCATTTAATACACCGATTAAGACCTTCGTTTCCGATCCATTTGCCACGGCCATCTGCCATTGTTCTGACAAAACCGGCCCATACAAAACAACCGCTATAATTGACGTCACTGCAGCAAGGATATAAAAAATCCCCAGTATCCTTGCATTCCTTCGGTCTCGCGTCATCTTTTTTGCCTCCTAAGACAATAAATTTATTTGCTGATGGACGTATGGTATACTTGCCTCAAAAACTTGATATAAGGAGTTATTATGGACCATAACGAAGTCATCGAACGTGCTTTGATCCATATTGAGGGCCATTTACAACAGTCCTTAACCGTAGAAACCGTTGCCAATACCTTCAACATGTCTAAATACTATTTTCATCGGCTGTTTTCTGCTATGATGAGCTGTTCGTTAAACCAATACATTCTATCCAGAAGATTGAATGCATCTTTAACCCTTATTCAAAACAAAAACAGGTCTCTAACCGATATTGCTTATCAGCTCAACTTCGGTACGCAAGCCTCATTCACTCGTGCTTTCAAACGACAATACGGCGTAGCTCCAAGTTCTTTAAAAACAGGACTGACAACCCTCTCTCCTGTCCCCATACCTACAGTGGTGAAGAGGCCTATAAAAAACATTAACGGTGATATCGTCACGGATTTCACCCTGACCGAATTCAAGGAGACCCGGATCAGCGGGATCGCTTTTGAAGTGAATTTAGCCAATGATGATTACAAGGAGAAGATCCGCGCACATTCAGAAATGCTGTTGAGTCATATTGATGAAACCATACACGGTCCCTGTTATGTCATTTATTCAAACTGTCAACCCGATTCAACTCGGTTTAAGGTACTGTTTGGGATCCCAAGCAGCATTGAAATTGATAAACCTTATTTTTTCACGGTTGATGTGCCACAGATTTTTTGTGCGAGGTTCAACTATTGTGGTGAAATACTTGACATTGGGGATGTACTGAAAAGCGACTATGCCAGATTCCTAAAGATTTCCAGGCAAGAAACGGCAGAAACCGATATTGAACTCATCCAAGCTTTTGATGACGTCCACCATCTGGATTCGACCTACCATATCTATGCGCCTATCAAAAAACTCCCTACCGATTCTGATTTGTAAGATCGCGGCTCGCTCGTCATTCTGTCTGCTCCTTTCTTTGCTCGAATTTGATCATTCCTTCTCTGCAAATAAAATAACATAACGGGTTTCGCTCGACTTTCCACATCTTGCTGTAATTAGGAACGAAAAAATGCATCTCTCTCGAGATGCACCCTGTTTTGCTCAAGTAAAAACCATATTTCTACAACTCTCCTTCAAGGAACTTAATGAGGTAACGTTTGACTGCACTTTGACATCTGCCGTTTTCATATCATATTAAACCTAAACTACCTTGTCTCTTCTTCTTGTAAGGTGGCTACCCCGCCTATTAAACAGGAAATCTCGATATCATCAATGTCCATCATCTTATCTTTCTCTGCATCATAGTACTCCCCAAATAAAAATAATGACTCATTTTTCCTATTTAATAAATAGGGGATAATTTTTTCGCAAAATTCAGTAACACTTCTAAACATACACTCTGGTGCAACCCCCTTTTCATCAATAACCAGCAATTCTTTATGTTCAATAAGAGCAGGGTTGCGATTTAAGTGGTACAGTTGAAAAGAGGTACCCTTGCGGTACACTTCATAAATTGGAACTTCAATGTTTTCGATGAAATCTCCATCCGTATAATTCATGATAAATTTTACAGTCATCTCCATTCTCCTTTCAATAATTAATGCTAAATATATATACCGCTGGATTTGGAGCAACAGTACGGTTATCGATTTAAAACTCCTGCTTACTGTTAATACCTGCTCTGATGTTAACAATATCGTGACCGTTCGCCTTATTTATGATACGGTTCACCGCGCTGTCTATAACGGCAAGCTTTTTCTTAATACTTTCCGAAAAACTATGAATCCTGTGGCAGTAGCCACAGGATTCATAGTAATTAACTTGTTTTTTGATAATTCGAAGTGTAGGCTGCATTTTCTATTAACGTTTTATATTGCTCTAAAGTATTTAGAACAAAATTATGTAATTCCTCGTATATTTCCTCAGAAATTTCGATTAATTCACCGTGAGCGATCTCGTTCCGATGCTTTAATAACTTACTATCAATTTGTTGTATTTTCTTTTCCCATACTTCATCAAAATCAAACCCTACTGTAAACATTATATTCTTAAGTACCGATGATGATAAGTTTGATTCAGTATCAATTACAGTAATTGGATCAAATGAAATATTTTTGTCTAAATTTTCAAGGATAAAACTGATTAAATCTTCATGAAGTTCAGTTTTTTTAGATCTTGCCGTAGTGACAATCTTGTCGCGCAGAGCTACAGCCATAAAATTACTTTTTAAACTATTCAAAACTGGACTCTTTCTCGCGATAAAATCTAAATAAGCGATTGAAGAATATTTAATAAAACCTTCCCAATGAGCATACACTAACGGTATTGCCCCTCTTAAGAGGGGACCCTTTTCATGGTCTCTTGCGGAACTTATAGTAAATTTGTATGTAGTTAACTCCTTTTTACGCTTAGAGAGGTTATTGTCAAGAAAATCTTGGAGTTCCGTTTGGCTTCTAATCTTCATGGGGAGAATAGCTCACGCCCCAATCCAATAGTATTGGGTATTCTAGTTGATGCTCTAATACCAGAACCAGCTGTTGTCATGAATTTGGGATTCCTAGGAATTTCCTGATGAACACGAGTTATTAGCTCTTCGGAAATTTCGTAGGTTTCTTCTTTTGCATAATACCCAATCCCCATAGCAATAACTTCAAAAAGAGAGATCAATACTTGACCTGAAGATTGTTGTCTTGCCACATCATACTTTTTAAAGCTGTTTTCGCCAAGTATTGTTGCCAATGCATCAAAACATCTTCTAAAAGAGTAATCAACTTTTTCTTTTATTGCTGGTGACTGCTCCATAGCCATCTCAAGAATTTTGTCGGTAAGGAAGGTACCGAGATCATTTATATTTTTTAATTGATCCTCAGGAAGAATGCTTAACGTAATAAATCTAGTTACTAATTCTAAATCGTATTGTTCATCCAGAGCCTTTTCAGTAATCGGTAGGCAAGCCCTAAAATTACTATAGTTAGCGAGATCAGTTATCCAAGAGAAAAAACCCCTATTTGTCATAACTAGAATTGCATTTCTCACCTCTTGCTCCGATGCCTCAGTACCACCAGTATTTAGTCTTTGGAAGAGCTCATACTTTGCTGTTACATCACTTTTACTCAAAACAATGTTTACGTCCACTCGAGCTCTTTTTATTCTGAGCTTGGCCTCAGATGGGAGTTGCTTAGTTAGGTCTTCTGATACCCACTGAAGTTGATTAAGAGCCGGTAAATATTTCGTTCCATTCAATGATAATGGAGTGCGCTCAGTACCGTCAGGATGACGTAAATCACCTGTAAGTTCGAATATCGTCGATAAACGCTGTAACCCGTCAATTACTTCCCAAGTTCCTTTATCTGTCTGAGAAACAAAAATCGAAGGAATTGGTATTCCTAGAAGTAAAGACTCAATCAACCTAGATTTTTGTTCAATAGTCCATCTAAACAATCTTTGGAATTCAGGATGGAGTTCAAGCTCCCCATCTTTATACATGGTTAGTAATTCACCAATAGACATTGAATATGAATCGGTCGAAATATCTTTTCCGGCCAAATCTATTTGATTTAATAATGAAATAAGAATTCCCCCAGTACCCAATATATTACTTATAACAAGTATAGTGTATTACGATAATAAAATCACCTTATTAAAGCCTAAACTTGCCCCTACTTATGATACGGCTCCCCCCGATTGATCTTCACCGCCCGATAAATCTGCTCGGTGAGGACCAGGCGCATGAGCTGGTGGGGCAGCGTCATGCGCCCGAAGCTCATGCGCTGCTGGGCGCGGCGCATAACGTCATCGGAGAGCCCGTGGCTCCCTCCGATGACGAAGACGACATGGCTCGTCCCGTAGGTGCCGAGCCGGTCGAGCTCTGCGGCAAGCTCTTCCGAGCTCCAGAGCTTGCCGTCGATCGCGAGCGCAATGACATGCGCCTCGCTTTTGAGGTGCGCGAGGATACGTTCGCCCTCGCGCACCTTCACCTGAACAACCTCTGCATCGCTGAGGTTGTCTGGTGCTTTCTCATCCGCCACCTCAATCATCTGAAATTTGAGGTAAGGCGTCAGCCGTTTGGCGTATTCTGCGATGCCGAGCGTCAAATATTTCTCCTTTAGTTTGCCTACGCTAATGATTTGAATGAACATAAATCCTCCATCTATCTGCTTCCGTCATGGATACTGTAATTTCTTTCGGGACACTGCGAAGCCCGCCAGTGAATCTGTCCTTTGTAGTTTATCACATGCCTGTCCAAAACACGCAACGATCCAGCATTGCTGCAAGATAGACTCCTCTTATATAAACTGAATATGTAATCTTTATTAGGGGGATATAACCGGTACTCGTGGAATAGGTGGACTTTCGGCCGCTGCCAGTCTCTCATGGCTTTGCTGCTCTCTGCCCGTTCTGGTTCATCCGAATGGCAGATGCTTTTCAAGCCATGGCATAAACTCCCGCATTTGAACCACAAGCCCTTTTACGTATATGATAGTTCTATCAATGTGTACAGGGAGGCTGCGTGGCATGGCCGTATTGTTAAATGAGCAGATCAGGGCATCCGAGGTGGTGCTTACAGGACTTCGGGGCGAGCAGCTGGGGGTTGTCTCCAGAGCGGAAGCTTTGGCCAAGGCCAAGGCGGCAGGCGCAGACCTCGTCTGCACCTCGCTGATGAGCAGTCCGCCGCCCTGCAGCCTGATGGCGAAGGGCAAAGCAAAGGCGGCCGCGCAGAAGGAGACAACGACTGCGCGAAAGTCGGGTTCTGCTCAGGCAGCAGGTGCACAAGGCAAGAAAGAGAAGGTCAAAGAGCTGCGCTTCACCGCTCATATCGAGGAGCATGATTACGACACCAAGCTGCGGCAGGCGGACAAGCATCTGCGCTCAGGCAAGCCGGTGCAGCTTGTCGTGAAGGCCTCCGGCGCAAAAGAAGCAGCTGCCGCCAAGGCTGTCATCGAGCGGCTGGTCGCCGACCTTAAGGAAGCCGGTGTCAAAGACACCGGAATTCAATCCGGCGGCAAGGGCTCGCAGGTGAAACTGAATCCCCGTTGAGCTTGGCCGTTTCACTGTCCTCGCCCTTGCCCTAAGAAACGGCCGAACGATCCTGACCGCAGCCGCGGAGGATCGTTCGGCTTTTATTTTAGATACAGCTTGGCGATTTCGATCATGTCCGCTTTGCTGAGATATTGTCCGCTCATGTCGTCAATCTGATATTGATAGAGCTCTGTACTGCCCGGAATCTCAGCAGTCCAGACCATTGAATTTCCGCCTTTATATTTGGTATATATCATTTCTACCCCATCTACAACCACTTTTTCCGAGGTAAAATCCACTTTTTCATCCACATATGCTGTAAATTCATTTTTTGATTTGGTAATCGTCACAGCTATTTCATTCTTCCCTTGAGCATAGATCGTTTCAATATGGAGAAGCTGGTTGGATAGCTCTACAGGCATCATTGCATATTCCTGATTGGATGCCTCAGCCTGCTTGCGGAGCTTCTCTGCCATGGCTGCCTCTTCTTCCGCGGTAGGTGGATTCACCATATTAACCGGTTTAAAGGACACCTTGGCGCTTTTGAAGGCATAGTTGCCTGTTAAGCTGTCTGCAATGACAACGGGCTGGCCGGACAGTTTACTGCGGAGTACAGAGAGGTCGGTAAATGTCACCGGCTTAAACCGGGTGTCCATTTGCCTGTTGGGATTATGGGCAACGACATAAAAAACAGCTGCGGAACCCTCCTGTAGCAGTTTATCCCCTAAATCACGGCTGATTTTCCAACGTTGTAATTCTTCTTCCTGAGGGACAGGGGCTACTTTGGCAGGCTTGACCTGATAAGTAACTTCCCCCTGTTTGTTCTTCAAGGATTGATATTGAACCGCCGCAAAACCCGAGGATGCTGTCAACAGCATTCCCGCTATGACCATCACACTGACCTTATATTTCACCAGGAATCGCTCCTTTCCGCTTTGTCCGGCATACAACCTCTTCATCACTTTTCCGGACAAGTCTGTCTCATTGAACTGCGGGCTACGAAGAAGTTCCTTCAAATCCTGATCCTTGTCGAATCTCACAGCTTCCTTCTCCTTTCGCATAAGCATAATACCTCCGGAATTTTTTGGCCGAACGCTCATATTTTTTGCGCAGCTTGGGTGTGCTGTGATGAAGAATCAGACTGATCTCCTGATAGCTCATTTCCTCCACACAGCGCAAAATCAACAAATTCCGCTCTTCTATCGATAATTTTGACAAAGCCTGCTGCACCGCTTCATCCAGATATTTGCCTTCAATCTGCTGATCTACATGTCTATTGTCCCGCTCATCCCGGTGTAAGAGACGCAGATATTTGGTCAATTTCCGCTTGCGGATCACATCAATACATTGATTGTAGGCAATCGTATACAGCCATGCACCGAAGGGGATATCCGGGTTATATTTGCCCAATGCACGAAAGGCCTTCAGAAACACCTCCTGCCCGCTGTCCTCAGCCTCCGAATAATGCCCCAGCATATGATAACAATAGAGTATGATCGCTTTCTGATAGGTTCGCATAATCTCCTCAAACCTTTCGATGTTCCCTTCCAGCACGTCAGCTATTATCCGGCGGAGCTCTACATCATTCAATCCTCTCCCCCTTTCAACCTGTACAACGAAGCATCCCTTGAAAATGTGACATTGTTCAAAAAACAATTATTATTATATAAAGAAGTCATGAGATGAAGAAGGGAGCAATGCAGTGTGGAAAAGAATAGGATTCACAAGGTGGGGCAAATCGGGATACCTGTGAAAGAAATGGGACGAGCGGTACATTTTTATCAAAACCTGCTGGGCCTTCCGCTGCTATTTCAGACGGACCGTATGGCCTTCTTTGAACTCGGCGGCCTGCGGCTGCTGTTGAGCCTTCCGGAGACAGCAGAGTTCGCCAATGCCAGCTCCGTTGTGTATTTTCAAGTTGGAGATATTCAGGCAATGTATGCAGAGTTAATCGGTAAGGGAGTAGCTTTTACCGGCGAACCCCATATGGTGAACAAAATGGGCCAAACCGAGACCTGGATGGCGTTCTTCCGGGATTCTGAGGGGAATACTCATGCGTTGATGAGTGAAATGAAGGTGGAATAAACCTGATTGAACGTTCAAACAGGCTTTTGGGGAACGGAACAAGGGCAGATTGAATTGAAATAACACACCAGCTATAAAAAACTATCCTATGTAACCACCTAATTCGGAATGTCGAATCAGGTGGTTTTTTGGTGCAATTTAAATGTTCCACGTGGAAATTCCACTCAGTTGTGCAGAACATGAAAAAGTTAACCCTCAGTTGCTGCTCTCCTCTGCCTCCGTCTCCAGCGCAGGCTGCCCATTGGCCTCATAAGCGCTCAGCACCGAATCCAGCAGGCCCGGAAACCGGGCATTCAAGTCCTCGGTGCGCAAGGACAGTATGCGCTGAGTGCCTTGAATACGGGTATGCACAACCCCCGCCTCGCGCAGTGTCCGGGCATGGTGGGACAGCGTCGATTTGGCGACCGGCACGTTGAAGCAGTTGCAGGCCTGTTCACCATTGTTCCTGATATCTGAAATGATGGATAAGCGAATGGGATCACTGAGTGCATACAGTACGGAGGCAAGCTGAATGTCCTTGCGTTCCGGATGAAATAGTATCTTCATGGATCAATATCCCCTTTTGTCGTACAAATGGTTGCAAAAAATTTATCGTGCTCCTAATTGCATTTTATATCAACGCAGTAAATACAATCTCCGCTGCTGCGGAAGAAGATTCTTCAGTGGAAGCCACTCTTCCCAGGGAAGGGCTGCTGACGTTTCTGTTCAGTGTTGCAGTTGTTCTCGTCATTATGAATACGGCCATGTTCAATCTGGCATTGCCTGATGTAACCGAGACCTTTGGCATCTCAGCCTCCGCCGCCTCCTGGATCGTGACCGGGTATTCCATTATGTTCTCCATTGCTTCGATTACCTACAGCAGACTTTCCGACTTTCTGCCGATCCGCAGGCTGTTGACGATTGGCCTGCTGACACTCGGCCTCGCGGCGGTTGCCGGATTCTTCAGCACGAACTTTATTGTGCTGCTGATTGTGCGGATTGTGCAGGCTTCCGGTGCCGGTGCCGTTATGTCGCTGTCACTTGTCCTGTTCACCCGGTATGTCCCGCTGGGCCGCCGTGGCAAGGCGATGGCGACGATTATGTCCTCTGTTTCTCTTGGTTTGGGACTTGGTCCTGTTGCAGGCGGAGCGATTACCCAGTATTTTGGCTGGAACTGGCTGTTTGCCGTTACCGCTATTATCCTGCTGCTTGTGCCGCTGTTTCTGGTGCTGCTGCCGAAAGAACTGCCGAGCCGCGGCTCTTTTGACGCACTTGGAGGGGTCTTCCTCGGCATCGGCACCACCGGGCTTCTGCTGTTCCTGACCAGCGGGCTGTGGATTGCGCTGGTTGCCGGAATAGCTGCTATTCTCTTGTTCGTGAGCCGTATCCGCACCATTTCTGATCCGTTTGTTATGCCGGCTCTTTTCAAGAACCGCCCGTACCTGGTACTCTCTTTGGTCGGAATCGCCTCCTATCTGTGCAGCTTTGCAACGCTGTTCCTGCTGCCGCAGATTCTGGTTCACCGGTTCGGCTTCACCGCAAGCCATGCGGGGTTTGTCATTTTCCCCGGGTCCCTGCTTGCGATCTTTGTATCCCGGTCGGTAGGCCGGATCATTGACCGCTTCGGCAATGGAGGCATCTTGCGCTTTGTGCCGCTGCTGGTGCTGACCGCTACCGTACTGTTTGCTCTATTTGCCGGGCACTCATGGATAGCAGTGATGTTCGTCTATATGATTATGAGTCTGGCCTTCACCACGCTGTCCAGCAGTGTATCCAACGAAATCTCCCGCGTTCTGCCTGCCTCACAGATTGGCTCAGGGATGGGATTATTTCAGCTGCTCCAGTTCTTCAGCGGCGCCTTCGGTGTTGCCATGGCCGCCAGTGCTCTGGAATGGCAGCACGGGCTGTCCCTGTCTGCAGCTTACTCCAACATTTACTGGGGACTCTCCATTGCAGCCGTCATCGCCATTGTCTCCGCCTTTGCATACCGCCGGAGCAGCGGGAGCCGGATTGAGGAAATGGCTGAGGCGTAAGCTTGAACGGACACCGTTCCGGCAAGATGCAAAATACCCTGCAGCTCACTTTACAGCTGCAGGGCAAGCCTGATCAAGAGTGACCGGATACCGCCGGATAAATGATCATCCAGGCACACGGCCCGCTTTTGAATAGTTGATCCCATTATTCTGAAGTAAGGCAGCTCTAAACTACCAGAACCTCAGCGTTCTTATCGCACTCCGCACATTTCGCTGGCGGGTCCCAATCCGAGAACTCCGTTTCTTTCAGATCCACAATATCCGGTGCATCCTCGTACTCGTCCACAAATTTGTCGATAGCCAGCTCCACATGTTCCTTACATACTACATACATCCATCAAGCATCCCTTTCTGTGCCCTGCGGGCATATACTTCTTCTACTGTTCTACCATACTTCCCCGCAAAAAGGAACTCCCGCAGCCGAGTTTACACACTCTCCACAAACTCCTGAATGTCCTCCGCAATCAACGCCAGCGCATCACGCCAGAATTGTGGCGAATCCACATCGATATTCATCAGTCCTGCGGCATCCGCGATGGTATTTTTGCTGGTAGCTGCCAGAAAAGACCTGTAACGTTCTGCGAAATCTCCACCCTGCTTCTTATACTGCGCATAGAGCCCCTTGGAGAACAGCAGTCCGAATGAATAGGGAAAGTTCAGAAATTCATTGCCTGCCATATAATATCCGGCTTTGCTGATCCACTGATAAGGATGGATAGTCGCAGGGTCTACGCTGCCGCCATATGCTGCCGCCATCGATTCATGCATCAGGTCATTCAGTTCCCGGGCGGACAGAGGACCGGACTGTCTTCGTTCATACAGCTGGCTCTCAAATAGGTAACGGGCGTAAAAATCCACAATGTAATAACCCGCGTCAGACAGGCTCCGTTCCCGAATGGCCAAGGCTTCGCTTTCAGCTGCCATGTTCAGCAGTTCCTCATGAATGAGGCTTTCGCAAAAAATCGACGCCGTCTCGGCAACGGGTACCGGATAATCCGTATTCACCATAGTCTCGCCAGCAAGGCAGCTGCTGTGGTAGGCATGTCCGATCTCGTGAGCCAGCACACTGACATCGATATAATTCCCCGTGAAGCTGGTGATCATCCGGCTTTCGCCAATCGGAAAAATATCGACGCACATTCCGAAATTGCCTTTACCTTCTCTTGGCTCGGCGTCAATCCAGCGCTGCCGGAATACCTTGCGGGCGAATTCGCCCAGCTCCGGGCTGAATGCGCTGAAGCCGGAGACGATCACATCCCCCGCTTCGGGGTAGGTGATTTTGGCTGAACTCTCTTCGGCTAACGGGGCAAAAACATCATAAAACGGCAGCGGTCCGGAATGGCCGAGCAGCGCTGCTTTTTTCATATAATATTGATGGAAAAACGGCAGACTCTCCTCTATGGCTTCCAACATCACCCCAAGCGTCTTCTGGTTCATTCTGGATGCCTTCAGCACTTTATGCAGCGGTGATGCATATCCTCTCAGCCCATAGATTGCAAGCGCTTCTCCACTTACGGAATTCAGACAGGCGGCGCTCTGCTCCTCTACACTCCGGCATGCTTCGCGCTCAGCCTCATAGGCAGCTTTTCTTACCCATGCGTCTCCGTCATAGGCCAGATTCTGCAATTCAGCCAGCGATAAACTCCGGGCTTGTCCACCGATTTGTACGTCTATACGGAGCATGGATAGTGTCCGCATATACAGCCTCTCCCAGGCTTTGGAGCCGGTGCTCTGCATACGGGCAATGACCGATTCCGCCTCTTCGCCAAGCAAATGCTCTGACTGCCGCTGCAGCCCGTACAGATAGAACTCGTGCCCGGCAAGATATGCGGACGAAGCTATTACCGCCTTTAGATCTGCTACACCTGCCAGCCATTTGCTGAAGCCTGCATGGGCCTCACCCGCTGCAGTTGCGGCGTCTTCCAGCTCATCCATCCTGTTCATCGCTTCCACATCGCTTCTGTCCAGGCTGAACCTTAGCTCCGCATAGCTGAATAGACAGTGGTAGACCCTTTTGTAGGCATTATATTGTTTTAAAAATTGCTCGATCACTTGTGCCAATTCCTTCTCGTTCTGCATTCGGTTCTGTAATTGTCCTGCCGCCCATTCGTTCAAATGCTCTGCATATTCTGCCAAAAGCCTTCGGTCCTGCCGGTATTTCTCCGACTGAAAAGACGGGTACAGGCTGTCCAGCTCCCACGTTAATTCCATATTTCTGATCTCTCCTCATCTGAGACACCGGGATTGTGATCTTATCTTATTTCTCAGACAGAGCTCACATGCTTCCACCTCATCTTGGTTATATATGTAATTACTCCATTGTATCACGCCTGTTATAAATAATTATATACGGCCGCAAGGAACGAACGTGAGATATGCTCAATGAAAAAGGCCCCTCCACCCAAACCGGGCGAATGGAGCCTCTCTAAAATGTGCAATATCCTTCTACTTCCCGTCCTGCTTTGCAAGGAACCCGGCCGGACGGTCCAGCTCATATAGTCTGCGGTATCGGGCCTCACGCGACAGCAGCTCAGCATGGGTGCCGCGCATCTCCACGGTTCCGTTCTCCATAAAGACCACTTCGTCCATCTGCTCCGCACCCACCAGATGATGGGTTACCCAGATCAGCGTCTTATCCGCCATTGCGGTGAACATCGTGGCCAGCAGCTCGCGTTCTGTGCGCGGATCAAGGCCGACGGTAGGCTCATCCAGAACTACAGCAGGGGTATTCTGCAGCAGTATGCGGGCCAGGGCGATCCGTTGGCGTTCTCCGCCGGAGAACCGTTGTCCGGCCTCACGCACCGGTGTATCGTACCCTTCAGGCAGCGAGGAGATCAGGTCATCCAATTGAGCAAGCTTTCCGGCTTGCTTAACCTCTTCGTCCGAAGCATCCGGCTTGCCCAGCCGGATATTATTCGCCACTGTTGTGTCGAACAGATGCGGGCTCTGGTTAAGGACGGCAATCAGCTTCGGAATGTCCTCCCCGTAGGCAGAAGCAGCGATGCCATTAATCACAGCAGACCCTACAGAAGGGGTAATCACTCCCTGGATCACCTTCAGCAGCGTGGACTTGCCCGCTCCGCTGCGGCCGATAATGGCAATCTTCCGTCCCTGCGGGATATCAAGATTCAGGTCCTGAATGGACCAGTCCTCCCCGGAGGCATAGCGGTATCCTGTGTTTTTCAACTGGATATGCGCCTGCCGGGTTGCCTGGATCTTCCCGGCAGCAGTCTTTGCAAGAGCTGCAGTCTCCGCATTACTTGCTGCGGCCTCGGCTCCCGGCGTGGCCCCTTTTGCTTCTTCCACGCCATTCAGCCGCTCCAGCGAATTACGGTACTGTGGAATCTTCTCTACCGCCTCCGAGACCGGAAGGAAGGCATCCGCCACCGGGAACACCACCAGCACGAACGCGGCAATCAGCGTTCCGGCGATGGCACCGCTCTGGTACTCTCCGGCGGCCCAGTAGATGATCGATACGACGGCAATCCCTACAACGGCTTGCCCGATAAACATCCGGGCGCGCGCCCACCTGCGGAGGGCTCCGTCTGTGCGGGCGACCAGTCTCTCGTCCGCTTCATAGCTGGCCACGAACTGGCTCTGCCGTCCGCTGATGATCCAATCGCCCATGCCCAGCACGGCGTCAGTCAGCTTCTGATAGAGCCGGTTGCGCTCCTGCTTCACCATCCGCTGCCGCGACTGCGTGAGCAGCAGGGAGATCAGCGGGAGGACAATTACAAGCACCAGCATGTAGAGTCCCATCAGCAGCGCAAACACCACATCGAACGTGCCCAGCGAAATGATTGCGGCAGCATAGATCAAGAGCGCGATAATACTCGGAAATACGGTACGCAGGTATACATTCTGCAAATATTCAATATCGTCAGCGAGCATACCGAGAATATCACCGGTACGGAAGCGCGAAGACAGGAACAACGCCTGCGGTTCAAGAATATTGTACAGCCGGATACGCATCTTCGAGAGAATCCGCAGAATCGTATCATGTGAAACGAGCCGTTCCACGTAGTGGATCACCGCCCGGCTGGTCCCGAAGGTGCGCACGCCGACGATCGGTACATAGATCATCAGAATATTTTCCGGCGGTATGGAAGCCTTGGAGATCAGGAACCCCGAGGTGTACATCAGGGAAGAGGCGGAGAAAATAGTCAGCGCGCCCAAGACAATAATGAGGAGAAACCGCCAGAAATAAGAGTTGAAATAGGGAGCAAACCATCCTTCACGTTTCAATGGATTCCCTCCAATTGACTTTGAATAAGCTCATAATAAGCACCCTTGCGGGCTACAAGCTCTTGATGTGTGCCGACCTCAGCCACTTGCCCCTGCTGCATGACGACAATGAGATCCATATCGATCATCCAGTGCAGCCGGTGGGTAGCCAGGAATACCAGCTTCCCCTCAAAAAGCGGCAGCATCGTTTCCTTCAGCTCGTACTCCGTCTCGATATCCAAATGAGCGGTCGGCTCATCCAGCAGCATGACCGGGCGGCTGCTCAGCAGGGCGCGGGCCAGCGCTACACGCTGCTCCTGCCCCCCGCTGAGCGAACGCCCGCCGCCGCCAATCCTTTCGTCCAATCCGTCCGGGAGCGCTGCCACCAGCTTGGATAAGCCCGCCGCGGCGACCACTCCGGCAACCGCTTCAGTGGTGGCTTCAGGATAATAAAAGCGCACATTATCCGCAAGCGTACCGCTGAAAATATAAGGGCGCTGCGGAATATATGAGGTCTGCCGGCGCCATTCCTCATCTGTAAGCGCGGTGACCCTGTTGCCGTTCACCTCAATCGTGCCGGAGGTAGGATGCAGGAACCCGCCCAGAATATCCACCAGCGTGGACTTCCCGGCACCGCTCTCGCCAATGATTCCAATCTTGGCGTTCCCCCTAAACTCCAGATCCACGCCGGAGAGTGAGGCGATTCCGTCTGCTTCATATTTCATGCCCACTTGATGAAGGGCAAGCACACTATCCTTCTGCCAGGTGAATACAGCAGTTTTGGCTGCATCTGTTGCTGCAGCCGCATCTCCAGCAGCATCCAGCAGCTTGGCTTCCACCGTCTCCCGGTCAATCATACTCTTCATCGCTTCTCCTGCTTCCTTGCCGTCAAGCGTAGCATGGAAGTCGGCACCAACCAGCCGCACCGGCAGGAAATATTCCGGGGCCAGGATCAGAATCGTCAGTCCGGTAACCAGAGTCATCTGTTCATTCACCAACCGGAGCCCCAGGCTTACGGCTACCGAAGCCACAGACAGCATCGTGAAGAAGTCCATAGCGAACGAAGAGAGAAAAGCCACGCGCAGCGTACGCATAGTCGCCGAGCGGTAGCGGTCACTGACCGCGGCAATACTCTCGCTGTGGCTGCGGCTGCGGCCGAGGAACTTCAGCGTTTCCAGACCGCGCAGCGAATCCACAAAGTGATTGGACAAGGTGCGGTACGATTTCAATTGACGGTCCATCTGCTTGCGGGCCGTCATCCCGATTAGAATCATAAAGACAATAATGATCGGCATCGTCAAGGTAAGAATAACACCGCTTGATGTATCCTGGGTGTAGACATACACCAGCAGCAGTGCCGGTGTAACCGCCATCCCCACCATCCGGGGGATAATCAGCTCCAGATAGGTCCGGAACTTCGTGACTCCTTCAAGCACAAGCGTGACCAGATCGCCGGTTCCCCGGTTGCCTGCCAGCCTTGGCCCCAGCTGGAACAGCTTATCCATCATTTGTCTTCTCATGCTGCTGCCGGTTGCCTCCGCGAAGCGGTAAGATACACGGCTCATCAGCATGGCGCTGGCATGGCGCACCAGAAACGCAAGAAGGAACAAGAGCAATTTCGCCCCTTGTTCCTTCAGCGGTTCTCCCGCAAACAGCGCAGAGACCACTTCTGCCAGCGACTTGGCCAGCAGAAGAATGGACAGGCTTTGCACCAGGGTAAGGAAGCCGACGATCAGAAAGACCGGCTTAACTCCTTTGTACCCAAGCAAATTTTTATCCATTAGTATTCAAGATGCTCCTTCTCGTGAACCCGTTTATGGAAGACGAAATAGCTCCAGATCTGATAACCCAGCACGAACGGCAGCAGCGACAGCGCCACAATCGTCATCACCTTCAGCGAATAATGGCCGGAAGCGGCGTTGGTAATCGTCAGGTTAAAGGCTTGGTCCAGCGAGCTGATCATCACCCGCGGGAACAGTCCGACAAAGACAGAAACTACCGACAAGGCCATGACTGCACCAGTCATTCCGAAGGCCAGCCCGTCTTTCTTCTTGCTCATGAAGAAGCCGGACAGTACATAAGCGGCAATACCGAGAATAACGATAACGAGCAGCAGCCCTCCGCGTTGTTCAAATACATCCGTCATATAATACGTCATAACCACAAAAGCAACCAGCAGCGCGGCCAGCGGGAACAACAGCTTTTGCGCCAGCCTGCGTGCACGTTCCTGCAAATCACCAACCGTACGAAGCGTAGTGAACATCAGGCCGTGTACGAGGCAGAGCATCACTACTGTAATACCAGCAACTACAGTGTAAACATTCACTACATCGAAGAATCCGGCATACATCTGCATATCCCCGTCGATCGGCAGCCCTTTGATGAAGCTGGCGAACACTACAGCAAGCAGGAACGGCGGCAGGAAGCTGCCTACAAAAATGCAGACATCCCAGGTTTTCTGCCAGGCCAGCGAATCTCTTTTGCCTCTGAATTCAAAAGCCACACCACGGGCAATCAGCGCCAGCAGCGCGAACACAAAAGGAATATAGAATCCGCTGAAAAGCGTGGCATACCAGTGCGGAAAGGCGGCGAACATCGCCCCGGCACCTGTAAGCAGCCATACTTCGTTAGCATCCCAGAACGGCCCGATCGAATTAATCAGCACCCGGCGCTCCGTATCATTCTTGGCCAGAATCTGGGTTTCCATCCCTACTCCGAAGTCAAAGCCTTCAAGGAAGAAGAAACCGACAAACAGCACGGCAATCAGCACAAACCATAATTCATTAAGAGAAAGCATGGGATCCCTCCTTGTTATACGGATCATGGGATTCGCCGTGATCGTTATCCATGGCGTAAGGACCTTTTTTGATTACCTTGATAAATAAGCCAACCAGCACTAAACCAAGGATTGCATAGATTGCTGTAAAAGAAATTACCGAGAACAACACCTGTCCGCTCGTAATATTAGGCGATACACTATCCTCTGTGGTCATTAATCCAAATACCGTCCATGGCTGACGCCCCATCTCTGTCATGATCCAGCCCGACGTATTGGCAATCGGCGGAAGCAGCAGTCCCCAGAACATAAAGCGCATGAACCAGGTATTCGGACGTTCCATCTTCTTGCGCCACATCAGGTAAATGGCATATACGCCCAGCAAAATCATCAGCGAGCCTGCAGCAACCATGATCCGGAAACTCCAGAACGTCGTGCGGACCGGTGGAATATAATTACCAGGACCGTATGCTTGTTCATATTCAGCCTGCAGCGTATTCATGCCTTTAACAGATCCCGAAAACTTACTATAGGAGAGAAAGCTCAGCATATATGGAATTTTCACTTCATGGGTGCTTATTTTATTATCAGGGTCAATATTTGCAATAACCGTCCAAGCCGCCGGGTCACCGCTGTCGTCCCACAGTCCTTCGGAAGCAGCCATCTTCATCGGTTGGGTCTCAACCAGATACTGCGCCTGAGCATGGCCTGCAATGGCTACGCCAAATGAGGAAATGATGCCGACAATCGCAGCAATCTCAAATGATTTGCGGAAAAAGGAAACATCCTGCTTCTTCAGTAATTTATATGCACTAATTCCCGTTACCAGGAATGCCCCTGTCGCGTAAGCGGCCAGCACCGTATGGGGGAACTCGACCAGCAATTGTCCGTTCGTAATGAGTGCCCAGATATCATTCATTTCCGCCCGTCCGTTATTGACAGCAAAACCTACCGGATGCTGCATAAACGAGTTAGCCAGCAGAATCCAGAAAGCCGACAGCATCGTTCCGAGCGCTACCAGCCAGATCGAGAGCAGGTGAACGCGTTTGGATACCTTATCCCAGCCAAAAATCCAGATTCCAATAAATGTAGACTCCATAAAGAAAGCAAGCAGCGCTTCAATCGCCAGCGGAGCCCCAAAGACATCACCGACAAAACGCGAGTAATCCGACCAGTTCATCCCGAACTGAAACTCCTGCAAAATTCCTGTTACTACGCCCACAGCGAAGTTAATCAGGAAAAGCTTTCCCCAGAACTGCGCCATTCTTTTGTACTCATCATTGCCTTTTCTGACATACATCGTCTCCATAATTGCAATCAAGAGCGCGAGTCCAATTGATACCGGTACAAAGAAATAATGAAAAATTGTCGTCGACGCAAATTGTATACGCGACAGCATCACTGTATCCATATTTCTCCCCTTCCTTCTTCCCATTCGATATGTCTATTCTGTCAAAAATCCAAAGGGCAAAGTGTGATATTTATCACATTATACACCCTATTTGGGCTTAGAATTCAATAAATTTGTGACAAATATCACAATATTGCCTCCAGAAAGCAAAAAAAATAAGACGGTTTAACCGTCTTGGATGTGTTCATTGTTCTATAGAAGTCTTGACTCATAAAGGCATTGGTCAGGTAATGGAAATACCCTTCTTCAGCGATTTCAGATCGCCATTGGAATTGAGCAGCTGCGGCAGCATCTTCATACTGCGCTCCATGGGGGAGTGACAGAGACGGCAAGAGGGCGCATGCTCGAATGCAAAATTATCCCTCATCCATCCATTACATCCATCGTTGGTACAGGCCCAAATTGCGGTATTTTCCTCCGGTACTTCCTCCAAAGGTTTCTTCCGGTAGTTCATTGCCGTTCCTCCCTTCCTTTATGTCACAAGCCAGAGAATCCAGACAAGTAGAAACGACATTGCCGTCCTTGATAGTAAGGACGGCAACCGTTTCACGGGTAATATAAGGACCTTTATTGCACAAGGCATATCATTCCTTATATTGTAAAAAAAGACCGTCCCAACTCTCACAAGCGGGGACGGTATCTTCTATTATTACAGTTTTACAACGTTTTCGGCTTGTGGTCCACGGTTGCCTTGAACAACGTTGAATTCAACGCGTTGGCCTTCGTCCAAAGTTTTGAAGCCGTCGCCAGTAATAGCGCTGAAGTGAACGAATACGTCGCTTCCGCCTTCAACTTCGATGAAACCGAATCCTTTTTCTGCGTTGAACCATTTAACTGTACCTGTTTGCATGTGTGTTACCTCCACAAATTTAAATTAATATGTTCTTTTTATCTTCAAACAAAGAAAAAATTCACACATTGAAAAAGGTTGTACTCCACTTGACAGCCCTTTTCAATACGAGAATTAGGTATCAATTGTATGATTAAGTTCATGTTACCACACCTCCATAACAAAGGCAAGCAGTCATATCCGAATATCTCCGTTTTTTCAGTTATTAGGTTAACTTTCCAATGTAAGGGCTGCCAGTGTACTAAATACACTTAATAATTTAATCTCTACGTTATCATTTACCCCATATTCACAGCTTAGAAACGGGTGCCGTCCTTAAATAAATCTAAGTGATAAGGACGGCCTGACCGCTTCCTTTATGTGACTGCCTTTTTATTATATACTGCCCGACCGGCTTTTATTCCTCCGGCTTCTCAAGAAGTTTTACCGTGACCTGCTTCACTTCTCCATTACGGTAAAAGGTAATCTTAAGCTCATCCCCGATCTTGGTGTGGTCATAGAGATACTTGCGCAAGGATAGCGTAGAGGTAATGGACTGGTTATCGAATTTCGTGATTACATCATTCAACTGCAGACCGGCAACCTTCGCTGGTCCAACCGCATCCAGTACAACGACTCCGTCCTTTACACTGTCCGGAAGTTTCAGCTCCTTGCGTTGATCCTCCGCCAGCGGCACATAAGGATTGTTCAGATCAACCGAATAGACACCTAAGTAGGAGCGGGCGATTTTGCCTTTGGCTGCCAGCTCATCCGCCGTTTCCATCACATGGTTGGCCGGAATTGCGAAACCAAGCCCTTCCACGCCAGTGTCGGATATCTTCATGGTATTGATTCCGATCACCTTGCCATTCAGATCGACCAGCGCACCTCCGCTGTTGCCTTCGTTAATCGCAGCGTCAGTCTGAATGACCTCCTGCTCCCAGTCATATACACCATCCTGGTTCAAGGATACAGGAATCGTCCGCTCTGTATAACTGACGATACCAGAGGTCAGCGTATCCCCCAGCCCCAGGGGATTGCCGATGGCAATGACGGTCTCCCCCAGCCGGAGCTTGGAAGAATCACCGATTTGGGCAACCGTTTTAATGCCTTCCGCATCGATGGAGAGTACTGCAATATCGCTGACTTTATCCGCCCCAACAAGGGTTGCCTTGCGGGTCTCCCCGTTGACCGTAACCACTTCCAGCTTGCCGGCGCCTTCAATCACATGGTTGTTCGTAATGATAAATGCCTTGCCGTCGTCCTTCTTATAGATAACTCCCGACCCGAGTGCGGATTCATCGAGAATATTAAGTTCCTTGTTATCTTCCTTATGATTAATAATACTTACTACCGCAGGGCGTACAAGAGCGGCAGCCTGAATAATCCGGTCATAGGGATCACCGCTGCTCGCAGCAACCTTACCGATTACCGCCGGTGATTCGGCTTTTTCATGGGTCAGCTGTCCTGTCACCAGACTGAACAGAAGCACCGCCGTCACTGCACTGGCTACAGAACAGATCATCGCTACCTGCCATGTAGCCAGCCCCCTCCGCGATCTGCGCGGCCATTTATGCCCGCCCGATCCGCTTGAGGCTTCATGCATCCTGCTTCTGCGCCGTGATATTTTCGTGGAATAGAAATCATCATCAAACAGTCCCACCGTTACATCCTCTCCCCTCTATTGCTACTGCATTCAAGACTTGAACGCCAAGCAACCACGCCCGAGTTAACCTCATCTTCTCTTAGACTCCAGGAAGCGCTAAAAGGTTTCATCTTATTTATTCACCATATAAGTACAGGGGTAGAGCAACACATCTGTCTTCCGACTCTTGCAACCTAGCGATTTGCTATTACTGTTTTTCAGGAATATTTTGCAGCCTAAAAGACTACAATAATAGAAGCGAGGGAGCTGAACACCTATCTCATTCTTACTATTTGATTGTATCACACACAGATGTCGTACCGTATTTTTTCTGACGTAAAATCCATGTAAATTATTTCATGCTTTGACCCGTTTACAGAAGGAGGAGTACTAATGGAATCTTTTTCGGCCAGTATGGATCTGGTGCAATTTATCGGCAAGCTGGGTGATCTTAAGGATGAGCACTATCATCTCATTCTTGTCCAGAGCGCCATCATCGAACTGCTGATTGACAAGGGCTTCTTTTCACGCCAGGAGCTGGAAACCAAGATTACGGATATGGATCAGCTTATGAATGGCTCACCTTATCCCATGGCGTAGGCCGGTCATAGTAGGTGTCGCAGAGTCTGAACTCACTGTCTTTGAAAAAACAGCCCCGGTCTTCCATCGCTCCGCGCACAGACATTTTGGCCAAGTCCATCATATTGTGGTCCCGGCTCAGGTGTGCCAGATACGTGCGTTTGGTCCGCCCTGTAAGGATTTCACTCAGCGCCGCGCCAGCCGCCTCATTGGACAGATGGCCCAAATCGCCGAGAATCCGCCGCTTCGTGTTCCAGGGATAACGTCCCATCCGCAGCATCTCGATATCATGATTGGCTTCAAGTACAAGGACATCGGCATCCGAGATCGCCGTACGCACTTTATCGCTCACATATCCCAGATCTGTCGCCACACACAGCTTCTCTTTGCCATCATAAAAGTTATACCCCACCGGCTCAGCCGCATCATGCGAGATGGCAAACGACTCTACCCGCAGACTGCCGAAATCCCTATACTGCCCCGTCTCCAGAACAACCCGGTTCTGCTCGGCAATATTGCCGATTCCCTTCTCAATCGCCCCCCAGGTGTTCGTGTTGGCATAGATCGGAAGATCATATTTGCGCGCCATCGCCCCGAGTCCCTTAATATGATCCGAATGCTCATGCGTAACCAGAATTCCATCGATATCCTGTCCGGTCAGCTCGCGCATGGCCAGCAGCTCGTCAATCCGCTTCGCGCTGAGGCCCGCGTCGATCATTAGTGTCGTTTCGCCGTTGCGCACCACCGTCACGTTCCCGGTAGAACCGCTGGACAGCACTGTAAAAGATATTCCCATTTCTCTCCCCTGCTCCTTCTACTCTGTTGTCTTGGGACTGATAATGTCCGCACTTATGGCATCTACGTAGTAGGCATTGCCATTCTCCAGCATGAACCGCCACATGGGCGAAGCTACCTGGCTCTCGGAATTGAACAGTTCGCCGTAATATCCGAGCTCAATTTCCTTCACCACTGAATTTTCCGGAAAATATTTCTCAATCAGACTGCTGAGCGCCTGGGAGGCCGGAAGCACCTTCTGCACATTATCACTGCTGCCGGCCCCAATCTGAATCTTCGGCCAGCGGTAGGCGATTATTTTTTGATCACTGTTAATCAGCTCCAGCCTAACCCTGAACAGCGACCACTTCTTGTCCACCAGCGGATGAAGCACGAATTTGCCGACCTCGCTTTCCTGTGAATCGAAGCGGTAATTGGCGATGTCCGGGATCTGTCCCTGCAGTGCAGTGCTCAGCTCGGTAAATGAGGAATAGATCAGCTTGCTGTCTACCGGCTCCTTAAGCTCAACGGGCGGTTGGTTCTGCTCCTCACCAGAGTAATGGTACGTAATGTCCGGCAGCTGTGGTGTGGCGGCCGGAATTGGACACAGAACCCGGATGTCTTTCTGTTCCATGACAGCTTGCGTGTCCTGGGACAAGGAGGTGAAATCAAGGTTGGCGCTGGCCTGATCCCGCAGATCAATCCAGAGCTGGTAGCACAGCAGCAGATTCAGCACCAGAAAGGCGTATATCAGCACATTTTTTGCTCTTCCCCAGTCCATGCCTTGTCCTCCTCAAACGTTTTTTTGTTAGCTGTACGCCTAATTCAG
The DNA here is from genome assembly GCF_016772475.1 of Paenibacillus sonchi. Taxonomy (NCBI): domain Bacteria; kingdom Bacillati; phylum Bacillota; class Bacilli; order Caryophanales; family Paenibacillaceae; genus Paenibacillus; species Paenibacillus sonchi. The sequence continues at coordinate 1,833,669 of NZ_CP068595.1, forward strand.
CGTGAGCACAGTGCCGTCGTTAAGCGTGACCCGCCATACCGGAGTCAGCCGAAGCTTCTCTCCCTGTACTTCAGGGACATAGGCTGGGGTAAGCTCCTTCACCACTGATGCCTGACTGAGCCGCGCCAGCCGCTTCTCCAGTCTTTCGCCAAACGACAGGTCCACAATTCTCTTAACCGCTTTGCTCTCATCTACAAACATCAGCGAACGCTCATAAGAGGATACAGTTCCCTGCTGCAGTTCTAGATTAATTACCCCGTACTGCAGCTGCGGCTGGCTGATAATCGGATATGAGCCATAAGGTGAAGAGCCATAGAACTGCTGAAAGGAGACTTTGCGCTCCTGCCTGCCTTCTTCCGTAGCCGCCAGCCGGTAGGTTCCATTCCAGCCCCCGTGCTCATTGACAAAATCAACGGCCTCCAGCGCATCCTTGGCCGGTGTGCTCTCTCCGGCTGGAAGAGCAGCCGGATCGCTGTAGCTCATCCAGTTCTGCTCTTGGTCCACCTGGAGGCTGCGTTTGCTGTCCGTATAAATCTCGGAGCCGTCTTTTTCCGGAATATATCGGGTGCTTCCCGCATCAAAAAAAGATTGCTCTGCATCTGCTGAATGGTATACATGCCCAGCGGCATTTCAACTTCAACCATGGATACCTTCGCTGCCGGCACATAATAGTCGCTGTTCACGGCCTTATAATTCGTCAGGTCGCTGCCAAAGTCCACATGCTGCTGCACATCCTGCACTGTGAGATCGGCCTTGGCCGCTTCATACACGATATCGCCCCGGGTACTGAAGAAGACAGCATGCGCTTTGGAATCATTCTTGATATTGTAAATCCAAATCCGGTCAATGCTCTCCCCTTCAAACAGCGAATCCGGAGACAGCTGCATTACACGCTGCAGCAGGGTTACGGGAATGCCTGAACCGAACGACAGCTCGATGCCCGGGTTTTCATTCCGGATTTTGTTCCAGTCGAAGTCCTGCACCGACCGCCGTTGGAAGCTCTCAAAGCCCCGGCCTTTCAGGCGGTTGAGGATCAGATTATAGAAGGTAGTATTGGGATAGAAAAGCGTATGCTTGCTCTGCCCCATATGGATAATCATTTTGTCGGGGTATAGCAGGTTCTCTACCTTTTCCTCCGGCCCCATATTATCAGTCTTTACATACAAATTCTCCGACATGACCGCAGAATCACTGCCCGGCAGCCGGTAAATCAGATAATAGCTCTCTACAAGGCTTCCAAATACGAGCAGCGTAAGAATCCAGGATTTTACTTTTTCTTTCATGACGCACTCCCCCCTTCCTGCTTCAAAGGCAAGGTAAAGGTAACGAGTGAGCCCTCATTCAATTCGGATTGGAGGGATATGGAGCCGCCATGCGCTTTGACAATTTCCCGGGCAATGGACAACCCGAGGCCTGTGCCCCCCATATTGCGGGAGCGGGCCTTGTCCACCCGGTAAAACCGCTCAAAGATCCGTTCGATATCCTTCTTGGGGATTCCTATACCAGAATCCCGGACTGATATCGCCAGCATTCCCTCTTCATTCTTCAGGGCCTCCAATTGAATCATCCCGCCTTCCGGCGTATACTTCAGCGCATTGGAAACAAGATTGCCCAGTACCTGGTCGATTTGATCCCGGTCAAGCCAGGCACTCGCCACGTCCTCGCGGACTCTGGTACTGATATGAATCCGCTTCTGGCGGATTTGAAAGGAGAAGCGGTCGGCCACATCCTCCAGCATTTCGGAGATATCCGTCTGCTGAATGCGCAGGCTGGATTCCTTCGAATCCAGGCGCGAGAGATGCAGCAGATCTGTCACAAGACGGATCATTCGCTCTGTCTCATTGCGGATGACGCCAACGAACCGCACAGCAAGCTGCGGATCTTCAAGTGCGCCGTCATCCAGGGCTTCGGCATAGCTTTTGATGGTCGTCAGCGGTGTCCGCAGCTCATGTGACACATTCGCTACGAACTCGCGGCGGGACTCTTCCAGATTCTCCTGCTCAGTAACATCCTGCAGAACCGCAATCGTCCCCGCAATCCCTCCGCCTTCCCGGCGGTGAATCGGCGTGAAGGTCACCCGCACAATGTTAGGATCTTCTCCGCCCATTGGGGACAGATGAAGCATGGCCGACTGGGCATTGCCCTGGGCAAGCGAGCCGGACTGCTCATGATCCAGACCCAGCAGCTCATCCAAGGGAGCGCCTTCGGGAAGCGGACCTTCCGAACCCAGCATATGCGCTGCCCGGGTGTTCATCAGAATCACTCCGCCGCTCTCATCAGTGGCAACGACGCCGTCACTCATATTGGCAAGAATGGAGGCCAGCTTCTCCTTTTCCTCTTCATTCTGGGACAGGGCATCCCGCAGTCTGCCTGTCATATAATTAAAGGCCTGGCTTAGCTGGCCAATCTCGTCGTTGCCGAACACCGGCATCTTGCGGTTATAGCGTCCTTCGGCTACTGCGGTGGCATGACGGGTCATTTCCTTGATCGGATGGGTGATCGTATGCGCCAGAATAACACCAAGAACGGCTGTCAGCGCCAGCGCCAGCAGCAGCCCGGAGAGAAATACACTGTTGATCCGGCTGATGGTGGCATACAGATCCTTCATATCGGCAGCAATATAAATGGCCCCAACCACCTTGTCACCGGATAGCACCGGCTTGGCGACTACCTTCTTGCGCACATTATCATCCGCAATAATATATTCCTCGTTATCGCTGATTCCCTGCAGGGCACGGCTGACTACCGTCTGTGTATTGCGCTGGCCAACATAGTCATTTTGCGAAGGCACCGAAGTGGTGATAATCTTGCCGCTTGCATCCAGCACCTGAATTTCGGCACCACTGATATACAGATTGTTGACCATTCCGCGCAGACTCTCCACAGCCGTCTCTTCATCTGCCGTTCCGGCTTCGCTGCCGAACTTATCGGCGGTCAGAATTGACAGCATCTCCGCCCGCGCTTTCAGATCCTTGGTGAAATTATCGGTTAGTGAATTCTTCATCGAGCTGACAAAATACACACCGATCAGCTGCATGGCGATCAGAATCAGCAGCACATAAATAATAATAAGCTTGGCCTGTATCGTCCGGAAAAAGGACAGTCCCTTCATCACAGCCCTCCGCTTTTGGGGCTATGCATCAAATAACCAAGTCCGCGCCGGGTAAAAATATACTCCGGTTTGCTGGGATTCTCCTCAATCTTCTCTCTCAGACGGCGAATCGTCACATCGACGGTCCGCACATCCCCGAAATACTCGAAACCCCATACGGCCTGCAGCAAATGCTCCCGGGTCATTACCTTGCCGGCGTGGCGAATCATATAATAGAGCAGCTCATACTCGCGGTGTGTCAGATCGAGCGGTTCGCCTTCCTTATAGACCATATACATATCGGTGTCCACAAAAAGGCCAAAATGATGTATCCCCTGCTTGCTTTCCAGCGGTTCACTGAGAGCTTCCGAGGGAGCCGGCTTATGCTGGCGCCGCATTTGGGCTTTGACTCTGGCCAGCAGTTCCCGCGTGCTGAACGGCTTGGTCACATAATCATCTGCGCCAAGCTCCAGTCCCAGTACCTTGTCTATCTCCCCGTCTTTGGCGGTAAGCATAATAATCGGGATATCCAGATGCGCTGAACGCACCTCACGGCAGACATCCATGCCGTCCTTGCCGGGAAGCATGAGATCGAGCAGCATCAGGTCGGGCCGTTTGGACAATGCCAGCTCTACTGCACTATTGCCGTCAAAGGCGCAGATCACCTCATAGCCCTCTTTTTCCAAATTGAATTTCAATATATCAGCAATAGGCTGTTCATCGTCTACTACCAGAATCGTCCCCATCTGCATATGCTCCGCTTCACCTTTCTAACCATACTTATCATTGATGCTCCTATTTTAACATACCTGTCCTGGCGTCACACCCTACGATACGCAATCTTATCTGGCGTGAAACATATAAACCCTTAAATTTTTAAAAGCCGCCCGAAATCGGACGGCCCTGAGCTGAAGATATGAATTATTGCAGATACTTCATAGGATTGATCGCGGTCCCGTTCTTGCGGATTTCAAAATGCAGATGCGTTCCGGTTGAACGTCCGGTGCTGCCCATGATTCCGATGGATGCACCCTGCTCAAGCCGCTGTCCCTGAGAGACTGAAATTCTGCTAAGATGTCCATAATACGTGATATAACCGTTATGATGATCTACAATAACCACGTTGCCATACCCGTTCTGAACGCCAGCGAAGCTGACCGTCCCGGCATCGGCTGCTTTGATTGTACGATTGCCGGATACCAGATCGACGCCCTTATGTACGCGGCCCCAACGTTCGCCGTAGCTGCTGGAAATTGTCGCCCCACTAACGGGCCAGGCGAACATCCCTGTACCTTCTCCGACCACCTTCGTTCCACGGTACACCACTTCCGGCAGTGATGCTTGCACCACGGTCTGTCCCAACCACTCTTCCTTGACGACCTGCCCATTTTCTTTGGTCAAGCGGTATTGCATGGTTTTGAGACCGGTCTGTCCGGGACGGACCACTTTGCTCTTGCCGGCGGTGAGCTGATCGCTCGTGCGGACAATCACTTCCGGCTCGGTCACTACCTGTTCCGCCACCTGCTCTACGGTAACAACCGTAAGGGCGGGCTGTGGTACCGTCAATTGCAGAGTATCTCCAATTTGCAGTGTCAGTTCTTTAACCGTAGGGTTGTTCTTGAAAATCTCAGCCTGTGTCGTATCGTACAGCTTGGCGATTCCCGAGATCGTATCGCCTTCCTGGACCGTATACGTCAACGGCTCTTCTTTTCCCTCTGTAAGCGCCTTGACCGCTTCATCTACACTTAAAACCTTGTTCGGATCGGCTTTGACCGGCACAATGGACACTTGCTCCCGGATCGCCGCAGATTCTACGGTGTCAGCGCCTGTATTCGATGCCTTGGCCGAACTTGCAGCAGCCGTTTTCTTGAGCCGGGCTCCTGTGGAAGCTTCAGCTTGCGGCAGATAGTGCTCCTTCACACCTTTTAATACCGCTGCTGCAGTCTCCTGGTCCTTTACGGTTCCAAGCACCTCGCCGTCTACCGTTAATTGGACGCCTACAGCATAAGCTTTGAGCATACCGTCCAGCTTATCCAGTGTCTTACGGCTGTCTATCTGGGGTTTAAAAGCTCTTTCCGCTTCTGTGGTAATTCCGTCCGTTTGCAGTACCATCACCGACTCAGGATACTTTACTTGGTATTCCTTCCGCTTCTGTTCAAACAGCTGATCGAGCTCGGCCTCCTGGCTAATTCTGCCGATTTCCTCGCCCTTCACCAGAACCTTGTAATAAGTTACCGTATTGGCGGTCACATATCTTTTTTCGGCTCCGACCAGAAAGGCACCCAACAGCACCAGACCAGCGGAAGCCGCAATCCAGGAGCGCCGTAATCTCCGGGGTTTGGTTTCTTGATGAAAGACATCAGTATCGCTAGCGGCATCGCTGCCCTGTTGACTTGCTGCACCGGGTTCTACAGAACGCGCGTCCTCGTTTCGCAGTTTCCCCACCTGGCGCATGAACTTAAATCCCTTCATGAAACTCTCCCTTTCAGTCCGCCCATTCCCACTGCAAAGAGCGGTCAAGCTTTGTTTTACGTCCCCTCTTATATATGCTGGAGCATTTATTTTTCTATTTGCGTTAGTGTGAATAATCAAGTTGTAAGGCACATGAAAAAGGTTACAAAAAATTAACCCTTTATAGTCCTTTTTTACTGTACCACAGCCGGGAGAAATATTTCAACTTTACACACACGACAAAACCCGCCAATTAAGCGGGTTTTTCCAAAAATATGACGATTAAACAGCGTGCCCGTGTCCAAAAAGTGACAGTTTTAATTTTGCGAAGGGCCAGCAGTTTCCGGTGTAAGCATTTTCATTAGGGTATCGTATTCTTCTTGATCTACGTACTTCGCTATGACCTGCTGCAAATCCTTGACTTCACTCTCCGTCAGGCCATCCTCCATTGCCTTGGATATTTTTTGCATTTCCTCCTGCGGCAGCTTCGCCATTAAGATATTGAAAATATTGGTTTTTTCATCGGCAGGCAGATTATTCTTCATGTCCTTCATCGCTTCTGGTGTCATTACCAATTTCTGATCAAGGGCACTTCCGCTTTGCTCCTCATTAATGGACGCTTCCCCCATCACAGGCAGAGCATCCTCAGGGGCATCTTCCTCCCCAGCTTTCTTGCCGCTGCCGTTTACATCGCTGCTGACAGTACCGTCCGCCCCGCTTATATCCTTCTCCTGATCACGGGGTGCTGTAACTTTCTGCTCCTCTGTTTGGTCTGAGGCTGGCTTTGAGTTCATCCCCGTCAGACTTTTCATGAATCCGCCGATACCCGGCTCTGGCCCGTCCAGCTTGATATCAAAGCTTGCCAGTACGGATTGAATATACGTATTGACGACAAAGGCTGTGGTCAAAATGGATAGCGCACTCGCCAGCACCATAATTAGACAGACGGCAAGTGCATGTTTTACGATTTTCATCTTCATCTCTCCCTTGCTTCTTCTGTTCATTGCCAATCTCCGGAGAATCAGGCCTTTGGTTCTTCTATTCTTCCAGTATTGACTAGAACAGAGGCTGGGAAACGTCTTTGGGCGGATAAAGAGACTGTCTGAATAGCATAATTCTGAGATATAAAAAAGGAGCCTCAGCTGAGGCCCCTCAAAGGATAAAACGGATATTCAAGTTTAGATATAGATCGGCAGTACTTGATTAGTCTGCTCACGGTTGCGGCCTACGGAGAAAATCGAGATCGGGATGCCAGTAAGCTCCGATACCCTCTCCACATATTTCCGCGTATTTACCGGCAGGTCTTCCAGCGTCTTCGCCGTAGTGATATCCTCACTCCAGCCTGGAAGCTCCTCGTAGACGGCTTCGCATTCCGCCAGCATTTTCAGCGAGGCCGGATAGTGAGTGATAACTTCCCCACGGTATTTATAACCTGTGCAGATCTTCACGGTTTCCAAGCCGCTGAGAACGTCCAGCGAGTTCAGGGACAAACCGGTGATTCCGCTGACACGGCGGGCATGGCGCACCACTACGCTGTCAAACCAGCCTACGCGGCGGGCGCGCCCAGTGATTGTACCGTACTCATGTCCGGTCTCACGGATATAGTCGCCGATAGAATCATTCAGTTCCGTAGGGAACGGGCCATCGCCAACACGGGTAGTATAGGACTTCGCTACACCGATAACCTGTTGAATCTTGGACGGACCTACGCCGGAACCGATGCAGACCCCGCCTGCAGACGGATTAGATGAAGTCACGAACGGATATGTTCCTTGGTCGATATCAAGCATTACGCCTTGCGCACCTTCGAACAGCACTTTGGAATTGGCATCAATGGCATCGTTCAACACAACAGACGTATCCGTAACATAGCTGCGGAGAACTTCTGCATATTCGAGGTATTTGGTCAGAACCTCTTCTACATCCAGCGCTTCAGCTCCGTATACCTGAGTAATCACCTGGTTCTTTTCTTTCATTAAGTGGCGCAGTCTCAGCTCGAATTCCTCTGCATCCATCAGATCGGAAATGCGGATACCGTTGCGTGCGGCCTTATCCATATAAGCCGGGCCAATCCCTTTTCGGGTAGTCCCAATCTTGTTCGGGCCTTTGCGGTCCTCTTCCAGTGCATCCAGCAGCATATGATAAGGCATGATGACATGGGCACGGTCACTAATCACCAGATTCTTGGTGTCAAAGCCATTCTCATGAATATAATTAATTTCTTGAATCAGAGCCTCAGGGTTGATAACCATTCCGTTGCCGATGACACAAGTTTTCTCTTTGTAAAATACGCCTGATGGAATCAAGCTCAGCTTGAATTTCTTCCCGTCAATCAGAATCGTGTGACCGGCATTGTTACCCCCTTGATACCGGGCGACCACATCTGCGCTCTCCGCCAGAAAATCCGTGATCTTGCCTTTGCCTTCGTCTCCCCATTGTGTTCCCACGACGACTACCGTTGACATGTTCATTCCTCCGTAGGTGCTCGCTTTAGCACCATTATTTTTCATAATATGGGCTCTGTACGTGCTTCTTATGTACGCAGCCCTCCGGACGCCCAGCGGTTTAACCCGCTAAAGCACAATAATCAGTGTAACAGCGGGACTTTTTAAAGTCAAATAAAAACGAACGATCCCACAAGGAAATGTGTGATCGTTCGGATATTGTGCGAAAACTGCCTAACCTGCAAACGGTTCGTTATGAGCACGCTCGTAGTTGACGAACTTGTTGAAATTTTTCAGAAACACAAGCTCTACGGTGCCCACGGGACCATTACGCTGTTTGGCAATAATAATTTCGATGATATTTTTCTTCTCGGTATCCTGGTTATAATAATCGTCACGGTATAAGAAGGCCACGATATCGGCATCCTGCTCGATCGAACCGGATTCACGAAGGTCACTCATCATCGGACGTTTATCCTGACGCTGTTCTACACCACGGCTGAGCTGGGACAGGGCAATGACCGGAACATCGAGCTCACGGGCAATCTGCTTCAAGGTACGGGAGATTTCCGATACTTCCTGCTGGCGGTTCTCACCGGCCTTGCCGCGCCCCTGAATGAGCTGCAAATAGTCGATGACGATCATACCGAGGCCTTTTTCCTTCTTCAGTCTGCGGCATTTGGCCCGGATATCCGTAACCGTAACACCGGGAGTATCATCAATATAGATTTCTGATTCGGACAACGACTGAATGCCCATCGTCAGCTTCGACCAGTCATCATCGCTTTTGAAGTCACCGGTACGCATAATATTGGCATCCAGATTGGCTTCAGCGCAGATCATACGCTGAACCAGCTGCGGCGCCGACATTTCCAGGCTAAAGATAGCTACAGTCTCTTTGGCCCGCACCGCTACATTCTGGGCAATATTCAGCGCAAACGCTGTTTTTCCTACAGAAGGACGGGCAGCCACAATAATCAGATCATTGCGCTGAAAGCCGTTGGTCATATGATCGAGATCCACAAAGCCGGTAGGAATCCCTGAAGTGCCGCCCTTATTCTGATGAAGCAATTCTACACGGTCAAACACCTGCATAAGTACATCACGGATCGCAATAAACCCGCTGCCGCTGCGCCGGTTGGAGATTTCCAGAATCCGCCGCTCGGCATCGCTCAGCATATTAGCTACATCTTCCCCGCCGGTATAGCCTTCGCTGACAATCTGAGTTGCTGTACGGATGAGACGGCGCAGCATCGCCTTCTCTTCAATGATCTGGGCATAATAATCGACGTTGGCCGCAGTCGGTACCGCATGTGCCAGCTTCGCCAGATAGCTCACTCCGCCGATATCCTCAAGCTGTCCCTTGTCCTGCAGTCTGGACGTCAGTGTAACCAGGTCAATCGGCTGGCTCTCTTCTCCGAGCTGCACCATCGCTTCAAATATCATCTGATGCGGTTTATCGTAGAAGTCTTCGGTATTCACCCGCTCCATCGCGGTAATCAGCGCTTCATCCTGCAGGAGCACAGCACCGATTACGGCCTGCTCCGCCTCCAGGTTCTGCGGGGGAATCCGATCGAAAAAGAGATCTCCACCCATCTTACTCCTCCGTTACCTGAACCGTGAGGTTAGCCTTTACTTCAGTATGCAGCTTCACCGTTACCTGAAATGTGCCCACATGGCGGATTGGATCACTCAGTTCGATTTTGCGTTTGTCAATGGTGATGCCGTGGGCAGCTGCCAGAGCTTCACCGATCTGTTTGCTGGTAATGGCACCGAACAGCCGGCCGCCTTCGCCTGCTTTGGCCTTCAGCGTCAGCGTCAGTTCATCAAGCTTCTTCCCCAGCTGAACAGCTTCCTCTTTCTCCTGATCCTTGCGGCGCTTTTCTGCAGCCGCCTGATTCTCCAGCGTCTTTACGTTGCCTTCAGTAGCCGGGCGAACCAAACCCCGCGGCAGCAGGAAGTTGGATGCATAGCCCTCTGATACCTCTTTAACCTGCCCTTTTTTGCCTTGACCCTTAACATCTTTTATGAAAATGACCTTCATTCGAACAGCCCCTCTTTCGCTTCAATTTCGGCCAGCACTGCAAGCAGTCTGGCTTCTGCTTCCTTGCTTGTTCCTTCAAGCTGTACGGCAGCGTTGGACAAGTGGCCGCCGCCTCCCAGCTTTTCCATAACCACCTGCACGTTCATCCGCCCCAGCGACCGGGCGCTGATGCCAATAAGGCCGTCAGGCCGCTCGCTGATGACAAATGAAGCCACCACGTTCGTCATGCCCAGCAGTGTATCCGCCGTCTGGGCAATCAGCAGCTGCGGAATCTTCATCCCCGGCTCCGTCACAACCAGCGCTATATGATCATACACCATCCGGGCATGTTTGATAATTTCCGCTTTGGAAATATACTCTTGCAGATCCTCCTTCAGCATCCGCTGAATCAGAATCGTATCCGCCCCGACCCGGCGCAGAAACCCTGCGGCTTCAAAGGTTCTGGAGCCGGTGTGGAGCGCAAAATGCTTGGTGTCCACTGTAATTCCGGCGAGCAGCATCGTAGCTTCCAGCGGACTGAGCTTGATCTTGTCATGAATGTACTGCAGCAGCTCAGTTACCAGTTCGCAGGTAGACGAAGCATAAGGCTCCAGATAGACCAGCACAGCATCATTTATGAATTCCTCACCTCTGCGGTGATGGTCTACGACAACAATGCGGCTGGCATACTGCACCAGGCGCGGCTCCATTGTCATGGATGCCTTATGGGTATCCACCACGATCAGCAGGGTGTGCTCCGTCATGACCTGAAGAGCTTGTTCCGTAGAAATAAAGGACTTGTTCAGCCCCTCATCCCGGCGGATCTGCTCCATCATCCGGGTGATGGACGGATTCGGTGTCTCCATTACAATGTTAGCTTCCACATTGTACATCTGTGCCGCCTTCAGCAGACCGATCGAAGCCCCTACCGCATCGATATCAGGCGTCCGGTGGCCCATGATCAGCACCCGGTCGCTTTCCTGCATCAGATCGCGCAGGGCATGCGCAATCACACGGGCCCGCACCCTCGTGCGCTTCTCCGCTGCATTGCTCTTGCCGCCATAGAAGGACAGCCGCTGGCCTGCCTTCACGGCCGCCTGGTCTCCGCCCCGGCCGAGGGCCATATCCAGGCTTGACTGTGCCAGCGCCCCGAGCTCACTGGCAGACTCCGAACCATAGGCGAGTCCGATGGACAGCGTCATCGGTACCTTGAGATCTGCGGTCATTTCCCGCACCTCATCCAGAATCACGAACCGGCTTTTTTCGAGCGCCTGCAGGCTGCGGTGATTGAGCAGCATGAGATACCGCTCCGAAGACAGCCGGCGCAGGTACACTTCAAACTGCTTGCTCCACTCCGTAATCTCGCTGGCCACCTTGGCGATCAGGGACGTGCGCTGCTGATCATCCATGCCTTGGGCCGCTTCATCGAGATTATCCATCATCACAATGCCGATTGCGAGCCTTTCTTCCTCATAGCGTTCGCGCAGCACTACAAGCTCAGTAATATCATACAGATACAGCAGGCGCTCACTGGGGATGATTACCACCTGATAATGGCTTTCATCCACTGCTATTTCCTTCCGGATCTCCTTCAGTGCATTTTCTTTGGAAGCTTCCCGTTTGGCCGGTACATGTCCAGCCGCGGAAGGCATAACGTCAGGCAGCAGTTCCTCAATTTCTTCTCCAACCAAAGACTTCCGTGAGAAAATATCACCAGCGCTGCGGTTGTTCCATTCCACCTTACGGTCCTCACTGTACAGGATAATGCCCAGCGGAAGCATACTGACCGCTTCACCCTCAACCCGCTTAATTCGAAAGGATAGCCCATTGATATATTCCACCAGATTCCGCCGGAACGAGAGCTCTGCCTGCAGCATGGAGAAGCAGAGGGTCCCGGCCAGAAACAGACTGGCGACACCAATAACCCAGTTATAGAAACTGACTACTATAATTAGCAGCAGCAGCAGCATAAACGCCCATACGGTATGATAGCCGTGCCAGCGTCTTTGCAGAAATTTTGGCATGAGCTCTCACCCTATCGTTTCGATTTCGTCACAAGCTCGCGCAGCGGGAACGCCAGGTCGACTATACCGATAATCCACAGCCCCGGCATCAAAATTACGGGGATTGCCAGCAGGAGCGCCACAACCTTGCTCCATTTCCGCTCATAGACCAGGAAGAACAGGAACCCGATGGTCTGAATGATAAAAGCAATCCTTAGCAGCGGCAGCAGATTATCCGATATCATCGGCATGAATCCGCTGTCTGCTCCCCCAAACACGAGGCTGAGCACGACACCCAGCAGATAATACCAGATGAACGATCTCGGCAGTCTCCACTCACGGGCCGGCTTCATTCGCGGAACGGCATATTCCATGCTATTCAGAATCGGACGGACAATGGAGTGCGTGATCACAGCTATCATAAACGAGCTGATGATCAGTGTCATTGGAATGATCTGGACAGTCATATGGCTAATCGTACTTACGTCCTCCGAGGAGAGTTTCAATTCGGACATCAGCGGATTGCCGGCCCCCAGCTCCGATAGCGGTGAATTCACCATTTGCAGCACATCATTCACATAGGTGGTAAGGTCAAAATTGAACAATGCTGTCCCGAGCAGCAGCAGCAGCAGGAATTCGCCAAGGATGGTAATCATTCCGGCAAGCAGAGTGGACATCGCTGAAGAGCGTTTCTTATACCACCGTCCCATCACCAAGGCGGGGATTAAGAAATAGACCGCTATTAAGACATAGACGGGTGTGATCAGACCGACAATCAGCAATACAGGCAGGATATGAATAATAAACTGCTTTGTATTCAGAGTAGTGAACAATACTACTGCCGGTATAATCATAAATAGTGTAGTGATAATGAGCAGTGGGGTTGATAACGAGAGCAGCAACAGAAGATACGCTATGCTCCATGCCACCGATGTCCAGCGAAATTTCAACAGTATTCACCTCTTACGCATATGATCTTCTAATGCAGATATATCCTGGTACCATTCTTCCAGTTGATGCCCTTCCTGCCTGTGCTTTCTAAGCTTCTCAATCAGCAGATCGTCAAGCTCGCGATACGGGATGCCCAGTCTGCGTCCCAGAATGTAGGAGCTCATAATCAGGCTGGCCAGACTGTCTCCTACACGCGCGGTGCTGCCTTCCCAGAGCGCTTTAAATAACCGTGAGACTTGATCAATTACTTCAGTCTTCAACCATTCAATTACTTTGGCGCGTTTCGCCACATCCAGGTCCTTCGGCACATTGGGCACAGTCTCTCTACCTCCGGCAAAAAACATTATTCTCAATTATAGCATAAATATTTCCCAGCTACACGGGACGTCCACCGCCTGAAAATTCAAGGGCTGCGCTTTCAAAAAAGGCCCGCATTCCGTGACCGCCGGAAATACAGGCCTTGGTACATCTTACTCAACTGCCGGTAATAAAAGTTTATAACGATTCCTGCGACTGGCGGGAAACCACCTTCTCGCAATACTCAATAATCTGACTCCGGCGGACAATGCCGATAAACCGGTTCATGTCATCGACCACAGGCACAAAGTTCTGCACCTTGGCCAGATTAATCAGATCCTCCATATCCGCATCAATGGACACCGGCAGATTATTCATCCGCAGCGGAACATCCTTCAACAGATATTTTGAAGCATTTTCGAAAGTCACCGCTCCACCTGACTCCTTCATATACCACAGCAGATCGCCTTCCGTTACCGTTCCGGCATATTCTCCATTCCGGTTCAGAATCGGGACTGCCGTATAGCGGTGAAATTCCATCCGTTCGAGAGTCTGGCGCAGCGTTGAATCCAGGGTTACGCACGCGACCTCTTGTTTCGGAAGTAAAAAAAACGCAATATTCATCTCTTGATCCTCCTCAAAGAGTTCCGAAGGCATTATTATTCATCCGTACTTATACGTCTTAGCCAATTTATCCGTTCCAATCCATTATACCATGAGAACAGCAAGCAGCAGCCATTAAGATTGTATATGGCTGCTGCAGTTCCTGCTTATTCTTTTTTGGGGGATTACTGTGCTGCGGCTGTAGCCGCAGGCTCCAGCGCGTTTTGCGCTTTTCCCGGCTCGATTAATTGGTCTACCGGCGTGCTGGCGTTCATCCAATTGTCAATCATGGCCTTAGCTTCAGTGAGGTCCTCTTCATCTACAATATCATAATAAACTCCGCCGATACGTTCGCCCTCACCCATCACAGTGAAGCTGGAGATGTCCATATCCTTGCCGCCCATAAACTTTTTGGCCAGGCTGATAATCATCGATGGCTGAATGTCCGTCTTAAAGTTATCGCCCATAATGTCCAGCAGCTCCGGGATATTTCCAATTTGGCTGATGGACAGCATTTTGTTCGCAACGACATCAATGAAAACCTGCTGCCGTTTGGTGCGGTTGAAGTCGCTGTCCTCACGGTAACGGGTATAATTAAGCGCCTCTTCCCCATTATAGTTGGACTTGCCGCCTTTGATGGTGAATTTTTCATGATCCTTGCCTTTGTTCACAATATCTTTTTTGATCGGCAGCGGAACGCCGCCAATTGCATCCACCGCATCTTTCAAGCCTTGAAAATTAATGGTGGCATAATATTGAATATCGTGTCCGAGCAGGTTTTCCAGGGTGTCCTTGGCCATCTGCTGCCCGCCAAAAGCATAGGCATGCGTAATTTTATCCTTTTTATTGTCGCCATGGCCAATGATCTCGGTGTAAGTATCCCGCGGTATGGAGATGAGCAGAATCTTGTAATCCTCCGGACGAATAACCGCGTAGATCATAGTATCCGAACGGGCAGTCTCATTCCCGCGCTGGTCTGTCCCCAGCAGCATTAGAGAGAACGGGTCGCTTTTGTAAACAACCGGTTCGGGTTTGACCGTAGTAGTGCCGTCATTAACGAGAGGCTGGTAGGATTCCTGCTTCAGCTTATCCTCGACCCGATCCGACAGAAAAAGATCAAAGGCCAGTACGGCCAGCGGTTTTTGGAACAGGAAGCCGCCGCCAATGATTACCACCAGCGCAGCAATCAGGATGATATATCTTTTTTTCATTTTTTTGAATTTTTTCATGATTTTTGATTCCTTCTTTATGGTGGAATGTATATATGATTGCTCGCGATCTATTTTCAATGCTTGCCGGAAGGGTTCCAGACAGTCATGGTTGGGCTTTTCTTGGCTGGTATGGGTTGCCCCGATTCAGTGTTATGATTCCCCCCTTTCAGGAATTCGGGTCATTCTAATTGTAGAATAAACTTGGAAACACCCCTTTGACACATAAACAATATTTCTATTGTAATCACTTGGCGCCCAAAAAGAAACAACAAATAACGACAAGTTTAGTACTGGAGCTACTTGTATTCTATAAAGTATATGACGCACAAAACATGATTTTGATTCGTATTTTGCAAAAAAAACAGCAAAGCTGCAGTATCCGCCTGCACCAGGCGGCGGCTCCAGAGCTTCGCTGTTGTTAATTTTCTTCCTGTATCCACCATGTCTGCGGGTCAATAATGTTGCTCATCGAATTAACCTTCACGTTCTGGAGACGTTTGTTGACGGCCGTTATATTTATGCGCTCAGCAAAAAAGATCATCGGCACTTCGTCATTCACTAATTTTTGCCATTCGTAATAGACCTGCTTGCGGTGCTCTTTATCATAAGATTTGATTCCCACGCCTTCCCGGATCAATTCTTCATTGCGTTTTGAACTGAAGCGCGGATAATTCCACAGATCAATTTCCCTCCATAACCCGGACGGGTCCGGGTCGCTGGCCAGCCCCCATACTCCGTTGAAAAGCTCGACTGAGGGATCATCATTCTCTACAGCTTCATAAAAAGTATTAAGATCCTTAAGTTGCCCGCCATTTAACCGTACATCCAGTCCAACGTCACGCCAATTCTGCAGAATAGCGCGGGTCCGTGCTTCTGCCGTTGTGCTTCCCGTCATAGCATCATAATGAATAACAAATGGAGCGCCTTTCGGATCCTCCCGGAATCCGTCGCCATCCCTGTCCACGTATCCCGCTTCATTCAGCAGTGCCTTTGCCCTCTCCGGACTGTAGGGATAAGTATTGATTTCTGAATCGGGAATCTTCGCCCAGCTTGAGCTGGGGATCGGTGTTTCAATCAGACTGCCGAGACCGTAGGAATATTGATTAATGATCCCTTCACGATCCAGCGCATAATACATAGCCTGCCGCAGACGTTTATCCGCGAATTTCGGATTATCCATGACAATCTTCTGGGCCTCATGATCCCAAGATCCGAATTTAAATCCTATGTATTCATAAGATAGCTCTGGCGATTGCAGAATATTCACCTGGTCCAGCTGCTTCAGCGAGGCATATGCATCACGCGGGGCAGTAGCCATATCAATGACATTCTCATCGAGAAGATTCACGATTTCCTTATCATCGAACACCTTATACTTCACACCGTCCAAAAGCGGTTTTCCCTGATAGTAATCCTCAAAGGCCTTCATCTCCACCAGCTGTCCAGGCTGGATATTGGTCACCTCAAACGGGCCAATGCCGATGGGATGCTTTCTCACCGGATCACTGTCCGGCATATCCTTAACCGCGATCCCGCTGTACACCCTTTTGTTCATCGGGTACGGCCAAAGATTATCCAGCGCATTTACCCTTACGCTATTCATGGTTATTCTCAGGGTGTAGGGATCGATTACCTTAATACCGCTGATTTCCTTGGCTTTTCCCTTATGGTAGGCTTCGGCGCCTGAAATCATTTCTACACTATAATACCGTGACCCTGTATACTCTGGACTGGCAATGGTTTCTAGCGCGAATTTCCAATCCTCTACCGTTAATTCATCGCCATTGTGCCACCGGACGCCTGGCCTTATTCTGAACGTAAACACGGTATGATCGTCTGATTCCTGCCAGGAAGCGATGCCCGGAACCGTGGTTAAGTCATCTTTTACCCGAAACATAGCTTCTGTAATGAACTCCAGTACCTGGTAGTCATCCTCGCCTTCATAAAAAGCAGGTTCAAACAGCCCTTGAAACGGAGAGGAATATCCGTATGTAATCGTTCCTCCAGCTGCAGGCACCTCCGCCTCCTTATTCGAAAGAACTCCATAGGAAAGCCGCTCCGAGCCTATCCCGCTGCAAGCCGAAAGCATTAACGCCATCGCCAGCACCAGCCCGCAATATCTGCGCTTCATCATATTATTCTTCCCTTCCGCCATGTAAGCGTTATCCAAAAAAGTTTTCTTTATATTCTTAAAGTTTCATCGTCATAATATTTAAGACTACATTATTGAGAATATACAATTTTCGTCCTAAAGTGAAGCTTTTATAGAAAAAAGCCCGCCCTTACAGGCAGGCCTCAAGCTTTTTCGCAGCCATTATTTTTCTTCTTCCTCGTGGATAATGCTTAGTCCCTCCACATGTCTTTTCCGCATCAGCTTGCGCTTTTTCCGTGTTTCCTTGCTTTCGAAAATGATATCAAAATCGTATTCTTCAGGGTACAGCTCCTCCTTCGAGAGGTATGGCTTAAGGCGCTTATGGTTGAATCTCATTTTTTGCTTTTGGACCATGACACCTACCATTCCCATTGCATCCCTTGTCTCGTAGACAATCCCCATCCTGTCCAGCGGATTCACATACACAGCATCACCGATTTCAAAATCCTTTTTCGGCGCCTTGCCATCACCTTCTTCTTGGGCAGGCCTCTGTTCAGCTGCTGGAGCTTTGACCGGCCCTGCTGCTTCGGTTGGGTGCCGTTCTGTACGCTGCATCTCCTGCCTGGCTCTTTCACCGGGTCTGTGGTGTCCTGTACGGTTCAGGCTGTTCCAGCGACTTCTGTCCCCATCCATTTCGCGCTGCTGCTCTACAAGCTGCTGCGAGCGCCGGATAACGGTCTCCGGAATACCCAGCTTTTCGGCAATCTGAAGTGCATAGCTTTCGCCCGCTTCCCCAATTGTCAACCGGTACAACGGCTGCAGGGTGTCCTTGTCAAACTCCATCCGCGCATTTTGGAACCCGCTGGTAGAGGCTGCAAAAACCTTAAGCTCATTAAAATGGGTAGTCACTATGATATTTGCGCCTTTACGGTTCAATTCCTCAAGTATGGCAATGGATAGCGCAAAACCCTCTCCCGGGTCCGTACCCGCCGCCAGCTCATCGATCAGCAGCAGTACGCCCCTGCCCGCATCTCTAAGCATTCCCTCAATGCTCCTCATCTGTGCCGAAAAGGTGCTCAGGGACTGAGTCAGGCTCTGCCCGTCGCCGATTACACTGATTACATCCGTGAACACTGTAAAGTCGCTGCCTTCCTCTACAGGCACCAGCAGACCGGACTGCACCATCAAGGTTAATAGTCCCAGCGTCTTGAGCACAACGGTTTTGCCGCCTGTATTGGGGCCGGTGACTATTAGTGATTTGTATCCGTTGCCGAATTCCAGACTGATGGGAATCATTCCCTCCAGCTTGGGATGCCTGCCCCCATTCATTCTCAGATAGCCGCGGTCGTTCAGAGCCACACTTCTCGCCCCCATCGTCCGGGCGTATTTGGCTTTGGCAAAGATAAAATCGTAATTGCCCGTGATCTCAATATTCCGCCGCAGCGCCGCCTGTTCTTGCTCCAGCAGGCCGGTCAGCATGCTTAGAATCAGCATCTCCTCCCTGGCCTCTTCAGCAGCCAGCAATTCAAGCTCCCCTTGTAGCGAAGCGATCTCATAAGGCTCTACAAATACGGTTTGCCCGCTGGTAGACTGATCCAGCACCGCTCCCTTTACCTGCTTGTGATATTCCCGTTTCACTGGAATCACATACCGCCCGCCACGCATACTAACCAGATTTTCCTGCAGGATTCCCTGGTGTTTGGCCATTACAGCTTCAATCTTTCGCTGCAGCCGGTCTTTAGCCACAGCCAGCCGTTTCCGGACCCGTTCCAGCCCCTTGCTGGCGTGGTCGTCAATGGTCCCTAACCGGATGCAGCGTTCAATCTCCTCGCGCACCCCGCTCAGTTCCACCAGAGACGCCGCATAGGATGCAATTCGCGGAGCACTCTGCTCTTTGGCCTGCATGTATTTACGGAGCTGGCTGCAGCTTTGCAGAAACACCGAGACCGCCATAAAATCCTTCTCGCTGTACAAATACCCGGTTCCCAGCAGAGACATCAGCCACTCCATTCCCTCCAGAGAAGGAATCGGTACGCTTGCCCCTTTCTCCAGAAGCTCCTTTGCCTCAGCCGTTTCATCCAGCGCCCGGTGAACCGCTGGCAGATAGGTCATAGGCGCAAGTCCGCTCACCGCCTTCCTGCCCTCATAAGATACTGCATAACGTCCAAGATCCTGCTTCATTTCCTCGTATTGCAGTGTGATTTGGCTGTCTGTATTCATGGGTACCTTTCCTCCTTATACCCCGCCCGGCTCCCAGGACGGTTTTCTGTTCTGCCCCAACGCAAAAAGGGCAAAGACTGCCACTACGGCGGTCCTTGCCCTCATCTGCTGCTGCCATTCTCTTTGTGTTTCAGCCGGTTCCCGCTTAGGGGAAATTCAGCCTGAAAACAGAAAAAACCGTGCTGCAAGAGCACGGTTAAATTCACAAAGAGAACAACAGCCGTAAAGAGGCCATATGACGCTTCGCGTGTGTCCTTAACTAATTCATCCATCCTGCCGAAACTGGAATACATCCTGCCGGACATACTCAAACACAACCCGCTTTATGAATATAGCGGGCCCTGTACAGCTTACGGGTCAGACGATATGAAATTGCTTAGTTAAGAACGCTCACCAACATCAAAATTTCCCCTTTAGTTATAGGATACCTGTAATTTACTACATTCCGCTGTCTGCGTCAAATGTCTGATCTGCAAACTGCAGATTTTTTCTGAAAAGTAAAAAAGCAGCCGATTGATCGGCTGCTTCGTAAAACGTCCTATTCCGTTGTGTAAGGCAGCAGCGCGATTTGACGCGAGCGTTTTACAGCAATGGTCAGAGCGCGTTGGTATTTTGCACTTGTACCTGTTACACGACGCGGCAAGATCTTTCCGCGTTCGCTGATGAACTTCTTCAGAAGCTCAGTGTCTTTGTAATCAATGTGAGTGATCTTGTTCACAGTGAAGTAGCACACTTTTTTGCGCTTGTTGCGTCCACCACGACGTGCCGGTCTTTTGTCGTTTTCTCCGCCTTCTCTTTGTTTGAAAGCCATGTCAGTTCAGTCCTTTCCTAATTAAAATGGCAAATCATCGTCCGATATATCGATCGGTTTTCCATCGCCCGAAAAAGGATCTTGATTATTGTTGTTACGCGAGAAATTATTGTTATTTCCGCGTCCACTGTTACCGCCGCCACCATAAGATGGTTCTTCAGGTACATTCCCGCCACTTGGCGCATTGCCGCCTTCACGATTCTGCGAGGATTCCAGAAAACGGACATTATCGGCAATAACTTCAGTAACGTATACACGTTTGCCTTCGTTATTCTCGTAATTCCGTACTTGGATGCGGCCTTCCACCGCTGTCAGACGTCCTTTGCGCAAGTAATTGGCACAGGTCTCAGCCAGCTGTCTCCAGGTTACCACCGGGATGAAGTCCGCTTCGCGTTCACCGTTCTGGCCCGTAAAGTTGCGGTCTACGGCGAGCGTAAACTGCGTTACAGCAACACCAGCAGGAGTATAACGAAGTTCCGGGTCACGGGTCAACCGGCCGATCAGAATGATACGGTTCAACAATTCTGTCCCCTCCTTATAAGCGATTCGCTACAAAGCTTGTTCAGATCTTAGGCAACGTCGTTCGTAATGAGATAACGAATGACTTCGTCGGAAATCTTCATGATACGTTCCAATTCAGTAACTACTGCAGGTTCTGCAGTGAAGTTAACCAGAACATAAACGCCATCACGGAATTTCTTGATCTCATACGCAAGACGGCGTTTACCTTGCACTTCGTGCTTTCGTAATTTCTCCGCCGTTGGAGATGATGCCTTGGAATTTTTCGACTGCTGCTTGAACGGCTTCTTGTTCAATGTCAGGACGAATAATGTACATGACTTCATATTTGCGCATAATTTTCACCTCCTTATGGTCTGCGGCCCCTGATCACGTCAGGAGCAAGGAACGAGCACAAACATAGACTCGCACCAAAGTAATATACCAAATTGTCCAGAAGAGTGCAAGTAGTATTTATGAAGAAGGCTTCACGGGCACTTTTTGGTTACATGAAGAGCGTGCCGCACGCACACAATAACACAGCAATACTCACTTTTGTTAAGGAGGAATGGTTCAATGGGCGAGCAAACCGAATACGAAAAAGGCGACAAAGCCCCTAATCCGGGCATCTATACGGAGGTAGGCGAAGCACGCAGCTTTCACACCCAAATTCAGAACCCCAAACGAATTGAAATGAAGAAGGGTGATACCTTTCCCGAAACCACTAACAAAAACCGCAAGTGGAAAAAAGCTGAAAAGGCGCGGGTTCATTAATTTTTTTCGCTGCATGTATAAAAAAAGCACCATGGCACATACTATTCCCAGGCAGTACAAAAGAGAGGTGTGGTTCCGTTGGACGTCGTAGACGAACACAATCACAAGGATTCTGAATCAGCATCTATTGTAAGTCGGGGAGAGTAAAGGCTGCCCCTTAAAAAAGGGTTAAGCCTGGCAAAACCTGCATCACTTTAGCGGCTATAGACAGATAAAATCCGAACATCATTGATGTACTGCCTCTCAAGGGGGACCCGAAAAGGTCCCTCTTTTGTTTTTTTTAAATTTGACATTGTATAATTTTCTAGACAATAAAAAAATCCTCCGTTATTTCAACGAAGGATCCATAAGTGAATGTATGTAGAACTGAATGGCGGAGAGGGTGGGATTCGAACCCACGCACGCTGTGACACGCCTAACTGATTTCGAGTCAGCCCCCTTGGGCCTCTTGGGTACCTCTCCGCAGCAAGATTTATTGTACCATGCCAGTTTTACTTTTGCAAGTTTAATTATTCGTGGTTTTCACCCTCGGCGGAACGCAGCACTTTTTTCATATTTTTCTCGAACTTAGCCCGGGGAATGAGCACACTGTGATGACAGCCGGTACATTTAATCCGGATATCCATCCCCATCCGGATGATCTCCATTTCATTAGTGCCGCAAGGATGCGGCTTTTTCATGAGAACAATATCGCCAAGCCCAAAAATCTTCCGTTCCATTACTTCTCCCCCTTTTCACCCTCATGCGTGGCGGCAACCTGTCTGTCAGGTCTGACCCCCGATGATTCGCGCCCGCTCTGCGGCGCCTCCAAGGCCTCCATTTCCCTCGCAGCCCTTTCAGCCTGTTCCGCTTGTTCACGCGCCTCCTGCTCAGCCTTAGCCGCCTCCAGCGCCGTCTGTTTCTCCAATGCCCGCTTGATATCGCTCTGAATTTGCCGCTCTGCTGCATCCCTGGCATTCGGAAGACAATTGGCCGCTACACGAATCACATATTCCGAGGTGCTCATCGACTGAATCCCCAGAATATTCGGATAGGCTATGACATTTGAGTTCCGCTCTTCTATCCCCTTTAGCGCTTCTCCGATCAGAGCGAGCGTAGCCTCCAGCCCCCGTTCGATCTTTACGGGAACATCTACAACTGCGAGCGCATTGGCCAGCGAATAATTTGTTACGTTGATAATGGTGCCATTGGGGATAATATGCACCTCACCGGTGCTGCTGAGCAGCCTCGTCGTTCTGAGGCCAATCATTTCTACCGTCCCTTTGTAGGTCCCGGTCTGAATCACATCGCCAACTGCGAACTGATCCTCAAAGATAATAAAAAAGCCTGTAATGACATCTTTGACCAAACTCTGCGCGCCAAACCCGATGGCAAGTCCGACGACACCGGCTCCGGCTAATAATGGTCCCAAATCGAAATGGAACTCAGAAAGAACCAGCATGATCATTACAAAATTGCAAATGAACGTAACCACATTTTTCAGCAGCCCGCCAACGGTTGAGAATCTGCGGCTATCTCCCAATAGTCTTCCGCGGCTCTCCTTTTCCATTGAACGGTCAATCACCTTGTATACGACTTTTATAATGATCCGGGTCAAAATAAAGATTAAAAGAATACGCAGTCCTGCAAATAGTACATCCGCCCACATTTCAGCATCTGTTACCCAGTTCCATACCCTATCCTTGAACCGCACCGCTTCTTTTACCGCATCACCGGCAGTCAATGTCTCAAGCATCCACCTATTCATCTAACCCCTCCTTTTCCCCAATTAATGCGTACCCGCCTTCTTCCACCTCTCTAAATATTCCGCGGATTTCAACATGCTGCTCTGCTACAATCTTCCGGACCTCTCCCAGGGCTCCGCGAAAGAATTGGATCGACATTGCACACCCTGCCGTAATCTCCTTCGGAGTAGGAAAAATATCAATTTCGATCTCTGCATATTCAAGCAGCATCTCTGCGCGCAGCGCCTGCTGGGTCGAGTCAAAAGCAATCAGGAGTTCCTCATCCATATGCAAGTCTCCTTCTGGGTTTATCGTCCTATCTCTTTTCCGCGAAGTATAAAAAACATTTTTCATCCATATACTAGGAACATTAGCAGGCTATCAAGCTGATAGGTCAATTGCTAACCTTGCTGGTATTTTTACATCTGCTCCGCCTAGAAAGGAAGATCATATATGAATTCTTCTTCGAAAGCTGTCCCTTTGCCGGAACCGTCTTGCTTAAAAATATCACATGCTGATCCCAATATCTATTCCGCCATTACGCACCGGCTGCTGTTTCATTTTTCCCGCACCAATGCGGACACACCCATCATTATCGTCTGTGTGGGGACAGACCGTTCAACAGGCGATTCGCTCGGGCCCCTTGTCGGGACTGCACTGGCCCGCTTCCACAGCCCCCTATTTCATTTATACGGGACATTAGACGAGCCTGTGCACGCTGTGAATTTAGAAGAAACCCTTACCCTTATTCACGAAAAACACAATAATCCATTCATCATCGGCATCGATGCCTGCCTGGGCCATTCCGCCAGTGTCGGCTGCATTCAGGTAGTTGATGGTCCGCTGAGGCCCGGAGCCGGGGTGAATAAGCAGCTTCCCCCTGTCGGAGATATTCATCTCACCGGAATTGTAAATGTCGGCGGGTTTATGGAGTACTTCGTCCTGCAGAATACAAGGTTAAGTCTGGTCATGCGATTGTCGGATATCATTGCTTCCAGTCTCTATTCCGCCTTGAAACAATGGAATCTCCATGCTAGTTCTGCTGCGACGCGAGAGCGATAACTTCTTTTTCCTCAGGTGACAGCGGGTACTGCGATTCCCCGCCCTCCAGCGGTTTAGAGTAGATATACGAATTTTCGCGGTTATGCAGACTGGTCAAGACTACACCGCTGCGGTTGTCGTCAATGATAGCAAGCGAGAAGCTCAGGTCATTCCCCCGCTCTCCAAAAGCATTGTACCGTTTCAACGCAACCTTTGACTTCATGCCGCGGAGTTTGACCTGTGCTGCCTCGATTATTGTTTTTTGCTCGCGTTGAACTTCTTCCAGCATATCCCCCTGATTTTTGAGATCGATCAATAAACTCTCCAGATCTTCAATTCCATTGCCGTTCATCATAGCTTCATATTTCCGCCGCATTTTGCGGATCTTCGCTCCCTGTATCATCAATACAATTGCCAGCACGACGATGATCAGCGCAAAACCCATGATAAACATTGACAGCTGCTCACTAATAATTTCATTTAACTCCGACATGGTTGAACCATCCTTCTGTATAGATATAAGAACCCACCTGTTTGACGCACTATATCATCCATCTTCTATTTGATAAAGCTTTGCTTTTCTTAACAAAGGACAGTCCAGTTTTCCACTGCATCTCATCTTACACTTGTGCGGCCGTACATTTCCAGCATGGCAGCTACCATCCGGTCAACATCCTCTTCTGTCGAAGTAACGCCCACACTTGCTCTCACGGCTCCACTTTCTAATGTATATGCGGCTTTATGGGCTAGCGGAGTACAATGCATGCCTGCCCGCACCGCAATATTATATTTACGGTCCAGACGGTGGGCGATATCAGCCGAATCCTGCCCCTCAACCACGAAGGATACGATCCCGCTCCGCTCTGAACCCATTTTAGGCCCAAGCAGCCGGATTCCAGGAATAACGGACAGTCCTTCCATCAATTTCTGAGTTAACTCCCACTCTTGGCGGTGAATATTTTCCGGTCCGAGCGACATTATTTTGGTCACACCCGCCAGCAGTCCCGCTATGCCCACCCCGTTTTGGGTCCCAGCCTCATAACGGTCAGGACGGACAGTGGGCTGTCCGCTATTTTCCGACTGGCTCCCGGTTCCTCCCTGCATCAGCGGGGTTAAATCCAGATCAGGCGCGATGTACAGTCCTCCTGTCCCCTGCGGGCCCAGCAGACCTTTATGCCCAGGAAAAGCAAGCAAATCTATATTCATTTTTTTCACATCAATGGTTAAAGAACCGGCGCTTTGAGCTGCGTCCACCAGAAACAAGGCACCCTTAGCTTGGGCAATATCACCGATCTCCCCAATTGGCAGAATACTCCCCAGCAGATTTGAGCTATGATTGCATATCATCATTTTGGTGTTAGCTCTAAAGGTCCTCTGCAGTTCAAGCAAGTCCACCTGTCCTTCAGGGTCCACCTGCACATAATCAATAGAAATGCCCAACGTCTGGCGTAAAAATTCTAAAGGCCTGCGCACGGAGTTATGTTCCGTCATTGTAGTAATAACGTGATCCCCTGGTTGAAGTGTACCCTGTATAGCCATATTTAGCCCCATTGTGGTGTTTTGGGTAAAGGCAATATCCTGGGCATTGGAGACAGAAAAAAGTTCAGCGAGTTTATTCCGCGCTCTCACCATCACCCGTCCTGCCCCAATCGCCAGCGAATGATTTCCACGTCCGGCATTTGCACCGGAGTTTTGCAACGCATCCATCATGGCCGCGGCAACTTCAGGCGGTTTCGGCCATGATGTTGCCGCATGATCTAAATAAACGAGCTCCTCCATCTCCTCACCCTTACCTTATAATTTTAAAAAAACATATCCCTCCATATCCGTTTTAAGGGATATCTCAGGATATGTTTTTCAGACAAAGATATCCATATCAATTACCCAATAACTCCAACAGCCTTTCCAGGTCTTGGGCACTGTAATAGTTCAATTCAATTTTCCCTTTTTCCTTGCCCTGTTTTATTTTCACTGTCGTCTTAAATCTCTCGCGCAATTGTTCTTCCACATTATCAATGTATGGATCGCGTTTCACAACTTTCGCTTTAATCGCTCCGGCCGGTTTGCGGTCAAGGTTCTTCACAACCTCTTCCAGCTCTCTAACACTCCATTGTTGTTCCACGCATTGCTCTGCCAGTTGTTTAACCGTTTCAGGATCTTTCAGTGCTACAATTGCTCTAGCATGCCCCATAGAAATTGTTCCACGTGAAACATATTCCTTCACTTCTTCTGGTAAGGACAGCAGACGTAAAAAGTTAGCAATATGCGATCTGGATTTTCCCACCTTTAGTGAAAGCTCTTCCTGGGTAAGCGCAAATTGATCCATCAGCCCTTGATAAGCTACTGCAATTTCCATCGCATTAAGATTTTCACGCTGCAGGTTCTCAATAAGTGCGATTTCCATAACCTGCTGATCGCTGAGACTTCGTACAACAGCAGGAATTGTTGCTTTTCCACAATACTGCGATGCCCTGAATCTGCGTTCACCGGCGATAATTTCATAACCCTTTAGAACACTCCGGACGATGATCGGCTGGATCACCCCATGTTGTCTTATCGATTCAGCCAACTCTTGGATCGCGTCCTCATTGAAATCCTTGCGCGGTTGATAGGGGTTCGCCCGCAACTGTCCTAAAGGTATCTCCACAACCTTATCATCTTCGTTGATTGACAAGGATGGTATTAATGCATCTAGACCTTTCCCTAAACGCTTACTCATAAGAGATCACTTCCTTTGCCAACTCTAGGTACACTTCCGCTCCTTTGGAGCGATTGTCATACGTAATTATCGATTGTCCATGTGATGGAGCTTCACTTAATCTCACATTACGAGGAATAATCGTTCTATAGACCTTCTCCTGAAAATACTTTTTCACTTCTTCGATAACTTGAATCCCCAGATTCGTTCTGGCATCCAGCATCGTCAATAGAACTCCCTCTATCTTCAGATGAGGATTGAGATTCTTCTGAACCAGACGCACAGTATTCAATAGTTGACTTAGACCCTCCAGAGCGTAATACTCACATTGAATTGGAATAATTACGGAATCTGCGGCTGTAAGTGAATTAATGGTAAGAATGCCCAATGAAGGTGGACAATCGATAATAATATAATCATAATTCGACTTGACCGCATTCAATGCTTTCTTTAGCTTCAGCTCTCTGGAAATGGTGGACACCAATTCAATCTCTGCACCTGCCAATTGAATCGTTGCCGGAATAATATGAAGTCCTTCGATTTGGGTCTCCAAAATCGTTTCCTGTGGATTTGCTTCATTAATAAGAATATCATAAATGCAATTTGCTACATCCGCTTTGTTGATGCCAACGCCGCTAGTAGTGTTTCCTTGTGGATCGATATCAACCAGAAGCACTCTTTTTCCTAAGGTAGCCATTCCGGCACCCAGGTTGACAGAGGTCGTTGTTTTACCGACACCACCTTTTTGATTTGCTATGGCAATAATCTTGGACACTAATTTCACCTCGAATTGTTAGAAAGAATCATCTTGTAGGTCATGAGTTGTAACGGCGCAATCGCCTGTTGAATTGTGGCATCAATTTACGAGAAATATAGGCAAATTTACAGGGTTAGCTTCATGTTTGATCTTTTGGCAAGAGGCGCCGGTTCAGGTCACAGAAAAGGCGGCCAATCACCTCAGGGCCGCCTTCAGCTTTTTAAACCATTTATCTCTTTGGAATTTGAATAACAATCTCGTAATGGTCGCCGCGGTCATTTTCAGAGGTTTTAATCTCCATTCCCGAACCAGTAACCATATCAATGGATTGGCGAATTGTATTAAGAGCGAGACGAACATCCTTCGTGTAGGAAACCCGTTTTGACTTTTTAGTCTTTGAAACTTCTTTATAAAAGGCAATGCGGGCTTCTGTTTGTTTCACATTCAGCCCTTTGGCAATGATTTCACCCAGCACCTTCAGTTGCATTTCTACACTGTCCAGCGACAGCAGTGAACGCGCATGGCGTTCCGTGATTTGTCTTTCCATCAATGCTGTTTTCACTTGTTCAGGGAGCTGCAGCAAGCGAATTTTGTTGGCAATCGTTGATTGGCTTTTGCCAAGCCGCTGTGCCAGGCTTTCTTGAGTCAACTGATGAAGATCGATTAATTTTTGATAAGCGATAGCCTCTTCGATTGAGGTCAAACCCTCACGCTGCAAATTTTCGATTAGAGCAATAGAAGCAGCCTGGGAATCATTGAACTCACGAACAATGGCCGGGATTGTTTCCATGCCCAGCTTTTTAACTGCCCGCCAGCGGCGTTCCCCGGCAATAATCTCATACAGGGAATCACGCACGCGAACAACTATTGGCTGAATAACCCCATGAGTTTTGATAGTCTGACATAACTCGTCTATCTTTTCGTCATCAAAAATCGTCCGTGGCTGATATGGACTGCTGATGACCTCATGAACCGGGATCTGTTTGACCTCTTCTCCGCTGCTCCGCTCGGTAAATCCAAAAAGCTTGGTGAATTGTTCTTTCATTCCGTTCATAACCACCTAATTTCGTTATAGTACGATCTTCTTGACCTTGCCTAGCGAAAAGCTTATCGTACAGCAAGTAGAAACGGCTATGCCGTCCTCAAAAGGAGCATATGCTTCCGAAGCAGCGATACCCGTATCGCCTTCAGGTATGTTGGAGATTCTCCAGCGCTTCAATCACCTTCACATGAAAAGTCTTACTATATTATTCTATCACTTTTTAGTCCATAATCCTATTCTCCAAAGAGACCTATTTTTCCTGCATTTTCTGTTGTTTACATTCCAACTATATAAATTGAACTTGTGATTTTTCTATTTGGGATGGATCGTGACTCCAGAGAATGTTTGGACTTCCGGCCGCTGTTGTCTACAGATTTCTTGAATGTATATCGCTGTTCGCGGTTGAAATCCGTAGACAAAGGCGGACGCTACCGCTCCTACAGTTCCAAACTTCTCCTCCGCCACTTTCCCCTAATTGTAATATTTTCAAGTTCAATTTATATAGGAGGAAAAACAAAAAAACAAGCCCCCAAGGATGGGAAGCTTGATTTTGTAGACACCAGATATGAATGGTAAATGTTTCACGTGAAACATCAGATCAGTGGAGCTTTGGCAGGCGTTCCTGCTTTGCGCGGATATTTTGCCGGTGTAGCCCCTGTTTTACGGATGAAAACAATATGCCTTGCCGACTCTTCAATAGGAAGTGTGAATGACTCCACCTTCTGTAATTCGGCACGCAACTCTTTGAAGCTGCGCTTAGCCTCTGTTAACTCCTCCGACGAATCATTGCCCTTCATCGCCGCAAACAAGCCATCTTTACGTGTGAACGGAAGACAAAATTCATTCAGCAGCGACAGGCGTGCAACTGCACGCGCTGTAACCAAGTCATAAGCATCGCGGTGAATGAACTGGCGTGCAACATCCTCTGCCCTGCCATGGATTAACTGCACATTCTTTAATTGCAGCGTGTCACATACATGCTGTAAAAAAGAAATACGTTTGCTGAGAGAATCCACGATCGTTAGCTTTAAATGCGGAAAACAGATTTTTAAGGGAATTCCGGGAAATCCGGCACCGGAGCCGATATCTGCCAGTGTGTTGACCTCCCCCATATTCATGAAGAACGTCAGGGAAAGTGAATCGTAAAAATGTTTCATGTACACCTGCTCGCGTTCGGTTATGCCTGTCAGATTCATTTTTTCATTCCATGAAACAAGCTCTGAAAAGTATAGCTCGAACTGCTCCAGCTGCTTTGGTGATAATGTGATTTCTTGTGCTTGCAATAAAGCGGTAAACTGCACTGCAGTGTTATCCATAGATTATCCTTTCGCTGCCGTTACACGGTTATAGTGCTCCAAATGCACAAGAAGAATGGAAATATCCGCCGGTGTTACACCGGCAATCCGCGATGCCTGGCCAATTGATATAGGCGCGATTTTGGTCAGTTTTTGCCGTGCTTCCATTGCCAATCCGTGAATCTCGTTATAGTTGATATCATCTGGAATCTTCTTTTTTTCCATCTTCTGCAGCTTCTCAACATGCTGAAGCTGTTTTTCGATGTAACCAGCATATTTAATCTGGATCTCCACTTGTTCCTTCATCTCCTCATCAAGTCCTTCAGGAGAAGGAGAAACAAGGTCAACAAAGCTATAGGCAACTTCCGGACGCCGCATTAGGGTCAGTAAGTTGCTTCCATCCACAATAGGTGCAGATTCATATTCGGCAAGTGCGGCATTAACCTCCACAGGTTTAACTTTTGTTTCCTGGAGACGTATGATTTCACGCTCTACCCGTTCTTTTTTATCCAGGAAAGCTTCATAACGCTTTTCGGGAATCAGACCGATTTCATAACCAATAGGTGTCAAGCGCAGATCCGCATTGTCATGGCGAAGCAGTAAGCGGTATTCCGCACGTGAAGTCAGCAGACGATATGGCTCATTGGTTCCTTTGGTAACCAGATCATCAATCAGTACGCCAATGTACCCTTGCGAGCGGTCAAGCACAACAGGCTCCTTCTCCTGAACCTTGCGTGCCGCATTAATCCCGGCGATTATCCCTTGTCCTGCCGCTTCCTCATAACCGGAGGTACCGTTGATCTGTCCAGCCGTGAACAGCCCGGGCAGACGTTTGGTTTCCAGTGAAGGCCAGAGCTGGGTTGGAACCATTGCATCATATTCAATAGCATAACCATTGCGCATCATTTCAACCTTTTCCATTCCCGGAATAGAGCGTAGGATGGCTAATTGAACATCTTCCGGAAGACTGGTGGACAACCCTTGGACGTAATATTCCGCAGTGTTTTTTCCTTCCGGCTCCAGGAATATCTGATGCTGTGATTTATCGCTGAAACGGACCACCTTATCTTCAATAGAAGGACAATACCTTGGACCTGTTCCTTCAATAATACCTGTGAACATCGGAGCCCGGTGCAGGTTATCATTTATAATCTGATGGGTAACCTCGGAAGTATAAGTCAGCCAGCAGGGAAGCTGTTCATTATCGGATGATTTGGTTTCAAAAGAAAAGAACTTCGGTTTCTCGTCCCCCGGCTGAATCTCGGTCTTGGAGAAATCAATGGTATCCTTATGCACCCGTGGCGGTGTGCCTGTCTTAAAACGTACAAGGTCAAAACCAAGCTCACGCAGATTCTCGGAAAGTCTCACCGAAGGCTGCTGATTATTTGGGCCGCTCTCATAAGTCAGCTCACCCATGATTACTTTGCCGCGCAAATAGGTTCCTGTTGTCAGGATAACCGTTTTACTGTGGTACACTGTACCTGTCTTCGTAATTACACCCGCACATCTGCCATTCTCTACAATCAGCTCTTCCACCATTCCCTGACGAAGGGTCAGATTCGGTGTGTTCTCCATCGTTTCCTTCATCGCATGCTGATACAGGAATTTGTCAGCTTGTGCACGCAATGCATGTACAGCAGGGCCTTTGCCCGTATTGAGCATCCGCAGCTGAATAAAGGTTTTATCAATATTGCGGCCCATTTCGCCGCCCAATGCATCAATTTCGCGCACTACATGCCCTTTGGCAGGACCGCCAATGGACGGATTGCAAGGCATGAAGGCCACCATATCCAGGTTAATTGTAATCATCAGCGTACGGCAGCCCATTCGTGCTGCGGCAAGGGCTGCCTCGCAGCCGGCATGGCCTGCGCCAATGACCACTACGTCATAGCTGCCTCCATCATAACTCATATGTGATACCTCCCAGGTCTTCTATTTATAGTAGCTGCACTTTAGCAAGCGCAGTTATTTCCCCAAACAAAATTGCGAAAAAATTTGATCCAACAGTGAATCAGCAGCCGTATCACCAATAATCTCTCCGAGCTGTTCCCATGCCAGACGCACATCAATCTGAATCATATCAATGGGAATAAGCATATCCGCAGCCTCATAGGCGTCCTGCAGCGATTTGTGTGCTTTTTTGAGCAGAGCGATATGTCTAACGTTGCTTACATAAGTCAGGTCGCCCGATTCCAGTTTGCCTCCAAAAAAGAGTCCGGAAATGGCTTCCTCCAGCTTATCCAAACCTTCCTCCTCCAGCACAGACATCGGAACAATGCTCGATTCACTGAAATAAGAGAGCAGCTTGTCCTTCTCCAGCCGGGAAGGTAAGTCCATTTTATTCATGATTACCAGTGCTTGTCTACCTTGGATTTGTTCCATTAATGCCAATTCATCCTCATGCAGTTCATCAGCAGCGTTCAGAACGAGCAGAATCAGATCTGCATCGCTAAACGCCGCTTTGGAGCGTTCGACTCCTATTTTCTCCACCACATCCATGGTTTCGCGAATCCCGGCGGTATCCAGCAGTTTAAGCGGGATATTGTTAATGGTTACGTACTCTTCTATAACATCACGTGTTGTACCGGGAATATCAGTTACAATCGCTTTGTTGTCACGGGCAAGCGCATTGAGCAAAGAGGATTTGCCTACATTGGGGCGGCCGACGATGGCCGTCGTGATACCTTCGCGCAGTATTTTTCCTTCATTTGCTGTTTTGAGCAGTTGGTTAATCCCCTCCATAACCTCACTGCTTTTGTCTTTAATAAATTCGGCAGTCAAGGATTCCACATCATGCTCAGGGTAATCAATATTCACTTCGATATGAGCCAGCATTTCAATAAGGGTATGGCGCAGCTTATGAATCCTGTCGGATAAGGAGCCGCTAACCTGCTTGAGGGCAACCGAAAAAGCCCGGTCCGATTTGGAACGGATCAGATCAATTACCGCCTCCGCTTGAGAAAGGTCAATACGTCCACCCAAAAATGCGCGTTTTGTGAACTCTCCGGGTTCCGCCAGTCTAATATCGCGCTGCAACAGCAAGTCCATTACCCTGCGTACCGAAATTACTCCACCATGGGCACTAATTTCTACTACATCCTCGGTAGTAAAAGAACGCGGCCCCTTCATTACAGTTACCAGCACTTCTTCCATTCGCTCTCCATCACCGGGACTAATGATATGCCCGTAATGAACGGTATGCGATTCCACTTCTGTCAGCGGTGTCTTGCTGCGGAACAGCGGAGCCACCTCCGCTATGGCCTGCGGGCCGCTAACCCGGATAATTGCAATTCCTCCCTCGCCTAATGCCGTCGATACGGCAGCAATGGTGTCACTATGCATTCTCTATTCACCTCAATTTTATCTGCTTCAGCTTGTCTGAAAGATTCTTTATTTCAAAAAAACAATGACCCCTTACATTGGTCAAGGAGTCATTGCGGCATATATTCTCTACTTCAATGTGATAACGACACGGCGGTTCGGTTCTTCGCCCTTGCTTAGCGTGTTCACTTGCTTGTGATCCTGCAATCTGGAGTGGATAATCTTCCGCTCCTGCGGTGACATCGGCTCCAGCACAACCTCTTTGCGGGTGCGGACAACCCGCCCTGCCAGACGGTCAGCCAGCTCCTCCAGCGTCTTCTTACGGCGTTCGCGGAAGTTCTCCGCATCCAGCACAAGACGGATAAAACTATCGGAATAACGGTTGGCCACAATATTGGCCAGATACTGCAGAGCATCAAGAGTTTGTCCTCTTCTGCCGATCAGCAGCCCCAGATCCGGACCAGCTATCTGCAGAACTGTCGATTCCTTGGCATGAACGATTTCCACTTCCACCTCGAGCCCCATGCTCTTGGCGACATCCACAATGAAATGAACGGCCTCTTGGTAAGCTTCCTCCACCGGGTGTCCGGAATCTTGGCGCGGTACACCGCCGGCAGCCTCCTGTTTGCTCTCTCTTGTTGACTGCTGAGGCAGAGACGGAGCACTCGCCGCTGATGCCGGTGCCGCTTCGGCAATCAAGGTCAATTCCACCTTGGCACCTTTCGCACCGATCAATCCCAGGAATCCTCTTGATGGCTGTTCAAGTACGTTGACCGTTACCCGGTCCTTGTGAACTCCAAGCTGGCTCAGTCCCCGTTCTACAGCTTCTTCAATGGTTTTCCCTGTCGCGACGACTTTGCTCATTTTGACTTTTTGGCCTCCTTCTTTCCTTTGCTGCTATTGCCTTTCGCAGCTGGAGTAACATCCTTGCGCGCGTTAGTGTTCTTGCTTTTTACCAGATTGACTTCTTTGGCACTACCTGCACCGGCACCGGCAGTGGCGACAGCCAGTTTGGTCTTGTCGTTGTTGCGGTATAAGAAGTAGTTCTGAATAATGGTATAGAGGTTACTATAGAACCAGTACAGCGGAAGCGCTGACGGGAAGTTGTAGGACATGATGAAGATCAGAACCGGATACACCATCATCATGAACTGCATTGGCCCCTGCTGCTGTACGGGGTTCATCTTGGTCATCATCCGGGTCTGCAGGAAGGTGGTGGCTGCTGCAAGGAGAGGCAGGATGAACAGATGATCGGGCTTGCCGAGTTGCAGCCATAGGAACGAGTGCTCTCGCAGAGACGGGTTATAATAAATCGAGTTGTAAAGCGCGATAAAAATCGGCATTTGCACAATCAGCGGCAGACAGCCGGCCATTGGGTTAACCTTGTTCTCCTGGAACAGGCGCATCGTTTCCTGCTGCACCTTTTCAGGTGTATCTTTATATTTTTTCTTGATTTTTTCGAGTTCTGGTTGAATGGCCTGCATTGCACGCGAGCTCTTCACCTGTTTCATCGTTAGCGGCAGGATAAGCGTACGGACAATGATAACCATTACAAGGACGGCGAAACCATACTGTCCATTAAACCATTCGGCGAATGTATCCAGCGCAATGGCAAAATAATAAACGACGTTACTCTGCCAGAAGCCTCCATTCTTCAAATCCTCCGTAGTGTGCGTCACGGTTGACGACGGAGCGCACCCCGACAGAACAGCAATCATCAATACCATTACACCGAGGAGAAGAAACCATTTTCCTCGTCTAGTCTTCATTAGAGACACTTCAAAACCCCTCTCTTAAACATTCCATTGCACCGTAAATCATACCATATTTATGAATACAAATAAACAAGCCCCTTATGCCCCCATTACGTGCGTGAAGCCTTGAGCAGCTTGGCTTTGCGAAGCACATGCAGCACGCTTTTCTCCAGCTCGGCATAATCCTTGGAGAGCGCTCCTTTTCTTACGATGAACACCATATCAAGCCCCCCGGCAATTTCCGGTTCATGGTGCCTGACGATCTCTTTTACCAGCCGTCTCATCCGGTTGCGGACAACCGCATTCCCGACCTTCTTGCTGACCGACACCCCCAGCCGGAACCGCTCTACCTCTTTTTTGTTGAACCAATACACTACAAACTGATGATTGGCAAATGACTTCCCATGGCGGTATACGCGGCTGAAGTCGGCACGGTTTCGTAATCGTAAACTTTTGTGCACGGGTATCTCCTATTCAAAGACCGGATTCTCAGCGCTCCGGAATTTTATCTTCTAATTAGTATTGTCATCGGGGAGCCGGCATAAACAGCTCTTGCTGCATACCTCTTGCAGGCCACCCCTATACATGCATATATTAAAAGGCCCCGCAAAGTATAGCCAACACTGACTTAGGCGTATTCCTCTGCAGAGCCAAATCATATCATATAAGGAAGCAATTCATTTGAGGTGCAGATAAATTGTCTCCCTATGCATTTAAAAAAGGACCACCGCAGTGGTCCCTAAGTGGTCTAACTTACGCACTCAAAACTTTTCTGCCTTTCAAGCGGCGGGCTGCCAGCACTTTACGGCCGTTTTTCGTGCTCATTCTTTTGCGGAAACCATGTACCTTCTTGCGTTTGCTCACATTCGGTTTGAACGTCGGTCTCATGTATTGCACCTCCCTTACAGGATCATAATTACTGTCATATAAGCAGAAACGGACTAAGCCGTCCTTGAAGTAGGGACAGTATCTACAAGTATTATCATTTTAATATGGAGACATATCCTCACAGAAAACACCTTTATATATTTAAACACATAATCGCTGCAAAAGTCAACCTTGTCCGCCCACATGCAAGTCCTCTCTTTTCATGGCGATTATCCACAGTCCTGATTCCCCAAAAAATAATCCACAGCGTTTTACAGTTATCCACCTGTGACCAAAATTAAAATGAACTACTCACAGCTGCGCACAACCTGTGTATAAAAAAAGTCGAGCTTCGAAGAGATATGTCGAATCGTGAACAAATTATCAACAATATGTAGTGTTGTTCTTAAAATTTATACACAAGTGATTGAATTTGTGGATAAATTGGCCCTGCTCATTGAAAAACAAGGGTGGTTTTGCTATGATGGTATTACTTTTGAATGTGAATAGATTTGTTTGTTCTCTATATTATCAACAAGCTGTGGATAAAGTTGTGAACAATTCAAATTTATCCATATTTTTTTGTCTCTATATATTGCCTATTGGGGATAAGATTTCGCAACAACCCATTTTCTTCGACATTTCCACTTCATGGCTGACGCCACATTTGGAAGATTTAAAGGAGTGACAGTCTGTGGACAGCCATACTTCCGAATTATGGCAGCAAATTTTATCGATTATTCAAACCAAATTAAGCAAGCCGAGCTTTGATACCTGGTTTAAAGCAACGAAGGCGCTTACCTTCAGCCCCCAGGCTCTAATTATCTCGGCGCCTACAACCTTTGCTGTAGAATGGCTGGAAAGTCGTTATACCAAATTGGTAGGAGCTACGGTTTATGAAGTGACCGGAGAGCAAGTTGAGGTCAAGTTTGTGATTGAGGAGAATAAGCCGGCCGAGCCGGTCGTGCAGCAAACGGCCCCTTCCCCAGCGGTATCGCGTGAAGAAGCTCAGACCCATTTGCTCAATCCCAAGTACACTTTCGATACGTTCGTCATCGGTTCCGGCAACCGTTTTGCGCATGCAGCCTCACTGGCTGTGGCAGAAGCGCCGGCAAAGGCTTATAACCCTCTGTTTTTATACGGTGGCGTAGGATTAGGCAAAACTCATTTGATGCATGCGATCGGACATTATGTGCTGGAGCACAACCCTAACAATAAGGTCATTTACATCTCGTCCGAGAAGTTTACGAATGAGTTCATCAACTCCATCCGTGACAACCGCGGTGAAAGCTTCCGCAACAAGTACCGCAATGTTGACATATTGCTCATTGACGACATTCAATTCCTCGCCGGCAAGGAGTCAACACAGGAGGAATTTTTCCATACGTTCAACGCTTTGCATGAAGAGCGCAAGCAAATTATTATCTCGAGCGACCGTCCCCAAAGGAAATTCCCACATTGGAAGAACGGCTGCGCTCCCGGTTTGAATGGGGACTCATCACCGATATTCAACCGCCGGATCTGGAGACGCGAATTGCCATTCTGCGCAAAAAAGCCAAAGCGGAGAACCTCGACATTCCGAATGAAGCAATGATGTACATTGCCAATCAGATCGATACGAACATCCGTGAGCTGGAAGGTGCTCTAATCCGGGTAGTTGCCTACTCTTCCCTGACCAACCAGGATGTAACGACCCATCTGGCCGCCGAGGCACTTAAGGACATTATTCCTTCCAGCCGGCCGAAGATGATTACCATAGGTGATATTCAGCAAAAAGTCGGAGAATATTACAATTTGCGCATGGAAGACTTCAAGGCGCGTAAACGCACCAAGGCTGTAGCTTTTCCTCGGCAAATCGCCATGTATCTCTCCCGCGAGTTAACGGATTATTCGCTGCCGAAGATTGGAGAGGCGTTCGGAGGACGGGACCATACAACCGTTATCCATGCCCATGAGAAGATTACACAGTCATTAAAGGTAGACCAGGAGTTGTACAAAGTGGTAAATAATCTTGCGGAGAAAATTAAAAATCCTTCCTAAGAGGAACAAAGAGCCTATACACAATCTATACACATGTGGGTAGGCTTAATTTTATGCTGTTTTCCGGGTTATCCACATAAACCGGGCCCCTACTACTAATACTATTAAATAACTATAATAATTCATCATCTAAGAGCCGCGTTTCGAAGTGAACAAACCAACACCGGTTTCCCAATTTTTCAGCTAGGAGTGAAATCATGAAAATAAGCATTCTTAAAAATGAGCTCAACGAATCGATAGGTCACGTATCCAAGGCAATCTCCAGCAGAACTACCATCCCGATTCTGACCGGTATTAAGTTCGAAGTCAGCCACCAGGGAGTTACCCTTACTGCCAGCGATACGGATATCTCCATCCAATCCTTTATTCCAGCAGAAGATGACAGCCAGACGATCGTAAAAGTCGAGCAGCCCGGAAGTGTTGTGCTTCCAGCCAAGTTTTTCGTGGAGATCATCAAAAAGCTTCCCTCCAAAGAAATTCACATGGAAGTCAAGGAAGGCTTCCAAACCTATATCTCTTCCGGTTCCACTGAGATTCAAATCGTCGGCCTAGATCCCGAGGAATTCCCTGTACTGCCCAGCATCGAAGAGAATGATACGGTCTCTTTGCCGGGCGATTTGCTGAAAAATATGATCAAACAAACCGCCTTTTCCATCTCCACCCAGGAGACGACCCCTATCCTGACAGGGATTCTGTGGAATCTCAGTGACAATGAATTCAAATTTACGGCCACTGACCGCCACCGTCTGGCTACAAGAGCTGCGCATCTGGAGGGCACGGAAAGTGTCCAATTTGCCAATGTGGTTATTGCGGGTAAAACCCTGAACGAATTGAGTAAAATCATTCCGGACCAGAATATGCTCGTGGATATTGTCGTCGCCGATAACCAGGTGCTGTTCAAAATCGACAAGGTTCTGTTCTATACACGGATCCTGGACGGGATTTATCCGGATACTTCTAGGATTATTCCAACCGCCTACAAAACAGAACTAACTTTGGATACAAAAAAACTCAGCGAATCGATTGACCGTGCTTATTTGCTGTCGCGCGAAGAAAAAACGAATATCGTACGCATGCAGACGCTGGAAAACGGTGATGTTGAGATTTCATCCAGCTCCTCAGAGCTTGGGAAGGTCCGGGAAGAGCTGGAGGTTATTGATTTTAAAGGCGAGCCACTGAAAATCTCCTTCAACTCGAAATATATGCTGGATGTGCTCAAGGTTGTAGAAAGTGAACAGCTCGTCATTGCTTTCACCGGAATGATGAGCCCGATCATTCTGAAGCCGCTGGATGAAAGCCGCAGCCTGTACGTTATTCTTCCATACCGGACAACCAATTAATGCCGCTGTCCATCCACATGTGGATAAGTGGCTGAAAGGACGAAATTCATGAAAAAAATACTTATCCACAGTGAATATATTAAGCTCGACCAGTTTTTGAAGCTCTCCGATTGTGTATCCACAGGCGGGATGGCCAAAGCCTTGCTGCAGGAAGGATATGTGCAGGTCAACGGGGAAAAGGAAGACCGCCGTGGAAGAAAGCTGTACCCGGGTGATAAAGTAGAGGTTCAGGATAACGGCGTTTTCGAGGTTGAAGGCGGCGGAATAAAAGAATAACACTCGGGGAGGCTCAGCTTCGTGTTTGTCAAAAATATCGGTCTGCAGTATTACCGCAATTACGGGCTGCTGCGTCTGGAGAGCCTGGGCGATGTGAATCTGATCCTCGGTCAGAATGCCCAGGGCAAAACCAACCTTATGGAGGCTTTGTTCGTTCTGGCAATGACTAAGAGCCACCGCACCTCCAAAGATAAGGAGCTTATTTCCTTCGATGCCCCCGCAGGCTCTGCACAGATCGTGGCTGAGGTGGAGCGGAAATACGGTGATCTGAAGCTGGAGCTGACCTTATCCGCCCAGGGCAAAAAAGCCAAAATCAATGGACTGGAGCAGCGCAGGCTCAGCGAGTTCGTCGGTTCTTTAAATGTCGTCATGTTCGCTCCGGAGGATTTGGAGATTGTCAAAGGGACCCCTGGGATAAGACGTCGATTCCTCGATATGGAAATTGGCCAGGTGCAGCCGAGCTATCTGTTTCATCTGCAGCAATATCAGAAGGTCCTGCTCCAAAGGGGCAATTTGCTAAAACAGTTATGGGGCAAAGAAGCTGCCGGCAAAGAGCTTTTGGAGATATGGGATGCCCAACTTGTAGAACATGGTGTTAAAATCGTCAAAAAAAGGAAAGAATTCATAAAGAAGCTGCAAATATGGGCAGAAAGCATTCATCGTGGCATTACAAACGGCGGAGAAGAGCTGAAACTATTGTATGTTCCTTCTTTTGGTGAGCGAGAAATGGAAGATGAAGCTGTCTTATTAGACAATTTTATGTTAAAGTTATCACAAACGAGAGATCAGGAAATCAGGCGCGGCATGACGCTGACGGGTCCCCATAGGGATGACCTGTCCTTTTTTATCAACGGAAGAGAAGCTCAGGTCTACGGCTCCCAGGGGCAGCAACGCACGGCAGCTTTATCGCTCAAGCTGGCGGAAATCGAGCTGATCCATGAGGAGATCGGAGAATATCCTGTGCTGCTTCTTGATGATGTTTTGTCCGAACTTGATCCCTACCGTCAGACCCAGCTTATCGAAACCTTTCAAAGCAAGGTACAGACTTTTATTACCGCCACCGGGATTGAAAGTCTGAGTGCCGATAGATTAAAAGGCGCAAGCCTATATCATGTGCATGACGGCAAAGTGGAGATCTAAAGAGCGGAGGAAGATCATGTATATTCATTTGGGCGGGGAAAAGATTATTCGATCCTCAGAGTTAATCGCTATTTTTGATATCTCGATTGAGAAGTCCTCCAAGGTATCGAAGCAGTTCATTGTTCATTCCGAGCAGGACAAGAAACTGGAACGAATCGGTGAAGAGGAAGCGAAGTCCATTGTCGTAACCAAAAATACTGTATATTATTCCCCTATCTCCTCCTCCACTCTCAAAAAAAGAGCCAAAATCTTGTTGGAAATATAACGTTGTGTGAGTTACAAGAGATAATCTGAAAGAAGTAGGTGAAGGCATGTCAATGAATCAACCGACATATGATGAGAGCCAGATTCAGGTACTGGAAGGGCTGGAGGCAGTTCGGAAACGTCCCGGCATGTACATCGGTTCTACCAGCGCCAAAGGTCTGCATCATTTGGTCTGGGAGGTTGTCGATAACAGTATCGATGAGGCGCTGGCAGGCTATTGCGACCGGATTCAAGTGAAGATTCATGAGGATAACAGTGTTACAGTAATAGATAATGGACGGGGTATCCCTGTCGGCGAGAATGTAAAGCTGAAGAAGTCGACGCTCGAAGTCGTCATGACGGTCCTGCATGCAGGGGGAAAATTCGGCGGCGGCGGATATAAAGTATCAGGCGGTTTGCACGGTGTAGGGATATCCGTCGTAAATGCCTTGTCCGAGAAGGTTGTGGTGAACGTCAAGCGTGACGGCCACATCTACCAGCAGGAATATAGACGCGGTGCGCCGCAATATGATATCAAGATCGTTGGGGATACCGATGAGACAGGGACAACCACAACCTTTCTTCCGGATCCAGAGATTTTCACCGAAACGACAGTGTTTGAATATACGACATTGCTTACACGCATTCGCGAATTAGCCTTTCTTAACAAGGGCATTGAGCTTTCGCTGCTGGATGAACGCACCGGTGTGTCGAATGTTTTCAAATACGAGGGCGGTATCGTTGAGTATGTAAAATATCTGAACGAGAAAAAGAAGCGCTGCACGAAGAACCAATCTACGTAGAAGGTTCCCGTGATATGATTGCGGTGGAAGTGGCTCTGCAGTATAACGATTCCTATACAGAGAACATCTACTCTTTTGCCAATAATATTAATACTCATGAGGGCGGGACCCATGAATCCGGCTTCAAAAGCGCATTAACCCGGATCATCAATGACTATGCACGTAAAACAGGAGTCATTAAGGACAGCAGCTCCAACCTTACCGGTGATGATGT
Organism: Paenibacillus sonchi; assembly: GCF_016772475.1. Taxonomy (NCBI): domain Bacteria; kingdom Bacillati; phylum Bacillota; class Bacilli; order Caryophanales; family Paenibacillaceae; genus Paenibacillus; species Paenibacillus sonchi. Next base: position 1,875,693 of record NZ_CP068595.1, read on the forward strand.
GCGTGAAGGGCTGACTGCGATTATTTCCGTCAAGATTCCTGAGCCGCAATTTGAAGGCCAAACCAAGACCAAGCTGGGCAACAGTGAAGTCCGTGGTGTTGTAGAATCTCTATTCGGAGAGAAGCTGCAGGAGTTCCTGGAAGAGAACCCGGCGGTTTCCCGGCGTGTGCTGGAGAAATCCATGCAGGCTTCCCGTGCCCGTGAAGCGGCCCGCAAGGCCCGTGAACTGACCCGCCGCAAAAGTGCACTTGAAGTAAGCGCCCTGCCGGGGAAGCTGGCTGACTGCTCCTCCAAGGATGCCTCCATCAGCGAGCTGTACATTGTCGAAGGGGACTCCGCAGGCGGTTCTGCCAAGCAGGGCCGTGACCGTCATTTCCAGGCGATTCTGCCGCTGCGCGGCAAGATCCTGAACGTTGAAAAAGCGCGGCTTGACCGTATATTGTCCAATGCCGAAATCCGGGCGATTATCACCGCTCTGGGAACCGGCATCAGTGATGATTTCGATCTGTCCAAAGCCCGTTACCATAAGGTTGTTATCATGACCGATGCGGATGTCGACGGTGCCCATATCAGAACACTGCTGCTGACCTTCTTCTACCGCTACATGCGGAAGATTATCGAAGCGGGCTATATTTATATCGCCCAGCCGCCGCTGTTTAAGATCGAGCGCAATAAGGTCGTCCGCTATGCTCAGACCGAGAAGGAACGTGATGAGATTATTGCCAGCTTCGGCGAGAATGTTAAAGTCAACGTTCAACGGTATAAAGGTCTTGGGGAAATGAATGCGGCACAGCTGTGGGATACGACTATGGACCCTGAGAGCCGTATGATGCTGCAGGTCACCATCGAGGATGCGATTCTCGCAGACGGAATCTTTGATACGCTGATGGGCGACAATGTTGAGCCGCGGCGGGAATTTATTCAGGAGCATGCACAATCCGTGCGCAACCTGGATATTTAATACACGGCAGTTTGTTGTAAGGAACCTCCGTTTTCTCTATTTGCGATAAATAAGAGAGCGGAGGTTCTTTTTTAATGCCTTTTAGCCCGTTTGTGCCGACGGACTGAGGTGTGGCGGGTTTTTTTTAATCTACCGTAAGCCCGGGCATAACGGCGGATCTTGCGGTAAATAGACTTATTCTGAAAACTGCCGAATATAACTATGGATGGAAGCGTGTTAACCTCCAGCAGCCAAAGATCATGATGTGAATCTATAGCTACATCAAGTCCAATCTCTTTAAGACCCGGATAGGCGGTTTCCAGCTGTGCGGCAATTTTTTCGCCCATTAATTTCAACTGCTGGATGGCCGCGTTCATTTCATCTGGAATCATATGCGTTTTTAGCAGATTGCGAACGGTATAAATGCTGCCCCCACTGTGGTAGTTAGTGACAACTTTTTGTGGAGCAGCCACTCTGCCCAGCATCCCCGTGGTTTCCCATGCCCCTGAAAGGTTTTTTTGCGTAAGTACCCGCAGATCAAAAGGCCGGTCCTGATAACAGAGCAGATCAATGCCCTGCTGAATCAAATACGTACGTCCTTTAATCCGCAGCAGCAAAGCTGCATGCAGCTCCTGTGGTGAGGAGAAGGCCTCTGCATCTTTTGCATAGCGCAGAATATACATTACCTTTTGTTCAACAACTGCTTCACTCTCCACGATCCCATGGGTTAAAGCGCGGTCACTGCTCCCTGGTTGGCGGTCACTGGGGCTTAAATGAACCGTACGCTGTTCTGCCCTCATTACCCCGCTGCCAAAAGTCCCTCGATCTGGCTTAATATATACCGTTCCGTAAATCCCAAGCAGTTCTACTAACGCCTCCAGGCTGTATTTTCGTGTTTCGGGAATGTATACAGCCAGCTGACGGTTTGGTAAAATGACTTTCGTCTTGGCCCATTTACTGGACACCCGCTGAATCTTCATGACCTGCCTCCTTCAAAGTATTACGAGCAGTAACATCCAATTCATATTCATAGAGTCAGGCATTGGCAGCTGAAATTTCAGGACAAGCAACTCAAACAATGTTATAATATAAGGATATGGGGCTATGTCTTTTGGGACAAAATAAGAGTTATAAGCCTTTCTTCTTGTCTTTACATTCTATGTGCTGAAGGCAATGGCGGAGCGGGCGTCTATCCGTATCCCGCCAAAGAAAATCATTATAGAAGATAAAAGGCTATCATGTTTAATTGTGCTGCTTTTGTGAAAGTAATATAATTAAGGGTAGCGGTTTTTAACTGAAGGAGGTCCAGCAACTCATGGCTGAACAAAATAACCCGCAAGTCAAAGATCGGGACATTGGTGAGGAAATGCGCGAATCCTTTATGGATTACGCGATGAGCATCATTGTAAGCCGGGCTTTGCCGGATGTGCGGGACGGACTTAAGCCTGTCCACCGACGCATTTTGTTTGCGATGTCGGAACTTGGAATGTTTGCCGATAAACCTCATAAGAAATCAGCAAGAATCGTCGGTGAGGTTATCGGTAAGTATCATCCTCACGGGGACTCTGCTGTTTATGAAACGATGGTCCGGATGGCGCAGGATTTCTCAATGCGGTATATGCTCGTCGATGGGCACGGGAACTTTGGTTCTATTGACGGCGACATGGCTGCAGCCATGCGGTACACCGAAGCCCGGCTTTCCAAAATTGCCGGAGAAATGCTACGCGATCTGAACAAAGAGACGGTTGATTTCGCACCCAACTATGATGGTGAAGAGAATGAGCCCGTAGTATTGCCTGCCCGCTATCCGAACCTGCTTGTTAACGGGGTATCTGGTATCGCTGTAGGTATGGCTACCAATATTCCTCCTCATAATCTGGGGAGGTTATTGACGGTGTACAGGCGATGATCAAGAATCCTGACATTACACCTATGGAACTCATGGAATATATTCAAGGCCCGGATTTTCCGACGGCTGGTTACATTTTAGGCCGTGAGGGCATCCGTCAAGCCTACCGTACTGGCCGCGGATCGGTAACTATGCGGGCCAAAGCGGATATCGAAGAAAATAACGGGAAAGCGCGGATCATTGTAAGTGAGCTGCCCTACCAGGTCAACAAAGCCAGATTGGTTGAGAAGATCGCCGAATTAGTGCGGGAGAAACGGATTGAAGGCATTACAGATCTTCGGGATGAATCGGACCGCAATGGTATGCGTGTAGTTGTTGAGATGAGACGTGATGTAAACCCGAATGTAGTGCTGAATAATCTTTACAAGCATACCTCGATGCAGTCTACATTTGGTATCAACATGCTTGCTATCGTTAATAACGAACCGAAGATTCTTAATCTCCGGGATGTACTGTACCATTACTTGCAGCATCAGATTGAAGTTATCCGGCGCCGGACGATTTTCGATCTCAAAAAAGCTGAGGCACGGGCGCATATTCTGGAAGGATTGCGTATCGCACTGGATCATTTGGATGAGGTTATTGCCTTGATCCGCGCTTCCCGTACAACTGATATTGCGCGGGATGGCTTGATGAGCACATTCAGCCTCAGCGTAGAGCAGGCACAAGCCATCCTGGATATGCGGATGCAGCGTCTGACCGGCTTGGAACGTGAAAAAATCGAGAACGAATATAATGAGCTGTTGGCTAAGATTGCTGAGTACCGTGAGATTCTGGCTAATGAGCATCTGGTACTGGAGATTATCAGCAACGAGCTCCAGGAGATCCGTGACAGGTATTCTGATGACCGCCGTACAGAAATCACGATTGGGGAAGAAAGCATCCTTGATGAGGATTTGATTCCGCGTGAAGAGGTTGTCATCACTATTACGCATACCGGATACATTAAGCGTCTGCCGGTCAGCACCTATCGCAGCCAGAAGCGCGGAGGCCGCGGCGTTATGGGGATGGATACCAAAGACCAGGACTTCGTGGAACATCTCTTTGTGAGCAACTCCCACAATTACCTGATGTTCTTTACCGATAAGGGCAAGGTATACCGGATCAAGGCTTATGAGATTCCGGAGCTTGGACGGACTGCGCGGGGGACACCAATCATCAACCTGATTCAGATTGAACAAGGTGAGAAGATTAGTGCTGTAATCCAGGTGGAAGATGCCGACAGCGATAAATACCTCTTCTTTGCGACCCGTGAAGGGATCGTCAAGAAGACACCTCTGGAGGATTACAACAATATCCGCAAAGGCGGATTGATTGCGATCAATCTCCGTGAGGAAGACTCTCTAATCGAGGTTAAGCTGACGGATGGTGAGCAAAACCTGATTATCGGTACTGCACGCGGGATGTCGATTACGTTCTCAGAGAATGATGTCCGTTCTATGGGGCGCAGTGCAACCGGCGTTAAAGGTATTACACTTGATGCCAATGACCATGTTATTGGGATGGATTGTGTAGACAAGGAGCTGGAGGTACTAATTGTAACCTCCAAGGGTTACGGCAAGCGTACCCCTGCCCTGGACTATCGTTCTCAGACCCGTGGCGGCAAAGGGATCAAGACCATTAACCTTACCGACAAGAACGGTCCTGTAGTCGGGCTGAAGGTTGTCAAAAAAGACGAGGACCTCATGATCATTACAACGAGCGGCACCCTGATCCGTACTAGTATGGATGGTATTTCTACCATGGGACGTTATGCTCAAGGGGTTAAGCTGATTAACATCCGTGAAGATGATGCTGTAGCTACGCTCTGCAGAGCCGATAAGAGTGAAGAGGAGGAATTCTCCGAGCAAGAGGCTGGCGAGGGAGTGGCAGGCGGAGTTGTTGAGGAAGCTGGGGAAGAAATCCAGTCTGAGACAGTCTCTGATGGCGAAGAGGATCATCTGGAGTAAAATGAATATCAAGAGCATGGGTTTCTATTGCAGAAACTCATGCTCTTTTTGCGTACCTGCAATTGAATTGAACATATTTTGCAATTTAATTTAAGGAAAATCCCTGCTCCATCTAGTCGCCTGCGGTTATCCATACTATAATTAGAGAGTTATATTACTGGGCACAAGTGTTTCAGAAACAGAGGGGCTGATTTTATGCCGAGCATCTCCGTAGGGGAAGTTAAGCCGGGGTCAAAGATTGTTAAAGATGTGGTCACACCTTTGGGAGGCGTTTTATTTACCAAGGGAAAAATTATACTGCCGCGGGATATTGAGATCCTGCAGGCTTTTTTGATCCAGCACATAGAGATTGAAGGCGCACAGGAAGAGAACAAAGCTCCTGAGACAGCCAAGGCAGTCACCAAGCAAGCAGCCTCCAAGCCAGGGGCATTAATCAATGAGTCTCAGCTTGCCAAAAGCAATTCTCCGCTTCACGATGAATATGAGAAGATGTTGGCTCTTATTAAAAAAAGCTATGCTGCTGCTGCCGCTGCCCAATTGCCTATACTTGAATTACGAAGCCAGTTGGAAGCACTGATCAGTCATTTGAAGGACTATCATATTCTGAAGTTTGCACCGCGTGTTCTTTTTGACCAGGATTACAATTATCACAACGCCGTGCTCTCTGCATTAACCTCTTACAAAATCGCCCAGTGGTGCGGGTATCCGCAGAAGGATTGGATGCAGACTGCATTTGCAGGCTTGCTGCATGATATAGGGAACGTTAAGGTTGATTCGTCACTGCTGCAGAAGCCAACACCGCTGACTGCTGATGAGATAGAAGAAGTGCGCAGGCATACCACTTACGGATATCAGCTGCTGCGCAATGTTACAGCTATCAATGAAGGCGTCCGGCTAGCCGCATTGCAGCATCATGAGAAGATCGACGGTTCAGGGTATCCCCTCCGGCTGGAAGGCAGCCAGATCCATTTCTATGCCAAGATTGTGGCCGTAGCTGATATATTTCATGCCATGACACTGGAGAAGGCTTACAGAAAGGCACAGTCGCCATACCTGGTGTTGGAGCAGTTGCAGGCTGAGAGCTTCGGGAAGCTGGATCCGGTTATTGTTCAAACATTCATTCAAAAAACAACCGATTTCTATAACGGTACAAGAATACGCCTTAGCGATGGCCGCCATGGTGAAATTATATTTACTGACCGCAGCAATCCTACCCGGCCAATGGTTAAGGTAGAAGGGATGATCGTTAATTTAATGCTGGAGCGGGAGTTGTATATTCAGGAGATCATTGCTTAATACTATGTAGGGTATAACCTTTATATAGGGTTTTAAGGCTGTTCCATGCTTAGCTGCTTTGTTTAAAGCAGTGTAGAGGGAATAGCTTTTTTCTTTTAAAAAAATGCTTGCAACGAATCCTCATACATGGTATATTCTTATTCCGGCCATGAAAGTTAAATGCCGAGCTCGAAAAGAAATTAAAAAAAGAGCTTGCATTAATCGGCCGAACGTGATATATTATAAGAGTTGCTGGTGACGAGATAATCATCATCGACAACGAGTTTGATCTTTGAAAACTGAACAACGAGTGAGTGGGATTTCACGCAAGTGAGATCCAAAATAGATGAGTTTCACAGCGTGTCTCACGCTTTAGAAATTTCATCGAGAGAATGCAAATTCTCGTCAGATGTTTCAAAATGAGCTATCGCTCTTTTAATAACATTTCGGATGGTTATTTTCTTGAAGCAATTCAGGGAAGTGGCCGCTCGAAAAAACCTTATTGGAGAGTTTGATCCTGGCTCAGGACGAACGCTGGCGGCGTGCCTAATACATGCAAGTCGAGCGGAGTTTATCCTTCGGGGTAAGCTTAGCGGCGGACGGGTGAGTAACACGTAGGCAACCTACCCTCTAGACTGGGATAACTACCGGAAACGGTAGCTAATACCGGATAATTCCTTGACCCTCCTGGGTTTGGGATGAAAGGCGGAGCAATCTGCTGTTAGAGGATGGGCCTGCGGCGCATTAGCTAGTTGGTGGGGTAACGGCCTACCAAGGCGACGATGCGTAGCCGACCTGAGAGGGTGAACGGCCACACTGGGACTGAGACACGGCCCAGACTCCTACGGGAGGCAGCAGTAGGGAATCTTCCGCAATGGGCGAAAGCCTGACGGAGCAACGCCGCGTGAGTGATGAAGGTTTTCGGATCGTAAAGCTCTGTTGCCAGGGAAGAACGTCCGGTAGAGTAACTGCTGCCGGAGTGACGGTACCTGAGAAGAAAGCCCCGGCTAACTACGTGCCAGCAGCCGCGGTAATACGTAGGGGGCAAGCGTTGTCCGGAATTATTGGGCGTAAAGCGCGCGCAGGCGGCTGCTTAAGTCTGGTGTTTAAACCTTGGGCTCAACCTGGGGTCGCACTGGAAACTGGGCAGCTTGAGTACAGAAGAGGAAAGTGGAATTCCACGTGTAGCGGTGAAATGCGTAGAGATGTGGAGGAACACCAGTGGCGAAGGCGACTTTCTGGGCTGTAACTGACGCTGAGGCGCGAAAGCGTGGGGAGCAAACAGGATTAGATACCCTGGTAGTCCACGCCGTAAACGATGAGTGCTAGGTGTTAGGGGTTTCGATACCCTTGGTGCCGAAGTTAACACAGTAAGCACTCCGCCTGGGGAGTACGGTCGCAAGACTGAAACTCAAAGGAATTGACGGGGACCCGCACAAGCAGTGGAGTATGTGGTTTAATTCGAAGCAACGCGAAGAACCTTACCAGGTCTTGACATCCAACTAACGAAGCAGAGATGCATTAGGTGCCCTTCGGGGAAAGTTGAGACAGGTGGTGCATGGTTGTCGTCAGCTCGTGTCGTGAGATGTTGGGTTAAGTCCCGCAACGAGCGCAACCCTTGACTTTAGTTGCCAGCAGGTAGAGCTGGGCACTCTAGAGTGACTGCCGGTGACAAACCGGAGGAAGGTGGGGATGACGTCAAATCATCATGCCCCTTATGACCTGGGCTACACACGTACTACAATGGCCGGTACAACGGGAAGCGAAGCCGCGAGGTGGAGCCAATCCCAGCAAAGCCGGTCTCAGTTCGGATTGCAGGCTGCAACTCGCCTGCATGAAGTCGGAATTGCTAGTAATCGCGGATCAGCATGCCGCGGTGAATACGTTCCCGGGTCTTGTACACACCGCCCGTCACACCACGAGAGTTTACAACACCCGAAGTCGGTGGGGTAACCCGCAAGGGGGCCAGCCGCCGAAGGTGGGGTAGATGATTGGGGTGAAGTCGTAACAAGGTAGCCGTATCGGAAGGTGCGGCTGGATCACCTCCTTTCTATGGAGAATCGTTCTCTGCAATGAGAACATTCAAATCGGAAGCTTTGCTTCCAAAACTCAGGTTTAGGCCTGTTGCTCACTCGTTGCTCAGTTTTGAGAGTTTAAGCTCTCAAAGGGCATATTGGTTTCCAGAACTTGCTTGTAGCCAAGCTGCTTGGAAACATGATATGATCTTCTTCCGGAGTTAAATCCGGAAACACTTGATCCTTGAAAACTGGATACCGAAACGAAAATGCGTTTTAGAACATCTTTTAGCTGAAACTTGTGTGAACAAGTTGAAATAGTTATTAGTGACCGATATTTTCCTGACGGAAGTAAAGAGCTTTGAATTCATTCAATGTTCGATATTTCTCCTACGGAGAAAATCGTGGTTAAGCTAATAAGAGCACACGGAGGATGCCTAGGCGCCAGGAGCCGACGAAGGACGTGGCGAACAACGAAACTGCCTCGGGGAGCTGTAAGCAAGCTTTGATCCGGGGGTGTCCGAATGGGGAAACCCGGCTGTGGTAATTCGCAGTCACTCACATCTGAATTCATAGGGTGTGAAGAGGCAGACCAGGGGAACTGAAACATCTAAGTACCCTGAGGAAGAGAAAACAATAGTGATTCCGTCAGTAGCGGCGAGCGAACGCGGAACAGCCTAAACCAGGGAGCTTGCTCCTTGGGGTTGTGGGACGTCTCACATGGAGTTACAAAGGAATATGGTAGGCGAAGAGGTCTGGAAAGGCCCGCGATAGAGGTAAAAGCCCTGTAGCCTAAACCCTGTTCCCTCCGAGACGGATCCCGAGTAGTGCGGGGCACGTGAAACCCCGTATGAATCCGGCAGGACCATCTGCTAAGGCTAAATACTACCTGGCGACCGATAGTGAAACAGTACCGTGAGGGAAAGGTGAAAAGCACCCCGGAAGGGGAGTGAAATAGAACCTGAAACCGTGTGCTTACAAAAAGTCAGAGTCCTCTATATGGATGATGGCGTGCCTTTTGTAGAATGAACCGGCGAGTTACGTTTAACATGCAAGGTTAAGGTGAGAAGCCGGAGCCGCAGCGAAAGCGAGTCTGAATAGGGCGACTAAGTATGTGGACGTAGACCCGAAACCGTGTGATCTACCCCTGTCCAGGGTGAAGGTGCGGTAACACGCACTGGAGGCCCGAACCCACGTACGTTGAAAAGTGCGGGGATGAGGTGGGGGTAGCGGAGAAATTCCAATCGAACTCGGAGATAGCTGGTTCTCCCCGAAATAGCTTTAGGGCTAGCCTCGGTGAATGGAGTCGTGGAGGTAGAGCACTGATTGGGTGCGGGGCCCGCAAGGGTTACCAAGCTCAGTCAAACTCCGAATGCCATGGACTTCTTGCCGGGAGTCAGACAGTGAGTGCTAAGATCCATTGTCAAAAGGGAAACAGCCCAGACCATCAGCTAAGGTCCCCAAGTGTGTGTTAAGTGGGAAAGGATGTGGAGTTGCACAGACAACCAGGATGTTGGCTTAGAAGCAGCCACCATTGAAAGAGTGCGTAATAGCTCACTGGTCGAGTGACTCTGCGCCGAAAATGTAACGGGGCTAAACACACCACCGAAGCTATGGCTTGATGCTTTGCATCAGGGGTAGGGGAGCGTTGTATGTGGATTGAAGGTGTACCGGAAGGAGCGCTGGACTGCATACAAGTGAGAATGCCGGTATGAGTAACGAAAAGATCAGTGAGAATCTGATCCGCCGAAAGCCCAAGGTTTCCTGAGGAAGGCTCGTCCGCTCAGGGTAAGTCGGGACCTAAGGCGAGGCCGACAGGCGTAGTCGAAGGACAACAGTTTGAAATTACTGTACCACCGTAATCCGCTATGAGCGATGGGGTGACGCAGGAGGGTAGTGACGCGGACTGATGGATGTCCGTCCAAGCAGTGAGGCTGGTGTGTAGGCAAATCCGCACACCGAAAGGCTGGGCTGTGATGGGGAGCGAAAATTACAGTAGCGAAGGTCATGATCTCACACTGCCAAGAAAAGCCTCTAGCCAGGAGAAGGTGCCCGTACCGCAAACCGACACAGGTAGGCGAGAAGAGAATTCTAAGGCGCGCGGAAGAACTCTCGTTAAGGAACTCGGCAAAATGACCCCGTAACTTCGGGAGAAGGGGTGCCTCGGTAGGGTGAATAGCCCGAGGGGGCCGCAGTGAAAAGGCCCAAGCGACTGTTTAGCAAAAACACAGGTCTGTGCGAAGCCGCAAGGCGAAGTATACGGGCTGACGCCTGCCCGGTGCTGGAAGGTTAAGGGGAGCGGTTAGGAGGCAACTCCGAAGCTGTGAACCGAAGCCCCAGTAAACGGCGGCCGTAACTATAACGGTCCTAAGGTAGCGAAATTCCTTGTCAGGTAAATTCTGACCCGCACGAATGGCGTAACGACTTGGGCGCTGTCTCAACGAGAGATCCGGTGAAATTTTAATACCTGTGAAGATGCAGGTTACCCGCGACAAGACGGAAAGACCCCATGGAGCTTTACTGCAGCTTGATATTGAATTTGGGTACGATCTGTACAGGATAGGTGGGAGCCGTAGAAGCCGGAGCGCAAGCTTCGGTGGAGGCGCCGTTGGGATACCACCCTGATCGTATCTAGGTTCTAACCTGGTACCCTGAGCGGGTACGGGGACCGTGTCAGGCGGGCAGTTTGACTGGGGCGGTCGCCTCCTAAAGAGTAACGGAGGCGTTCAAAGGTTCCCTCAGAATGGTTGGAAATCATTCGAAGAGTGCAAAGGCAGAAGGGAGCTTGACTGCGAGACCTACAAGTCGAGCAGGGACGAAAGTCGGACTTAGTGATCCGGTGGTACCGCATGGAAGGGCCATCGCTCAACGGATAAAAGCTACCCTGGGGATAACAGGCTTATCTCCCCCAAGAGTCCACATCGACGGGGAGGTTTGGCACCTCGATGTCGGCTCATCGCATCCTGGGGCTGAAGTAGGTCCCAAGGGTTGGGCTGTTCGCCCATTAAAGCGGTACGCGAGCTGGGTTCAGAACGTCGTGAGACAGTTCGGTCCCTATCTGTCGTGGGCGTAGGAAATTTGAGAGGAGCTGTCCTTAGTACGAGAGGACCGGGATGGACGTACCGCTGGTGCACCAGTTGTTCCGCCAGGAGCATGGCTGGGTAGCTACGTACGGACGGGATAAGCGCTGAAAGCATCTAAGCGTGAAGCCCCCCTCAAGATGAGATTTCCCAGTATGTAAGACCCCTTGAAGACGACGAGGTAGATAGGTTGGAGGTGGAAGCACGGCAACGTGTGGAGCTGACCAATACTAATCGGTCGAGGGCTTATCCAATAAACTAAAATGCAATTTTCGTTTCGGATTCAGTTTTCAGGAATCAAATTCCTGAAGCATTTACGCTGTAAATGCCCGTTTGGTGGCGATAGCGGAGGGGTTCCACGCGTACCCATCCCGAACACGACCGTTAAGCCCTCCAGCGCCGATGGTACTTGGACCGAAGGGTCCTGGGAGAGTAGGACGCCGCCAAGCACATGAAGCCATTGTTGAGCAATCGACAGTGGCTTTTTTGTTTTTTAGGAAAATTTCTATATTTTCCGGTTAAATACATTAATGTAATCTTTGTTCTTGGATTGTATTTAAGCAAAGAAGGATAGAAAGAATAAGTAGTAAAACGCTTTCAATCGAATGACATTTTTGTTACCGACGGCCTTAGTGTCTCAAGTATAATAGTAAAGTGCAAATATTAAGCACATCCTTAATACGAATGAACTACTGATAAATTTCTGATGTTGAAATTTTTTGTGTCTTTAGATGCACGGTAGAGGTAAGGAGGATTTGAGGTATGAAGCGAACCCGACCTTTATGGATTATATTTATTGTTTGTATAGTTGGTGTAATGCTGGTTGGCTGCGGAACTAAAGAGCCTGCTTGGGATGCTTTTGAGGGTGCCCTTAATGAGAAAAGCTTTCCGGTACCAAAGGAAGCTAATTCTACAGAACACACAACTACTAACGTTGCTATGGACTATGTCCGATATTCTATGCCTGAGCTCAAAGAAAAGGATGGCGTACCGGAGCCTTACTTAGAGGCTATCGAAGCCTGGGGATGGGAAGAGCAGAAGGACGAAGATTCGACAAATTCCCGGGTTTTTCAGAAGGATGGACTGATTGTGCACTTAACTGTGCATAACGGTTACTTTATAGTTATGATACCTAAGGAAAAGAAGGCCTCAGTCAAAGGGCTGAAAACTAAATAAAAAAACGCCATCCTTGAGCTGGATGGCGTTTTTTTGCTGTAGGAGCCAGGACTATACCATATGTATAAGCGGGAATTGTTATTGTGCATAGTAAGAGGCATCCGTGGGCGTGAATTTTAACATCCCGTCTTTTTGTTCGCTTTTCAGCCGGAACAGTGTAACTAATCGGGGCAGAAGCACCCAGAGATGGCAAACCGCCATAGATACAGTAAATGCGGGAGGGGCCCATACAATAAAGAACGCAGTAATGGAAAGGCCGATCCAAAGGTTATGGAGTTGTATTTTACGGAAAATACCGTAGTTGATGTATTGATCGGACATATATCCGAGCCATGGGAGGCGAAATGACATTTTCCACCGTTTAGCAATAGGATGGCCGGAAATCAGAAGAACCGAACGTGAAATCACATATTGGATCCAGAGAATGACGGGAGCCGCAATGATCATATATAGGATGCTCCACCAAGACAGAAAAATGGTTTCAGCCACAACACAGATTACGGGTAGCGCCATATAGACACGCAGCCAGGCGGTGGTGATATTGATTTTTTTGATTAGTTTGTAATGGTAGAATGTAGCTGAACCTTTGTTGTTTGCTTCCATAAGAAAGCCCTGACCTCCTCACAAGTCCTTATGTTACTAATATCGGCGGATGAAGGCATTTTGTTAAACCAGCCGGAGGCTTAAGCACCCTTAGGGCGGGGGCTGAATATATATATTTTGGCTGTGAAGGATGGGAAAAATCTATGAAAAGGTTTAAAATGATAGAAAGTGTATCATACTGTTCTTAAAAGAGTCAAGGTGGGATGGTAATGGAACAGCAAACCGAGCAAGCCTGCATCATCTGCGGGCAGATGAAAGAGGAAGGAATTGTGATTGTCTCGCATTTCATTTGTGAGGATTGTGAAGCTGAAATGGTGCGTACGGAGGCTGAAGACGCCAAATACCGCTTTTTTGTGGGCCGGATGAAGAAGATCGATTTGCAAAAGAATGCCTGAATGAAGTACCCGGCAAGCTTAACTGAAGGGTGCAGAATTGGCTGATAGACGGATTAGTACTGAATGAATTAGAATTAACCAATATAACGGCTTCACCTGCGGTTGGGCGGGAGGAGCTGTTTTGTTATGTAGTTAAGCTTTTTGGCTGAAATATAGGCGTATGGGCATAATTGCGTTAAAATAGAAGATAACCCCCAGGGAAGGAAGAAAAGATGGACAAGATTCTGCCTGGAAGGGCACCTGTATATGAAATGCTGGAACAATATAGAGTTAAGGGGAATATCTCTTACCATGTACCCGGACATAAGAACGGCGAAGCCTACCGTGGATCAGAAACGGCCGGCTTCTTAAATGAGGTAATGAGGTATGATGTGACGGAGATTACCGGTACGGACGATCTCCATCATCCGGAAGGGGTCATCCGGGAAGCGCAGGAGCTTGCAGCGGATTGTTTCGGGGCCGAGGAGAGCTTTTTTCTCGTTGGGGGCAGTACTGCCGGCAATTTGGCATTGATCCTTACGGTATGCCCGGAGCCGGGGATGACCCTTATTCTTCAGCGGAATGTGCATAAGTCCGTTATCCATGGATTGATGCTGGCTGGGGTGCGGGCTGTTTTTATAGAGCCGCAGATTGATCCGCTAAGCGGCCTGGCAGTCGCTCCGGCGGCGGAAGCGGTTCAGGCTGCCCTTGCAGCCTACCCTGAGGCCGCAGCCGTCCTGGTGACCATGCCGAATTACTATGGCATGGGAAGCGACCTTGCGCCCCTCGCGCGGGCCTGCCACACCAGCGGTGTTCCGCTGCTGGTGGATGAAGCGCATGGGGCGCATTATGGCCAGCACCCTGCGCTGCCTGCGGGGGCGCTGATGTGCGGCGCGGACGGCGTAGTGCAGTCCACGCATAAGATGTTGCCGGCGCTGACGATGGGCGCCATGCTGCATGCGCAAGGGCCATGGCTCGACCGCGCGCTGCTCCGGCAGCGGCTCGCCATGGTGCAGAGCTCCAGCCCATCCTACCCCGTGATGGCTTCGCTCGATCTGGCCCGGCGGCTGGTGCACAGCCAGGGCGCCGGTGCCTTCACGGCGGGGCTTGCCGCCGTGGATGTGCTGCGGCGCGGCCTCGCCACGCTGCCGCGCTACGGGCTGCTGCAGCCGGCAGCGCCGCTGCAGGGAGCCTGCGGCGGCGCTGGCGCAGCCGCCGCCGCAAGTACGCCGCCGCAGGGCATGGCGGCGTACAGCACCCAGGACCCCTTCAAGGCGGTCATTTATGACGCTGCGGGGGTCCTGGGAGGCTTCGAGCTGCAGCGCAGGCTCGAAGAGAAGGGCATAGTGCCGGAGATGAGTGACGACCGGCACATGGTGCTGGCCTTCAGCCTCGGGTCGAAGGCGGAAGATACGCAGCGGCTGCTGGCTGCGCTGCGGGAGATCGCCGGGGAGACGGGTACAGCCAAACAGGGGGCCTCAACGGAATGCCTGCACAATGAACCAGCAGAAGTTCATGTTCAAGCTTCCGCTAAATATTCCACGTGGAACAATTTTACGAATGATTTAATTTCAACACCTGTGTTATTTTCAATGAAACCGGTAAATCCTGTGGAAACCGAAAGAGTCCCGCTTGAATATAGTGCAGGTAGAACGGCAGCCGAAATGGTAATACCTTATCCACCGGGAATTCCACTTTTATATCCGGGGGAGTGGATAAGCGAAGACATCTGCAACCGGCTGATTAGCCTCAGGCAGGGCGGAGCCAAGTTTCAAGCTTGTGCAGATCCAGCCTTACAGCACATTCAAGTCTACAACAATAAGAAGGGCGGAGACGCATAAGTGGCACGTGAAGGATTTTTTATTACTCTGGAGGGAGGCGATGGCTCCGGAAAAACAACAGTACTCGGTAGAGTGGCTGCCTATCTGCAGAATCATTCCATGCCCTACCTGATTACCCGTGAACCTGGCGGTATCGAAATTGCTGAGAAAATCCGCTCGATTATTCTGGACCCGGCCCACACGGCAATGGATGCGCGGACAGAAGCACTGCTGTATGCGGCATCCCGGAGCCAGCATTTGGCGGAAGTGGTCGAGCCTGCGCTCAAGGAAGGGCTTACCGTGTTATGTGACCGCTTTGTTGACAGCAGCCTGGTCTACCAGGGCTATGCCAGAGGACTCGGAATTGAGGAAGTAAGAAGCATCAACCAGTTCGCCACCGGCGGTCGTATGCCGGACTTGACCTTTTATCTCGATGTGGACCCGGAAGTGGGACTCTCGCGGATTGCAGCGAATCAGGACCGGGAGGTCAACCGGCTGGATTTGGAGAGCATGGCCTTCCACCAGAAGGTCAGGGAGGGTTACCGGCAGGTCGTTGAGTCTGATCCGCAGCGGATCGTGGTTCTGGATGCCAACCGTCCGATTCATATGGTGGAGCAGGACATCGTCCAAACGCTGAAAGACCGGATATTAAAGGATTTTTAAGGCGCTTTGTCTAATATAAGTTAGTGTACAATAAAACTATGCACATGCTGTCAGAGCAAGTTCTGAAAGAACTGAATTCAGGAAGCTAAGCTCACAAACTTTTAGGAGGGATAGCGAAGATGAATCTGATCATTGCAATTATCCAGGACAAAGACAGTAACCGGTTGTCGAGTGAACTAGTCAAAGCAAACTTCCGTGCAACGAAGCTGGCCAGTACAGGCGGGTTTTTGCGGGCAGGCAATACCACATTTATGATTGGTGTAGATGACTCTCAGGTTGAAGCTGTATTAACGGTTATTCGCAACAGTTGCAAGGTGCGTGAGCAGCTTGTCACTCCTGTTACACCAATGAGCGGTACAACCGATTCTTATTTGCCGCTTCCTGTAGAGGTTCAGGTTGGCGGAGCCACAGTATTCGTGCTTCCTGTCGATCGTTTTGAGCATTATTGAGTATAATATAAAGCGATACCCCATAAAGGGCGGTGGAAACCTATGAAAATCAATCCCGGCTACAGGCCCTTAAAAAGTGAGCTGCCGACAGCTGAAGGAACGGGAAGGCCCGTTCAGCAGAAAACCTTTACTGATATTTTTCAGCAGCAGGGCGAGCAGAAGACGATGGATGAACTGAACCAGAAGATCAAGGATATTCAGCAGCAAGGTGACCGCCTGGCTAAATCCATGACAGTGCGTGAACTGGCCATTTACCGCAACATGATCAAGAAGTTTCTGGAGGAAACCGCCCGGCGCGGTGTTATTCTGAAGGAAACCAAGGGCTGGGACCGCCGTGGACGCGGCAAACGCTATAAGCTGCTGGAAGAAATCGATGCAGCGCTGCTCAATTTGGCTGATGATCTGCTGGAAAGCGAGCAGGGCCGTATTGATCTGCTGGGGCGTGTAGGGGAAATCCGTGGTCTGCTGATTAACTTTTCTTTTTAAAAGACTTGGAGGAATATATGTCTTTTCATGATATATTAGGCCAGGAGGATGCCAAACGGCTGCTTCAAAACGCGCTGCGCAAGGATGCCGTGAGCCACGCCTATCTGTTCACGGGTCCATCCGGAAGCGGCCAGATGAAGACGGCGCTAATGTTCGCGCAAGCTATATTTTGCACCACCTGTGAAGATGATGCCTGCGGGGAATGCCTCGAATGCCGCAAGGTGGAACATGGCAATCATCCGGATTTATCGCTGCTGAAGCCTGATGGGACAAGCATTAAAATCGATCAGATCCGTGAGCTGCAGCGTATGTTCTCATACCGCTCAGAGGGCGTGAATCCGAAGGTGTATATTATAGAAGGAGCGGACAAAATGACGGTGCAGGCCGCAAACAGCCTGCTTAAGTTTCTGGAGGAGCCCCCGGCACCCGCGGTGGGCATTCTCATTTCCGACAACAGCAGTTCCCTGCTGCCGACAATCCAGTCAAGAACTCAGCGCATCCCTTTCAGCCCGCTGCATCCAGAGATTATGCTCCAGGCACTGTCCAGCGAGGGGGTTCCAGTGCCACTGGCACGGTGCGCGGTATCACTGACCTCGGGTCTTGATGGCTGCAGGGAACTTTTGGCACAGAATTGGTTTGCAGAAATGAGAAATCTAGTGTTACAATTAGCGAAGGAGTCTTTGGGCAAGGGCAGTTCCGCGGTAGCAACCGCCGGGCAGAAGCTGTTCAAGACCGGGCTCGGTGAACATTTGGATATCCTGTTCAGCATGTTCCACTTATGGTTCAAAGATATGCTGTACTTCCTGTACCGAAAGCACGAAAGTATCGTTTTCATAGATCAGTTAGACTTTATTTCCAGACATGCCCGTCAACGGAGCACGGAGCAATGGGTGGCTTATATGGAATTCGCTGCAGAGAGCAAGGGGAAGCTGCGTTCCAACGCTAATGCCCAGTTGTGTCTGGAGCAATTCCTAATCCGACTGGAAAGTTAAGGGTTAGTCTTGATATATCCTCCGGATCAACGCTTCAACCTGGAAGTACGGGTTTAACGGATAAGGAAGGACAAGCATGGATCACCAGGGAGCGGACTTGCTTAGGGGTTCCTTTTACCGGCAAACAAGGGGGTTAATTTTTGTACAGCGTAGTAGGTGTCCGCTTCAAAAAAGCGGGTAAAATATATTATTTTGATCCGCTTGATTTTCCGATTGAACGCGACCAGTGCGTAATTGTGGAGACAGCAAGAGGGGTCGAATACGGTAAAGTTGTCGTAGGGAAAAAAGAGGTTGAGGAAGCTGATGTGGTATTGCCTCTCAAAAAAGTCATGCGGATTGCCGGTGAAACGGATGCACGTGTGGTGGAAGAGAACAAAGGCGCCGCAAAGGATGCTTTTACCACCTGTTTAAATAAAATCCGCGATCATGGCCTCAAAATGAAGCTCGTGGATGTGGAATTTACGTTTGACCGCAATAAGATCATCTTTTATTTCACCGCTGAAGGAAGAGTCGATTTCCGTGAGCTGGTTAAGGATTTGGCAAGCATTTTCCGTACCCGAATTGAACTCCGGCAGATAGGAGTCCGTGACGAAGCCAAGATGCTCGGCGGACTGGGGCCCTGCGGGCGGGTGCTCTGCTGTTCCTCCTGGCTTGGCGACTTCGAGCCGGTATCCATTAAGATGGCCAAGGATCAGAATCTTTCGCTGAATCCCACAAAAATTTCCGGTCTTTGCGGAAGACTCATGTGTTGCTTGAAATTTGAGCATGATAATTACGAAAGTACGAAGGAAGAAATGCCGGCGGTAGGCAAGCTTGTCATAACCTCATTGGGTGAGGGTAAGGTTGTAGGCATCAATGCTGGAAGCCGCACGGTTCATGTGCAGTTGTTCGAAGTGGGCAAAGTAAAGGAACTTCCAATGGATGATGTTGTCGTCAAGTAAACCATATAAGGTTACTTTCGGGGTGGAAACTTGGAGAAGATGAATATTTTTGCACACATGCAGGAGATGGAAGCGCAGATGGAAAGCATGCGCGCCAGTCTCGGAGAATGGAAGTTGACGGTTAAAGAATTAATGGAAGCCAACCAGAGGCTGAGCTTGGAGAATGAACAGCTCCGCAAAATATTGAAGCGGGAGGCGCCGTTGGACCCTGCTGCCCATTCTGCAGAAGCGGAGGCTCTTTTGGCCGCCAGTGAGGGAGCAGAGGAGGTTGTCGGGGAAGGTTATGACAATCTGGCGCGGCTCTATCATGAAGGTTTTCACATCTGCAATGTCTATTTTGGGCATTTGCGTACAGAGGGTGACTGCCTGTTCTGTCTTTCGTTTCTTAATAAATGAGGAAATCCAGCCGTAGGAGATTTACGCCTACGGTTTTTTTTGAATTTAGAGGGGTTTATGCTCTGAAGCATGTGTGATTCCAAGAAGGAGAAGATAATGACGAATTCTTATAACGATGAGCCGGTTCCGCTGCATCCTGCCGAGCGGGTGGACGATTTATTGACGCATGATTTGCGGATTATCCAAAGCGACGAGGTGTTCAGCTTTTCGATGGATGCTGTATTGCTTGCACGCTTTGCCAGTGTTCCACACCGGGGCAGAGTGCTTGATTTATGTACAGGCAACGGGGTGATTCCAATGCTGCTGACTACACGGACCAAGGCTTCGATAGAAGGTATTGAAATCCAGCCTCGTCTGGCGGATATGGCCCGGCGAAGTGTAGTAATGAATAACCTTGGGGAACGGGTAACCATCCATGAGGGGGATTTGCGTGAGCTGCACCTTACAGCAGGATACGGTGTATACGATGCCATAACTGTCAATCCTCCTTATATGCCGCTGAACGGAAGCGATCTTAAGCTGAATAGCCATCAGGCTATGGCCCGCCACGAGCTGGGCTGTACCCTGGAGGAAGTCATTCAGGCCTGTGTCCGGCTGGTCCGTACCGGGGGCAAGGTAAGCATGGTTCACAAGCCACAGCGTCTGGTGGATATCATCAGTCTGATGAGACAATACAGGCTGGAACCGAAGCTGATCCGTTTTGTTCACCCGCGTGCCCATTTGGAGGCCAATATGGTATTGATTGAAGCCGCGCGGGACGGCAAGCCTGAGGTGCGTTTACAACCTCCACTGATCGTATATAATGAGGACAATCAATATTGTCCGGAAATTCTGGATATTTACTATGGAGCTAAAGAGGGTAAATTATGACAATCTTGTGTCAAAGCAGCTTTCAAAACAGGAATGAAAATCAGCCAGAAGCAACAGGCTCATTATATCTGGTGGCGACACCCATTGGTAATCTGGAGGATATGACCTATCGTGCTGTCCGTACTCTGCGGGAATGCGATATTATCGCTGCCGAGGATACGCGGCAGACCCGCAAACTGCTCAGTCATTTTGAAATTACACCATCGATGCTGTTCAGCTATCATGAGCATAATAAGGCTGCCAGTGGACCTGAGCTGATACGCTATATAATAGAAGGTAAAAATTTGGCACTGGTCAGCGATGCCGGTCTGCCGGCTATTTCCGACCCTGGAGCGGACCTCGTGGCACTTGCGGTCAGTCACGGCATTCCCGTGATTCCGATCCCTGGAGCCAACGCAGCGCTGTCTGCGCTGATCGCCTCCGGTTTGCCTACAACCAGCTTCACTTTCATCGGTTTTCTGCCCAGAGAGCGTAAAGATATCCGTAGTGTGCTGTCAGGCCTCCGTTCTGCGCAAGGGACCTTGTTGTTCTATGAATCACCGCACCGCGTATCGAAAACATTGGCCCACCTACAGGAGGCGTTCGGCAACCGCCGGATTGTGCTGGCCCGTGAGCTGACCAAACGTTATGAGGAATTCCTTCGCGGCACTATTGAGGAGTGCCTGGTCTGGCTGTCGGAGCATCCACCGCTGGGTGAGTATGTGATCGTGCTGGAGGGTGAGAGCAAAGAGGAGGCCGAGCTTGCAGAATCCTCATGGTGGCGTGAGCTGAGCATTGAGGAGCATGTAAACTACTATGAAACTTCTGGACAGACACGTAAAGATGCGATGAAAAAAGCAGCATCCGACCGCGGCCTGGCCAAACGTGATATTTACAATGCGCTGCTGGAGAGGGAATAAGAAACAAGGAATAACACCAAGAAATAACTGTGTTATACATTTTTTAGAAGAATTCATTCCTTTTATTGGTTGGCGTGCCCAGAAGTACGCATTATCTAGTTGGTGAAAGTCCAACCAAGGGAGGGACCAAGCCACCTTTGTAGCTAGGATGCTTGCATATGGCGAAATCTGTGTGTAAAAGCGCATCGACAAAAGTATCAGTCAGAGACTGGGCGAGCAACAATCCAGGCCGCAACATCAAGTGAATCCTGCCGCGTCGTCAAAAAGGCCCTGCGAAGGGGAACAGAGGGAGCCGAGTCCCGCAACTATGGACGAAGGCCAAGGAAACTGTGCAGAACTTGGAACAGCAGTGAAGAACCCTCCGGCGTAATGGGAACGGCATGGATTGAAAGATAGTGCAGTGAACTGGGGAGACCCTCCCCCACACGGGAGAATTTTTTTTTGTAGGAACCCGTAAAGAGACGCTCTATAAGTCCAGAAGACGAAGTGAACCGTCTGTGGGAAGGGAGTCCGAGGGGCTCATAGTACCGAAGAACCTAAGGACAACATAACCTTAGGGAGGGAAGGAGCCCTGCTTTGTTTATGCTTTTGGAGGAGGTACGAGTGAGTGAATGCCAAAGGGCTAACGACACCAAAGGAAAAAGTTCAAGAACTCCAAGAAAAGCTAGGTCATGCGGCCAAGGAGAACAGCAAGCGTAAATTCCATGCCCTGTACGACAAAATCCACCGCTGGGACGTGCTGTGCGAAGCCTGGAAACGGGTGAAGGCGAATAAGGGGGCTGCAGGAGTAGATGCCGTGACGCTCGCAGATATTGAGGAACAAGGAGAAACAAGCTTCCTCAAGGCTTGCGAGAGAGAATTGAAAGAAGGCAACTACTATCCCCAGCCCGTACGGCGGCACTTTATCCCAAAGAAAGACGGGAAGCTAAGACCGCTGGGCATACCCACTGTTCGCGACCGAGTCATACAGATGGCAACTAAGCTGGTAATTGAACCCATCTTCGAAGCAGACTTCGAAGAAGTCTCTTACGGATTTCGTCCGAAACGAAGTGCGAAAGGAGCGTTGGAACGAATTCGGAAAGCCTGCAACCGCAAAGGGAATTGGGTAGTCGACGTCGATATCCAAGGTTACTTCGACAATATTAATCAAGAGAAGCTCATGAAATTGATACAGATGCGTATCAATGACAGGCGGATCCTGAAATTAATACGGAAGTGGCTACAGGCGGGAGTCATGGAAGAAGGAAACGTAAAGCGATCTGATTTAGGCACTCCGCAAGGTGGCGTCATTTCACCGCTGCTGGCGAATATCTACCTGCACTACTTTGACCGATTGTGGGAGAAACACGGAAGTGGATTGGGAGAGCTGACAAGGTATGCAGACGACTTTGTAGTGGTCTGCAAAACCAAAAAGGACGCCGAACATGCGTATGAACTCATACGCAGAATCATGGAACGTCTGGAACTCACCCTACACCCGACGAAAACCCGAATTGTAGGCTTGTGGACAGGAGACGAAGGGTTCGACTTTTTAGGAATGCACCACCGAAAAACGAAAGCAGAAACTTCTCAAGGGAAGGTATATTATACCACGCAACAGTGGCTAACGAAGAAGGCAGAGGAACGGATCCGAGGCGTGGTCAAAAACAGATTAGCACCGCCGAGCATGCGCTCAAGATCGTTCGCGGAACAGGTGGAATGGCTCAATCCAAAAATTCAAGGATGGAGAAATTACTACTACACGAACTATAGCCAAAAGAGGTTAACTAAGCTGGATTGGTATATTTTGCAGAGATTAACCCGGTGGTATGCGAAGAAGAGACAACGTAGAAGATGGATGAGTTCATTATCTGAGGTTAAGTATATTGCCAACATGTATGGACTGAAAACGCTATTGTGATCTGCATGCCCATGAATGACAAACATCGGAAAGCCGTATGAGGGAAAACCTCACGTACGGTTTGATGAGGAGGGGCTGGTTTAAATCCAGCCCTTTACTCTAGTAAATGTATTTTGTAGAGTTATATATAGGGTAAGGGGAGAAATTTGAGTATTTATTTGGGTGTAAGGGTATAAAGTATAATTAATTATTCGCAATTTGGTATAAAATAACTTTATTGAATGTGGTTATCCAAATTTGCCAAAGCTAATCGGGTCAAGCCTAGTATAAGTTGTAGCTCGCAGTCAAGCGATTCCCGCAGGGAGAGCGCTCCAATGCACCAAAAGCCGCTCACCCGCCAGTAACCAGCGAGCACCACCGTCACAGAAAAGTGCCGGCGTCAAGCGATTCCCGAAGGGAGAGCGGTCTCGCTGCGCCGTCCGTTACCCGGGAGCGTCTTGCGCAGCCGCCATAGAAGCAAAGCCTATGGCGGAACCCTTCGCATGACAGGGCCCCGAGGGCTTGCCCGAAAGAGGGTCGGTCCGCCGCCAACCGCTGCTTCCTTACGCGTACCCTCACAGTTAGACAAGCTTCCGGGTGTCCAGAGGGCGGGAGCCCTTGGGGCCCTCCCTGTAGGGAGGGTTTGGGAGGGTAAAAAGCATAAAAAATACCCCCCGCAAACACGGGAGGCCAAGGAGATATAAAAAGGTTAGAATTAACAATTGGATTAGTTCTTATTATAACCGATTTGTTTTAATTTGTCACAGGGGTAGGGATGGCGGAAATACAATCGTGACAAACAATTTTTCCTTTGAAGTAGGTTACATTCTCAGCATTGCCGCAGAAGATGCAAGCAGGCTCGTATTTTTTAAGCATGATCCGCTCACCGTCCACGTAAATTTCGAGCGCATCTTTTTCTCCAATGCCCAGTGTGCGGCGCAATTCGATTGGAATAACAACCCGTCCTAGCTCGTCGACTTTTCTTACAATTCCTGTTGATTTCATCATTTCAATCGTTGCTCCTCTCAATGTTCAAAAGCGTCATTATTCGACATTGTTCACCGTTTTATGATACTTATAATACCAACCATTCCCAAAACAGTCAACCTTTTTTGTGGTTAATTTTCAGGGGATTTTGAAAAAAAACTTTTGTAGCGCTTATAATCAACTCAAATGACAAGAGAAATACCTAAAAAGGAATTTGTCGATTTGTAAATCGTTAAAACGTCATTATTCGACAAAGTACGACAACATATACTATTATACCCCTTATTTCAGCCGATTCCTAATCCTATTATTTGAAGGAGTTGATCTTATGAAGCAGCTGTTGACGGAAGAAAAGGTTTTTAAAGACCCGGTTCACAATTATATTCATGTCCAGGACACGATGATCTGGCGATTAATCAATACCAGGGAATTTCAGCGTCTGCGGCGGATCCGCCAGCTCGGCACCTCCTACCTGACTTTTCATGGGGCGGAGCACAGCCGTTTTTCCCATTCATTGGGCGTTTATGAAATTACCAGAAGAATCATCTCCCAATTTGAGCGAAGCGGTTATAAGGATTGGATGCCGGAGGAAAGTCTGCTGACTTTATGTGCAGCACTGCTGCATGATTTGGGACATGGCCCTTTCTCCCATTCTATAGAAGAAGCTTTTGAAATGAATCATGAGGACTGGACCTGCAGAATTATACAGGAGAACACGGAAATTACAGCGATTTTACGCGAAGTAGGCGAGGATTTCCCGCAAAAGGTTGCATCTGTGATTGCCAAAACGTATGAACATGAGATTGTTGTCAACCTGGTGTCAGGCCCTCTGGATGCGGATCGGATGGATTATTTGCTGCGGGATGCGTATTATACCGGGGTGAATTATGGGACCATCGATATTGACCGTATTTTGCGAATGCTGCGGCCCTATAATGGCCGTGTTGTCGTAAAAGAATCGGGTATGCATGCCATTGAGGATTACTTAATGTCACGTTACCAGATGTATTGGCAGGTTTATTTCCATCCGGTTACACGCAGCTCGGAAATTATTTTAAGGCAGATTTTCCGGAGGGCGAAAGAGCTTTTCCAGGAAGGCTACTCATTCCGTTTTATGATCAACCCGCTCAGCGATTTGTTCGGCGGAGAGATCAATGTAGAACAATATTTACTCCTGGACGAGGCCCTGGTCCAAACGGCCTTCATGCAGTGGACGCTGGAAGACGATGAAATACTGACTAACTTGTGCAGCCGTTTTATTCATCGTAAACTGTATAAATATGTGGAGATGGATCATCTCGATTCAGAGACCATTGACGAAATCCGCCGCAGTTTTGCCGGTGCCGGACTGCATCCGGATTACGACCTGGAAATCGATTATCCGACAGATCTGCCCTACGATGTGTTCCGTCCGGGAGAGGGCTTTGACAGCAAGCAGATTTTGCTGCTTGACCGCCATGACAAGCTGCGCGAAATCTCTGAGGTATCTGATATTGTGCGTTCGATCAGCGGTATCCACCGCGGCAGATACCACCTGTACTTTCCGCAGGATAAGCTGCAGAAGGCACTTACCCGGCTGCCTGTTTCCATTGGCGGGATCTTTGCAAAATAATACAAAAATTTCTGGAATTCATCATAGAAATTAAGCCTGAAAGGATGTTGTTGCATGCGCTTGTTCGACACACATACTCATCTGGATGCCCCACAATTCGACGAGGATCGTGCGGAGGTCATTGCCCGCGCGTTAGAGGCTGGAGTCAGCAAGATGATTAACATTGGATTTAACCGGGAAACGATTCCAACGACAATGAAATTGGCGGAGACGTATGATTATATTTATGCAGCTGTCGGCTGGCATCCCGTAGACGCTATTGACATGAAAGAGGGGGATATGGACTGGATCGCTTCCCTGTGCAGCCATAAAAAGGTGGTGGCCATTGGAGAAATCGGACTGGATTATTATTGGGATACTTCCCCAAAAGAGGTACAGCACGAGGTATTCCGCAAACAGATCGGTTTGGCCCGTGAACTAAAAATGCCTATCTGTATTCATAACCGGGATGCCCACGAGGATGTAGTGCGGATCTTGCGCGAAGAGAAGGCGAATGAAATCGGCGGGGTTATGCATTCCTTCTCCGGGAGCTGGGAAACGGCCAAAATGTGCCTTGATTTAGGCTTTCATTTGTCCTTCGGGGGACCTGTAACTTTTAAGAATGCGAGGGTGCCAAAAGAGGTGCTGGCCCAGACTCCAATGGACCGGCTTTTGATCGAAACGGACTCTCCATATCTGACGCCGCACCCCTTCCGGGGGAAGCGAAATGAGAGTGCCTATGTGAAGCTTGTGGCTGAGGCTGCTGCGGAAATAAAAGGGATTGATTTACAGGAATTAGCTGAAATTACGTATGCGAACGCCCTGGAACGATTTGGGATTGTCTGAAAACGGGAGTAAAAGCGGTGAAAAAAGAAGTATAGCCGATATATTAAACTTTTTTAACATAGAAACAGCTGATTATTACAATATTTTAATCATTTTTTTGCGTAAACGTGGTTGAATGCTCCTTTACAACATGCATCAAAACAGGATATCATCTTTTCAGTGAAGTGAGCTGTTGTTATTGTGACAGTCACCAAATTCATGGATCGTCTCGCTGAGTCTCCGTATGGAGAACGGGGGAACCAATAATGCTCTGCCGCATGTCCGTACATGAGTACAACACAGAAATGCCGCAGACGTTATTTGATTTCTTTACGTGGTCTTTGGGGTGAATTTGAGGGCAACCGCCGTGAGCGGGTGACCTGAGATAGGGCGTCTCTCTTATGCCCGAACCCGACAGCTAACCCCGTAAGCGTAAGTAAGAGAGGAAACCTCGTGCATAAACATTCCCGCGTATTCTGACACCGGAGAGCCACGAAAGAGTCCTCTGTGAACTCTTTCGGGCTTTTTTTGTTTTTGAATAATGCGAATGTTCCCGGCATACTGTTATATAACAGGTATCTGGAGCAGTTATGCCGAGCAGGCGATCCATGAGCAGGAAACGCTAAAGCAATGCGGGCGTATCCTGTGTAATCTCAAACCTAGTTTCGTCAGAAGTGATGAAGTCACCTTTGTTATACAACTTGGACGACGGGGCTATGTAAGGAGGATGGAGAGAGTGGGCGTATTCCAACCAGAAGTATCCCATGATTCGCAATCATCCAGCAGGTCTTTCGCATTTCGGTGGAAGCAAGTGAATCCTCGCATACTTTCGCTTGCAGGCGCGGCCTCAATTATTATCGCGCTGGTAATTCTGCTGTACGTACACGGTCGAAGCATTAAAGAAATAACTTTAGTAATAGACGGGAAGGTACAAACGCTGGAGACGCGGGACGCGCTGCTCAGCGATGTGCTGGCAAAGGAACAAATTTCGCTGCAGCCGCATGATGCTTTATCTATTGGCCTTAGT
The DNA here is from genome assembly GCF_016772475.1 of Paenibacillus sonchi. Lineage (NCBI taxonomy): Bacteria > Bacillati > Bacillota > Bacilli > Caryophanales > Paenibacillaceae > Paenibacillus > Paenibacillus sonchi. The sequence goes on from NZ_CP068595.1 coordinate 1,902,839, forward strand.
GATGAAATAAAGGACGGAGACCGTGTCGTCATCAACCGTACGCAGGCGATTAAGATCACTACGGACGGGACCACCAAAACGTTGTACACGACCGAAGATACACTCGGTCAGGCGATTGACAAACTGGGCATTGGCCTGGAAAGCTATGACAAGATTTACCCTTCGCTAGGCACCGCAGTTTCTGCAGACATGGAAGTCAAAATTGTCCGGATCAACAAGCAAGTGGTACAACGGACAACAGCTTTGCCTTTCCGTGTCATTAAGACCGCAGACCCCTCCCTGACCAAGGGAACCGTAAGAGTTGCACAAGCGGGCAAGCCGGGCGTAATGATCCAGCACATCGAGAAAATCTACCAAGATGGCGAGCTGGCATCCATGCGTATGGTTGGCAAGGAAGTGCAGACGGTCACCAAAGACAAGATCATTGCCATTGGTACCAAACCGCTTCCAAAACCTGTTGTAGCCACTACTGCGACTTCTAAATCAGCAACGACTTCTAAAACATCCAAAGTGAGCGCAAAAAGCAACAATGTTGCCAGTAAAGCAGGCGTAGATTTTGAGTACAAGAAAATGATCAGAAATGTATCCATGACGGCTTATTCATCGGAAGAGCCGGGTATTGGTACCCGTACGGCTTCCGGCACACGCGTAACGGAAGGGCGGACCATTGCTGTGGATCCGAGCGTAATCCCTATCGGCTGGTGGGTGTACATTGAGGGACTTGGGTTTCGCCGTGCAGAGGATACCGGCGGTGCCATTAAAGGCAACAAGGTGGATGTGTATTATGAATCACTGAGCCATGCCCGTAACTTTGGCCGGAAATCACGCACGATCTATGTGATAGGGCCTGTGAAGCCAGAACTGAACTAAGTGGCGGCTGCTTTGCAAATTAGCGGTATATAAGATATAGTGAGGGTAGCACTTAAGGAATTCTCAGAAATCTGAGCGTGGAATTACAGAGCTGCCGCTCATCACTTATACATTCTTTAGCCAAAAAGAAGGGGAGCGAATCCTCTTCTTTTTGCGTTGCAGAGTAAGGAGTACAAAAATGATCAAGGAATTAATCGTTGTGGAAGGCAAAAGCGACACCGTTGCCATAAAGCGGGCTGTAGAAGCCGATACTATCGAGACCGGCGGATCGGCAGTCGACCGCAAGGTCATCGCCAAGATTGCGCTCGCTATGGAACGCAGAGGGGTTATAATCCTTACGGATCCTGATCATGCGGGCGAACGCATCCGGAAGATTGTCTCTTCCAAGGTGCCGGGCTGCAAACATGCGTTCATTCCCGAAAAGGATGCTACCCGGAAAGGTGACATAGGAGTGGAAAATGCCTCCCCGGAGGCAATCCGCCATGCGCTTGAGCGTGTGCACACCTCCTTTGAGGGGGCCCCGGCCCTGATTGGGATGGAAGACCTGATGGCTGCGGGGATGATGGTGCATCCACGGGCGGCAGAGCGGAGAATGGCGCTTGGCAATCTGCTCGGGATCGGCTACTGCAACGGCAAGCAATTATATAAGCGGCTGGCGATGTTTGGCATTACACGGGAGGAATTTTCGATTGCTCTCGCGCAAATTGATCAGGGAGGCATTACCTCATGAGCGGGAACAACAATATCTCATCCCCGGCACGCACCAAGGAAATTATTCAGCGGTACGGGTTCTCATTCAAGAAAAGCCTGGGCCAGAACTTTCTGATTGACCAGAATATTCTGGACAAGATTGTGGATGCTGCAGGCCTGGATCAGGCCGCCGGTGCATTGGAGATCGGCCCCGGTATTGGTGCCTTGACCGAAAGGCTGGCCATTGTAGCCGGAGCTGTAACGGCAGTGGAGATCGACCAGAGGCTGATTCCGATTCTGCGGGATGTTCTGGCCTCTTATCCGCATGTGAAAATCCGTAACGATGATGTGCTGAAGGTGAACTTGCGGGAACTGTTTGCCGAGGATTTTGCCGCAGTCGAGCGAGTCAGTGTAGTGGCCAATTTGCCTTATTATGTGACCACACCTATACTCATGAAGCTGCTGGAAGAGAAGCTGCCCCTGGATAACATCGTTGTAATGATCCAGAAGGAGGTTGCTGAACGTATGGCAGCCTCCCCGGGCGGCAAGGAATATGGCAGTCTCAGCATCGCCGTGCAGTACTACAGCGAACCTGAACTGGTCTGTATCGTACCGCGTACGGTATTCATTCCACAGCCCAACGTGGAGTCGGCGGTTATCCGTCTTAAGGTGAGGGAGCGTCCGCCGGTAGAGGTTGCGGATGAAAAACATTTCTTTGAGGTCGTGCAGGCTTCCTTCACCCAGCGGCGCAAGACGATTGCGAATAACCTCAAGGCCAGGTTCTTTCCGGAGGAGGGGCGGGAGCGGCTGGAGTCCCTGCTCGCTGCAGCCGGAATTGAGCCAAGCCGCCGCGGGGAAACACTTAGCCTTGAGGAGTACGCCCGGTTAAGTGCTGTGCTCCTTGCTGCCGGGATTGTGTAAGCCAAATCACCGCCGATTAAGAACCAACCGGGGCCTTTGCCCATACGATGGGATAGAGGTGGTGTTTGAAATGAATTTAGGAGACTTGGTCGTTCGTAAATCTTACGGTGGCGATGTAACGTTCCGGGTGGAGAATATTGTGCAGAACGGGGCCGTAATCAAAGGCACCGAATTCCGCCTGTTGGCGGATGCCCCCCTGGACGACTTGGTTCAGGTGCCTCCCACCCGTATTACGGAGCGGGGGCAGCAGGCGCAGATTAAAGCAACAGAATCGTTGACCAAACTGCGTAAAGACCGGCAGGAGCAGAGCCAGCGCAGCGGAGAGAGCCTCACCGGGGTATGGCCCCAGTCCCCCAAGGAAGCAGCATACTTTGAGGTACCGGGAAAAGTGCTTCACCTCGACGGGGATGCCCTTTACTTGAAGAAGAGCCTTGGTCTATACGAGCAGCTGCGGATTCCCGCAGAGGGCCATCATGTCCACGAATCGAAGATGGCCGAAACGTTATACCGGCTGCTGCCGCGTGTGCGTCCGGATATTGTGGTGATTACCGGACATGACGGAGTGCTTAAGCAGCAGCATACTTACGATCTTTACAGCCTGAACAGCTATAAAAATTCGCAGAACTTTGTCACTGCGGTTCAGGTTGCAAGGGAATATGAGCGCAATTTTGACACGCTGACGATTGTGGCGGGAGCCTGCCAGTCGCATTTCGAAGCCCTGCTGGGTGCAGGGGCTAACTTTGCCAGCTCCCCCGGGAGAATATTGATCCACGCCCTGGACCCGGTATATATAGCGGCAAAGGCATCTTTTACCTCTATACGGGACTCTGTCAGCCTGGGGGATGTATTGAACAATACCATCAGCGGCAGCCAGGGCATGGGGGGAATCGAGACCCGTGGCAGTTTCCGCATCGGTATGCCCCGCCTGCAGAACCTGTCTACCCTGAAGGTAGCACCTTCGGTCATGATGTAGCGGCCGGTTAACGGATTATACATCCAGGAAAGTCCCACTTTGGTGGGGCTTTTTTGTTTAAGGGCGGATCGTTGGCGGTCCAGGCGGTTACTTCACTTTGTTTGACTGTTACCGCTAACAAGGGATTAAAGCCAGCATTGAACCCCGCTAAAAAAAATCCGTTGACAACGTTTTTGTCATCATCTATAATTATTTATTTAATTTGACAATGGTTATAGAAAGTTGTATAATGGACAAGGAAAGAGGTGGTCGTCAGGCAATGGCTAATAATGCGCTGTTGGAAATTAAACGCAGTCTGGAAGCTCACGTCGGTCATAAGATCACGTTGCGTGCAAACGGTGGCCGTCGGAAGACCGTTGAACGCACCGGTGTCCTGGAAGAAACGTACCCTTCTGTATTTATTGTCAAACTGGATCAGGAGCAGCAAACCTTCAAGCGAGTCTCCTACAGCTACGCTGACATCCTTACGGAATCTGTGGAAATCACAGTGTGTGAAGATGACGGGCAGATGCGGATTATGTATATTAAAGCTTAATGGTTTTTGGGCAGTCTCCCGCGAGGGAGGCTGTTTTTTGTTTGATCTTGCCTGAATGGCCGCCGCGTCTTGGCAGCATACTAAAGCAGCAACAATCTCGTCATCCATTTTTTAAGGAGGAATTCCGTTAATGAGCCGCAGAAAACGGGGCATGATGTCAGAAGAGCTGAAGACGGAGCTGGCCAAAGAACTGGGTTTTTATGAGACTGTTGAACGCGAAGGCTGGGGCGGAATCCGGGCGAAGGATGCCGGCAATATGGTAAAAAGGGCCATCCAGCTCGCTGAAGAGGCAGCGCGGAGGTCGGAATAGGTTTTGCAGTAAACAGTTGGACGAGGGGTGTTGCCGGGACGGCAGCACCCTCTTTCGGCATGTGCCGAACTTTTGTTAAAATATGAGGATTTATATATCTTAATGGACTTCGTTACGAGTTTCTCATATAATATGTTAAGTTGTTTTTACGGGAAAAGTGAAGGTGGGTGAACGCCTTGAAAATGTATGAAAAAGCGCCGGCCAAAATTAATCTGATGCTGGATGTGCTTAGCAAGCGCCCGGATGGGTTCCATGAGGTGGAAATGATCATGACTATGGTCGATCTGGCGGACCGTTTGGAGCTGTCCGAGCTGAAGCGGGACTCCATTATTATCTCAAGCCAGGCCGGTTATATTCCACTGGACGAGAAGAACCTGGCTTTCCAGGCGGCCAGGCTTATTAAAGACCGTTACAACGTGAAGAGCGGTGTACATATCCATCTGGACAAAAGAATCCCGGTCGCTGCCGGCCTCGCCGGCGGCAGCAGTGATGCCGCGGCTACCCTGCGCGGCCTGAACCGGCTCTGGCGCCTGGGCATCCCGGCGCAGGAGCTGCAGGAACTGGGAGCCGAGCTGGGCTCGGACGTCCCGTTCTGCGTCACGGGCGGCACTGCCCTGGCCACGGGCAGAGGCGAACGGCTGACTCCGATCCCGAGTCCGCCGCAGTGCTGGGTCGTCCTGGCCAAGCCGCCGATCAATGTATCGACGGCTGAGGTGTACGGACACGTACGCTCGAACAGCATAGCGGTGCATCCGTCTGCGTCCCGGATGCAGGCTGCCATCGAAGCAGGCGACTTCGCGGCCGTCTGTGCGGGTCTGGGCAATGTGCTGGAGGATGTGACCCTGAAGCTGCACCCGGAGGTGCAGCAGCTGAAGGAAGCCATGGTGAAGCTGGGCGCCGATGGGGTGCTCATGTCCGGCAGCGGGCCAACGGTGTTCGGCCTAGTGTCGAAGCAATCGAAGGTGGCCAGAATCTATAACGGGCTGCGCGGTTTTTGCAAAGAAGTATACGCCGTACGTTCACTGAGCTAAGTGAGCGCTGTCCTGAAAGTGCCTGGAAGATTACCATGCTTGTATAAATCCGTACAAAAGTGATATTATTTTTAATAATATTCGGTTTTGGCGAGGAGCATTCCGTGAAAAAACTTAAAAGAAGCCAACGTTTGGTAGATATGACCCAATTTTTGCTTGAGAAACCGCATGATCTTTTGCCGCTGTCTACATTTGCAGACCGATATGGAGCAGCAAAGTCATCCATCAGTGAAGATTTGGCTATTATAAAAGAGGTATTTGAAGGCGAAGGCATGGGAGAACTGCAGACACTGGCCGGTGCGGCCGGGGAGTGCGCTATATCCCGCGGATGCCTACTGACATGGCGCTTGCCTTCGTGGACGGCCTGTGCGGGCAGCTTGAACAAAGCGACCGGATCCTGCCTGGCGGTTATTTGTATATGTCTGACTTGCTCGGTCTTCCATCCTTAATGGAGCAAGCCGGCAAGATTATTGCAACAGCCTTCTATGGAGTGGAGATTGATGTGGTAATGACAGTAGAGACCAAGGGGATTCCTCTGGCTTATGCCACGGCTGCGCAGCTGGGACTGCCGGTAGTGCTGGTCCGCCGCGACCATCAGGTTACGGAAGGCTCGGCGGTGAGCATCAACTATGTCTCGGGATCACATAAGAGCATTCACACCATGTCATTGTCCAGACGGGCGCTCCGGGAGAAGTCCAGAGTGCTGATTGTGGATGACTTCATGAAGGCTGGCGGCACTGTACGCGGCATGGTTGATCTGCTGGGTGAATTCAATGCCGAGGTTGCCGGTGTCGGGGTGCTGGTAGAATCCGGCGCAGTGGAAAATGAGGAACGTCTTCTGCATGACTATGTCTCACTCGTAAAGCTAAGCGAGGTCGATTCCAAAGGACGGCGGATATCTGCACATCCGGGGAATTATTTCGTTTTCTAATCGGCAGCTAACCAAATCTCCTAGATAGGCTATAATGTCGAATCTATGAGGAATACACAGAGAACTTCACGAAATATGTCGAAAACGCTGGTACGGCAAAAATATTCTTCTTAATCAGCCATTTTTTGGAATCCAAAAGAAGGAATTCGCTTTGCTGTGTGGAATTATACACCAAGTCTCTGATGGAAAAAGGTGGTGAACACACACATGCAAATTACGGATGTCAGACTCCGCCGCGTCAACTCTGAGGGGAGAATGAAAGCAATCGCATCCATTACAATTGATAACGAGTTTGTTGTTCATGACATTCGCGTTATCGACGGTAATAACGGGATGTTCGTTGCAATGCCCAGCAAGCGTACACCGGATGGGGAATTCCGCGATATCGCACACCCGATTTCTTCGGGAACACGCGAGAAGATTCAATCCGCGGTTCTGGCCGAGTATGATCGCGCCGCTACTGAAGAAGAAGAGGTCATTGAAGAGGGAGCCTAAGGGCTGACTCTGAAGGACGGCTGCCCTCGTTCGGGCGGCTGAAGGCCATGCCGTTTTTTATTGGGGTTCGAAGAAAAGGGAACCATGCCTTCATGGTTCTCTTTTCTTTTTGCCCGGAATGAGATATATTCAGTAGTGAGCTAAAGAAGTAGGAGGTTGGCATTCTTGAAAAGAATGGCTGTTGTACTTGCTGCAGGTCAAGGCAAGCGCATGAAATCTAAATTATACAAAGTGCTGCACCCCGTCTGCGGCAAACCGATGGTTGGGCATGTACTTGATACAGTAAAAGCGACCGGGTGCCAGCGCACTGTTGTAGTTGTCGGTCATGGCGCAGAGAAAGTGAAAGCTTATGTAGGCCAGGACGCGGAGTATGTGCTTCAGGAAACTCAGCTGGGCACAGGCCATGCCGTAAAGCAGGCAAAGGACCTTCTCGGCGGTGAAGCAGGCACAACCATTGTGATCTGCGGAGATACGCCGCTCGTAACTGCAGAAACGCTGGAAGGGCTTATGGCCTTGCATGAAGGCCAGAACGCGGCCGCAACCGTACTTACGGCGGTCATGGATCAGCCTGCAGGCTATGGGAGAATTATACGCGGCGAAGATGGCGGCGTACAGAAGATTGTGGAGCAGAAGGACTGCACTCCTGAGGAAGCTGCTGTGAACGAGATCAATACAGGGACTTATTGTTTTGATAACGCCAAGCTGTTCGCAGCTCTGGACAAGGTCACGAACAACAACAACCAGCAGGAATATTATTTGACCGATGTTATCGGCATACTCCGGGCACAGGGGGATATCGTTCTGGGATATCAGGCTCATGATGCTGCGGAGTCTATTGGCGTTAATGACCGTTTGGCCTTATCGGAGGCGGAGAGTCTGATGCGCCAGCGCATCAACCGCCAGCATATGCTGAATGGTGTGACCATTATTGACCCTGCTTCAACCTATATCGCAGCTGATGTGGTGATTGGAGCAGACACTACACTCTATCCGGGAACTGTCCTGAAAGGGAAGACGGTAATCGGAGAAGATTGCATCATCGGACCTTCCAGTGAGATTGAGAATTGTGTAATCATGAACGGTGCTGAAGTTAAGCACTCCGTGCTGAATCAGGCACAGGTTGGTGCACGCACCTCTGTTGGGCCGTTTGCCTATTTGCGACCAGGCGCTGTGCTTGGCGAAGAGGTCAAAATCGGCGATTTCGTGGAAATCAAGAATGCCAGCATTGGGGATGGCTCCAAAGTATCGCACCTAAGCTATGTTGGCGATGCAACAGTTGGCAAGAATGTTAATGTGGGCTGCGGTGCAATTACCGTCAATTATGACGGCTATAATAAATCCAGAACCGAGATTGGCGATGATGCCTTTATCGGCAGCAATGTGAACCTTGTAGCTCCGGTTACAGTGGGCAAAGGCGCCTTTGTTGTTGCAGGTTCGACTATCACACGTTCGGTTTCGGAGAATGATCTGGCCATTGCCAGAGTAAGACAGGAAAACAAGCCAGGGTATGCTGAAAAAATCCGTGCCCGGGCCAAAGCAAAGAAAGACCAGTCGAGTCCATCGTAGAGCGCCAGAAGCCAAAGCGCCGGACGGACCCGCAAATCCGCGCCGGCGCCACTTGGAAGTTAAATTCCGTCACGGAGGGTTTATATTTTATGACTTATTGTGATTCCAAACTCAAGATTTTTACCTGCAATTCCAATCCCAAGCTGGCTAGTCAAATCGCTGATTATATCGGTATTCCCATGGGGGAATCCCATACCACCAGCTTCAGCGACGGAGAAATTCAGGTTAAGCTGTCAGAGAGCGTCCGCGGCTGTCACGTATACATTGTGCAGTCCACCTGTGGTCCGGTTAACGATAATCTTATGGAGCTTCTGGTTATGGTCGACGCGCTCAAGCGCGCCTCCGCAAAGAGCATCAATGTGGTTATTCCCTATTACGGGTATGCGCGCCAAGACCGTAAGGCCCGTTCCCGTGATCCAATTACGGCCAAGCTGGTAGCGAACCTGATTGAAAAAGCAGGGGCACACCGCGTCATTACTATGGACCTTCACGCGATGCAGATTCAAGGCTTCTTCGATATTCCGGTGGATCATCTGCTGGGTGTTCCGATACTGGCCCAATATTTCCGCTCCAAGCAGATTCAGAACCCTGTGGTCGTGTCTCCTGACCATGGCGGCGTTGTGCGGGCAAGAAAGCTGGCTGATTTCCTGAATGCACCGCTGGCGATTATCGACAAACGCCGTCCGGAGCCGAATGTCAGCGAAGTCATGAATATCATCGGTAACATCGAGGGCAAAACAGCGATTCTGATCGATGATATCATCGACACAGCCGGAACCATCGTGCTTGGTGCCAATGCCCTGATGGAAGGCGGCGTGAAGGAAGTATACGCCTGCTGTACCCATCCTGTATTATCCGGCCCTGCGCATGAACGTCTGGAAAACTCTCCAATCAAAGAAATTATCGTGACGGATACCATTCCAATTCGCAGCAACAATCCGACCTCCAAGTTGAAGGTTCTATCCGTAGCCCCGCTCATGGGCGAGGCCATTATCCGCGTTCATGAAGAGCTGTCGATCAGCAAATTGTTCGAGATCGAATAGACTGGCAGATATCGAGTGGAAACGGCTTCCCCGCTCTCTAAATGAGGCGGCTTCCGTTCCAGCGGGAAATATAAGGATGATGGATGGAGTAAGACCTATAAGTCCTTATATCTAGAAAAAAGGGTTACACCTTTCGCGAGGAAGATGTAACCCTTGTCGGCGTAATGCGGCGCCGCTTTTTAGTACCCTGGACGCGAGATGAAGGTGAACAGACTGCGGTTATACAGGGTTCCCTGCAGCTCGACAAAGCCTTCATCGACGGCGGTCACCATACCGATGTCAACATACACGCTGCCTCTATATACCTCAACAGGCACAGCATTCTGGATATGGTACTGAAAGTGGCGCAGAAGTGTTAAGATTTCGCCTTGTTGTAGCATGTTTCATCACCTGTCTTCGGAATATACAGTTATTGTACCAAAAACGGAACGTCTCTGCCGAGGAGACAAGCGTGGAAAGGATAGCCCCCCTCATGAAATGGATTATTGGACTCGGAAATCCCGGACCGCAGTATGCCAAAACGAAGCATAATGTCGGCTTTATGGCTCTGGACGAACTGGCGGCCAGACACGGCATAGTGTTTAATCAGAACAAATGCAAGTCTGTTATCGGTGAAGGTGTGATTGACGGGGTTAAGACCGTCCTCATCAAACCGATGACATTTATGAATCTTTCCGGGGAAGCTGTCCGCGCCTATATGGATTATTACAAGGTGCAGCTTGAGGATATGATTGTGGTATATGATGATTTGGATACGGAATTGGGCAAAATCCGGCTGCGCTACCAAGGAAGCGCCGGCGGCCATAACGGAATCAAATCGATCATACAGCATACCGGAACCCAAAGCTTCAACCGTGTGCGGATGGGGATATCCCGCCCGGAACCGGGCTTTGCCATCGTTGACTACGTGCTCTCCACCTTTCCCAAGAAGGATGGAGATAAACTGGAGAAGATGATTCAGGATACCGGTTCAGCATTAGAGTTCAGTCTGAAGCATTCGTTTGAGCAGACTATGGCCAAATTCAACGGCTAATTGCAAGATGATGCAACATTCCCTTAAGGCTAAAGCGAAGTCACGCGGGGCATACTGAAGGTATATACTATCTTCAGGAGGCATATAGATGGCAATAAACTACGTATGCAGGCACTGCCGGACTTTTCTGGGAAGCATTCAGAGAAGCGATGTTACAGAAATGCAGTTGGGCCTTCATTCCTTGACCCCTGCGGAGCGCAGAGATATCATAGCGTATGATTCAGACGGCGAGATTACGGTAAAGGTGACCTGCGATTACTGCAAGGAAGCCTTGGATAATAACCCTGAGCTCAGTCTGCTGGCCAGTCCGCTTCAGTAAAAGTGGGAAGCGGCAGTCTCTATTGTCTTCCGCAAGCCTTGGCCTTATCGCTAAGGCTTGTTTTCGATTCTAATAATAATAGGTGGCATCTGCTCTTCGGGGCAGTGCCAGCCTGTTTAGTAAGAGAGGTGCGCCTGTTGTTACAAGGTATTATAGAAGCATTTTCCAAAGATCCCGATTTTCAGTCCGTTACCCGCGGTGTTGCTGCAGGCATGAAGGAGCAGCTCATCTCGGGCTTGTCCGGTTCGGCCAGGCAAATTATGCTGGCGGCGCTTCATGAAGAAACGGGGCGTCCGCTGCTTGTAGTGACTCATAATATGTTCTCAGCCCAGAAGATGGCCGAGGATTTACAGGAAGCGCTTTCTCCGGACCGCGTGCTGCTCTATCCCGCCAACGAGCTGGTAGCCGCTGAAGCGGCGGTCTCCAGCCCTGAGACACTGGCTCAGCGGATTGATGTGCTGACCAAGTGCGCCCAAGGCTTCCGTGGCGTAGTCGTAGTTCCCTACTCCGGCGTCCGCCGCCTGCTTCCTTCCCCGCATGTGATGGCTGGGGCTGAACTGACCATTTCGCAGGATGGAACACTCGTGCTTGATGATTTCCTGATGTCCATGATCGAAATGGGCTACGAACGGGTTGAACGGGTAGAGAATCGCGGCGAACTCAGCGTCCGGGGCGGTATTATTGATTTCTTCCCCATGACTTCTCCCCTGGCCTACCGGGTGGAGCTGTTTGATGATGAGGTGGACTCGATCCGTACCTTTGATTCGCAGGACCAGCGCTCCATCGACAAGGTGCGCAGCGTGAAGATCACACCTGCCAAAGAAATTATTGCCGATCAGATGCGCCTGGATTCTGCTTCTACAGAAGCAGCGGCAATGCTGGAACGCCAGCTCGAGAAAATGACCGACCGCCAAGCCAAGCTGCGCTTGCGCGAGGAAATGGGCCGGGAGCTGGAAATGCTCCGCGAGGGCACTTATTTTCCGGAAATCTATAAATATATCAGCCTTCTATATCCTGAACGTACCCATCTGTACGATTACATGGCCCAGGATACGCTTCTGGTGCTCGATGAACCGGCCCGGCTGCTGGAAACAGCGAAGCAGCTTGAGCGGGATGAGTCGGAATGGAACCTGCATCTGCTGCAGAACGGAAAAACACTGCCTGACCTGCAGCTTTCTGTAGAGAGTGATGCCGTTATGTACCAGCGGCCGTTTCAGAGCCTGTTCATGTCGATTTTCCTGCGCCAGGTTCCGCATATCCAGCCGCAGAATATTCTGGGCTTCATCAGCCGGGGCATGCAGGACTTCCACGGTCAGATGAATGTGCTGAAATCGGAGATGGAGCGCTGGCACAAATCAGGCGTAAAGGTCATTATGCTGGCCAACGGCGAAGAACGGATAGAGCGGGTCCGCAGGGTTCTGTATGATTACGGGATTGAGGAACCTACGATCCTGCAAGGAAATCTGGGCTCCGGATTTGAACTGCCCTCCATACATCTTGCGGTCATTACTGAAGGGGAAATGTTCTCCCAGAAGCAGCGCAAGGCACGCAAGGTATCCAAAGGCATCGATAATGCTGAACGGATCAAAAGCTACACTGAGCTGAAGATCGGTGATTATGTCGTTCACCAGAATCACGGGATCGGCAAATATATGGGGATCGGGACGCTGGAGGTCAGCGGAATCCACCGTGATTATATGCATATTCTGTATGCCGGAGGAGATAAGCTCTCCGTACCCATCGACCAGATTGATCTGATTCAAAAATATGTAGGCTCGGAAGACAAGGAGCCGAAGGTTTATAAGCTTGGCGGCAACGAATGGACAAGGGTCACCAGCAAGGTACGTTCATCCGTGCAGGATATCGCCGACGATCTGATCAAGCTCTATGCCGAGCGCCAGAGCGCACTGGGCTATGGTTTTGAGAAGGATACCCAGGAGCAGCGGGAATTCGAAGAGATGTTCCCCTATGAAGAGACGCGCGATCAGCTGCGGGCGATTGAGGAAATCAAAAAGGACATGGAGCAGAACCGGCCGATGGACCGCCTGCTGTGCGGTGACGTTGGTTACGGCAAGACTGAGGTGGCGATCCGTGCCGCTTTTAAATCGGCGATAGAAGGCAAACAGGTTGCGGTGCTGGTGCCAACGACCATTCTGGCCCAGCAGCACTATGAGACCTTCCGCGAGCGTTTTGCCAACTATCCGCTTAACATCCAGGTACTCAGCAGATTCCGCAGCCGCAAGGAGCAGAACGAGACGATTAAAGGGGTTCGCCAAGGCACAGTAGATGTGGTTATCGGCACACACCGGCTGCTGTCGCAGGATATGGTCTTTAAGGATCTGGGACTTCTGATCGTGGATGAGGAGCAGCGTTTTGGTGTCACCCATAAGGAGAAACTTAAGAAACTGAAGACAAATGTCGATGTGCTGACGCTTACGGCTACGCCTATTCCCCGTACCCTGCATATGTCAATGCTCGGTGTGCGGGACTTGTCCGTTATTGAGACGCCGCCGGAGAACCGTTTTCCCGTGCAGACGTATGTGGTGGAACACAGCCAGACGCTCATCCGGGAGGCCGTGGAACGCGAACTGGCCCGGGGTGGACAGGTCTATTATCTCTATAACCGTGTCCAGGGAATCCAGGAAATGGCCGCGCAGATCTCCATGCTCGTTCCGGAAGCACGGGTCGGCATCGGCCATGGCCAAATGTCGGAGTCAGAGCTGGAGAAGACCATCCTTGACTTTCTGGACGGGGAGTACGACGTGCTGGTCAGCACGAGCATCATCGAGACCGGGGTGGATATTCCTAACGTGAATACTCTAATTGTCCATGATGCCGACAAAATGGGGTTGTCCCAGCTGTACCAGCTGCGTGGACGGGTAGGCCGCTCCAACCGGATTGCCTATGCCTACTTTACGTACCAGCGCGACAAGGTGCTAACTGAGGTAGCCGAGAAGCGCTTGCAGTCGATTAAGGAATTCACAGAGCTGGGTTCAGGCTTCAAAATCGCCATGCGCGACCTTTCCATTCGCGGAGCGGGCAATCTGCTTGGCGCCGAACAGCATGGGTTCATTGCCTCTGTCGGGTTCGACCTCTATTCGCAAATGCTTGCGGAAGAAATCCGCAAACGCAAAGTCAGTGTGCTCGGCGAGGAAGACACTTCCCTTAAGCAAGGGAATACGGTCATTGATTTGTCGATTGATGCTTATCTGCCATCCGAATATATTTACGACAGCATTCAAAAAATTGAGATTTATAAGAAGGTTGCCGCTGTGGCTACGCTTGAGGATGCCGCTGAGCTGGAAGATGAACTGCTGGACCGCTTCGGGGAGCTGCCTGAAGCCGTAGTCAATCTGCTGTCCGTTGCCCGCCTGAAAGTGTACGGCAAGCTTTACGGCATGGAATCGATGGTCCGGCGGGGCGATGAAGTTTCGCTCAACTTCCACGAAGGCAGCACTGGTGCTTTTGATACGGCGAAGCTTGCTAAAGTTGGAAATAGCTTTGAAAGACGTGTACAATTTGATAGGGACGCCAAAGCAACCATCCGCGTGAAATCGAAGAACCTGGAGGATAAGGAGCTGCTTGACTTGCTGGAACAGTTCCTGGCGGCGGCCAAACAGTCTCTAAAATCGAAGGGAGAACTACACAATGTCATTAAATAAAACAAAATCCTGGAAAGTGCTGCTCGTTTCACTGGCGGCGGCCGTTTCCTTCTCCATGCTGGCAGCCTGCAGCAGCAACAACAACACCAGCAATGGTGCTAAGGACAACAGCAAAGCGGTAGCCACCTACAAGGGCGGCACCATTACCGAAACAGAATTTGATATGGATACACGGGTCATGAAGCTCCTGTCACCGCAGCAGGCGCAGTACCTGGAAATCGATGCTTTCAAGGAGTCCATCCTGAAGCAGGAGGTCGCTTTTGAATATCTTGCCGGCAAAGCGACGGATGCCGCGAAGAAGGAAGCCGAGAAGGAAGCGGATGAACAAGTGAAAGCCATCAAAACTGGCCTTGGCGACACTTACGATAGTACCCTTAAGCAAGCCAATTTGACTGAAGATGATATCCGTTCGTATATGCTGCGTGTGCTTACCGTATATCAGGATATGCTGCTTAAAGTAAAAGACGACCAGGTAAAAACTGAGTTTGAAAAAACTAAAGGCGACTTCACCGTAGCTACGCTCCGCCATGTGCTGATTGGCCTGACAGATGCTGCAGGCAAGGAACGCACAGATGCAGACGCATTGAAGCTGGCAAAGGAAGTCAAGGCGAAGCTGGATGGCGGGGCGGATTTTGCGGCAACGGCAAAAGAATACTCCGATGATACCGGCTCCAAGGAGAACGGCGGCCAAATTAAGGACAAGGCGCTGGGCGGCTATGTGGAGGAATTTAAGCAGGCAGCCCAGACCCTGCCGCTGAACACGGTCAGCGATCCGGTCAAAACAACCTTTGGTTATCACATTATAAAAGTGGAATCCCGCACAGAGACAACCTTCGACAAGCTGACCGCTGAGCAGAAGGAAACCATTAAGGGATCACTCGCATCCCAGGGGTTGGAGTCCTTCCTCGAAAAGGATCTGGAGTCGCTTGATGTTAAAATCAATCTGCCGAAGAGCTCTGCGGCTGCTGGTGAATCAGGAACATCCAAAGGCGGAACTGAGCCTACAACCGCACCAAGCGCTGAAGCTCCGGCTGCTACGGCAGCACCCAAATAACAGTATTTATTCTAGACCCAAACAGCCCCGCGCTATATGCGCGGGGCTGTTTGGCGTTCATAAATTAAGGGATTATGGAAATTTACGGGGCGATGTCTGCGCAAGGGCCGAAACTTTTATATACATGCCGGAGGATGTATAAGGAACTGGGAAGAGATGAATACTATGGTCAGATATTACGATAAATCACTGGGATTATCCTTTCCCATAATGGACAGTAGTTGGACCAAACTTCTTATGAAAGCGGGGCAACATGTGAAATGAAAGCTACTGGAATTGTACGACGTATTGATGACCTCGGACGAGTTGTTATCCCCAAAGAAATCCGGCGCACTTTGCGTATCCGTGAAGGTGATCCACTGGAAATCTTCGTCGACCGTGACGGTGAAGTCATACTGAAAAAGTACTCCCCGATTGGCGAGCTGGGCGATTTTGCCAAGGAATATGCGGAGTCTCTTTTTGAAGGAACAGGCCATATTACCATGATCACCGACAGAGACAGCTTCATTGCTCTGGCCGGGGGCTCCAAAAAGGATTATCTGGAGAAGCAGGTGGGTCCACTTCTTGAGAAAGTCATGGAAAACCGCAAGACGGTGCTTGAGACGAATGCGGGCAGCTACGACATCGGTAAAGACCATCCGGAAACCGTGTCCTCCTATGTGGCTGCTCCCATTATTTCGGGTGGGGACCCCATCGGCTGTGTGGTCTTGCTGAGCAAGGATGATTCGGTAAAAATGGCGCAGATGGAAGTGAAAATGGCCGAGACGGCCGCAGCATTCCTGGGCAAACAAATGGAGCAGTAACGCCGGGACACTAAGGCCCCGCCTACCTTTTGAGCAAGACAAATCAAAAGGAACGGCGGGGTTTTTGTCGTCCGGTGTCCATATGCGTTATAATATAGAAATTCATCCCATCATAGCAGTTGTAGCTGTAGAAGCAGGTATGTGTATGAAACTTAAGTCGCAAGGCTCCAAGCTGCTGCAGGGAGCATTCATTCTTAGTGCTGCAGCCATCCTTTCCAAGCTGATTGGCACCCTGCAGAAAATCCCGCTGCAGAATCTGGGCGGAGATGCCGTATTCGGCATCTATAACACCGTATATCCGCTGTATACGATGCTGGTAACCGTGGCAATGCTGGGACTGCCGTCCGCCGTTTCGAAATTCGTGGCGGAGGCCTCTGCGGGAAGAGCGGAGCAGGAGGGACGGCGGATTCTGAAGCTCTCCGCTGTTCTGACCGCTTCCAGCGGCGTCCTGATCGGAATTCTTGTCTATGCGGGCGCACCCCTGATATCGGTATGGGTTGGCAATTCGCATGTTACCCCTGCGCTGCGCAGCAGTGCGTGGGGGCTGGCCGTTGTTCCGCTTATGGCTGCGCTGCGCGGTTATTTTCAAGGCTTGCATAACATGGTCCCTACTGCCGTTTCCCAGGTTGCCGAGCAGACCGTGCGTGTGGCGGTTATGATTGCTCTGCTGCTCTATCTGACCTCTATCCATGCAGATGCGGCAGGCATTGCCGCCGGCGCGCTGCTGGGGTCAGCCGGCGGCGGTGTGACAGGTTTGCTGATTATGCTGCTGTATCTGCGGCAGCACCGCCGCCGCCAGCCGGAGCCTGAGCTTGCGGCTGCCTCAGAGACAGCAGGGGGAATATCATGGACGAAAGAGCAAAGACAGCTTGCCCCGGAGAACCGGAGAGAACGTATACGGATCGGACAGCTGCTGGCATACGGGCTTCCCGTCATGCTGGGGGCTTTGGCCGTGCCGCTCATCGGACTGGTGGATGTGTTCACGGTGCCCCGCCTGCTGTCCTCCGGCGGGAGTGAGGCGGCAGCGATGGCGCAGTTCGGGATCTATAACCGCGGCCTGCCGCTCGTACAGATCGTCACGATGCTCGCAACTTCGCTGTCCGTTGTCTTTATCCCGGCACTCGCCGAAGCCAAGTACCGGGGCGACCTTGGGCTGATCCAGACCCGCTGCAGCCTGTCGCTGCGCTGGTTCTGGCTGCTGGGCCTGGCCGCCTCCGCAGGCCTGGCTGTGCTTGCTGAGCCGGTCAACATCGCGCTCTACGGCGACGCCTCCGGCAGCAGCACGATGATCTGGCTGGCCTTCACCGCCGCTGGCGGCACGGTCAGCATCATCTCGGCCGCGCTGCTGCAGGGCCTCGGCGCCGTGCGCGCGCCGGCGCTGCACCTTCTGGCCGCCGCGCTGCTCAAGGCGGCCCTAAACCTGCTGCTGGTCCCGCAGCAGGGCATTACCGGCGCGGCCATCGCCAGCGTGGCCGCGCACGGGTTCGCAGCAGCGCTGAACGTGCTGCTGCTGTACCGCCAGGGCCATCTGCGGCTGCGCCTCGCAGATGCCCTGCTGCGGCCCGCGCTGCTGCTGGCGGGCCTGGCGCTGGCCGCCGCCGCCGTGAGCTGCGCTGCCGGCGCTGCGGCGGATGCCGCGGGCCTTGGCGGCAGCCGCACTGCGGCCCTGGCGCAGAGCCTGCTCGGCGTGCTCGCAGGCTGCGCCGTCTTCGCCATTGGCGCGGTTGCCCTGCGCCTGCTCAGCGAAAGCGAACTTCGCCAGCTGCCGGGCTTCGGCCCATCGCTTGCGGACAAGCTGAAAAAGCTTCGGCTGCTTCCCTGAAAACCAGCCGCACCCTAGGCATGGCTTGGGTCAGCGCTTTCGGATATTCTCGTAAATCAGCAGTACATAGAGCGGTCACCCGTTAAGAGGGCAGCGGCCGCCTGGAAGGAGTAGAAATCGTATGAGTGCAAGACTAACCGTAGTCGGGCTGGGCTCGGGGAACCCGGACCGGCTGACGCTGGGAATTATCAAAAAGCTGAAAGCGGCATCTGCCGTTTACGTGCGCACCGCTGAGCATCCCGTGATGAAGGCGCTGGAAGAGCTTGAGATTGCTTCACAGTCCTTTGACTATCTGTATGAATCGCTGTCTTCTTTTCCTGATGTTTATGAGGCGATTACGGCGAAAATCATCGAGGAATGTGCATCGGCGCCGGCAGGTGCAGAAATTGTCTATGCCGTTCCGGGACATCCCATGGTTGCCGAGTCGGCCGTTTCCTTGCTGCGGGGGCGCTGCCCGGAAGCAGGAATCGAGCTGGAGATTCTCGGCGGCGAGAGCTTCCTGGACGAGGCGTTTGTGCGTCTTGGCTTTGATCCCATCGAGGGCTTTCAGCTTCTGGATGCTTCTGGCATCCGCAGCTCCCAGCTTCAGCCCGAGCTGCACACGCTGATCGGCCAGGTGTATGACAGCTTTACCGCATCGGAGACCAAGCTCTGCCTGATGGAG
Source organism: Paenibacillus sonchi (assembly GCF_016772475.1). Lineage (NCBI taxonomy): Bacteria > Bacillati > Bacillota > Bacilli > Caryophanales > Paenibacillaceae > Paenibacillus > Paenibacillus sonchi. The sequence goes on from NZ_CP068595.1 coordinate 1,921,561, forward strand.
CTGTATCCGCCGGAGTATGAAGTCATTGTCGGCCATGCGCTTGGGGTGGAGGGCGAAGAGCAGATTGAACGCGTACCGCTCTTCGAGCTGGACCGGCTGACGGGCTATGGTAATCTGTCACTGGTATACGTTCCGGCGAACCGTGCGGAGACTGCAAGACGGCGCAGCTTTGCCCGTCTGCATGAAATTGTTGATATTCTGCGCAGTCCGGAGGGCTGCCCCTGGGACCGGAGCAGACCCATGAATCCCTCCGCAAGAATCTCATAGAGGAAACCTATGAAGTGCTTGAAACGATCGATGAGGATGATCCGGATCATATGAAGGAAGAGCTTGGCGACCTGCTGCTTCAGATTATGCTCCATGCCCAGATGGAAGAGGAGCTTGGAACCTTTAATGTCTACGACGTCATTGAAGGTCTGAACGATAAGCTGATCTTCCGCCATCCGCATGTATTCGGGGACACCGAAGCCGGCAATGCCGAGGAGGCGCTCAAGAACTGGGAAGGAATGAAGGCTGAAGAGAAGCGGCGCAAGGGGCTGAAACCCGAAGCCGAGTCTGCGCTCAGCGGCGTGCCCCGTGACCTTCCGGCGCTGATGAAAGCTTACAAGCTGCAGAAGAAAGCCTCCAAGGTGGGTTTCGATTGGGATCATGTAAACGACGTTCTGGCCAAAATCCGTGAGGAGGCAGACGAGTTGCAGGAAGCGATCGAGAACGGTGCTTCAGCGGAGGAGCAGATGCTGGAGCTGGGGGATCTGTTGTTTGCAGCAACCAATGCCGCCCGTTTTATCGGCGCAGATCCGGAAGAGGCGCTTACCCGCACCAACCGCAAGTTTGTCTCCCGGTTTCAATATATCGAGCAGAGGCTGCTGAGCCAGGGGACAACCATTCAGGACAGCAGTCTGGAACAGATGGAAGCCCTCTGGCAGGAAGCCAAATTAGAGGAACGGGAGCTGTAAAACAGCAGCAGTCCGTTGCACACCCGGTGGCTGGTTCAAGTTATATAATGGGCAGCGGTCGGAAGTCCAAACATTCTCTGGAGCCACGACCAATCCCAAATAAAAAAATCACAAGTTCAGTTTATATAGCAGGAAGAAAATTTAATAGAGCTCCTGTTCATCTGGTATAGTCGGCCTGCAAAGCGGCAATGCTGTGAATGCGCGCGAATCTCTGATTTAAACGGCAATGAGCAGTTTATAGTTTTATAGTGCTGTAAGTCCGTTTTTGCGGTGAAAGCCTGTTTTTTTAAAAAAATCGGCGATTCATGGCAGGAATTCGGGTTGGCATCAAGAATATCATAAAGACGAAATGACGATTGCGGCAGAACCCCTGCGGTACTATCGCGTTTCATTTATTTTTTTGTATCCTAGGAGGAACTTCAAATTATGAACAAGACAGATTTGGTTAACAACATTTCCGAAAAAAGCGGATTGGCAAAAAAAGATGTGGAAACCGTATTGAACGGAGTGCTGGGTGAAATTACCGATGCATTGGCACAAGGCGACAAAGTGCAGCTTATCGGCTTCGGCACTTTTGAAACCCGCAAACGTTCCGGCCGCTCGGGCCGCAACCCGCAAACGGGCACACCGATCGAAATTCCTGAATCCACTGTACCGGCCTTCAAGGCTGGGAACAAGCTCAAAGAAGCCGTTAACTAATGCGTCTTGATAAATTCCTGAAGGTTTCCCGTTTGATCAAGCGCCGCACAGTGGCCAAGGATGTGTCCGAACAAGGCCGGGTACTTATCAACGGGCGGGAATCGAAGCCGAGCAGCACGGTAAAGATCGGTGACGAGATTACCGTACAATTCGGTCAAAAGCTTGTAACGGTCAAAGTGGAAAAGCTGGTCGAGACGACCCGCAAGGACGAAGCTGCAGGCATGTATACACTGCTCCGCGAAGAGCCTGTTGCCAAAACAAGCGGCCTGGACTGGTAGACGGATTTGTAAGATTACTGAGAAAAGCGCAGCTCTGCATTCACGCAGAGCTTGCGCTTTTTTGCTGCGGCGGCTGTTCTATAAACGCTCCCTTCCCCATAGATTAGAAACAAGAAGGAGGGGTACATGCTATGATCGAGCCAGCAAAGGTCAATAAACAGCACGATTTGCACATGCACAGCCGCAAGCAGCTTGAACTTACCGGTGTGCAGAATGTGGAAAGCTTCGACAGCGAAGAGTTTTTGCTCCGTACGGAACTTGGCCATCTCACCATCCGCGGGAATCATTTACATATCAAGAACTTAAGTCTGGAGAATGGCCTATTGTCCCTGGAAGGCAATGTGCATTCCCTGATTTATCTGGATCCCGGCGCGCAAGGCAAAAATAAGGGAATACTCGGCAAGCTATTCAAATGAATCCCGCAGTTCAGTGGGTGACCCTGTTCTATATGATGCTGGCCGGTACAGCCATGGGACTGGCCTATGACAGCTACCGGGTGCTGTCGCTGAAATTGAGCTTTCCCAAGTGGTTGAATGCGCTGCTGGATTTGCTGTACTGGCTCTGGGCAGCGCTGCTGGTCTTCCGCATGCTTTATGCCGGAAATCAGGGACAATTGAGGTTTTATGTCTTTGTAGGGCTGTTTCTAGGCGTATGGATCTATTTTTTGATCTTCAGTGTTACGGTGCGGAGATTTGTGGTAATGTTAATTCAGTCGGTTCAGTATACGTGCAGATTGCTGTGGAGAGTTATAGAAGTGCTGATTGGTGTTCCACTCCGCTGGTTATGGCGCCTCTTGAGAGGCATATTCCGGCTGCTGGGCCGTATCCTTCTATTTATTCTTAAGCTGCTGCTGCGTCTAACGAAGCCGATTTGGGTATTTCCTGTAAGATGGATCTCGCCTCATGCTTCCCGGCTCTATCACAGCGCCTGGATCACGGGATTCATGGCATGGATACACACCAAACGGAAACACTGACCTTGTACTGGAGGTACGCTGCATGAACAGATTCTCTGCGGAAGAGAAGGAGAGTAACCACAAAGCTTCGGCCGCAGGTGCGAAGAGAAGAAGAGTCATATGGACACTCGTCGTCGCGGTGTTTTTCGGCTGGGCCGGTTATATTTTCTTTGCCCAGAGTGCGGTGATTGCGGATAAGAGTGAACGGCTCGCCCAGAAACAGGAAAGCCATGAGACCGTTACGACTTCCCTGAATCAACTGAAATATGAAGTCTCCCGCCTGAAAGATGATGAGTATATCGGACAATTAGCCCGCAAATGGTACAATATGTATCCGCCAGGCGAAACACCTATTCGTACGGAGCAATCAGGGGAATAAAGCAGGCTAAAAGGGGCTTTCGCTGTGTTGCCTTGATTTGTTCTTTACTGTATAATCAAATCACCGCAGACTGGATGGACTTTATATTCGTCTGTATATTTTTAAGGGAGGATCATTTTATTCTATGGCAATTGAAGTGGGCACCAAGTTAGAGGGCAAGGTGACAGGCATCACGCATTTCGGAGCATTTGTGGATCTGTCAGGAGGTGTCACAGGTCTCGTTCACATCTCGGAAATCGCCGATAACTACGTCAAGGATGTTAACGATCATTTGAAGATTGCTGATGTGGTAACCGTCAAAGTGATTAATGTTGACAAGGACGGCAAGATCGGACTTTCCATCAAGCAGGCCGTAGATAAGCCGGCATCGGAAGTACGTCCCCCCAGAGCTCCAAGACCTGAACGTCCAAGCGGTGGAGACCGTTTCGGCGGCGGTGGCGGCAGTGGTGGAGGCGGCGGTGGTTACAATCGTGAACGGGGAGGGCGTCCATTCAAGCCTGCAGCCGGTAAACCTTCATTCGAGGATAAAATGTCACGCTTCCTGAAAGACAGCGAAGAACGGATATCTTCGATCAAGAAGAACACAGAAGGAAAGCGCGGAGGCCGTGGAGCCAAGCGCGTATAATTTGAATACCTGCACATCATTAATAACCGCCGGGGGCAGAGTGCCCTTTGCGGTTTTTTTGTATTACAGGAAATTATGAGCAGAGGTCAATTCAGTGAATTCTCTCCAAAGAGCGGAAATCAGCCGAGCCGGATTCGATAGATTTTCATAATTCGCACTGGCGAAGAAGCGGATGAACAACTGTTAGTTGGAAAAAAGAAACTTATTTTTCCTTCAAATCAACAATAGAGAGATTGAAGTGAAAAAAAGAAACTTAATTGGGCAATATTACTCTTTCAGGAGTGCTCCATCCGCGGACTGAAGCGGACTGAGGAGCCCTTATTTTGTTCAAAATCTTGTTTTTTCAGCAGTTACGGACTCAGGAGCCGTTATATCGTTCGATTGAGCCTGGAATAAAGGGGAAAGGGACAAATAAGGGCATCTCAGTCCGTAGTCCTGTGGAATAGACGAATCTTCTATCCATAACGGCTTTCCTGTCCGTAACGGCTGCGGATAGATCGTGAAGGAATAGGGCGATCCGTCTTCAGCATGCCCTGCTGATTTTGGAGCGGTGGGGAATCCCTGCGGCCATAAGCCCCGTGTTGCTATTCACCCGCCAGGGTGATTTTGTTCTGCTTATCGCTCAGCCTTCACTTTGTGGCGGTTTTTTTGTCGGCAGGAAATAAATTGCCGACAGCATCCTAGCCATTTTCACATAACTCCAGAGCAATCGCTGACGAATGTCTGCAGCAGCAGGACCTGCAGAAGTGGGAATGGTTTCCATAAATAGCCGCCAACCGGCTGTCCCGCAAGGGATGCGCAAGCTTTTCCACGGAATGTCGGGACAGGCTTTTTTGTCGGAAATTTCTTGCAGACTGCTCTCTGTTTCTGACAAACTTTCGTAAGACCCCCGCTATATAATGAGAACCATAAATTCTAAAACGGGTGGTGCAGAGAAATGAGTAAAAGCAATGTGGTGAATTTGCCGGAGTGGACAAGAGCTGGAAGCAATGACAAGGGTCAGAAGGATAGCTGGGGTGAACGCGCTAAAGCGTGGAGTCTGAAGCAGCCGATGATCCAGTTTTTCATAGTGAAAAAATGGATGCTGCTGCTAAGTCTTATGGGCTTTCTGCTGGGCCGTGCGATGATACTGGACGAGCTGTCCCCTTTTGCAGCAGCTTATTTTGCCGTTATTGTATTTATGCGCAGAGACTCCATATTGCCTGTAGCCGGCGCAATTATTCTCGGAAGCCTTTTCACTCCATTCCCCGGTGCTGTGATGGTTGCCGCCGAACTGATTATCTTTTTCCTGATTTATAAAGGGCTGGAGAGCTTTCAAAAAGTAGAGCTTTCCTACGCACCGCTGATGGTGTTTGTCTCTTCTTTTATGGTGGGTTTATTTAAAATCGTGATGGGGCCATCGATTACGTGGTACTCGCTGATGATGGTAACGCTTGATGCTTTGCTCGGATTTGTGCTCACTCTTGTATTTTTGCAGGCGCTTCCGGTCTTTACCTATAAGCAGAAAAGCAGGGCGCTGCGCAACGATGAAGTGCTTTGTCTGATTATTTTGCTGGCTTCGGTCATGACTGGCCTTGTCGGCTGGAGTGTCAATGGGCTGTCCCTTGAGCATATTCTATCCCGTTTTCTGATTTTGATTTTTGCCCTGGCCGGAGGTGCTCCGCTCGGTGCAGCCGTCGGTGTGGTGACCGGACTGATCCTCAGCCTCGCAGATATCGGGGCCATCTATCAGATGAGCCTCCTTGCTTTCTCCGGTATGCTGGCAGGCATGATGCAATCTGGACGTAAAGGTGCAGTATCCATCGGAATGCTGCTGGGGTCAACGATTCTGTCCGTCTATTTTCTCGGTCCGGGTGATGTGATGGCCTCCACCTGGGAAACCTGCGCAGCCGTAGTGTTGTTTCTTCTAACACCTAAAGGGATGATTTCTGCCATTGCCAAGTATGTGCCGGGCACACCTGACCATAGCCGCTCCCAACATGAATATGCCAGAAGAGTCAGGGATATTACAGCAGACCGGGTAACCCAGTTCTCCCAGGTGTTCCGGCAGCTGTCAAGCAGCTTCGGCCAGATTTCCCGCGCCGGAGAAGCGGGCAAATCGGATCGTGAAATGGAAGATTTCATGAATACCGTGACGGAAGGAGCCTGCTCGGGCTGCATCCGGCGCACACATTGCTGGGACGCCAAGTTCTATCAGACTTACCGCTATATGACCGATATGATGACAACTGTGGAGGAATGCCCGAATATTACCGCTGCCCAGCTTCCGCCGGAATGGAGCCGGATTTGCGGCAAAACTGGGGAAGTGCTGGAAGTGATGAAAGGCCAATATGAGCTATACCAGCATGATATGCGCTGGAAGAGACAAATATACGACAGCCGCCAATTTGTTGCCGAGCAGCTGTCAGGGGTTTCCCAGGTAATGGAGGACCTGGCCAATGAGATCAAGCGCGAAGGACAGGCGATGTACCGCCAGGAAAGCCAGATCCGCGAGGCGCTGGAAAAGCTGGGCTTATCCATCCACAGTATTGAAATCCTGAGTCTGGACCCGGGGCGGGTAGAGATTGAAGTGGTTCATGCTTATACCCGCGGCTTCGACGAATGCCGCAAGATGATTGCTCCGCTGCTCTCTGACATTCTGGAAGAGAATATTGCCGTGGTGAACGAAACGGCAGTTCATCCCCGGGAGGGGCTGTCGATGGTGACCTTCGGTTCAGCCAAAGCCTATGAGGTCAATACCGGAGTTGCCGGGGCGGCCAAGGGCGGAGATATGCTGTCGGGGGACAGCTTCAGTACCGTTGAACTTGGCAACGGAACCTTTGCGGTTTCCATCAGTGACGGGATGGGTAATGGAGAGCGGGCCCGCATGGAGAGCAGCGCGGCGCTGGGAATGCTGGAAAAGCTGCTGCAGTCCGGAATGGACGAGAAGCTGGCCGTTAAATCCGTCAATTCCATTCTGCTCCTGCGTTCTCCGGATGAATTCTATGCGACTGTGGATATGGCGCTAATCGACCAGTACTCGGCGCAGACTACATTTATGAAAATTGCCTCGGCTCCCAGCTTCATCCGGCGCGGCAGCGAGGTTATTCCGGTAACGGCCAGCAATCTGCCGATCGGAATCATCAAGGAGATAGAGGTTGATCTTGTCAGCATGCAGCTGCGTCCGGGCGATATTCTAATCATGATGACTGATGGTATTTACGATGCGCCCGGATATGCCGTTAATAAAGAGATATGGATGAAACGACTAATCCAGGAGCTTGAGGGTGATGATCCCCAGGAACTGGCGGATAATCTGCTGGAGAAGGTTATCCGGTATCAGGGCAATGAAATTCATGATGACATGACGATTGTGGTCAGCCGCCTGGATCACTTCCATCCGGAATGGTCCAGCCTGCACCTGCCCGGTATTGGGCGGATGGAGCGCCCGCGCACCGTGAGCTAATCTATCATTTAACTGACGCTGCTGTCTGAGGCCGCTGTATCAGCGGTTTCCAATCAAGAAATCGGAAGACAACAGCGATCGGAAGCCCAAAAGTTCATCGCAGTGACGCCTTTTCACACATAAGTAATCATCTTCCCCGCATAGCGGCGTTTGAAATCTCTCTACCTTGGATATGCTAGAGACATATACAAGGAAGGGAGTGGTCGGTTATGAAGCAAATCCTGCTTATTACTGACGGGTGTTCGAACGTAGGGGAGAGTCCGGTGATGGCTGCGGCGCATGCCCGGCAGGAGGGAATCACCGTCAATGTGGTCGGTGTTGTTGATTATGGGACCATCGGAGAGATGGGCAGCCGGGAGATTGCTGATATTGCGAAAGCCGGCGGCGGGCTCAGCCGGATCGTCGGAACGCCGCAGCTGGCACAGACGATTCAGATGATGACCCGCAAGACAGTGGTTCAGACGATTCAGCAGGCGGTTAATAAAGAGGTAAAAAAAATTCTTGGTGAAGGTTCGCTGGAAGAGCTGCCTCCACTGCAGCGTTCGCAGGTGGTGACGGTTGTCGATGAGCTGACCGAGACCACTCCGCTGCGCATCGCACTGCTCATTGACGCCAGTGCGAGCATGAAGCCGAAGCTGGGTGCTGTAGAAGATGCGATCCGTGATCTGGCGCTTAGCCTGGAGGCGCGGGAGGGCAAGAGCGAAATTGCTGTTTTCCATTTTCCCGGACGCTCCAGCAGTGAAGAGGCCATGCTCGATATGGACTGGACGCACAATGTGTCGGAGGTCCGTTCGTTGTTCTCCAAGCTGAAGATGCGTGGGGCCACACCTACCGGACCAGCCATTTTCAAGGTGCTTGAGCATTACCGTTATGATACACTGGATGAACACCGTGAACGTCCGACAGATGGCGGTTACGATGAAAAAGAAGGGATGATTGGTGGGTATGTCGTCTAATCCGCCCTTTCCTGCCGGCACAGTAATCCGCGGCAAATGGCGGGGCAACCGTTATGTCGTGGAGCGTATGCTGGGAAGAGGAGCGAACGGAACTGTATATCTCGTGCAGCGTGAAGGCAGGCGGGAGCGCTATGCGCTGAAGATCGGCAACGATACCCTTGAACTGCAATCGGAAATCAATGTGCTGACCAGTCTGCAATCCAGCAGGAAGCGAAAAGAGCACCGGGCGCATCGTGAATCCGCATTGTCTTCTTATTTACTTGAATCGGATGATTATAAGGACAGCGTGCCGTTTTATGTGATGCGTTATGTAGAAGGCCGGCCGCTGCATCATTTTTTGGCCAAAAACGGTGCTTCCTGGCTTGGGCTGGTGGGCCTCAAGCTGCTGGAGAAACTCCGGAACCTGCATGAGTGCGGTTTTGTGTTCGGAGATTTGAAGCCGGAGAATGTACTGGTCTCCAATTACGGAGAGGCTGAGCTGATCGATTACGGCGGCGCCAGCCCGCTGGGCCGCAGCGTGAAGCAATTTACCGAATGGCATGACCGCGGGTACTGGAATGCCGGAAGCCGCACGGGGGATGAGAATTACGATCTTTTTGCGTTTGCTGTGCTGTGTCTGCGGCTGCTTAATGAAGAGGGCTTAAAGGCCGCAGCAGCGCAGCTGCCGCAGACCCGCAGCGCAGACGAACTGGTGAAGCTGGCCAGAAGCCTGCCTGACAAGAAGCTGTCCTCCTGGCTGTGTCTGGCCCTGAAAGGCGGATTTCCGGGAAGTGAAGCGGCCATGGAAGCCTGGAAGATTCATATTTACAGCACAAGAAAACCGGGGAAGGAAACGATGGCGACACCCGGTTGGCTAAAAAGTGCATTTGCGCTATCTTTATTTGTGCTGATCTTTATGATTTATTACGTATTCCGTTTTTGAAATCATACATACTATAGGTGAAACTGGACGGCTGGTCCGGTTCTGGCCTATCGACCGGGTAGAAAGGGAGCCGTATGGAGCAAATGAATGAACTGGTGGAATCCGTATTGGAGTCTGCAGCCGAGCATGGGCTGTGGTCGCCCCATGACACCATTGTAGTCGCAGTTTCCGGAGGGCCGGACTCTGTGGCTCTTTTGCATATCCTGCATGAAATTTCCCTGAACCGCATGCCGCTGACCTTAATATGTGCCCATGTGAATCATGGGTTCAGACCGGAGTCGGTGGAAGAAGCCGAAGCAGTCCGTGCAATGGCTGAGAGGCTTGGACTTCCCTTTGAGCTGGCGGAGTTTGATATTCCCTCACTCGTCAAAGAGAGCGGCCTCGGGCCTGAGGGGGCAGCACGGGAAAAACGGTACCAGTTTCTCATCGACACTGCGCACCGCTATGCTGCCCGTTCGGTGGCACTTGCGCATCATGCAGACGATCAGGCGGAAACAGTGCTGATGCGCTTGCTCCGGGGAGCGGCCCATCGGGCCTGGCGGGAATGCGCTGGAAACGCACCGAAAAAAAGGTGGAACTGATCCGGCCCTTCCTGCGTATTAACAAAACAGCTCTTGTCAGCCTGTGCCGGCAGGAGGGCCTGCCATACGCCGAGGACGCCAGTAATTTAATGACAGAATATAGACGCAATGCGGTCCGGCTGAACCTGATTCCGGCGCTTGAAGCGTTTAATCCGAAAGTGAGGCAATCGCTTCTGCAATTGTCCGAAATTGTCCAGGCGGAAGATGAGTATATGGAGGCGGCGGCACAAAAATACTTTAACGAACTTGTTTTGGCCGATGCCGGAAAATGCACCATGCAGAGAGCATTATTTACGGCTATACCCTCCGCTTTACAACGGCGTTTGATTAAACTAATATTAAATTATCTGTCGGCGGATTCATCGAGCTTGGATTTCCCCAAGATTGAAGCAGTACGCCGGGGAACGCTGCAGGATTATCCTACTGTATGGAGTTTGAATATGGGCAGAGGTCTGATCTGCATGCGGCAATATGATACTATTGTGTTCTCGTCCAAGCCTCCGCAGCAGGAATCAAGCTATACATATCGGCTGTCTTTGCCTCATCCCCGTGTTGAAATTAAGGAGATAGGAAAAGTATTGACGATGTCGGTGCTGGAGAGAGAAAATTTTACTGTACTGGGGAGGACTCTGGGAAAATGTTGGCGTGGTTTGACAGCGGAGAGCTGGTTCTGCCACTCACCATCCGTTCCCGATTGCCTGGAGATACCATAAGGGTTATGGGATTAAACGGAAGCAAAAAGGTAAAAGATATTTACATTGATGATAAAATACCTTCTTCCGAACGCGCTGCGATTCCCCTCGTTTGTGATGATTTGGGCAATATCGTCTGGATTCCGGGCGTAAGGCGCTCGATGCATGCCGCAGTAGGGCGGCACACGGCCTCGGTTCTTCTGTTGTCTCTGGAGGATATGGAGAAGAGCGAAGAAGCGTTATGGCCGAAGTAAGTCTTTCATAGTATAACTTAGGAGGTTCGCAAGTTGCAGAACGATATTCAGGAAATCTTGATCAGCGAAGAGGAAATTCAACAAAGAATCAGGGAGCTCGGCGCCCAGCTGAGTACGGAATATGCAGGACGCACGCCACTCGTCATTTGTGTGCTGAAAGGCGCGTTTATTTTTATGGCGGATCTGGTCAAAGTGATTACAGTCCCTGTAGAAATGGATTTTATGGCTGTATCCAGCTACGGAGCATCCACCAAATCTTCAGGCGTAGTCAAAATCATCAAGGATTTGGACACTTCCGTTGAAGGACGCGATGTTCTGATTGTGGAGGACATCATTGACAGCGGGCTTACGCTCAGCTATTTGATTGAAATGCTGCAGGGCCGCAATGCCGCTTCAGTTACTGTGGTTACCCTGTTCGACAAACCGGCAGGACGTACAGTTAATCTGGAAGCCGCTTATACCGGATTTGTTATTCCGGATGAATTTGTCGTAGGTTATGGACTCGATTATGCCGAGCAGTATCGGAACCTCCCTTACGTCGGTGTACTGAAGCCTGAAATTTATTCCAAATGAGCTAATCGACAGCCTTAGATCTACGGATCAGAACCCCTGGCCTCTGACAATTTGAGGAGTCTGGGCAGGCTATGGTACAATAACTTGAGCGTTGTGAGAGGAGGTAGGGGATGAATCGGTTCATCCGGAATTCTGGTTTTTATTTGATTTTATTTTTAGTCGTGGTGGGCATTGTCCAGTTTGTAAGCAATGGAAATGAATCCGCCGATTTCCCTAGATACGATGAGTTAAGACAGGAGATCAAGAATAACAATGTGAAGAGCATGACGATTCAGTTCGAAGGCAATGCTTTTGCCGTAACCGGCGAATACAAGCAACAGCCTTCAGATGCTAAATCGAAAAACTTCTCCACTTTTGTTCCTCCTACAGATGAAGCCCTTAACGAACTCATAGTTGCCAGTGATGATAACGGAATAGAGCTGACGCAGAAGAAAATGGAGGGTGACAGCATCTGGCTGACGTTCCTCTCTTCCATTATTCCGCTCGTTATCATGTTCATCCTGTTCTTCTTCCTGTTCAATCAGGCGCAGGGTGGCGGCGGCAAGGTCATGAATTTCGGCAAGAGCAAAGCCCGGTTATATAATGAAGAGAAGAAGAAAATCAGCTTCGAGGATGTTGCAGGAGCCGATGAAGAGAAGCAGGAGCTTGTCGAAGTCGTTGAATTCCTGAAGGATCCGCGCAAATTCGCAGCGGTAGGCGCACGTATTCCTAAGGGTGTGCTTCTCGTGGGCCCTCCAGGTACAGGTAAAACCCTGCTGGCCCGTGCGGTAGCCGGTGAAGCCGGTGTTCCGTTCTTCAGCATCTCCGGTTCCGACTTCGTGGAAATGTTCGTCGGTGTCGGTGCATCCCGTGTGCGCGATTTGTTCGAGAATGCGAAGAAGAATGCCCCTTGTATCATCTTTATTGATGAGATCGATGCAGTCGGACGTCAACGCGGCGCCGGACTCGGCGGCGGACATGACGAACGTGAGCAGACCCTCAACCAATTGCTCGTCGAAATGGACGGCTTTGGCGGCAATGAAGGCATTATTATCGTCGCGGCTACCAACCGCGCAGACATTCTTGATCCGGCGCTGCTTCGTCCGGGACGTTTTGACCGTCAAATCACGGTTGACCGTCCGGATGTCAAGGGCCGTGAAGCTGTACTGAAGGTTCACTCCCGCAATAAACCGCTGACCAAGGATGTCAGACTTGACGTTATCGCCAAGCGTACTACCGGTTTCACCGGCGCTGATTTGGAGAACCTGCTGAATGAAGCAGCCCTTCTCGCTGCACGCCGCAACCGCAAGGATATTTCCATGACGGAAGTGGATGAGGCCATTGACCGGGTAATCGTGGGTACCGAGAAACGCAGCCGCGTCATCAGTGAACGCGAGAAGCGCATCGTGGCTTACCACGAAGCGGGTCATACGATTGTCGGTTATTTCCTGGAACATGCGGATATGGTTCACAAGGTTACCATTATCCCGCGCGGCCGCGCAGGCGGATATGTAATTATGCTTCCAAAAGAAGACCGGATGCTTGTTACCAAGCAGGAATTGCTTGATAAAGTCACCGGGCTGCTCGGCGGACGTGTCGCTGAAGAACTATTCATCGGCGAGATCGGTACAGGCGCATACAGTGACTTCCAGCAGGCTACACGAATTGTACGCAGCATGATTATGGAATACGGTATGAGTGATAAACTGGGACCTATGCAGTTTGGTACTTCCCAAGGCCAGGTATTCCTGGGCCGGGATATCGGACATGAGCAGAATTACAGTGACTCCATCGCTTATGAAATCGATCAGGAAATGCAGAACTTTATCCGCAGCAGTTATGAACGCTGCAAAGAGCTGCTGACCAAATACTCCAAAGAAATGCACCTGATTGCCAACACGCTGCTTGAGAAGGAAACGCTGGAGCTGGATCAGATTAAAGAACTGATTGAGCAAGGCTACCTGACTGAAGACGGCAAACCTGAGGATGCTGCAGGCGTGACTCACGAAGAAGGCGAGCCTGTCATCGATTCCATCGGTGATGTGCGTGTCCGGATTCAAGGCAAAACTGATGACACTTCATCCACGATCGGGGACTTGTCCAAGGATATTCCGAACAACCCGGACCCGGCGGATGGAAATGATTCTAATAACGGCAATAAAGACGGCGGCGGCAGCCTAGTCTAATTGTCACCTGAACGGAATGTTTCTAAATATGATCCGGAGATGCCTTAGGGTTCTCCGGATTTTTTTGTCCCACAGACGGTCTGGGGTCCCTCTGCCGGAGGCTTCGTTACATTGACAGTGGGAGTAACGTTGTGTACATTAGTGATTAAATATTAAATAATCTAATGGCTAAGCAATTGCAGCGCCGGGTGGCTGCTGCGTACCCGCGAGACTCCGGGAAATTTGATTAGAATGGGATGGCCTAGGCCGTAAAACATAAGGGGGAGAACAGACCGTGGAAGCTCTGGCGCTTGAGCGCAAGCAGGAACAGAATCGTGAACTTCGTGTGCGCCTCGAACAGCTAAAAAAAGAACGGAATGCAATCATTTTGGCTCATTATTATCAGCGCGATGAAATCCAGGAAGTGGCAGATTTTCGGGGGACTCTTTTTTGCTCGCTCAAAAGGCTGCGGAGACAGATGCCGATGTCATCGTATTCTGCGGCGTCCACTTCATGGGGGAAAGCGCCAAAATTCTGGCACCGGACAAAACCGTGCTTATTCCGGATGAACGTGCCGGCTGCCCGATGGCAGACATGGTGAACGTGGACGGACTGCGTAAGCTGAAGGCACAGCACCCCAATGCCAAAGTGGTCACCTACATCAACTCTTCAGCCGAAATCAAAGCGGAAACGGATATCTGCTGTACATCTGCCAATGCGGTGAGGGTAATTGAGTCTCTGGATGCTGAAGAGATTATCTGGGTACCCGATAAGAACCTGGGCCAATACGTGCAGGATCAGACCGGCAAGAAGCTGATTATCTGGGAAGGCTATTGCAATACTCATGATATGCTTACGGTCAAAGATGTGGTTGAAATGAAAGCGAAATATCCGGAGGCTGAATTTGTCGTGCATCCGGAATGCCGTCCTGAGGTAGTTGCCATGGGCGACTATGTAGGCAGCACTACATCCATTATTGATTATTGCAAGAAATCTGACCGCAAGCAGTTTATTGTCGGAACAGAAGACGGTACCGGCTATCAGCTCCGCAAGGACAGTCCGGATAAGGAATTTCATTTTGCCACCAAATTCCTCGTTTGTCCGAATATGAAAGTTAATAATCTAAAAAAACTGGTCAAATGCCTGGAGACGATGAAGCCGCAGATTTATGTACCGCCCGCAGTCGCCGACAAAGCCAGAACATCCCTAGAGCGCATGCTACAAGTCCGGTAGCATGCGCTACTCTTTCGTTGAAACAGGTGAAAAGCGGTCATGATTCCACAATATTTGGTTGATTTCGACCTTAGGGAGCTTCCAACGGTACGAACAGATTGTATCGTCATCGGCTCAGGCATCGCCGGTTTGTTCACAGCCATTAAAGCCAGTGAAGACCGGAAAGTCATTATGATAACTAAAAAAACGCTTATGGAGAGCAATACCCGCTATGCCCAGGGCGGCATTGCCGCAGTGTTTGCTGAAGATGATTCTCCGGCGTATCATCGCCAGGATACCCTGATGGCCGGAGCGGGTCTCAATTCTTCGGCGGCTGTAGACGTGCTTGTAAATGAAGGGCCTGAAGGGGTGCGTGAGTTAATCCGTTTAGGCACACTTTTTGATAAGGAGAACGGCGTGATCGCGCTCACCCAGGAAGGTGCGCACAGTCACCGCCGTATCCTGCATGCCAATGGAGATGCTACCGGATACGAGATTGTACGTGCTCTTTCAGAGCAGGTAGCGGAGCATAAGAACATCGAGGTATGGGATGAGCATTTTGTGATTGACCTCATTACCGACGGTGGTGAATGCGCAGGTGCCTTGGTGCAGCGTCCGGGCGGCGGCCGTTTGTTCCTTCAGGCGGACGCGACCATCCTATGCTCCGGAGGAGCCGGGCAATTGTACCGCTATACCACAAATCCCGAGGTGGCAACCGGAGATGGCGTAGCGATTGCCTACCGGGCCGGAGCGCATATTCGGGACATGGAATTCATCCAGTTCCACCCGACTGCACTCAGTTATCCGGGAGCGCCGCGCTTTCTCATCTCCGAGGCTGTACGCGGTGAGGGAGCTGTCCTGCGCAACATCAATGGCGAACGTTTCATGGAGCGCTATCATGAGCTGCTGGAACTGGCCCCGCGTGATATCGTTGCCCGGGCCATTGTCAGCGAAATGGAGCAGACGAAATCGACTTTTGTATATCTGGATATTACACACGAATCGGCAGAAATGGTCAGACACCGCTTCCCGACAATCTATCAGACCTGCATGAGCTATGGACTGGATATTACAAGTGATTGGATTCCAGTGGCTCCGGCTGCGCATTATATGATGGGGGGCATTAAAACCGATCTTAACGGAGAGAGCAATATCGCCCGCCTCTTTGCCTGCGGGGAAGTATCTTCTACCGGGGTGCAGGGAGCCAACCGGCTGGCCAGTAACTCACTGTCAGAAGCGGTTGTCTTCGGGCGGCGGATTGTTGAACGCATCCGCCAGCTGCCGCCGCTTGGCCGCGGTGTTATAGCAGCAGGCTGCGACGAAGGGCGGGTGGAATCCCCGACCCAGGCTATTGTCGAGCGCCGGCTGAAGCTGCAGAAGGTAATGGTGCGGTACGCGGGGCTGCGCCGGAATGAAGAGATGCTGTCCAAGGGATTGGATGAATTGAAGCGACAGCTGCCTATTTTTCATTCGGCTCTGACCAAACGCGAGGAATACGAGTTCGCCAATATGCTGACCTGTTGTCTGCTGATTACCGAAGCGGCTTTGGCGCGTCATGAGAGCCGTGGTGCGCATTACCGTGAGGACTACCCGCAGCGTAATGATGCAGAGTGGCAGAAGCATCTGCTCCTGATCCGCGAACTGGGAATAGTGGAGGAATTAAGTGATGATGTTTAACGGCTACAATGAAGAACTGGTACAAACGATTAAAGGCTGGCTGCATGAAGATGTAGGCTCAGGTGATATTACAACCCGCACAACAATTCCTGCCGGGCACGAGTCCAAAGGGATTATCCATGCCAAAGAGGATGGGATCATCTGCGGCATTCCTGTGGCAGAGCTGGTATTTGAAGTGGTTGACCCCTCTCTGGTGTTCACTGCCTTGGTGCAGGAAGGCCAGGCTGTCACCAAAGGCACAATTATCGCTGAAGTGGAAGGCAGCACGCATGCGATTCTAACCGGAGAACGTTTGGCTCTGAATTTGATGCAGCGTCTGTCTGGAGTTGCTTCGCGTACCCATTCCTTTGTGCAGAAGCTTGAAGGATTGCCTTCCCGGCTGGTGGATACCCGTAAAACGACTCCGGGTCACCGGATGCTGGAGAAATATGCGGTGCGTGTTGGCGGCGGTGCCAATCACAGATTCGGTCTCTACGATGCCGTGATGATTAAGGACAACCATATCAAGGGAGCCGGAGGGATTCGTCAGGCAGTCGGGCGGGCCCGGGCCAATATTCCGCACACGATGACCATTGAAGTGGAGACGGAGAGCCTGGAGCAGGTAGAGGAAGCACTCGCGGCAGGAGCCGATATTATTATGCTGGACAATATGTCTCCTGAACTGATGACAGAAGCTGTGAGACGCATCAAAACCAAAGCGCCGCATGTCAAAACGGAAGCCTCCGGCAACGTATCTCTGGAAACCGTGCGCCGTATCGCAGAGACCGGGGTTGATGTGATCTCTGTCGGCAGGTTGACCTACTCCTTCTCCAGTCTGGATATCAGCCTGGATCTGAATGCGAAGAAGGAGGAGCCCTTCTCATGATGCTTGCTGTAGATATAGGCAATACTAATATCGTCCTTGGGGTATACCGGGGACGTGAGCTGCTTCACCATTTCCGCCTCAGTACGGCCCGTCAATCCACTGCAGATGAATATGGGGTGTTGATTCATAATCTGTTCCATATGTCCAACATTTCGTTCAGAGATGTGGAAGGAGTCATTATCTCCTCGGTTGTTCCGCCGCTTGTGCAGGTCATTGTGGAAATGTGCGTGAAATACATCGGCAAGGAGCCGTTGCTTGTAGGCCCGGGGATTAAGACCGGGCTTAATCTGCGGTATGAGAATCCCCGCGAGGTGGGTGCTGACCGGATTGTGAATGCGGTTGCTGCGATTGAACAATATCAATGCCCGCTGGTTGTCGTTGATTTCGGAACGGCGACTACATTTGATTGCATTGACGCCGGTGCGAACTATCTTGGCGGAGCGATTGTGCCTGGACTGGGCATTTCTACAGAAGCCTTGTATCAGCGGGCCTCCAAGCTGCCGCGGATCGAACTGGAGAAGCCAAAAAAGGTAATCGGACGCAATACGGTCCATGCCATGCAGGCAGGGATTATTTTTGGCTATGCGGGACAGGTTGAAGGGATTGTAAGACGGATTAAGGCGGAGATGAACGCCCCTGTGCTGAAGGTGATTGCTACCGGGGGGCTGGCAACACTCATTGCCGGTGAAACGGAATGTATCGATGAGGTTAATCCGATGTTGACGCTGGAAGGCCTGCGTATTATTTACGACCGCAACAAATAAAAATATAGAAGCCTTAAAGGCAGGCGACAGGAGGAGTACGCACCCAATGGATAACAAGAAGGACCGGCTGATCCGGGGAACCGCGATGAACGGCAAAGTAAGAGCTTTTGCAGTCCGTACCACGGCGCTGGTCGACGAATTGCGGCGCAGGCATGATACGTACCCAACAGCTACGGCAGCACTGGGAAGAACCGTTACCGCTGCTGCGATGATGGGCGCAATGCTCAAGGGCGAGGAAAAGCTGGCCATAATGGTCAAAGGAAACGGGCCGCTTGGGCAAATTACAGCGGAATCGAATGCCCTCGGAGAAGTGCGCGGGTATGTACAGAATCCGCATGTTCATCTCCCCAGCAATAGTCTTGGCAAGCTGGATGTCGCCGGGGCTGTGGGGACGGAAGGGTTCATCGATATCAGCAAGGATTTGGGCTTAAAGGAGCCTTACCGCGGCAGTGTGCCAATTGTTTCGGGAGAGCTTGGCGAAGATTTTACGTATTACTTTGCTGTATCGGAGCAGACTCCGGCCGCTGTAGGGCTTGGAGTATTGGTTGAAACGGATAACTCTGTGAAGGTGGCTGGAGGGTTCATTGTACAGCTCCTTCCGGGTCTTAGCGATGATGAAATTACGGAGATCGAACGGGCAGTAGGTGCAATGCCTTCTGTTACGGCTGTGCTGGACCAGGGACTTGAGCCGGAAGAGATGCTCCGCTGGCTGCTTCCCGATGTGGTCATCATGGATGGACTGGATATCAGCTTTGTCTGCCAGTGCTCCCGTGAAAGAGTAGAGCAAACACTGGTCAGTCTGGGCCAGCATGAGCTGGAGCGGTTAATTGAAGAAGATGATCAGGTTGAAGTGGTATGCCATTTTTGCAACGAGGCTTATGTATTTAATAAAGATGAATTGCAGGTTATCCTGGATCAAGCGAAATCGTAGGGCTATGAGATGATGACAAGACAGGAGCGCCTGCTGCGCAATGCCGTTATTCTTTTGGCGATCGCAACATTAATGCTCGGGGGTCTATTGTTCTGGAGTCTGCGGGCCATGGCTATTCTCAAGGGAGAAGCCGCAGAGGGGGAGTCCTCGGACATTGCCAGGGCGGGGGATCAGCCGGTAACAGATCAGCAATGGATAAGTGAACTCAAAAAAAAGCATGGCGATGAAGTACTGCTTACGCTGCTTAACCATATTGTGGTCAGCAAAGAGGCCGAGGCACTAGGGATTACCGTGACTGATAAGGAGATTGAGGAGGAACTGCAGAGCAGTATAGCCGGCTATGGCTCCGAACAGCAGTATTACGAGCAGATGGAGTCCGAGCTGGGGCTTTCGCGCGAGGAAGTGCGTGAGGAGGCGGCCTACCGTCTCACCCTCCAGGCGATAGCTACAGCAGGGATTACCATTAGTGAGAGCGAAATCGATGATTATTTAGCGCAAAATGCCGGGCGGTTCACTCCCAAGAAGGAAATGCAGCTCTCCATGATCAAGGTACACACCTACGAAGAAGCAGAGAAGGTAATGGACCGCCTGGAGCAGGGTGAGGATTTTGCGGCGCTGGCCACAGAGGTGTCTATCGACGAGGAGAGCCGCCTGCATGGAGGCAGTATTGGTATGGTGGAAGAGGATGACCCGTTCTGGCCGGAGGATCTCCTGCAAACTGCTGCCGGCCTGGAGGCGGGTGATATTGCAGGTCCGCTGCAGGCCGGGAATGCTTATGCGGTGATCCGGCTGGAGAAAGCCATGGTGCCCCGGGAGCAGAATCAGGCGGAAATCAGGCAGCAGGTGCGGGAAGAGCTTGCATTGGAGAAAGCCCCGCCGCTTCAGCAGGTGGAAAATGAACTGCGCGCTAAATATGATACGGCGATATATATTGACAACAGCCTGCAAGATTGATAATATGGTCTTAAATGTAAAACCCACTGAATTAGTCGGAAATAAGTAACGGCGGATGGTCCAATTCCGCTGTCCAGCGCTATAACTTGGTGCTGCGGTGTTGAATATCCTGGTGCAGACCTAGCCGTTTTTTTCATACACCCGGAGATCTATGCTGGAGACTATTGTCACAAGTTACGCATCCATTCATTTATCATTCCAAGGAGGTTTTCACTCATGGCTAAAGTCGTCAACAGTGTAACAGATTTGATCGGAGGCACGCCGCTCGTTCGTCTCAACCGGGTGGTTCCTGAAGGTTCTGCGGAAATCTACCTGAAGCTGGAATATCAAAACCCGGGCTCCAGCGTGAAGGACCGCATCGCGATCAGCATCGTGGAAGAGGCTGAGAAGGAAGGGCTGCTGAAGCCGGGCGGCACGATAGTCGAAGCTACCAGCGGGAACACCGGTATCGGGCTGGCACTTGTTGCTGCGGCCAAAGGCTATAAAGCGGTTATTGTTATGCCTGAAACGATGAGCCTTGAACGCCGCAATCTGCTGCGCGCTTACGGTGCGGAGCTGGTGCTTACTCCGGGATCGGAAGGTATGAACGGTGCAGTTAAGAAGGCTGAGCAAATCTTGAGCGAGAACCCTGATTATTTCCTGGCTGAGCAATTCAAGAATAAGGCCAACGTTAAGATCCACCGCGAAACCACCGGTCCGGAAATCGTTGAAGCCATCGAGTCCATTGGCGGACCACTGGATGCCTTTATTGCCGGAGTAGGGACTGGCGGAACCATCACAGGCGCCGGTGAGGTTTTGAAGAGTAAATATCCTAATGTGAAGATCTATGCGGTAGAGCCTGCAGCATCGCCAATTCTGGCCGGCGGCAAGCCTGGTCCTCACAAGATCCAAGGGATAGGTGCAAACTTCATTCCGGATATTCTGAATCAGAATGTTTATGATGAGATTATCCACGTAGAGAACGACGAAGCGTTCGAGACCGCACGCCGCGTAGCGAAGGAAGAAGGCGTTCTGTCCGGTATTTCTTCCGGAGCCGCCGTATTCGCAGCCCTCAAAGTGGCCAAAGAGCTGGGAGCGGGCAAAAAAGTCGTAGTGATTATCCCAAGTAACGGTGAACGTTACCTGAGCACTCCACTTTACAATTTTGAAGTGTAATTGCTGATACGCAAATTCATAGAGCCTTCCTATCCGCTGTCACAGGGATGGAGAAGGCTCTTTTTTGGAAAAACGATCATTCAGGCTTTTCAAAGCGGTTCAAAGTACAGTATACTGACAGGCAATAAACCACAGGATAAGTACATGGGTTTTACACATGCAAAGGCAAAACAAAGCGGATGCTTCTGGAGCAAGTTTTGTACGAAGTGAATTCTAAGAAGTTTATGCTATACAAAACAAAGCGGATGCTTCCGAAGCAAGTTTTGCGAAGTGAATTTCAAGAAGCGTACGCCGTACAAAACTTTTAGGGGGATGGCTTTGGAGATTATAACAGCGTGGCAGGACTGGGAGCAATGGGCGCAGGAAGAATGGAGCCTACTCCCCCTTATTATACGAACGCCGCAGGCCAAGGGGGGATTGCCCGCCTCCTGGATGAAGGCCTGGGAGCTGGCCTCTCCCTATTCAGTGGTGCTGGAGAGCGGCAAGGGCGGCCGGTACACATACCTTGGCTTGCATCCTGTTTCTGTGCTGCAAGGCAAAGCGGGCACAGCAGAAATATACAGTTTCCCGTCAGACGCATCAGGGACAGCTGAGCCATTATTAGAAACCTCACGGACAGGTCATCCTTTGGAGGTGTTGGAGCTTTGGATGAAGGATTTCAATTCTCCGCGGGTTCAAGTCACGGAGCTTCCTCCGTTTATCGGCGGGTGTATTGGATTCCTTAGCTATGATGTGGTCCGTTCTCTGGAGAAGCTGCCCGTTTGGGCCAAGGATGATCCGGAATTTCCCGATTACCTCTTTATGAGACTGGAAGAGCTGTGGATCTATGACCACCAGGAGGACATGCTGTACTGCACAGTCCATATGCCTGTGTCTGCTGCTGCGCAGTCATCCGGTCCCGCCGGACTGAAAGACCTGTACCAGAAGGCTTCCCGGCGGGCTGAACGGATGCTGGAGCAGTGGAGGCTGATCTCTGCTGCACCTGGGAATTCAGGGGACGATGCGGGGGCTACTGCCGAGGCTGCTGCAATAGAAGCCCATGCCGGTGTCTCCGGCGAATGGCCGGGCATGACTACCGCCTTCCCGCCTGAGCAATTTCAGCAGGCGGTCCGCGAGGTCCAGGAATACATCCGCCAAGGAGATGTATTCCAGGTGAACCTGTCGCTGCGCCAGGAGGCCCAGCTGAACTCCTCGCCGGAGGATGTGTATGAATGGCTGCGCAAGCTCAACCCGTCCCCGTACATGGGGCTGCTGCGCTCGCCCGGCTTGGCCCTCGCCAGCGCATCGCCCGAGCTGCTCGTCAAGCTGCACGGGGACAAGGTCAGCGCCCGCCCCATTGCCGGCACCCGGCGCCGGGGCCTGACTCCCGCGGAGGACGCCGCCATGGAGGCGGAGCTGCGCGGGAGCGAGAAGGAGATCGCCGAGCATATCATGCTTGTCGATCTGGAGCGCAACGACATCGGCCGTGTCGCTGCATACGGAACGGTCAGCGTGCCGGAGCTGCTGACCGTGGAGCGATACTCGCATGTGATGCATCTCGTCTCGCAGGTGGAGGGCACCATCGCGCCCGGCAAGGGCGCTTACGATGTTATGGCTGCCTTGTTCCCCGGCGGCACCATCACCGGTGCGCCCAAGGTGCGCACCATGGAGATCATCGAGGAGCTGGAGCCCGTCCGGCGTGGTCCATATACTGGATCGATGGGCTGGATTGACTATAACGGCAATATGGAATTAAATATTATTATACGGACACTGGCGGTGAAGGACGGAATAGGCTATATCCAGACAGGTGCGGGCATTGTGATTGATTCTGACCCGTACCGGGAATACCGGGAATGCCACAATAAAGCCAAAGCCGTAGTGAAGGCGGTTCTCTGCAGCGAATACCAGCAGGAATCACGTGCCGCCGGCGGCGCCGAAGGAGGAGCAACATTATGATCTTAGTTATCGATAATTATGATTCCTTTACGTACAACCTGGTGCAGTATCTGGGGGAGCTTGGGGAGGAAGTCCAGGTATCCCGCAACGATGAGATTACCATTGAGGAGATTGAGGCGCTTGCACCGGATCATATTCTGATTTCTCCAGGGCCCTGCACACCCAATGAAGCGGGGATAAGCCTTGCGCTGATTCAGCATTTCAAGGGCATTATCCCGATCTTTGGCGTCTGTCTGGGCCATCAGGCCATTGGACAGGCTTTTGGCGGCAATGTCATCCGGGCGGAGCGCCTGATGCATGGCAAAACCTCACCGATCCACCACAACGGCACCTCCGTATTCGAAGGGCTGGAGTCTCCGTTCACCGCGACCCGCTATCATTCACTGATCGTGGAGCGCGAAACTCTGCCAGACTGCCTGGAGATCACAGCGGAAACGGCTGAAGGCGAAATTATGGCGCTGCGCCATAAGGAGTATCCGATTGAAGGCGTGCAGTTCCATCCTGAATCGATTATTACGAATCATGGGCATACCATGCTGCGCAATTTCCTGAAACGGAGAGCCGGAGAACCGGTATGAATTATATTGGATTCAACCACCAGGTAGTGGATGCCAAAGATGCCGTGATTTCCGCTCTGGATCACGGCTTTTTGTATGGTATGGGCCTCTTTGAGACTTTTCGCACGTACAAGGGTGAACCGTTTCTGCTGCAGCGGCACGTGGACAGGCTGGCGGAGGGCTGCAGGCAGCTCGGGATTCCGTTTGAAGGAGACGCGGTCCGGCTGCGTGACTGGATTCAGCATGTAATGGGCAAAAATGAATTACAGGATGCCTATATCCGTTACACTGTAACAGCCGGTAAAGATATTTTGGGGCTGCCTGCCGGAGACTACAACCAGCCTAACCATCTGCTCTACATCAAGGAGCTGCCGCGTCTCCCGGACACCCTCTACCATGAGGGGAAAGGCCTGCAATTGTTGAACTTGCCGCGCAATACACCGGAGGGGCCGGTGCGCTTGAAGTCGCTGCACTACATGAACAATATACTCGCGAAGCGTGAATTGGCAGGTTATGCCTCAGCGGCATACGGTGCGGAAGGACTAATGCTGACCGCGCAAGGCATGGTTGCCGAGGGCATTGTCAGCAATATTTTTTTCATTACCAATAATGTGCTCTACACCCCGGACATCGCCGCAGGCATTCTGCCGGGAATTACCCGGGAAATGGTTCTGGAGCTGGCACTGGCTGCTGGAATCCGGATTGAAGCAGGTATGTACCAGTGGGAACAGCTTGCAGAAGCGGATGAGATTTTCCTTACCAATTCGGTGCAGGAGATTGTTCCGGTTACAACACTATGGCGTGCAAATGAACGGCAGACCGTCAGCGGCGGATGCTGCGGAAGAATTACGGCGTTATTGCGGGAAGCATACAGGGAAAGGACGGGATTACCGGAATGAGACCCTTGATATACAAACGGAATTACCGCCTGGGGACTGCAGAGCTGGCACTGGGTGAACGAACGCTGATTATGGGCATCCTGAACGTCACCCCTGATTCTTTTTCTGATGGGGGATTGTGGGCTGAACCGGAAAAGGCCGTCGAACATGCGCTGCAAATGGCGGAAGAGGGTGCCGATATTATTGATATTGGCGGTGAATCAACGCGGCCCGGCCATCAGCCGGTAGGCCTGGAAGAAGAACTGGCCCGCGTGCTGCCGGTCATTGAGAGTATTCACCGTGCAGCTCCCCAACTGGTTTTATCCATCGACACCTATAAGGCGGAAGTGGCCCGCCGGGCCATTCAAGCAGGTGCTCACATTATTAACGATGTGTGGGGCGCCAAAGCTGACCCGGATATGGCACCAGTAGCTGCGGA
This sequence comes from Paenibacillus sonchi, assembly GCF_016772475.1. Lineage (NCBI taxonomy): Bacteria > Bacillati > Bacillota > Bacilli > Caryophanales > Paenibacillaceae > Paenibacillus > Paenibacillus sonchi. Next base: position 1,946,390 of record NZ_CP068595.1, read on the forward strand.
AGCGGGCTGTCCGGTTATTTTAATGCACAACCGCCGTGAACGCAATTACCGGGAGCTGGTCAGTGACATGTGTGCCGATCTTGGGGACAGCGTGAAGCTGGCCTTGGCTGCGGGAGTGAAGCCGGAGAACATTATTCTTGATCCCGGAATCGGTTTTGCCAAGGACTATGCAGAGAACCTTCAGGCCATGATGAATTTGGACCGTCTGACAGAGCTTGGATATCCGCTGCTGCTGGCGACCTCCCGCAAAAAATTCATTCGCACCGTACTTGATCTCCCGCCGGATGATGTGGTTGAAGGTACGGCCGCTACCGTGGCATTCGGAATTGCCCAAGGGTGCCAAATCGTGCGGGTACACGATGTAGCCAGGATTAAGCGGACTGTGCAGATGTGCGATGCCATGCTTTATGCTGCGGCGCCATTGGCGCTTGAATAAACGATGAACCACCGGAGCGAAAAACAGATATCAGAAGGCAGGGAACCCGCATGGATAAAATGACACTGCACCGTATGGAGTACTATGGTTACCATGGAGTGTTTGAAGAGGAGCGCAAGCTTGGCCAGCGCTTTTACGTTGACCTGGAGCTTGAGCTTGATCTGCAGGCTGCTGGCCGCAGTGATGATCTTACGCTTACCGTAAATTATGCCGAAGTGCATTTCCTCGTTAAAAAAATTGTCGAAACAAAATCATTTAAACTCATAGAAGCATTGGCTGAATATATTGCATCCTCGTTACTGGACACTTATACTGTTATCAATGCAGTAACGGTGAAGGTGACCAAGCCGCATCCGCCGTTCGACATTCACTTTCAGGGAGTGACCGTAGAACTGCACAGAACCAGAAAGTGAGAACTCCGTAATGACCATACATTCTACCTCTGAGGCATCAGAGGCTTATATTGCTTTAGGGGCTAATTTGGGCGACCGTGAGGGAACCCTGAAGGAAGCATTGAACAGGCTGAATCAGCATGCCGGGATTGAAGTGGTCCGCTGTTCAAGTGTGTACGAAACGGAGCCTGTCGGTTATCTGGACCAGCCGCAGTTTCTGAATATGGCGGCAGTCCTCCGCACAACCCTTGCACCGGAGGCGCTGCTTCACGAGATGCTGGACATCGAAAGTCAACTGGGCCGCGTCCGGGATGTCCGCTATGGACCGAGAACGGTTGATTTGGATTTGTTGTGGGTGGAGAACCAGAGCTTCGATACGCCTGATTTGACGCTGCCGCATCCCCGGATGCTGGAGCGGGCATTTGTGCTTATTCCACTGAATGATGTCGTACCACAAAAAGAAGAGTCTTCCGGACTCCGGCAGTTTATAACAGCAGCGCTACAAGACATTGACGGAAGGGAAGGAATTCGCTTGTGGACAACAAACGTATGGGACGGCGGGTCAGAGCATTCCGGAAGCTGAAGGGATACACTCAGCAGGAACTGGCGGATTCTGTCGGAATATCCTTGGCTGTGCTTGGCGCAGTGGAAAGGGGCAACAGACGTTTGGAAGATCAAATTTTAAATAAAATTGCGGACGTTCTTGGGATTGCCGTCGACGAATTGGCCAACCCCTCTACCTGAGGGACGTTATCATAGATCCAACAACCAATTAAGGAAGTGAATACAATATGCTGAAGATTGGCGGCATTGAGATGAAGAACCAGGTCGTGCTTGCGCCTATGGCCGGCGTGTGCAATCCGGCATTTCGTCTCATTGCCAAAGAATTTGGAACCGGCCTGGTCTGCGCTGAAATGGTCAGTGATAAGGCGATTCTGCACGGCAATCTGCGTACGCGCGAGATGCTGTTTGTGGATGAGCGGGAGAAACCGCTGAGCCTGCAAATATTTGGCGGTGACCGGAAGTCCCTGGTTGAAGCGGCTAAGGTCGTTGATAAAGAATCGAATGCCGATATTATCGACATTAATATGGGCTGCCCTGTACCCAAAGTGACCAAATGCGATGCTGGAGCGCGCTGGCTGCTGAATCCCGACAAAATCTACGAGATGGTATCCGCAGTCGTGGACGCCGTAGATAAGCCGGTAACGGTAAAAATGCGGATTGGCTGGGACAGTGAGCATATTTTTGTCGAGGAGAATGCGCGTGCCGTTGAACGTGCCGGAGGCCAGGCCGTGAGTGTTCATGGGCGGACCCGTGAGCAGCTCTACACCGGTCATGCCGATTGGAAGTACATCCGTATGGCCAAAGAGGCGGTTTCAATTCCGGTTATCGGCAATGGGGATGTAAATACGCCGGAGGATGCGCGGGCGATGCTCGATCAGACCGGCTGCGACGGTGTCATGATTGGACGCGGGGCGTTGGGCAACCCATGGATGCTGTACCGTACCATTCAGTACCTGAACACAGGTGAGCTGATGCCTGAGCCTGGTCCGGAGGAAAAGATCAAAGTAGCCATTCTTCATATGGACCGTCTGATCAGCCTGAAGGGCGAAGCGGTGGCTGTCCGGGAAATGCGCAAACATATGGCCTGGTATCTGAAAGGCATGAAGGCCGCTGCCCGTGTGAAGGATGTCATTATGGAAGAAACCAAGCGCGATGAAATGGTGCGGATATTGAACCAATTTGTCATACAGCTTAAAGAAGAGGAAGAGCAGGAAGGCCTTAATCCCTCGCTGACTGCGGTTTAAACACAGAAACTCCTGTCTTTTGCTTAACACACGAACATTATATGGGGCATCATTGACATTTTGTAGCGGTTCCAATATAATTTCACAGTATAAAATCGCCGTTACAGCAGTGGCAATGCAGAAGGAGGGTTCTGATCCCTCCAGCTTCGCATATAGTATGGTGTTTTCAATAAATGTATACGACAGGAGAATCGGTTGAGATGAGCGATAAAGAAGTCATCCTTACACCGGACGGACTTAAGCGTCTGGAAGAAGAACTGGAGACCCTCAAATCCGTAAAACGCCGTGAGGTCGCTGAACGGATCAAAGTGGCAATTGGCTACGGGGATATTAGTGAGAACTCGGAATACGAAGACGCAAAGAACGAGCAGGCTTTTATTGAAGGCCGTATTATTACATTGGAAAAAATGCTCCGTAATGCGCGTATCATCAACAGCGACGAAATCGTTACCGATGTGGTGAGCATTGGGGTTACCGTAAGCGTCGAGGATTTGGAATATGGCGACGTGATGGAATATACGATTGTGGGTACCGCCGAATCCGATCCGCTTAATAATAAGATTTCGAACGAAAGTCCGGTAGGCCGGGCCATTATTGGTAAGAAGGTTGGCACCATTGTTGATGTTAGTGTTCCTGCAGGCGTCATTCAATATAAAATTCTTGATATTAGAATGAAGTAATAGGTACCGATAAGGAATAAGTCAAGAAAGCTTCCTTAGGGAAGCTTTTTTCACAAACACATACAGCTTGGATTTGTACGGGAACGGGCTGTCCTCTTGCATAGGGACGGAACCGTTTCTTCTTGTGTAGTTGACAGAGTGAGTAAGAGAGGATGAAAGACATGACCGAGGAAATGAACACTGCGGAGAATACGGAAAAAGAGCTTAGTGAGCTTCTAACCATCCGCCGCGGCAAACTGGACGAGCTTCGTGCGCTGGGAATCGATCCATTTGGCAAGAAGTATGAGCGTACGGCAGGTGCCGGAGATATTATGGACAAGTATGATGGGCAGACCAAAGAGGAACTGGATGAGCTTAATCTCGAAGTCAGCATTGCCGGCCGTATTATGGCTAAGCGTGTAATGGGTAAAGCCAGCTTTGCGCACATTCAGGACCTTAGCGGGAAGATCCAAATCTATGTCCGTCAGGACAGTATTTCCGGAAGCACAATATGCTGCGTTTACCGTTCTTGATCTGGGGGATATTATCGGCGTTCGCGGTACAGTGTTCAAAACCAGAACCGGAGAAACCTCTATTAAGGTACATAACCTTGAGGTTCTATCCAAATCGCTGCTTCCGCTGCCCGAGAAATATCATGGCCTGAAAGATGTAGAACTGCGCTACCGCCAGCGTTATGTGGATCTGATTATTAACCCGGAGGTTCAGCAGACCTTCATTACCCGTTCACGGATCATCCAATCGATGCGCCGTTATCTGGATTCGCTTGGCTACCTTGAGGTGGAAACGCCAACCCTCCATGCCATCGCCGGAGGAGCTGCAGCCCGCCCGTTCATTACTCACCACAATACACTCGATATGCAGCTGTATATGCGTATTGCTATCGAATTGCATCTGAAGCGTCTCATCGTGGGCGGTTTGGAAAAAGTGTATGAAATTGGCCGAGTATACCGCAATGAAGGCATTTCAACGCGCCACAATCCGGAATTTACAATGATTGAGCTGTACGAAGCTTATGCCGACTATAAGGATATTATGCACCTGACCGAGAGCATGATTGCTCATATCGCCCAGGAGGTTCTGGGTACACAGAAGATTAATTACCAAGGCCAGGAAGTAGACCTGACCCCGCAGTGGCGCCGTGTGTCCATGGTGGATGCTGTCAAAGAGGTGACAGGTGTCGATTTCGGCGTTCATATGACGGATGAGGAAGCTCAGCGTTTGGCGAAGGAACACCGTGTTCCGGTTGAGAAGCACATGACCTTTGGACATATCCTGAATGCCTTCTTTGAGCAATTTGTAGAAGAAACACTGATTCAGCCGACTTTTGTTACTGGACACCCGGTTGAAATCTCCCCGCTCGCCAAAAAGAATGACCAAGACCCGCGCTTTACGGACCGCTTTGAGCTGTTTATCGTGGCCCGCGAGCATGCGAATGCGTTTAGCGAGCTGAATGATCCAATCGACCAGCGTCAGCGCTTTGAGGCACAGATTCAGGAGAAGGAAAAAGGCAACGATGAAGCGCATGAAATGGACGACGACTTCATTCGTGCTCTTGAATACGGAATGCCGCCTACAGGCGGACTCGGAATCGGTGTGGACCGGCTGATCATGCTGCTTACCGATGCTGCATCGATCCGTGATGTGCTGCTGTTCCCGCATATGCGCAACCGTATGGAGTAATTGCCAAGGCTCTCTTCATGATCCTAAGGGAGCTGCGAGGATGCAGCTTCCTTAGGCGTTATGGATTGAAAAATAATGCTTGCAACGAATCCTCATACATGGTATATTCTTATTCCGGCCATGAAAGTTAAATGCCGAGCTCGAAAAGAAATTAAAAAAAGAGCTTGCATTAATCGGCCGAACGTGATATATTATAAGAGTTGCTGGTGACGAGATAATCATCATCGACAACGAGTTTGATCTTTGAAAACTGAACAACGAGTGAGTGGGATTTCACGCAAGTGAGATCCAAAATAGATGAGTTTCACAGCGTGTCTCACGCTTTAGAAATTTCATCGAGAGAATGCAAATTCTCGTCAGATGTTTCAAAATGAGCTATCGCTCTTTTAATAACATTTCGGATGGTTATTTTCTTGAAGCAATTCAGGGAAGTGGCCGCTCGAAAAAACCTTATTGGAGAGTTTGATCCTGGCTCAGGACGAACGCTGGCGGCGTGCCTAATACATGCAAGTCGAGCGGAGTTTATCCTTCGGGGTAAGCTTAGCGGCGGACGGGTGAGTAACACGTAGGCAACCTACCCTCTAGACTGGGATAACTACCGGAAACGGTAGCTAATACCGGATAATTCCTTGACCCTCCTGGGTTTGGGATGAAAGGCGGAGCAATCTGCTGTTAGAGGATGGGCCTGCGGCGCATTAGCTAGTTGGTGGGGTAACGGCCTACCAAGGCGACGATGCGTAGCCGACCTGAGAGGGTGAACGGCCACACTGGGACTGAGACACGGCCCAGACTCCTACGGGAGGCAGCAGTAGGGAATCTTCCGCAATGGGCGAAAGCCTGACGGAGCAACGCCGCGTGAGTGATGAAGGTTTTCGGATCGTAAAGCTCTGTTGCCAGGGAAGAACGTCCGGTAGAGTAACTGCTGCCGGAGTGACGGTACCTGAGAAGAAAGCCCCGGCTAACTACGTGCCAGCAGCCGCGGTAATACGTAGGGGGCAAGCGTTGTCCGGAATTATTGGGCGTAAAGCGCGCGCAGGCGGCTGCTTAAGTCTGGTGTTTAAACCTTGGGCTCAACCTGGGGTCGCACTGGAAACTGGGCAGCTTGAGTACAGAAGAGGAAAGTGGAATTCCACGTGTAGCGGTGAAATGCGTAGAGATGTGGAGGAACACCAGTGGCGAAGGCGACTTTCTGGGCTGTAACTGACGCTGAGGCGCGAAAGCGTGGGGAGCAAACAGGATTAGATACCCTGGTAGTCCACGCCGTAAACGATGAGTGCTAGGTGTTAGGGGTTTCGATACCCTTGGTGCCGAAGTTAACACAGTAAGCACTCCGCCTGGGGAGTACGGTCGCAAGACTGAAACTCAAAGGAATTGACGGGGACCCGCACAAGCAGTGGAGTATGTGGTTTAATTCGAAGCAACGCGAAGAACCTTACCAGGTCTTGACATCCAACTAACGAAGCAGAGATGCATTAGGTGCCCTTCGGGGAAAGTTGAGACAGGTGGTGCATGGTTGTCGTCAGCTCGTGTCGTGAGATGTTGGGTTAAGTCCCGCAACGAGCGCAACCCTTGACTTTAGTTGCCAGCAGGTAGAGCTGGGCACTCTAGAGTGACTGCCGGTGACAAACCGGAGGAAGGTGGGGATGACGTCAAATCATCATGCCCCTTATGACCTGGGCTACACACGTACTACAATGGCCGGTACAACGGGAAGCGAAGCCGCGAGGTGGAGCCAATCCCAGCAAAGCCGGTCTCAGTTCGGATTGCAGGCTGCAACTCGCCTGCATGAAGTCGGAATTGCTAGTAATCGCGGATCAGCATGCCGCGGTGAATACGTTCCCGGGTCTTGTACACACCGCCCGTCACACCACGAGAGTTTACAACACCCGAAGTCGGTGGGGTAACCCGCAAGGGGGCCAGCCGCCGAAGGTGGGGTAGATGATTGGGGTGAAGTCGTAACAAGGTAGCCGTATCGGAAGGTGCGGCTGGATCACCTCCTTTCTATGGAGAATCGTTCTCTGCAATGAGAACATTCAAATCGGAAGCTTTGCTTCCAAAACTCAGGTTTAGGCCTGTTGCTCACTCGTTGCTCAGTTTTGAGAGTTTAAGCTCTCAAAGGGCATATTGGTTTCCAGAACTTGCTTGTAGCCAAGCTGCTTGGAAACATGATATGATCTTCTTCCGGAGTTAAATCCGGAAACACTTGATCCTTGAAAACTGGATACCGAAACGAAAATGCGTTTTAGAACATCTTTTAGCTGAAACTTGTGTGAACAAGTTGAAATAGTTATTAGTGACCGATATTTTCCTGACGGAAGTAAAGAGCTTTGAATTCATTCAATGTTCGATATTTCTCCTACGGAGAAAATCGTGGTTAAGCTAATAAGAGCACACGGAGGATGCCTAGGCGCCAGGAGCCGACGAAGGACGTGGCGAACAACGAAACTGCCTCGGGGAGCTGTAAGCAAGCTTTGATCCGGGGGTGTCCGAATGGGGAAACCCGGCTGTGGTAATTCGCAGTCACTCACATCTGAATTCATAGGGTGTGAAGAGGCAGACCAGGGGAACTGAAACATCTAAGTACCCTGAGGAAGAGAAAACAATAGTGATTCCGTCAGTAGCGGCGAGCGAACGCGGAACAGCCTAAACCAAGGAGCTTGCTCCTTGGGGTTGTGGGACGTCTCACATGGAGTTACAAAGGAATATGGTAGGCGAAGAGGTCTGGAAAGGCCCGCGATAGAGGTAAAAGCCCTGTAGCCTAAACCCTGTTCCCTCCGAGACGGATCCCGAGTAGTGCGGGGCACGTGAAACCCCGTATGAATCCGGCAGGACCATCTGCTAAGGCTAAATACTACCTGGCGACCGATAGTGAAACAGTACCGTGAGGGAAAGGTGAAAAGCACCCCGGAAGGGGAGTGAAATAGAACCTGAAACCGTGTGCTTACAAAAAGTCAGAGTCCTCTATATGGATGATGGCGTGCCTTTTGTAGAATGAACCGGCGAGTTACGTTTAACATGCAAGGTTAAGGTGAGAAGCCGGAGCCGCAGCGAAAGCGAGTCTGAATAGGGCGACTAAGTATGTGGACGTAGACCCGAAACCGTGTGATCTACCCCTGTCCAGGGTGAAGGTGCGGTAACACGCACTGGAGGCCCGAACCCACGTACGTTGAAAAGTGCGGGGATGAGGTGGGGGTAGCGGAGAAATTCCAATCGAACTCGGAGATAGCTGGTTCTCCCCGAAATAGCTTTAGGGCTAGCCTCGGTGAATGGAGTCGTGGAGGTAGAGCACTGATTGGGTGCGGGGCCCGCAAGGGTTACCAAGCTCAGTCAAACTCCGAATGCCATGGACTTCTTGCCGGGAGTCAGACAGTGAGTGCTAAGATCCATTGTCAAAAGGGAAACAGCCCAGACCATCAGCTAAGGTCCCCAAGTGTGTGTTAAGTGGGAAAGGATGTGGAGTTGCACAGACAACCAGGATGTTGGCTTAGAAGCAGCCACCATTGAAAGAGTGCGTAATAGCTCACTGGTCGAGTGACTCTGCGCCGAAAATGTAACGGGGCTAAACACACCACCGAAGCTATGGCTTGATGCTTTGCATCAGGGGTAGGGGAGCGTTGTATGTGGATTGAAGGTGTACCGGAAGGAGCGCTGGACTGCATACAAGTGAGAATGCCGGTATGAGTAACGAAAAGATCAGTGAGAATCTGATCCGCCGAAAGCCCAAGGTTTCCTGAGGAAGGCTCGTCCGCTCAGGGTAAGTCGGGACCTAAGGCGAGGCCGACAGGCGTAGTCGAAGGACAACAGTTTGAAATTACTGTACCACCGTAATCCGCTATGAGCGATGGGGTGACGCAGGAGGGTAGTGACGCGGACTGATGGATGTCCGTCCAAGCAGTGAGGCTGGTGTGTAGGCAAATCCGCACACCGAAAGGCTGGGCTGTGATGGGGAGCGAAAATTACAGTAGCGAAGGTCATGATCTCACACTGCCAAGAAAAGCCTCTAGCCAGGAGAAGGTGCCCGTACCGCAAACCGACACAGGTAGGCGAGAAGAGAATTCTAAGGCGCGCGGAAGAACTCTCGTTAAGGAACTCGGCAAAATGACCCCGTAACTTCGGGAGAAGGGGTGCCTCGGTAGGGTGAATAGCCCGAGGGGGCCGCAGTGAAAAGGCCCAAGCGACTGTTTAGCAAAAACACAGGTCTGTGCGAAGCCGCAAGGCGAAGTATACGGGCTGACGCCTGCCCGGTGCTGGAAGGTTAAGGGGAGCGGTTAGGAGGCAACTCCGAAGCTGTGAACCGAAGCCCCAGTAAACGGCGGCCGTAACTATAACGGTCCTAAGGTAGCGAAATTCCTTGTCAGGTAAATTCTGACCCGCACGAATGGCGTAACGACTTGGGCGCTGTCTCAACGAGAGATCCGGTGAAATTTTAATACCTGTGAAGATGCAGGTTACCCGCGACAAGACGGAAAGACCCCATGGAGCTTTACTGCAGCTTGATATTGAATTTGGGTACGATCTGTACAGGATAGGTGGGAGCCGTAGAAGCCGGAGCGCAAGCTTCGGTGGAGGCGCCGTTGGGATACCACCCTGATCGTATCTAGGTTCTAACCTGGTACCCTGAGCGGGTACGGGGACCGTGTCAGGCGGGCAGTTTGACTGGGGCGGTCGCCTCCTAAAGAGTAACGGAGGCGTTCAAAGGTTCCCTCAGAATGGTTGGAAATCATTCGAAGAGTGCAAAGGCAGAAGGGAGCTTGACTGCGAGACCTACAAGTCGAGCAGGGACGAAAGTCGGACTTAGTGATCCGGTGGTACCGCATGGAAGGGCCATCGCTCAACGGATAAAAGCTACCCTGGGGATAACAGGCTTATCTCCCCCAAGAGTCCACATCGACGGGGAGGTTTGGCACCTCGATGTCGGCTCATCGCATCCTGGGGCTGAAGTAGGTCCCAAGGGTTGGGCTGTTCGCCCATTAAAGCGGTACGCGAGCTGGGTTCAGAACGTCGTGAGACAGTTCGGTCCCTATCTGTCGTGGGCGTAGGAAATTTGAGAGGAGCTGTCCTTAGTACGAGAGGACCGGGATGGACGTACCGCTGGTGCACCAGTTGTTCCGCCAGGAGCATGGCTGGGTAGCTACGTACGGACGGGATAAGCGCTGAAAGCATCTAAGCGTGAAGCCCCCCTCAAGATGAGATTTCCCAGTATGTAAGACCCCTTGAAGACGACGAGGTAGATAGGTTGGAGGTGGAAGCACGGCAACGTGTGGAGCTGACCAATACTAATCGGTCGAGGGCTTATCCAATAAACTAAAATGCAATTTTCGTTTCGGATTCAGTTTTCAGGAATCAAATTCCTGAAGCATTTACGCTGTAAATGCCCGTTTGGTGGCGATAGCGGAGGGGTTCCACGCGTACCCATCCCGAACACGACCGTTAAGCCCTCCAGCGCCGATGGTACTTGGACCGAAGGGTCCTGGGAGAGTAGGACGCCGCCAAGCACATGAAGCCATTGTTGAGTTACTCAACAGTGGTTTTTTGTTATATAAGAAAATAGGGTTTCCCTTTACTGTAGATATCTTGGAAGCCTCAGTGGACATAAAGCGATGTAGGAGGATTGGGCTCCATCCGCGGACTGAAGCGGACAGGGGAGCCCTTATTTTGCCAAAAACCTTACTTTTTCAGCAGTTACGGACTCAGGAGTCGTTATATCGTTCGATGGAGCCTGAAATAAAGGGAAAAGGGACAAATAAAGGCATCTCAGTCCGTTGTCCTGCGGAATAGACGAATCTTCTATCAATAACGGCTTTCCGGTCCGTAACGGCTGCGGATAGATCGTGAAGGAATGGGGCGATCCGTCTTCAGCATGCCCCCGTTGATTTTGGAACGGTGGGGAATCCCTGCGGCCGTTTGCCCTGTGTTGTTAATCACTCGCCAGGTGATTTTGTTTTTGACTGCACTTCGTGCAATAGACATTTTTGAATATAGCGTCCAAAACAGCTTTTCCAGAGGATTCTAATGTACAGAGTGCAATTATGCAGCTTTTCGACTGATCTAGGGGTTAATCTGCTGCAGAGAATGCAATAGAATGCGAGTTCTGACCTAATTAGAAAGACATTTGCATCGGGCTCGAATCGGACTATATCAGGTTTGCGAACTGTCCACTCCAAACGGACTTTCGTCCAAGAATTCGCTTACTCGGCAACTGTTTCCGGAATAACTTATTCCCTGATGTAATATTCTTGACAGGCCAAAAACCCTTTGCTAAGATGGCAATAATATATTTTTGGACAAGCATCTCAAACCTTATCTGAAGATACGAAAACGTGCAGCTTACAAGTCATTCTCGGTGTCTGCCGGGTATGGACTTTAACTCTGGTTTCTTCATTTATAATGTTTGCAGGCGTTTAGAATAAATACAATTTTGAGGAGGAATGACCCAGGTGTGGGAAGATAAGTTTGGCAAAGAAGGATTAACTTTTGATGATGTGCTGCTGGTGCCGCGTAAATCCGAGGTGCTGCCAAAGGAAGTGGATTTGTCTACGGTACTGAGCAAGAATGTGAAGCTGAACATTCCCTTGATGAGTGCGGGTATGGATACAGTCACTGAAGCAGCCATGGCGATCGCCATTGCACGTGAGGGCGGCATCGGTATTATTCATAAGAATATGTCCGTGGAGCAGCAGGCGGAAGAGGTAGACCGTGTGAAGCGCTCCGAGAGTGGCGTTATCACGAATCCTTTTTCGCTTACTCCAGAACACTGGGTATCCGACGCTGAAGTCCTGATGGGTAAATACCGCATTTCCGGTGTGCCTATCGTAGATGAAGGCAACAAACTGGTTGGCATTTTGACTAACAGAGATTTGCGCTTTATTCATGACTTCAATATTCAGATCAAAGAAGTAATGACGCATGAGAACCTGGTGACAGCTGCTGTGGGCACTACGCTCCAGGAAGCTGAAGTCATCCTGCAGCGCCATAAGATTGAGAAACTGCCCCTGGTGGATGAGAACAACATTCTTAAGGGTCTGATTACCATAAAAGATATCGAGAAGGCCATCCAATTTCCGAATGGTGCTAAGGATGCGCAGGGCCGGCTGCTCGTAGGCGCAGCAATTGGAATATCGAAGGATACGTTCGAACGGACAGAAGCTTTGATAAAAGCCGGGGTCGACCTTATTACTGTAGACTCCGCACATGGCCATCATATCAATATCATTGATGCCGTCCGCAAGTTGCGCGAGCTGTATCCGGATCTTACCATTGTAGCCGGCAATGTAGCCACCGGGGAAGCTACCCGTGAACTGATTGAAGCCGGAGCTTCGGTGATCAAGGTTGGGATTGGACCTGGATCGATCTGTACAACTCGTGTAATCGCCGGTATTGGCGTACCTCAAATTACAGCCATTTATGATTGTGCAACGGTAGCCCGTGAATACGGAATTCCTATTATCGCAGACGGCGGAATCAAATACTCCGGAGAGATTACCAAGGCTATTGCTGCAGGAGCATCAGCTGTAATGATGGGCAGTTTGTTCGCGGGTACGGAAGAAAGCCCTGGGGAATCCGAAATTTATCAGGGACGTAAATTCAAAGTCTATCGTGGCATGGGCAGTATGAGCGCCATGAAGCAAGGCAGTAAAGACCGTTATTTCCAGGATGATGATAAGAAGCTGGTTCCTGAAGGTATTGAAGGCCGTGTAGCTTTTAAAGGATCGCTTTCGGATACGGTTCATCAGCTTCTAGGCGGACTTCGTTCAGGTATGGGGTATTGCGGAACCAAGACACTGACGGAGCTTCGCAACGATACTTCCTTTATCCGGATTACCGGAGCCGGTCTGCGCGAGAGTCACCCGCATGACGTACAAATTACTAAGGAAGCTCCTAACTACTCCCTGTAGTACAAGTTAAGCGATATTTTAAGGGCAGACAGGACGAATTTCGTCCTGTCTGTCTTTTTTTGCAGATACCCCTGTGTTAGAATAGAACAAGCAATGATATGAGGTCAAAAGGAGAGTTAATCATTGAAGTACAAGCATAAATTTAGCGGTAAGCAATTTGTAATGAAGACAGCGACAGTAGGTCTGCTTTTAAATATCCTAGCTTCTCCCGTAAATTCCGCGCTGGCTGATGCGGTGAAGACACCGGCAACTACAGAATCAGGCACAGCAGCTACCAATAAAACAAAGGCCAAAGCGGCTGCAGCCAAGATTCCTTCGGTGGAGTCGTTGGGGTTGAACCTGAAATCTGCCGTTCTGCTGGAACCTACCACCGGTGAGGTGCTTTTGTCGCTAAATGCAGATGTGCCCCTGCCTCCGGCGAGCATGACCAAAATGATGACCGAGTACCTCGTCACCGAAGCCGTTAACAAAGGCCAGTTATCCTGGGATCAGAAAGTCGTGGTGCAGGAGAATGCGTCCAAGCAGATTGGTTCGCGTATTTTTCTGGCACAAGGTGATGAACACACAGTTAAAGAGCTATACATAGCCATGGCGGTAGGCTCTGCAAATGATGCTACGGTAGCTTTGGCAGAAGAGGTTGCCGGATCTGAACAGGAATTCGTTGCTATGATGAACGAAACTGCACAGAAGATGGGAATGAAGACGGCCTATTTCATCAATTCCACCGGCTTGAACCGGGCGGATATGCCTGCAAAGTTTCAGCCTGACACAGATCGTGAAACGGTAATGTCCGCTATGGATGCGGCCATTCTCGCCAAACATATAGTCACCGACCATCCGGATTTCACAGATTTCACGACCATTCAGTCCTACAAATTCCGTGAGCGCGATAAAGCGCCGATGGTTAACTATAACTGGATGCTGGAAGCGAACAAGAATGTGACCAACTTCAAAGCTTATGCTTATCCGGGGCTTGATGGTTTGAAGACCGGACATACTAATAATGCCGGCAACTGCTTCACCGGTACTGCTGTACGGGATGGCATGCGGCTGATTAGTGTTGTAATGGGAGCAGACTCGGAGCCTCACCGGTTCACAGAAACGAAGAAGGTGCTTGATTTTGGCTTCAATAATTTTGAGGTTAAGCAGGTTGTAGCGCCTAAGGCCGTCATTGCAGGCAACGAAACCGTTCCTGTATTAAAAGGCAAACACAAAAATGTCCCCGTTGTGACGGATGCCGGCGTTACTTTTATCGTGCCTAAGGGAACTGCATCCCCACAGATCAAAACCGCTGTGGTCATCAATGATCCGGCAACCCTGGTTGCACCGATTGCCGGAGCCAGCAAGGTGGGCAAAGTGACTTACTCCTACCAGGTAGAAGGTATTACTCAAGTTCAAGAGAAGACCGTTAACCTGATTACGGCTGAAGAAGCGGAGAAGGCAGGCTGGTTCAAGCTGCTGATGAGAGCAATTGGAGAGTTTTTTGGCGATCTGTTTAAAGGAATTAAGAACTTGTTCTAACGGCTGAAACATGCTGGCAACAGGATGAATTCCGAGTAAATAGATTGTATATATAGCCGTCTTGCGGTAAAATAATATGTTAAATTAAATAGTTTATTCGGGAGGCAAAGTCATGGAAACAGGAACATCGCGAGTAAAAAGAGGCATGGCAGAAATGCAAAAAGGCGGCGTCATTATGGACGTCATGAATGCAGAACAGGCAAAAATTGCTGAGGCTGCGGGAGCAGTAGCCGTTATGGCTCTGGAACGCGTCCCTTCTGATATTCGTGCAGCAGGCGGTGTGGCCCGGATGGCCGACCCTACTATTGTGGAAGAGGTTATCAAGGTAGTAAGCATCCCCGTGATGGCCAAGGCCCGTATCGGACATTATGTAGAAGCGAAGGTTCTGGAATCCCTCGGTGTGGATTATTTGGATGAGAGTGAAGTGCTGACTCCTGCGGATGAAGTGTTCCATATTAACAAGCGTGAATTTACGGTTCCGTTTGTATGTGGAGCCAAAGATCTGGGTGAAGCTCTACGCCGCATCAATGAAGGTGCATCCATGATTCGTACCAAAGGCGAGCCAGGAACCGGCAACATTGTTGAGGCTGTACGTCATATGCGCTATATTAACAGCCAGATCCGTAAAGTAACCAATCTTTCATTGGACGAGCTCTATAATGAAGCCAAGACTCTTGGTGTTCCCTATGATTTGCTGCTTGAAGTTCATGAACTGGGAAAATTGCCGGTAGTTAACTTTGCTGCAGGCGGTGTGGCCACTCCGGCTGATGCTGCTTTGATGATGCATCTGGGAGCCGATGGTGTTTTTGTGGGCTCCGGTATTTTCAAATCCGATAATCCTGAGAAGTTTGCCCGTGCAATCGTTGAGGCTACTACTCACTTCACGGACTATAAATTGATTGCTGAAGTATCCAAGAACCTCGGTACCCCGATGAAGGGGATCGATATTGCCTCACTGTCGCCGGCAGAACGCATGTCGGAGCGCGGCCGTTAATGTAGAGAGAAGGTTGTTCCGATGAAGATAGGGGTGCTGGCGCTTCAAGGCGCAGTAACAGAGCATATTGTTAGTATAGAAAAGACCGGGGCGCAAGGCCTGCCCATTAAACGCGCAGAGCAGTTGGAAGAGATCGAGGGATTGATCATTCCGGGCGGTGAGAGCACCACGATTGGCAAGCTCATGCGCAAATATGGCTTTATTGAGGCGATCCGTGATTTTGCCGGCCGGGGTAAGCCTGTTTTTGGGACATGCGCCGGAATGATCGTACTGGCTAAGCGTATTGATGGCGGCGAGCCCGCTCATTTAGAGCTGATGGATATTACAGTTGCCCGGAATGCCTTTGGACGCCAGCGTGAAAGTTTTGAATGTGATCTGGAAGTCAAAGGGATCGACGAGCCGGTACGTGCTGTCTTTATTCGGGCGCCGCTCATTACAGAGGTTGGACCGGATGTGGATGTACTCACGGTCTATAAGGATGAGATTGTGACCGCCCGTCAGGGGAATTTGCTCGTATCCTCTTTTCATCCGGAGTTGACAGATGATTACAGGCTGCACCAATACTTTGCCGGCATGGTAGAGCATAGCGCAGCAGCCAATCAATAGAACTGCATATAAGAACATCCCGACTCTTTCAAGGCTGTGAACAGCATATTGAAAGGGTCTGGGCTGTTTTCAGGAGGGAAACTTTGTGCTAGATGTAAAGATATTGCGCAGTGATTATGCGAGAGTAGAAGAAGCATTGAATAAAAGAGGTAAATCGCTTGATTTGATTGCCGGATTTCCCCAGTTGGATCTGCGCCGCCGTGAGCTGCTGCAGGAAACGGAGGGGCTGAAGAACCGCCGCAATACTGTATCTGGTGAAGTGGCGAAAAAGAAGAAGAACGGTGAGCCTGCGGATGATCTAATAGCTGAGATGCGCACCGTGTCTGACCGGATTAAAGAGTTGGACGATGAAGTAAGAGAGCTGGAGGCCCGTATTGAGGAATTAACCATGAACATTCCTAATATCCCTCATGAATCGGTGCCCGTAGGCAAGTCCGAGGAAGAGAATGTGGAAATCCGCCGGTGGTCGCAGCCGCGTGAGTTTGGGTTTACGCCGAAGTCGCATTGGGAGCTGGCACAGCAGCTGGATATCATTGACTTTGAAGCCGCTGCCAAGGTCACAGGCTCTCGTTTTGCTTTTTACAAGGGGCTTGGAGCGCGTCTGGAACGTGCACTTATCAACTTCATGATGGATCTTCACAGCGGGGAACATAATTATGAGGAGATGCTGCCGCCTTATATTGTTAATAAGGACAGCCTATACGGCACCGGCCAGCTTCCTAAGTTCGAGGAGGATCTCTTCAAGCTGCGGGATACCGAATATTATCTGATACCTACTGCTGAGGTTCCAGTGACGAATTACTACCGCGAGGAAATTCTGACGGCTGCAGATTTGCCGAAGTATCACGTGGCCTACAGCTCTTGTTTCCGTTCTGAAGCAGGCTCGGCCGGCCGGGATACACGCGGGCTGATCCGCCAGCATCAGTTCAACAAGGTGGAACTGGTGAAGCTCACCACACCAGAAACCTCATATGAGGAACTGGAGAAGATGACGGCGGATGCTGAACGTGTGCTGCAGCTCCTGGAACTGCCATATCGCGTACTGGGCCTCTGTACGGGCGATATGGGCTTCACTTCTGCTAAGACGTACGATCTTGAGGTGTGGCTGCCAGAGAGCGGCATGTACCGTGAAATCTCCTCCTGCTCGAATACAGAAGACTTCCAGGCCAGACGGGCTAACATCCGTTACCGCAAGGAGCCTAAAGCTAAGCCGGAATTTGTCCATACACTGAATGGCTCCGCACTTGCTGTTGGCCGTACGGTAGCCGCTATTCTGGAGAATTATCAGCAGGAAGACGGCACAGTATTGATTCCTGCAGTACTGCAGCCGTATATGCGGAATGTGAAAGCGATCAGTCCGAAGGCTGCTCAATAATTATACTTGCGAAGGCTTGCTCTGTGTGGTATACTTTCTAATGCATGTGAAATTTTGATGCATTGGAGAGGTACCGAAGCGGTCATAACGGGGCGGTCTTGAAAACCGTTAGGGTGCAAGCCCACATGGGTTCGAATCCCATCCTCTCCGCCATTCCTTCAGAAATGAATTCAATACATGAAGATAGAAGCTGCCTTCCTTGGAAGGCGGCTTTTTTTACATCTCAGAAAGTATATATTGAGGTCCCTGGGCAAGGGTCCTTGCCTCACGGAGGGGGAGCGGTCCGGGAACCCGTGCCGCCAAGTATAAAAAGCTCCTTTTCTCCGCAATGTAATAGGGAAGGAGGCTGATAATAACGATGAACCGAGAATTACAGCTGGATCAGCAAAGTCTGGTGTCTGCTTGGCAGGAGCGTCTGCCTGCTCTGATGGAGGATGGAGACAGCTTTAGCGTACAGGGTGATGCAGCGGACCCTAGCAGTCTGCTGGTTCATTTTAATGCTGCCGGACGTCAGGCGTATTCCCTGGACTTTCGTTGTACTTATGTCGACAGCCGTGAGGTTGCAGTAAGTCTAATTGATGCCGAAGAAGCTGGGCGCCAGACCGATGAACGCTCCGATGCAGTTCAGCTTTTGGCCCAGCGGTACACCAGACAGATTCATGAATGCGCCCAGGCGCTGCAAGACCTGACCAATCCCTAGGAGGCAAACCTACAAATGAGCAAACCCAAAAGCATGCCTGCGCCAGGTTCGGAAGATAACCATCAGGAGCGCCGGAAGGAACATAAGTTCTCCGGACCTGAACCGCTTTCCGGCTCCAAAAAGGTTAAGCAGGCTAACCATGTAGACCATCATAACCGTCAAGGCTGATTTTTTTAGAGTGATATTAGAAAGAAATGTTTCTCATAATTGCCAAATGGTTTATCATAAGGGAGGGAAGAAATAGTTTACATGGGAGAGGAGATTTTTAATGAAGAGAAAATGGGGGTTGTCCGCTGCCGCACTGCTGCTAACCGCTGCAGTAATTTTACCCGGCTGCGCCAACAAGGAGCAAGCGCCTAAGGAGGCACTGAAATCTGCTGCGATCAAAGCGACCACTCTGAAATCGTATGAGATGAAGAGTAAGCTGGTGATTAATAATCTGGCTATAGATGCGCCGGCAAACAGCGAGTCGGATGGGTCAACGGCACAGGTGCTCAGTATGCTGAAAAACGCCGATATCACAATCGACGGTGTCTATCAGGCAGATCCAATGCAGACCGAAATGACGATGGTACTCAATCTGAAGGGTGATATGACGATGTCCTTCACGATTCCAATGGTGATGACCAAGGAAAAGATGTATTTCAAAATACCGTCTATCCCATTCCTGCCGCTTCCGGAAACAGTAGTCGGCAAGTTTGTAGAGCTTGATCTGAAGGAGCTGGCTGAGCAGGGAGGAACCGAATGGAATCCTGGTTCTCTTGATACTCAGAAGATGCAAAAGCTCTCTAATGAGGTGCTTAACACATTGATGGGCGAGTATGATGATACAACATACTTCAAGAACATTAAGCCGAAGGACGCCGCTTTGCCCGAGGGTGTGGAAGCAGATCAGGTGGTTCAGTTCAACGTAACCAATGATAACGTCAAAGAGGCGCTAACGATTCTTGTGAATAATGCCTTGCCGAAGATTATCGATATCGTGAGCAAACCGGAATATAAGGATGTTCTGAAAATTGACGATGCCGACATGGCTAAATTCAAAGAAGAGCTGAAGTCCAGTGATGCCCGCGCAGAATTCGACAAGGACTTGGCCGATTTAGGAAAATATCTGACCATCAACAAATTCAATCTGAATACAGCGATCAACAAAGATGATTTTCCGGTGTATCAGGATCTTCTGATGGACATTAAGGTGAACGATCCAGACAAGGGTGAGAATGTCAGCTTGTCCTTAACCGCCAGCAATCAATACAGTAAAATCAATGAAAAGCAGACCTTCACCATTGGCATTCCTCAGGGAGACGATGTCATTACGATGGATGAGCTGCAGCAGGAATTTGGAAGCATAGGCAGCTCCTACTAAGCAGGCAGTTGAAATCAAAAATCCCGCATATGTGCGAAGTCTTCGCGCTTGTGCGGGATTTTTTATGATATCCATAACAGGGGGAGAGCTTGTACCGGGGAAAATTGTCATTACTCCTGTGGCCGGATATCATCAGCGAGAATAGCGTAAGTGCGGTGATCCTGCCATTGTCCATTTATTTTAATAAAACGGCGGGCTATGCCCTCAGCCAGAAACCCGTTCTTCTCCAAGACCCGGCGGGAGCCGTGATTATGAAGCAGAATGGCGGCTTGCACTCTATGCAGGCCAAGGGAACGGAAGGCGAACTTAAGGATAAGGCCTACGGCCGCGCTGGTGTATCCTTGTCCCTGCAGCGCATAATCAATGAAATAGCCTATATCCGCAAACTGTCCAACCCCACGTACTACATTAGAGATCGTGATCTGTCCAATCAGCATGCCATCAAGTAAAAATATACCGAACATGTAGCCCCGGTCCTGCAAGGAGTCCTCCACACGCTGGGCAATGAGCCGCTGCTGGCTCTCCAGCGTGAAGTAATCCCCGTCGCGCAGCGGTTCAAAGGGTTGATGATGTTCTTTATTGCGCAGACGCAGCCGGAGGAGTACATCGGCATCCTGGACCTGCAGCAGAGAAATATAAATGCCATGTGATGTGTCATATAACTTCTGATCCATGGGATTCTCCTTACTTTGAAGATTTCTTGCGCAGCTGCCGGAAAAAAGTGGTCAGCAGTTCAGCGCATTCCTGCTGCAATATGCCTTGAATGACCTCGGTGCGGTGATTAAAGCGCGGTTCCTCCAGAAGATTCATGAGTGTGCCTGCACAGCCGGCTTTGGGATCCGGGGTGCCGTAGACCGTAAGCGGCACTCTGGACTGGACCATGGCCCCTGCACACATAGGGCAGGGCTCTAAGGTAACATACAGGTGGCAATCCAGGAGACGCCACGAACCAAGCAATACACTGGCTTCACGAATCGCTACCATCTCCGCGTGGGCGGTGGAATCCATCGTTGTCTCCCGCAGGTTATAGCCGCGGCCGATAATCTTTCCATCACGGACAACTACGGCTCCTATAGGAACCTCGCCTAAAGCTTCCGCTTTGCGGGCCTCCGCAATTGCTTCTTTCATCCAATATTCATGAACCGCCAATTCCTCAGAGGACAGTTCATCATTTACACTATTCAAGCTCATCTTCCCTTCTGCAAATGCCCCTTGTACAACGAACAAATATTCGTTCTTAACAAATTGTGTACAACTCTGTGGATAAGGCTCGACTTATACACAAAATTGTGCACATCGCAATCTGATAAATTGTTTATATGTGTATAACCTGTGGATGGTTTCTTATCCATTGTAGAGAAAGTGTCTGCATAATTCAATATTTCCCGAAACAGCCAGCGTGAGTGAAATGTCTTTTCAAATGGGGAGGCAAAAGGTATGATAATGTTTGAATGCTCCGCTAGGATTTACCAGCGGGTAAGAGGTGAAAATACAGCTTGTCCATAAAAACTAAGTTATCGGCAATCATTTTCGGATCGGTGCTCTTAATTCTGGCGCTTAATCTAACACTTAATCTTCATGCCGCCCGGAGTAATCTTCGCAATGAAAGTGAGAAGAATATGAAGATGGCTGCCAGACAGATTGCCGTTTCGGTCGAGCAGAGCAGCTACAGCTCTAATTATGTCCAGCATCAAATTGCCCAGAACCTCAGATTGACCGCTATTCTGGCTTCCAAAGAGCTTGATCCCGATATTAAGAATGTGAAGGACGCTCAACTGGTTGCGCTGGCCCATAAACTGGGAGTGTCTAATATTTCGCTCCTGGTTAAGACTGAGGATGATGTGGTTGTAGCCAGATCCTCAGATCCCGGTGAGATTGGTCTGTCTACCAAAGGTATGGGCTATTGGTATGTGGCATTTTTGGAGCTGTTTGCGGGTCAGGAGGTTTCCGTCGAGCAGGGGCAGAGCTTTGAGCATTTTTGGTCAGGACCTTTTGAATATTCTACCTCCAATCCGAAGTTTATCGAGAAGTGGGGATACTATTATGATCAAAAGAGCAATTACATTATAGATCCTTACATCCGCAGCACCGCCGTAAGTGATTATGTCAAGATTATGAATCCCGATGAGATTGTCCGCCAGTCCAAGGAGGTTAATCCAGGCATTCTGGAGGTCACAGGGATCAATCCCAAAACCTTTGGAGCACCCACTATGCTTCCGGATGGCAGTGATCCTACAAATCAGAAGCTGAGAAACCGGGCGATTAAGTATGGCACATACATTTATGGCAATGTGGAAGAGGACAAGACGGCTGTTATGGAAGCTCTTAGCAGCGGCAGCCCTCTGACACTGGACACGCAGGCGCTGGGTAAAAGAGTGCTGAAAACCTTTATTCCCATTACGCAGCCGGGCGTGGAGGATTACGTCATCAGTGTAGTCATGGATTATTCGGTTATTTCCTCTGTAATCAAAGAGCAGCTGATCAATAATGTGACTACATCGATTATTCTGCTGGTAGTTTTTTTTGCGGCGAGCTATATCCTTGCGGGTATTGTTACCCGGCCGATTCAGCATATTCTAGCAAAAGTTAACGATGTGGCCCGGGGCAAATTCGAACCTCCGCTTAAAGTCGATAGCCGTGATGAGCTGGGGCAGCTGGCACACCGTATCAATGCCATGACCTCCCATCTGCTGCAGCATACCAACCGGCTGGGACAGACGCTGGAAGAGAACCGGGCCGTCAAGGAACGGCTGGAGTCGGTCATTAACGGCACTTCAGATGCCATTCATACCATGGACATGGACGGACGGATTATCAGTACGAACCGGGCCTTCGAAGAGCTGTATGGCTGGAGCGCGGACGATGTATCGGATAAGACGCCATACCTGGTGCCTGCTACGGCGCAGAAGCAGGAGGAAACCAGACTGAGGGAGCTGAAGAACGGAGCGGTTCTGCCGCCGCTGGAAACCATCAGGCTGAAACGCGACGGCTCGCTCGTTGAAGTCAGCGTCAGCAGCTCGGTTATCCGTGACGAGGAGGGCAATCCGCAGTCTTTTGTCCATGTCTCGCGTGATATGACGGAGCGCAACCGGATGGAGGAGCTGCTGAGACGCTCTGAGAAGCTGACTACGGTCGGCCAGCTTGCCGCCGGGGTTGCCCATGAGATCCGGAATCCGTTAACCACCCTGAGGGGATTTTTGCAGCTTCAGCAGGAGAAGAAGATTCTGGTGCCGCTTCATATTGAACTTATGCTCTCGGAGCTGGAGCGGATTAATATGATCGTGAGTGAATTTTTGATTTTGGCCAAGCCGCAGGCCGTGCATTTTCAGCTTAGGGACGTCCGGCTCATTCTGGGTGATGTGATCTCTCTTCTGGACAGCCAGGCGCATCTGTTCGGCATTGAATTCGAGGCCCGGTTTTCCCAGCAGCCGGCAACGGTCCACTGTGAAGAAAACCAGCTGAAGCAGGTGTTTATCAACATTGTCAAAAATGCAATTGAGGCCATGCCTGACGGAGGCACAATCATACTGGAGCAACAAATCATTGACGGCACCGTAGTGATTGTCATCTCTGACGAGGGTGAAGGGGTTCCCGAGGAAATATTGCCGAAGCTAGGGGAGCCGTTCTTTACCAACAAGGAGACGGGAACCGGACTTGGGCTGATGGTCAGCCAGCGGATTATCCAATCCCATAAGGGGAGCCTGGAAATACACAGTGAATACGGGAGCGGTGCTCAGGTTACCATTAAACTGCCCGAAGCCGGAGAGCATACTCCCGGGCAGGCTATGAACGAAGAACGGAGTGAAGATTGAAGTGAGAATTAATAAATTCATCAGTGAGACAGGATTCTGCTCACGGCGTGAAGCAGACAAGCTGGTGGAAGGCGGCAGAGTCACCATCAACGGAGAGCGTGCTGTGCTTGGCAGCCAGGCTGAGCCGGGAGATGATGTGCGCATAGACGGCAAACGCCTTGAAACGGGCAGCAAGGTTGTCTACATCGCGTTGAATAAGCCAGTGGGTATTACTTCAACGACAGAAGCACATATCCAGGGGAATATTGTCGATTTTGTCGGACATCATGAGCGGATATTCCCCATCGGCAGGCTGGATAAAGATTCCGAGGGGTTAATCCTGCTGACCAATGACGGAGATATCGTTAACAAGATATTAAGGGCTGAAGGCAAGCATGAGAAAGAATATATCGTAACAGTGGACCGGCCGGTTACTCCATCCTTTGTTACGGGGATGTCCAGCGGGGTCAAGATCCTGGGGAGCCGTACGCTTCCCTGTCAAGTGACGCGGATCAGTGAGCGGGTGTTCCGGATTATTCTGACGGAAGGCAAAAACCGGCAGATCCGCCGCATGTGCGCTGCTTTTGGCTATGAGGTCCGGCGGCTGCAGCGCATCAGGGTGATGAATATCCACCTGGGTTCCCTGCAGACCGGGGAATGGCGTGAGCTGACTGCCCCGGAGAAGATGGAGCTGGGAGCTATGCTGAACTATCAGCTGCAATAACGGCGTCAACGGACACTATAAGACAAACGGAAAAAAGAGCTGTTCTGAGGGCCGGTTAAGACGCTTCAGAGCAGCTCTTTATTTTTTGTCCAAATCTTTAATTGCTGGGTGTAACTGGCGTAGTTTCGGTTACGTCCTGATATTTGCGAAGGATGGAGACTTCCACACGCCGGTTTTTCGCGCGTCCGGCTGCCGTAGCATTGTCAGCGACCGGATGATATTCCCCATAGCCGATAGGACTGAACTTAACCGGGTCCAGATAGGGGTTCAGCAGCAGGATTTTCATGAATTGCAGCGCACGGGCAACACTGAGATCCCAGTTGGAGGGATACTCGCTATTGGAAATCGGGATGTTGTCTGTGTGGCCCTCTACCAGAACTTCATAATTCGGAAATTGCTGCAGCATGGTGGAGATGGATTTGGCCAGCTGACGGGATTCATCCTTAACTACAGCTTGTCCTGAGGAGAACAAGGCGTTATCGCTGATGGTGATGGTCAGCTGGGATTGATTCAGCTTGGTGCTGAGCAAATCGGTCAGACCGTTGTTCTTAATGTACTGGTCAAACTGTTTCTTCAGCTTCTCGAGCTCCTCCTGTTCCTTCTGGCGGAGCTTGGCGATATCGGCTTTACCGGTATTAGGAGCAACAACACTGTTCATTTTATCTTCTTTGCCCTGATCCAGCTGAGTATTTGTGGGGGCATCAGACCGGTATTCCAGCACTCCAGACCCGCCATTCAGTGCCGAACTGAAGGCCTGCGCCATTTCTTCGAATTTTTTGGCATCTGTTGCACTCATGGCGTACATAACGAGGAACAGAGCAACCAGCAACGTCATTAAGTCAGAATAGGGCAGCAGCCAGGATTCGTCGGCATGCTCTTCGTGCTCCTCATGTCTAGTCTTTTTGCTCACTGGAAGCCCCCTCCTTGTCACCCAGCTTTGCACGTTCCAACGGAGTGAGGAAGACGGACAGCTTCTGGTTGATGGCGATTGTGGACACCCCGGATTGAATAGACAACAGTCCTTCCACCATCATCAGCCTAACCTCAATTTCCCGTTTGGACAGCCGCTTCAGCTTATTCGAAATGGGATGCCAGAGCACGTAACCTGTAAAGATACCGACCAGTGTAGCGATGAAGGCTGCACCGATGGCATGAGCCAGTTTTTCCATGGCACTCATATCCGACAGTGCGGCAATCAGCCCGATAACGGCCCCGAGTACCCCCAGTGTTGGAGCGTACATGCCGGCTTGGGAGAAAATAAGCGCTCCGGCTTTATGTCTATCTTCAGTAGCGTGGATATCTTCCATTAATACATCCCGGACAAATTCCTGATCGTTGCCGTCGATAATCATCCGCATGCCGTTTCGGAGAAAGTTGTCCTCGATTTCATCGACCTTGGATTCCAGGGCAAGCAGACCTTCGCGGCGGGTGATGGAAGCCCACTCCATGAACATGGTAATGAGTTCCGATTTGCTGACCATTTTTTGCTTTACAAAGATTAACTTAAACAGCTTAGGGAGTTTTTTGACTTCCGAGAACGGGAAAGCCATGAATATGGATGCGGCTGTACCCAGGAGGATAATTACATAAGCGGCCGGAGCATTTAAGGCATGCAGTGGAGCACCCTTAAGATACATCCCCCATACTATTGTAACCAGACCAAAAATCAAACCGATTATTGTTGAAATTTCCATTTATGCACCTCGTCCATGAGAATTAAGAAGTGGTCCGACTGTACCGCGTGTATCATCCATGAACAGCGGTGGGGCATCTGCCTGACCAATCACGTATATTCTTATTTATCGACAGCATTCCCTTTTTTGTGAAGTCATTTTTTCGGCTATAATGAGTAGGGTAGGATATTATTCATCTGTGGAGAAAACGGAGTGATTGATGTGGGTGTGAAGCACGGCAGGGATTACAGTGAAATTCTGGGTGAGCTGACGGAAGCGGTAGGAAGAATTTCCGACGGGTATGTATTTTTTGAAATGGAGCCTGATGAGTGGCAGGAACTGCCTCAGGAGTCGAAGCTGGAAGTCTGGGAAGCACTTGCTGAGGATCTGTTCTACGCCCTGGGGAATGAGCCGGTGATCGAAGTGGGCAGCGGTGTTGTGATCTATGACAAGGAGACACACCGGATCAATATTCTGCTTGGCGAAGAGGATCTGGCTTCAGTCCTTCTGGTCTAGGGGACAGGCAGGTGCCGGAGGGCGGTTTGCCCGCAGCCTGCGCCGCGTGGTAAAATTGATGAAGCCGGGTACTATTTGCTGGGATTTGTGAATACATTAAACCAAAAAAACCTCATCCTGGCGCATCCCTTGGACTTCTATAAGCTGAGGGATGTTTTGTTTCAGGCAACAACGCCACTGGTAATAGAGCTGCAAGGCTTTTGCTGTTAATTTAGTAAGGGAGGAAGAACATTGCAATTTACGGAAGAGGAGCTGCGGGAGCAGGTGAGCAAGCTGGAAGGATGGAAGCTGGAGCAGAATACTCTGGTGCGCAAATACATGTTCAATGAATACATGAAGGGGATTGCTTTTGTGGATGAGGTGGCCGCCATATCGGAAGCATTCGAGCATCATCCGCATATTACAGTCGATTATAAAACGGTCTTTCTCCGCTTGTCTGCGGCAGAAGAAGAGGGGCTTACCACGCTGGATATCCGGCAGGCCCATGAATTTAACGAGGCCTTTGAGAAGAACCGTTAACCCAAGCCCGATCGAACCGGTCCGAATGAGAGTTCATCATAACCCTTATATAAAAAATGCCCTGCCATAGGATCAGCATCATCCTTGCAAGGGCATTTTGTGCTTATTCTTCTGTGAAGTGTAAGTGAAGCTACTTCTTCTCTGCAAGCCACATGGCTACATTTGCGATCTCCTCCGGGGCCAGCTTATCCTTGAAGGAAGGCATTTGTCCGCGGCCCTTAGTCACAATGGTGAAGATCTCCCCGGCATCATGCTTGCCGCCTTCCTGCTGCAGGCTGGGTCCTACACCACCCTGGAGCTGATCCCCATGGCAGGTAATGCAATTAGCCTTCACAATGGCCTCAGCACCCGCCGCATCCAGCTGTACTTCCGGCATAGTTGGCTTGTTCTCCTCAGCGACTTCGGCTTTGCCCGGCAAAGTAAACATTAAGACTACCGCAAAGGCACAGGCGGCAAAAAATAAACCGCTCATGATCCATTTCTGCATCTGCATCCGTCCCCTCCATGTAAGCTGCTGTCTACATTATACAAGAAGGTAAAGCGTTATCATAGGGTTTGTAACAAATAATTGGCTGATTTGTGCTATTTATCATAGACCATACAATAAAAAGGCTTATTGCCCGTGGGAGTCCGGCGTTCATAGGTATCTGTAATGGTAAATCCGCTTTTTTGATAAGCGCGTATAGCCCGTTGGTTCCACGTCAGCACCTCCAGATCAATTTCGCGGTCCGGATAACGTTTCAGAGCCTCCTTGACCACAGCATTCATGAACAGATGCCCCATGCCATGTCCGCACAGATCAGGCCGCATCCCGACTCCAAGCCGGACTACGCCTTCCATTGGGAAGAGCTGCGCGAAGCCGCAGAGCGTGCCCTGACCGTTCACCACCGAGACATATTGCTCACTTCGAAGCCGGGGATCACCGAACTCAACGCCCAAAGCCTGCATCTGCTCCCAGGACATCCAGCCGTAAATGTTATACGGAGGCTTATAGACCCATTGGCATATTTCGGCAGCGTGGGCAACATCCATAGGAACACTGTAAAAGGTTGCGGGGGAACTAATCATCAGGTATCGGCCTCCCATCCAAAGTGAAGCGTTATATCTTTAATTATATACATAACCATCCTTTTGGAGCGAATAAACTTTAAGCGGAAGTGAAGCCCCTGACAATTGCGGAATATTATTTTGGAAAATAGCGAAAATTAGGGGTTTTTGTGTTTGGCAGATCATGAGCAGGGTAAATATTTTTTGTAGACAAAAAAAAGCCCCCTCCAGAATTTCGGCAAAAATCCTGGAGAAGAGCCTTTTTGGAATTACAAGTGCTGTTTACTGCACATCGTCGTTGTCTTGGGAGTCGGAAGCTACATTCTGATAAGCATCTGTGCTCATAATTCGTTTGGCGCCAACGTAGCGGTTGACGTAGTAGCTGTCATTCAACGAGCTGACGGTTACACCGCGTTTAGAGGATGCATGTGCGAATTTGCCTTCACCGACATAAATGCCGACATGGGATACGCCGTTGCCGCTTGTATTGAAGAATACGAGATCGCCCGGTCTGATGTTGTCACGCGATATAGCAGTTCCCATTTGGTATTGGGACCCGGACTGGTGAGGAAGGTTGATTCCGATTTTATCAAAAACATACATCGTAAACCCGGAGCAATCAAATCCGTTAGTCGATATTCCGCCGGATACGTATCTTGTTCCGATGGCTTTGTCGATAACCTGATCCATTTTGGAGTCTGCGAAAGCGCTTCCTGCTCCGATAGTAAGGATAATGGAAAAGCTCAGTAAGGCTGATGCCAGCTTCTTCTTCAAAAGTAAATACCCCTTCCAATTGCCTACGAGGTTAGCTTAAGGGTTCGGTTGAAGGTCCCCTATGACCCCTCTGTGAATAGGAGGTCAATTCACCCAAAATCGGTTCCCCCGTTTCCCTAATGATTAAGGAACTCGGCTCGACTGTTGATTAGGATTAGCTTGCGGATCAATACATGACAAAAAGTTTGTAAATTAACTTTGAATAATTACAAAAATGTTACTATCAACTCACTGCAGTAATTGTAACAAAGACAGAAGCTCTTGGCAATCATTTAAAGCATAATAATGCATATTTTTTCCGTTTGACGGGACAAAAATCTATTCTTGAGGGCCCATTTTACGCGCTGCGTAAGCTGTATGGGAGATTTTTTTGGAATATTTAGCAAAAAGGTGTTTCAAAGATCTCCGGAACGTGTAAAAGGGAGAATAAGGAAAAGGAAAAACCCGGAAATGATTACGGCAATAATCAGTCCGGGTTCGTATAAGTTATATTTAGTTGTTAGAGGCAGTAATATTGAAGGGAATAACGTTTATCAATCGTAGGCAACAGCCTGGTACGCTGTAGTGCTCATCACTCGTTTGGCGCCAACGTAGCGGTTGGCCCAGTAGGCTTGGCTCAGTGAAGTTATCGTAACGCCGCGTGAACTGGAGGATTGTGCGAATTTGCCATTCCCGACATAAATGCCGACATGGGAAACTCCCGATCCAAAGGTGTTAAAGAAAACGAGGTCGCCTGAACGCAAGTTATTGCGGGACACAGGGGTGCCGACGCTGAATTGAGCTTTGGAAGTGCGTGGCAGGGTTAGTCCGACATTTTTGAATACGTACCTCGTGAATCCGGAGCAGTCGAAACCGCTGGTGCTGGTGCCCCCGAATTTATAGGTCGTTCCGATTGTTTTGGCGATAACTGTGTCCATTTTGGAGTCGGCGAAAGCGCTGCCAGCTCCTAATGTGAATACCATCACTAATCCAAGTGCTGCTGCGGTGCATTTCTTCTTGAAGTTCTGACTTTTCAAATGATGTACTCCTTCCAAGGCCTGCGAGGTTAGCTTAAGGATTCGGTAGAAGGTCCCCTATGACCCCTCTAAAGCGAGATCAATTCACCCAAGATATGGTTCCCCCGCTTCCCGGTGCAGGGAATTTGGCGTTTTGTGCACCAGAAGAGCGTGTGTAACAAGCTTTAATGCTCAAGTTAAATGTGGTTTACAAGCTGTAACTTAAAGATTACAAATTTGTTACTAGTAGTACAGGCATCATTGTACCAGAGGATTTACAGTTTTGCAAATACTCTTTATCACTTTGTAACTCAAAAAAAGAGTCCCGCTCCCGGTAAGGAGTAGCGACTCTTTTATTATGCCGGTTAAGCGGCTCTATTATTGCGGAAATATTTTACTGCGCCAGAGATGATACTGGGCGGCGATTCCCCACATTTTGAACAGTGTAGTGGGCAGCGGAGAGAACTGGCGGAGCAGAAAGGCCGGCAATCCGGGACTAAGCAGCGCGGTTGCTCCGCAAACAAGCATCATCACCAGCCCGCATGCTCCCAGCACAAGGGAGAGTCCTGCAGATGGAACAATGACCTTCAGGCACACCAGCAGGGATTGGAGTATTCCTGTACCGGCCGTATACCCGAACTGCATGTAGAGCAACAGCTTCCGAATAAAGAAAAGATACACAAGCCATGCCAGGACGTAAGGAACCAGCTTCAGCAGCTGTCTGTAATCCAGAATGCCGCTTAGCAGCAGGTTGTACATTTTGGGAAAAAGCCAGTACAAGGGCAGGGCCGCCAGCACCCATTCTATAAGACTGAACAGCATCACCGGAAGCCCATACAGCCGCATGCCCGGAAAAAGAACATTCCGCGCTCGCCCTTGCGCTCCTGGTGCAGCTCGTGGAGCAGCCCTGCGCGGATGAATGGGGAGACCAGCAATCTTGCTGCGCTCAATACCAGAAGCATCCAGAGCCAATGCTGAACCGCCGGGTCCGAACCCAAAGCGAATTGCCCCTCCACATAGTACAGCAGTCTGCCCAGCCCGCTGCCTCCCGCATGCTGGTCCGGGTAGCGCAGAAGCACGGGAACCACGGCGCTTTTGACAAACTTGTACATGAAATAGCCCCAGAAAAGCCGGTAAATAAATAACAGGATCAATATATATAATTGCTCTTTCATGCTGTGCCAGCCGCAGCTTATCGATCTTTTCACAATCCTTCACCTCACCAGACAAGAGTGCCGAGCAGATTTTCAATCAGGTTGGTCATGCTGAGCGTCCAGCGTGAGAGCGTATCAGGCTCCAGTTCGGCGAGTCTGAAATTGTTCAGATGCTTGCTCTCCAGCAGAACGGAGTGCTCCGGATCAATCTCTGCCGACAGGAGCGGCGCTTTGTAGGACAGCTGAAATGTCGTTTGCTTGCTTTCCCCATTCCAATATCTTTGAACGGTATATCCGTCCGAGAAGGTAAACTTTACCGGCACATCCCCGTGCCGGCTGCCTTTATTGCTTACGGTAACTGAAGATTCATAGCGGGAGTCTTCGTTATCCGCCCCTGCTTTGCTGATAGTATTTGCAATATGATTTATAGCAAAATCAGGAGCGCCGCCACTGTATACATAATGATCGAAATACGTTTGCCATGATTTTTTAGTCACCTTTTCCACCGTCCTTTGAAAGTCCGCTGTTGACGGGTGACGGAAACGGTATTTGCGGACATAAGCGGCCAAGATGGCATCCATTGTTTTGGTTCCGACCTGATGTTCAATGTCTTTCAGCACCAGCTTACCCCTAATGTAGATGTTGCGGGTATAGGCATCATCTCCGGTGTATTTCCAAGTTTCCAGTGTAAGCGGCTGTGCGGAGGGCACCAGACTGGCCTGAAGCGGGAGGTTGGACGCCACCCCGTATTCCTGCTCCATTAGCCGGTCTTCCGCGTAGGAGGTGAAGCTCTCATCGAGCCAGGCCTCTTCAAATTCATTGGTGGCCACCATGCCATAAAAAAACTGATGCCCGATTTCATGGATAATGGTTCGCTCCAGCTGGGTTCCCGGCACATTTTCAGATGCACTAGAGGCGGTTACCAGTGTGGGGTACTCCATCCCGCCTGCACCGCTTCCCTCTTTGGGAGGGACCACGATAGAAAGTGTGGAGTACGGATAAGGACCATACCATTTGCTGAATGTGTTCAGGGCAGCTTTGGCAGCCTGGAAATACCGTTCCTGTAAGTCCTTATGCAGCGGGTCCAGGTAGAGCTTGATCCTTACCCCTGGCACCTCCGATGACGAGAAGGCCTCTTCTGCAACCAGGAAGTCGGGGGAGGCAGCCCAGGCGAAGTCATGAACATCATCGGCATAGAACTTGTAGATTTTCTGGCCCTGCTTCAATTTGGCGGTCTTTACCGGAAAGCCGGTTGCCGCCACGGTGTAATTGGAGGGTACAGAAAGGGTAACATTATAGATCCCGAAATCGCTGTAGAATTCGGAGGTGCCGTGGTACTGATGCAGATTCCAGCCTTCCTGCTTCACGCCCCGGGTGCCGGCTGGCTCATAGACACTAATTTTGGGGAACCATTGTCCAGCCATTATAAAGTTACCTGAAATCCCCATACGCGCGAATATTTTGGGCAGTGTTACTGTATATTTCAGCTTCAGTGTGACACTTTCTCCCCATTGACCGGCTGCGGAAGATGCACCTTGACCAGTGTTTTGTCATGCACGTTGCCATCATCGGGTTGTACATACTGCAGCCGCTGCATGAGCGAGACGCCGTCACTGGTCCGCAAATCCGTCAGGGTCATGCTGCCGTAGCCATTTGCAGGCATGGTATCCCCGCGGAGCTTTCCCCGGATTCCTTCATGAAGGTGGTATCTTTGGAGGCAAAGGCATTCGGATACAAGTGGAAGTAGAGGTCTTGTACCGGTTTTTGGCCGGGGTGGGTCCAGGTGACCGTCTCTGAAGCCGTCAGCGACCCCGTTGAGGGGAGCAGCTGCGCGTCAAGATGATATTCGGTTACCCGCTGGCTAAGGGCCTCCGATACGGGGAGCGGCCTGCTCTCAGGGAGAACGGGCTGTGGTGCTTTGATCTGTGCGGCTGCGGGGGACTTGGCCTCTTTGGGAGCAGCTGCAGTCTGAACGGCCGGGTTATGCCCTGAAAGAGCCCAGATTCCACCTCCCAGAAGGGCGAGGGTGGCCAGGGCCGCAAAGATGAGGGTGTACCTTAATGACAATGGCTTCATACTGTGATTCCTCCCGTGACAAGCATCTACGGGATGTATATGTTTGCATTCGCCGCATTATTAGCTAAAATTAAATTATTAGTGAGAGGGAAGGATGTGCACTTGTGGATAACAACCAACCAGAGGGCAAAAAACCGATGGCTCTGAATATCGTGAATGCCAAAAGCAAGCATAAGGGGTTCGGCGCAGGCTCCATCGATTTGAACAATGTATCGCCGGTCATTATTGACGGCGGTGAAGCCGTTATCGATATCGGTGCCATGCATGCCAAGAGTAAAGTGGAGAAGGGCATTAAATTCAGTCCGAACCGTGAAGATGTTCCGAACGGAAGACAGGTGTGGGTGGTATGGGTAGCTGTAGACCGTACGCCTGAAGGCCAGTCCTATGGCGGAGTCACAGCCTGCGAGATGTGGATTGACACCGAAGCCCGCAGAGGCTGGAAGATTCTTGCCGATCACGTGAACAAGCTCGATTCTGCCCTGAAGCGGAGAGTGATTCTGGAGGGGCTTGGTGCAGCGGACAAGTCTGCACTGAGGTCATTGCTGATTGCCCATAATGCGGAGTGGTGGGATGCTTCCGCCGCTGAACTCAAAGCTGCGCTGTCAGAATAAGCGATAACCCGCCATTGTGTGGCATAAGACTATTGCGTCTGCATTACACAAACAGCCAAGCTCCCCTTTTCAGGAGAGCTTGGCTGTTTCTATGTTGTATAAAACTGCAGGGTGCGGGTGACAGTTTATGATCTGCTGAGCAGGTTAAGCTTGCGCTTGAGCTGGCTTACCCGGGCCTGACTGATGCCAAGAACCTCGGCAAGCTCCTTCTGATTAGCATAGGGGTGATCTTCTATAGCCTTCTCCAAGCGTTGACTCATTTCCTCTGTTTTGCTCCGCCGCCCCCGCGGCCGGGTTCAGGAGTGATCTCTGCGGGACTTTGCAGCTGAACGGTCTCATCGGCCGTCCGGTCTGGATTGCCGAGCTCTTTCAGACAGCTGTTGCAAATGAACTGGTCCTTATAGTAGCTGACATGATCGAGGCTTCTGCAGAACGTGCATTCAGTTGAGGTGTACTTTCTGAGTACGATGATTTCTTCATCCAAAATGAAAAACTCGATAGGATCCCCAATGTCAATATTTCGTGTCATGCGGATTTCTACGGGAACCACAATTCTGCCAAGACTGTCTAAACTCCGGATCATGCCTGTATCCTTCATCCCATGTCCCTCATTTACATCTTTTTATTTTTTGTGGATATTTATGATTATAGCAGTAATTGTAAGTTATGAGAACGGGGAAAGCGCATTCATATATAGAGTTTTTTGCTAATTTCAGGAAAAAACTTCCCCTGAATTTAAAAATCTCTCCATTTGGGAAGTCCAAAAGGAGAGATGAGTTAGGGTTCGTTTGTTTTTTACCCATTTTTGAGCCGCCGAAACAGCATCACCTAACTTTTAGCTGAGGGAAAAGGGCTCCGCCTGTTTGTCAATGACAGAGACATAAGGATTCCCTCTGAGATAGAAACGCCAGGGAAGCGGAGCATATTCTTCGGCATAAGGAATGTTGATTCTCGGTGCTGCGGCAATATCCAGGTGTTCCGGCGAATCTCCCTGCTCAAGCCACAGCGGTCCAAGCGGGTCATCCAGCCGGCATCCGTTCAGGCTTTTGTCAATACGCAGCGCCCGGCACAGCTTGCCCGGCCCGCCGGACAGGCTGGCCGGCTTCTTGACCGTGATGCCGCGGTAAGCCGCCATCCGCGCAGCGTCTGTACTGGTAAGCGGCTCTACCGCGCGAATCAATACAGCATGAGGATCATGTTCGGCAGCAGTTACTACATTAACGCAATGGTACATACCGTATATGAGATACACATAGGCTGTTCCTCCAGCGCTGAACATGACCTCGGTACGGGCTGAACGGCGTCCGCCGTAGGCGTGGCTGCCTTTATCTTCTGCGCCGCCATAGCTTTCTGTCTCCACAATCCGGCAGCGGATCTCTCCATCCTCGGTCCGCCGGACGAGATGCTGTCCCAGAAGAAGCGGTCCGGCCTGGAGCGCTGTAAGCTTATATAGATCAGGGGACAGCAATTTTCTGGACGGCAGACCTTCTCTGCCGTCAGAGTTATTCTTCAAATCCATCGGGTAATGGCACCTCACAACCCGGGTCCCGGAACCTTCATCCGTATCCTCCCGGTCGATTGGTCCCATCGTATCGCATGAGCCGCAGCGAAGCAACCCGGATTAATTCAACCACCAGCGTTTGATATCCTTCCACAGCGAATGCTCTTCCTTGATGTCCTCCGCCGGAGGCTCCCCGTTACCGTCAGGGGGACTTACGGCACCGCTTGTACCGTGCTGATCGCAGTATTCCTTGGGTTCCGTGCCGCTGATGAAGGTTTCCAGCACTTTCTCGGGACAGGCCGCCGTAGCCAGCTTGCCGGATTGCGGATTGACATATACGCTGACCACTCCGTCAGGAATCGGGAAAATTTTCGGCGGAACGTTTTCCAGCGCTTTTTCCGTAAACTGGGCAAAGATCGGGGCAGCACGCCGTCCATCGGCAGTGGCAATATCCCGCCCTTTGTCATAGCCGACCCAGACGGCTGTGGACAGCTCGGGCGTAAAGCCCACCATCCAGCCGTCGGTGTCGGTAGTCCCGGTTTTCCCGGCAACAGGACGCTTGATCATGGAGGCAACGCGGTTGCCTGTCCCGCCGCTCTCGAATACTCCTTCCATCAGCCGGGTTAACACATACGCTGCCGCCGGCTCTACAACCTTCTCGCCCTGCGTCTGCGGGGCTTCATATAGAAGTTTTCCATTCGCATCGGTAATTTTCAGGATTGCCGTGACCGGAAGCTTTACTCCGCCTCCGCCGATAACGGCGAATGCAGACGCCATTTCCAGCGGACTCACCGGCGATGTGCCCAGAGCCAGCGATGGTACGGTCTGCAGGGGACTGTCTATTCCCATCTTTGCCGCCATGTCTGCCACTTTTTCCGCGCCTACTTTCATAATCGTGTTCACCGCATAAATATTGTCGGAGGCGGCAATTGCCTGGCGCATGTTGATTTCCCCCAGATACTTGTCCCCGAAGTTTTTCGGCTGATAGGTCTTGCGGTCATTATCATAGTGGAACAGTGTCGGCTGGCTGTTGAAGACGGACAGTCCCGTCATGCTCTTGGAGGACAGCGCGGTTAAATACATGATGGGTTTAAAGGAAGACCCGGGCTGACGGGTAGTGGCCAGTGCATGGTTGAACTGGTTGGTGCGGTAGTTTTTGCCCCCGACCATGGCTTTGATATAGCCGGTACGGGGATCAATGGATACAAGCGCAGTCTCCAGGTCGCCGGAGGGGTCCATTCCTTTCTCTACAGCGTCTTCGGCCGCCTGCTGCATATCGGGATCGAGCGTTGTATATACATTCAGCCCCCCCTGATCCAGCTCTTCGCTGCTGATATGCAGGGTGTCGGTGGCCAGACTGCGGACATAGTCGCGGAAATAAGGCGCAGCAGCAAGGGTATTCTTTTCTCCCTGAGGCTTGAAGCTTAGGGTTTCCAGCTTGGCTGCTGCTGCCTGAGCTTCAGTAATATCACCCACTTCTGTCATGGCGGCCAATATAATCCGCTGCCGTTTCTTGGCATTGTCCATATGAGTATAGGGGGAATAGTAGGTCGGGCCTTTGGGGATACCGGCAAGGATTGCACTCTCCGCCAGATCAAGGTCAGCCGCCGCTTTGCCAAAATACATCTGTGAGGCCGCTTCAATGCCGTAGGCGCCGTGGCCATAATAAATTTGGTTCAGATACATATTCAGAATTTCGTCTTTGCTGTATTTCATCTCAAGCTGCATCGTATACAGGGCTTCCTTTGCCTTGCGGGTCCAGGTCTTCTCATGGGAGAGGTAGAGATTGCGCGCAAGCTGCTGGGTTAGAGTGCTGGCCCCTTGTGTGCGGTCGCCTGACTCCAGATTGGCAAGCACTGCCCGGCCCATGCCCTTGACATCAAAGCCGGAGTGCTTGTAGAATTTGCGGTCCTCCACCGCAAGCGTAGCCTGTATGAGCAGCGGTGAAATCTGATTAAGTGTTACGGGCTCCCGGCTGCGGCCATCCGTAGTGAAGGTGGTTAGCACATTTCCGCGGGAATCAAGCAGCTTGGAGCGGATATCATCAGCAATCGGCGGGAGATCCTTATGGTAGAGGTATCCGAGCAGCCCGCCAGCCGCCAGTACACAAAGCACACCCATTATAGCCAGCAGCCGGGACAGCCGGCGGAGGCGGTGTTTGGGTTTCGGAGGGGCAACAGGTTCGCGCGGCATGACATCAGGCTCCTTTGATTAGTTTGGCTTGTCAATTCTCATTATGGGGAAGGAAGGGCCTGGATATTCATAACGGCCGGAGGTCCTCCCCGAAAAGGCTGGCGTTTCACCATGCCGGCCCAAGTAGTAACCAAATTGTTGTCAGATTGTGACTTTATCCGGGTTGATAGGGGAAGGGATGGAGCAGTATAACAGAGTAGTGCCTTTAGAAATGGCTGGATCAATGAGAAGGTGGAGGTGTAACTATGAATTGGACTAAAAAAATATATCAAGGGCGGTTGGCCCTTCTGTCGGCAGTTCTTTTGGCGTCATCTGCGTGGGGAATGCCCGCTTCACCGGTACAGGCGGCTGCGGCGCAAGCGGCAGTACCGGCGTGCAGCACCGGTGATCATGGATTGCTGAAGGAGCTGCAGGCCGAGCATGCTGCGTCCGGGGCCGCACCGCTGAATTTCTCCGACATTCAATTTCTGAATGCCGATACCGGCCGGGCAGCAGGCAACGGATTCATGATTGGGACCTCCGACGGAGGCTGTCACTTTCAGGAGATCTATAAGGGACAGTGGAGTTTCAGGCAAATTGATTTTCCGGATAATGTTCATGGCTGGGCCCTGGCTTCCGTGAAGGGTACAGCGGCGGCCTACCTCATTGCCACCGCGGATGGCGGCTCTACCTGGCAACGGATGACCGATACAGCAACTGTCTTCGACAGAATTGACTTTAAGGACAAGAAGCAGGGCTATGGCTACAGCCTGGCCTCCACCTATTACACGAAGGACGGAGGACGCACCTGGCGTCTTATCCCGACTCCCGCCAACACACGCAGTGCGGAGTTCACCAGCGCTAGCAGCGGGTATGCAGTTGTAGTTGCCCCTGGGGCCGGCTACCGGATCATGAAAACCTCCGATGGAGGGGCCACTTGGTCGCTTTCGCTAAAATCAGCTTTTGCCTATCCCGAGTCTGGAAGGGTATATGCAAACGGTGATCAGGTGTACGCTCTGCTGTATGGGGGATCAGGGATGTCGCAGACCTCCTACTCGCTCTATGCCAGCAGCAACAAGGGCAAAAGCTGGAGCCGTGTCATTGCACAGAACACTGCCGGCGGCGGGCCTGCACCAGGCAGCGGGGCAGCGCAGCTGACAACGGGGCCGGCTTCCGGCAAGCCCGGTAATATGCAGCTGGTCGGCAGCAGTGCCGTTTTTCTGTTCGGCTTCTCTCCGGCAGGCGAGAAAGTGGCCGTTGGACGTGCCTACAACGGCGGCAAGAAGTGGACCAATCTTCCGGCGGTCCCGGGCTATGACGGGCTCATTTCCTTCACAGGTGTTACAGAAGGCTGGATGGCTGTCCGGGGACAGAATGCTTCCTCCCTGTATGCAACTGAAGACGGCGGGTCCACCTGGAAGCTGAAATTCGCTTTTAAGGGGACAGAACAATAAGCCGGGGTTACACTTTGAGACCACCAGATTGAGGAATATGCGCATACCCTGCAAGCTGAAGCGGCTCCGTTAACTGGAGCTGCTTTTTTGTTTTTTAGGGAATTATGATTTTTTTAAAGTTGTGGATAAGGTGTGTATAAAACTGGGGATAAGTAGGAGGGCGGCAAAATCACCCATAAACGGGCGGAAATCAGCCGGATTCGATCGGCTTTTTCCGACTAACGCTGGCCAAGAAGCAGATGAACGGTGAAGTTGGAAAAAGGAAACTTATTCCTCCCAAAAATAAACAATTGTGAGACTTAAGTGGAAAAAGGGAACTTAATTGGGCCAAATTACCTAGTTAGGGGCGAAATGTGCTGAATGAGTTACCCTTTCTCCACTTAACCTGCGGAGAACAGGAGATTCGGGCAAATTAGTTATCCTTTTTCCACCTGGAATTGCTGAAGGACACATAAAGGGTTCCCCTAAGGTGTTAACCCCCGAAAACCTTGCACGGAATACAACAAAGTGTGATTTATGCAGGCCGAATGGGTGAACATCCTGTACGTTATACAACAATCTGTGCCCTAAGTACGCTAAACGGACAAAAATCTTGTGAATTGTACAACAATGTGGGTATACATTGTGGAAATTAAAAGGCGAAGCTGGAGCTTGTCTAGAAAGTCTTATGTATATCCGCTATGCACGGCTAGGTGGGATACGTTTCATAAGGGGTGAAGATGTGATTTTGCGGCCGGTTATGGTAAAATTTTAGGTACTTTAATGAATGTGCGCCCATATCACGTTTAGGAGGATTGCCGCCCATGGCTTTTCGCGTATCTGCTGTCCAGTACCATTTGCATACCATTTCCTCCTTCGGGGAGTTTGCCGCTGAGTGCGAGCATTATATCAAAACAGCCGAAGAGTACGGTGCGGAATTCATCCTGTTCCCCGAATTTTTGACGACACAGCTGATGTCCATTGGCGATGAGCAGGGAAAAGCCCTCACTATAGAGGATCTGCCGCAGTTTACAGACCGTTACCGGGAGCTGTTTGCCGGGTATGCCCAAAAATATGCGGTGCATATCATTGGCGGCACCCATGTGCTGCGCAGGAACGGTAAGCTTTATAATGTGGCCCATCTTTTTTATCCGGACGGGAGAATTGCCGAGCAGGCTAAGCTGCATATCACGCCCGCTGAAGTAGAGGGCTGGAATATGGGGGCGGGGGAAGGGTTGGAGGTGTTCCAGACGGACAAAGGAACCATCGCCATGCTGACCTGCTACGATATTGAATTTCCGGAGATCGTGCGTATGGCCCGCGCCAAGGGGGCGGATGTGATCTTCTGCCCTTCCTGCACAGATGACCGGCATGGCTTCCACCGGGTAAGATACACCAGCCATGCCCGGGCGGTAGAAAATCAAGTCTATGTCGTGCTGACAGGCACCGTAGGCTCACTGCCCACCGTGGACCTGATGCGGGCGAACTTTGGCCAGGCGGCGGTGATTACGCCCAATGATATTCCGTTTCCTCCACAAGGGCTGCTGGCCGAGGGGGAAATCAACAGCGATATGATCATCACCGCCGATCTGGATCTGGAGCTGCTGTACCGCGTCCGTGAACGCGGGTCCGTGACCACATGGCGAGACCGCCGGACGGATCTGTACGCCGACTGGACGTAGGGAGGAAGAGAAGGCATGTATTACAAGAGTTTCTACGCTTTTGACGGCAAAATCCCGGTGCCTGCGGTGATCCGGTCTTACACGGAGGCTGATTTTACGGAACTGATCACCATTCAGTCTGAGGCTTTTCCGCCGCCCTATCCTGCTGAATTGTGGTGGAACCGGGAGCAGCTGCTGAATCATGTAACTCTTTTTCCGGAAGGTGCTTTATGTGTAGAGGTGAACGGGGAACTGGCAGGTTCGGTAACGGGCCTGAAAATCCGTTTTGACCCTGAGGTTCCGGCGCTTCAGCATACCTGGTCGGAGGTTACGGCAGATGGATATATTACTACGCACCAGCCGGACGGGAACACACTGTATATCGCTGATCTGTGCGTCCGTCCCAAATACCGCAAGCTGGGGCTGGGTAAAGAGCTGGTGCAGTCGCTGTATCACGCTGTGGTAGATCAGAAGCTGGAGCGGCTGCTGGGAGCGGGCCGGATGCCCGGCTATCATCTGCAGGCCTCCAGGATGTCAGCGGAGGAGTATCTGGCCGGAGTGGTGGCCGGGAAGTGGTCTGATCCGGTGATTACTTTCCTGCTGCGCTGCGGCCGGTCACCGGTCGGGGTAGTGGCTGATTATCTGGATGATGAGGAGTCGGGCAATTACGCTGCGCTCATGGAGTGGCGGAATCCTTTTCTATAAGTAATGAACTGTTTATTTCAGAAGCGGAGGAGATTTATGAGTATGGAGTATAGCAGAATTACGAGTGTCGCTGACCCTTTGTTCAGACAAGTACATAACCTTCTGTCGGAAGTGTTCCCTCCCGAGGAAGTGCTTGAATACAGCTTATGGAAGGAGCCGCTGGAAGATCCCGGCATCCGTGTGTTTGCTGCGGTGCATGAAGGCTTGGTTGTTGGCACCACGGAATACCGTTACTACAGCGACTGGAATGTGGCCATGACCGATTTCACGATTATAGGCCGTGAGGGCCTGGGAGTCGGCCGCTTTCTGGCGCAGCACCGTCTGAAAGACCTGCAGAAGCTGGCGGCTGACAACGGCAAGGAGCTGTTCGGCATGTTTGCCGAGATTTACGATCCGTACCGGGTAGAGCATGCTTTTGGCGGCATTAAGCCCATGGACCCGTTTGTCCGCCGTGAGGTGCTGTCGCATTTAGGCTATAAACGTCTTGATTTCCCCTATGTACATCCCTCATGGCAGGGGGACGGTGAGGCGGTAGCGGGTCTGGATCTTTGTTTTATGCCCGGCGATGAAAATTTGGAGCAGATAGAGGCGGCTTTGGTTGCCGGTTTTCTGACCCGTTATTACGCAGTGCTGGCGGATAAGCCGGAGGCCTGGACATCTATGGTAGAGCAGCTTAAGGGCAGGGACACAGTGGCGCTGCTGCCGTTGTGATTATTTTTAGAGGCGAAAGCCATTGAATTGCCCTCCCGATCTGGATATAGTGTACAATGGGAAAGCGAATATGCCTTAGATGAATATAAGTATGAACAAGCGAGGAACGTGTGATGACTGAATCAGAGTCCGACAAATACGGCGTATCCGTAACACTGGAGAGCGTGCAGGGCGGGGAACGGAACGTGGTGCACGCAGCAGGCGAAGTTATCACCAGAGGCAATCAGCTCTATCTCCGTTATGAAGAAACGCAGACAGGACCCAAGGACGAGGCGGTTTCAGTCCGCACCACCGTGAAGATTACAGACAACGGGCTCAAGCTGATCCGTCACGGCGGCGTCCAGTCGGAGCAGTCCTTTGAGCCGGGACAACGTCTGCCGGGATTCTACCGCTCGCCTTATACACAGTTTAATCTCTCTACAGACACCCGGAAGCTGGACGTGAAGCGCGCTGGAAGATCGCTTGCGGTTGCGTGGGAATATGATCTCTACGTGTACGGGGAATTATCGGGACAGTTCGCTATAAGTTTGCATATACAGGAGGAACCACAATCATGACACAAAGTCAAAACCCGCTTCAGTTAGCCAATGAACGGTTGAGGGAAGCGATCGCTGGGGCTATTATCGCCGCTGGCCTGGTTACTAGAGAGGAGCTTCCGGCCATTGTGCTGGAGGTGCCGAAAGACAAAGCCCACGGGGACCTGGCGACCAATGCCGCGATGCAGCTCACCAAGATTGCCAAACGTAATCCGCGGCAGATTGCTGAAGCGATTATCGGGCATCTGGACAAGAGCGCTGCTTCTATTGAAAAGGCTGAAATTGCCGGACCGGGCTTCATCAACTTTACGCTGTCCAAAAGCTACCTCTACCCGGTGATCGCCCTCGTAGCCGAACAGGGTGACAATTATGGCCGCATCGATGCAGGCCAGGGCAAAAGGGTCGAAATGGAATTTGTCAGCGCCAACCCTACCGGCAGCCTTCATCTGGGGCATGCCCGCGGGGCTGCTGTCGGCGACGCGCTCTGTAACGTACTGGATTTTGCCGGCTACGAGGTAACCCGCGAATATTACATCAATGATGCCGGGAACCAGGTCGCCAACCTGTGCAAATCCATCGAAACCCGTTACCTTCAGGAGCTGGGACAGCCGGCGGAAATGCCGGAGGACGGCTATCATGGCGAAGACATCAAGGGTTTTGCCAAAGAGCTGGTGGCTGAAAAAGGCGACGCTCTGCTGTCCATGACACCGGGCGACCGGGCGGCATTCTTCCGCACCTATGGTCTCGCCAAGGAGCTGGACAAAATCAAACGCGACCTCACCCGCTTCCGCGTAGGCTTCGATATCTGGTTCAGCGAAACCTCGCTGTACGAGAACGGTGAAGTGCTGCGTTCCCTGGATGAGCTGCGCGAGCGCGGCGAAGTCTACGAGCAAGATGGGGCCACCTGGCTGCAAACGACCAAATACGGCGACGACAAGGACCGCGTGCTGAT
Source organism: Paenibacillus sonchi (assembly GCF_016772475.1). Classification (NCBI taxonomy): domain Bacteria; kingdom Bacillati; phylum Bacillota; class Bacilli; order Caryophanales; family Paenibacillaceae; genus Paenibacillus; species Paenibacillus sonchi. The sequence continues at coordinate 1,989,394 of NZ_CP068595.1, forward strand.
CAAGAATGATGGGACCTACACCTACCTGACGCCGGATATCGCTTATCACAACGACAAATATGGCCGGGGCTACGATACAATGATCAACATCTGGGGCGCCGACCACCACGGCTATATTCCCCGGATGAAGGCGGCTATGTCGGCGCTTGGCAATGATCCGGAAAAGCTGGTTGTGCTGATTGCCCAAATGGTCAGTCTCTTCCAGAACGGCGAAAAGGTCAAAATGTCCAAACGTACGGGCAAAGCGGTTACGATGGAAGACCTGATGGACGAAGTCGGAATCGACGCCATCCGCTATTTCTTCACCATGCGCAGCATGGATTCGCATCTGGACTTCGATATGGACCTGGCTATTTCCACCTCCAATGAAAATCCTGTTTTCTATGTGCAGTACGCGCATGCACGGATCTGCAGCATTTTCCGCCAGGCGGAGGAGCAGGGGATTGTGCTTCCGGATTTTGCCGAAATCGATTATGCCAAGCTCACCGCTGAACATGAATATGCCCTTCTGCGCAAAATCGGCGAATTGCCGGCGGAGATCGGGATTGCCGCAAGCAGCTATGCACCGCACCGCCTGATCCGCTATGTGTACGATCTGGCTTCGCTGTTCCACAGCTACTACAAAGCGGAGCGCGTCATCACCGAAGATGCCGCCCAGACCCTGGCCCGCCTTGCCCTGCTGGGCGCGGTGCGGACCACAATCGCCAACGTGCTGCGCCTCGTTGGTGTTACCGCACCGGACCGGATGTAGCGTCCGGCTTCCGTACCAAAAGCTCCGCCCGTGTGATCCGGGCGGAGCTTTTGGTTTTGTTTAGGATATTATACAAGAAAAAGTCCGATTTTCGAGCGGATTCGGAATCAGAAGCTGTTATATCGTTCGTTTGAACCTAAAATAAGGGGCGATCGGACAAATAGCGGAATCTCAAGTTCGCTTGTCCTGCTGAATGGACGAATCCCCCAATTAACGGATTTCCTGTCCGCATCAGCGGCGGATAGATCGTGAAGCGAGCTCATTGAGTTCGCAGAGGAACCCAAGTGCCGGGCCTACCCCCGGCAGTCCGGTCAAAGCCGCCTGCGGCCCGCCGCGGCCCATCGCAGCCCGCCCGCAGTCCGCCGCCTGACGCGGCCCGTCCGGCCCGTGCGCGGCCTGCGGTCCCCAGGCCGCGCAAGGCCCCTTGCGGGCCACGGGCGGCGGCCGCCGCCGCTATGCCTTCGCAGCGGCCGCCCGCTTCGCCCGCGCGCCTGCCCGCAGCAGGCGCAGGGCATCGGCCGCGCCGCCGCCCAAGGCTGCGCGGCGCTGGCCCTTGCGCAGCCGCACCGGCGAGGCCGTGCGGCGCAGGAGCAGCTTCAGCTCCCGTGGCGAGAGCCCCGGGCGCAGCGCGAGCAGCAAGGCGGCGGCTCCCGTGACATGCGAGGTCGCCATGGAGGTGCCGCTCATCTCTCTGTAGCCCTCCTTCAGCCAGCAGGAGGTCACGCTTTCCCCGGGTCCGTATACATCAATATACGGACCGCGGTTGCTGAAGGCCGCGACGCGGTGCCTTCGGTCAAGGGCGCCGACGGCGATCGTCTCGGGGTAGCGGGCGGGATAATCCCCGCCGCGTTTGCCGTCGTTGCCGGAGGAAGCGATGATGGCGATCCCGGCCCGGTAGGCCTTGATCACCACATCGTGAAGGGCTTTGCTTCTGGTCTTCATGCCGAAGCTCATATTAATAATATCGATCCTGTTCTGTACGCACCAGTCGATGCCCAGCACAATATCGGACACATAAGCCGAGCCGTTATGATCAAAAGCTTTGACCGGGTACAACTGCGCCCGTGGCGCCACACCCATCATGCCGCGGGTGCCGCCGGCCGCTGCCAGCGTTCCGGCGATATGGGTGCCGTGTCCATTGTCATCGAAAGGGAGCATGCCGCGGTACAGCAGGTTCACGCCGGAGGCCAGCGAATGCTTGAGATCCGGATGCCGGTAGTCGGCTCCTGTATCAATGACACCGATTTTCACATGCACCCCGGTGGATCTGGACCAGGCCTGCGGGGCATGAATCGCTTTAACGCCCAGGGCATTAAGGAGGTGCCCGATTTTTCAGGGGCCGCCGCATGGACTTGTATCCGTGCATCCTCTTCGATACACAGGGCATCTTCAAATGTATGGAGCAGCTTACCTGCTCCGGCAGCAGGCACAAAAAATGCCCGGATCAGCGGGGACATCTGCACTTGCCGCAGTCCCGGTGTTTTCGCCTTCAGCGATTTCCACTCTGACAGCGCTCCGGCATACTGGCGGGCATCTTTGAAGGTAACGATGCGCCGGTCGGCATTTTTGGGGGCAGCCGATATCTCATTAAGCAGTATCTGCCAAAATCTGTAGTAATCCATAAGTTACGCCGTCCCCTCCTCGGTGCCGTGCTGACATATTGTATGAAAGGAGGCAGACGTCCGAATGGGAACTTGCCCTTTTTTAGCGAAATGGGCTGCCCATCGTGTCAAAAAGCGGAGCTTTACATAAAATAAACAGAAGAGGGCCGCAGGGTTCTCTTTGCAACATCCCGTAAGGAGCCGATCCTTGGCGTGGATACAGTCATGCGCGGAGGGAGTACCTCCGCCTTTTTAATGTGAGAGAGGAACGGGTTTTCCGGGAAGTCTGGGAATACATAATTCTGCAGGACGGTTTTGACTTGCAATTTGCTGCCAAATAGGTTTTACTTAGTTTTGTTAATGGATATCATGGAATAGAAATTAACGGTAATGTGAACAAAGCGTGAGAGGAAGTGTCCCTTAGTGAGTACGCCACTCAATTTAAAGCTGGACCCCGAGAAAGTAAAAGAAATGCCGATGGTGGACCTGGCTTTTCTGGTGCTCAAAGCAGCCAATACACCCTATTATTACCGTGATCTGATGGTCGAAGTGGCCAAGCTGCGCGGGATGACAGAAGAACAAACGAACGATACTATTGCACAGTTATATACCGAGATCAACATTGACGGGCGGTTTGCCTGCGTTGGAACCAACCTGTGGGGATTGAAACGCTGGTATCCGCTGGAACGCTCCGATGACCCGGTCGGCAACTCCAAACGTCCGCGTATTATCAATGACGAGGATGACGATCTGGAGGACGACGACTTCGCAGAAGAGGAAGATAACTACGCAGCAGAAGAAGAGGATTTCGACGCTATCGATGAAGATCGTGACGACCTCTATTCCGACGACGACAGCGAAGAAGAAGTTGACGAAGATGTTGTAATCGATGAAGATGACATCGACGAAGACGACGTGGATGATGAGGATTCCGAAGACGGCGACGACGAAGATGCCGACGATGAGGACGAGAACGACAACTATTAGAATAGATTGCAATCAGGCGCAATTCCTCCCTTGACATGGGTGGGATCGTCAGAGTAAACTATTGCATGGGCTTATAATGAAAGTTAATATTGTTTTCAAAAATAAAAAGTGCCCCGGTTCTACGGGTGTCACTTTTTTGTTTTTTTTGGAGGGTTTTTCCGGGATCTATTTAAGAAGTAACTTGTGGATTCCCTGTTTTGATAATGGAAAAAAGGGTACGATAAACACCAAGCGTCGCCTGAATTTCTGGACTTTATTTAGGAGGGTTATACAGTGACAAAGTATATTTTTGTAACGGGTGGTGTCGTGTCTTCCCTGGGCAAAGGGATTACCGCCGCTTCTCTGGGCAGGCTGCTCAAGAACAGAGGTTTGAAGGTGACGATTCAAAAATTCGATCCTTATATTAATGTAGACCCTGGAACCATGAGTCCTTATCAGCATGGCGAAGTGTTCGTAACCGACGATGGGGCGGAAACCGACCTGGACCTTGGGCACTATGAACGGTTTATTGACATCAATCTCTCGAAGAACAGCAACGTGACAACTGGCAAGATCTACTCCTCGGTCATCAGCAAAGAGCGCCGCGGGGAATATTTGGGCGGCACGGTTCAAGTCATTCCGCATATCACGAACGAGATCAAGGAACGCGTGTTCCGCGCAGGACGTGAAACCGGGTCCGATGTAGTGATTACCGAAATCGGCGGAACCGTGGGCGATATCGAGAGCTTGCCGTTTCTGGAAGCAATCCGTCAGATCAAAAGCGACATCGGCCGTGAGAATGTGATGTACATTCATGTCACCCTGATTCCGTATATCAAGGCTGCCGGAGAAGTCAAAACCAAACCGACTCAGCACAGCGTCAAGGAGCTGCGCAGTATCGGGATTCAGCCGAATGTCATTGTCTGCCGCACGGAATATGCGCTTTCTGATGACATGAAGGCCAAAATCGCCCTGTTCTGCGATATCGATGCCAATGCAGTGGTGGAATGCCGCGATGCATCAACCTTGTATGAAGTACCGCTCAACCTTCGGGATGAAGGACTGGACGAAATTGTAGTCAATCATTTGAAGCTGACGACACCTGCTCCGGATATGCGCGAATGGGAAAATATGCTGGGCCGGATCCAGAAGCTGGAGCGCACCGTTGAAATCGCCATCGTCGGCAAATATGTAGCCCTGCATGATGCTTATTTGAGTGTGGTGGAGTCCCTTTCGCATGCCGGCTTTGCGGCCAATGCCGAGGTGAAGGTCCGCTGGGTGGATGCTGAGCTTGTTACCGACGAGAATGTCGGCGAATTGCTGGGCGGCATCGGCGGCATTCTCGTTCCGGGCGGCTTCGGTGACCGGGGGATCGAAGGCAAGATTTCTGCCATTCGTTATGCCCGTGAACAATCCATTCCGTTCTTCGGTATCTGCCTTGGGATGCAGGTTTCCGTTATTGAATACGGCCGTTCCATTCTGGGACTGGCAGGTGCGAACAGCTCGGAGATTGATCCGGCTACACCGCACCCGCTGATTGACCTGCTGCCGGAGCAGAAGGATATCGAAGATATGGGCGGAACTATGCGTCTTGGTCTTTACCCATGTAAGCTTCTTCCTGAATCACTGGCAATGTCCTGCTACGATGATGAATTGGTATATGAACGTCACCGTCACCGGTATGAGTTCAACAACGCCTACCGTGATGAGATTGAAAAAGCCGGCCTCGTAATCTCCGGAACCTCTCCGGATGGCCGTCTGGTGGAGATCGTCGAGCTTCCGGGCCATCCGTGGTTCCTCTCAGTACAGTTCCATCCAGAGTTTACCTCCCGTCCGAACCGTCCGCAGCCGCTTTTCCGTGAATTTGTCAAAGCTTCGCTGACTCATTCCGAACAATTGTAATCCAAAGACCTGTAAATTAGTCCTGCCGAGCCTCCGCCCTGGAGGCTTTCTTTAAAATATGAGGGTTTATAGGTTTCACGCCACAAATCATCCTCGGTACCTCCATTTTGAGCATGAAATGTCTCCTAATCGCTGACTGGTTCCAGTCCATAAAATGACATAGATTTACGCATTTTAACCAATTAGCAGGATTTTGACTATAAGGAACGAATAATAGGTTTCGTATAGACTTGTTTTGTTAAGGGGTCATTAGCTGTACGTGCGCGCGGTATGGACAATCTGCTTCAAATTCTGGGAGGGTATGGTATGGAAAAGAAAAAAGTGTTAATTGTCGATGATCAGAACGGAATCCGAATTCTCCTCATGGAAGTATTTAATAGTGAAGGGTATGCCACATTTCAAGCCGCTAACGGAAAACTGGCATTGGACATTGTCCGCAGCGAATCGCCCGACCTGGTCTTGCTCGATATGAAAATTCCGGGGATGGACGGACTTGAGATCCTGAAGCATTTGAAGGAGATCAATCCGGCTATCAAGGTCATTATGATGACAGCTTACGGTGAACTGGATATGATTAAGGAGGCGACCAAGCTGGGGGCGCTAATGCATTTTACTAAGCCGTTTGACATCGATGAGATGCGGATAGCTGTGAACATGCACCTTAACAATAAGTCTATAGACCAATGCAGCTAAGTAGTTTGGGAATGTTCTGTTATGGATATTCTAGAGAGGATTAATCTGCCTGAAGTATGGGTTGGCCGAATATCGTCCCGGCGGGACATTTTTTTGTGTATCCTATTTAGTATTTGACACAGGATGTGCTATAATAGGCCTGTATGTGATGTCGGCTTATATAAGCAACCCAATATTTTAGGAGGATTGAAACCATGCCATTAGTATCGATGACAGACATGTTAAACAAAGCACTACAAGGAAAATACGCAGTAGGCCAGTACAACATCAACAACCTGGAGTGGACTCAAGCGATTCTTGGTGCCGCAGAAGAAGAGAAGTCACCAGTAATCCTTGGCGTATCCGAAGGCGCAGCCCGTCACATGGGCGGATTCTACACCGTTGTGAAGATGGTTGAAGGTCTTATCCATGACATGAAGATCACTGTACCGGTTGCCATTCACCTGGATCACGGTTCCAGCTTTGACAAATGCAAGGAAGCGATTGATGCCGGATTCACATCTGTAATGATCGACGGTTCCCATCACCCAATTGATGAGAATATCGAAATGACCAAAAAAGTTGTAGATTATGCTCATGCAAAAGGCGTTTCTGTAGAAGCTGAAGTGGGTACTGTCGGCGGACAGGAAGATGACGTTATCGGCGGCATTCAGTATGCGGACCTGAACGAATGCGTGCGTATCGTCAAAGAAACAGGCATCGATACCTTGGCTCCTGCGCTTGGTTCCGTACATGGCCCTTACCATGGCGAGCCTAACCTTGGGTTCAAAGAAATGGAAGAAATCCGTGATGCGGTTAAACTTCCATTGGTTCTGCACGGCGGAACTGGTATTCCAGAGCATGACATCAAGAAATCCATTTCCCTGGGTACTTCCAAAATCAACGTAAACACTGAGAACCAGATCGCATTTGCTAAGGTTGTTCGCGAAGTGCTGGCTGCAAAACCGGATGCTTACGATCCGCGTACATTCATCGCACCAGGCCGCGAAGCTATCAAACAGACCGTTATCGGCAAAATCCGCGAGTTCGGCTCCAGCAACAAAGCCTAATCCATTTATGAGGAAAGCGGACAGGCTTTCTTAGGGCTGTCACTGCACCTCTCCACGTTTGCAACAACAGATTACTGTAATGTCGTCCAGCTGAATAGATTATATTTGGAGAGCACCGCCTAGCCGGTGTCTTTCCATTTAATATAAGGAGTTATTCGCTTACCGCGGTAACCTGTCCTTGTATTTGCTTGCGGAAACGGGCGCCGTCCTTGTGTAAGGGCGGCGCAGCCGTTTCTAATCTTCATTACCAACAAAGCCACAGCAGGTATTGCCAGGGCAAGCTGCAATACACGTAGGGGGAACCGGATAAATTTATGGAAAAATTAATGATTGGCGGTGGACGTCCTTTAGAAGGCGTTGTCACCATCAGTGGAGCGAAGAATAGCGCGATTGCGCTTATTCCTGCGGCGATTTTGGCCGAGTCTGAAGTTGTTCTGGATAACTTGCCGTCCCTTAGCGATGTAGCTGTATACTCCGAAATTCTGGAGGATCTTGGAGCCGCGGTTTCCTGGACAGGCAGCCAGATGAGAATTAATCCCTCCCGTATCGTATCCATTCCAATGCCTAACGGACCGGTGAAGAAACTCCGGGCCTCGTATTATATGATGGGAGCGCTTCTTGGAAGATTTAAGGAGGCAACGATTGGTCTTCCCGGGGGCTGCAATTTTGAACCCCGTCCGATTGACCAGCACATTAAGGGCTTTGAAGCGCTGGGTGCGACTGTCACCAACGATCATGGTTCTATTCACTTGTATGCCAAGGAACTGCACGGTGCCAAAATCTATCTGGACGTATCGAGCGTAGGTGCCACTATTAACATTATGCTTGCGGCTTCACGCGCCAAGGGCTCAACAATTATTGAAAATGCGGCTAAAGAGCCTGAGATTATAGATGTAGCAACCCTCTTGAACTCCATGGGCGCTGTTATTAAGGGCGCGGGAACTGAAACGATCCGGATCGAAGGTGTCACGGAAATGCACGGCTGCCGTCATTCCATCATTCCCGACCGTATTCAGGCTGGAACGTATATGATTGCTGCTGCAGCTACGCGCGGCAATGTATTGATAGATAATGTAATCCCGAAGCATCTGGAGGCGCTGACGGCCAAGCTCCTGGAGATGGGCGTAAGTATTGAAGAACTGGATGAGAGCATCCGGGTCATCGGCCAGGGTAAATACGAGCATGCTGATGTAAAAGCACTGATATACCCTGGATTTGCCACCGATTTGCAATCGCCAATGACAAGTATGCTTACCCAGGCTGAAGGGGTCAGTGTGCTCAGCGATTTTGTATACAGTAACCGGTTTAAGCATGTGCCGGAACTGGTGCGTATGGGCGCCAAAATCCGTGTCGAAGGACGTTCCGCCATTATTGAAGGAAGCAGGCTGAATGCTGCGAAGGTCAAAGCTGCCGATCTGCGTGCAGGCGCAGCGCTTGTGATTGCCGGACTTACGGTGGAGGAAGGAATTACCGAGGTTACCGGTGTGGAATTTATCGACCGTGGTTACGACAATCTGGTTAGCAACTTGCGTAATTTGGGAGCCGATGTATGGCGCGAGAACGAATAATTTAGGATCATCCGATGGCATGGAAGGGGTATTTTTTGCTCCCGCACTGCATATTCCCTTCCAAATTGGGTAATGCTATCCTAATGAGCAATTTAGTAGACTCCTATTTTCCCGTCTATCTTGCTAGAAGAACTTATTATTATAAAAATTGAATAGGTGGTTATTACATGGATCTTCAAATTTCCGATTTGGAAGAAATGAAGCTGACCGATTTGTATAAGCTGGCGAAAAAATACCAGATTCCATACTACGGGACGCTAAAAAAACGGGAGCTGATTTTTGCCATCCTCCGGGCTCAGGCGGAACAGAGCGGGCTCATGTTTATGGAAGGTGTGCTCGAAATTTTGCCTGAGGGCTATGGTTTTCTAAGGCCGATTAACTACTTGCCCAGCGCGGAAGATATTTATATCTCGGCTTCCCAGATTCGCAAGTTCGATCTTAGAAGCGGCGATCTGGTATCCGGCAAATGCCGCACTCCCAAAGAGAATGAACGCTACTTCGGATTGCTTCAAGTCAACGCCGTCAACGGCGAGAATCCTGCCAGTGCAGCAGAGCGTTTGCATTTTCCGGCGCTGACACCTCTTTATCCGCAAGATAAGCTGCCGCTTGAAACATCCCCTACACACTTGTCTACCCGAATTATGGATTTGCTTGCTCCTGTTGGTCTGGGGCAGCGCGGTTTGATTGTAGCACCTCCCAAAGCAGGGAAAACGCTCCTCCTAAAAGAAATTGCCAACAGCATTTCCACTAACAATCCTGAAATTGCTCTGTTTGTACTGCTGATTGATGAACGTCCCGAGGAAGTAACGGATATGCAGCGTTCTGTGAAGGGTGAAGTTGTGGCATCTACCTTTGATGAGCTCCCGGAGAACCATATCAAAGTAGCCGAGCTTGTACTGCAGCGGGCTTTGCGTTTAGTAGAGCATAAGAAGGATGTTGTCATTTTGCTGGATAGTATTACCCGGCTCGCGCGTGCCTACAACTTGGTTGTACCTCCATCCGGGCGCACACTGAGCGGCGGTATTGATCCGGCGGCATTCCATCGTCCCAAACGGTTTTTTGGGTCTGCACGGAATGTGGAGGAAGGCGGAAGCCTAACCATACTCGCAACGGCGCTTATTGATACCGGTTCACGGATGGATGATATTATTTATGAAGAATTTAAAGGTACAGGGAACATGGAGCTTCATTTGGACCGCAAGCTGGCAGAACGCCGCATTTTCCCGGCCATCGATATCCGCCGTTCCGGCACGCGCCGCGAAGAGGTGCTGCTGAGCAAGGAAGAGCTGGATACCATTTGGGCAATTCGCAAAAATATGAACGAGTCCTACGATTTTGTGGAAGGCTTCCTCAAAAAGCTGCGTGACAGCAAGACGAATGCCGAATTCCTGGCCTCCTTTGATGTTGCGGGGAATAAGGAATCTTCGTCTCCAAGCGGAACGGCAAGCAATGGCGGAACCTCGAACAGCGGCTCGTCCGCACGCCGGACATCCCGGCCGAAGACGCCTTCAGTGCCCACCACCTGAGAAACGAGAATAAGAGGAGACTAACATGTATTTGGTATATGCCGACGAACAAGGAAACGTATATGATCATTCCGAGCTGTACGGTTTAGCCCGCAGTGGGGATATGATTGTTGAGATGCTGGAGGAAGAGCTGATACCGCTGCCTGAAGGGGCCACCCTGGTAGGGTTGCCTAATACGCGCGCAGTGGGCATGAACCCTAAGACAGGTGAAATGCTGCCGTTGCCGGAAGGATCGCAGGCGGTGGGAGCATTGCTGCCGCAAGGCTTTACCCGTCTGTGTCTTCCCGGCTACGTCAAGACAGACAAGTCGTATAAGCTTCCACTTTTCGGCTATTCCGCAGTAGTGTGGAAAGATGGCGGCTTTTACGTGGCTGCGGATCTTACGGATGATCCCGAGCAGTGGAATCCGCTTAATTGTGATCGGGAGGATGTTGAAGCTGGGGTGGGCAGTTTAACTGCGAAGTACCCGGAGAACCGTCTTTACGGCCACCTTTCCAATTGTGCGCTTGGCTACGAATGTCTGACCTCCTCCAACACCTTTTTGGGGCGGTGGGAAGGAGCGGTTCCTGTTTCCTATTCCTGCAATGCCGGATGCTTCGGCTGTATTTCCGAACAGCCGGACGACAGCGGCTTTGTATCGCCGCAGACACGAATGAACTTTCGCCCTACGGTGAACGAGATTTCAGAGGTAATGCTGGAGCATCTGAAAACGCCCCAGTCCATAATCAGCTTCGGCCAGGGCTGTGAAGGTGAACCGTCTACTCAAGCAAAGCTTATTATCGAGGCGATTCGTGAAGTCCGGTCCATTACAGATATGGGCTACATCAACATTAATACGAATGCCGGCCTAAGCGATCATATTCGCGGCATCGTTGACGCCGGACTGGATTTAATGCGTGTCAGTACAATCAGCGCGCTGGATGACCACTATAATGCTTATTACAAACCACGTGGCTATACGTTAGCTAATGTCGAGAAGTCTCTGAAATACGCAGCTTCACAGGGTGTGTATACATCGATCAATTACCTGATCTTTCCGGGGGTCACAGACCGCGAAGAGGAGATCGAGGCGATGGTGGAATTCGTTAGACGTACAGACCTGAAGCTGATACAAATGCGCAACCTCAATATTGACCCGGAGAGCTACCTGGAATTAATACCCCCGGCTCAGGGGGAGATTCTGGGAATGAAGACGATGCTGGAGATTTTCCGTGAAGAGCTTCCGGATGTTGTCATAGGTTCGTATACCCATGTGCCGCCTGCGGATTTGGCCCGGGCCAAGCAGCGGCGGGTGAAAATCTAGCATAAATAAGCGGGACACAGACATATTGCAGAGTCTATCCTTTCGTGCTAAAATACCGCTTAGATATTTTAATAACTCTAGGCCCGCATGAGGCTTAGGGCACGAGAGGTGAGGTTTATATGCAATCAGCAATTCAACCCAAGTACAATGTAACCAAGGTAACCTGTGCGTGTGGCAATACCTTCGAGACCGGTTCTGTAAAGCCAGAGCTGCGTGTCGAAATTTGCTCCAGCTGCCACCCGTTCTTCACGGGCAAGCAGAAGTTCATGGATGCCGGCGGCCGTGTTGATAAATTTAAGAAAAAATATGGTATCTAATCCAGTTGCACTTTAGCAGTTATGGATCGTACCGGCCCCCGGACATTATGCCGGGGGCTCATCCTTTATCTGGAGTTGATTTTTGCCCGCACGTAGGCTATACTTATCTTCGCCGTGCTAGACGGGGAGGTAGCGGTGCCCTGTAACTCGCAATCCGCTGTAGCGAGGTTGAATTCCTGTTAGAGGTGCTGTCGATGTGAGGCCCTGGTTCCTACGGGCTGTGTTGACGGTTGGGTCCTCCGCAATGAGTGCTTATGAACCTGGTCAGGTCCGGAAGGAAGCAGCCATAAGTAAGTTAACTCTTGTGCCGGAGGGTGGCCTAGCCCGAGCAGTGTTGTAGGGTTGCCGCTTGGATCGCAGCCATCAATAACAGGTGCGCGGTTTTACATATTATCCATAACAGTATCTTTGCCACGGGCGGAGATGCTTTTTTGTTTTTGGTCAAAGCCTGGTGTATATAGTATAATAAATTAGCGACAAATTGCCGAAAGCGGCAGCCTAAGAGAGGGTAATGCATAGTGGAACATATCGCGCTGTATCGTGCCTGGCGGCCGCAGTCGTTTCATGACATGGTAGGACAACAGCACATTATTCAGACGCTGCAAAATGCAATTCGTGAACAGCGGGTTTCGCATGCCTATCTGTTCAGCGGACCGCGGGGTACAGGCAAGACAAGCGCCGCCAAAGTGCTCGCCAAAGCTGTCAATTGCGAGCGCAGTGAAGGCGCTGAGCCATGCAATGAATGCCCATCCTGTCTGCGGATCACCGCGGGGAATGTCATGGATGTGCAGGAAATTGACGCAGCGTCGAACCGGGGCGTTGAAGAGATACGTGATCTCCGGGATAAGGTGAAATATGCGCCTACCGAAGTCCGCCGTAAAGTGTATATTATTGATGAAGTGCATATGCTGACTACAGAAGCTTTTAATGCGCTGCTGAAGACGCTGGAGGAGCCGCCTCCGCATGTAATGTTTATTCTGGCGACCACAGAGCCGCATAAATTGCCGGCAACGATTATTTCCCGCTGCCAGCGTTTTGATTTTCGCCGGGTGTCACTGGAAGAGCAGACAGCTCACTTAACAGCGATCTGCCAGAAGGAAGGGATCTCGGCGGACTCAGATGCGCTGCAGTATATTGCCCGCCTTTCCGATGGCGGGATGCGCGATGCGCTCAGTATACTGGACCAGATTTCTTCCTTTACAGATGGCCAAGTCACCTATCAGCAAGTGCTGGGCATGACCGGAGGGATTCCCTCCGAACAATTTGCACGCCTGGCTACGGCCATTCTGGAAGGGGATATGGGACTGCTTCTGGAGCTGGTCGAGCAGCTTATGCATGAAGGCAAGAGTGCTGATAAATGTCTGGAGAACCTGCTGTATTATTTCCGCGATTTACTGATGATCAAGATGGTGCCGGGAGCCGATCAACTAACGGACCGTGTACTGAATCCGGCGGACTTCCGTGATATGGCGGCGGCATTCACCCGGGACCGGCTGTTTCTGATCGTAGAGACGCTGACCCGTTATCTGGGTGAGATGAAGTACGCTACGCATCCGCAAACCTTGTTTGAAGTAGCGCTGATGAAGCTCTGCAGCCTGCAGCAGCAAGAGGGTTCCCCGCACGGGACCGCTCCGCAAGCGGCTTCTTCCCATGTAGTTGGCGGCAATGCTGCAGCTGTGGACTCCGGTGAACTGGAACATCTCAAACGGCAGATTGCTGCCTTGGAGAAGAAGCTGGAGCAGGCTATGCAGTCCGGCGCCTTGTCCGGTGGAGGACGCGGGGAGCAGGGCAATCAAGGCAGACAGCCTGCCCAGGCGCCTGCGCCGCGGGTATCCTCTCCTTCCAAGCTGCCGCCGCAGCTGGATAAGTTTATTGCGGGCAAGGACAGCCCCGATTTTGCGGAAGTGTATAAAAAGTGGAGTGTTGTCCTGCAGGGTGTGAAGGAAGAGAAGGTCACGGTTCACGCCTGGTTTGTCGACGGAGAGCCTGTGGCTGTTATGGAAGACGCTGTGCTGGTTGCCTTTAAGAATACAATTCATCGTGATACTACTGAGAAACCTGCGAACAGACAGGTAATTGAGAACGTATTTACGGCCCGTCTGGGCAAACCTTACCGGCTTGTGACCATGATGCTCCGCGACTGGAATGAGGCTGCAATGAAAACTGCTGCGCAGACCAGTACAGAGGAACTTCAATTGGAGCATGAACACGAAACGGGGGATACCCGGACTGAACCATGGATTGACGAGGCGATCCAGCTCTTTGGGGAAGACCTTGTTGTCATAAAAGAATAGTTAAGCCTATCAGCGCCGAGTGCGCATTCCAAAGGAGAGACGATGTATGAACAATATGAACCAAATGATGAAGCAGGTCAAAAAAATGCAGGAGCAAATGCTCAAAGCCCAAGAGGAACTGGGCAGCAAGACCATTGAAGGATCATCCGGCGGCGGTGTGGTAACAGTCCAAGTCAACGGCCACAAAAAGCTGCTCTCGATCAAGATCAAGCCTGAGGCTGTAGATCCCGATGATATCGAAATGCTGCAGGATCTAGTGATTACTGCGGTAAATGATGCTCTTACCCAAGCGGAAGAGCTGGCGAATAATGATATGGGTAAATTTACCGGAGGAATGAAGATCCCTGGCTTGTTCTAGACCTTACTTCATCCAGTCCAAAGGAGAACCATTAATTTGTATTATCCAGAACCGCTAGCCAAGCTGATCGAAGCTTTTACGCGTTTGCCCGGAATTGGTCCGAAGTCAGCCGCCCGGCTTGCTTTTCATGTGCTGAATATGAAGGAAGACGAGGTTATTGATTTTGCCAAGGCGCTGGTCAGCGTCAAACGCAATCTTCATTACTGTTCGGTCTGCTGCAATATTACGGATACCGATCCCTGCCGGATCTGTCAGGACAAAACCCGCGATGCCTCCGTAATCTGTGTAGTCCAGGATTCCAAGGATCTGGTGGCTATTGAACGGACTAAGGAATTCGACGGCTATTACCATGTGCTGCAAGGGGCAATCTCACCAATGGAAGGCATAGGTCCGGATGATATCCGCTTGAAGGAGCTGCTGACCCGTCTGAGTGATGAGAAAGTGAAGGAGCTTATTATGGCCACCAACCCCAATATTGAGGGTGAAGCCACAGCGATGTATATCTCCCGCCTGGTCCGGCCTTTCGAGATCAAAATCACCAGGATAGCCCATGGACTGCCTGTAGGCGGCGATTTGGAGTATGCGGATGAGGTAACCTTGTCCAAGGCCCTCGAAGGCCGCCGTGAGCTGTTCTAAGCAGTTCTGGTGCAATATCCTTTCATCAAAGGAGCCCCTGGGGCTCCTTTTTTTTGCTGAATTTCATGTTTTTTAGGGCAGAGAACATTCTATGCAGAAAATTCCTGCTTATTTTGCCGCCATACTGGTTCTAAGTTTGTCCCTGTTTCGATATGAATGAGAATATACGAGGGTGAGGATTGAGTACTATGCCCAGAACTTATTCATATAAGGAGGAGTCTGGAATGGGATGGTGGAGTATTAGGAGGCAGGCCGACGGGGAGCAAAAAAGAATAGACGACGATCATTGGAACGTGTTCCTGGAAGTCCAACAGGCACACTCCGAGTGGGAGAGGGCGTATCTGATGTTTGATGAGGCGAAGGGACAGGATCAGATCGACTACGCCATTTATATTCTGGAAGCCGCTGAGCGCAAATATCAGATCCATCTGAAGCATGCCAAAAGCCTGGGGCTTAACCGCGCTCAGCTCTAAGTAACGTTGGTGGAAAAAAGGAGGATTGTCATGTTAAGAATGGCCGCACTGGCAGTGCTGGTTCTATCCGGACTTTTATTACTTCTAATTGTTTTCAAAAAAAATTGGGCTGGGCTTGGCTCAGCCTCTTTGGTACACATCTCCTTCTGGCTGCGCTGGGCATTTATGTAGTGAATTTTTCGGGCTTGCTAACGGATATATATATTCCCCTGAACCCTGCCACTATAGGTGCTGTAACGGTTCTTGGACTTCCGGGAGTGCTGATGCTTATGGGTTTGAAATTAACTTTGTTTTAAAGGTTGACGCGGGTTCTGAATCTGTGATACATTAAGTCTCGGCCCTTTGGACAGGATATCCTATGATAGCTTGCCGATAAGCCAAGCGAAAAATTAAATTAAAAAAACGCTTGACTAAAAAGAAGGCGCTGTGATATATTATAAAGGTCGCTGCTGACAAGCAACGATGAAGTGAAAAAGACATTGATCTTTGAAAACTGAACAACGAGTGAGTGGGATTTCATGCAAGTGAGATCCAAAAATGAGAATGCAAATTCTCGTCAGATGTTTCAAAATGAGCTATCGCTCTTTTCAATACTTATTGGAGAGTTTGATCCTGGCTCAGGACGAACGCTGGCGGCGTGCCTAATACATGCAAGTCGAGCGGAGTTTATCCTTCGGGGTAAGCTTAGCGGCGGACGGGTGAGTAACACGTAGGCAACCTACCCTCTAGACTGGGATAACTACCGGAAACGGTAGCTAATACCGGATAATTCCTTGACCCTCCTGGGTTTGGGATGAAAGGCGGAGCAATCTGCTGTTAGAGGATGGGCCTGCGGCGCATTAGCTAGTTGGTGGGGTAACGGCCTACCAAGGCGACGATGCGTAGCCGACCTGAGAGGGTGAACGGCCACACTGGGACTGAGACACGGCCCAGACTCCTACGGGAGGCAGCAGTAGGGAATCTTCCGCAATGGGCGAAAGCCTGACGGAGCAACGCCGCGTGAGTGATGAAGGTTTTCGGATCGTAAAGCTCTGTTGCCAGGGAAGAACGTCCGGTAGAGTAACTGCTGCCGGAGTGACGGTACCTGAGAAGAAAGCCCCGGCTAACTACGTGCCAGCAGCCGCGGTAATACGTAGGGGGCAAGCGTTGTCCGGAATTATTGGGCGTAAAGCGCGCGCAGGCGGCTGCTTAAGTCTGGTGTTTAAACCTTGGGCTCAACCTGGGGTCGCACTGGAAACTGGGCAGCTTGAGTACAGAAGAGGAAAGTGGAATTCCACGTGTAGCGGTGAAATGCGTAGAGATGTGGAGGAACACCAGTGGCGAAGGCGACTTTCTGGGCTGTAACTGACGCTGAGGCGCGAAAGCGTGGGGAGCAAACAGGATTAGATACCCTGGTAGTCCACGCCGTAAACGATGAGTGCTAGGTGTTAGGGGTTTCGATACCCTTGGTGCCGAAGTTAACACAGTAAGCACTCCGCCTGGGGAGTACGGTCGCAAGACTGAAACTCAAAGGAATTGACGGGGACCCGCACAAGCAGTGGAGTATGTGGTTTAATTCGAAGCAACGCGAAGAACCTTACCAGGTCTTGACATCCAACTAACGAAGCAGAGATGCATTAGGTGCCCTTCGGGGAAAGTTGAGACAGGTGGTGCATGGTTGTCGTCAGCTCGTGTCGTGAGATGTTGGGTTAAGTCCCGCAACGAGCGCAACCCTTGACTTTAGTTGCCAGCAGGTAGAGCTGGGCACTCTAGAGTGACTGCCGGTGACAAACCGGAGGAAGGTGGGGATGACGTCAAATCATCATGCCCCTTATGACCTGGGCTACACACGTACTACAATGGCCGGTACAACGGGAAGCGAAGCCGCGAGGTGGAGCCAATCCCAGCAAAGCCGGTCTCAGTTCGGATTGCAGGCTGCAACTCGCCTGCATGAAGTCGGAATTGCTAGTAATCGCGGATCAGCGTGCCGCGGTGAATACGTTCCCGGGTCTTGTACACACCGCCCGTCACACCACGAGAGTTTACAACACCCGAAGTCGGTGGGGTAACCCGCAAGGGGGCCAGCCGCCGAAGGTGGGGTAGATGATTGGGGTGAAGTCGTAACAAGGTAGCCGTATCGGAAGGTGCGGCTGGATCACCTCCTTTCTATGGAGAATCGTCACCTGCGATGGTGACATTCAAATCGGAAGCTCTGCTTCCATTAGAACCCTCGGGTTCGAACACTCACTCGTGTTCAGTTTTGAAAGAGCAAGTCTCTTTCGTATACGTTTGGTGGCGATAGCGGAGGGGTTCCACACGTACCCATCCCGAACACGACCGTTAAGCCCTCCAGCGCCGATGGTACTTGGACCGAAGGGTCCTGGGAGAGTAGGACGCCGCCAAGCGGACAATCAATCCTTTGATTGATTTCCTTATGTTATATATGTTATATGGGCTTTTAGCTCAGTTGGTTAGAGCGCACCTCTGATAAGGGTGAGGTCGGTGGTTCGAGTCCACCAAGGCCCACCATATAACATTAAATTCTTTTGGGGCCATAGCTCAGCTGGGAGAGCGCCTGCCTTGCAAGCAGGAGGTCAGCGGTTCGATCCCGCTTGGCTCCACCAAACTTGTTTCAAAAAAGTATATGCAAGAACTTGATCCTTGAAAACTGGATACCGAAACGAAAATGCGTTTTAGAACATCTTTTAGCTGAAACTTGTGTGAACAAGTTGAAATAGTTATTAGTGGCCGATATTTTCCTAACGGAAGTAAAGAGCTTTGAATTCATTCAATGTTCGATATTTCTCCTACGGAGAAAATCGTGGTTAAGCTAATAAGAGCACACGGAGGATGCCTAGGCGCCAGGAGCCGACGAAGGACGTGGCGAACAACGAAACTGCCTCGGGGAGCTGTAAGCAAGCTTTGATCCGGGGTGTCCGAATGGGGAAACCCGGCTGTGGTAATTCGCAGTCACTCATACCTGAATTCATAGGGTGTGAAGAGGCAGACCAGGGGAACTGAAACATCTAAGTACCCTGAGGAAGAGAAAACAATAGTGATTCCGTCAGTAGCGGCGAGCGAACGCGGAACAGCCTAAACCAAGGAGCTTGCTCCTTGGGGTTGTGGGACGTCTCACATGGAGTTACAAAGGAACCGGGTAGGCGAAGAGGTCTGGAAAGGCCCGCGATAGAGGTAAAAGCCCTGTACCCTAAACCCTGTTCCCTCCGAGACGGATCCCGAGTAGTGCGGGGCACGTGAAACCCCGTATGAATCCGGCAGGACCATCTGCTAAGGCTAAATACTACCTGGCGACCGATAGTGAAACAGTACCGTGAGGGAAAGGTGAAAAGCACCCCGGAAGGGGAGTGAAATAGAACCTGAAACCGTGTGCTTACAAAAAGTCAGAGTCCTCTATATGGATGATGGCGTGCCTTTTGTAGAATGAACCGGCGAGTTACGTTTAACATGCAAGGTTAAGGTGAGAAGCCGGAGCCGCAGCGAAAGCGAGTCTGAATAGGGCGATTAAGTATGTGGACGTAGACCCGAAACCGTGTGATCTACCCCTGTCCAGGGTGAAGGTGCGGTAACACGCACTGGAGGCCCGAACCCACGTACGTTGAAAAGTGCGGGGATGAGGTGGGGGTAGCGGAGAAATTCCAATCGAACTCGGAGATAGCTGGTTCTCCCCGAAATAGCTTTAGGGCTAGCCTCGGTGAATGGAGTCGTGGAGGTAGAGCACTGATTGGGTGCGGGGCCCGCAAGGGTTACCAAGCTCAGTCAAACTCCGAATGCCATGGACTTCTTGCCGGGAGTCAGACAGTGAGTGCTAAGATCCATTGTCAAAAGGGAAACAGCCCAGACCATCAGCTAAGGTCCCCAAGTGTGTGTTAAGTGGGAAAGGATGTGGAGTTGCACAGACAACCAGGATGTTGGCTTAGAAGCAGCCACCATTGAAAGAGTGCGTAATAGCTCACTGGTCGAGTGACTCTGCGCCGAAAATGTAACGGGGCTAAACACACCACCGAAGCTATGGCTTGATGCTTTGCATCAGGGGTAGGGGAGCGTTGTGTATACATTGAAGGTGTACCGTAAGGAGCGCTGGAGCGTACACAAGTGAGAATGCCGGTATGAGTAACGAAAAGATCAGTGAGAATCTGATCCGCCGAAAGCCCAAGGTTTCCTGAGGAAGGCTCGTCCGCTCAGGGTAAGTCGGGACCTAAGGCGAGGCCGACAGGCGTAGTCGAAGGACAACAGTTTGAAATTACTGTACCACCGTAATCCGTTATGAGCGATGGGGTGACGCAGGAGGGTAGTGACGCGGACTGATGGATGTCCGTCCAAGCAGTGAGGCTGGTGTGTAGGCAAATCCGCACACCATAAGGCTGGGCTGTGATGGGGAGCGAAAATTACAGTAGCGAAGGTCATGATCTCACACTGCCAAGAAAAGCCTCTAGCCAGGAGAAGGTGCCCGTACCGCAAACCGACACAGGTAGGCGAGAAGAGAATTCTAAGGCGCGCGGAAGAACTCTCGTTAAGGAACTCGGCAAAATGACCCCGTAACTTCGGGAGAAGGGGTGCCTCGGTAGGGTGAATAGCCCGAGGGGGCCGCAGTGAAAAGGCCCAAGCGACTGTTTAGCAAAAACACAGGTCTGTGCGAAGCCGCAAGGCGAAGTATACGGGCTGACGCCTGCCCGGTGCTGGAAGGTTAAGGGGAGCGGTTAGGGGTTAAACCCGAAGCTGTGAACCGAAGCCCCAGTAAACGGCGGCCGTAACTATAACGGTCCTAAGGTAGCGAAATTCCTTGTCAGGTAAATTCTGACCCGCACGAATGGCGTAACGACTTGGGCGCTGTCTCAACGAGAGATCCGGTGAAATTTTAATACCTGTGAAGATGCAGGTTACCCGCGACAAGACGGAAAGACCCCATGGAGCTTTACTGCAGCTTGATATTGAATTTGGGTACGATCTGTACAGGATAGGTGGGAGCCGTAGAAGCCGGAGCGCAAGCTTCGGTGGAGGCGCCGTTGGGATACCACCCTGATCGTATCTAGGTTCTAACCTGGTACCCTGAGCGGGTACGGGGACCGTGTCAGGCGGGCAGTTTGACTGGGGCGGTCGCCTCCTAAAGAGTAACGGAGGCGTTCAAAGGTTCCCTCAGAATGGTTGGAAATCATTCGAAGAGTGCAAAGGCAGAAGGGAGCTTGACTGCGAGACCTACAAGTCGAGCAGGGACGAAAGTCGGACTTAGTGATCCGGTGGTACCGCATGGAAGGGCCATCGCTCAACGGATAAAAGCTACCCTGGGGATAACAGGCTTATCTCCCCCAAGAGTCCACATCGACGGGGAGGTTTGGCACCTCGATGTCGGCTCATCGCATCCTGGGGCTGAAGTAGGTCCCAAGGGTTGGGCTGTTCGCCCATTAAAGCGGTACGCGAGCTGGGTTCAGAACGTCGTGAGACAGTTCGGTCCCTATCTGTCGTGGGCGTAGGAAATTTGAGAGGAGCTGTCCTTAGTACGAGAGGACCGGGATGGACGTACCGCTGGTGCACCAGTTGTTCCGCCAGGAGCATGGCTGGGTAGCTACGTACGGACGGGATAAGCGCTGAAAGCATCTAAGCGTGAAGCCCCCCTCAAGATGAGATTTCCCAGTATGTAAGACCCCTTGAAGACGACGAGGTAGATAGGTTGGAGGTGGAAGCACGGTAACGTGTGGAGCTGACCAATACTAATCGGTCGAGGGCTTATCCAATAAACTAAAATGCAATTTTCGTTTCGGATTCAGTTTTCAGGAATCAAATTCCTGTATGGATTTACATGGCTATATCAATTGGAGAGATACCCAAGTGGCTATAAGGGGACCCTCTGCTAAGGGGTTAGACTGCGTAAGCGGTGCGAGGGTTCGAATCCCTCTCTCTCCGCCATCTTAAATCCATTAATTATGTTATTGTGGCGGCGTAGCTCAGCTGGCTAGAGCGTACGGTTCATACCCGTGAGGTCGGGGGTTCGATCCCCTCTGCCGCTACCATACATACCTGGAGGCTTAGCTCAGCTGGGAGAGCATCTGCCTTACAAGCAGAGGGTCGGGGGTTCGAACCCCTCAGCCTCCACCATCTTTATGTTTTAAGCTTACCTTTACACCGTGCCGGTGTAGCTCAACTGGTAGAGCAACTGACTTGTAATCAGTAGGTTGGGGGTTCAAGTCCTCTCGCCGGCACCATTTTATTACAAATGCGGAACCGTGGTGTAGTTGGCCTAACATGCCTGCCTGTCACGCAGGAGATCGCGGGTTCGAATCCCGTCGGTTCCGCCATTTTTATTTGCTTCAGGGATGAGAATCCATAATGGGGTTGGTTAGATTTTCTTTTATGGCTCGGTAGCTCAGTCGGTAGAGCAAAGGACTGAAAATCCTTGTGTCGGGGGTTCGATTCCCTCCCGCGCCACCATATTACGGAGGCTTAGCGAAGTGGCCAAACGCATCAGACTGTAAATCTGCTCACGTACGTGTTCGGTGGTTCGAATCCATCAGCCTCCACCATTTTTATGAGCCATTAGCTCAGTTGGTAGAGCACCTGACTTTTAATCAGGGTGTCGAAGGTTCGAGTCCTTCATGGCTCATTCCAATCGAAAGTCATCACCATTCGGTGATGGCTTTTTTGTTTTATAGAAATTATTCAATGTCAAACAATGCGGAGATCCTGGAAGCCTCAGAGGATATAAGCGATGCAGGAGGATGGGGCTCCATCCGCGGACTGAAGCGGACTGAGGAGACCCTATTTTGCCAAAAATCTTACTTTTTCAGCAGTTACGGACTCAGTCGTTATATCGTTCGATGGAGCCTGGAATAGGAGTTCTAAGCAAGCCCAAAAGATGCTAAGCCTGCCTATAGTACAACGATCCGTCTTCAGTGCCCCTGTGATTTTGGAGCGGTGGGAATCCCTGCAGCTGTAAGTCCCGTAATGTTATTCACCTGCCAGAGTAATTTGTTCTTTATGAACCATTAGAAGCCATGTTCATGCCGGTTGAAGTTTGCCAGTCAGGCTGCGCTAACCCTGATAGTGTCTAAGGCGCATCTTGTTGAAAAATGTGATAAAATAAGCGAAAAGAGCAAAAGTGGTGGAGTATGGTGACGATGGATAGTGAGGTTTTGCGTCAAAAATTGGAGCAGCTCACCGGAAAGAGAACCGGAATCAAACAGCTTGGGAGGCAGCATTCGGCTTCCCTTTTTGGTATGGGTGCGGAAGATCAGGACCAGCCTGTGGTGCATGAGGGACGTTTATGGGTGCCTTTGTATGAGAACGATGAACGGGTAACAGCAATTTGGCTGGAGCTGGATGGGCTGACTCCAATGGAGGTGCAGCTGGTTAACTATGCGGCAAGAAATTTCGCAATCGCCCTTAAGGCAACGGGCCTGAAGGAAGAAGGGGAAATTGAGGCCCGCCAGCTCAGCGGGTGGTTGAATGCCCAATTGGAGCAGGAAAAGAATGAGGCGGAAATCCCTGACGAGATGACTTTGAAGGGACGGCTGGTGGGAGAGATGATCCCTTTCCTGCTGGTCAGCGAAAATGTTCATAACCCGCAGGTCACCTACCGTTCTCTGATGAAGCTGCTGCGCAGTTATTTCGAGAATGAAATTCTGCTTATCCCCCTGCAGGAGAAGGAATGGTTAATTTTAGCCCGTAAGGAACTGCTCACCGGCGGGGATGATAAGGAAGACGAGGAAGAGAGTGCTGATGACCTGCTGGCGCAGACCTGTATGGGACTGCATGAGCTGATTGCCAGCGAGTGGGTTGGGGTTTTCCATCTGGCGGTAGCACCTGCCATTATTCCTGTGAAAGGGTTAACCGGAGCGGTAGCCCTGCTGCGCGAAACGATTATACTGGGCCGGATTTTTCAGGTTGGGGACTACATTCATCTGCCATGGGAGCTTCATATGGAGCGGCTGGTTAACAGTATTCCCGATGAGCGCCGCAGGCAACTGCTTGGTCAGATCGGGGACTATTCCCCTGTGCTCGCGGACAAGGAAATGCTGCTTACTTTGGAGACTTTTTTTGAGATGGACTGCAATGTCAGTGAAACAGCCAAAAAGCTCTATATCCACCGGAATACGCTGCTGTACAGGCTGGACAAGATCAAACAGGAGACCGGAGCGGATGTCCGGAGCTTTGGAGATGCGGCTATTGTGAAGTTAGCCATGTTATTGTATAAAGTGACGAAAAGAAAATAGGTTTTTTGTGAACGTTACAAATAGCCAGCGCGGCATGTCTGAAGTAAGATAAATATACAAGAAAGCGATTTATTTTTTAATCCAATAATTGACTCGAGGGGGAAATACAATGGCAGGCGTTCGTTTAGAGCATATTTTCAAAAAATACCCGGGTTCCGATAAAGCGACAGTAATCGATATCAATCTTGATATTAAAGATAAGGAATTTCTGGTATTGGTCGGACCATCCGGTTGCGGTAAATCCACAACCCTGCGTATGATTGCCGGTCTGGAAGAAATCTCCGAAGGTAAGATGTACATTGGCGACCGTGTAGTCAATGACGTAGCTCCTAAAGACCGCGATATCGCGATGGTATTCCAATCCTACGCCTTGTATCCGCACATGAGTGTATATCAGAACATGGCATTCGGTTTGAAACTGCGTAAAGTGAAAAAAGAAGAAATCGACAAAAAAGTCCGCGAAGCTGCGAAAATCCTCGATATCGAACATTTGCTTGACCGCAAACCAAAAGCATTGTCCGGTGGTCAACGCCAACGTGTTGCCCTGGGCCGCGCGATCGTACGTGATCCGCAAGTCTTCCTGATGGATGAACCTCTCTCCAACTTGGATGCTAAACTTCGTGGTCAGATGCGTGCTGAAATCACTAAGCTGGTTAAACGTCTTGAAACCACTTGTATCTATGTAACACATGACCAGACAGAAGCTATGACAATGGGTGACCGTATCGTAGTTATGTATGATGGTATCATTCAACAAGCTGCTTCTCCTGAAGAATTGTACAATGAGCCTACAAACCTGTTCGTAGCCGGATTTATCGGTTCCCCTACAATGAACTTTATCAATGGTACACTGTCCGACGTTGGCGGCGCCGTACGCTTCCGCGCAGAGAACCTTGATGTTGAAGTACCAGGCGGCAAAGCCACGCTGCTGCGTAACAAAGGCTACATCGGCAAAGAAGTAATCATGGGTGTTCGTCCGGAAGATATTCACGAAGAACCAGTATTCCTGGAAGCTTCTCCGAACACGATCTTCACTTCGATGGTAGATGTTACTGAAAACCTGGGTCATGAAATGCTCTTGTACTTGAGCGGCGTTGGTGCCGGCACTGTAATCGCCCGTGTAGATGGACGTTCCACTACCCGTGAAGGCAGCAAGCCAAAATTGGCGATCGACATGAACAAAATCCACATCTTCGACAAGGAATCCGAACTTAACGTTCTGCTCGGATAAGATAGCGTAACCGTTTGAAGAAAGCCGCCTGAGAAGGCGGCTTTTTTAATAAACAGAAGCAGTTATATTTTGGGGGCTTTCTATACAGCGCATGATTTTGGACGGAAAGCCATGGCCCCACAATGTGGGGCTGTTTATTTTTTGCATACCACGGTTCTTGAGAGCCCTGCTTTTTTGCTGAGTCCGACAGAAGGAACAAGGCTATTATGATTGCATTCATAGGCGTTATCCATTAAGATAGCAGGAGAATTACCTGCGGCTGGGATAGGAACTGTTATTAACCAAATGCGGGCGAGCGGTTACCGCCGCTGGTGACGAAAGGACGGACACACATGGCTAAGAAGGTAAAAGTATCTGAATTGGTGCAGAATTTTCAGTTAGAGGTTGTTTCCGGACATGAGGGCTTGAAGAGACCGATTACAGTGGATGATTTGAATCGTCCCGGTCTGGAAATGGCTGGTTATTTTGAATATTACCCTGAAGAACGTGTTCAACTGCTGGGCAAGACCGAGCTGGCTTTTTTCTCCATGCTGCCGGACGAAGAACGTAAAAGCCGGATTCGCGGGATCTGTAATGATAATACGCCTTGTATCGTGATTACAAGAGCACTTGATGTACCGCAGGAGCTTATTGATATAAGCAACGAAAAAGGATTGCCGGTGCTGCGCAGCTCTATGGCAACTACGATATTTTCCAGCAGACTAACCAGCTTTTTGGAAGGCCGGCTGGCGCCTACAGCCACGATTCATGGCGTTCTCTGTGATGTATACGGTGTGGGTATGCTGATTACTGGCAGCAGCGGCATCGGTAAAAGTGAGACAGCGCTTGAGCTTGTAAAACGGGGGCACCGCCTGATTGCCGATGACGCGGTAGAAATCCGCCAAACCTCGGATAACCAGCTGCATGGGACGGCTCCGGAGCTTATCCGCCACCTGCTGGAAATTCGCGGTGTCGGTATAATCAATGTAATGACATTGTTTGGCGCAGGAGCGATCCGGAATCATAAACGCATTACGCTGGTAGTCAGACTGGAAGCCTGGCAGCAGGACAAGCAATATGACCGGCTCGGACTGGATGAGGAAACGACACGGATTATTGATACAGATGTGCCGCTTGTTACGATTCCCGTACGCCCAGGACGTAACCTTGCAGTTATTATCGAAGTGGCGGCAATGAACTATCGTTTGAAGCAGATGGGCTTCAATGCGGCGTTGCAGTTCACCAACAAGCTTACTGCCACCATATCTGAAGACATGGATGATTTGGACTAGGAGTGTGAGAGCATGTTTTTTTCGTTAGCGATTGATCCGATTGTCTTCTCCATCGGTTCACTGCCGGTTCACTGGTATGGTTTGATACTGGGTGTCGGCGCATTGGCCGGGTTATTTTTGGCGATCCAGGAAGGCAAGCGTTTCAACATTCCGCAGGAATTTTTCATGGATATGCTGCTGCTCGGTGTGCCGTCTGCGATCATTGGTGCACGGATTTATTTTGTGGCGTTCAAATGGGAGGATTACAAGGACAACCTTATTGATGTCTTCAAGATCTGGAACGGCGGGATCGCAATCTATGGCGCTCTGATCGGAGCTATAATTTGCGGTATTATTTATTTCCGTTACAAAGGGTATGCGTTCTGGCGCATTGCAGATATTTGCGCACCCGGACTGCTTGCGGGCCAGATGATCGGACGCTGGGGGAATTTCGTGAACCAGGAAGCCTATGGTGGCGTTGTGGAGGAATCCTTCCTGCGCGACAAGCTGCATCTTCCTGACTTTATAGTGAACCAGATGTACATAGGAGACGCCTTCCATCATCCGACTTTCCTGTATGAATCACTCTGGAGCCTGCTGGGCATTTTACTGCTGATGGTGCTGCGCCGGCAAAAGTTTGTGCGTGCAGGCGAGATTTTCCTGTCTTATTTCATTTGGTATTCCATCGGACGCTTCTTTATCGAAGCACTGCGTACAGACAGCCTGGCTTTCATGGGGAACAGCGGACTGGCCTCCTTCCTGAACGGATTATGGTCGCCAATGAAGTGGCTTGGTTTCGAACAGGGATATCTTGATCCGGCTTATGGAAATATCCGCAGCTCGCAGCTTTTAGCGCTGCTGACTATCTTAGCGGCTATAATACTAATCATTGTCCGGCGGGTAACAGGCCAGCCTAAGGACCATTACTCCGATCCTATTGTCAGCACCAAGGCTGCCGCAGCGGATGCTGTAGTTCCAGAAAGTGCCGCTCATACGCCGCAGAGTGCTCCACAGGTTAGACAACCGGAGCCGGAGAAAACGCCGGATGAATTACCGAAGGAGTAGCTGATTAATGATAGAATGTATACTGTTTGATCTGGACGGAACGATTGTAAATACCAACGAGCTGATTATCAGCTCGTTCATGCACACACTGAAGGAGAATAATCTGCCCCCGCTGACCCGGGAGCAGATTATTCCCTATATGGGGACTACGCTGCATCAGCAGTTGAGTGCTTTTTCCGGCCTGGAAGATACCAGCGCGCTGGAGCTGTCTTACCGTTCCTATAATTATGCTCACCACGATGAGCTGATTGGCTCTTTTCCCCATGTGAATGAGACAATGGAGGAGCTTGCGGGCCGCGGCATCAAGCTGGGGATTGTGACGACCAAGATTCGTCCAACCACAATCAAGGCGCTGGAGATGTTCGATCTGCTGAAGTACATGGAGACCATCGTGACAGTTAACGATGTAGTTCAGCCAAAGCCTCACGCAGAGCCGGTTCTGAAGGCTGTCAGCAACCTCGGCGTTGACCCGCGGAGAACACTGATGGTTGGAGACAGCCCTGTCGATATCCAGTCCGCCAAAGCGGCTGGGGTCCGTGTAGCTGCGGTAGCCTGGTCGCTAAAAGGTGAAGACGTACTGCGCAAATATGAGCCCGATTATATCATCCATGATATGAAGGACATCTTCGGTATCGTGGACCAGGGGACGATGGAACCGTGAGAAGAGTAACCCGCTATCCCGTGGAAGGGCACAACTCCCTTTGGTACATCTACCGCACGGTCAGCCCGTGGAAAGGTGTGCGTAATTTTATCTTTATACAGATTGCCCGTTATTGTCCGATTCTGCCGGTTAAGAACTGGATATACCGTAACGTCCTGGGCATGAAGGTGGGCAAGCACACTGCGTTTGGGCTGATGGCGATGGTAGATGTATTTTTCCCGGAAAAGATTACGGTGGGCGAAAACTCTGTGATCGGCTATAATACCACAATTTTGGCCCATGAATACCTGATCAAGGAATACCGGCTGGGTGAAGTCATTATCGGCGAAAATGTACTGATTGGTGCCAATACGACGATTCTTCCTGGCGTAATCATCGGAGATGGAGCAGTTATAGCGGCCGGATCAGTAGTGCACAAGGATGTGGCGGCAGGTTCCTTTGTCGGGGGCAACCCGCTTAGGGAGCTGCGTCCGTCGGCCAGGAATGATAGGGATGCCACCGAAGATAATGATGTTATGTGAAAGACTGCCCTGCAGTATGGTTGCGTGCACTCACGCAGGAGCTGCGGGGCTTTGTTTTGGCAACAAAAATAGTCAAAGATTAAGCAACCTTTCAGTGTTCAGCAACGCGAGTGAAGCTGTTATACTTAAAGGGTAGGCGCGTATTCTGCATATGGGGCGTAATGCAGGTTTGATTATTTTTGAAAAAGGCACCTTAGGTGCGCAGTTATACAGGAGGAAATGGAATGGGACAAAAGGAAAGAATTCCACAGCTGGATATATTTCGGGCAATTGCGATTTTTGCGGTGATTGCTATACATGCCACTTCACGCACACTCGCGGAGACACTGGACACCTCGATGTTCCATCCGTTTCTGTTTATTAACAAGTTCAGCCAGTTTGCTGTGCCGTCGTTCGTCTTTTTGAGCGGATTCGTGCTGTTCTACAATTATATCGACCGGCCGTTAACGGGAAAAACACTGGGAAAGTTCTATAGCCGAAGACTGATTTATATTATTGTGCCTTATGTTGTGTTTTCGCTCATGTACTTTATCCTGAAAATGACCGCAGGCCATACCTGGAACCTGCCTCTGGATGAGATGGCCCACAAGCTTGGCAAATATCTGCTTACCGGGACAGCGTATACGCATCTGTACTATATTATTATCATTATCCAGTTCTATGTGCTGTTCCCGCTTATGTTATGGTGTCTGCAAAAGGTCCGGCGGCTTGCAGCCTGGGCCCCGCTGATCGGGCTGCTGCTGCAATGGGGATTCGTGCTGCTGAACAAATATATGACGAATCATGGATACTGGCACCTGTCCAAAGGGAGTCTGTCTATTACCTACTTCTCTTACTTTCTGCTCGGGGCGGCCATTGCAGTTTATTATGGAACCTTGAAACGATGGCTGATTCTTTCGCGTGAGGGTTGGCTTTCGGGTAAAGGACCCGGGTGGATTGCGCTGTGGGTACTATGGGCTGCTGCCGGGATTATACATGTGGAACTATGGTTCAACAGCTACACGAAGAAAACGGTGATTAACAGCCTGTGGTATGAGGGCTTCTCCAATCTTCATGCGCTGCTCTCCTGCATTGTGCTGCTGCAGCTGTCATTCCTGCTGTATGGCACAGGCCGGCGTGTGCTGAGCCGTATGCTGATCTCTATCGGTGCCTGTTCTTTTGGGATCTATCTGCTTCATCCGGCACTGCTGTTCTTATACAGAAAGCTTCCGTTTCACGGGGGTTCACTTGCGTATACGGCAGCCATTGCCGGTGGATGGCTCGTAGCATTGCTAGGCTCCTGGCTCGTTGTAGCCGTGGTCTTCCGGTATGTGAAGCCGGCCTGGGTGGCCTTTGGCTCCGGACCGCAGAAGCCGCTGAAGAAAGTAGCCCTATAGCTTAAGTACAAGATGAAATCATATGAACAAGTAGAAACGGCTACGCCGTCCTTATTAGGACGGTACCCGTTTCAGCGAGAAATAGAAGGATAATTTGTAGCGTGAAGCATAGAAATTCTTATATTTTAAAAAAGCGCCGACTTGCCCGCAATTTTGCGGTTTGGTCGGCGTTTTGTATAAGGACGGAAGCAGCCGGATTCTTATTCCCCGGCCTGCTCCCGCTGAAATTCGGCGATGGCCTGATACTGGCTCTCCAGGCTGCGGAATAGGGAGATATAGATGGGCAGCAGCTGCTTGTAGACACGGGCGTGCTCCTTCACCGGCTGATGCTGATGGGTAGAGCCGATCATGCTGAATACAATGTCAAAGGAGTCTGTGCGTCCGGTCGCGTAAAGGCCAAGCACGACCGCGCCCAGACAAGAGCTTTCGAAGCTCTCCGGAATGACAACCTCCTGGTCGAAAATATCGGCCATCATCTGCCGCCACAGTGAGGAGCGGGCAAAGCCGCCGGTGGCATGAATTTTGGCAGGCCGCCCGATCTGCTCCTCCATGGCCAGCAGTACGGTGTACATATTGAAGATGACTCCCTCCAGCACGGAGCGGATCATATGCTCCTTGTGGTGATTCATCGTCAGCCCGAAAAAGGAGCCCCGGGCATCGGGATTCCACAGCGGTGCGCGTTCTCCGGTCAGGTAGGGATGAAAGAGCAGGCCATTGCTGCCCGGCGGCACCTGCTCGGCAATCCGCGTCAGCACCTCATAGGGGTCAATGCCAAGGCGCTTCGCTGTCTCAACCTCGGAGGCGGCGAACTCATCCCGGACCCAGCGGAAGAGCAGGCCGCCATTGTTCACCGGGCCGCCGATGACCCAGTGCTTCTCGGTCAGGGCATAACAGAAGATCCGTCCCTTGGGATCGGTAAGCGGACGGTCCACGACCGTGCGGATGGCTCCGCTGGTGCCGATTGTGGCAGCGACGACCCCCGGCTTAATGGCGCCGACACCAAGATTGGAGAGTACACCGTCGGTGGCTCCTACAATAAAAGGTGTAGACGGCAGCAGTCCGAGCTGCTCAGCCATCCCCGGCAGCAGCCCCTGCATGATCCGGGTGGTGGGAACAGGTTTGGAGAGACGCTCTGCAGTAATGCCGGCAATATGCAGAGCTTCAGCATCCCAGTCGAGCTGCTGCAAATTGAACATGCCTGTGGAAGAGGCAATGGAATAGTCTATGACGTATTCACCGAAAAGCTTGGCGAAGATATATTCTTTGATGGAAATGAATTTGTCTGTCTGGCGGAACAGCTCCGGCTGTTCCTCGCCCAGCCACATCAGCTTCGTGAGGGGAGACATGGGGTGGATGGGCGTACCTGTACGCAGATACAGCTCATGGCCGCCCAGTTCGTCCCGCAGGCGGGCGGCACAGGCGGCGCTGCGGTTATCTGCCCAGGTAATGCAGGGCGTCAGAGGATTGCCTGTACGGTCTACAGCAATCACACTGTGCATGGCGGAGCTGAATGACAGAAAAAGAACGGAATCCGGATGTACGGCACTGTCCTTCATTACCGTTGAAATAGTATGAAATACAGCGCTTAGGATTTGCTCCGGGTCCTGCTCTGCTACCGAAGGTGAAGGGGTGTGCAGCGGGTAGCCCTGATTCGCTTGAGCGGTGATTCTGCCATTTTCCTCAAAGAGAACAGCCTTTGTGCTTGTAGTTCCAATATCGACGCCGATCATATAGGATGTGCCCAATTCTCAGACCTTCTTTCTGATGAAAATAAGGAAAGCGGGCCGGGTACCTGCAGCCGCCCCGTTCCGCTATCCTGATATGCTAGAGATGTAAAAAGTATAAGGTATTGGCAGTGCTTTAGACAAAGATGCTGAGAATCATGATGAAGGTTAAACCCACTACGGACAGAATGGTTTCCATCACCGTCCATGATTTTAAGGTCTGTACGACAGACATGCCGAAAAATTCTTTGATCATCCAGAAGCCGGGGAGTTTCCGGACGCTTTTGGCGGCAAATTGCTCAGCCAGCTCTCTGGGAGGCTCCACGCATATCCGTTTGCCTATGAATTTACCGAATAACGGTCCGGCAATAATCGCCGTGGGCAGACCTACAATAATAGAATACAGAATGGTGGACAAGCCGGCCAGAATCGGGATTCCGATTTGCAGGAGCGGCATTTTTGTTTTGCGTGCCACCATAAAGACGACGGGGATCAGCAGAATTAAGCCAACTTCAAAAATCTGGCGATAAGCATAACCAGAAAAACAATGAAAAGCAATGTCCAGATAAGCATTGTCGCATTATGACTAAGTCCAAATAAACTATCCATAGTGAACGTGTCCTCCTATGGTGGTTTCACGTGTAGCCAATAGCTTAAGTTGTAGGATAACCAGATTGAGCGCTTTCAATAAAATGATCCATTTGTATACTTGTCGACAACATAATTGAAACAAAGGCGGGCCTTTGCTGAAAGAAGAGTATTCAGGGAAGGCTGCGAATCAGCGTTTCTCCAGAGTCGGCGAAATACTCCTGAACCACCTTGTGAATAGTCTCAGGATCTCCTGAACGAAGGGCCTCTACAACCGTCCGGTGTTTATCTGCCACCCAATTCATGCGTGCTTCCCCGAGGGTGAAGCCTTTTTCTGTAGTAATCAGAATGACAGTCATCACGATGTAGCGGATACTGTTCCACAAGTGAAGAATCCGGGTATGATTGGCTTCTGTGACAATAGCTTCGTGAAAAGAAAAGTCCTGGAGCGCAAATTCCACATAATCATTGTGTTTGACGGCCAGCTTCATCTTGTCGATGGATTGTTCAAGCTGCTGGATTAAGGCATCCTGTATATTAACAGCCAGTCTTTGCTGGGCGAAACTCTCGATGAGGTACCGTACATCATACAACTCTTTGACGTCCTTGATATTCAGGCCCACCACTACGGCCCCCATTCTTTCCAGACGGATCAATCCCTCGCCAGACAAGGATTTAAGCGCTTCCCGGACAGGAGAACGGCTGGTGCCAAAATCGGCAGCAATCCGGTTCTCGGAAAGCACCTCGCCCGGTTTGATGTGTTCATTAATAATTTGCAGCCTGAGTTCACAGGCAATCGATTCTCCAAGGGAGGCTCCTTGCAGCCAAGTGGCAGGATAATGCATGAAAAACGACTCCTCTATGTGATTAGTTGTAAGCTAAGTCCTGGCATTCCCTTAATTTTAGCATACAATGTCTTCACGGTTCCATCAGTTTAACATGCATTTTGTCCTGCACGGAGCTCATTTTGCAGTTATGAGGTTATTGTTCCCCCTGCACAACGGCGTGGCCGCCGAATTCA
Source organism: Paenibacillus sonchi (assembly GCF_016772475.1). Classification (NCBI taxonomy): domain Bacteria; kingdom Bacillati; phylum Bacillota; class Bacilli; order Caryophanales; family Paenibacillaceae; genus Paenibacillus; species Paenibacillus sonchi. Next base: position 2,022,472 of record NZ_CP068595.1, read on the forward strand.
TTGCGGAGGGCGGCGACTACTTTGCCATGGAATGTATCGTCCTCCAGGGAACGGTACCGCATCAGAAGCGACAGGGCAATAACCGGTGTGCTGGTTTCAAGATCAAGAGCGGTTTGGACCGTCCATTTTCCTTCTCCGGAGCTGTGCATCACCCCGCGGATTCCGGAGAGCTTCGGATCTTTGGCAAAAGCATTCTGCGCAAGCTCCATCAGCCAGCCGCGGATTACAGAGCCGTTTGACCACAATTGTGCGACATTCTCATAGTTATAGTCAAAACTGCTTTTCTCCAGCAGCTCAAAGCCCTCGGCAATCGACTGCATCATCCCGTACTCAATGCCGTTGTGGATCATTTTCAGAAAATGGCCGCTGCCGCTTTCCCCGAGTAGAGATAACCCCGCTCCACTGCCAGATCGCGGAATAAGGGCTCAATTACTGTGAATACTTGAGCATCACCGCCAACCATGAAACAAGCACCATGCTCTGCGCCTTCCGTTCCCCCGGATGTGCCGGCGTCGAATAAATAAATGCCCCGATCACGCAGCTTCCCTGCGCGCACGATGGATTCTTTATAATGGGAATTCCCGCCGTCGATGATGATATCGCCTGCTTCAAGCAGCCCGGCAAGGGTGTCAATAACTCCTGTTACGATCTCTCCGGCCGGAACCATGACCCATAGAATTCTGGGATGCTCCAGCTTCGTGACCATATCCTCCAGGGATGAAGCGGGAAGCGCCCCGTGCTCAGCCAATTGCAGTCCCCTTTGCGGATTGATATCGCTTACCACAAGATCATGCCCATGGTTCAGCAGGTTCAGTGCCAGGTTGTAACCCATCTTGCCCAGTCCGATCATACCCAATTTCAATGCCGTTCACTCCTTAACAAAATATAGTGATTAACTTGTGTACTTGTATACAAGTTAGTTTGTATCTTACTACTGCGGTTATACTTTGTAAAGAGTAATTATGTAAGCGGTTCATATTCAGGTGAATGAAGGCACAATATATAAAAATCTTAACTTCACTCTATATGTAAGCAATTAATGCTATTCTATATAGCAAAGGTTAATTGACGTAAAGGATGGTCCGTGATACGATATTGCCACTGCTTTACTTTGCTACCACTTTACCATAATAAAGTGTTCGTCTACATTATTGAAGATATCTGATGAGGTGACCAATGAAGATGTCCAAACCCAAGGGATTTGAGAAGCCGGCCGGCGTGCGTGACTATCTCCCGCGTGCAGTGGCCAAGCTGCGCAAGATTGAGAAGGATGTGCTGCACTGCATGAGCCGCTGGGGGTACCGGCAGATGATTACGCCCACTTTGGAATACTACGATACGGTCGGCGTGGCCAGCTCCACATCGGACCAGAAGCTCTATAAATTGCTTAACAACCGCGGGCAGGCCCTGGTGCTGCGCTCCGAGATGACAGCGCCGGTGGCGCGAGTGGTTTCTTCTCTGTTAAAAGATGAGCCGCTGCCGCTCCGCTTATCTTATCACGCCAACGTGTTCCGGGCGATTGAGGAGGAAGCGGGGCGGGAGGCGGAATTTTTCAGACCGGGGTTGAGCTGGTCGGAGACGATTCACCGGAGGCGGATGCCGAGGTTGTGGCGCTGGCAATTTCCTCGCTGCAGGCAGCCGGTGTGAAGTCTTTCAAAATCGCCATGGGGCATGTCGGCTTCCTTGACGGGCTGTTCCAAGAGGCGGTTGCCGGTCTTCCTGACGCACAGGAAGAGCTTAAGAGCCATCTGCTGAACCGCGATTATGTGGCGTTCCGCGAGACGCTGCGGCGTCTGGAGCTGTCCGAGGCGCAGAAGAATGAGCTGGACGGGCTGCTGCGGCTGCGGGGAGGCAAGGAAATCTGCGGCCAGGCGCTTGAGCTCAGCAGTCATCCGCTGGCCCGGGCCTCCATTGAGCATCTATGCAAGGTGTGGGAAGTGCTGGTGTCATACGGGGTTTCACAGCATGTGCTGATTGACCTGACGATGATTGGCGACTTCTCCTATTATACAGGCATGACCTTCGAGGGCTACGCCTCGGAGCTGGGATTTCCGGTATGCAGCGGCGGACGTTATGACAATCTGCTGCAGCAGTTCGGACGCCCGGTTCCTTCGACGGGCTTCTCCTTGAAGACGAACCGTATTCTGGACGGTGTATCCGGTGTGCCGGAAGAGGAAGAGCTGCCGATTCTGATCCAGTATGACGCTCCAAGGCGCAAAGAAGGCCTGGCGGAGGCGGCGCGGCTGCGGGCTGAAGGGCATGTGGTAGTGACGCGGCTGGCGGCAGAGCCCGGCGATCTCAAAACGGTGAAGCGTCTGGACACGGATACGGTTGAAGCGGAGGGCGACAAGTACGGGGAGATTTATACGTTTGTGTCTTTTGTCAGCGAGCATGGCTAAGAAGAGGGTGAACAAGATTACAGAATGAAGTGCCGAGCAGCAATCAGATTCGGCCTATAAGCAGGCAAGGATATGGAAATGGAGGTCTATGATCATGTCGCAGATATTGAAGGTGGCCATGCCGAAAGGGCGGATTTACAATAAAGCGGCGGAGCTGTTCCGCCAAGCGGGACTGCCGATTCCGCCGGATGGCGAAGAGTCGCGCAAGCTGGTGATATCCTTGCCGGAAGCGGGAATGGAGTTCATCCTGGCCAAGCCGGTGGATGTGCCGACTTATGTGGAATATGGAGTAGCAGATATCGGCATTGTGGGCAAGGATGTGCTGCTGGAGGAGAACCGCGACGTCTACGAGCTGCTGGATTTGGGAATTGCGCGCTGCCGGATGTCGATTATCGGCCTGCCGAACTGGCAGCCGGGCATTCAGCAGCGGGTGGCGACAAAATACCCGAATGTGGCCTCGCGTTATTTCCGCGAACAGGGGCAGCAGGTGGAGGTTGTGAAGCTGAACGGCTCCATTGAGCTTGCGCCGCTGATCGGCCTTGCCGACCGCATCGTCGATATGGTGGAGACCGGACAGACGCTGAAGGATAACGGACTGGTGGAGATGAAGAGCATCTTCGAGATTACGAGCCGGCTTGTGGCCAACCGTGTAAGCTACCGGATGAAGAATGAAGAGATTCAGCAGCTGTGCGACCGCCTGCAGGCGGTTATCACCGGACCGGGACTGGCAACAGGCGGAGTAGAGCGCTAAGGAGCAAAAGGGGGAAGCAGCGGTGAAGGTTCAATCGAGTAAGGAATTTAAGCTTCAGCGTGAAGTGGAATACGGAACGCCGGAGCAGAATAAGGCTGTGAAGGAAATCGTGGCCGATATCAAACAGGAAGGCGATGCCGCACTGCTCCGGTATACGGAACGTTTTGACGGTGCGGCGCTCACGGCTGCCGGGCTGCGTGTGACGGAGGAGGAGCTTCAGGCGGCGTATGGCCGGGTGGAGGAATCCTTCGTGACGGCGATCCGCGCCGCCGCAGCCAATATCCGGGCGTTTCATGCCCGGCAGAAACGCAATTCCTGGATGGATCTGCAGCCGGACGGCACGATCCTCGGCCAGATCATCCGCCCGCTGAAACGCGTGGGCGTCTATGTTCCCGGCGGCAAGGCGGCCTATCCGTCCTCGGTGCTGATGAACGTCATTCCGGCCCAGATCGCCGGTGTTCCGGAGATCGTGATGGTCACTCCGCCGTCGACGGGCGGCACGGAGGGCATCGATCCTTACATTCTCGTGGCCGCCGCCGAAGCCGGCGTGAACGAGATCTACCGCGTGGGCGGCGCGCAGGCGATCGCCGCACTGGCGTTCGGCACGGCGTCCATCGCGCCGGTCGATAAGATCTGCGGGCCAGGGAACATCTACGTGGCCCTGGCCAAACGCGAGGTCTACGGCGCTGTCGACATTGACAGCATCGCCGGACCGAGCGAGATCGTCGTGCTCGCCGACGATACCGCCGAGGCCGCCTACGTCGCGGCCGACCTGCTCTCGCAGGCCGAGCACGACGAGATGGCCTCGGCCATCCTGGTCACGCCATCGCAGCGCCTGGCGGAGGCAGTCGCTGCCGAAGTGGAACGGCAGCTGCAGGAGCTTCCGCGCGAGGCCATCGCCCGCGCCTCCGTAGACAACTACGGCGCGATCATCGTCGTGGAGTCGCTGGCAGAGGGAATCTCCGTAGTGAACCGGCTGGCGCCGGAGCATCTGGAGATTGTCACGGAGGACCCGATGGGCCTGCTCGGCAGCATCGAGAATGCCGGGGCTGTATTCCTGGGACCGTACAGCTCGGAGCCGGTGGGGGATTATTTTGCCGGTCCGAACCATATTATTCCGACCAACGGTACAGCGCGGTTCTCGTCGCCGGTGGATGTGGATGACTTCATTAAGAAATCCAGCCTGATCTATTACAGCAAAGAAGCACTGCTGCAGGACGGGGCGACGATTATAGAACTGGCCCGCCGCGAAGGGCTGGAAGGCCATGCACGGGCAATAGAGATCCGACTACAGAACGAAGCGAAGGGTGGAGACGGGAATGGAAAGTAACAACGAGGCTGGAGCTGTGCGCAAGGCTGGACTCAGCCGCAAAACTAATGAAACGGATATTAAGCTGTCCCTGGCCGTGGATGGCAGCGGGGTCTCGGAGCTGGAGACGGATGTACCGTTTCTGAATCATATGCTGAATTTATTCACGAAGCACGGCCAGTTCGATCTGTCTGTGCAGGCGCGGGGCGACATCGACATTGATGACCACCACACCGTAGAAGACATTGGCATCTGTCTGGGCCAGGCGTTCCGTGAAGCGCTGGGTGACAAAAAAGGCATCAAACGATACGCCAATGTCTTCATCCCTATGGATGAGGCGCTGGCCCAGGTGGTCATCGACATCAGCAACCGGCCGCATTTTGAGTACCGGGCAACGTATCCTTCACAACAGGTGGGCAGCTTTTCAACAGAGCTGGTGCATGAATTTCTGTGGAAATTCGCGCTGGAAGCACGGATTACGCTGCACGTAATCGTACACTACGGCTCCAATACTCATCATATGATCGAAGCGGTATTCAAGGCGCTGGGACGGGCGCTGGATGAAGCCACACTGATTGACCCGCGCGTGAAGGGTGTGCCTTCCACGAAGGGAGTGCTGTAGGATGACCGTTGCAATCGTCGATTACGGCATGGGCAATCTGCATAGTGTCAGCAAGGCGGTGGAACGACTCGGGTATAAAAGTCTTGTGACGGGGAAGGCCGGGAAGATTCTGGCTGCCGATAGCGTCATTCTGCCGGGAGTTGGTGCGTTTGGCGATGCGATGGAGCATCTGCGGGAGAGCGGGCTGGATGCTGTGGTCCAAGAAGCCGCGGCCTCAGGACAGCCTTTGCTGGGGATATGCCTCGGCATGCAGCTGCTGTTCAGCAGCAGCGAAGAATACGGCACTCATGAAGGCTTAAATCTTCTGCCTGGCTCGGTGGTGCGTTTTGCTCCCCGTGAGGGCTACAAAGTGCCGCATATGGGCTGGAACAGGCTGGACTTTCTGCAGCCGCAGAGTCCGCTGTTCACGGGGCTTGAAGCAGGGCATGTATATTTTGTCCATTCCTTCCATGCCATTATGGCACAGCAGAGCGATCTGCTTGCTGTCACAGATTACGGGCATCCGGTTACAGCTATTGTAGGCCGGGAGAATGTGTACGGCATGCAGTTTCATCCGGAGAAAAGCGGAGAGCTGGGGATGAAGCTGCTGGGCAATTTCTTGAAACTGAAGGGTCCGCGGGCGTAAGCCCGCTATAACTATATTGTAACGAAAGTGGGAGCGCCACATGTCTTCTTTTATCGTATATCCGGCAATTGATATCCGGGACGGGAAATGCGTCAGACTACAGCAAGGTGACTACAATCAGGAAACCATATACAATGACAGCCCGGTGAGCGTGGCCAAATCGTGGGAAGAGCAGGGCGGGAAATTTATTCATCTCGTCGATTTGGACGGGGCCAAAGCCGGACATCCGGTGAATGATGCCATCATCGGGACGATTGCCAAAAACGCAGGCGTCCCTGTGCAGGTTGGCGGAGGGCTCCGTACGCTTGCGGATGTGGAGAAGCTGCTGGGCCTCGGCGTCAGCCGGGTCATTATCGGTACTGCGGCTATTAACGATCATGCGTTCACAGAGGCTGTGCTTGCCAAATACGGTGACAAGGTTGCGATCGGCATTGATGCCCGGGGTGGTTATGTAGCCACTCATGGCTGGCTGAACACCTCCGAGGTGCGGGCGGAGGATTTGGCCAAGGAGCTGGCCGCCAAAGGGGCCGAAACTTTCATCTACACCGACATCTCACGCGACGGTATGATGCAGGGACCCAACATTGAGGGTATCCTGTCCATGGCTGCCACCAGCGGCAAAACCGTTATCGCTTCGGGCGGTGTAACGAGTCTCGACGACCTGCTGCGTCTGAGCGTACATAGCGGCAGCGGTATCGGCGGCGCAATTGTCGGCAAAGCGTTGTACACCGGCAATATTGATCTGGCCGAAGCGCTTCAGGCGCTGGACAGCAAGTAGGCAGAGGTTATAGGGCTGCAGAGCGCCGCGATGTTCACCTACCCGCTACCCGCATGAATTTTCCGGATATATTCAGGAGCTACTTGTGTTCTCTTACCTTCTGGATATCGTGGGAAGCTTAACTGTATTTCGTACATTTAATTTCAGTTGAAAGGGTCTGAAAGGAACTTTAATTGCATTTCGTACAGCTATAAATAGGTGGATAGACCATGTGCGGGAGATTGCCGAAATTTAGTTGTACGAAATACATTTAAACTAATGGACTGCCTAAAAGCCGAGTAAATAATTGTACGTTATGCAGTTAGGCCCTCAAGGTCATGTTGGTTAGCTATAGTCGCTTATGAAATGATTGCACTTTCTGCAATAGAAAGCTAACTGTTATGCGTTTGATCGCCTCCTGCTGTATTTCGTGCAATTGATTTCGGAGAATCTGGTCTAAATTGCCGTTTTGGCTCGATTCTGCTGTACAGAGTGCAGTAGTTTGGATTTTTTGGTTGATTTATGTGTCATTTGTTGTACAAAGTGCAATCGTGTTGAGGTTGACGCTCAAGCCGGAGTTAAAGTTAGTTTAATGCTCACACAGATGCAGTTAGGCGTACCCTTACTTTTATCATTTCGCAGGCGGTGCGAGCCGCCGACCCGCTAGGGGCCAAAACGTGGAACACGAAGGTTTGTTTTTCGGTTTGAACGAGTGTTTTTGAGCTGGTACTTGTTTTTTTGATTATGAACAGAGCAGTCACCCTAGTGGGAAAAGGGGTCACAATCGGGCTTATTCGGCTTATGGAGTAACCTATGTTGGAAAAAGTATCACTAATCGAGATCATATGGCTTATGGAGAAGGCTATGTTGGAAAAAGTACCACTAATTCGGCTAAAAGCGGCTGTATAGGATAAATATGCATGAATTAGGTGTACAAAATCCAACTAAAACCTGCTGTAGCCGGAATTTCAGCAAATTAGTTTTACTTTTTCCACTTAGCTTTAGTTCCTGATGAACTGTATTGCGTTCCCCAAACTTTCAAAATCTCCAGTTCAACCCATTTTAAAGGTGTTTTGCCCTTAAAGGTGTAATGCCTTTGCAGTTGTAATGCCTTTGCAGTTGTAATGCCTTTGCAGTTGTAATGCCTTTGCAGTTGTAATGCCTTTGCAGTTGTAATGCCTTTGCAGTTGTAATGCCTTTAGCAGTTGTTTTACCCTTGCAGGTGCTCTGCCGTTGAAGCGGCCCCGCAGGGGTTAGCGCTCTATAGCTCACAGTCGCCCGGGAACGCACAACCCCCGCCCACGCCAGCCGTCCGGGTGTCCAGAGGGCCGGGGCCCTTGGGGTCCCCCTTGGCTAAGGGGGATTTAGGGGGATCGAAATCTCTTAGGGGGATCGAAAACTCTTCAGGGGGATCGAAAACTCTTAGGGGGATCGAAAACTCTTAGGGGGATCGAATCTCTCAGAGAATCGAAATCTCTTTGGCGATCGAATCTCTCAAGGGATCGACAGGGTTGGATCAAAAAAGGTTTTCACTCGAAAACTATGGAAAGGGGTTATTTCATGTTAGCCAAACGCATCATTCCCTGTCTGGATGTGAAGGACGGGCGGGTAGTCAAAGGCGTGAATTTTGTGAATCTGCGCGATGCCGGGGATCCGGTGGAGCTGGCGGCACTGTATGACCGGGAGGGCGCAGATGAGCTTGTGTTTCTCGATATTTCCGCTTCTGTCGAAGGCCGGGCCACGATGGTGGAAGTTGTGCGGCAGACCGCCGGTGAAATCGCCATTCCGTTCACGGTAGGCGGAGGGATCTCCACGCCGGAGGATATGAAGCGCATCCTGCGTGCCGGTGCGGACAAAATCGGCATCAATACCGCAGCGGTCAACAATCCGCAGCTCATTCTTGAAGGAGCGCGCCGTTTCGGTGCCCAGTGCATTGTAGTGGCGATGGATGCCAAATATAATGAGGCATGGGGCGAATGGGAAGTATACACGCACGGCGGACGCAAGCCTACCGGAATCCGTGCGCTGGCCTGGGCCAAGGAGGCCGAGAAGCTGGGAGCGGGCGAAATTCTGCTGACCAGCATGGATGCGGACGGCACCAAGGACGGCTTCGATCTGAAGCTGACCGCAGCGGTCAGCGACCTGCTCACCATTCCTGTAATTGCCTCCGGGGGAGCGGGAAAGATGGAGCATTTTTATGATGTATTTACCGAAGGCAAAGCCGATGCGGGACTGGCGGCGACGATTTTTCACTATAAAGAGATTGCCATTCCTGATTTGAAAGCAGATCTGAAGCAAAAAGGGGTAGAGATCCGATGAGCGAAGCCGAACAAAACAAAGCCTTAAGCCGGCAAGAGGTGCTGGAGGGCATACGCTGGAATGAGTCCGGACTGCTGCCTGCCGTAGTGCAGGATGCGGACAGCCTGGAAGTCTTAATGTTTGCCTATATGAACAAAGAATCGCTGCAGCTCTCGCTGGAGAGCGGACAGACCTGGTTCTGGAGCCGTTCGCGCGGCGAGCTGTGGCATAAGGGAGGGACCTCGGGCAATACCCAGGCCATTACTTCGATTCATTATGACTGCGACAGCGATACGCTGCTGGTGAAGGTGGTACCGGAAGGACCGGCATGTCATACAGGAGAAACCTCCTGTTTCTTCCGCGAGCTTCCGCTGAGCAATCCTGAAGCGGCGAAAAGGGCTAAGGGAAGCCAGGGAGCAGTTTCTGCCCGGCCAGGGCTGAACGACAGTGCACGGTTTGCGGTGCTGGGGGAACTGGAACAGGTGATTGCCGAGCGGGAGGCAGAGCGGCCCGAAGGGGCATATACCACATACCTGTTCGACAAGGGCGTTGACAAGATTCTCAAAAAAGTAGGCGAAGAAGCTTCCGAAACGATCATCGCTGCCAAAAATAAAGATAATGCCGAGCTGCGCCTCGAAGTCAGCGACCTGATCTATCATCTGCTGGTGCTGCTCCAGGAGCGCAAGCTTCCGCTGGATGAGATTATGGATGAGCTGAGCCTCCGCCATGAACGGCCCCGCCGCGATTAGAAAGGAGCCTTCAGCATGCGTATTGATTATCATACCCACCATGAACGATGCGGTCATGCGGTAGGGACATTAGAAGAATATGTTCAGCGGGGGATTGAACTGGGACTGGAGCAGCTCGGACTGTCGGACCACCTGCCGCTTATCCATGTGGACCCCGAGAGCTACTATCCTGAGATGGCTATGCCGCTGTCTGAGCTTCCCCGTTACGTTGAAGAATGTTTGAATCTGAAAGAGCGCTATCGCGGGAGAATTGAGCTGCGAGTCGGGCTGGAAGCCGATTATATCGAAGGGTATGAGGAGCAAATCCGCGAGCTTTTGTCACCGTATCCGTGGGACTATCTGATCGGGTCGGTGCATTTTCTCGGAGAATGGGATATCACGGACTTTCGCCAGACTGGAGGCTGGGAAGGCCGGGATGTGATGGAGGTCTACCGCCGGTATTATGATGCGGTGCAGAAGTCGGCGTTATCGGGATTATATGATATTATAGGACATATGGATGTTATCAAACGGTTTGGCTACGGTCCACAGACCCAGGAGGGCAAGGCCGAAGTGCGGGCGCTGGAGCTGGAAACGCTGAAGGCAATAGCCGGCAGCGGCATAGCGATGGAACTCAACGCTTCAGGGCTTACCAAGCCCTGCGCGGAGATGTTCCCCGCGGAGCATGTGCTCCAGCAGGCGCTGGAGCTGGGCATCCCGCTCACCCTTGGCTCTGACGCCCATGATCCCTTGAAGCTGGGAGACGGCTTGCAGGAAGCGCGCAGCCTGCTGTGGCGCACAGGCTTCCGCAGGCTGGCCGTGTTTGAGGGGCGTGTCCGCACATTGGTCCCGTTTGAACTATAAATTTTGATCCCCAGGAGGGTACTATGCATCATCATCAATTGCGTATTTTTTCCGGTTCGTCGAATCCGAAGCTGGCCGCAGATATTGCGGAGCGTCTGGGTGCCCCGTTGGGCCAGATTAAGCTGACCCGCTTCAAGAGCGGCGAGATTTATGTGCATTATGAAGAGAGCATCCGGAACTGTGACGTATTTTTGGTGCAATCCCTCGCTCATCCCATAAATGAGCTGTTCGTAGAGCTGCTGGTCATGATCGATGCCGCCAAACGCGCATCGGCGAGAACGGTTAATATTATCGTGCCTTATTACGGCTATGCCCGGCAGGAGCGGAAATCTGCGCCGCGCGAGCCGATTTCAGCCAAGATGGTGGCAGATGTGCTTACGACCGCAGGAGCCACCCGTGTGATTACGATTGATCTGCATGCGGCGGCGATTCAAGGCTTTTTCAACATTCCGGTGGATCACTTGACGGCACTTGATCTGATTAGCGGATATCTGAAGGTGAAGGGCTTGTCCGACCTGGTGGTTGTGTCACCGGATGCGGGCCGTGCCTCCATGGCCGAGAAGCTGGCCAGCCGTCTGGATTCGCCGTTTGCCATTATGATCAAGAAACGCCCGGCTCACAACGAATCGGTGATTACGCATGTGATTGGCGATGTAGAAGGACGGACGCCAATCATTATCGAGGATCTGATTGATACGGGAACGACGATTGTGAATGTGGTGGAAGGCCTGAAGGAGCGGGGAGCCAGGAACAGCATCGTTTGTGCCACCCATGGTCTTTTTTCCGGAGACGCCTTGAGCCGTATGGTTCACCCTAATATAGATGAAATTGTCGTTACCGACTCTATTGCGCTGCCGGATGATCATTCCAGCCGTTTCACTGTGCTCTCCGTAGCGCCTATGCTGGCTGAAGCCACACGCATTATTATCGAAGGCGGTTCCATTGACAAGCTGTTCAGAGACGCGGGAATTTAGGTTCCTGCGTCTTCTTTATGGAAAGACAAGAAGCGGGCGGGTGAATCAATCTTGCCGGGTGGGTTGGGATGGTTTTTCAAGCTTTTACCTCCTGGAGACTTCCTTCTGAGCTTGAGAATCCCCCAGTCAACTGTGGTATACTGTTTGGAGACAGTCGGGACCATAAATGGTAACGACGGCACTTAAATGGGAGCCAAGGCAGAGATTTACCGCCGCTCTCCTATTTTTCGTGAGGATAAGGAAGCTTACAAAGGGAGGTGCCTTGCTTCCATGATTGAGAGAACTTCAGAGAATGACGTGGAGAATGGCAACGTGATTCCCGTTACTCTGGATGCCAATTTTTTCTTTGAAAGAGCCGTACGGTCATTGGACCGCTTTCAATATGATAAGGCATTGAAGAATTTTCGCAAAGCTGTTGAATATGAACCGGAAAACCCGGTGAATCATTGCAATATGGCGGGTATATTATCCGAGATGGGGAAATATGAGGCGTCCAACGACATCCTGACCCATGTTCTGGAGGAAGTTGACCCCTCTATGACGGAATGCTACTTCTATATGGCTAATAACTATGCAAATATGGAAAGCTTTGAAGAGGCCGAGCGCAGTCTGATCACCTATCTTCAGGAGGATGCGAACGGAGAGTTCATAGCCGAGTCCGAAGAACTGATGGAGCTGCTGCAATATGAGCTGAATCGTCCGGCCCCGCTGGTCCGGATCCGCAGCCGGGAAGGTGTAGTGGAGCACGACAGAGCACGCAGCCTGCTCGAAGAAGGGAAGTTTCCGCAAGCAGTCACGCTGCTTGAAGAAATTGTACAGAACATCCCCGATTTTCTCGCGGCGCATAACAATCTGGCTCTTGCCTATTTCTACATGGGCCGCTTTGCCAAAGCCAAGGAATGCCTTGGCGAAGTGCTTGCGCAGGACCCGGGCAACCTGCATGCATTGTGCAACATGGCTATTTTCCTGCAGTATGCGGGCGACCGGGAGCAGCTGGCGGGGCTGGTGCGCATGCTGGAAGCCACAGTGCCTTTTCATCAGGAGCATGTATTCAAAATGGCTACAACGATGGGGATTCTGGGCAAGCACAGAACGGCCTACGGGCACTTCCGCCGCCTGTTAAAGGATGAAGAGGTCGGTGGCGATGCCAGCTTGTACCATTACTGTGCGGCGGCGGCAAGCAACAGCGGGCTTGAGCGTGAGGCGGTACGCTGCTGGCAGCTGGCCGCGAAGCTGGACCCGGAATCAGCAGTACCAAGGTTTTTCCTGTCCCAGCTTCAGCTGGCACAGGCCGAGGGCCGGCCGCTGCCTCCGGTAAGCTATAATTATCAGCTGCCATTTCAGGAGCAGCTCAAGCAGTGGAAGAACAACATGGACAGCTTCTCGGAAGAGATGCGGAATAATCCGCTGCTGCGCGCTTCGTTCTTCTGGGCGCTGCGTTACGGCGATGCAAGTACGAAGCTTCAGGTGACAGAGGCGCTCCGCTGGATCGGGGATGATGAACTGTCCGAGGTGCTTAAGGGAGTCGGGGAGCAGGAGCCGCTTCAGGAGAGTGCGCTTCTCGGCCTGCAGCGGCTGATCGGCGGCAGGCCGGAGGAGAGCGCGATCCAGAATGCCGTTCAGGAATCGGCTGTGCCAGGGTATAAGGGGCTGCCGGAATGGAAAGAGGACTGGCAGCGGGTTATTGACCAGACGGCTGCCGTGATGGACCGGCGTTATGATGCCCTTCTGAAGAAGGATGCCGAGCTCCTCTGGAAGCAGTTCATCAGCCGTCTCTACCCGGATGTTCCCTTGTTTAGGCATACTGCAGGCTGGTGTGCAGCTCTGGAATATTTAACCGCCAAGCTGCATGGCTATCCGCTTACCTATCGTGAGGCTGCCCAGTGCTACAGCGTTTCGGTTTCGATGGTAAGCCGGTACGCGCGGCGTATTCATCAAGTCTGCGGGTTCCCGCAGGACGGGGCGGCAGGTGACATTTTGCCGCCTTTTACAGAAAATATCTGACCCTAAGGAGGATATACTCATGTACAAAACCATTGTAATCGGAACAGGCCCGGCAGGACTGACTGCCGCGATTTACCTGGCACGTGCCAATCTCAGCCCCCTTGTTATTGAAGGCCTGCAGCCCGGAGGACAATTGACTACAACGACAGAGGTAGAGAACTTCCCTGGTTTTCCTGACGGCATCCTGGGTCCGGATCTGATGGATAACATGCGCAAGCAGGCAGAGCGCTTTGGGGCTCAATTTAAGAATGGCTGGGTGGAGGCTGTGGACTTCTCGCAGCGCCCGTTTAAGATAACCGTGGATGGTTTGGGTGTGCTGGAAGCAGAGACCGTAATTATTTCGACCGGGGCTTCGGCGAGATACCTGGGCATCCCGGGAGAGCAGGATAATGTCGGACGCGGAGTCAGCACCTGCGCTACTTGCGACGGGTTCTTCTTCCGCGGCAAAAAGATTGTAGTGGTCGGCGGCGGCGACTCCGCCATGGAGGAAGCGAGCTTCCTGACGCGGTTCGCTTCCAGCGTGACCCTGGTCCACCGCCGTTCGGAGCTGCGCGCTTCGAAGATCATGCAGGACCGCGCACGGGAGAACAGCAAGGTGGCGTGGGCACTGAACCGTACGCCGCTTGAAGTCGCCATCGGGGATACCGGGGTGAAGGGACTGAAGGTCCGCAACAATGAGACGGGGGCTGAAGAGCTTGTGGAAGCGGACGGCGTATTTGTCGCTATCGGCCATACACCGAACACGGCCTTCCTGGGTGGCCAGATCACTACCGATGCTAACGGCTATATCGTTGTGAATCCGGGTACAACAGAAACTAACATTCCGGGCGTGTTTGCTTGCGGCGATGTGCAGGATACCCGTTACCGCCAGGCGATCTCGGCTGCCGGGACCGGCTGCATGGCTGCCATGGATGCCGAGAAATATCTGGAAGGCTCGATGGTGCATGACTGGAGCGAAACGCTGGATAAGTAACGGAGGCGCTCAGTCAGCAAAATTTTTAGTTGACACAAAATACCAATCCATGTAAATTGTATTTACTTAGATAAGATACCCACTAGGGGAGCCTGAATAGGCTGAGACGGGATAACTGATTCCCGGACCCTTGAACCTGATCTGGATCATACCAGCGTAGGAAAGTGGAGTCGGACCTTTTTTAGCGCAGCCTTCTTTGGCTGTTCCTGAATAAAGCCGCTCCAGGTGGAGCGGCTTTTTGAATTATAAGAATTTATAGACTTGGCGCTATAAGTTATCCTTATTAATTCTCGCTGAAACGGTACCCTCCTTATGCAAGGACGGTGCAGCCGTTTCTGCTTGCTGCGTGATTATCTTATCTGCATATTGCTCATAGGGCATAGAGGAGGAGATAAGAATGTCAGATTCAGTAAAGAAGGAAGAGGTTAATCTTTCAGGATTCCCCGCGAGCCGGAAGGTGTATGTAGAGGGCTCACGCCCGGACATTCAGGTTCCGATGCGTGAAATCTGTCTTAGCCGGACTGAGGGCGTGGCGGGAGATTCGGACAATGCGCCGCTGCGTGTCTATGATACCAGCGGGATTTATACGGACGACGGACAAGAGACCGATATCCGCAGGGGCCTTCCGCCGCACCGGTTATGCTGGATTGCGGAACGCGGAGATTCGGAAGAATACGCCGGGAGAGCCGTGCAGCCCAGGGATAACGGAAGGACTGTGGACGGGTTGCCGGAAGAAGGCTTTGCCGGCTTGAAGCGGCGCCCGTTAAGAGCGCGTGAGGGCCGCAATGTCACCCAGCTGCACTATGCGCGGCAGGGGATCATTACACCGGAGATGGAGTATATCGCCATCCGTGAGAACACCCGGCCTGAATTTGTAAGGGACGAGGTCGCGGCAGGCCGGGCCATTATTCCTTCCAATCTCAACCATCCCGAGAGTGAGCCGATGATCATCGGGCGTAATTTCCTGGTCAAGATCAATGCGAACATTGGAAATTCTGCCGTATCTTCATCCATCGATGAAGAAGTGGAGAAGATGAGGTGGGCAACACGCTGGGGAGCCGATACGATTATGGACCTCTCCACCGGTGCAAAAATCCATGCCACCCGCGAATGGATTATCCGCAACTCGCCGGTTCCAATCGGTACAGTGCCCATCTATCAGGCGCTGGAGAAGGTAAAAGGAATCGCTGAGGATTTGACCTGGGAGCTGTACCGCGACACGCTCATTGAACAGGCGGAGCAAGGCGTGGATTACTTCACCATTCATGCCGGGGTGCTGAAGCGCTATATTCCCCTTACGGCCGGCAGAATGACAGGAATTGTCTCACGGGGGGGTTCCATTATGGCGGCCTGGTGCCTTGCCCATGACCAGGAGAACTTTTTATATACGCATTTTGAGGAGATTTGCGAGATTATGAAAACCTATGATGTCGCCTTTTCCCTGGGAGACGGACTCCGCCCGGGCTCCATCGCCGATGCCAATGATGAGGCCCAGTTTGCTGAACTGGAGACGCTGGGGGAGCTGACGGCGCTGGCCTGGAAGCATGACGTTCAGGTGATGGTGGAAGGTCCAGGCCATGTGCCGATGCACAAGATCAAGGAGAATATGGATAAGCAGCTGGAGCTTTGCCGGGAAGCGCCTTTTTACACACTCGGCCCGCTGACCACGGATATTGCCCCCGGCTATGACCATATTACATCGGCAATCGGTGCGGCGATGATCGGCTGGTTCGGGACAGCAATGCTCTGCTACGTTACCCCGAAGGAGCATCTGGGCCTGCCGAACAAGAACGATGTGCGTGAAGGTGTCATTACTTACAAAATCGCTGCACATGCCGCTGACTTGGCCAAGGGGCATCCGGGCGCGCAGGATCGGGACAACGCACTCTCCAAGGCGCGGTTCGAGTTCCGGTGGCGTGACCAGTTCCACTTGTCGCTGGACCCGGAACGCGCGCTGGAGTACCATGATGAGACGCTTCCGGCGGAAGGCGCCAAAACAGCGCATTTCTGCTCGATGTGCGGCCCCAAATTCTGCAGCATGCGGATCTCGCACGATATCCGCAATTCGTCCAGGCTGAGCAGAATGCTATAACCTGCAGCAACCTTTCCGAGAGGCTGTTTCCGACGCTATAACATGCGGAGGGGCAGCTTTTTTCTATATACATGTCATTCCGTATCCACGTGGCAATTCAATCATTTGGCAGCTTAATTAAGTTTGTGAATTTGTGATTGCAATCACAATCCGGCTCTATGCCCTATGCTAAGCTGATGTTGAGAAAGGTTATCAATTAGCCCGAGGTTAAGCTGCAGGAGGAGAGCGCAATGAGCAAAAGCCTTAACATGGATGAGTCCATATTTGAGCTGGTCAGCCGTTATCCGGAGGTCGTAGATATTATGGTGGAGCTGGGGTTCCGCGATATCACCAAGCCAGGCATGCTGCAGACGGCAGGCCGGTTCATGACCCTGTCCAAAGGAATCACAATGAAGAAAATGAATCGCGAAATCGTCCGGCAAGCTTTTGAACGCCATGGCTTCGAGATTATTGAATAGAGGAGAGAGTACTATGAGCGAACTGATCAACAACCGGGAAGTGGATGTTCCCGAGCAGACACGCCGCCAAGCCATGCTTAGGGAAATTATCAAGGAGCTGCATGCCGGAAAAAGTGTGGAGGAAGTCAAGGCGCGTTTTGCAGAAGCGGTAGGCGATGTTACGGTAGCGGAAATTTCGGCTATGGAGCATTCACTGATGACGGAAGAGGGGATTCCTGTAGAGGAGGTGCAGCGCCTGTGCTCTGTGCACACGGCCATTTTCAAAGGGTCGATCCAGGAGATTCACCGGTCCAATAAACCGGAGGAACAGCCGGGGCATCCCGTACACACCTTCAAGCTGGAGAACCGCGAGATTGAACGTCTTGTGAACTTCCGCCTCCAGCTGCATACCGATAAATTCCTAAGAAGCGGCACGGAGGAGATAAGGTTCAAGCTGCTGGAGGATCTGAGCCTGCTGCTCGATCTCGACAAGCACTACAGCCGCAAAGAGAATCTGCTGTTTCCCTATCTTGAGAAATACGGCATCTATGGTCCCACCAAGGTGATGTGGGGAGTGGATGACGGTATCCGCAGCATGATTAAGCAGGCCAAAGCCGCGCTCAGTTCTTACAACGGGGAAGCCGAGGAGCTTGGTGCTCTGCTGGCGAACATTATTCAGGAAGTAAATGAAATGATCTTTAAGGAAGAAAACATCCTGCTGCCGATGGCGCTCGATAAGCTGACTGAGGATGAATGGGTCAAAATCGCCCGCGAAAGCGATGAAATCGGCTTCTGCCTGGCTGCGCCCGAGCAGGAATGGATTCCTGAACGTGCCCCGGAACCGGAAGGCGCGGCAGCGCCAGCGCAGGAGGGGGAGTGGCTCCTCAGGGCTTTATCCGCTTCGAAACGGGCCTGTTGTCGCTGCATCAGCTGGAAACAGTGCTGAACCATTTGCCGGTCGACCTGACGTTTATTGACGAAAATGACGTAGTCCGCTACTTCTCGCATGGCAAAGAGCGTATTTTTGCCCGCACCAAGGCGGTCATTGGACGCACCGTGCAGAACTGCCATCCGCCGCAAAGCGTGCACGTGGTAGAAAAGCTATTGGCCGATTTCAAGGCAGGCCGCAAGGATGCTGAGGATTTCTGGATTGCCATCAAAGATAAATTTATTTACATCCGTTATTTCGCTGTCCGTGATGAAGCGGGACAATACATGGGCACGCTTGAATTCACCCAGAATATCGCGCCGATCCGCGCACTGGAGGGGCAAAAACGGATTTTGTCGGAATAGCGCATAGTTCAAACGTCTGGAGAAACGGAAGCCGCCTCTTTTGGAGGACGGCCAAGCCGTTTCTTTTTGCATAAAAAAATACCAGCCGCCTTATATGCCCGGGTGTGCCGCCTTTCCTTGACCGCAGGGGTACCTTCTATTATAGTGGGTACGTAGGATTAACTATTTTAGCATAGAAAAAGGTGGCTTGTTACATGTCTGAAAGTATCTACGTTGGCGTTGACTTAGGTGGAACCACGATTAAGGTTGGAATCTGCAATGCCGAAGGGAACCTGCTGCATACCTATGAGGGGCCTACGGGGACTGCGGATGGCGTCGATGCCGTCATCGATAATATCGAAAAGTATGTGCGTCAGATTGTGGAGGACTCCCCGTACTCTTGGGATCAGCTTGCCGGTGTAGGAGCGGGCCTGGCCGGGTTTACGAATATTCGTGAAGGAATTATCATCCTTGCGCCTAACATAGGTTTTAGAGATGTGCCGATCCGATCCATTCTGGAAGGTCGTTTGAACAAGCCAGTCAAAATAGACAATGACGCCAATGTGGCTGCGCTGGGCGAGGCCTGGAGCGGCGCGGGACGCGGTGTGGAGAACTGTGTGTGCTACACGCTGGGCACCGGTGTCGGCGGCGGAATTATTATTAACGGCAAGGTGTATCAAGGGTTTGCAGGACTTGCCGGCGAGCTTGGGCATATTTCTGTTGTGCCTGACCTGGAAGCTATTCAATGCGGCTGTGGCAATATGGGCTGCCTGGAAACGGTTTCCTCTGCTACGGGTATTATCCGCATGGCTAATGATGCTGTAAGCCGCGGCGACCGCACCTCGCTGTCCATGGTAGAGAAGATCGCAGCCAAAGAGGTATTTGATGCGGCTA
The DNA here is from genome assembly GCF_016772475.1 of Paenibacillus sonchi. Lineage (NCBI taxonomy): Bacteria > Bacillati > Bacillota > Bacilli > Caryophanales > Paenibacillaceae > Paenibacillus > Paenibacillus sonchi. Next base: position 2,041,471 of record NZ_CP068595.1, read on the forward strand.
AGGCCGGAGACGAAGTGGCTCTGCGGATTGTGAACCGTGCTGCCTTCTATCTGGGCAAATCCATGGCTGCTGTTGCAGCGGTGCTGAATCCCGAAGTGTTTATCATCGGCGGCGGTGTTTCCAAAGCCGGAGACATTCTCTTTGACGAGGTCCGCCGCGTGTTCGCCAAGCTGGCTCCGGCCCCGCTGCAGACCGGTGTGACAATCGTGCCTGCCGAGCTGGGAAATGATGCGGGTATTATCGGTGCCGCAGGTCTTTTGCTGCGTTCTTAAGCAGCTGGAATTATTCATATACTATGGATAGGGAGGGGGCGCTTCGATGACCGAATTGGAACAATCACCGCCCGGTGGAGCCACCCTGATTATTATTACGGGCATGTCAGGTGCAGGCAAGACAATTGCTGTGCAGAGCCTGGAAGATCTCGGATTCTTCTGTGTGGATAATTTGCCGCCGGTGCTGATTCCCAAGTTCGCCGAGCTGATAGAGCAGTCGAAAGGGAAAATTGCCAAGGTGGCGCTCGTTATCGATTTGCGCGGCAGAGAGTTTTTCACAGCTTTGTCGGAATCGCTATCCTATATCAAGGATGAGTCTACGATCGGCTTCGAAATTCTGTTCCTGGATGCAACGGATTCCGTACTGGTACAGCGCTATAAGGAGAGCCGGCGGCATCACCCGCTGGCACCCAAAGGCATGCCGCTTGACGGCATCCGTCTGGAACGCCAAATGCTGGAGGAGCTGAAGAATTCAGCTACCCTGTGTTTGGATACCAGCAGCATGAAGCCGGTTCAGCTGAAGGAAAGGATCGTCTCACGCTTTTCCCATTTGGGCAAAAGCACCCTTTCCGTCAACATTACCTCGTTTGGCTTCAAATACGGGATTCCGATCGACGCAGACCTCGTGTTTGATGTCCGCTTTTTGCCTAATCCGCATTATGTGGATCAGCTGCGGCCTAAGACGGGCCAGGACAGCGAAGTATACGATTATGTAATGAAATGGCCGGAAACACAGGTATTTCTGACCAAACTGCTGGATATGCTTCATTTCCTGATTCCGCAATACCGGAAAGAAGGCAAGTCCCAGATTATTATCGGCATTGGCTGCACAGGCGGCAAACACCGCTCTGTGGCGATATCCGAATATCTGGGCAAGATGCTGGGGGTTAGCGAGACGGAAGCGGTAGCGGTCAGCCACCGGGATTCCGAGCGTGATCGGCATTAAGAGAGAAGGGATCAATAGTGGCTGAAGAACAAGGACAGCGTCCGCGTATCGTCGTCATGGGTGGGGGTACGGGGTTGTCTGTTATGCTTCGCGGTTTGAAGGAAAAGCCGCTTGATATTACAGCGATAGTGACTGTGGCGGATGACGGGGGAAGTTCCGGCATACTGCGCAGTGAACTGCAAATGCCGCCCCCGGCGATATCCGCAATGTACTGACAGCAATGGCTGATGTAGAACCGCTTATGGCCCAGATCATGAGATACCGCTTCAGCAGCGGTGAAGGGTTAGCCGGGCACAGCCTGGGGAATCTGATTCTGGCGGCGCTTACGGATATTTCCGGCGATTTCGTTACTGCAGTCCGGGAGCTTAGCCGGTTATTCGCCGTGCGCGGCCGGGTGCTGCCTGCTGCCGGTGAAGCCGTAGTGCTGCATGCCGAGATGGCCGACGGCTCCATTATCACCGGCGAGTCCAAAATTCCGGAAGCCGGCGGTGTCATCAAACGGGTCTTCCTGGAGCCGGAGGATGTTGAGCCGCTGCCGGAGGCCCTGGAGGCGATCCGCAATGCCGACGCCATCCTGTGCGGTCCGGGCAGCCTGTATACGAGCATCCTGCCCAATCTGCTTGTACCTAAGCTGGCGGAGGCCATTGTAGCCTCGGATGCGATCAAAATTTTTGTCTGCAACGTGATGACCCAGCCCGGAGAAACGGACAACTATACCGTCAGCGACCACCTTCAGGCTGTCTATGACCATGTTGGATTGCATTTATTCGATTATGTGATCGTGAACGACGGGGAAATTCCCGAGCAGGTGCAGGTCAAGTATGCGGAAAAGGGTGCCCGTCCGGTACAGCTTGACCGTGAGATCGTGGATGGCAACGGGTATAAGGTTATTGCTGACAAGCTGGTATTATTCAAGACCTATCTGAGGCATGATACAGATAAGCTCAGTCATCATATTTACCAGCTTGTGCAGGACTGGACTTCCAGATAAGTTCATTTAGGAACATGAAAGAGGTGAGCCCCTTGTCTTTTGCGGCCCTTACCAAAAAAGAGCTGACGATGGTGGAGAGCCAGCCTTGCTGCGAGAAAGCGGAGATGTCCGCGCTGATCCGGATGAACGGTTCCGTGCAGCTTTCAAGCAAAAAGGTAGTTCTCGACATTTCGACGGAGAACGCCGCGATTGCAAGGCGGGTATATTCTTTACTTAAGAAATATTACCAGGTCCATATCGAGCTGCTCGTGCGTAAAAAAATGCGTTTGAAGAAGAATAACGTCTATATCGTCCGAATTCCAAGCCGTGTCCAGGAGATCCTTAAGGACTTGCGGATCGTCTCCGAGGGCTTCATCTTCACCGATGGGATCGATCCGGAGATTATCGGCAAGAACTGCTGCAAGCGCGCTTATCTGCGCGGGGCATTTATGGCTGGAGGTTCGGTCAACAATCCGGAAGGGTCTTCCTACCATCTGGAGATCGCTTCGATGTATGAGGAGCACTGCAAGGCTCTGGTGGAGCTGGCGGGTGAGTTTCATCTGAATGCCCGCTGCATCGAGCGTAAAAAAGGCTTCATTCTGTACATCAAGGAAGGCGAGAAGATTATCGAGTTCCTGAGTCTGATCGGTGCCCATCAAGCGTTGTTCAAGTTCGAGGATGTGCGGATTATGCGCGATATGCGCAATTCCGTCAACCGGATCGTCAACTGCGAAACGGCGAACCTCAACAAGACCATCAGCGCGGCGGTGCGTCAGATCGAGAACATCAAGCTGCTGCAGCGTGAAGTGGGACTGGAAAGCCTGCCGGATAAGCTGCGCGAGGTAGCCGAGATCAGACTGGCACACCCGGATATTAACCTTAAGGAAGTCGGCGAAATGCTGAAGGGTACGGTAAGTAAATCGGGAGTAAACCACCGTCTGCGCAAAATTGACGAGCTGGCGGATAAGGTCCGGGGCGGCTGAATATTTTTTTCTAGTGCGGTTGAGGTTATAATGATATAATATTATAAAATTAATGTGAAATTTTTGGGCAGATCTCAAATAGGGGGTAAGCGTTTCATGACAAAGCACCCGGTAGTTGTACGGTTGAAGACGGGTCTTCACGCTCGGCCGGCAGCATTGTTCGTGCAGGAAGCTAACAAATTCTCGTCGGAGATATTCGTTGAAAAAGACGATAAAAAAGTGAACGCTAAAAGCATCATGGGTATTATGAGCCTGGCGATCAGTTCCGGCACGGAGATTTTTATCAGCGCGGATGGCGCCGATGCGGATCAAGCTGTAACCGCTTTGACAAGTCTTGTCAGCAAAGAAGAGCTTGAGAACCAGTAATTGTTGCAGGACCGTACTTTTAAAATGGTATGACAAAAAGCCCTTTGGGGCTTTTTTTAATTAATTTTTTTACGCAACCCATTAACGCTATGCAACTTTTGGCAAGCCACTCCGTCTAGAGGGTACATAACAACAATTTCAATTAACGAAAGGGGATGGCAAACATGAAGGCATGGAGTAAAAAGCTCGGAGCAGTAATGCTGGCAGGAAGTTTGATGATTGGAGGTATGGCTTTGGGTGGAGTGATTCAAGGTCCTGAAAAGGCTTACGCCGCCGAGGATGTCCAGAGAAATGTTGTGAGTGTCATCGGCAAGGGTGAACTCTCGCTCAAGCCGGATGTCGTTTATCTGTCGATTGGGGTTAACGCTACGGCAGCATCAGCGGAAGAAGCACAGAAGATCATTGGAGGCAAGATCAGTAAGATTTCAGCATTGCTGAAGACGACTTGGGGCATTGCAGACAAGGACATTCAGAGCACACAATTCATCGTGCAGCCGAACTACACTTATAATGAAAAAGAGGGTCAGCAGATCAAAGGGTATATTGCCCAGCATTCGCTGAAGGTCACCTATCGTGATCTGAACAAGGTCGGACAGCTGCTCGATGCGGCTTCCGCGGCAGGAGCGAACAACATCGGAAATACCCAGTTTGCAATCGAAAATCCTTCCGCCTTAGAAGCGCAGGTGATTGAGAAAGCCATGGCAAATGCGGATGCAAAAGCCGGAGTTATTGCCAAAGCAGCCAAACGGAGCCTGGGACAGGTGATTGCGGTCACACAGAGCGATGACGGCAATAACCCGGTCGTCTATATGGAGAATGCGGCGATGGCCAAATCATCGGCAGATGCTGCCGGAGGCACCTACGTTGAACCCGGGGAAGTCAGAGTCTCAACCCAGCTTAGCGTAATGTATGAGCTGAAATAAACAAAACTCGTCAAGAGGCGCTTCTTCTGCTGGGCACAGCGGAGAGCAGTGCCTCTTTTTATTTTTTGGCTGCGAATGGTTGCGAAATCTCTCATTTTGTTTAAAGAAATGTAATAAGCAGACCTGGAATCACCGGCGAAGCTTAAAATATTGTAAGGGGCTTTGTAACAACCGCCATCTCTAATGTCTTTATAATGGGAAGAGTGAATGGGGGCAGCAAGCAAGCTGTCGCTTCGATATTATGGAAATCACATCAAGGCTATCAACATACCAGCGGAAGGGGATACTATTATGAAGAACATGAAGAAGAAGCAGGCCCGTAAATGGGGCGCAGGCATTGTGGCAGCAGGAGTTTTACTCGGTGGAGGGCTGTTGCCCGCAGAGGCCGGTCAGGCTGCAGCAGCAGCGGTACAGGCGGTACAGTCCAAAGCCGGTCAATCCCTGGTTGTGCTGAAGGTGAACGGGACGATTACCCCGCAGACCGGTATGGTCCGTGAGGGTAAAGTCTGGGTTCCGGTTACGTTTCTGCGGGATTCCCTCGGCATGCCTTTAACCTACGATAAAGCGGAAAAAGCCTATACGATCGGCAAAGGAACAGCTAAGGTTAAGCTGACAGTCTCTGAATACGAGAACTCCATCTCGGTCAATAACTTTTATCTGAATGAGTATGAGGGCAAAAACATCAATAACCGCTTGTTTGTTCCATTTGATCTGATCAGCGATTTTCTGGGATACAAAGGGGATTGGAATGCGGCTTCGGGCCGGCTGAATGTGGTCAGCAAACCGCAAAATGCGATCACCATCAAGACGGAGAGCATCGTCAAGGACCATAAAGACGCACCGGTCAAGCTGGACTACCCGCAGGTGTCCGGACTGGCCAATGCCGCGGCGCAGAAAACAATCAATGACACGATCAAGCAGACCTTTACCAAGTTTGCAGCCGAAGCGGAAAAAGAAATTGCGAACAAACCTTCAGATGACCGGCCCTATGAATATGACGGCGGATACGTGATTACTTACAACCAGGACGGCATCCTAAGCCTTATTACGCAGCACTACGAGTACAACGGAGGGGCTCATGGTATGACCTACCGCAATGCGTTTACCTTCTCTCTGAAGGATGGCAAACGTCTGCTGATCGGGGATGTGCTGAAGGCCAACCCTAACTATAAAAAAGAGCTAAATGCCAAGCTGTCCAAGCTGATTAAGGCGGACGGCGGCTACCTGGGCGGTTTCAACGGCCTTAACACGGAGAAGAACTTTTATGTGAAAGACGGGAAAATGGTCGTCTTCTTCCAGCTCTATGAATACACTGCATATGCGGCCGGGTTCCCTCAGTTTGAGTTCACCTTTAAGGAATTGCTGCCGTCCGGCAGCAGCCCGTTCGCTGGACTGAAATAGAACAATTTGTGATAAAAGGGCAGATTAGCCCGCTCCGCAGATGCCGTGTATGGACACCTTCCGGTTACCTAATGCCTTTCCTGTTCATAAGCTGAAAGAGAAACCAGCTTATTGCGGGGAGGAAAGAAGAGATGAGCTATCAGTACACGGCCATTGGCGATTCCTTAACGACCGGATTCGGGGCGCTGCCTGGCAACGGATTTGTGCCGGTGTACCGCAGAATGGCTGAGGGGCGGTTGCGCGAGCCCGTAGGCGCTATGAATCTTGGCATCAATGGATTAACTACGGCTGCGCTGGAGCAGCGTCTGGGCAGTGACCCCATATTCCGCCAGTCCATCCGGAATGCAGAGATCATTACTTTGTCGATTGGCGGGAACGATCTGATCAAGGCAGCCAAAGCTGTGTCATTTCGTCCGGGTGATCTGTCTCCTGCGCTGGCAAGGGCGCTCCGCGAATGCAAAAGAAATTTCGGTGGGATTATGGGTTCGCTCCGGCAATTGAAGTACGGCAGCCGACAGCCCTGTATCATCCGTATAGTAGGGCTTTATAATCCCTATCCTCAGCTAACGGAAGCGACAGACTGGGTGCGCCAGTTTAACGCCTTTGCTGCGGGCTACAGCAGCGGTGTATGCGGGTTTGCCTCCATCTATCATGAGTTTGCCGGCAATGAGCGCAGCCTGCTGTCCCTGGATCATGTGCATCCCAATGGGCGAGGTTACCGTGTAATCGCCGGTAAGCTGGATTCTCTGGGTTACGGGCGGCTGGGATGACATACAGTTAAGCAAACACAGAAGAGGCTGCACCGGACCATTGGTCCGGGCAGCCTCTTCTTGTGTTTGCTTGGATTTTAGACGCCTGAAGGAAGCGTCTTTTCGATAACCTTATCGACAATACCATATTCCGCTGCATCAACAGCACTCATAAAGTAGTCGCGGTCTGTATCCTTCTCGATGCGTTCCAGCGGCTGGCCGGTACGTTCTGCCAGGATATGGTTCAGCTTGTCGCGAAGCTTAAGGATACGGCGGGCGCGGATTTCGATGTCCGTAGCCTGTCCTTGAGCACCGCCCAGCGGCTGGTGAATCATAATTTCACTGTTTGGCAGCGCGAAGCGTTTGCCCTTGGCACCGGCATTCAGCAGGAAGGCTCCCATGGAAGCGGCCATGCCCACACAAATCGTGGAAACATCCGGTTTGATGTACTGCATTGTATCAAATATAGCCATTCCGGCTGTAATGGAACCGCCAGGGCTGTTCACATACAGGTGAATGTCCTTATCCGGATCCTCGGCAGCCAGGAAGAGCATTTGTGCAATGATGGAATTGGCTACCACGTCATTAACCTCCGTTCCGAGGAAAATGATGCGGTCCTTCAGCAGGCGGGAATAGATGTCATAAGCGCGCTCGCCGCGGTTGCTCTGTTCTACTACCATAGGAATATAACTCACGTGGAAAACCTCCTTGAATTGGTTCTTCGAATGTGTTCATTGTTACTGTTACCGTAATAACCACATGATAAACAAATTCAAACAAAAAGTCAAAGAAAGTCAAACTTAGTTAATAAAAAAAGAGCCAACCAGCGGCTCTTTGGTTAAATACTATAAGTGAGCATTGCTAAATTATGTACAAAAAAGAAATTAATGGCGCGCCCGCCAAGAATCGAACTTGGATCTCAGGCTTCGGAGGCCTACGTCATATCCATTGGACCACGGGCGCAACAAAAATTATTATAATCTATTTATGGCTCAATTGCAACGGAATAATTCTGGCTGTTGCAAAAATATCTTCTTCAGGCCCTCCTTTGGTATCTAGTTTTGGAGCGGATTTATGTATGCAAATTGCAGGGCTTTCAGGACCTTCCTTCATGCGGCAGATGTATAAGATGAAAAGAGGTTGAGAATTATACTCTCGGAAGACTTGCACTCCGCGTAATATTTGGGTAGAATATGGGTGGGACTTAAAAAGTTAACCCGGGACGTTTTAAGACCATGGACAAGGGAATAAGAGGAAGACGAAGTTGCAGGAGTGAAAGCATGCGTAATTTATTAGAAATCCAAAAGCAGCTTCTGCCTGATCTCATGGAAACCCTTAAGAGACGTTACACGATTCTGCATCAGATCATGCTGTCCGATATTATTGGGCGCAGAACGCTGGCCGCTTCGCTTGATATGACCGAGCGGGTACTGCGCGCCGAGACGGATCTTCTGAAATCGCAAGGGCTCATTGAGATCGAGAGCGTAGGCATGCGCGTAAGCGATGCCGGACGCAGACTGCTTGACCTGCTGGAGCCCATCGCCAAGAGCCTGTTTGGCCTGGATGATCTGGAGGAGAAAATTCGTACAACGTATGGTCTGAACAAAGTTATTGTTGTACCCGGTGATTGCGAAACGTCGCCGTTCACCAAGCGTGAACTGGGACGCGCGGGCGCCAAAGCATTGCTCGGCGTACTGCGTTCCGAAGATACTGTTGCCGTTACAGGGGGTTCGACACTCGCTGAAATGGCGGACCAGCTCACACTACCAATCCCCCTTTCCTACAAGAATGCCTGGGTTGTCCCGGCACGTGGAGGGCTGGGTGAGAGCATGGAAATTCAGGCCAATACGATTGCTTCAACAATGGCCAAGAGGATTGGAGCCAATTACCGCCTCCTCCATGTACCTGATTTACTAAGTGAAGATGCGTACCAGTCATTGGCGCTCGACTTCAACATAGGGGAGATCGTGCAAATCATCCGCAGATCGCGTATTATTGTGCATGGTATTGGAGATGCCATGGAAATGACCCGCCGCCGTAAGCTGGATGAGGCAACCATCGCTGAAATCCAGGAAGAAGGAGCGGTTGCCGAATCGTTCGGCTATTATTTTAACGAAGAGGGTCAGGTTGTCCATACCATGCTGACTATGGGGCTCCGCCTGGAAGATATTATCCGCACCGAAGTGGTTATCGGTATTGCTGGCGGCAAACGCAAGGCAAAAGCAATTCATGCGATGCTGCGCTTTGGGCAGGAGGATATCCTCGTTACCGATGAGGCGGCTGCTGTCGAAATCGGCAAGGAAATTGATAATCAGAACCATACGGTCCTATAGTTCCCAATATATGGGGGGCAAGTCAAGGTATTATGCATTATACTTAACATTGTTGTCTTGACAAGCTTAACGGCTTGTCTTGAATAAATAAAACGAAATCTAGGAGGAACTATTCAATGAGTGTAAAAGTTGGTATTAACGGTTTTGGACGTATTGGACGCCTTGCATTCCGCCGTATTCAAAATGTAGAAGGTATCGAAGTGGTAGCCATCAACGACTTGACTGATGCTAAGATGCTTGCTCATTTGCTTAAATATGATACAACTCAAGGTAAATTCCAGGGAGAAGTTGAAGTACATGACGGCTTCTTCAAAGTGAACGGCAAAGAAGTTAAGGTTCTGGCGAACCGCAACCCGGAAGAACTGCCTTGGGGTGACCTCGGCGTTGACATCGTTCTGGAGTGCACAGGTTTCTTCACAACTAAAGAAGCAGCTGAGAAGCACCTGAAAGGCGGAGCTAAAAAAGTAGTAATCTCCGCTCCAGCTACCGGCGACATGAAGACCGTTGTATACAACGTTAACCATGACGTACTGGATGGTACTGAAACTGTTATCTCCGGCGCATCTTGCACAACTAACTGCCTGGCTCCAATGGCAAAAGTCCTGAACGACAAGTTCGGAATCGTTGAAGGCTTGATGACTACTATCCACGCTTACACCGGCGACCAGAACACACTGGATGCTCCACACGCTAAAGGCGACTTCAGACGCGCCCGCGCTGCTGCTGAGAACATCGTTCCTAACACTACCGGTGCTGCCAAAGCTATCGGTCTGGTAATTCCTGCACTGAAAGGCAAGCTGGACGGCGCAGCACAACGTGTGCCTGTAGCTACTGGTTCCCTGACTGAGCTGGTTACTGTTCTTGAAAAGAACGTTACTGTTGAAGAACTGAACGCAGCGATGAAAGCAGCTTCCGACCCAGACACTTATGGCTACACTGAAGATGAAATCGTATCTTCCGACATCAAGGGTATGACTTTCGGTTCCCTGTTCGATGCTACACAGACTAAGGTTATGACTGTTGGCGACAAACAACTGGTTAAAACTGTTGCTTGGTACGACAATGAAATGTCCTACACTGCACAGCTCGTTCGCACTTTGGAACACTTCGCTAAGCTGGCTAAGTAATACCGATTTCCCATAAGCGGCATCTATAGAGCGGAAACAGAAGTTCCTTGTTTCCGCTCTTTCTAAATGGATTCGTGAATGACCAATTTTGGGTGTGGAGGAAAAGTAATCATGAACAAAAAAAGTGTCCGTGATGTAGAAGTAAAAGGCAAACGCGTATTCGTGCGTGTCGATTTCAACGTGCCAGTGGAAGACGGCAAGATCACTGATGATACCCGTATCCGCGAAACCCTTCCAACGATTAAATACCTGATTGAGAACGGTGCAAAGGTCATTCTGGCCAGTCACATGGGCCGTCCTAAAGGCCAATTCGTAGATTCCATGCGCCTTACTGTTGCTGCTGTGCGTCTGTCCGAGCTGCTCGGCAAACCGGTGGCTAAGGCTGATGAAGCAATCGGCGAAGCCGTAAAAGCAAAAATCGCTGAACTGAAAGACGGCGATGTGCTTGTGCTTGAGAATGTCCGTTTCTATCCGGGCGAAGAAAAGAACGATCCTGAACTGGCTAAGCAGTTCGCGGAACTGGCTGACCTGTTCGTTAATGATGCATTCGGCGCGGCTCACCGTGCACATGCTTCCACAGAAGGCATCGCTCACTTCCTGCCGGCTGTATCGGGCCTGCTGATGGAGAAAGAACTGAATGTTCTGGGCAAAGCTCTTTCCAATCCGGAACGTCCTTTCACTGCCATCATCGGCGGCTCTAAAGTGAAAGACAAAATTGACGTTATCGACAACCTGCTGACTCTGGCTGACAACGTTCTGATCGGCGGCGGCCTGTCCTACACGTTCACCAAAGCTCAAGGCTACGAAATCGGAAACTCGCTGGTAGACAACGATAAGATCGATGCGGCTCTCGGATTTATCGAGAAGGCCAAAAAACTGGGCAAAAACTTCGTGCTTCCGGTTGACGTTGTTGTAGCTGACAAGTTCGGTGCGGATGCCAACACCAAAGTGGTTGATGTAACGGATATCCCGGCTGGCTGGGAAGGTCTGGACATCGGTCCTAAAACTCGTGAAATTTATGCCGACATCATCAAAAACTCCAAACTGGTGGTTTGGAACGGACCGATGGGCGTATTCGAAATCGATATTTTTGCCGAAGGTACACTCGCTGTAGCCAAGGCTTGCGCGACTACAGAAGGCTACACTGTAATTGGCGGCGGCGATTCCGCAGCAGCAGCAGAGAAATTCCACCTGGCTGACCAAATGGATCACATCTCCACTGGCGGCGGCGCATCACTCGAGTTCATGGAAGGCAAAGCGCTCCCTGGCGTAGAAGCACTGAACGACAAGTAAGACGTAGAAGGTAGAAGGAGGCATTTCATTACTATGAGCAGAACACCTATTATCGCCGGTAACTGGAAGATGTTCAAAACAGTTTCCGAAGCGGAGGGCTTTTTCGCTGAAGTCAAAGGCCGGGCCGAAGTGGAAGGCGTAGAGACCGTAATCTGCGCGCCATTTACGAACCTGCCTGCACTGGTTGCAGCGGCAAAGGGTACCAGCATCAAGATCGGTGCACAGAACCTGCACTTCGAAGATAACGGAGCTTACACAGGCGAAATCAGCGGCGTAATGCTGAAGGACCTTGGCGTAGATTATGTTATTATCGGCCACTCCGAACGCCGTGCATACTTTGGCGAAACGGACGAAATCGTGAACAAGAAGATGCATGCGGCATTCCGCCACGGCATTACTCCAATTGTCTGCGTAGGCGAAAAGCTCGAAGAGCGTGAAGCCGACCAGACGAAAGCTGTCTGCAAAGTTCAAACCGAAGGCGCTTTTGCCGGCCTTAGCGCTGAGCAGGCTGCAAGTGTAGTCATTGCCTATGAGCCTATCTGGGCTATCGGAACCGGCAAATCCTCCACTTCACAGGATGCTAACGAAGTTATCGCCTATATCCGTACACTTGTAAAAGACCTGTACGATCAAGCGACGGCTGAAGCGGTTCGTATCCAATACGGCGGCAGTGTGAAGCCGGAGAATGTTACGGAGTACATGAGTCAAAGCGACATCGACGGCGCGCTCGTCGGCGGTGCCAGCCTGCAGCCTGCTTCGTTCGTTTCATTGGTTGAGGGGGCGAAGTAAGGATGTCAGCACCCAAACCCGTTGCTTTGATCATCATGGATGGTTTCGGTCTGCGCAATACGACTGAAGGCAACGCTGTTGCCCAAGCCAACAAGCCGAACTATGACCGTTACCTGAAGCAGTATCCGAACACCACGCTCACCGCTTGCGGCGAAGCTGTGGGTCTGCCGGAAGGACAGATGGGCAACTCCGAAGTGGGTCACCTTAACATCGGAGCCGGCCGGATCGTGTATCAGGACCTGACCCGTATTGACAAGTCGATTCGTGAAGGGGAATTCTTTGAGAACGAAACTCTGGTTGCCGCTGTAAGAAGCGCCAAGTCAACCGGCAAGAAGCTTCACCTGTATGCGCTGGTATCCGACGGAGGGGTACATAGCCATATCAATCATTTGTTTGCCATGCTCGATCTGGCCAAGAAAGAAGATATGCACGATGTGTATATCCATGCTTTCATGGATGGACGCGATGTACCTCCTGACAGCGGACAGAAGTTCATTAAGGATCTGATCGCCAAGATTGAGGAAGTAGGCGTAGGCAAAATCGCTACAGTATCCGGACGTTATTTCGCAATGGACCGTGACAAGCGCTGGGAACGTGTAGAGAAGGCTTACCGCGCAATGGTTTACGGCGAAGGACCGCAATATACCGATGCGCTGCAGGCGATCACTGCATCCTACCAAAACTCTGTGTACGATGAATTTGTTGAGCCTAGCGTGATTGTGGACAGCGAAGGCAAACCGACAGCGACAGTAGAGAGCGGCGATTCCGTCGTGTTCCTCAACTTCCGCCCGGACCGTGCCATCCAGTTGTCGCAGGTATTCACAAACTCGGATTTCCGCGGCTTCGACCGGGGTCCTTTGTTCCCGCAAAACCTGCATTTTGTATGTTTGACTACCTTCAGTGAAACGGTTCAAGGCTACGTGGCGTACTCGCCGAAGAACCTGGACAATACGCTGGGTGAAGTGCTTGTACAGCAGAATAAGAAGCAGCTGCGCATCGCGGAAACCGAAAAGTATCCGCACGTAACCTTCTTCTTCAGCGGCGGACGTGATGAGGAGCTTCCAGGCGAAACCCGCATCCTGATCAATTCCCCGAAAGTGGCAACCTATGATCTTAAGCCAGAGATGAGCGCCTACGAAGTGGCGGCGGCCTGCGTAGCGGAAATCGAAGCAGACAGACAGGATGCCATTATCCTTAACTTTGCGAACCCTGACATGGTAGGACACTCCGGTATGCTGGAACCAACCATCAAGGCTGTAGAAGTTACGGATGAATGTGTGGGCAAGGTTGTGGATGCCGTAGTTGCCAAAGGCGGCGTTGCCATCATCATTGCCGACCACGGCAACGCGGATATGGTGTTTGATGAGCAGGGACGACCGTTCACGGCTCACACCACCAACCCGGTTCCTTTCATCGTAACGACTGAAAATGTTGTGCTGCGTGAATCCGGCATTCTCGCAGATGTGGCACCGACGATCCTGGATCTGATGGGACTTCCGCAGCCTGCGGAAATGACCGGCCAATCCATGATTGCCAGCCGCAAATAGGCAGTAACCGGCAGTACCTGCAAGACTATAACCCATGTTAAAAGGAGATTAACTTACATGACTATTATTTCTGATGTGTACGCTCGCGAAGTCCTCGACTCCCGTGGTAACCCTACTGTAGAGGTTGACGTTTATCTGGAATCCGGTGCTAAAGGCCGCGCAATCGTTCCTTCCGGCGCTTCCACTGGCGCTCACGAAGCTGTAGAGCTTCGCGACGATGACAAAAACCGCTACCTGGGCAAAGGCGTTCTGAAAGCTGTTGAGAACGTGAACGAAATCATCGCTCCGGAAGTAATCGGTATGGACGCTCTGGATCAGCTGGGCATCGACAAACTGATGATCACCCTGGATGGCACTCACAACAAAGGCAAACTGGGTGCGAACGCAATTCTGGCAGTATCCATGGCCGTAGCCCGCGCTGCAGCAGCAGCTCTGGATGTGCCTTTGTATGTATACCTGGGCGGATTCAACGCGAAACAGCTTCCAGTTCCAATGATGAACATCGTTAACGGCGGCGCTCATGCCGACAACAACGTTGACGTACAAGAGTTCATGGTTCTGCCGGTTGGCGCACCTAGCTTCAAAGAAGCTCTGCGTACAGGCGCTGAAATCTTCCATGCGCTGAAATCCGTTCTTAAAGGCAAAGGCCTGAACACTGCAGTTGGCGACGAAGGCGGATTTGCTCCTAACTTCACTTCCAATGAAGATGCACTGTCCTCCATCATGGAAGCTATCGAAAAAGCCGGCTACAAACCAGGCGTTGATGTATTCCTGGGTATGGACGTTGCTTCTACCGAGTTCTTCAAAGACGGTAAGTACCACCTGGAAGGCGAAGGCAAATCCTTCACTCCGGCTGAATTCGTTGACCTGCTCACTTCCTGGGCTGACAAATACCCAATCATCACCATCGAAGATGGCTGCTCCGAAGATGACTGGGAAGGCTGGAAACTGCTCACTGAAAAATTGGGCAACAGAATCCAGCTCGTTGGGGATGACCTGTTCGTAACCAACACTGAACGTCTGAACAAAGGGATCGAAGAAGGCATTGGTAACTCCATTCTGATCAAAGTTAACCAAATCGGTACTTTGACTGAAACGTTTGATGCTATTGAAATGGCAAAACGCGCTGGCTACACGGCTGTAGTCTCCCACCGTTCCGGTGAGTCCGAAGACAGCACTATCGCTGATATCGCAGTGGCTACCAATGCCGGCCAGATCAAAACAGGTGCTCCTTCCCGTACAGACCGTATCGCTAAATACAACCAATTGCTTCGCATCGAAGATGAACTGGGTGAATTGGCTCAATACAACGGCCTGAAATCCTTCTACAACCTCAAAAGATAATTGCTTTTGAGCTAAGTCTTCTAAAGAGTCTGCCGTATCGGCAGGCTCTTTTTTGCATCCTATACGCTGAGAAGGTATTCTATAATAGTAGATAACTGGAAGGGGTGGGATGATGAACGCAATTATATCCGGCATAGGGGCAGGAATGCTCCTGGTGCTGATCAGCTGGTTGCTGTCACGAAGGGGAGGCCAGATGAAGAGCTTCATTTTTTATCCAGGGCTGGTAGGGTTGATAGGCGGTGGAATTTTGCTGGTCTGCAGCTTTTCCGTAATTGGAGGGTGGGAGGGAATGGCGTATGCCTTCTTTTCCGTGCCTGTGATTGTGATCTCCATGCTGCTATTGCTGTTTCTGGGCTCGTTCAGGAGACAAACCTAAGAAATAAGCTAAAGTTATAAGGAGAACCCGATTTGTACAGTTGTATTCGTATCATGGCTATGATAAAATTAAAATGCTGTTTATGAAACGTAAAACCTAAATTAGCATAGATAGTGATGCTTGGACGTAGGAGGTGGAAGTGAATGGATATCTTTTTGAAAGTATTGCTCCTGATTTTTTCCGTCGGTCTAATTGCGGTCGTTCTTCTGCAGAAAGGGAAAAGCGCAGGTCTTTCCGGTGCCATCTCCGGCGGTGCTGAGCATCTCTTTGGTAAGACAAAAGCACGTGGTATGGAACTCGTACTGCAGCGTGTAACAGTTGGACTGGCAGCAGGATTTTTTATTATGTCAATTCTGGTGGCTGTCCTGGTTGACTAGATAGCGTACATTAAGCCTTTGCTCTGTTCTGAATGGAATGGGGCAGGGGCTTTTTTGTTTTGGATCAGTACATTTTGTGTTCCGTTAATCTCCGGTTGATCATTAGAGGGATGCCCGGGATTGATTTCGTGTATACTAGGGTATGAGTATATATAGGTAAAATTTACTGGAATACGCACAGGCATAACGGGACAAGACATACATATATGCCAGTGGCATACGAAATGCTGCGGAGGGCCGAGGTGACGAAGTTGATAACACAGGAAGAATTACTGAATTTCATGCGGGAGACCGCTTATAAGCCGCTTACTTATGAAGAACTGGTGAGCCATTTCGCGATAGAGGACAGCGAGTCGTTCAAAGCGTTCGAGCAATTGCTGCTCGCACTTGAGCAGGATGGAAGAATGATACTGACCCGCAATGCCCGCTATGGGGTACCGGAGCGCATGGATTTGGTGCGCGGGCGTGTACAGGCTCATGCGAAGGGGTTTGCTTTTCTGATTCCCGATGACCGCGCTCATCCCGATATTTATATGAATGCCAATGATCTGAAGGGTGCGATGAACGGCGATATCGTTCTGGTGCGCATTACCTCGCGAAGCCCGTCCGGCGGGCGTATGGAAGGCGAAGTTGTGCGGATCGTCAAAAGAGGGGTGCTGCAGACCGTAGGTGTGTTCCAGAGCCTGGAGACGTATGGTTTTGTGCTGCCGGATGATAAGCGGATTAACCGGGATATTTTTATTCCGAAGCAATCCTTCAAGGGTGCGGTGGACGGTGAGAAGGTTGTTGTCCGCATTGTAAATTACCCGGAAGGCAGGGCTGCGGCTGAGGGGGAAATCATTGAGATCCTTGGTCATAAGGATGACCCGGGTGTAGATATTCTGTCGGTGATCCGGAAGCATCAGCTCCCGGAGGCTTTTCCGGCTGAAGTGATGCGTGAAGCGGAGCAGGCTCCAGATTCCATTACAGAGGAAGAGATCATTCAGCAGGGCCGCCGTGATCTGCGCGGACTGAACATTGTCACCATTGACGGTGCGGACGCCAAGGATCTGGATGATGCGGTGAACGTGTCGCGTCTGGAGAACGGGCACTACAAGCTGGGCGTGCATATTGCCGACGTTGGCTATTATGTGCGTGAAGGCTCTGAGCTCGATAAAGAAGCTTTTGACCGCGGCTGCAGCGTTTATCTGGTGGACCGGGTAATCCCGATGCTGCCGCACCGCCTGTCGAACGGTATCTGCAGCTTGAATCCCAAGGTGGACCGGCTGACGATGTCCTGTGAGATGGAATTCGACGAGCATATGAAGGTCGTGAAGCATGATGTCTTTACGAGCGTAATCTGCACCAAAGAAAGAATGACTTACTCCGATGTCCGCAAAATCGTCGAAGATGAAGACCCCGAGCTGCTGGAGCGCTACAGTCCGCTGATTGAGGATTTCCGCCTGATGAAAGAGCTTGCCATGAAGCTGCGCGATGCGCGGATGCGGCGCGGCGCGGTTGATTTCGACTTCGAAGAGAGCAAGATTATCGTCGATGAGAACGGCAAAGCGATAGATATCGTGAAACGCGAGCGTTCCGTGGCTGAGCAGATTATCGAGGAGTTCATGCTGGCGGCGAACGAGACGGTTGCAGAGCATTTCCACTGGCTAAAGGTTCCGTTCCTGTACCGGATTCACGAAGATCCGGACCCGGAGAAGCTGCAGAACTTCATGGCTTTTGCGGCGAACTTTGGCTATCATGTCAAAGGCCGGGGCAATTCGGTGCATCCGCGCGCGCTGCAGGATCTGCTGGAGCAGATTCAGGGGACGAAGGAACAGACCGTCATCAGTACCATGATGCTGCGCTCCATGAAGCAGGCGAAATATGATGCGGAGAGCACAGGCCACTTCGGGCTGGCGGCGGAATTTTATTCCCATTTCACCTCGCCGATCCGGCGTTATCCCGACCTCGTGATTCACCGTGTCATGCGGGAGGTTATTGAGAACGGCGGAGCGCTGACGGAGAAACGCCATGAATATCTCGCCAGCCGGATGCCGGAGATCGCCCAGCAGTCCTCGGAGCGCGAGCGTGTGGCGGTAGAGGCTGAACGGGATACGGAGCAGCTTAAGAAGGCTGAGTTCATGCAGGACAAGGTTGGCGAGGAATTCGACGCCATGGTCAGTAGCGTGACCAGCTTCGGGATGTTCATCGAGCTGGAAAATACCGTCGAAGGCTTAATCCGCCTCAGTGCGCTGAGCGATGATTATTACCACTTCGACGAAGCTCATATGGCGCTCATTGGCGAGCGCACCTCGAAGGTGTTCCGCATTGGCGACGAGGTGAAGATCCGGGTGGCCAAGGTCAACATGGACGACCACACGATTGACTTTGAGCTGGTCGACATGAAGCCGCGTGCGGCGGGTGAACACCGCAGCTACGGCGGGCGCGGAGGCAAGGGTGGCCGTGCTGGCGGCGGCTTCGCCAAGCCGCTGGGAGCCAAAGCCGGCGGGAAAGGCAAGCCCGGCAGCGCAGCGGGCCGGGGAAGGCCGGCGGCGCTGCACACGCCGGCAAGGGCAAGTCCGGCGCGGCAGCACGCGCCGGAGAAGCGCCCCACGCAGCGGAGGAAGCCAGCGGCGGTGCGCCGGCTGGCGGCCGCGGCAAGCGCGGGGGCGGCGGCCCGGCAGAGGCAGCGCGCCGGGCCTTCGCGGCCGTGAACCGCGGCGAGGCTGGCGGTGCCGGCGCGCCGCGGGAGCGGGACCGCAGCGGCGGGCGTGGCCGCGGCGGTGAGGCCGGAGGCGGTGCCGGGGGACGCGGCATCAGCTTCGGCTTCGGCTCCGGCAAGGGCGGCTATGGCGCCCCTGCCGGCGAGCAGATCAGCGAGCTGCGCGGCGTGGACGCCAGCACGCGGTTCCGCAGCCGCGAGGATCTCGGCAGCGGGGCAGCGGCCAACGGCGGCGGAGGCAAGAGCCGCCGCAAAAAGAAGAAAAAGGGCGGCGTCTTCATCAGCCCTTCCGTAACGCCGGGCAACGTGGAGCGGAGCGACAAGAGCGGCAATCCTGAGGGCAGCGGCCGCCGCAAGAAGAAGAAAAAAACACAAGAGTAAACCGGGTACAATAAGAGGCGCTGCTTCCTGTGTGAGGGAGCAGTGCTTTTTTGACAGAGTTATATATGTTTGAGGGAAGCGAAGGTTCCCCTTATTTCTGGGGAATTATGATTCCCCCTTCTTGTGGATAAGATGTGTATAAAGTTGGGGATAAGTAGATGTAAACTGAGCGAGTTCACTCAAAAGGGTGAAAACAGTCCGCTTCGACCGCCTTTCTCCAACTGGGCGCTAGCGAAAAAGCAGGTAAGCAGTGTTAGTTGGAAAAAGGGAACTTATTTCTCCCCAGAATCAACAATTGTGAGGTTTAAGTGGAAAAAGGAAACTTAATTTGGCCATATTCCTTCGTCAGGAGTGAAATGAGCTGAATTAGTGATCCTTTTTCCAACTTAGGCTGCGGAGACTGGGATGCTCAAGCAAATTAGTGATCCTTTTTCCACTTGGTAGCTTCTGTTCGGTTCGGTGGATCATCCTTTCTTGCGTAAGCGTAAGCGCTTTTGGTACAATATAGATCTGACGTTTGACTCTGTTCAAACGGGACATTCGATGCAAGGGGTGACTTTCATGGGTAAAAAAGCAGACGGGAAAGTGCTCGCCCAGAACAAAAAGGCTTCCCATGATTATTTTATCGAGGACACTTATGAAGCGGGCTTGGTGCTGACCGGCACCGAAATCAAGTCGCTGCGTAACGGCCGTGCTAACATTGGCGATGCGTTTGCCACCATTCGGAACGGTGAAATTCATGTGCACAATATGCACATCAGCCCTTTTGAACAGGGGAACCGCAATAACCCTTCTGATCCGACGCGCACACGCAAGCTGCTGATGCATAAGGTGCAGATTCACAAGCTGCTCGGCCAGTCCAAGCAGGAAGGCTATTCGATAGTGCCGCTGAAGATCTATGTGCGCAATGGCTATGCGAAGCTGCTGATCGGCCTTGGTAAGGGGAAGAAGCAATACGACAAACGCGACACCGCCGCCAAAAAAGATGCTCAACGCGACATCCAGCGCGCGCTGCGCGAGAAGCAAAAGATCGCCAGATAAGCCGATTACCCGGCGCTTCCTGCCGTTCCAGATCTGCCCTTCAATTCCTTTAACCTACGTGTTAAAGTGTTGATAAATGTGCTATACTGTGTAAGTAAGATTTTTGCTTCGTGACAGTCCTCTAGGACAGAGGCTGTCTGGATCTCTCTTGCTGGAAGATCCGCTGATCCGAAGCGCCCTTTTCTAATGAGGGGCCGTTCTTGGATTCGACGGGGGTAGTTCGAGCATGAGCAGCGAGTAGTGGGGACGCGTCCGCTTCATCAACGCTAAAGCCTATTAAACGGCAAACAACAAAACAACTACGCTTTCGCAGCTTAATAACCTGTGAGCGTGCTTCTACCCTGCATCGCCCATGTGACAGGGATAGGGGCTAACAAGTAGTGGGATACGCTGTCTGGTCTCCGCCTGGGGTCAGCAGAAGAAGATAATCAGGCTGACCCAACGTATAGCCGGTTACGGGGCGATACTCGGGTGACATCAAAACTGTGACTACACTCGTAGAAACTTATGTGCCGTTATCTTCGGACAGGGGTTCGACTCCCCTCGGCTCCATATGGAGTAAAGTATAAGACACCTTATCGGGTGTCTTTTTTCATTTCTGTGGCTGTTTTGGATTATACGCGGTAGTTAAAGAGCTTGCTATGCTGCGGTATCTGGGGCTTGCTGTTAATGGATACAGTTGGTTTCACTGAGCTTATACGGAGACAGAAGATTTTGGCCGCCACGTAACCAGTGTTAAGAAATAAAGTGTTAGAGACTGACTCAATAATAAAAAAGCGGCAGCCCAGGAGGAGAAAAGAAGTCCCAGACTACCACTGTTTTAAATTTATCGTTTTCCGTCAGCTGAATTGCGGGGTTACACAGGTATTCACTTGCTCGCTGCTTCGCATTACTTTTACTTAAAAATGTTTAAATACGCATTCCCGTTATCATCTGTACCGGCAAAGGTACTCTCTGCATATTGAAGCAAGTCCGGACAAAGCCCGGCATATTCAGGGTTAACATATATGATTGCATCACCATATTAAACTCATATTTGCTTTTTCCAAGTGCCTTGCTTATTAAGATATTAATTTCATAGTATATAGGAAGCCGTTTCCCTTGGATGGTTAAGAGGAAAATGATGACCATATGGAACAACATCAACCTTACCAAGATGAAATGGAGCAGAATAGCGTCTATCTTGATCTCCCCAAATAATATGAAGATTATACCTTGGTACTTTGGTGAAATCACCCTGATAGTCTTTCAATAGAAAACGGTTGAGCTGAAGAGTTGTATTTAAAATTCTAGGCGAAGTAAAGCTGCTGAGTACTTTTGCAATATAATGTTTCGGAATGCTCTCCGTGTTTTCAAACAGACCCTTACCAATTAAATAACGTTCTAATGAATTAGCAGTTGCTAACTTCAATGCCCATTTGTTCATAAATGGAGGAGCATTAAACGATTTAGAATTTTTTTTCGCAACAGGTGGCTGAAGTAAAGTAATAGTATTCTTCGTATCTATGTACTCTCGCACTAACGCTTCCAGCAGAATAACCGCTCCGAAGGAATGGCCAATCCAATGTGCGCCATTAGTAGCTTTTCCTAATAACTCATTCACTATATTCAAATAGAGATCCAGAAGATTTTTCTCTCGCTTAAAAGGGGAACGTCCTAAACCTGGAAGATCTGGAATCCATACGGGTTGACCAGTTTTTTCATGAAGCTCTAGTCCTAAAGGAAATAAATCCTCTCCATCACTCAACAAACCGTGGAATAAAATAAATGGCCTACCCTCTCCTTGTATATGATAAATCACAGTGTTTCCGATTAATGTTCGTTCAAATGCATGATTATGCTGGTCATTTTGATACATCAAGCGATAATCCAAATCTGCTACTACGACTGGAAAAAAATTCATAACACTCGTCTTATTAAACCAATCTTCTCCCATGATTTTTTTCGATAAATCATTTGGAAACTTTCTATTTGTAATAAAGTTCAGTCCATCAGATGGAATTTGTGTTATTTTACTTATCCCACTTTTCATAAGTGCCTTCATGAAGCGAATGGGCACAGAGATTTTAGGTGCTGCCATATTCATACTTTCTGACATAACACCTAATAATTCAGATATATCCGGATCAAGCGGTTTGTCTTGAACAAGTGTATATGTTTGAATAGACGATTGCTCCAGCTTAACAACCTGAACAATAAACTTCGCTAGCTCATCGTTTGAAATAAGCGGTAATTTATACCCCTTGCCTCCAGGAATAACTGGCATCAGCCCTCTTCGCATACTCTCCACAAGCAAGCCTAAGCCTGCTACTTGCTCCGTACTCCCTGTTTTACTGCTGCCGACTACAGTTGGTGGATTAATCACAGAAAGCGGATAGCCTATTGCGGATGCCTGCTGGCGAATATAAAGATCTGCTAAAAATTTTGTTCTTTCATAAGGATTTTTTATTTTCAAATAGTCGTGCCCTTCTTTAAACACATCAATCGCAACCTTGCTATTATGATCATCAAAGGGGGTCATATATCCGACTACATGAATAAATTGCTGCAAACCCTTCAATTGATGGATACTTTTAGCGAATTCACTGATATGCTTGGCACCGTTTAAAAATACAGAGGTTGCCTCTTGCGTTGTCGCTTGAATATCCATTTGTCCACCTGCGTGAATAATAACATCCGTGTTCAATACCCTATCCTTATCTTCATCACTTAAACCTAAATCTGTTTTCGTCAAATCACCTTCAATAAAGTGCATGGCTGCCTCGTTTAAAATACCTTTTTCCTGAAAAGCACGTGTTGCTTTACTTTTCGATCTCACTAAAAGAAAAATCATAACATCCTCTTTAAGAAGCTCCTCCACGATTTGCCTCCCAATAAAGCCTGTTCCACCTGTTAAAAATATGGTCCTCACATCATCCGCTCTCCTTTTTAGTACTAAATGGTACTAATTTTGTGTAAAAAAAATGCTTCTCTTATCGAAGCAAGTTGAAAAAGTGGTTGGCTGTTTTCGTGATAACCGTTGCATCCTTCAATGTCTCTGAAAGAAACAGTGCTCCTTCAAGATTCGTTATAAAAAGTGCCGCTACCTCGTCAATATGAATCGTATTTCTAAACTCGCCTTTTTCTGCTCCTTGTTTTAGTAATAGAGAGATTTTCATTTGTAATCCTGTAAAAAAGAGACCTATTTTTTCTTTTATGTGCGTAGCTTGTGCAGGACTTTGAATATAAAGAGTAATAAATGGACAGCTCCCCTTATACCCTCTTGACTGAACTTCCTGCGATAAATGCTTTAAAAACATCTGGACACGATCTTCAACTGATAATTGGTTCTGAGAAAGTATTTGATCAATTGCACGCTCATACGTTTCAATCCAATAATCAACGACCCCTGCTAACAATTCTTCCTTATCAGCGAAGTGATAATACACATTAGATTTGGACACTTTGCTTACACGTACTAATTCATCCATGCTTGTATAAGCAAATCCCTTTTCTAAAAATAATGTTGCCGCGACTTCAATCACACGTTTTTGATTCATTAATTTTACCTTTGTCATGACTAGAACTATACAGTACTAATCCGAACGTTGCAAGTAAGAAGATTAATTCGATCATTTACGATCTACTCTTGATTAATATCATAACGTATTTGATCTACGGGAAAACCGTACAGGGATATCCTTAATTGATGACATTGAGGTACATTTCCTGGAGCTGCAGAAGCTGGATGAACGTAGTGTTCCGTCTGAAGGCGGACTCATCAATTGGCTGTTGTTTCTAAAAGGTGCCGATACATCACACTGGGAGGTGCTGAAGATGAATGAACCGGGATTGGAGAAGGTGATGGATACCCTGCAATATTTGGGTCAGGATTCAGAGACCAGACGGTTGTATGAGGCCGGACAGAAGTATTTGCATGATGAGGCCTCTATGCTGGGAAGTGCTAAATTGGCAGGTATAAAGGAAGTTGCAAAGAATATGCTTGAAATGAACATAGATGTAGCTACTATTGGAAAGCTACTGGATTAACAGAGCAGGAGATTAATGCTTCGAACAAGTAGTGGGATAAGCTGTCTGGTCTCCGCCTGGGGTCAGCAGAAGAGAATAATCAGGCTGACCCGAAGAGGACCCGGCTACGGGGGGCTTCTAGGGTGACATCAATCGTAGAAGCTTATGTGCCGTTATCTTCGGACAGGGGTTCGACTCCCCTCGGCTCCATATGGAGTAAGTAAAGAAGCCATTAACCAGTATTCTGGTTGGTGGCTTTTTGGTATGTTATAATAAAGCCAAATTCGAATCGGAGGTTAGTCCTAATGACTGTGGATCGCAAGCAACTCCAAGAAATACTCAAAAAGGCTAATCAATATGCACGTAAGCAGGCCAAAGAGTCGGGAGCATCCATTTACTATATAAAGAATAACAAAAGGGTTCGTGAGGATGCGGAAGGCAATAAGTTCGAAATTGTTTATGACTCGGCCGGCAAGAGACAAGAGTTTGCCTACCATGATTGAGACAAGACCCGTAATGACGGTATTTGCCGGCACTAACGGGGCTGGAAAAAGTACACTCAGCATGCAGATGAAGAGCTGGTTAGGTGAATTGGTTGATCCTGATCAAATAGCCCGAGAACTAAAGCCGGATAACCCGAGAGGTGCCGACCTCTCTGCCGGAAGAGAAGCAGTGAAAAGAATTCGCTCGCTCATTAAACAAGCTCAACCTTTTGCTGTCGAAACGACGTTGTCAGGTACATTTGTGCTGAAGCATATGCAAATTGCTAAAGAAAACGGCTATGGGATTGTTATGTATTATATTGGGCTTCAGGATGTGCAAATGCATATAGATCGTGTTGCCTCACGTGTGGAGCAGGGGGGTCATTGGATTGCTGAAGAAGATATCCGCTGGAGGTACGGCCAATCTTTACAGAATCTAACGCCAGCTTTGGCCATTGCAGATCAAGTTATTATCATTGATAATACTTATGAACCTACAATTGTTGCAGAAATAAAGCATAACAACATGGTTTATTGTGTTGAGAATGTACCTGCCTGGTCCGCAGCGATTGTCTCTGGATATTAGTCAATTTGACATCAAAACTGTAACTACACTCGTAGAAACCTATATGCTGTTATCTTCGGACAGGGGTTCGACTCCCTCGGCTCCGTATCAGTGAAGACACCTTAATCGGTGTCTTTTTTTATTTCAGAGGCTGTTTTGAACATACCTTTCGTACAAAAAGCCTCTCCTTGTTAAAGGGTTGTCTCGTGCAACCATTCTAAGGAGAAGCTTATTTAACAAATGTATTAAAATCTGCCGTAGAACGCATTCCGGTAAATGTCTGCAAGCTCTTTGACTAGCGGCATGCGGGGATTGGCTGTGGTGCACTGGTCCTCGAAGGCGCGGTCGGCCAAATAATCGACCTTTGATTCGAAATCGGACGGAGCGAAGCCAAGATCCTGGAATTTCTCAGGAATGCCAAGCGATTGGTTCAGCTTGCGGATAGCTATAATCAAGCTGTTAACCCCCTCTTCGGTGGTGCGTGCTTCCATTCCCAGCATTCTCGCGATTTCTGCATAACGTTCATCGGCGATGAAATAGTTATATTTCGGGAACGATGCAAATTTTGACGGCTTCGTGGCATTATAACGGATAACATGCGGCATCAGAATTGCGTTCGTACGCCCGTGCGCCGTATGGTATTCACCGCCCCATTTATGCGCCAGGCTGTGGTTGATACCGAGGAAGGCATTGGCGAAAGCCATCCCTGCGATCGTTGAGGCATTATGCATTTTCTCACGGGCAACCGGGTCCGCCGTATGGAATGATTTCTCCAGGTACTGGAATACGAGCCTTATGGCATGCAGCGCAAGTCCATCGGTATAGTCACTGGCCATGACGGAAACGTAGGCTTCAATAGCATGCGTCAGCACGTCCATCCCGGTGTCTGCGACCGCCGTTTTTGGCAGGGAATAAACAAGCTCCGGATCAATGATCGCCACATCCGGCGTCAGTTCATAATCCGCCAGCGGATATTTCGTATGTCCTTCTTTTTTATCCGTGATTACCGCAAATGAAGTTACCTCCGAGCCTGTTCCTGAGGTTGTTGGAATCGCGACGAATTGGGCTTTGATGCCTAATCGCGGATATTTGTAGACCCGTTTACGGATATCCAGGAACTTTTGTTTGATCGAATGGAAGCTGGTATCCGGGTATTCGTAAAATAACCACATCGCCTTCGCCGCGTCCATGGGTGAGCCGCCCCAGTGCAATGATGCAGTCCGGCTGGAAGTTCTCCATCATGCGGGTTCCGCGTTCAACCGTCTCTACGGACGGATCGGGCTCGACATCCGCAAAGATCTCAACAGAAACTGGCTCGGTTCGTTTTCGCAAGTAATATTCGATTTTTTCCACATATCCGAGCTTAACCATCATGGCGTCAGTAACAATAAGCACCTTGGAGATGTTAGGCATTTTCTCGAGATACTGCGTGGACCCTTTTTCAAAATAGATCTTGGGCGGAATTTTGAACCACTGCATATTCACCCTCCGGTAGGCGACACGTTTGATATTGACCAGGTTAACTGCAGTTACATTGGAGGTGGTTGAGTTTTTGCCGTAGGATCCGCAGCCTAAGGTAAGTGACGGTAAATTGGTGTTGTAAATATCGCCGATAGCCCCTTGTGTTGAAGGAGAATTGACAATCACACGTCCGGTCTGTAACCGTTCCGCGAAGGCCTCAATCACTTTATTGTCCTTAGAGTGAACGACAGAAGAGTGTCCCAAACCGCCAAATGCGACGATTTCCGCTGCACGGTCAATGCCTTGTTCGGCAGAGGTTACTTTATAGCATGCCAGAACCGGGCTCAGCTTCTCAGCAGACAGCGGGAAGTCCGTTCCTACGCCCTCCAATTCGGCAACAAGAACTTTCGTATGCTCAGGAAGCTGAAGACCGGCCATCTCGGCAATTTTGTAAGCAGGCTGACCGACAATAGCGCCATTAACTGCACATTTCTCCCCGGTGATCACGAGACTCGAGACTGCCTCTGTTTCCGTTTTATCTAAAAAGTAGCACCCGTTATCTATCATCATTTGGCGAACCTGATCATACACCGGTTCCTCAATGATGAGGGCTTGCTCGGAAGCGCAGATCATCCCGTTATCGAATGTTTTGGAAAGAATAAGATCGGTGACCGCTTGTCTGAGATCGGCTGTTTTTTCAATAAAGCAAGGTACATTTCCGGGTCCGACGCCAAGTGCCGGTTTGCCTGTGCTATAGGCGGCCTTTACCATGGCGGAGCCGCCTGTGGCCAGGACCAGAGCTACATCCGGATGGTTCATGAGCAGCTGCGTCGCTTCCAGCGACGGATTCTCGATCCACTGTACACAGTGTGGCGGGGCTCCTTCTGCTAATGCTGCATCCAGCAGTGTTTTTGCCGATTCGCTGCTGCATTTCTGCGCGGAAGGATGAAAAGCAAAGATAATCGGATTTCGCGTCTTCGTGGCAATCAGTGTTTTAAAGATCGTTGTGGAGGTCGGATTCGTAACAGGTGTTACGCCTGCGATAATGCCAACAGGTTCCGCTACCCGCTGATAATTCTCATAAAGATTTTCCTCAATAATTCCGACGGTTTTGTTATGTTTGATACTGTTATAAATATACTCTGAGGCAAAAAGGTTCTTAGTGATTTTATCTTCGTACACCCCGCGTCCGGTCTCTTCCACGGCCATCTTGGCAAGCAGCATATGCTTGTCCAGTCCGGCGAGTGCCATTGCTTGTACAATGCGGTCAATCTGTTCCTGATTCATGGAAAGGTACGCTTCTTGCGAATCCCGGGCACGTGCAACCAGACGGTTGACCTCTTCCTGGGCGGTAACCTTTTTAACGGTGATGCTTTCGTTATTTTCTGCCTGGCTTTGTTTGACAGCCATCATTTTTCCCCTCCCTGGCATCTACTGGTGCTGCTTGATTCAGGTTGCAAAATCAAAACAAGCCTTTTTAACAAACACAGTTTTACCTGTATTCGTGTTATTATCCCCGTTTCCAGTCTCTACCGTTTAGGTCTTGTGTAAAAATGGCGATATCCTCCATAGTATCCATTGATGTACCTCCTTTAGATTAGTCAAGACGGATCATACTAAGTACAGCCCATAAACCCATGGCAAAGTAATAAAGGAGGAAATGTCACGATGAAGGCATGGGAAGACTTTAAATCAGGAAGCTGGCAGGAAGAGATTGATGTCCGCCAGTTTATTCAACTCAACTACGAGCCTTATGAAGGAGATGCGTCTTTTCTGGCTGGTTCCACGGAAGCCACGCAACAGCTCTGGGAACAATTCATGGAGCTCGCGAAGCAAGAACGTGATCAAGGCGGAGTTCTGGATATGGATACAGAAGTGGTTTCCAGTATTATTTCCCATGGCCCCGGCTATTTGAATAAGGAGCTTGAGGTCATCGTGGGTATTCAAACGGAGAAGCCGTTCAAGCGGGCCCTTCAACCTTACGGCGGGATCCGAATGGCTAAGAATGCTTGTGAATCTTACGGTTATGAGCTGGATCCGGAAATCGAGCATATTTTCTCCACCTACCGGAAAACTCATAATCAAGGTGTATTTGACGGCTATTCACCTGCCATGAGTCTAGCCAGAAAAGCCGGCATTATTACAGGGCTCCCCGATGCGTATGGCCGGGGACGGATTATCGGCGATTACCGGCGAGTTGCCTTATATGGCACGGATTTTCTAGCCAAAAGCAAAAAAGAGGAGCTCTCCTTCTTCGACGAACGCACGATGACTGAAGATGTAATTCGGGCACGTGAAGAAATCGCGGAGCAGCTGCGTGCCCTTACGGAGCTGAAGCAGATGGCGGCCAGCTACGGATTCGATATTACCAAACCGGCGGAGACCGCGCAGGAAGCTTTTCAATGGCTGTACTTCGGGTATCTTGCCGCGATCAAGGAGCAGAACGGGGCTGCAATGAGTCTTGGCCGCACCTCCACCTTTCTGGACATCTATATAGCGCGTGACCTGAAGGAGCAGAGGCTGACGGAGCAAGGGGCGCAGGAGCTCGTCGATCATTTTGTCATGAAGCTGCGTATGGTAAAGTTCGCAAGGACGCCGGAATATAACGCACTGTTCAGCGGCGATCCGACATGGGTCACCGAGTCCCTCGGAGGCATCGGCCTGGATGGTCGTCCGTTAGTCACCAAGAATACTTACCGGTTCTTGCATACGCTCGAGACGCTTGGTCCATCGCCGGAACCGAATTTGACCGTACTCTGGTCCACCCGTCTCCCTCAGAAGTTCAAGGAATATTGTGCACGCATGACGATTCAGACCAGTTCTCTTCAATATGAGAATGATGATTTAATGCGGACTTATTTTGGCGATGATTACGGGATTGCCTGCTGTGTGTCCGCAATGCGGATCGGCAAGCAGATGCAGTATTTCGGTGCTCGGGCGAATCTGGCAAAAGCACTGCTGTATGCGATTAACGGCGGGATGGATGAGCAGATGAAGGTGCAGATAACCCCGCCATTGCGGCCGATTCTGTCGGACAAGCTGGACTTTGACGAAGTGATGCCCGCTTTCGACCACGTGATGGAATGGCTTGCGGAACTCTATATTGACACCTTGAATGTAATTCACTACATGCATGATAAATATTGTTATGAACGTATCGAGATGGCGCTTCATGATCAGGAAACGATGCGGACCATGGCAACCGGGATTGCGGGTCTTTCGGTCGTAACCGACTCGCTCAGTGCCATTAAATATGCAGATGTTCGGCCAGTCCGGGATGAGAACGGTCTTGCTGTCGACTATATAATTGAAGGCGAATATCCTGCTTACGGAAATAACGATAACCGCGCGGATGAGATTGCGGTAGATCTCGTCAAACGGTTCTACCGCAAGCTTAAGAAACACTCCACCTACAGACAGGCTAGGACCACGATGTCGGTGCTGACCATCACATCCAATGTGGTATATGGTAAGTTGACCGGGAACACCCCGGATGGGAGAAAAAAGGGCGAGCCATTTGCCCCGGGAGCGAACCCGATGCACGGAAGGGACCGGAAAGGTGCGATTGCTTCATTGGCCTCCGTAGCGAAGCTTCCTTATGAGTACGCTTTGGATGGCATATCGAATACGTTCTCGATTATTCCTGGCGCTCTTGGGAAGAACGAAGAGGATCGGGTCCGTAATCTGACCGCGCTGCTTGACGGGTATACAGCCAAGGATGGCCATCATCTTAATATTAATGTGTTTGACACCAAAACCTTGCTTGATGCGATGGAGCATCCGGAGGAGTATCCGCAGCTCACGATACGAGTGTCAGGCTATGCGGTTAATTTCATCAAACTGACGAGAGAGCAGCAGCTTGATGTCATCAACAGAACCTTTCACGAAAAAATCTGACGGGGGAAGCGTTATGGAGCAGCACGAAGGCCGCATTCATTCCATTGAAACATCCGGTATGGTAGATGGCCCGGGGATCCGGTTCGTTATTTTTATGCAGGGGTGCTTACTGCGCTGCCAATATTGCCACAACCCCGATACCTGGACGATTGGGAAGGGCCAACTGGTAACGGTTCAGGAATTAGTTGAGGAAATTCGCGGATATCTCCCCTTCCTGCAGTTTTCCGGGGCGGAGTAACGGTTAGTGGCGGAGAGCCCCTATTGCAGGCTGATTTTCTTCTTACTCTTTTCCGGGCTTTAAAACGAGAACTCGGTATTCACACTGCAATCGATTCTTCAGGCGGCTGCTTTAGCCGTCGCGGCCATTTCTTTGAGACGCTGCAGATGTTGATGCAGCATACCGACCTCGTTCTGCTTGACCTGAAGCAGATCGACCCGCAAAAGCATCTCGACCTAACCGGTAAGCCCAACGATCATATTCTCGACTTTGCCCGTTTTCTCTCAGAAACTAATATCCCCGTCTGGATCAGACATGTCCTGGTTCCCGGACTGACTGATGATGAATCGGATCTTCGGAAGCTGGCCGACTTTATTAAAACCTTGCGCAATGTAGAACGGGTTGAGGTCCTGCCTTATCACGAAATGGGAAAGTACAAGTACGAACAGCTTGGTTTGAAATACCCTCTTGTCCATATCAAGCCACCCGATGAGGAGACCATTCAAATGGCGAGGGAGATATTAGGCGCACATTAGCACTGCTTCTCTGTCCAGAGCTCCTTGGCATATTTGAAAAGCCCGACCTCACGGCCGGGCTTTTGAAGCATAACCATTCATAGCTTGTCCGGGTTCTGGAGACGCACCCCGGCGCTGCATCAAAGCCCCATTGATGCCGAGTTCACTGGCATCCAGATTATCTATATATTCTCTATTGTATCGCCATTTCTATGCTTCTTCCGGTATTGGGCCGGTGTCATTCCATATACCTTTTTGAAGATGGAATAAAACGTGTTCAGCGACGAAAATCCGGAATTTTGGACGATGGGCTCAATCGGCGAGTCGGAGGCAAGTAACTCCTGACATATGAAACTTAGGCGCTTCTCCGATATCTTGTCCGTAATGGACTGGTTTGTCTCCGCTTTATACAAACTGCGGAAATAATTCACGGACAATCCCAAATGATCGGCCAGCATTTTTGCGGACAAGTTCGGATCGGTTAATTGTTCTTCAATGAACCGGTCCGCCTGCTCGATCAGGGCCACGTTTTTGGACAGACTGCGGGCAGCCACAATGTCTTCGAGCGTCTTGGTTACCAATGCTTCTATCCATGGCACCACGTTTTCCATCGTCTCCTGCTGAATGATCTGTTTCTCGATGGAAGTCAGCCCCCATGAACTGGGCAGCGGCTGGCCGGAGTGCTCTTGCATGAGCCGGCGTATATCCATAAACAAGGTAATCAACGACATTTTACATTCAAAATAGGGCATGCCTCGCAGCTTGCCTACGGCTGAGCGTATGACTTCCAGAACCGTATCTGCATTCCCCTTGGGAAGAGCCTGAGCGATCTGCCGCTCTTTGTTCACTGGCAGATGATACAGTTCTCCGGGCGCGTCGGGCAGCCATGCTTTCACGATGAGCGCTCTGTGTCCGAATCGGAACCGCTCCTGCGTCAGTTCATACGTCTCCATATATATCTCATGCATGTCGGTCAGGCTGGGCAGCGTCCTGCCCCAAGCGGCAGTCGTTCCCACTGACAAATACTGTTCTATTAACTGTTGGGATACCTGCAGCTTCTTCGCATATTCTTCGGACAATGGGGCGGATAAGACAACTGCCACGTGATCGTCCCCCATGTCCACCGTTTGCAGCTTGTGCTTGGACGATTGCAGCGACTCTTGAATAATATTGGACATTGCAAATCGGAGCAGACGCCGGTCCTTCTCCGAGTAGGTCTCCGAAAATTCCGAGAAGAGGTCGATCCGGAAGATGGCCACCGACAGCTGATCTTTTGGCAGATCAATTCCCCATTCTAGAAATTGAGAACCTATTTCCTCTGCTGAATGGTAGGTCTCCCCGAGAAAATCCCGTAAAAACCTCTCTCTGCCCAAAAATTTATTCAGCCGCCATTGCTCGGTCAGTTCATTAATCTGATTACGTTGGGCTATAAACACATCGGATAAGTAGTCAAGTTCATTTGCGCTATGTCCTTGGCCGGGCTTTTCAGCTTGATGCTGCCGCATCACCCTGCTAATCAGTTCTTGAATAGGCGAGTACACCCGTTTGGAAATCAGAACGATAACGGTCAAGGATGCTACGAACAGGGCGAAGAACAAGAACAGGCTTGTGTTGCGAAGAACAGTGATTTTTCCCAAAATGACAGACTTTGGTATCGTTTCGATAAAGGTCCAATCCTGGATTCCTTTGATGGAGGCGCTTGCGTAAACCATTAGCTGTTCTCCCTGAGTTCGGGGCTGAAAGAGCTTCCATCCGCTTTCTCCCTTACTCCCGTGGTTTCTGAGCTCCGCAATTTGTTCCCGATTCAAAGAAGTGCTGCTATACACCGTCTCATCCCGGTCATTCAGAACTGTAACCGACCTGTTGGCATAATTCGAATTGTTCTGAAGCAGGGTCATGAGATTATCGGTATCTACATTCATAACGAAAGCGGAGATGGAACTGCCTTTTTCGTAAAATCTTATGATGGTCGTCACCTCTTTGGGCTTATTCCCGGTAAGAGGGAGGGACAAGGTTCTTGGAATGAGAACGCTGTGGTTCGCTGTAACCGGATCCCGTAAACGCTCAATGATGTCCTGATCGTAGAAAGCTGCCGCATCATTTAATCCAAGTCTTGAATCGACTACCGTATTCGTGTAATCGTTGATGAGGTATACCGAATCGATAGCCGGATTGGCGTTCTTAATGTCCATAAGCCGGCTCCACACCTCGAACGTTTCAAAATCGCTGTATTGATCCGAAAGGGCATATACCTTAAGGGTGCTGTCATTGCTGGAGGAGAAGCTGAATTCCAGCGCCCATTCCATCAGTCGCGCCGTGTTTTGGGCGCTGTTCACCAGCAAGGATTCGGAATGATCGCCGATCTCTTCCAGAAGCGTTTTGGAAGACTGCCAATAGAGCAGCGCAAAAGATATGCCCAGCACCAGAACGTTTGCACTGACAAAATAAAAAATGAGCTTCATATAAGTAGGATGCCTCTTCAGCGATGCGAGGAGTGGATGTCTGAATTTCATTGGTCTGGAACCTCCGTAATCATAACTGTCGAGCTCATAAATTGTAGATTAATTATAGCATACCGGGCATTTCCGTCTTCAGAATCGTTTATTTTCGAAATAGTGTTGTTTTTAGGAAGTTCGTAAAACTGCGCTTGCAGGAGGAATTGGAGCTTTTCGGAATTGCCGTTGCAGCAAGGGCTTGGTAAGTTAACGGCATAGATAACGGGACGCTGATGCGATTGCCGGTCTTGATGAAAGGGGGAGATAAAAAGATGCAATACCAACTTAACGCAAGTAAACGGTCCAAGCTGAAGCATATTGTTCAAAATCCTTTTCTTTATGCTATGGCCGTGCCGGGGCTGCTGTTTTTTCTCGTGTTCAGTTATTTTCCCATATACGGGATTATGATCGCCTTCAAGGACTATAATTTTGCCAAAGGAATTACGGGAAGCGATTGGGTCGGTTTTAAAAACTTCGATTATTTTTTTACTTCGGATGATTTCTGGGTCATTCTGCGCAACACGCTGGTGTTGAACATACTGTTCATTTTGTTTACTACAGTGGCTGCAATTTTAATTGCTCTTATGTTCAATGAAATCCGCAATAAGTATTTCAAACGAATTTCGCAATCGCTCATTTTCCTTCCTTATTTTATGTCCTGGATTGTGGTAGGAATGATTGTCCAATCCTTATTCGGCGGGGAAGAGCCGATGATCAATACCTGGCTGCAATATATCGGCTTGGAACCGGTCAACTGGATGTTTGAGTCGAAGCTCTGGCCTTACATTCTGACGGTTATCCGTGTGTGGCAAGGAGCCGGTTATCTTTCGATTATTTTTCTGGCTGCGATTACCGGCATATCGGAGGATTTGTACGAGGCTGCCCGGATTGACGGGGCATCCAAGCTGCAGATTGTGCTGCGCATTACGCTGCCGCTGCTCGTTCCTACCATCATGATCATGACTTTGCTGGCCGTAGGCAAGATTTTCAACGGGGATTTTGCCATGATCTATGCGATCATTGGAGATAACTCCATGCTGTATCCGACTACCGACGTTATTGACACCTTCGTATTCCGCTCCATGAGACAGCTGCATGACTTCGGCATGTCTTCGGCGGTGGGCCTGTTCCAGTCGATTATGGGTCTGATCTTCGTCATTACCGCCAACTGGGTAACCCGACGGGTGTCTAAAGAATCTGCTTTATTCTAGGAGAATACTATGAGACAGAAACAGAGCGCTGCGGATCGAACTTTTACGGCATTTGCCCATACGTTCATTTTGTTGTTCACCTTATTTTGTCTGTTTCCTTTTCTGCTGATGATTATCGGCTCTTTTACGGACGAGGAGGAACTGATTGCGCACGGCTATACTTTATTTCCGCAAAAATTATCACTGGACGCTTATAAGGCGGTTTTGCAATCGGATGTGCTGTTCAACGGCTATGCGGTCACGATTTTTATCACCGTTGTAGGCGCATTAAGCGCGTTGTGCATTTCCGCAATGCTCGGCTATTCTCTGGCTAACAAACGGAATGTCCTGCAAACACCTTTTCTGTTTTTTTGCTACTTGCCTATGCTTTTTTCCGGAGGTATCATTCCATTTTATATTGTAGTCAGTCAGTGGCTGCATTTGCAGAATACTATCTGGGTGCTCGTTTTAACTATGTTATGCCAGCCGTTCCTTGTCTTTTTGCTTGTCAGTTTCTTCCGCACAATTCCCGAGGAATTGGAGGAAGCTGCAAGAATAGACGGAGCGAATGAAATGAGAGTTTTCTTTCAAATTATGATCCCGATCTCGAAGCCGATTCTGGCTTCTGTGGGTCTCTTCTATGCTCTGAACTACTGGAATGACTGGTTTATGGGGTTGATGTTCGTGGATAATGAGAAGTTATTCCCGCTGCAGCTGATTCTGCGCCGGATGGTGTCCAATATGGAAGCCGCCAAAAATCTCATTCCCGCCTCAGCAGCCATTGCTGTAACGCCGCCGACCTATGGCGTGCGGATGGCGACAACCGTGCTGACGATCGGCCCGATTGTCTTGCTGTATCCCATGCTTCAGAAGTATTTCGTCAAAGGTCTAACGGTAGGAGCTGTAAAAGGGTAAACGAGGATTTCCGGCATTAACCGGATCAGCCCGGTTAATCATAGATTTTTTTCCATAGATATGGGAGGGTAACGGAATGAGGTTAAAAAAATGGTTTGGCACGACGACGACAGCGGTATTGGTATCGTCACTGATGTTGGCCGGCTGCGGCGGAGGCAATACGAAGACTGGCGGCAATGAGGGGAGTTCTGGAGCGAATGCGGAAAGCGCTGCACCTGCACCGAAGGAAACGGTGACGTTGAAGGCTTATTTTCCGGGGGATAAACCGGTAGGCTTTGACGATGTGCTGCAGGCGGTCAACGACAAATTGAAAAAGGACAACGTTGGAGCGGCCTTGAATATCAATTTCCTGCCGTGGTCCGATTACGGGAATGCGGTATCGGTGAAGATGTCT
The DNA here is from genome assembly GCF_016772475.1 of Paenibacillus sonchi. Classification (NCBI taxonomy): domain Bacteria; kingdom Bacillati; phylum Bacillota; class Bacilli; order Caryophanales; family Paenibacillaceae; genus Paenibacillus; species Paenibacillus sonchi. The sequence goes on from NZ_CP068595.1 coordinate 2,077,529, forward strand.
GCCGGGGAAGACTTCGATATGTATTTGGATGCCCCGTGGTTATCCATGAATCAGATGATCGACGGCAATTCTTTAAAGGAACTGGATGCCGAGGTGGCCAAACGTCCGGAGCTAAAAGCATCCATTCCCGATGAAATGTGGGAATATAACAAATTCGAAGGAAAAATTATGGGGATTCCGCTTGGTACCACCCAAGGCCAGCTATATGGCCTTCTGATCCGCAAAGATTTGCGCGAGAAATACGGACTTCCCGAGTTGAAAACGCTCGACGATCTGGAGAAATTTTTGTATACGGTCAAGGAAAACGAGAAGGATGTCAAGCCCTTCGTCCTTAACGGCATCAAAGCCGATAAACTTCCGTTTATCCTGAGCGACTCCGCTAATCTGGCGCTCGATGAAGTGCTCGAAATCGGTGTCAACATGTTCGCATATTCAACTAAGGACAAGAAAGTAGTCGGTCAATGGGCAAGCCCGATGATTGCCGATGGTTATGAACGCGTCACCAAATACTACAAGGACGGCATCATTTCCAAAAATATCGCGCAGGAGCAAAATGCAGAAACACTGTTCAAGCAAGGCAAATATGCGGCCACCTATTATGCGGCGGATGGTGTGGAAGGATTGAAATATTCGGAAATGCTGCAAGACGGCAGCGACAAGCTTGAGATTTTCATTCCGAACGGTGATAAGGCCAAGCCGTATACCGCTTTCCAGCAATGGAATTTCCTGTGCATCCCGGCTTCATCGCAGCACGCCGATTTAGCTCTGGACGTAGTCAATTGGATGTCCATTAAGGAAAACCACGATTTGATGGAATACGGCATTCAAGGGAAGGACTGGGAACCTGTCGGCGATTCGAGCTATAAGGTGCTGTCCAAATATTCATTCCCGGGCTATGTGCTGACCTGGCGGCCAACGTTGAACCGTACGCCGGACACGATGATGAAGGATGACAAGAAGTGGTTCGACTTCTCCACCAACCCGGCCAATTTCACGCTTAGTCCAACGGCGGGCTTCAACTTTAACGCTGAAAAGGTGAAGACGGAATATGCCAAAATTACTCCGCTTCACGATTCGATCTTCCTGCCGCTTAGCCAAGGCGTGCTGCCTGCCGATCAAGGCAAGAAGACGCTGGAGAAAAAAATGGCGAGCCTCGGCGGACAAAAAGTGATCGATGAAATTCAGGCGCAAATCGACGCCGTCACATCCGGTAAATAACAGCACTAAAAATACTGAAAGAGGTATTTCACATGAACATAAAACGCAGCGCGCAAAATCCTGTTATACGGATCGAGGACGTTGCCCCCTCCCGCCCCGACTTTCGAGTGCTGGGTGTGTTTAATGCAGGCGTTGCGCAGTTTAGGGATGAAATTATCCTTTTACTGCGCATTGCGGAAGCGCCGTTATCGGACCGGGCGGACGAAGTGCTCGTCCCCCGGCTGAATGAAGCGGGTACCGATGTCCTTGTAGAGCGCTACGACAAGACCGATCCGGGGTATGATTTCTCCGACTCGCGCTTCATAGCAAGGGACGGACAAACGGTCATGCTCACATCCTTATCCCATCTCCGGGTGGCGCGAAGCAAAGACGGCATTCATTTCGACGTCGAGCCGCAGCCGGCCTTGTTTCCGGAGCACGCTCTGGAAGCGTGGGGAATTGAAGATCCGCGCGTGACCCAAATCGGAGACATCTATTATATCACTTACAGCTCTGCCTCCGCCCGCGGCGTTGGCGCCGGCCTGGCGGAGACCCGGGATTTTCGGACATTCAAGCGCCGCGGACTTATGCTGGCTCCCGAAAATAAGGATGTCATGATCTTCCCGGATAAAATTAACGGCAAATACTACGCTTTGCACCGTCCGGTGCCGAAGTCGTTCGGCTCACCCGAGATGTGGATCGCCGAATCGCCCGATCTCGACCATTGGGGGAACCATCGCTTCCTGATGGGGCTAAGCGAACAAGGCTGGGATTCGGCCCGTATGGGCGGCGGGGCGGTTCCGATTCGAACCGAACGCGGCTGGCTTGCGCTGTACCACGGAGCGGACAGCAAGCATCGCTATTGTATGGGCGCGGTGCTGCTTGATTTGGATAACCCTGCCAAGGTGATCGCAAGATCCCGTGTACCCGTATTGGAGCCGGAAGCTGCCTATGAGGTGAATGGATTTTTCGGCAAGGTCGTGTTTTCGTGCGGAGCCCTGCTGCTGGATCAAACGGTCCGCATGTATTATGGTGCCGCGGACGAAGTGATGGCAGTGGCGGACATACCGCTAGAGGATATATATAATACGCTTTTGTAAAAGGTTGAAGGCAGTGTGAACTGCCTTCTTCAATCCATAAAAAGGAAAGCGCTATCAACAACGATTTAAGTTTAGATGAGCAAAGGAGCGCATGTGCATGGGTGACAAAAAGCAAAGGTTTGTAATGAGGTGGACATGTCTTGTTATGGTTTGTTCAATGATATCGTCCATATGGTTATATTCGCCTGCATCGGCGAGCACTTCCGGGACGGCGGACGCTTCGCAAGAGATTGCTGAAATGAAATTGATGAAAAACCGGATTGTTGATTTTTACGTCTCCAAAGATATCATAAACGACGGAACGAACGGCCGGGTCGAATGGACCTTCAAATCACAGGCTGGCACTTACTTATCCAGTCAAAATGCTAATGGAAGCTGGGGGGATGTAGATTACGCGAGTACAACCTCCAGCGCCAACGGGAGAGCCTGGTCGCCCTACCTTGCATTAGACCGGATGCAGTCGATGGCCCAGGCGTTTGCTGACCCGAATGGTCCATACTATCATAATGAAACCCTGTTAGGAGGTATTCAAAAGGGGCTGGACTATTGGTTTACGGTAAAACCGACTTCAACCAACTGGTGGGAGACCGGAATCGGCAAACAATTAAGATTGGGAAAAATCGCGCTTTTATGTGAAGGCTATTTAACTGCAGAGCAAGTTTCCAATATTATCGGCACGTTAGACAGCAGCCCGCACACTGTCGATGGAGCCAACTCGTCCTGGTACAATCAAAATTATATGATCCGCGGCTTATTGCTGGAGGATGCCCAAAACGTCCGGAACGCTGTGGAAGCGTTTAACGTGCTGTCGAATGTGACGACGACTGTGACGGGAATCCAGTCGGATATGTCCTTTTTTATGCATGGCAAAACGAATTATACGACGGGCTATGGAAGAAGCTTTGCCAGAGATATGTCATTCTGGGCGTACATTACCTCGGATACCGCTTTCTCTTACAGTGAGGCGGCGATTGATTCCTTATCGTCCTACCTGCTGGACGGCACCAGGTATCTCGTGAGAGGCGATGTTGCTGATCTGGGTATGGGGATGAATGGACCCGATTGGCCGGATTATGCGAGCGCGGCTTTGACCTTCTATGAAGACCCGCTGCAGTGGATGCAGGTGGCCAATCCGAAGCGGGCTGGGGAGTTTAAGAGTTTTCTTGACAATATCCGCAGCTTCGGCACGAACACGAGCAACGGACTGGACGCCAACAACATAACGCAATGGCAGACGCTGGTCTCCTCCCATATGCGAAATGATTATGGAATTACGGTCAAGATGTCTTCCAAAACGGTCAAAGGCGGCGAATGGAGAACCATTAATCCCAGCGGATATAACCTGTTGTACTGGACACCGCAAGGAGCCACTGCCATTCAGAGAACCGGCGACGAATACAGACCCGTGTACCCGCTGATGGACTGGGCTCATGTTCCTGGCACGACGGCTCCGTACGTACCTACGAAGGATGGGAATTTCAACAATCCCAAAACGTTTGTAGGCGGCGTGACCAATGAGCGTTATGGAGCCACCGCGTTTGATTTTAACAAGCTGAGTACAAGCGGCAAAAAAGGCTACTTTTTTTTCGATGATGAGATGGTGGCGCTAGGCGCAGGCATCGCTTCGACGAATGCCGCACCGGTCCACACGACATTGAACCAAAGTCTGGCGGTAGGCGATGTGCTCGTAGACGGCGAGGTAATGGCGGACGGAACGAAGCAAGCTAACGGGCGCTGGGCCTATAATGATAAGGTCGGCTATGTTTTCCCGAATCCGACGGATTTTCAAGTGAAGCGGGAGACGAAGACCGGACAATGGAGCGACGTCATCACAGGAAGTTCAACGGAGCCGATCACGAAGCCGATTTTTTCGATTTGGCTCGATCATGGCGTGAAACCGGCAGACGCTTCCTATCAGTACATCGTATTGCCAAACAAAACCCCCGAAGAGGTCGGCAGCTACGCGAGCGGGAACCCGATCCGTATTCTTTCGAATACACCATCGGTTCAGGCTGTCCGGCATAATTCTCTTGGCATCGCGGAATTGCTGTTCTATCAACCAGGGACGGTGACGGTAAGGGACGGCTTGACGGTCACCGTTGATAATCCGTCCATGGTGATCATTGACGAATCCGTGACACCTGCCCGCATCTCGGTCGCTAATCCCGAAACCCCGGGGATTACAGTGAACGTAACGCTGAACCGGGACGGAGAAAAGACCACGACAACCTATAGATTAGGCAAGGATACTTTTACCGGCCGAAGCATGACCCTAAACGAGGGTACCGCTAGCGACGACAGCGGGTTCGATCTCGCTTACAGTAAAGGCGCGACCGCTTCCTCCAGCCAAGGCAAGCAATTTGCCTCGAATGCTACGGATCTATACAGAAGTTCCTATTGGAGTTCAAACGCTTCAGACAAAGAATGGATTTATGTTGATCTGCAAGATCAATATACGATCAATAAAGTTAGGCTAAATTGGGAGAAGGCGTACGGGAAAAGCTATAAAATTCAAGTATCCGACGATGCTGTCACCTGGACGGACGTCTATACAACTTCCATGGGGGACGGCGGAATCGACGACATTTCTTTCGGCAAGGTCAGTGCCAGGTTCGTCCGGATGCTGGGGGTTCAGCAGGGAACCGGAGACGGCTACTCGCTCGCTGAATTTAACGTATATGAAGCGTTGGCACCCAATCTCGCCGAAGGCAAGCCGGTAACGGCAAGCTCGGCCAGAGCCGCCGACGTGTCGCCCGGGAATGCGGTCGATGGCTCATTGACGACCCGTTGGGGATCTAACTATGCCGATCCGCAGTGGATTTACGTCGATCTTGGCACCAGCCAGCCCATTGCGAAGGTCATGCTGCATTGGGAAAGTGCCTATGGGAAGGAGTACCAAATCCAGGTTTCCGACAACACGGCGGACTGGACGACAGTCTACAGCACCGCAACCGGAGACGGCGACATCGACGATATCTCCTTCGAACCGGTGAATGCAAGATATGTCCGGATGTATGGCACGAAAAGAGCGACCACGTACGGCTACTCGCTCTGGGAATTTAAAGTGTATGGTACAGAGAACGTACAAAAGGTTCCCGCCCGGATCGAACTTCAAGCAACACCGTCTTCCGTGACGGTTGGAAGTAAAGTGTCCGTGACGGGAGTCGTCTACGACGGCGGCGACCTTCCGGTCCCCGGTGTGGAGGTCGAAATCGCGGCTGCATCGGGCAGTATCGAAACAGCTAAAGCAGTAACGGACACGAACGGCCGGTTCAGCACGGTCTTTACGGCGCCGTCCGCAGCCGGAGACGTGACGATCGCGGTCGTCCTCCCTGCAAGTCCGTCCGTGACGGATACGGTTACCGTGTCCGTGAACCCGGTCGTACAAGTGCCCGCCCGAATTGAACTTCAAGCAACGCCGTCTTCCGTGACATCCGGAGGCAAAGTGTCCGTTACGGGAGCCGTCTACGACGGCGACGATCTTCCGGTCTCCGGCGTAGAGGTTGAGATCGCGGCTGCATCGGGCAGCATCGAAACTGCTAAAGCAGTAACGGACGCGAACGGCCGGTTCAGCACGGTCTTTACAGCGCCGTCTGCTGCCGGAGAAGTGACGATTACGGCAGTCTTGACCGCGAATCCGTCCGTGAGAGGGACGACTGCCGTTTACGTAGATGGGGTCGTACAAGTGCCCGCCCGGATCGAACTCCAGGAGGCACCGTCTGCCGTGATGGTCGGAGACAACGTGTCCGTGACGGGAGTCGTCTACGACAGCGGCGATCTACCGGTCCCGGGCGTGGAGGTCGAAATCGCGGCTTCGTCAGGCAGCATCAAAACTGCTAAAGTTGTAACGGATGCGAACGGCCGGTTCAGCACGGTCTTTACAGCGCCGTCTGCTGCCGGAGAAGTGACGATTACGGCAGCCTTGACCGCGAGTCCGACGGTAACGGATACGATTACCGTTTCCGTAATTAAGGCTATACAAGTACCCGTTCTAATTGAACTTCAGGCGACGCCGTCTGCTGTGACGGTCGGAGACAACGTGTCCATTGGTGGAATCGTCTACGACGGCGACAATCTTCCGGTCTCCGGCGTGGAGGTCGAAGTCGCGGCTTCGTCGGGCAGCATCCAAACTGCTAAAGCAGTAACGGACGCGAACGGCCGGTTCAGCACGGTCTTGACGGCACCATCCGCAGCCGGAGAAGTGACGATTACGGCCGTCTTAACCGCGAATCCGTCCGTTACGGGGAAAATAAACGTTTCCGTAAACGAGCGTTCAAACGGCGGAAGTGAGGGAAGCGGAGGCAATTCGGGAGGAGGAGCTCCCGTGACTCCGCCGGTAACACCTAATGTTCCGAAGGATGATCCAAAAGATGGTCCGGTAACGCCGGCCATTCCGGTCCCCGGCCATGCCTTTGCGGATATTGGCGGTCATTGGGCCGAAGCCAATATCCTGGAAGCAGAAAAGAAGGGAATTATCACAGGTTATACGGACGGTTCGTTCCGCCCCGATCGCACGGTGACGCGCGCTGAATTCGCGGTGATGCTCGCGAAAGCGCTGAAGCTTCAGAATGAAGAAGCAGTCCTGTCCTTCAAGGACGCGGACCGTATTGGGCAGTGGGCCCGGACAGCCGTTGCCCGAGCCGTAAGCTTGGGTCTTATCCAGGGCGATAAGAACAGTAACTTCCGCCCAGATGCGCCCATGACGAGATCGGAAATGGCCGTAATGCTGGCGAGAGCATTAAACCTCGTACCCGATGCCCGTTCCGCCGGCTTCGCGGATGACCGCGACATACCGGTCTGGGCTGTCGGAGCGGCAGCCGAGATGAAGAAGCTGGGGATCATGCAGGGTAAGGGCAACAACAGCTTCTTCCCGAAAAATGCCGCGACGAGAGCGGAAACGGTCACGGTTCTGCTCAGGATGCTGGAAGCCAAGGATCAAGAATAAAAAATGGATGTGGCTGGTCCAATATGGAGGTTCAGCAGAGACACCTTAACCGGTGTCTCTTTTTCATGTTTCACGCCACAAATCATCCTTATATTTCCCGCAGAAACGCCTGTCTGACAAAATGCTTTGACAGTGATTTCGTGGTGTGGGAGTATTGCTATATATTATTCCAATATCTCTTAAAGGAGTTGTTAGGGTGTCAGCCGGCCTGGAGGAGTTCTCTATAAAACAAACATTTATGGACAGCTTGATAAATGATTCTCTTACGAAGCTGCAAACCATTCCGAAAAGCGATTTGCATAATCACGCCGGACGCGGTGGGACCATTCAATATATCGGTGAATGGGCCAACATTCAAATTCAGCCGCCTTCAAAACCCTTTCAATCTTTGCATGGAATGCAGAAGTGGTTTGATGAACATATAAAATGCCATTGTCCCGGTATTCATGGCTATTTGAAACGTATCGAGGCTTCCTTTGTTCAGGCGGCCGGGGATCACATAGAGAAATTGGCGTTAAGCTTCGGGATCGATGAGATTGATTCATTGGGAGGGATGGAACATTTTTCGCGGATAATTAATGATCTTCATCGCAGTTTTGCACCTGAAACTCGATTTCTACCGGAACTGGCTTTGGATCGGGCCTGCAATATTGATGAAGTTTACGGACGGATGGATGAACTATTGGCTTTCCGGTGGTTTCGGTCTATCGATATTTGCGGTAATGAATTTGCTCAGCCCATTGCATGCTTCAAATCCATCTACAGAGCCGCAAATTCAGCGGGCCTGATTCTAAAAGCTCACGTGGGGGAATTTGGAGCTGCTGATGATGTCAGGGAGGCCGTTGAGGAACTGGAGCTTCAAGAGGTCCACCATGGGATCGCGGCAGCCCGCTCGCCTCAGATTATGAGGTGGCTGTCCGATCATAATATTCAATTAAATGTCTGTCCAACAAGCAATATTATGCTTGGTGTGGCAGAGAATTACGGCAGACATCCAATTCGCAAGCTCTATGATTTTGGAATTCCGGTGACAATTAATACGGATGATCTGTTGATTTTTAATCAAAGCGTTTCTCAGGAGTATATGAATCTGTACAAATCCGGATCAATAACCGCAGAGGAACTAAATAAAATCCGTCTGACAGGTCTTAAAGAGTAACAACTGGTGAAGCTCACCCAGTTCACAAAGACCAGCGAAGAGTCAGCCTATACAAATGCAAAAAGCGATGAGGGATAAAATTCTCGTCGTTTTTTTTGTGTAAGCGCTGTTAAAGGTTGTTGGTTTTAAAACCTGCCATTGGTTTATTGAACTAATCTTTAAGTTTATCAATTAGAGCTAGTATTCGTCTATTCTTTGTTTCTTCCTTTTTAGCGAGTTCAATATAATTAATCTGCTCTCGCTTAATATAATCAGGCTGCGTTAGGAATGTATCTAAAATGTGGTGCTCTTCGAGGTTTTTAGTAATGTAATCCGGCACAACAATATTACGGCTGTGCTCACATTTCTTAAGTATTACATGGAGTCTATCACCGAGCTCTTTTTGTACGGCTCTTCGAATAAATTCATTATAAACAAAATAATGCCCGTTCTTGGATGGTAACAACGTATGGTCAAACTCGTGCCCGTCAACGGAGATTTGAATAGATACTTTACCATTAGTATTGAATAACTCTCTTACCGTATATGGGAAATAAACTACTTTCCATTTCATTTTACCTTCCAGCAGCTGTATCTCACTATCGAATTCATAAACCATATGGAATAACACTCCTCATTGTAAAGAAGCTAATTTCGATCACTAACGTTATCATAGCCACTTTGCTGCTTCCAGGTGATTCGATTTCAATATGTTGTTGCAATAACCTATATGATGTTGGACATGGCGGATCTGCATGAGGATGACATCAGTTTTAGTTATTTCTTCGTATAGTACACATGGTTCCAATAATTTGCCGTCAGTAAGTTCATCCAAAAACTTCCGGGCCACATTCAATATATCCTCTACGTACTTTGTCATTTCCTCTTTAGTAGGGTAGTCAGAGCACTCCTTATCCAGGTCTTCTGTTACATCCTTACCGAAGTCAGGTATTTTGAATTCTTCCTCCTTCTGCTGCCTAAACCAAAATTTCATACCGGTGGTAGCATGAAAAATATGCTTCCAGTATTTTTGCTTGGCATCCATCCAAAAGTCATCAGGACATACTTCGATAAGATTCTTCAACATTTCTACTGTCGGTTCAAACTGCCTTCTTAAGACAGCTACCATCTTGTCGCTCATGCTCATCAACTCACTTCGCGGAATTTAGCATCTTAACTTAATTCTTGTTCTCAGCAACTATAACCTTCCTTTTCTCAGCAGTGCTTATGGAAAATTTGTGAAACCGGGGAGGCTTAGAGATTTATATCTTTAGACCTGCAAATAATGTTATCCACTTAACAACGATCTGGAAATCCATGTCATGGAGTTAACAAAGCTGGAGGAGCAGGCCGTTCCGGTTTCGGGCGGATTGATAAATTGGTTTGTTCCTGAAAGGCGTCGATAAACCAAATTGGGAGGCGTTGACAATGAATGAACCGATGTTAAAAAAGGCAATGGATACACTGGAATTTCTGAGTCAAGATGCCGCTACACGGATGGAATACGAGGCCCGGATGAAGTATTTGCGTGATGAGGTGTCGCGAATGGAAGGAGCCAGATCAGAGGGCATTGTGGAAGGTGCGGTTCGGGAAAAAAGAGAAATGGCTCGGAAGCTCCTGGCAATGGGGCATGAAGTGGATTTCGTGGTTAAACTTACCGAATTGACCGAAGAAGAAATTAGGTTATTAAGCAAGGATGTTAGGTCACAATGAGAATTTCGATGTTGATTAGTGAGAAAAACCTAGTTGAATAATTCCCCAAGCAGGTATGCCGCCTTGACGGTATGCCTGTTTATTTTTTCCGAAATAGCCTTTGCGAAGATAAAATTCATTCGATTCTCCTTTTGCATACCCTTGAAGGAATATCCCAACCATCCAACGAATCCCTTACATATTGAGCGAAGGCAGAATCAAGTGCAATTGAGCAGGGAGGCTTCATTATATGAGAACAGATGCGGATCAGCAGTTGAACGATGGCCCTAAAATTCGGAAGGAAAAAGAGATTGTCGCAAAAATGATTCGTCTATATTGTAAGAAAAAACATCGTGAAAAAGAGCTCTGTGAGGAATGCCGGAACTTAAATGAGTACGCTATGAAAAGACTATCCCACTGCAAATTCGGTGAAGGGAAAACGGCTTGTGCGAAGTGTCCGATCCATTGTTATAAACCGGATTACCGTCAAAAAATCAAGGGAGTTATGCGTTTTTCAGGCCCGTGGATGCTGCTATATCATCCCTTGGAGTCCATAAGGCATATCCCAATACCCAATAGGTTAAGAAAATCAATTTCACGATAGCTATCAAACCCTCCAGTAAGACACCACCCTATAGATCATTTGTTATACTGACGTCCTAAGATTTATTTAGGAGGTTAGAGCATGGTATTAAAGGTTGGGAATTTGACGGTTACATACGGTCAGAAAAAGGCTGTCGATCTCATTAGCTTTGAAGTAAAGCCGGGACAAGCATTTGGATTACTAGGGGCGAACGGGGCAGGAAAGTCTTCAACCATTGCTGCAGTGCTTGGTATTGAAAAGAGCACTTATGATGAGCTTGTTATCGTGGGTAAATCGCCAATACGCAACCGGAAGGAGATATTTGAGCACGTAGGGGTGCAGTTTCAAGAAACCCATTTCCAGGATAAACTAACCGTTTCCGACGCATGTGCACAGTGGCAATCACTCTATAAAAAAACGGCGGATTTACCTGCTTTACTACAAACCTTTGGGTTGGCAGAAAAGGAACAGCAACCAGTTAAATTACTTTCTGGTGGGGAGCGTCAGCGACTGGCCGTACTCCTCGCCCTAATTCCTGAACCGAAACTTGTGTTTTTAGATGAACTGACAACAGGGCTTGATACAAAGGCGCGTCGTATGCTGTGGAAACAGCTCGTAACAATGAAGGAAAGTGGTTTGGCAATTGTTCTAACATCACATTACATGGATGAGGTTGAAGCGTTATGTGATGAGATATTAATTTTGCGTGAGGGTCAAACCGTGTTTCATGGCACCATTCAGGAAGCGTTAGCCGCTAGCGGGAAAACAACGCTTGAAGACGCCTATTTACATTTTGCCGGCGAGGAGGACTGGGGATGAGTACAATGTTTACGCTCTTAAAGATAGAAGGTAAGCTGGTATGGAAAGGCATTGATATTCTAATTTTCGGTATATGCTTTCCGGTCATTTTGGCGGCCTTGTTTGGTTACGTGCTTAGTAGAGATGCATCTGCAGGTTCATCTGATTTTGAATTATCTTACGCAGCCGTTATAACGATTGGTGTGCTTGCAACGGGTGTAATGGGTCTGCCATTAACCATTGCTGATTATCGGCATCGGGGTATTCTGAAACGGTTCCAGGTGACACCGGTATCACCTTTACAGATTTTATTCGCCCAAGGTATAATTCAGCTTTCCTCTGCCCTTGTTTCATTTATGGGGGTTACTCTCGTATATTATTTATTTTTTGATTATCAAATAGCAGGCTCCTGGCCAATATTTTTGAGCGTATATGCCTTTGTTATTTTAGCCATGTACAGTATTGGCGCTTTTATCGGCAGTGTTGTACCTGATCAAAAGGCAGCTAATATGTGGAGTTCTATTGCGTATTTTACGATGTTATTGTTCTCAGGTGCGACCATTCCATATGAAGTGATGCCACGCTTCGTTCAATGGATAATGGATATATTACCCTTGTCTCATGGGATTCATTTATTAAAGCTAGTAAGTATAGGCAGAGAAACAGAGGGGATGACGGTGCCGTTTTTGATCTTGGGCATTGTTACTGGGATCAGCCTGATTGGGGCATTCAAATTTTTTAAGTGGAAGTAGGGTTGAGGGATGTACCGGACCAAAGAAATTGCAGCAATGGTTGGGGTACATCCCAACACTGTACGGATTTATGAAGAATGGGGATATATCTCAGCTGTTCCGAGAGGTGTGAATGGCTACCGTATGTATTCCGGCTTGCATTTATTTCAGCTAAAAATAGCCAGAACCGCTTTCCGTTGTGAAATTGTTCAAGGGCTCATCCGGGCAAAGGCCAGAGCCATTGTTGAAGTTAGCGGCAAAGCGGATTTTACTCAAGCACTGGAATATGCACATGCATATTTGTCCCATCTGGAAAAAGAATATAGCCGGGCGCTGGAAGCTATTGAACTTTCGGAACAGTGGGTATGTGGAATAAAATCTGCATCAGCTCAAACGTATACACGCAAAGAGACTGCTCTGGTCTTGGACCTCTCAACTGAAGTTGTCCGGAATTGGGAACGTAATGGATTAATAACAGTCCATAGACTTTCTAATGGGTCCCGTGTATATACAGAAAATGAAATAAAACGGTTGAAAATGATTCGGACCTTAAGGACGGCGCATTATTCGATAAGTGCAATCCTCCGGTTGATGAATCAGGCAGAGCACATGAGGTGGACTAATCTTAATATTAAGGAAGTGCTCGACACACCAGAAGAGCATGAAGATATTATTTCAGTGACAGACCGGTTAGTCTATTCATTGGAACAAGCCATTGAGTCTGCAAAGGAACTTATATCGATGCTAAGGGAGAGGCTGAACTTAGAGTTATGACATTGTGATGTAATGTTCTAACTGTTTTTTATCTATCTGAAAATGAGTATACATGCTACAATGCAGAAAATTATGAAAGGGAGGCATCACCATGAGGTATATAAGCAAAAGAGGGCACAAGAGTTAGGGGAACCGCATCATTGGCCCTGTAAACTGCGCGATTTCCCTTGATTTAGAGGGGGACCCCCAGGTGACAAAAACAAATTCAAGCAGTGTTTCGAAATCGATGGTTTGGCTCAGCATCCTTGCTTTTTTCAGCGTGTTCAACGAGACGGTATTTAATGTTTCTTTGCCGGATATCGCCAGACAATTTGACATTAGACCTTCGGCGGCGAATTGGGTAAATACAAGCTTTATGATCTCATTTGCTGTAGGATCGGCTTTGTATGGGAAAATCTCGGATTTGTACGGTACCAAAAAACTGCTGTTATCCGGCCTGTTAACATACTTTACGGGATCTTTGATCGGTATAGTATTTCATAAATGGTTTCTTGTTGTGCTCATTGCACGCTTTATTCAAGGAGCAGGAGCATCTGCGGTTCCGGCGCTGATCATGGTCTTTGTAGCCCGCTATATCGAGCCGAATAATAAAGGAAAAGCGTTTGGGATGATTGGATCAATGGTAGCCTTTAGTGAAGGAATCGGACCTGCGGTTGGAGGGGTCATTGCTGACTATATCCATTGGTCTTACTTATTTATACTGCCGATGATGACACTGCTCACACTTCCGTTTTTTCTTCATGTGCTCCCGGATGAATCTTCAAAAAAAGGGAAGTTTGATGTTCTAGGCGCTAGTCTGCTATCCGTTGGAATTGTAATGTTCATGTTATTCACATCCATGTACCAGTGGGGGTACCTGGCTATAAGTGTGCTGTGTTTCTTCGGATTCCTGCAGCGTATTCGGCGTGCGAAGCAACCTTTCATCGAACCCTCCTTGTTAAGACGGAAAAAGTTTTTGGCTGGGGTGCTTACGGGAGGCGTATTGTTAGGAACGGTGGCTGGTTATATTTCAACGGTCCCTTACATGATGAAAGATGTGTACCATATGCCGACCAGCCTTATTGGAAGCGCCGTTCTCTTTCCCGGGACCATCAGCGTGTTATTGTTCGGATTCGTTAGTGGCCTATTGGTCGATAAGCGGGGATGTTTTTTTACGATGCTAGTAGGATTATTCATGCTTGTCGTAAGTTTCCTGAGCATTTCATTGTTTGTCGACCGGACGCCATGGCTTATTTCTACAACAATGGTGCTGACATTTGGCGGGCTTTCGTTTGTAAAAACTGTCGTGTCCACCAGTGTTGCGGAAGCACTGAGTTCGGATGAATCAGGCTCCGGTATGAGTTTCCTGAACTTTGCCTGCTTCTTAGCTGAAGGGATCGGGGTTAGCTATGCAGGAGGTTTGTTGACGATGTCTTGGCTGAAATTCCCGCTCATCCCAACTGTAACGGACACTGCCGCATTTCTATACAGCAACTTGATGCTAGTCTTTATTGCGGCTGTGATCCTTGGTGGAATCATATTCTCATTAGCTTACGGCCGAAATCAGGCTTCATCTGTGCTGGGGTCTAAGCGGTAGATTAGTGAATTTGTATTATATCTAGCATCGGAGAAGCGGCCTGTAGCGGCCGCTTTTTTGTTTGCGCCCGGCATGGGTACTATCTTTAGGGTTGAAGTGCCGAAACGTAGACTATTTAATCTAATAAGCAGCCAGCGTTACAGTGATATACACAATAGACAGAGTTACTTATGAAATTATATAATTATTAATGTTGGCGTGTAAAATAATGTAAATCTAGTTCTATTTTTCATGCAGACATTTTAGTGACCTCCTAAAGGTTGTTGAGAGAAACAAGAAATGGTAGTACATGCAACATCAAATAAATTTGTAGGGGGATTTTGAGGATGAAAATAGTTAAAATGAGGAAATCTGTTTTTGTTTCAACGATTGTAATTTCAGGTCTACTGTTTGGTTCAGTAGGGGCATTTGCAGGAACTGGTATTGAAGCGATCAAAGCGAAGTTAAACCACAACATAAAGTTTGTTCTTGATGGTTCCAAGTGGACTCCAAAAGATCAGTCTGGTAATAACTTATC
This sequence comes from Paenibacillus sonchi, assembly GCF_016772475.1. NCBI lineage: Bacteria > Bacillati > Bacillota > Bacilli > Caryophanales > Paenibacillaceae > Paenibacillus > Paenibacillus sonchi. The sequence goes on from NZ_CP068595.1 coordinate 2,092,580, forward strand.
CGCTTTAGTATATAGCGGTTCTACATATGTTCCTTTAAGAGCGGTATCAGAAGCTCTTGGAGCAGAGGTCGATTTTGATGCAAACTCTTCAACAATTTCTATTAATAGTTCAGGTGATAGCGGTATTCCTTACAATGATGATAGTACGGCATCGGCACCGGCAGCAACATCGGCTCCAGCAGCCACATCTGCACCGGCAACTCCATCAACTCCATCAACACCATCGACTAGCAATGGTAAAACCTTTGGTTCTGCAATTCCAGTTGGCAAGTCTGTTTCATTTGATGATCCCTACAGTTATGACGGTCTTGCGTACACCGGGAACTATACTGTTTCAGTAACCTCGGTAAAGTCAGTCACAAGAAGTGAAATCGCAGCCCTTGGTTTCAAAGAACCAGAAGCAAACTCCTTGATTGAGTACAAATTGGCTAAAGTAAAAATTATTCTGAAGAACGGTAAGCTCATCTCAGATACTAAACACGAAAACACTTACGTTTCGGTTGCCTTACTACCAGCACTGTGGGGTTCGAAAACTTCAGACGGAAACAGTATTATTGGGGTGACGGATTATGGTTTCACTGGTTCCTTGGATGATGCTCTCGATGAAGCAACGGATGGTAAAAAACTTGTATCGGGTCAAACTTACAACTACACTGCAGAAGGCCTTGTAATCGTACCAGTAACTAAGGGTTCGGCAAACTACCTAACCATTCAGCTTAATAACAAGGACGACTATGATAACTCTTTCTTTTACTTTAATCTCCAATAAGTAAGGGCCAATGTATTCACACTTGTTCAGAGGTGGGTGCCCCAAAAGCCATAGAATGGCTTAGGGACACCCCTTTTTTCATTAGGAGAGGCGTGGGCAGCAAAACTGTGGCTCGTAGAAACTTATGTGCCGTTATCTTTGGACAGAGCTCGATTCCACTCGGCTCGATATATAGTAAAGTAGAAGACACCTTGAGGGGTGCTTTTTTTTGTTTTGCACGTCCCCAGTCAAGCCTGGTATAACGTATACGTTACAGCTGCAAGTGCAGCAGATTCTGGGTATCGGTGTCTTTTTTTGATTTTAGCGGCTGCTTTGGGCTATATATGATGGTTAAAAAGCTGTTGTGCTTTGCGCATCTTTGCAAGGTTCAGAACCCTTGAAAAGTGCTATACTAATAAAGAATGGAGCTGATGCCGATGGATTTGCTGGACCCGCGTGTGGATTTTGTATTCAAACGGATATTTGGCAGCGAAAACAATAAGGATGTACTGCTGGCGTTTCTTAACCGTATTTTCACCGAAGCTGGCGAGCCGCCGCTGACCGAGATCATCCTAATGAATCCCTATACGGATAAAGACGATCCCCTCGACAAACAGTCCATCTTTGATGTTTACGCCAAGACCTCTGAAGGAAAAATGATTGATATTGAGATGCAGCTTTTCAATAAGTACGATATAGAGAAACGAACGCTGTTTTATTGGAGCAAGCGATACGCCAGTCAACTCAGTGAAGGTGACAAATACCCAGAGTTGAAGAAATGCGTGACGATTAACATTCTGAACTATTCATTCCTGAAGAACAATCAGTACCATAATGTGTTTCATCTGAGGGAGGATCGGACAGGGTTGCCCTTGATCGATGACATTGAGGTCCACTTTCTGGAACTGCCAAAGCTGGATGAACGTAGCGTTCCAACCGAAGGCGGGCTGATCAATTGGCTGTTGTTTCTGAAAGGTACCGATACATCATACTGGGAGGTGCTGAAGATGAATGAACCGGGTTTGGAAAAAGCGATGGATACCCTGCAATATTTGAGTCAGGATTCGGATGCCAGACGGTTGTATGAGGCCAGACAGAAGTATTTGCATGATGAAGCTTCCATGATTGAGGGAGCGAAGTCTGCCGGGATAATTGAGGGCAAGCTACAGGTCGCTCGAAATTTGTTGGCGATGGGAATGGATTATGCGGCTGTCGCTAAAGCAACTGGTCTGAGTGAAGATGAAATCAGGTCTATAAAGTTTTAATATTTGTATTTTTTTCAGTAATAAAACGTTTCTAAAAGGTGGAAACATCATATTGGGAGGTGCTGAAGATGAATGAACCGGGTTTAGAGAAGGCAATGAATACCCTACAATATTTGAGTCAGGATTCGGATGCCAGAAGGTTGTATGAGGCCAGACAGAAGTACTTGCATGATGAAGCTTCTATGCTGGGAAGATTAACGGAACAGGAGATTAATAATTTGAGAAAGTGAATAAATAGAGAGCATCCAATTCAGCGGGTGCTCTTTTTTCTCCAACTCGCAGATTACGCACAAGCGTACCACATACACTTTGCAAATATGCTACGCTGAATTATATCATTTCAATCCCGAATTTTAAAAAGGAGGCTCCCATGCCCAGCATTCTTGAATCCCTATACCACGGCAGCTTATTCCCTAACGAGGACATTATCTCCAAAGACCCCAATTATCGTCCGATCAACAGGCAAATCACCCAATCCTTAGAAACTTGGAAGCAGAAACTATCCTCAGGGGAGTTTGAGGAGCTGGAGTCTTTATTGGAGCTGTATTCTCAAGCTCAGGGGATGGAGATGACAGCTGCGTTTGTATGTGGGTTCAAGGCTGGCTCCGCGATGATGATAGAAATTCTAGTCGACGGCTAAGGTTAGCAATGCCCAGATTTTTAAGGTTTCCGAAATAGCCTTTTTACCTGTAATCTTCATTTTCCTGTTGACTTAAACCATACTTTAAGCCGTAAGCTAATACTGTCGACATGAAAGATTAGTTTGGAGGCCTTCAAAATGAAATATGTAACGATTGGGGAGGCTGCGGCCGCCTATCATATTCCAGAATCCACGTTGAGGTATTATGAGAAGCAAGGCTTGTTGCCGCTGATGGAGCGTGATGCTGCCGGCAGGCGGTTATTCTCGGAAATGCAGATGGCGCTGCTTGAAACGGTGCTTCGCTTGAAGCAGACACACATGCCCATCCACGATATCAGGCAATATATAGCTTGGGTCATTGAAGGGGATAGCACCACGGAGCTCCGGCTTGAGATGATGACGAAACACAAGCAGGCGGTGCTGGATGAAATTGCGTCCATGACAGACGCCTTGCAAGGCATTGATGTGAAAATTGACCGGTATCTCACGCGTTTGCAGAAAAAATAGATCTTAGAAAAGAGGAAGGCTCATGAAGCTGTCAGGAAACACTATACTCATTACTGGCGGGAGTACCGGAATTGGGCTGGCTTTTGCCGAGCGGTTTATTCAGGCAGGGAATCAGGTGATTGTGTGTGGACGACGTGAAGATGTGCTTCGAAATGCGCAGGACAAATTCCCCGGCCTGATCACCCGTGTATGCGACATAAGCGAAGAGTCCGAGCGCATAGCCATGTTTGATTGGGTTACCGCAAACTATCCGGAAGTCAATGTGCTAGTGAACAATGCCGGAACTCAGCAACGGTTCAATGTGCTAAAAGTGGACGCCAAGCACAATTGGAGCTACTTCAATCAAGAAATCAACACTAACCTTGACGCGCCTTTCCATCTCGCTCTGCTGTTTGCTCCATTTTTTGCAGAAAAAGAGAAGGCCGCGATTATCAACGTGACCTCCGGTCTCGCTTTTACGCCGTTTGCCATCGCTCCGATCTATTCCGCAACCAAAGCGGCGCTGCACTCCTTTACGATGAGCCTGAGACACCAGCTGTCCGAGACATCTGTAGAAGTCATTGAAGTAGCCCCTCCGGCAGTGAATACGGAATTGGGCGGCGCGGGACTGCATACGCACGGGGAGCCTTTGGATGCCTTCGCAGATGGGATCTTTAGAGGCTTGGAAGAGGGAAAACAAGAGATCGGATACGGGACTTCTGTGGACCGCTTGCGCATGTCCCGGGATGAAGTGGACGAGTACACGGCAAATATGTACCAGGCTACGAAGGGCATGATCGAGTAAGTGGCCAGAAGGTAAAATAGGGAAAGGCAAGGCCTTCAGAAACCGGGGCCCTGCCTTTTTTTATGAGCAAATGCATACCTCCCAAGACGGACGGACTGCGTTTTTAAGCAAGCCTTTATTTAGTCACAGCGTCTACTTCTTTCTTAAAGGCATCCATGTACTGATTGAAAATGCCCGTATCGAAGTTTGCGGTGGTGTCGTTGGCTTTGGGCGGATTTTTCTGAATTAGCCCGTGTAGATGGTCAATTTCTGTGGAAAGCTTGGTCCACACTTTTTTAGAGAATCATACTCTGCACCCAGACCCGCTATATAGCTGTCGTATTCCTTCTTCTTGTCCATGGTCTTGGCTAACTGCTCAACGGTAAAATCGACATCCATACTCTCCCCGGTGCTGCTGGTGCCGCTGCTGATATACCAACTGATGTCCACGAACCCATCGTTCCATACATCGGAGATCACATAATTTTCGATTTCCCTTAACATGTCACTCGGGGCCGGTGCATTTGCAGCTAATGAAGCTTCCGGGGTGGGTTCTTTGAAGGCGCTTCTTACCTTGCTAAACGTTTCTTTGTCAGATGAATCCGTCGCCCATAGAACTTTCTTGTTATTGATAAGGACAATCAGCTCGCTTTTGGGATTAGAGCCTTCCTCTCCCTGAACTAAGACAGCTTCAACCTTCATGCCTTTCTCATCTGCATAATCCACTGATTCGAGAACCTGTGGATTTTTGAGCTTGTGGTCATCCGGGGTTTCAATCGACTGGGCCATCTGAAAGAGTGGCTGGGCATCCGGATAAACGTTCTCGGTAATAAAGTTCTTTTTGGCTTCCATATCCGAACCATTCAAAAAAGTATTGACGTAGTCGAGAGCTACCTTTTCTGTGTCAGATAGTTTCTTGGGTGCTGCTGTAGGCGCTTCTGTAGGACTCGCTGATGGCTGTGATTCCGTCGAAACCGCTGCAGAAGAGGCCGCTGGCTCTGCCGTATTTTTGTCCGAGCTGCAGCCCGTTAGTGCTGCAAAAGCAATGATCAGACCAATAACAATTTTTTTCTCCAATTTTTATTTCCCCCTGGTGATGTAATGTTTTCCATTTGTATGTACGTGACATGAATATCCGGGTTTCAGGACTGATGGGGTCCTTTATACTTTTTTGCAAGTATAAAAATAAATGAGATTGTCAGATAAACCATTTATAATAGTAGGGATTTCAATATTTAACCATATTAGGGGTGCCGGATGAAAAAGGGAATAATCACATTAGGAATGCTGAGTTTAATTATGATCTTTACAATGGGCGCGGCCGCAGTCAAGAATCCGTTGGATGTGACCCGGAAGCTGTCTGTTAAGAACGACCAGAGCAACAATATCATTTTAAAAAATGCTGCCGAATATGAAATGAAATGGTCCCTCACCGATAAGAGCCCTTATCAAATGTACAGTTTGTACAAGGGGCCGAATGGACTGGTCTATGCCCAGAGTGTTGAAGAAATCTTCGCAATCAACGCCGCAACAGGAAAGGTTGTCTGGAGGCATCCAAGTGATTGGCAGGGTGAGCTTACTCCTTTGCTGGGAGCAGACGGTACATATTATAAGGTTTCATATGATGATGTCGAGCGTTTGTCCTCAACGGTATATCAAACGGACATTTCCCGTATTGACAGTTCAGGCGAAGTAACCACTTTTCATGATATTAAGCTGCGGGTAGTATCCCACTTTGAGGATGGATCTTTATTTGATCTTTTTCAGGCGGGGGATAATAAAGGAAATTACATAGTGCTCACAGATGAAGGGTTGAAATCCATTAAAAAAGACGGATCAACGAATTGGCGTCTCACCACGATTCCTTTCAAGAACGGTGTTCTGGATGTCAAAGATATAGAGCAGCTCTACACGGATTCCAAAGGCAACATTATTGCTGATTTTGAGAAAGTCGAGGCTACCCTTGATCTGAGCGGCAAGATTCTGCGGGTTGCGGATTATAATCAAATCCAGAGTGAACCGGTAAGTTACTCAGATATTATTGACAAAGATGAGCACGGGGGCTATTACGTATTAGATGACGATGAGGGGAGCATTACGGATAAGGATTTCAAGACAGGGAAGCAGAAGTGGAAATATTCATTAAGTAAATATGAAAAGGCTGCTGGAATAGGTCTTTTTACAGGAAGCTTCACGACAGATAATAAAGGTAATGTATACTTCGGCGCCAACAACGGCAATGTGTATTCATTGGATTATAACGGGAAGCCCCGATTTACACTGTCGGTGAACAGCAGTCAACTCTCCTACCCGGATATCATTGCCGTAAATGATAATCTCACGGTGATCAGTGTGAATAACAACATCATTTGCCTGCAAAAAATGAGTAAATGATTCGTAAAAGACTGCCCATGGTAAAAGCCAAAGACACCCCGAAGGGTGTCTTTTTCTTTCCCTTAATATACAGTAAGCTGTACCTAGACGCTTTACAGCGGCGCAGCGGACTTCAGCGTAAGCTCCCAAGGGAGCTATAACCCGATCCCACACAAATCTCAACCGGGACAGCAATGCAATCTCGATCTTTTAACAGCGCCTGGAACGGGGAATCCCGGGGTATTGGTACGAGCGGTAGCATTCGCTGCGGCAGCGTTATTCCGAAAGGGTTTTGAATAGGTACAAAGGGGTGTCTCAAAAGCCAAAGTGAACTGCACCCCGTCAAGTAGACAGTACAAAAAATAAAAGTATTTTAAGCGGCCTTGGTCCTGAATTCAATGGGACTAAGGCCGTTTAGTTTTGCCTGTAACCGCTCGTTATTGTAAAAGTGAATGTAGGCATCAATATCTTTTTGGAGCTCTTCAAAGGTCCGGTAGGTATCCAAGTAATACTTCTCACATTTCAGTGTCCCCCAGAAGGACTCCATCGGTCCATTATCAATACAGCAGCCTACTCGGGACATACTTTGCTTCATTTCTGTTTCGTCTAACATCTCCTTGAACTTCAAGGAAGTATACTGAAACCCACGGTCGCTGTGGAGTAGGGGATGACTTTGAGGTGCCGCTTGTACGGCGAGCTCAAAGGTCTCAAAAACCAGTGCGTTATTATTGGAATGCCCTAGCACATAGGAAACAATGGACTTATCGTATAGGTCTAATATGGCGCTCAAATATGCCTTCTTTCCGTTTCCATACTTGAATTCCGTGACATCCGTAACCCATTTTTGGTTTGGCGCTTCGGCATGGAATTCACGGTTCAGCACATTCTCTGCGACCTGCTGAGGCGTAGAGCCTACGTACTTCTTCCGCCTTCTACGAATGACCGACTGGATGCCTTGGATCTTCATGAGACGGTACACTCGTTTCGTATTAATGGGTTTGCCTATCTGCCTGCGCAAATGCAGGGCCAGTTGGCGGTATCCATAGATGCGTTCCACCTTTTCGTACAAGCAGAGCATCTCTTGCATGAGCTTCTCGTTGTGGACTTCTCGGCGGCTCGGTTTGCGGTTTAGCCACTTGTAATAACTTGACCGCGAAATGCCTGCAATCTCACACAAAAGCTGAATAGAGCAGGACTCCTCTTGCTGAACAGCCTGGATGGCCAGGTAGATATTCTCTTGACGAACGGAACTTAATGTCCCCTCCTTTCGAGTTCCTCTAACTTTTTTAGAAAAGCATTCTCCGCACGGAGCCGTTCGTTCTCGTATTCCAGCTTCTTCATGGCCAGCTTGTAGCGTTCTGCATCCGTCAGCTCTTCCGGCGCTTTCGTACGCCCTCTGCCGTCCCGCAGAGCCTCTTCTCCGCCGGCCTGGTACTTCTTCACCCAACTATATGTTTGCTGGTAGGACACCTTGAAATGGCTTGCCGCCTTCGTATAATCTTGTCCATTGGCAAGACAGTACAGCACAATGTCGATCCGCTCCTGCCATGTCGTTATCCGTCCTTTGGTCATCCCTCTAGTTCCTCCTGAATTAGCGGTTAAGCTGTTGCTATGACTATTATACTTCTTAATCCAGTTGGCGAGTTGGGTAGTGCTTGCAATCTTATACTTGTAGATGATTTGGCTTTGCGACAATTCCCCCTCAAGATAATCCCTAACCGCTTGGAGTTTGAGCTCCTCAGAATATGTACGGTTATGAGTCCGAACGTCTAGCCCCTCGTAACCGTACAACTCATACCGTCGCCGCCATTTCATAATAGAGTTCTTGGTTACTCCGAACTTTCGGGCTGCAGCCTTTACTCCGATAAATCCCTCTTTAATTTCTTGGAGGATCGTTAATTTTTCGAACGCTGTAAACTTCTTTTGTTCCATAAAAATGCTCCCCATACAGTAACAGGTTTTTATTATTTCACCTGTCTACTATATGGGGAGCATATCAAAGGGCTGCTGGGATACCCCTTTCTTGTTGTTAGGAAGTTATGAGCGGGCTAAATGGGCAAGCAGACTAAATGCTAAATTGATAGCTGGTATAACAATCCCAGTCCGTTTGCCCTGCTGAATGGAGAAATTCTCCCCCAGCTAACAGTTTTCCTGTCCGCATTAGCCGCGATTGTAACTCACCCGCCAGGGTGATATTGTCACAAACTGTGTGCCACGCTCCGCGGGCGACCCCGTCGTTCCAAACTCTGCGCGGTATCCGGGGCAGCGGCAAGAATTTTGTAGAAAAAGAAGGAGATTTGTAGAGTTAATGTAGAGGTCCGTCAGCTACTATTAGAACCAAGAGATTATTATACACAAACCAGCTGTATCCGTTTAGCACAATTTGGTGAACGGCTGCATCGGAAGGGAGGAAATCACCGGTATAAGAAGGCAGTACATCAGGATTTGAAGTGTCGGCTGATCAAATAACAGTATATTAGATGAGGAGTACAGAAAAAGATGACAACATCAAAGAAACAGAACAAAAGATGGTCCCGCAGTCTGGCAACCTCTTTGTCATTTGCGCTGGTTGCTGTTAACTTAGCGATTCCCGGACCAGCGGCCCATGCGGCCATTGGAAATGACGGATCGGAGCAGATTTTCACTTCGGAAAAGTACCGGAGTTTTAATAAGGAAAGCGGAGCTGTAAACTTAACTTTCCCGGAACTCTTTATTACCGGGAATGCCGGTGAGATGATGACTGGTGCCACTGTTGTCATTAACGGATTTCAGACGGGAGATGTGATCACGTTTGAAACGGCAGGTACGGGAATTACGGTTAACTCCAGCAAGGGAAACGGCGTTTATATATTAACGGGCAATGCAAGCATTGGGGTCTATCAGACGGTATTGGAAAATGCCAAACTTAAATTCACGTCTGCTGGAGAACGCAGCGTAACCTTCGGCCTTGGCCCCGTCCTCGCTTTCGCTAAAAATGGCCATTTCTATGAATATGTAACGGATACCGACATCGGATGGCCGGAAGCCCGGGCGAATGCCGAGCTGCGGACCTATTATGGACGCCAAGGGTATCTGGCGACGATTACCGGCCCGGAAGAAAACGCCTTTATTGCCGAAAAGGCACAGGGGATTGGCTGGATTGGCGGTAAAGATGTGGATCGGGCTGAAGATGCAAACGGAAAAGCCACAACGCGTGTTTCCACCTTGCAGAGCAGCGGTATTGGCTATGGCGATTGGCGTTGGGTGACAGGACCGGAAGGGAAACTGCAGTACGGCGGCCAATTCGGGCTTCCCTTCTACAAAGGCTATATTGCTCAAGGCGGCATTAATGATACCGCTACGGTCACGAATGCAACTTATGGTCTCGGCAGCAACAAGACCATGCACAATAACTGGGACGCCGGAGAACCCAATGACTACACTTACGAGCATGTGATGCATATCTTTGCGAACGGCAAGTGGAACGATTATGCAAGCGACAACAAGGTGGATGCCTATCTCGTTGAATACGGCGGCATGGAAGGCGATGCAGCTACCAGCATCAACACAACCATCACGCTGGTGGACAATACGCCGCTGAAACAGGATATCGGCACAGCACAAGGCTATCTCGACCTTGCTCCGCCGGTCTATACGAAGGAGTCTCTGGCGGTACTGAAAGCAGCATCGGATGCAGCCACAGCCGTCCTTGAAGACGAGCATGCCTCCCCTGAAGAGATTGCGGCTGCCCGCAAGAGTCTTGCGGATGCGATTGACGGGCTGGTCAAGCAGCCGCCAGTAGCTAACAGCGCCAGCTATATAGAGGGAACGAACAATCAGGTATCGGTTGTTTTTGACAAACCGGTCAAGTTCAATGCAGACGACGCGGATACTACGGACGACTTCAGAGTTACACTGGACGGAAGATTGGTTGATGTTACGCATGCTGTAGTATCGGACAAAGATCCCCGGATCATCATCCTGACCCTGGCGAGCCCCTTGACCAATGATCCTGTGGTAAGAATCGAATATGATTCCGGACAATCCGCGATAGAGGCACAGGGGCCCGAAAAGACGCCGGTTACGGATTTTACGCTTATCGCAAACGGGCCATTCGGTGATTCTTTGCAGATTCAGGAGCCTGCTTCCGGTATAGAGGTCTATGGAGCCGACTTCCCGGTGCCCGTGTCTGGACAGACTGCACTGGATTCTACGGTAACGGCCAGCGTCTATAATGTGGATGCTCATCCCGATGCCTATCTGTTCGACCTGGAGGTGGGTATTACCGTTTCCGATGCCGTATACACATGGGATACTAAACTGCCGGGTCCACTTGCGCCGGGATCGTATCACATTGCAGTGACTTCCAGCAAGACGTTCGGCGATGAAGTGAGAACGGAAACAAAGCTTGTGCCGTTTACCGTTCCGCAGCTCCAGTTGACTCATGTAGCGGTTGACGACAAGAATCCGGCTCAGGCAGTTCTGACATTCAATCAGAATGTCGGCGCTGTGCTTAACGAGGCTGATTTTGCCGGACTCAAAATTGATGGACGCAAAGTGGTGGCTGTAAAATCTATACAAGGCAATAAAGCGGAAGTCGTTCTGGAGGAAGCGCTCGGTCCGGACGATGCATTGATCGTGGAGTACGATGATGCAGCCGGAGGTGTTACTGCTGAAGGGAACATCCTGAACGAGCTGCGGCCGATTAATGCCGGCAATCAGGCTGGCATAACGAAGGAAAATGATATTATTCCGCTCCGGCTCATTGCCGCTTATCCTGAAGAGGGCAAGCTGAAGCTGGTGTTCAACAAGCCGGTCAACGACTTCACCAGTCTGGCCGGATTCACTTACGGCGGAGTGCCGCTTAAGGAGCCTTTTGAGATTCACGGCAATGAACTTATCGTTTCAATCCCGGCTGATCATAAGGGCGGCCTATTGAGCTACGATCCTAAACTCGGCAATGTCACTGAGAAGGGCAATGAGAATAACCCGCTTACGGGACTGCAGCCGGGGATTGACCTTGGCGACGATTCCAAATATATCGCAGACGAAGGCAAGCTGCCTAAGAACGGTCTGGGATTGGCTGTCGGGGATAAGGCGGTTCCGCTGACTCCGGTTTTCCAACCGGATGTATCGGGTGGATATAAGGCGTCCGTGCCTAACGAAACGGATAGCATCGCTTTGAACCTCGCCCCGACAGGAAATGATAACACGCTGGTTAAAGTAAGCCTGAACGGAGTGGAGGTTCCTGGCGGAGACTGGAGCAAGCTTCCACTGCAGGAAGGACTGAATATCATCCAAGTGGATATTGTCGATGCGAAGCATCCAGGCGTTAAGCTGGGACAATATCAGATTCAGGTGGTCCGCGCAGGCAGAGTTTCACAGGAGCCTTCCAGCGGCGGAGGCTACGTCCCTGCTCCAGACAAAACCAAAACCGAAGTCATTGAAGTGGATGTGGCCATCGGTGGAGCAACTGCGGCTGGCATCACTAAAGTGCCGGTCCAGCGGACGACCCGCAATGATGGAACGATAACAGACCTGGTGCGTTTTACCAAGGATAAGGCAGAGGAAGCGGTAAAGAAAGCGAAAGAGACGGGACAAAGCATCGCCCGTGTGGTCATTCCGGATGCGGCAGACAAAGTCGGCGAAGTAAATGTCCAAATTCCGGTGGAGACAGCCAAGTTGCTTAAAGAGAACGGCATCGTGCTTGAAATGTATACAGAAAATGCTATTATCCGCATTCCGAACGCTTCTCTGGACGGAATCGCACAGGACTTCTATTTCCGGCTCGTGCCGGTAAAATCTGCAACGGAGCGGAATGAAATCGAAAAGAGGGCTACACTCGAGGCCGTTGTCCGCGAAGTGGCGGGAAACAATAAAATTGAAGTGGTCGCCAGACCGATGACCATCGAAACGAACTTGTCCAGCCGGGCCGTAACCCTGATCCTGCCGCTTAAAGATGTGAAACTGCCTGCGAATGAAGCGGAGTGCAATGCGTTCCTGGCGCAGCTGGGCATTTTCATCGAGCATACCGACGGCCAGAAAGCAGTCGTAAAAGGTAAGGCCGTCACCTACAAAGAGGGATTGCTTGGGCTGGAATTCTCCGTAACGAAGTTCAGCACCTTTACAATCATCAACTTCAATAATCAGGCTGCCGCTTCACACGGAGCGTACATCGTCGGATTCCCGGACGGCGAATTCAAGCCGGACGAACAAGTAACGCGTGCACAGATGGCGCTTATGATCGCCAGAAATCTGGGGTACGATGCCAATGCGGCTGTTGGCAGTCTTCCTTTCGGGGATGTGGCTGTACGGCATTATTCTGCAAGAGCCATCGCTTTTGTTAACGCACAGGGTATTATGAAGGGCGATCCGAACGGACAGTTCCGGGCGGCTGCGCCGATCACGAGAGCAGAGATGGCAGCCGTTGCCGCCAATTACATGAAACTTGCGGTATCGGCAGACGGCAAGTCCAGCTTCAACGATACGGCCGGACACTGGGCGCAATCGGTGATCGAAGCCAACCTGACGGCTGGCCTATTCAAGGGATACCCTGACGGCAGCTTCAAACCGAATGCCTATCTGACCCGGGCTGAAGCTGTAGTAATGGTTAATCAGATGTTTGACCGGGGTCCGTTGTATGGAGCAGATGCCATCAAGTTCCCGGATGTTTCCGGCAGCCATTGGGCATACCGGGATATCCAGGAAGCCGTGATTGATCATCAGTACCGGATTGACGGTGAACAGAAGGAACAACTGGTCTCAGAATAAACCATGGGGGTTGAAGGAGAGGTTATTTTCCTTCAACCCCCAAATCATTACAATTTGAAGTATAATGAACATACGGTTGTACCGATTTACCCGTTGTGAAGGAGATCCGAATGAAAGCAATCCTGATTGACGATGAAGAATTGGCGTTGAAATATTTGGAGCACCAGCTGCTGATGCTCGGCGATTTTGAAATTGCCGGCAAATATACCGACCCGCTTCAGGGGAAACAAATGGTGGAAGAGACGGATATCGATATCGTATTTCTGGATATCCATATTCCGGAGCTGAACGGGATCGAGCTGGCTGAAATGCTGTTGGAACACAAGCCTAGTCTGCAGGTTGTATTTGTCACGGCATATGATGAATATGCGATTAAAGCGTTTGAGCTCAATGCGCTCGATTATGTGCTGAAACCGGTTCATCCGGACCGTCTCAGTCTTACGGTTCAGAGATTGAATTCACATCTGAAGGCCGGGATAGCGGCTTCTTCAACAGCAAAATCCAAAAGTTGGAAGTTTTTAATGTTCGACGAATTCAGGATATATGAAGGAACGCAGGAGCGTGCACCGCTTCAATGGAGAACGGCGAAAGCGCAGGAAATCTTTTTTTATCTTCTTCATCATCGCGGCAAAGTGGTCAGCAAAGCAACTTTAATCGAATTGCTTTGGGCCGATTTTGATCTGAACAGAGCCTACTCGCAGTTATATACCGCTGTTTATCATATCCGAAGAATGCTTGAGCCCTTTAGTAGAGAACGGATTCTTCTTCAAAATACGGCCGACGGCTATCTGCTGAAGCTGGAAGGGATCTATCTGGACGTCGACGAGTTTGACCGCTTTGTTAAGGCCGGCATGGAGCTCTCCAAGGACACGGTGTCTGAATATGAACGCATCCTGAAATTGTTCAAGAGCGAATATCTGGAAGGGTATGACTATGTGTGGGCAGAGCTGGAAAGACAGAGATTCCAGCTGCAGTGGATCCGGCTGAAGCAGAACCTGGTTCATTGGTATGTGAAGAGCGAAGAGCTTGAACAGGCCTTCAAGCATATTGAGCATATTTGCACCCGCTATCCGTTAGAAGAACAGGCGCAATTATTATATTTGAAAATCTGCGACAGGATGGGATTTCATTTTCTGGTGCAAAGGCAGTATGCGCTGCTGGAGACGATTATGGAAGCGGAGCTGTCCGAGAAGCCAAACCAGGAGATCGTGAAATGGTATAAGGATTGGGAAAAGAAACGGCAAAAAGGATGAATCCGGGGATTCATCCTTTTTGGTATGGAATCTGAAAGCTGACACAGGTTCCCTGGTCCAGCGAGCTTTGAATATCCAGGCCTGTGCCGAACTGCTGCATCAATCGGCGGTTAATATTGATAAGGCCGATGCCGCTTCGGCTGGAAGACCGGTTCGAATGGGTCAGGAGCTGGCTCAGGTAATCCTTGTCCATTCCGCCTCCGTCGTCGATGATTGAAATGTCAACCATTTCGGCTAACCTATGGACGTTAACCGATACGGTTCCGCCCCGGTTTCGGCTGAGGAGCCCATGCTTGATGGCATTCTCAACCAGAGGCTGGATCGACAAGGGCGGAATGAGGATATCAATCCCGCTTTCGATATTCCACACCACTGTTAACCGGCTGCCGAAACGTTCCTTTTCGATATAGACATAGGAACGGATGAGAGAAAGCTCATGCTCAAGCGGGAAAAGTGGAGACGCGTTCTTGAAATCAAAGCTTAGGCGCAGGTAATTGCTGAATTCATCGAGCAAGGTCTGCATTTTATTGAAATCAATCATGCCCAATGCGGCAATGGAGTTCAAAGTGTTGAACAGAAAGTGAGGCTGGATTTGCGACTGCAGCCATGCGCTCTCCATCCGCAGACGGTCGTCGATGGAGGTCTTCAGCTGGGTCAATGCGTGCACCCGGGTCTTTAACTCCCAGGCATCTACAGGCTTTTTGACATAGTCATTGGCCCCTGCCCGGAATCCGGTCAAGATATCCTCCGTCCGGACTCTGGCCGTTAACAGGAGGATCGGCAGTTCCGAAATATTGAACCGCTCGCGGATGAGCTCTGTCAGCTCGTAACCGGACATATGCGGCATCATGACATCCGTAATGACAAGATCGTACCGTTGCCGCTTGGTTTCCGCCAGCGCCAGTTCCGCGCTTGTTACAGCGTCGATCATATACCCTTCCGTTCCCAGCATTTGGGCAAGCACATTCAGATTCACCGCATCGTCATCCACAATCAAAATCCTGCATGCAGGTGCTCCGGATTCATTAGGGAAGATGGCCCGATCAACAGGTGGTTCCGCTGCAGCCGCAATCTCGTCCAAAGGCACGGATAAGTTCGTAAGGGATAACGGATGAAGGCCTTCTTCCCCAGGATTGCCGTCCCCTAATGGCAGCGTGAACCGGAAGAGGGTTCTTTCGCCCAAAGACGATTCCGCAGTGATCGTTCCCCCATGAAGCTCCACTAATTGTCTGCAAATACTCAGCCCGAGGCCAAAACCGCCGCTGGCCCGTTTGAAATGGTTGTCCGCCTGCTCATAGGGATGAAAAATCTGGAGCAGTGCTTCTTCGGGAATTCCGATCCCGGTATCCTCCACCTGCACCTCGGCCATAGGCCCCTTTCTCACAGCACGGACGGTGATGAAGCCTTTATCCGTAAATTTCACTGCATTATGCAGTAAATTGAACAGGATTTGGATCACCCGCTGTTCATCGGCCTGAACGGCAGGGAAGGTATCCTCAATGTCTGCCCGCAGCTGGACCGGCTTTCCATTCAGCATGACTTTAATCATGTCCAGCACACCGGAGACAACCGACTGCAGCCGCACCGGCTTAAGCTCAAGCGGAACCGTTTGTTCTTTCAGGCGGGTGATGTCGATCAAATCGTCCAGCATAAAGCTCATCCGGCTGCTGACCTTTTTAATGATCTCCACACGTTCCTGCTGCTTCGGGTGAACCGGATGGGCCTGATCATCCAGGATCACCTGCAGCATCGTTGAGATCCCCTGCAGCGGATTGCGCAGTTCATGCGAGGTATTGACCAGAAATTCATCCTTCCGTTTATCTTCAAGCTGCAGCTTCCCGGCCAGCAGCAACGACTGATCGATCGCATGGAAGAATCGTTTGAACCAGAACGCCGCAAAGGCAAGCAGGGCGAAAATCAGGTCAAACGGATAATGGATGAGTTCATTCTCGGGTGAAAGGTGCATGAATGCCGACCACAGAATATTGATTCCTATGCCGATACAGGCAAGCAGCAGGAAGATGACATCCTCTTTTTGCTGAATGGCTCTGCGGAGGATATGGCCGCCCAGAATGACCGAGGTGAGGCCGAGTACAAGCAATAGTTTGGATGTAGCCTGAATATACGATGATGGGGATATCAGGATAAACAGGGCATATAGAGTCCAGCAAAAGGCTATAATGTGCATTGTCACTTTAGGGGCGCGGGAAGGAAACAGGCTGTTGATCAATAGGCACATGAAGGCATTGACACCGATATAAGTGAGATACACAATCTTGATCTCCCAGGCATCGCCCATATGGAACCATTGGAAGAGCAGCCTGTCATCGGAAATAAGTACGCTGAACAGAGTGAAAATCATAAAAAAAGCAAAGTAGCTTAACCCTTTGTTGGAGCTCAAGAGACGCAGGATTATGCCGTATAGAGCATTTATGAAAAGAATGACGCAGAGCAGCAGCTGCAGTCCGGTCAGCAGGGAATTCCGTTGTTGAATGGCATCGACCGTACCGAAGCGGATCGCTCTTTCGATTCCCCCTTTGCCGGCATTATGGGATACCTCAATGACCAGATCCAGCGTGGCGCTCCCGGCAGGAATGGTTACGGTATAAGGAACATTTTGCGCCTGATGTTTGCCGGGATCGGAGGACGGGTGCCCGGAGGAGGCCAGCAATTGACCGTTCACATACACCGATGAGGCATTGCCTATTCTGGATATTTTCATGGCGAAGGTTTGTTTCGTCTCTTGATCCAGCCTGATTTGCAAGCGGTAAGTTCCATAATGGAACGCTGAGCTATCCTGCGGGAAATATCCGTCCCACAAATCGGGTACGAATACCTTTTCCGCTTGGGCTGCCGGAGCGTTGCCGTTACCGCTGCCTGCACCGGAAACCAGCAGAACAGAGGGGTAAAAGGTCCACTCCCCCTTCAGCTGCAGCGTCTGGTGTCCGGTAAAGCTGAAATTCCGCAGGTCCAGGACGCCGTCTTGGGCGGCCGGAGCTTTTGCATAATCCGTAGTCGTCAGATAGTTCGTCCATACTAAGCGGACAGCGGTGATGAATACTATAAAAACAACGATAGCGATAAACGGCTTTTTTAGGGTTCCCAGCATGTCTTTAAGTCAACCTTCGCCTTCTGGATCTGAAATGAATTGCAGTTGGATCTATTATACTATCCAGCTGACCCAACAACTACAGAAGGCTGTAAAAAAGCATAAAATCCATTTTGGCAGGTACACAGGCTGTGCCTGCGGATGATCGCCCGGCAGCCTGATATTCAGCCCTTTACCGCCGAACTGGCCACACCCTCAATAATGTATTTCTGGCCAATCAGGAAGACGATAATCATCGGGATAATCCCGGCGGTGGCAGCGGCCATCATGCCGTTGTAGTCCACGTTGTTCTCCAGAATGAAGTTCTGCAGACCTAGCGGTACGGTGAACAGGTCATGATCGATTAGAAAGACCAGGGCGTTCTCGTAATCATTCCAGTGCCAGGAGAAGTCGATGATGGCCAGAGTAGCGATGGATGGTTTGGCCATGGGCAGAATAATCCGGGAGAAGATCCGGAAGTGGCCGGCTCCATCAATAAACGCAGCCTCCGAAATCTCATAAGGCACAGAGAGGAAAAACTGCCGCATCATGAAGACCCCGAAGATGGTGAAAAACCCCGGCAGAATAAGCGCCCAGTGGGTGTTGTAGATGCCAGCCCAGTCGAACATGATGAATTTGGGCACGAACAGCACCTGAGGCGGCACCATCATCATGGACAGATACACCATGAACATGGTATCCCGCCCTCTGAACTGAATCCGTGCGAAGCCATAGGCGGCGAGTGAGGAGAGTGTGACTGCACCAATGGTGCTAAGCACTGAAACTTTAAGGGA
Organism: Paenibacillus sonchi; assembly: GCF_016772475.1. Lineage (NCBI taxonomy): Bacteria > Bacillati > Bacillota > Bacilli > Caryophanales > Paenibacillaceae > Paenibacillus > Paenibacillus sonchi. Next base: position 2,110,761 of record NZ_CP068595.1, read on the forward strand.
ATTTAAATAATAGAGCATGAAACTATTTTCTCCCGTCCATACCTTCACATGATGGCTCCAGTTGAAGTGGACGGGAATCCATTGGATCGGATATTGGAATACTTCAGCCGGGGTCTTGAACGAGGTGCTGATCATCCAGAGGAACGGAACGATCATCACAATGCTCAGGAACAGCATCACAAGCGTGATAAGACTTTTATTGAACACAGCTTTATTCATGGCCGCTCCTCCTTTAGTAGTGAACCCAGCGTTTTTGACCGAGCCATTGGACGACGGTGAAGATCATGATGATCACGAACAGCGCCCAGGATACGGCGGACGCATAGCCCATTTCGTAGTAACGGAAGGCATTCTGGTAAATAAACAGGGACAATACGGTGGTGCTGTTCCCCGGTCCGCCCTGCGTGATCGCCTGAATAATCCCGAACTGCTTAATCGACATAATGAGTCCGGTAATCAGCAGCAGGAAGGTCGTGGGACTGACCAGGGGCCACAGGATGCTGCGGACGGTCTGCCAGGTGCGGGCCCCGTCGATTTTGGCTGCTTCCAGCAGTTCACCGGATACCTCCTGCAGCGCAGCCAGATAGATGATCATATTGTAGCCGAGCATGAACCAGATCCAGATGATATCAACGGCGTACATGGAAGATTCCATGGTAGACAGCCATCCGGGAGGATTGGCAATGCCAATTGCCCGCAGGATACCGTTGATAGGGCCGTTATTCGGCTGGAACAGCAGCATCCAGACAAAGGCAACGGCCACCCCGCTGGTAATGTAGGGCATGAAATACAGCGCCCGCAGCAGTTTTTTCAAATATACAGAACGGTTAAGAACTACTGCTACAATGAAGGCAAGTCCAATGGATACAGGTACGGACAACAGGAACATCAGGGTGTTCTTGATGGCAATATAGAATACTTCATCGCCCAGCATTCTTTGAATGTTGTCCAGGCCTACAAACTTTGTGTCGGGACTCATAAACTTGTAGTCTGTGAACATCAGATAGAAGGAATAGATGGCAGGTATAATAAAAAATAGAATCACGCCAATCATATTAGGCCCGATAAACAGATAGCCCAGATGCTGCTGCCGTTTCATCCAAGATGTTTTCACATCATTCACTCCTCTTCGCTCGTTTGCTTCCTCATGTCAAGCATAACAAGGGGAATGAAAGCGGTTAAGGAACAAAACCCCCGACTTCATGCTACAGAAGTATACATTTGCGCCAGGCGGCTGCACGGCTCATCCGTAGTTTTGTTCTATTCGTTGTTCTATCCGCACACCAAAACAGCGGCCTTCCTGTTAGGGAAAGCCGCTGCTGTACAGCCGGGCGAAATCAAGATTCAGATGGTTACGGGTTCGGGTTTGCTTCTGTTGTTCTGCCTGTACTGGCTTGGCGTTTGTGCGGTCAGGCGCTTGAATATTTTGATAAAATAATTATCGTTAACGAAGCCGACCCGGTTGCCGATCTCATATACGGGCAGGTCGGAATGGCACAGATACTGAATCGCCTGATTCACGCGCACCTGGTGCAGGTAATGGATCAGCGTGTGCCCGGTTTTCTTTTTGAACAAGGTGCTGACATAATTTTCGCCCATCATGACATACTGGGACATCGACTTCACGGTAATATCCTCCGGGTAATGGGCATGGATATACTGCAGAATTTTCTGGATCTCCGGATGGGAGGTGACTTCCTCATGAAGCAGCGGCGGCAGCGCTTTGGCGTTCCGGTCATCGGCTCCGGTCTTCGCCTGCACCAGGTCAGGACTACTGTCACGCTTCTCTCCGTCCTTCAGCAGCTCATTGCTGATTTTACGCAGTGTCTCCCGCAGTGAATTCACACTCATGGACAGCTTCAAAATGTAATTCGAAGCCCCGTATTCCATCGCCTGCCGGACATATTCGAAATCGCTCATGCAAGTGAGCATTACAAAACGGGAGCTATAGCCTTCTTCCCTGGTTCTTCTAAGCAGCTCGACGCCGTCCATTTCAGGCATAATAATATCTGTAATCACCAGGTCCGGTACGTCCCGCCGGATGATATCAAGGGCCTCTGCGCCATTTCCTGCCTCTCCGCTAACCGTGAAACCCAGTTCTTCCCAGGCAATGATCTCCCGCACTGACTCCCGTACAAAGACTTCATCTTCAACCAGCAATACTTTCCACATGAATGATTACCTCCCGGTGTATAGGATGTATTAAGCCGGATGTTCCGTGCCATAAGGTGTGGATAACAGGAAAGGAAGGGTGAACCGGACCGTTACGCCTTGATCGGAGGAGAGGATGTCCATAGAGCCTTCCTCCCGGAACAGGAGCCGCAGCCGCTCCTCAATGTTGCTGAGCCCGATGCCCGGACGCCTGCGTTCGGTACGTTTGAGCTTGGATTGCTCGATGCCCACTCCGTTATCCTTAATCTCAACAATGAGCGTGCCGGGCCCCTCCCGGTATACTTTAATTTCAATTAAGCCGTTGCCCGGCAGCGGTCCGATCCCGTGAATAATGGCGTTTTCTACAAGCGGCTGCAGGCTGAGCTTGGGGACCAGCGCGTACAGAATATCTTCATCATACTCACAGGTGACCTCGAATTTATGGCGGTACCGGACCTGCTGAATATGGACATAGGCCTGCACCAGCCCGATTTCATCTTTTAGATAGATCAGATCCTTATCGGTATTCAGACTGGCCTCCAGCAGCTTGCCGAGGGAAAGGGTCATATTGGTGATGTCCTCATTCTGCTCCCGGATGGCGATCCATTTGATGGTATTCAGCGTATTCAGCAGAAAGTGGGGATTGGTCTGGGCCAGCAGCATTTGAAAATGGACGGCTTCCTTCTGCCGCTCTTCCGTCTTCAGCTTCTGAATCAGCAGGTTGGTGTCATCCAGCATAGTATTGAAGGTCCGGGTGAGATCCAGAATTTCACCTCTGAATTTGTGCTCCGGCAGCCGGATCTTCAGACTTTTCTGTACAGCAGCCTTCATCTTGTTCTGCAGGTGGGACAGCGGGCGGGTAATCGTTGTAGCAATGACGAAGGTCATCATCAGAAAAATGCCCATCAGCGCAAAAAAAGTGATAAAGTACTGCCGCTTCAGCTCCTCAATCTCCACAAACAACACGGACTGCGGGATGCGGTTGACGATGTACCAGTCCAGGGATTCCACATAGATATAATTGATCAGAGAATTAGAAGCTTTGTCGATAAAATATTGCTGCTGCGGATGCTCCGCGATTCTGGCCTTGACCTGCTCCGGCAAACTGCTCTTGGGAACCGACTGGGAAATATCCTCCCCCGTGTGCGAGATTATAAAGTATTGCTGCTGAAGATCCGATTGCTTGTGAATGGACTGCAGCCAATAGGAATAGTCAATGCTGATCCGGGCCATGCCGTAAGGCTTGTTCTGCGTATTCTCCAGATAAGCGTACAAGGACAACAGGTAGGCACTGGTCGACACATCCCTCAGCACATAGTTGCTGTCATTGGGAACCCAATGATACGAGCTGGGATTCATCAGTTTCCGGTCAAACCCGGGATTCTCGCGCAAATCCTTGTAAATCAGAGACTCTCTTGGCGGGTACGAGGTGTATGCGCTTTCATATAAATCGAGAATCATAAAATAAACCGAAGGATTATAGAGAAAGAAGCTGTTATTCAGATTTTTGAAAATGTTCTCGATCCGCCTTTTGTTTTCAAGCCCGCTTTGCTGTTCGGGATGGGTCAATACGGATTTTACCGTCTCATCCTGCTTGAGGAAGATTAGGGTTTTGAAGGCGATGCTGATCTGATCCTCCAGTGTCCGGTACATCTGCTCCAGCTGATAGTGGCTCTGCTGGCTGATTTTTTTCTGAACCAGGCTTTCGATCCGCTGATAGTTGTATAAATTCAGAGCACAGAAGGGCAGCAGAATCAAAAAAACAAAGGCTGCGAACAAGCGGTATTTCAGCTTTTGGGGAATCAGTAAACGCATTAGTTTTGACACACGGATGCGACCTCCAATACGTTGTGGGTGTTGCCTAGATTATAGCATATTAAAAAAGCTGCAAACGCAATATTTAAAATTGTATGGTTTTGTTGCAGGAAGGGGAGGTTGGGGAGGGGAAATACAAAGATTTGTTCTATTCGAAGCCGCCCTGCGGAACTTGTTTTTCCGGAAAATCAACTATCGGGGACCCAAGCAAATTAGCTAACCTTTTTCCAACTAATGCTATATAGAGTGAACTTAAGATATTTACATTAGGGACTTCGTCGGGACTACGGAGAATGTTTGGACTTCCGGCCGCTGTTGTCTGCAGATTTCTTGATTGTTACCGCTGTTCGCGGTGGAAATCCGCAGACAAAGGCGGACGCTTTCGCTCCTACAGTTCCAAACTTCCCCTCCATCCCTTTTCCCTTTTGTTAGTTTTTCAAGTTCACTTTATATAGAATCGGATACGGCTGCACTGCACAGTTACAAAACGGCGAACAAACATCCCCTCTTTATTTCTTTTGCTTCAAAAAATTATCATGCCGGGCCACCATGGCGTTGATGGTCTGATCCAGCGACTGTGAACCAAGGAAGTACTTCTCGTACTCCTGGGAACGCAGATCCATGACTTCCTGCGGCAGACTGCGGACATAAGTCGGCGTCTTGTCATCGAACATGACATACATGAGTGAATCCAGGTCATAGGTGTCGCGTTTGTCACTGAGGAGGCTGTTCAGAGCATCGTCCTGGTTCGCATCCTTGGATGCCGGCAGTCTTCCCCGGCAGCCATTGGCGCCATGCCGCCGTCGGAGTACCATTTCAGGAATTCCCAGGCTGCTTCTTGTTTTTTGGAATTGGCGTTAATGGAGATATAGTCTCCCAGGCCTCCGCGGGTCACATATTGGTCTGCGCTGTCTGCAAGCCGGGGAACCTGGGCGAAGGCAATCTTGAAATCGCGCGGGAAGTCCGTGAAATTGTTCGAACTGCGCAGCAGCCAGGCCCCGATGTTGAGCATAGGCACTTCACCGCTCAGGAATACCTGTTCAACCGGCATTTTGGAAGTCAATTGTTCACCAAGCGGCGGGGTGGTCTTGTCCTCCTGCATCATGCCATTCAGCGTTTCCAGCCATTTCCGGACGAGGGGATGATCCAGATTAGAAGTACCGTCCGCTTTGGTGTAGCCCTCCTGCGACAGCACAGAATCAATAGGGTCCACGAACGGTTCCATATTCTGAATGAATCCGTATTTGTCGCCTACCTTCAGTTTTTTCGCGTATTCCCGCAGCTCGTCCCAGGTCCAGTCCTTCGGAACCGGCAGGCCCGCAGCGTCAAGGGCATCTTTGTTCAGTGCAATGAAGAACGCGCTTTTTGTCGTGGGAACACCGTAATATTTGCCGTTAATCTTCCAGCCTTCCGCGTCACTGCCCATTTTTTCATCAATATTGTAATCAGTGAATGAGCTGAGGTCGAGCGCCAGATTGGATTCTACCCGTTTGGCCGCATGGGAGACCGTATAGTTCACGAATAAATCTACATCCTGCCCGGTAACCATGGCTGTATCGAGCTTGAGATTTCCGTCATCATCATTGACGAAGCGGACGTATTCCACCTGAGTCTCGGGATGTGCCTTATTCCAATTATCGATAACCTCTTGCGGTCCCGACTCAGGCGGAACTCCGCCCCACATTTTTAGCGTAACCGTGCCTTTGGATGATCCAGAAGCATTTGTGCCAGCGCTTTCATTATTGGGAGCAGAAGAGCTGCTATTGCCGTTACCGTTGCCGGAACATCCTGCCAGCAGCCCTGTGAGAAGAACGAGCGATGTCATCCCCGCAAGCCATGTTTTCTTTTTCAAAAGCGACAACCTCCCTTATGAACTTTGTACTACCGCTTACAAATCAAGAATAGCAGATCAGGAAAACGGCCAGAAGTAACAAAATAACAGAGTATATGGAACATAACTTTACAATAAAGACGCTTACACGAGCCGCATTTGTAGGAAAACGTTCTATTTCGTCCGTCCGGTATGAACCCTGTCCTAATTATGATATATTTAATCGTGAATGTTTAGTTCTGTATAGATTTCAAAAAGGAGTACCCCATGAGCCAATTTGTCTATAAGCAAATTATTGATGACCTCAAAATGAAGATCTTTGCGGGACAGTTTGCCGATATGAGGTTGCCGGATGAGCGCAGCCTTAGCGACACATACCAGGTGAGCCGCAGTTCGATCAAACGTGCGCTGATGAAGATGGAGAATTCGGGAATTATTTTTAAAAAAAGGGGCTCAGGCACCTTTATCAACCCGTTATACATAAAAAATGAATCGATCTTTAACTACGAGGGTACTAATCTGGGGGTTACCGACAACTTTCAGATGGATGGCAAAAAGCCTAAGGTCAAAGTGCTGAATTTCGAGGTGATCCGGCCTACGGAAGAGCTGCAGCGGGATTTGTTTTTGCAGCCCCATGATTTTGTATACAAAATTATCCGCCTGCGCCTGTTCGATGACGAGCCGTTTATGATCGAAACGGGCTACATTCCGATCAAAATTGTCCAGAATCTGGACCAGACGATTATCGAAGGCTCAATCTTTCATTATTTGGAGGAGTCGCGGAATCTGGCGGTGACCAAATCCTTTTTATCCATTTTTGCCGAGCCGTCCGGGACTCATGATCAAGAGCTGCTCCATCTGCAGGAAAATGAACCTGTGGGGATTATGGAGGGAATATTCTTCCTGGATAATGGCACGCCCTTCGAATTCTCGCATATGCGGTTTCATTACAAATATCTAAAATTTAATACGTTTGTATCTGTTCAATAACGAAAAGACCGGGGATTTCCCGGTCTTTTTTTTGGTCTGCTCATTAATTAAAGTGTCAGGTTAACGCGGATTCACTGTTTTAAGGGAATGCTTAAACAGCTCTTTCATGGCAGCCAGACTGCTCACTTTACTTAACTCTTCTCTTTTAAGGGTTACTGTCTCTGTCTCCTTGTTGGTTTCGTACCTCAGGTTAAGGGCAGTCATGTTAAGAGGCAGCTTAGGGACAAACGTAATCGCCTTGGTATAGCACTCATAAATTTCAGCAAGCGCTTCTTCCCTTTTCTCTGCCGTCACCGTGTGGGCGGACACATTGGCTTCAAAGTTGTTCAGGTCATTCTCCTTAAACTTTATAGCGAAGCTCCCGTCCGTATCCGGATATTCCGCATCAAAAGCGTAGGCCACCCGTTTGGCAATCCCCCCTCCAATCTGGCTTACCATCTTCTGTTTGAATTCCATTTCACTCAAAGCCCGGAACCCTTTTTCCAGTGCTCTCCTACTTTGAACTCAAAGCCCGGCATTTCGAACCGCTGGGGCTCTGTGCCTGCATCTTCGGAGGGTAAGCTCATGTCATCCTCAAAGCGGAAAAACAGTTTTTTTAGTCGATGGCTTTCCGCTTCACTGAAGAATGCTTTGGCTCTGGAGGCCATGTCGTCCAGATTCGCTCTGGTCACCACTATGAAATTTTCATCGGATATCTCACGGGATGAATCGGTCCCCCAATAAACTGACATAGGAATATCCTGTAACTCGATTCCAAAATGCTTCTTGACCAGTAGAGGGTAATACTTTATTTGTGCGGTTTCTTCATAATTGTCGCTGAGCTGTCTCCATAGCGGAAGGCCGCCATCAACGTGGCCGTTGACCCGGCTTACCGTAAATACCAGGCTGCGGTCATTCGCCGGTGACGCTTTGAACACCTGAAACCCGTCATCATTCCGTCCTTCTTTAGACACGATTACAAATTTAGATTGATAGGTTGAATTTAAGGCCCGGATGATACCCTTTTGATAAAAGTGTCCGCTTTTGGCAAAGAATAAGCCGAGTCCTGCCCAAATAATCATGCCGATTATGGTAAGAGTGAGGAGTCCTATGATTGTAAGTATTACCGGATTGCGGAAGCGGGAGGGCATAAATGATGTTTTCACTGTTTTATTCTGTTCTCCTTCCTGATGGCAGTGGATAGGTGGGTTGTTTTCGTTCCATATTTGCAGATAAATTCCACCAGAATAATACCGTATTTAGAATGAGGTTGTCCAGAACATCCAGTGCGCTTAAGGCTTTTTTTCCTAAATATTGAATAGAATATAATTACAATTTGCATAAAATAAAATCTTTTTTACAAAGTATTGCTCTGATTTTCATACTATGTTCAAAATTTCACAAAATTGGACCGTATCAATTGTTAAAATGATTGAATTTTATAAACCCAGAGGTATGATGTACTTGTGGAAGTAATTAGGTTCAGGAAAAAGAAAAATGGATTAGGAGTGGATTGAAATGGGATTGTCAACTCTGCCTGTGGATTATTCATCAAAAACGTACTTGGCCAAACTCGACGCTTACTGGCGTGCAACTAACTACATATCGGTAGGACAGCTATATTTAAAAGATAACCCGTTGTTAAGAGAACCTTTGAAGGATGCAGATGTCAAGGTTAAGCCTATTGGACACTGGGGAACCATTCCCGGCCAGAACTTTATTTATGCCCATCTGAACCGCGTGATTTGCAAATATGATCTGGATATGTTCTATGTTGAAGGTCCGGGCCATGGCGGCCAGGTTATGGTATCCAACTCCTATCTGGATGGAAGCTACACCGAAATCTACCCGGAAATCACGCAGGATATCCCTGGCCTCAAAAAATTGTTCAAGCAATTCTCCTTCCCTGGCGGTGTGGCATCACATGCGGCTCCGGAAACTCCAGGGTCAATTCATGAAGGCGGAGAGCTCGGCTACTCCCTGTCCCACAGCGTGGGTGCGATTCTGGATAACCCGGATCTGATCTCTGCCGTGGTTGTGGGTGATGGTGAAGCTGAAACCGGACCGCTGGCGGCTTCCTGGCTCTCCAACCGGTTCATCAATCCGATTACAGACGGCGCAGTGCTGCCGATTCTGCATTTGAATGGCTTCAAGATCAGCAACCCGACTGTTCTGTCCCGGATGTCGAAAGAGGAGTTAACCGCTTATTTCACAGGCATGGGCTGGGAGCCGTTTTTTGTAGAAGGTGACAATCCTGAACTGATGCACCCGGAAATGGCGAAGGTTCTGGACACCATCATCGAGCGAATTGCAGCAATCCAGAAGAACGCGCGTGAAAACAATGACACCACCCGCCCGGTATGGCCGATGCTTGTGTTCCGTACCCCTAAAGGCTGGACCGGTCCGAAGGAATGGGATAAAGTGCCGAACGAAGGCTCGTTCCGTGCCCACCAGGTTCCGATTCCAGTGGATCAAAAGAACATGAAGCACGCTCCTGCACTGCTCGATTGGCTGAACAGCTACAGACCGGAAGAATTATTCGACCAGAATGGCCGTTTGAACACGGACCTGGCTGAAATCCTGCCTGTTGGCGACAGACGTATGGGAATGAATCCTGTAACGAACGCCGGCCACCTGATTAAAGACCTGCACAAACCCAATTTCCGCAGCTATACACTCGATAACTCCGTTCCCGGGCAAGTGATTGCACAAGATATGGCGGTGCTGGGCAAATACCTGAAAGAGGTTGTAACGCTCAACGAAGAGAACCGCAACTTCAGAATTTTCGGACCGGATGAAACGATGTCGAACCGCCTGGGTCCTGTGTTTGAAGTGACCAAACGCCAATGGATGGATGAAATCAAGGAACCGCACGATGAATTCCTCGCTCCTTATGGCCGGGTGATTGATTCGCAGTTATCCGAGCATCAGGCCGAAGGATTCCTGGAAGGTTACGTATTGACAGGCCGTCACGGTTTCTTCGCAAGCTATGAAGCGTTCCTGCGTGTAGTGGACTCGATGATTACCCAGCACTTCAAATGGCTGCGCAAAGCAACAGACCAAAGCTGGCGTGCGGATATTCCGTCCCTGAATGTCATCGCAACATCGACAGTGTTCCAGCAGGACCATAATGGCTACACTCACCAGGACCCGGGCTTGCTCGGCCACTTGGCAGACAAGAAACCGGAATTTATCCGTGAATATTTGCCGGCGGATGCCAATACCCTGCTGGCTGTCTTCGATACGATCTTAAATGACCGTCAAAAGATCAACCTGATTGTGTCCTCCAAACATCCGCGCCCGCAATGGTTCTCGGCTGATGAAGCCCAAGAGCTGGTGGACAAAGGACTGAAAATCATCGACTGGGCAAGCACCTGCAAGGGTGAAGAGCCTGATGTGGTTATTGCTTCGTCCGGTACTGAGCCTACCATGGAGAGCCTGGCTGCCATTTCCATCCTGCATGAAAAGCTGCCTGGCCTGAAAATCCGCTATATCAACGTGGTTGATCTTTTGAAGCTGAGAAGCCAGAAGCTGGACCCGCGCGGTTTATCTGACGCTGAGTTTGATCAATTTTTCACAAAGGATAAACCGGTCATCTTCGCATTCCATGGCTATGAAGGTCTGATCAAGGATCTGTTCTTCGACCGCCACAACCATAACCTGCATGTGCACGGGTATCGTGAGAACGGCGATATTACCACACCATTTGATATGCGTGTGCTGAATCAGATGGACCGCTTCGACCTGGCGAAGGAAGCTGTACTAAGCCTGCCGGATGCCGGTAAATATCAAGCGATCGCGGACGAAATGGATGCGATGGTGAAGAAGCACAACCAATATATCCGTGAAGAAGGCATCGACCTGCCAGAGGTAGAGAACTGGGTATGGAAGGCTTTGAACTAAAGGCATAAAGGTCTATTATAGGGATGTCCTGAAACGTCATGAAAATGGCTGCCGGGGCATCCTTTTTGATTGTATAGGAAATTATACAGTGTCAGAAAATGCGGATATCCTGGAAGCCTTAGAGAATATAAGCGACGCAGGAGGATTGGGCTCCATTCGCGGACGGAAGTGGACTGAGGAGCCCTTATTTTGCCAAAGATCTTACTTTTTCAGCAGTTACGGACTCAGGTGCCGTTATATCGTCCGATGGAGCCCAGAATAAAGGGGAAAAGGACAAATAGAGTCATCTCAGTCCGTTGTCCTGCGAAATGGACGAATCTTCATTCAATAACGGCTTTCCTGTCCGCAACGGCTGCGGATCGATCGTGAAGGGAGCTCACCGTGTCCGCAGAATGACCCACACCATAATCATACGGCGCCCAATGCAAGTCTTAACTGACTTCCGGGCAAGCGTTGTGCATGTGGTATCTCCTGAGGTCTAAGAGTTTTGATTACTCCGTGGAGAAGTGCTATTTTAATATGAAACAGGTGAAGGAGGTTCTCAGAATGAGCAAGAGGATTTCATCGTCTGATTGATTCGGCGTTCAACTATGAGAACGAAGGGGCTGTGGGACAAGCGGTCCGTCAAAGCCCGGTGCCGAGAGAAGAACTGCTGATCTGCTCGAAGCTGCCGGGGCGTCATCACGCTTACCAGGAAGCGCTTGAAACGATTGAGGAATCATTATATAGAGGCGGTCTGGATTACTACGATCTGTATCTGACCCATTGGCCCAATCCCAAGGTGGATTTGTATGTGGAAGCCTGGCAGGCAATGATCGAGGCGAAGAAGCGGGGCTATATCCGTTCCATCGGGGTCTGCAATTTCCTGCCGGAGCATAATGAACGCTTAATTAAGGAGACGGGTGTCGCTCCGAGCATCAACCAGGTGGAGCTGCATCCTTGGCTTAATCAGGAGCACCAGCGTGCCAAAGATGCTGAACACGGCATTGTCACCGAGTCGTGGAGCCCGCTGGGCTGTGGTCACGATATGCTGAAGAATGAAGCGATTGGAAGTATTGCTGCAGCTCATGGCAAAACGCCTACCCAGGTGATACTGCGTTGGCATATTCAGCTTGGCGCGATTCCGATCCCCCGAGCGAGTTCTATAGAACACCAGAAGGAGAACCTGGATATCTTCGATTTCCAATTGTCGGAAGCGGAGCTGCAGGCAATCTCTGGACTCAGCAGGGAAGACGGCCGGTTGTGGAATCAGGACCCGGCTGTGTATGAGGAGATGTGATGGGATAGATTAACAGTTGAGTATTGAAAAATAGTAAAGAGGAGCTTTCGCCCCTCTTCTTTTATGACTTGCTATTCAACCACTCGGAACGAATGATTCCTAAGTGACAAACGTCTTCGTATTTGCCCCATTTCAAAACTTCATTTCTCGCAAGTCCTTCAACAACTAATCCTGACTTTTCCATAACCCTTTTAGAACCGATGTTTTTCGACATGCATCTTCCATGTATTCTTTCAAGACCCAGGTTCATGAACCCGAAATCAATCAAAGCTTGGCAGGCTTCCGTGGCAAGACCCGTATTCCAATACTCTGGATGAATAAAAAATCCCAGTTCACCGTTGTTATGTTCTTTTGACACACTGATTAATCCGCAATTCCCTACATAATTGTTAGGAGAGTCTTTTCTGAACAAGCCCAATTCATATGCCTTACCCTCATCAAAATTCCCATCTACATAGTTTATCCACCAATCAACGGTCTGCCTTGGATATGGATGGGGGATCATAATTGTGGTCTCTGCAATCTTACGTTGGCTAACTACCTGGAATATGAATTCCGCGTCCTCTTGTTTGTACCGTCTCAATAGCAGTCTACTGGTTTCTAACACTAAATGTTGAACATCCCCATGTACATCAATCCTTTCCGGTATAGAGGTTTATTCCAAATATAAATGTATCACTATAGAATAATGCGGTCTATAATTCATTGCCGGTTAAATGGTTTTATAATACCCGCTGACTTCGCCCCTTCAATCATGGAAGCTTCATCATGTAAATACTACTGCCTGGCCTCATACAATCGTCTGGCGTCTGAATCCTGGCTCAAATATTGTAGAGTATCCATCGCTTTCTCCAAACCCGGCTCATTCATCCTCAGCATCTCCCAATGTGATGTGGTGGATTATGACTGTTCTGATGAAATCAGCTTTGGAATGGACCATCTCCATCTCCCAGCCGGAGCGACCTTTCTTCCAGCTTCTTGCTGCTGCCTGTTAACTTACCGCCACTTGCTGCTGTTGTGCTGCCCTTCATCTCCGTAAGGTGCTTCCAGTACCGCTTGGGCATCAGCGAGGACCGCAGCCGGTCGTTCTTGCGCTCGCGGATGCCGATGGCGTTATAGAACCCCTTCCATAGGCGGCGGTATTCTTCCTCCGCAGCATCCGGCTCCGGCGGTATCCATTCCTCGAGCGGAATAATGGCCTGCTGTCCGGGCTGGTGGATAAGGGCCACGCGGTGGGTTTTGTCGTAAATCATGAAGCTTTCGCCGTAGAAGCGGTCGCAGAAATGATCCTGAATGACGGGCAGTACGAATCCCTTGGGCTCAATGACCGCCGCCATAACCGGACCGTACACGGAAAAGCGCACAAAACCCAGGTACAGATGTGCCTCCCGCCGGAGCTGTTGAACCGCCTTATGCAGGGTATTCACCGTATCGTCAGCAAGCATGTTCATTACCTTGCGGCCATGGGTGAAGCCGAGGTATAGAAAATTCAGCAGCAGCAGCTCCCTGTCCGGCGTGCATGACCAGAATCCCAGGCGCACGAGTTCCTCTGCCTCAGGACAGATGCGCAGCGGGAGCGATTTCAGCACCCGGTCTGCTCTGCTGCTGTCGGTAGCAATCCATTTCGATTCCAGCAGCAGGCCTTGTTCTTCCCCGTCCGAATGGATGGCAAGCGGGGTTTCCTTCCATTGATAGCTCTCGAACACGCAGCACAGCAGGCCTTCAAAGCTGCCGTCATAGGTATAGGCCAACGCAGCCGGCTTAAACATTAAGGCCAGTCTCCTCTCTTATGCACCGCGGCCCCTGCCGCCGGCAATGCTGCCAGATCGGAGTCGTCGAAGAGGGTGAGCTGCTCGTACTGCGGCGGCTCTAACGCAGCAAGCTCCTGTCCGGACATCAGTGAACGCAGCAGAGTGTGTTCACTTACCTTCAGGCCCTCCAGCATTTTTCCTTTGCAGGTAATGAAAAATTGTGCGCGTTTGAGTACCACGCCAAGCTTCTTCAGGGCAGCGAAATCCAGTGCTCCGGCCCGGCGCGCCTTAACAATCCGCTGTGCGCTCCTTACGCCGATTCCAGGCACCCGCAGCAGCTGTTCATACGCAGCACGGTTGATTTCAACCGGGAATTGTTCCCGGTGGTTCACCGCCCAGCTGCATTTGGGGTCCAGCAGGGGATTAAAATTAGGCGCAGCTTCATCCAGTAACTCCCCCGCCTGAAAGCCGTAGAAGCGCAGCAGCCAATCGGCCTGATAAAGGCGGTGCTCCCGCAGGAGCGGCGGTTTGGTGTCTAGAGCGGGCAGGAGAGAATGCTCCACAACAGGGGTATAGGCAGAGAAAAAAACGCGCTTCAAGCCATACTTCCGGTAAAGCCCTTCGGTGAGGGTCAGGATACGGAAGTCCGTGTCAGGCGTGGCCCCTACAATCATCTGGGTGCTCTGGCCGGCGGGAGCGAAGCGGGGGGCGTGGTTATATTTGACGAGATCCGAGCGGTTCTCGTTAATCTTTTCCTTAATCAGGGACATAGGCTTCAGAATAGAGCTCTTGCTTTTGTCGGGAGCCAGCCGGCCGAGACTTTCCTGGGAAGGCAGCTCGATATTGACGCTCATGCGGTCAGCCAGCAAGCCGAGTCTGGACAGCAGCACATCATCTGTGCCGGGAATCGCCTTCACATGGATATAACCCCGGAAGTGGTAAGTGTTCCTCAGGAGCTCAAGAGCGGCAATCATTTGCTCGGTTGTATAATCGGGACTCCGCATAATCCCGGAGCTAAGAAACAGGCCTTCTATGTAATTGCGGCGGTAAAATTGCATGGTCAGATCTGCGAGTTCCTCCGGTGTCAATGCAGCCCGGCGTGTCTGGTTCGATTTACGGTTCACACAATAAGCGCAGTCGTATATGCAGCCGTTGGTCATCAGCACTTTAAGCAGTGAAATACAGCGCCCATCTGCAGCAAAGCTGTGGCAAATCCCCATGCTGACCGCATTGCCCAGGCCGCCGGCCTGGTTTTTACGCTCGGAGCCGCTGGAGGTGCAGGCGACATCATATTTGGCCGAAGCCGTTAAAATTTCCAGTTTCTCCATCATATCCATACAGAATCCCCCTCATATTGGGAATTATATACCGAACATGTGTTCTTGTCAAAGATAGATGGAGGAGGTGATGCCGGGCTTTTTTGCAAAAATGTATGCGCATTCCTTCTTATGCTATAATAGCAACTAATAGCTAGGAGAATAAACATTATCAGTTGTCATAAATAATAGATTGGGAGTGTTAAGGGGATGAGAGGGTATAATATTTGGCGTCCGTTGATGCTGATTATGGTTGCGCTGCTTACGAGAACTTTGGTGAACAGCGTATGTCTCATGTTTGGAATGTCACCGGATTCAGCAAGCAGTGTTGCGATGATCGGCATGATTATTGCCGCGCTGGTGATGTATAACCGGATGATGAAGCAGAGGAGGAAATAAAAAATTCTGGCCCGCAGCAGCGGTCAGATTTACGGCTGCGGCAGTAGTAATAGCTTATTTGATACATTTAAATGGTCATACCGCCCCTTTGATTCTTGAAAGGGGATTCTTTATAGTAGTAGATATGCACGGGTTCGGAAAATCTTAGAAATTTCGGAAGGGGCAAGCCCCTTTCTAAAGAACCTGCACTGGATAGGTAAATGACAATCAGGAGGAAACGAAATTGACTACACAGAATTTAGGAGTTCCATTAGAGGGTTTTGCAGAATTCAGCCGGACTGTAGGTGCAGAAGGCGCGGTGCTGCTGAGCAATGAAGGTCAGGTGCTTCCGCTGCGGAACGGGGAGACCGTTTCGGTGTTTGGCAGAACCCAGGTGAATTATTATCGCAGCGGCACAGGTTCGGGCGGGAGTGTGCATGTCTCCTACACAACCAACCTGCTGGATGGGCTGCGAAGCAAAAAGAACCTTGCTGTCAACGAAGAGCTGGCGGCGGTTTATGAGAAGTGGATTGAGCACAATCCTTTTGACAACGGCGGCGGAGCCTGGGCGGCAGAGCCGTGGCACCAGAAGGAAATGCCTCTGACCGATGAGCTGGTAGCCCAGGCCAGAAGCAAGTCGGATAAGGCGATTATTATCATCGGACGCACAGCAGGGGAAGATCAGGATAATGCCGATGCGCCGGGAAGCTACCAGTTAACCGCGGACGAGCAGACGATGCTGAAGCAGGTAACGGCTTATTTTGAGCAGACCATCGTCGTGCTGAATGTGTCGAATATTATGGATATGAGCTGGCTGAACGATACCAGCTATGCGCATCCTATTCCTTGTGTGCTTTATTCCTGGCACGGCGGGATGGAGGGGGGCAATGCCATTGCCGACGTGCTGTCCGGAGAAGTGACGCCAAGCGGTAAATTAACCGATACCATCGCGTATTCCATCAACGATTATCCTTCAACTGCAAATTACGGCAATGAGTTCAAAAACTTTTATCAGGAAGATATCTATGTGGGCTACCGTTATTTTGAAACCTTCTGTCCGGAAAAAGTTCACTTCGAGTTCGGCTACGGGATATCTTATACCACCTTCCATATCGAGCCGGAAGAAGCCAGGCTGGTCAGCCGGGACGGTAAAAAATATGCTGAAATCGCGGTGAACGTAACCAATACAGGAACCGTTTATGCCGGAAAAGAGGTTGTCCAGGTCTATTACGAAGCACCGCAAGGCAAGCTGGGACAACCGGCCAAAGTGCTGGCGGCATTCGGCAAAACGGGGGTCCTCCAGCCGGGCGGGTCGCAGCGCCTCCTTGTGAGCTTCCCGGTTCATTCGATGGCCTCTTATGATGACGCCGGTGTGACCGGGCATCCTTCTGCTTATGTGCTGGAAGCGGGGACCTACCGTATTTATGCGGGAAGCAGCATCAAGAAGTTGGTTGAAGTGCAGGTAGAAGGACACAAAGGTTATGTGCTGGAAGCTCTGGAGGTAGTCGAACAGCTGCAGGAAGCGCTGGCGCCAACCGAAAGCTTTACGCGGATGAAGCCGGGCGCCCGGAAGGAAGACGGTTCCTATGAACTGCTCTATGTTGACGTACCGACGCGCAAGGTTTCGCTGAAAGAGCGGATTGAGCAGAATCTGCCCGCAACGCTTGAACAGACCGGCAATCAAGGCTATACCTTAAGAGATGTGCATGATGGAAAAGTAGACATGACTACCTTCATCGCCCAACTGAGCGACCAGGACCTGGCAGTCATTGTCAGAGGGGAAGGGATGAGCAGTCCGCTGGTTACACCGGGGACGGCTTCCGCTTTTGGCGGAGTCAGCGACCAATTATTCAACTACGGCATTCCGGTAGCTTGTACGGCAGACGGCCCTTCCGGGATTCGGATGGACAGCGGACACAAGGCGACTCAGGTTCCAATCGGAACACTGCTTGCAGCCACCTGGAATGCAGAGCTGGTTGAAGAGCTGTATGTCATGGAAGGCCGGGAACTGGTCAGAAACGGTGTAGACACTTTGCTCGGACCGGGACTGAATATCCGCCGCAGTCCGCTTAATGGACGTAACTTTGAGTATTTTTCGGAGGACCCGCTGATTTCCGGAGTATTTGCAGCAGCGTGCACGCGCGGGATTATGAAAGGCGGCTCGAATGCCACCCTCAAGCACTTTGCCTGCAACAACCAGGAGAAGCACCGCAGCAAGGTGGATGCTATCGTATCTGAACGGGCTGTCCGTGAGATTTATCTGAAGGGCTTTGAGATTGCGGTAAAAGAGGGCGGCGCGAACTCGGTCATGACCTCCTATAATCCGGTTAACGGGCATTGGGCTGCTTCGAACTATGATCTGAACACTACAATTCTTCGCGGCGAATGGGGTTTTCAGGGTATTGTGATGACCGACTGGTGGGCCATCATGAATGATGTTGTGGATGGAGGTCCCGCAGACCGCAAGAATACGAACTGGATGGTCCGTGCGCAAAATGACCTGTACATGGTTGTAAGCAACTATGGCTCCGAAGTCAACGCCTATGATGACAATACCCTGGACTCGCTGGATAATGGCACGCTGACCCGGGGCGAACTTCAGCGCTCTGCCATGAATATCTGCCGGTTCATCATGAATGCGCCGGTATTCTCAAGACCGCATGTGAGCGAGGAGACCGTCGAGAGCTTCAAGGCGAATCCCGCCCTTTCGGCTGAGCAGGCACAGTCGCTGGCCCAGAATGCACAGGTGAAGCCTGATGCAGCTGGATCGACCGTTATCAGAGTGGAACAAGCGGGTGAGTACCGGATTATCGTGGGCATCATGAGCACTGAAACGGAATTGGCACAAAGTGCATGCAATGTGACCTTGAACGGTCAGATGCTGGCCACTATTCAGACGAACGGTACGGACGGCAGATGGATCAGACAGAAGCTGGTGAAGGTTCGGCTGGAAGCCGGCCTGTATGAAATGAAACTGGATTTCGTTAAGCCGGGCCTGCAGATGGACTGGATTGAATTCAAATTATTGTAGTGCAAGTGCAGCAGCATATTCAAGAGTTAAGTTAATCAGCATGGATAAAAAGACGGCCTCGCTTTTACAGCGAGGTCGTCTTTATTTTTGGAGCCGGAGGGATTTGGAGATATTTGTCGAATTAGCTAGGTATAGCTTGCATGTGAAGGAGGTGAATCCCGGTGCCGCTGGTGAATTCTCCGGCAGGCATACGGGAGAGGCAATGTGGAACTGGCTGAGAACATCCAAAGCATCGGTGGCCAAGCAGGAGAGTGTGGACCAGCATGCAGAGACGCCGGCAGAAACCTTCGGTCCCCAAATCATTATCATAACCGGAACAAGCGGTGCAGGGCGGAAGCGCACGGCCAAACAGCTTAGTACCGCTCTTGGAATCCCTTATGTCATCCCCTATACTACGCGTGCGATTCGTTCTCAAGAGCGGGACGGGGAGCATTATCATTTCATCTCTGAGGGTGACTTCCAGGCAATGGCCGATAAGCATGCGTTCATCCAGTCCGTCCATTTGGAGCGGGGGCGCTATGGCATTGCAGAACTTGAGCTCGTGAAAGGGCTTGAACAGCATAATGCTGTCATTATTGTGGTGAATCATGAAGGCGTCCGGGCATTCCGGGAAAAATACGGTGAGAATGCCTTGCGGGTTTTTATATACGTGACGAAGAAGGATATCCAGCTGCGGCTGGAACGGGAAGCAGCTCCGTTTGACCTGATAGATGAATACTTGGGAAATTATACGGAGCAAGTAGTCTATAAAAGGGAATCGGAGTTTTTAATTCAAAATATGGACCCGGAAGTCACGGTCCAGAGAATCAAGGAGTTTGTGGAAGCGAGAATATCGAGGCAGACGTAGAGTGCTGCTACCATATATAGGCTGGCAAGAAGGCACCTTAAGGAGGTGTCTTCTTGCCGTTTATGGAGTGGCCGGAGAGAAAAGCTATGTTTAGAGCGGGAACAACCCGGTTACATTACAAGGAGTAGGGGCACCCTAGACGGAACCAATTCAACATTTTAATTCAAGAGGAGGAAACATAAGATGACTGACCAATACAAGATGCAGGACCCGGTCAAGCAGTACACAAAGGCTGGCCCGGAATTTGAGCAGCAGCAGAACCCTCCGGGCCTTGAACAGGAAATGAACCCGCTGCCGGATGCGGGACAGGATACGTACCGCGGAACCGGGCGTCTTGCCGGACGCAAGGCGATTGTTACCGGAGCGGACAGCGGAATTGGCCGCGCGGTGGCGGTTGCTTTTGCCCGGGAAGGTGCGGATGTGGTTCTCTCTTATATGCCTGAGGAAGAGAAGGATGCTCAGGAAGTGATTAAGCTAGTTCAGGAAGCTGGCCGCACCGCAGTCGCCGTGCCGGGTGATCTGAAGGATGAGAAATACAGTGAACAGCTCGTGGCTGCCGCTGTGGAGAAGCTGGGAGGCATTGATATTCTGGCGAATATTGCAGGCATGCAGCAGTTTGTCCCGGAGATTGCCGACCTTACCACAGAGCAGTTCGATGCCACATTCAAAACCAATGTCTACGGACTGTTCTGGCTGTGCAAAGCGGCGCTTAAGCATATGAAGCCGGGCAGCACGATTATCAACACCTCTTCGATTCAGGCTTATGAGCCTTCACCGATTCTGCTGGATTACGCGACAACAAAAGCTGCGATCAATACGTTCAGCAAGTCTCTCGCGCAGCAGGTTGCCGGCAAGGGTATCCGGGTCAACGTTGTAGCCCCTGGCCCGGTATGGACGCCGCTCCAGGTATCCGGCGGACAACCGGCGGAGGTGCTGAAGGACTTCGGAGCCAAGACCCCGCTTGGCCGCCCGGGCCAGCCGGCCGAAATGGCTCCGGCCTATGTGTTCCTGGCCAGCCAAGAGTCGAGCTACATCAGCGGTGAAACGCTAAATGCCAACGGCGGCATGCCAACGCCATAAACGTTGGCTCCGAACGACGGGCAGGGCGGCTCCGGCCTGTATTAGGCTGGATGCACCCATCTGCCGACAACGTGAATAGTGTGTGTGTAGACCGCCCCTTGAAGAGGGGCGGTCTTTTTAGGGGAAGGGCCGTGTGGAGAGTCACTCGACCCTAGCCGCATACCCTCCCGTTCAGCCGAATAAATTGTAATAGGGTCATTCAAGGATTCGGAGAGGGTGGTACTATGCAAATTCATGTTGTGCAAGCAGGCCAATCGCTGTACGGCATCGCACAGGCCTATGGGGTAACCGCAGATGAGATTAGTGAAGCGAATCAACTGTCCGCACCCGGCATGCTGGTGGTTGGACAAACGCTGGTGATTCCTATAACAGGTATGTATTACTGGGTGCAGCCAGGGGACAGCTTCTATACTATCGCACGCAGGTTTGGTGTAGGCATGAGTGATTTGGCTGCAAGCAATCAGTTGTCGTTGAATCAGCCACTGCAGATAGGGCTTCGCTTATATATTCCGCCTGGGCCGAAGCGGAAGGCCGAAATCAACGCCTACATAGAGCCAAGAGGGGAAGTGTCCCAGAGCCTGCAGAATGCTGCCGCAGAAGCTGCCCCACATCTCACCTATCTGGCTCCCTTCAGCTTCCGGGTGCAGCGGGACGGCTCTCTTGAGGCGCCGCCCCTAGATGATCTGGTCTCGACTGCCGCACAACACCGGGTAACTTTGATGATGGTCGTGACTAATCTGGAGAATGCCCAGTTCAGCTCCGAACTGGGGCGGATTATTTTAAATGACCAGGCTGTTCAGAACCGTTTGCTGGAAAACATCATCAGCACCGCGAAGGAGCTGGGCTTCCGGGACATCCACTTTGACTTTGAATTTCTCCGTCCGGAGGACCGCGAGGCGTACAATGCTTTTCTGCGCAAAGCAGCGGGCCGGATTCATCAGGAGGGGTTCCTGCTGTCAACTGCTCTGGCTCCTAAGACCAGCAGAACCCAGACAGGTGCCTGGTACACTGCCCATGATTATAAGGTGCATGGCGAGGTTGCAGATTTTGTGATCATTATGACGTATGAGTGGGGGTATAGCGGAGGGCCGCCGATGCCGGTCTCGCCGATCGGACCTGTACGCAGGGTACTGGAATATGCCTTGAGTGAAATGCCGGGCTCCAAAATCATGATGGGGCAGAACCTCTACGGCTATGACTGGACGTTGCCTTATGTTGCCGGCGGACCCTATGCCAAGGCAATAAGTCCCCAGGCGGCGATTGATCTGGCCAGAACCAGGAACGCTGCGATCCAGTACGACTATAAGGATCAGGCGCCGCATTTTGACTATACCGACGATGCCGGCAAGCCCCACAAGGTCTGGTTTGAGGATGCACGGTCGATTCAGGCCAAATTCACGCTGCTGAAGGAGCTGGGCCTCCGGGGAATCAGCTACTGGAAGCTGGGGCTTCCATTTCCGCAGAACTGGCTGCTGATTGAGGATAACTTTCAGGTGGTCAAAAGATAAGCGGATCGGTCCATAGTTACAGACGCAGACCAAAAAGACACCTGCAGGGGTGTCTTTTGTGTTTTTGTTCATCTGGGCTACAAGCTTATCCGCCGGTTCCCATAAGCCCCTTCAGACCGTTAAAAAAGGGCCGGATGGTTTTGATCATACCGTAGCCCATCTTCATCACCGGCATCGCCTTTTGGATAAATCCCAGGAAGCGCAAGCCGCCGCTAAGCCCCGACGCTATGCCTCCGCCTGCACCTGCTCCCGAACCTCCCAAGAGTGAGCCGAGAAGCGGCATGAACGAGGAAACTTCAGCTTTCTGCTTACGGTTGGACGGTTTCCTGCCGGATTTCCGGGTTGTAGTTGTATAGGGTCTGGAGAGAATCAGCGCTTCCTTTTCCACCCCGGTGATATAACCTACATACGAACGTCCGTCATGAAGTGTAATGCAGACTGGCCGGCCCTTCAGCGCCTTGGCCCGCTTGCGGATCTTAGTTGGCTGTCCCATTTGCTATTCACCTCGTTGTACTATTTACTCCTATATTACTCAGGGGATGAGGTGCGGTTTGTGCGAATGGGAAGATTTTTTAGGGAGGAATACCAGCGTCACTGTCACCAAGTGCAAGCATACGAGTTAGATTGAAAATTTGTTGATAACCTTGTTGTACTCGTTTTGTATGACTTGGGTAGGTTCAATTCGGGCGTATTGTTGTTTGTGATTTAGATAACATAAAGTTAACCTTATTCATAAATAATGTTAATTTTATGTCATTCATCGCTTCAATTGCTCTGATATAATTTCTGCTAGGTAGATGAAAGGGGTATATAGTGTTGAAAAAAATACTGAGGCAAAACTGATAAAAGCATCGGAAAATAAAGAAATTAATTCAGAGTAGGAGTGTGAGATATGAAAAAAACAATATTGGCTTGTATTATGATAATGTTGATGTTAGCATCGGCTTGTGGAAATGTTGAAAAGACATCAAATCCCAATACTTCTAGTGAGCCTAAACCTGAAACGGAAGAGTCTATTATTCCAAAAAACACATCCGAATATTGTGATACAGAAAGTATAAATTTGGATAGTGAAACTGAGAAATATTTCTATGGAACTTGGAAAGTTGAGAAGCTTTTAGGATTTGCAAATTCATATAATGATGCTTCTGAATATCCAACAGGGCAAAAATTTATTGGAGATGAAATTATAATCAAAAAAGACTTTTTTTCATCAAAAGGACTTAAAAACTATAAGAAATATCAATATGAACTAAAAAATCCATTATATCAGATTACAGCGGCATGCTATAACTCTGACTCTTTTTATAGATTTTATAAAATAGATATCCCAGACTTAAAGATAAATGATGAAGTAAAGGCAATAGATATAAGTGACCCCTCTACAAAAATGAGCATACCTGTAAGTGTAGGTTTTTTTGTTGTTAATAACGATAGGCTTATCTTGTCATCAGAGGCAACTATCTTTGAGCTTAAAAAAATTACTGATTAAATGAATGCGATTCTGAAAATGCTTGTGAATATAATTTTTTAAACAAGAAAGGTCAGCCTCTTTAGGCTGACCTTTCTTGTTTATGTCGTAAAACGATTAAACTATAGTGTATATACTGGATATTTGTGAGTATACTTCATGCCTTTACAAAATAAAGTTGCTTCTTCATTTCTTCGTCTTTGTAGCTTTATTTCATATGAAAATGCTTTGCTGACTAGTCTTGAACAAGCATCAATTTGACTTGCTGAAAGTGGACCACTAAAAGTTGGATATATATGCGGATTGGCAAGCATAGCTTTTACATCATTGGTTTCTAGCACCTTAGGACCTCCATTAAAAGTGAGTGAAACAAGTGCATCAAACTGAGATTGTGAAAATTTATGACCTGTAGGAGGTACTACTTTATTTACGGCCGCTACAGCCTCTGCAGTATCTTCAGCAAAAAAAGTCTTTGCCTTAGCCTGAGAAATTGGTGAAGTATAACCTAGATTTAAAGAGCTTGATAGAGCATTAGCTTCTGCTTGGGTTAGAAGAGACGTTTTTGGATTACCTGATGTATTTTTAGTATATGTTTTAGTCCTTGTTATCAGATGCCCCCATCCAACTGTTGGATACCCAGCAGGATCTCCATAAAATTTCAAGGAAAATCCCTCATGCTTTTTGATAAGGGTTGATCCACCGGTTCCTAGATTCATAATAATCACTCCTGAAATTATTTTTAGTAGAAGAACAATAAGGAGGAATCATAGCCAGAGCACCATCCCCAAGTTTTCTGCAATGCCGTATTGCCTTCACATATATATAAAGAGAGATGAGTCTCTTTATTTACAACCACTCTCCAAATTTTATTTCAATTCACTACTATCAAAAGTTTGTATCACCTCAATCATTTTGACATAGAGTTCCTGTTTTAAATCATCCCGATGATCGGCGGGGACTTGTCGCAAGGAGGCTTTGATCTTTGGTGTGAAAGATTCTAGGATATGTAGTGTTGCCCCCTGATCGTGGTGTTGCTGTGCTTGTACTAAAAGTTCGGCCAACATAAAATCACCGCTTTACGTTTTTTTGTATTTCATTCTTCAAGCCATTAATGGCATCGCTTAGATCCGATATTTTTTTTTCAAAACGAATAAGTAGATACAAAGTAATTGCAATCGGGAAGCCTAAATTAGCAATAAAAGTAGCAATGTCACCCTCCGTCATCATTCATCCTCCTTCCGTTATTAAGCTGCGCAATTTAGTTAGAGCTTTTAAGCGGTGTTTCGAGACATTTTGTTGGGATACTCCCAATATTCTGGCTATTTCCTTGTCATTTAGTCCTTGTACGTAAGCAAAAGATAAAATCTGTTGTTGTTGTGCTGAGAGGGATTCATAAGCTTGATAAAGTGAGTGATCCGTAATGTGATCTTTTAAATTTGGTGGCACAGATTCTGAATCATGAACAGTAAGTAAGACAGATTCTAGGTTTTCATCGTTGTCTAAAGTCAGCGGGAATCGGCTGTCCTTCATTCGTCTCTTTTTGTCATAATTGATAGAGTTATAGTGAATAAGATTGGCCACATACCTGATAAAACGACGATTTACCTCATCCTTATTCAATATAAGCCCCCCCTTTCCTAATGAAGAGATTGCTCCTACTTAATAAAGAGAGATGAAACAGTGTTTTACAACCAATTTCCAAAAAAATAAGAACAAATGTTCTATATTTTATCATTAATAGAGCTAAGGTCAAAGTCATATCTAGAAAGATCAGGGAAGGCATGGAGGCATCATGTCCGCTCTGCGTTGTTGCGCTCCCATCAAGCAGTCATGCATAAAGGCAGCACCATATAAAAAAGAACCGGCATACGATACGCCAGTTCTTGAAATAGAAGACACCAAATAGGGTAAACCTCCTAATCTTGGGATGGTTACCTTTTTAAATTTTTAACATATAACCATTGCCTGCACTTGGTGACAACGATGCTGGTACTACCCCGAGAAGGGGAAGAGAGGCCCTATATAGAATTAAGAGCTAAAGCACTGCAATTCAAGTCAAAACTGCAACAGCCGGCTCTGCTAAGATCAATAGAGAAAGGAGGGAACACGACATGTACGAATGGAATGAGATGGTTCAGCTCATGGTAGATTGGGTCGACAGGGATCTTGCCACAGTGCCTTCACTTCTGAAAATGTCAGAGCAGCTTGGCTACTCGCCATATTACTGCACGAAGCAGTTTCACTCGCTGACCGGGATGACGCTGCGGGACTACATCTGGCAGCGAAGAATCAGCCGCGCCGCTCTCGAACTGCGGGACACGGACGCCCGGATTCTGGACATTGCCTTGAAGTTCGGCTTTTCGTCACAGGAAGCGTTCTCACGGGCGTTTGTGAAAGCTTTTAAGATTTCGCCTCATGCTTACCGGAAGGCACCCAGGCCCATTCCGCTCGCGATTCGCCCGGAAGTGTTCTCCCCTTATCACTATCTAATCAAGGAGCGGGATAAGATGAGACAGGTTCATTTGCAGGAAGCGGAAATCAAGGTCGAGTTCATACCGGCCCATAAGTTCATTGGGATCTGGGATGCGGAGGTGAACAATTACGGCCGGTTCTGGGAGCACGGCCATGATTGCGACGAGGTGTCGGGAACGCTGGAAAGTATGTCCCATCATACGCTGCCCGGACAAATTGGCCAAACGGCGGGCTGGTTCTACCAGAACGGGCGAAAAGGGTACCTGTATGGAATCCCTGTGGCGGCTGACTATAACGGGGAGATCCCGGAGGGAATGGAGGTCAGAGATATTCCTGAATCCGAGTATCTGGTCTTCTTCCACCCGCCGTTCGATTATCTGAAGGACAACGGTGAAGTGATGCAGATCGTAGAGCAGGTGGCCTGGAATTATAATCCGGAAAGCATGGGCTATCAGTGGGATGAGGATACCAAGCAGGATTATCAGCGTCATTTTCCGGAGGGATACGGGTATGCGGTGCTGCGGCCGGTGAAGAAGCTGGGGTAGGGTGCAGAGCCCAACGGTAGTATGCTTGAAAAAAGAGAAGCGCTCCTGCGCTTCTCTTTAATTACCCCACATTTTTTCGGCTAATGTTGCAAGACTGCCTGTGCAAGCGCCTCTCCCCGAAGCTCCAAGGCTGCAACTGTCTGAAGCAGTTTGGCTTGCTGTTCCCGCTGTTCTCGGGTCCATAACTGTCTGGAGATGTCCGATTTAACGGAAGCCGGGTCAGTCATGCAATTATAATATCCTGCAAGTAACGCAGCGATCTGTGCGTATAATTCCGCCAGTTCGGACAGAGCTGTATATCCAGGACGGTTCCCCAGCAGCGGTAGAGATTCTTGCAGATAAGCCGCAGCGCTTCTTCGGGCATCGGTTAATCCCATCATGCAGAAGTGGTTCACCCCCAGCCTGCGCGCAAAGTCCTTGTCGCTTGCGTTCTTATACCAGGCATCATCCAAAAGCCCATCCTGCCAGACCTCAAAAGCCCTGTAACCAAGGCTGTAGTCTCCATTCCCGGCGGTATTCATCGAATCCACCCTAATTCTGAACGAAGCATACAGATTATCCAATGCTGACGGGATATTCTCCTGGTTGCCTATACGGACAAGCATGTAAGGCCAATTGTCCACGTTCAGATAACCCTTGCTGACTTTCATGTATTCCAGAAACTCCGGATCATTGCGAAGCTTCTCAAAGGTTTCATCGTCAAAATAACTGCGGCACAGCAGAGTGCCGCCAGCATCCAAATAGCCGGTGATCACTCCCCACTCAGGGGCGACCCGCAGGTTGATGGCTATAGGAAGCTGATGATTGCGGATGCTCTCCAAGATGTTGTGCTTTTCCAATCTGCGCTCCTCGGGATTCAGATTGTTGGCCCAAATGGCGGTTAGCCCATAGGCGTTAAACGCCGGATCGGAGTAGTTATAGGCCACAAGTGCATCCGTCGAGCTGTAGTCCCACATAGCTGTAAAAGCAATTCTCCAGCACGCTCCCGACACTCCCATAATCTGCTCGTAGGTGGTATCTACTCCTCTTGCTGTCAGTGACAAAAGAAGTGCCCCTGCCCAGGAGCAGTCCATCCCTCTGCCAAAGCCCAGCCGACCTACCCCCTCTACAATGCAATGCTCATGAGGAGATTCCGTTCGGAAAAGCCGGGTCCGATCTGGAGTATAGTGGATCTGTTCACCTTCCGCGCAGCTTACCGCATGAATGCCCTCCTCGTTCAGATATAGGAGCAGCAGATAATCGTTACCATTGTTGTCGATCAGACTTGGAAAAAGCTTATGACTGGCAGTGAGCTGTTTCCATTGAAAAAACTCATAATGTTTTATTTTGTTTAATACATTGCGGTTTGCCTGTTCATTGCCGTAGGCGGCGAATACGATATCAAGCTCGCTTGGGCTGGAAGCATAGCCTGTGGAATGAAGATCAATGGTAAGCAGATCGTCATTAAACACATAAGTGGCATAGACTCCAGAAGGAGTCTCATATTTCAGGAGCAGCAGCTTCAGGCGGTCGCTCTTGATGGACTCTGGAAAAGTTAACTTGTTGACCACAAGATTCAATCTGTTGCCGACAATAAGTTGATTAACAAAATGGGTGACATCATATGCCGCTTGACCATCGGTATAAACTGCGCTAAGAACGACCAGCTTCTGGGGCAGCAATATGCTGTCTATAGAGTGGCCCAATAGGCTGGACAATAGTGGAAGACTAGAGGTTTCAGGCAATGATTTACCGGTTTCCCATTTTGAAACCGCCTGGGCGCTGACATTTAACTGTTCCGCCAGTTGTTCCTGTGACATGTGTTTTTCTTTCCGGAGTCTGGCAATCCGCTTGCCCACTTGTTCGCTGCTGATCATATTACATCTCCCAAGATTCAATTCGACGTCGTAGGTCTATTATAATTCCATCCTCTTAAAAGAACATGGATTAGCGGTTGGGCAGAAGGATAAAGATGCAACTGTAGGTTGATCTATATAAGTTGAACTTAAAGAATTCATAAAAGGGAAGAAGTGCGGAGGGGAAGTTTGGAACTGGAAGAGCGAATGCGTCCGCCTTTGTCACCAGATTTCAACCGCTAAAGGCGGTTCAAATCAAGAAATCTGGGGACAACAGCGGCTGGAAGTCCAAACATTCCCTGCAGTGACGACCATATCCCACAATGTAAAACTAAAGTTCAACTTATATAGGAATCATTATTCAAACATTATTACAATAACTGCTCCCAGCTTAATGGAGTTCCAATTTTTAGATCTCTTTTAATTTGTTTTCCTAAGAGCAAATCGTAGTATTTTGGATCTAACCCAAATCCCGGACGAATCACTTTTATATTTTCCAATGTCAGTACTTCGCCAGCCTTTATATCCTTAGAAATATAAATCGAGCGTCTGAATTGAAGTGAATGTTCTTCCTCCTTTGTGGGGCCGATTGAAACTCCACCCAATGATTTCCAGGCTGTATCCGTTTCTCTCACAAGTGCAGCAAATTCTTCAGGCTCCAAAGAAAAAGCAGAATCAACTCCACCTTCATCACGGTTAAGTGTAAAATGCTTTTCAATGACTGTGCTGCCAAGTGGAACACTTGCAACAGCTGCTCCAACTCCCAATGTATGGTCTGATAAACCAACCTGACAATGAAATACATCTCTTAAATAGGGAATCGTATGAAGATTTCACCAAGTGAAGCCATCCCTGTTGAAATAATCATCGGCTTTCCTTTGGATGCGACTTTTCTTAATAAAGGGATATCATTATTTTCGAAGGAGGCAATCTTGTAGCAAGCAACATCAAGGGTTTCTCAAAATTCAATGTTTTTCTACGGTATAATAAACATCTTTAATATGGTCATAATTTGCTGCAATTTGCCGTAAAGTATCATTAGCTTTTAAATCAGCGGCAATTACGGTATCAAAATGCTGACTAATTCGAATCAATTCACTTTTATTTTCGTAAAATATAAAATGAACCGCTTGATGTGGATATATTTTTGTAAGATATTCTTTAAAAAGAAAAGGTACAGCCAATTTTAGAAGTATATTATCTCTATACATTCTTTTTGTTTCTTTTATCATCGTTTCAAGGTTGCTGTTTTTTTCCGGGTCAGAGCAGATAAGCATAATAGCCCTATTGTAATCATACATACAACTGCTATTAATTAGCGCTAGATCAATTTCTTCCCTTATTCTTGCAAGTTCAATGTTATTTTTTATTTCAGTGTAATGATGTTTAACAATTGTTGGTGTATGTTTTTCCCGTAGAAGTCTCCCTGCATTTTTCCTTTTCTCGTTTTTTTCTTCAGTATTATAACTTTTGGATTTATAATGATAAATATAGCAATCATCGGCAACCTTTAGTTTAAACCCTGCATTGACTGCCCGAATACAATAATCATCCTCTCCCCCATAGCAAGGAAAGTTTATTTCATCCTGATCACCTATTTTTTCAATGACGGAACGGTTAATCATATAACAAAACCCATTCACTTGATTAACAACTGGAAATATTCTTTTTGATTGTTGTTCTATAAAATATGCCATTTGTTCAATGGTTAGCTCTTTACCTCCTAATTTGTCCAATTCGTTTACCGTGCCTCCATTTCCATTAACATCCTTAGGTACTGACTGATAGCTGGCCGAATTTGATAAAGGTCCAACAATTCCTGTACTGCTTTCAGATTCCATACAATCCATCAGTTTTTCTAACCAATGAATAGATACAATTGTGTCACTATTTAATAACACACAATATTTTGATGTAGACAATTTCAGTCCTTGATTTGATGCAATTGTGTAATCAGTCTTTGAGTTATTAGTTTTTAATTTACAATCATATTTCCTTGCGAAAGAAGCTAAATAGTCTTTTGTTTCTTTTTCACTCCCACTATCCACAATGATTAAATTGAATGGAATGGTTTTTTTTGCTATCAAGGATTCTAAGCACAATTTGACATACTCCAACGCGTTATATACACAGACTATTACATCTATAGTATGTGATCTGTTTAAATTACCACTTTCCAATAATCTCACCTCTACCTCTATTTTTTCCTCCCTTTTAAAGGCTAAAAGTTCATTCTATATAAGCGATTTCGCATTTTAATAATTTCTAGACGTCTTTTTGAAAGACTTAATGATTCAACAATAAAAGTTGAATTAGCAGTTGGAATTAGTTCATGCTTAAACCTCTGTGAATGAGTGCGTTTAAATATTTCTTGTGTTGCCCCACCATATTCATCAACACGCTCACAGAACATGCCAGCTCTTATTAGATCATTTCGGTAAACACAGGAGAAGTTCTCAACAAATCCTTTTATTGTTCCTTTTGTGCCAAATAACCATTTTTTAGGCATTAGATTTTTGACAAATTCACTAATAGCATTGGAATGCATACTTATACGCTGATCGCAAAACACTAAAATATCACCACTTGCCTCTATTATCCCTACATTACGAGCTCTAGCTAGCCCATAATCATTTTCCTTTCGGGATGTGTTTCGATATACAACTGGAAAAGAGACTGAACGTGCAAATTCCTCTATTACTGACTGATTTTCACTATTCGGATTGTCATCACAGATAATTAACTCTTTATTAATATAATCTTGGGCAGCAATAGATTGTAAACAATTAAGTATTGTATGATGATATTCATAAATTGTTACAATTACAGAGACTGGGGTTCCAGGAAAAAGGGAACTGTAAAGCTTTTGATAATTGTATGCTCTGCGTTCGTCTGCTTGCTTTGAGCCAATTTGCCAAGCTCTCTCGCGCATAACTAAGAGCTCTTGCTCGTTGCTCAGAAGATTCTCAATAGCATTTGTCAATGAAGCGACATCATTTAATGGAGACTCTAATAATCGAATACTATTCTTTTTGTTAAGTTCTGGCACATGTCCGACTGAACGGGAAAGAATTGGCACCCCAGAGATCATGGCCTCTAATATTGAAACAGGTCCAATCTCACTTTCATCCGAGTTACAAACGAATAAGGTAGATTGATAATACAATTGTTGAAGTTCTTCCTTACTCATCTCTTGTCGGTAAGTAACACGTCCAGTTTCTAACACTTTACTTAAATAGCTTTCATCCGATTTTCGACCAACCAATAAAAGGTTTAGCCCAAGGTTACGGCATGCAACTGCTACTTCAAAAACTCCCTTTTCTTGCTTTATTTCATCGGTAACCATAATCAAATTTTTATTATTCGTCCACTTGTCATTAAAAGTCCAGAAATTAGTATCCACTGTTAAAGGAATAAACACGCTGCCCGGTATTCTTCTTTGCATTGTTTTATTTGAAGTGACTACTTTATCAAACATGCTATATTGACTGTTATTTAGATAATCAGGAATATGGTTGGTTAATATTTTTTTCTTTTCTGAAAGCCAGGAATACCTGTTTAATAGCAAAAGCGCAATATGAGGATGTTGAAAATCAATAATGTCTGCATCCTTACCGTATTTTTCGAATCGCATAAGTTGAGAAGTACTTGGGGTTGTAGGATGTACATCGAAAACTTGGTAATCATAGCGATCCATATAGGGCAATAAACCATTAGCTAAATAATCTATATCTGAACCGATCTGGTCAATTACGCTAACTATTTTTAACAAAATTATATCCCATCCTTTCCTCCCACTATAAAATAATAAATGCTCTTGTTTACTCACTCGTTCCTAGGATTTGAGATTTTCCACTCACATCCTCAATTAACTTATGTCTCAAATTTAATCATTGTCACTTAATTTGAAAGAAAAGGCTACTGATTGTATCCCCCCCCCCCCCCCCCCCCCGGCCACATCAGCGGGTATATCTTAAAAATTTTGCTGGGTTACCAACAACTACATTGTTTTTCGGAACATCACGCAAAACGGCACTATTCATCCCAACAAGTGAAAAATCACCTATTGATACATTTTGTTTTATTGAGCTATTTGTTCCTATATAGCATGATTTACCAATTGAAACAACACCGGAAATACAAACTCCACCAGCAATACAGGAGTAATCGCCGATAATATCATCGTGACTTATCACTGTATTTGGAAGGATGATTACATGATCACCAATTTTAACATTCGATGTAATCGTGACATTCTGGAAAATAACCGTCCCCCGACCAATATCAGACATTTTTGATATATGGGCAGTAGGATGAATAATAGTTTCGAATTTTTCGATACCGACTTTCGTCTTTGCTATAATAGATTCTTTTTCCCAAAAATTTCGAGGACTTCCTATACCGTTCACAATAAAATGCGATGGAGGAAGATCTTTGGCAGTGGGAAGCGGGCCAAGAATGGGTAACCCTGCAATCCTTTGTCCCCAATGATCTGGGTTATCATCAAGAAATCCGACACATTCATATTTTAATTGAATAGCATTAATGTCATTTATTGTATCCAAAATATCAATACAGTTTCCACCTGTACCTAAGATAACAATTGGTCTGATTGTCATTATTACACACTCCTTGAAAGTCGATTAGTTATATTAATGTATGAGACATTAAAAATGTGTTTAATCGGAAATTCCATTCAAGTCTATGGAATGTTAAACATCCAATGCATAATATAATTTTGAAACTTGTAGATGGATTTTTCATGAGTTGATTGTATTGACTAATTTGAAAGGAGTAGCTAATGGAAAAACTCAAGATATTATATATTAGCCGTGATTTTTCCAAAAAGACGGAAAGACATCCATATTATCTCTCTCAGGCATTGTCTAAGGTAATCGATTTAGTGCTATGGAGTGAGCCAGGGGATATTCAAAATATCCTGAATCATATCAGGTTTAGGCCGGATTTTATATTGATCAATGATCCGGTTGACAATCGTTCTCCCGTCATCACCGGACTCTCCTCTCTTAATATCCCATTCGGTGTTTTTATGTATGATCTTCATCGACTCGTGCAAGAACGTATCCTTTTTATTGAGCAGAATCATGTTCCATATATTTTTACACTTTGTCGAGATTACTTTATAAATAGGTATCCCAAATATCTCCAAAGAATGAGGTGGCTGCCTCACTTTGCCAATGAAGAGGTCTTTAAAGATTATGGGTTACCTAAAGACATCGATTGTTTAATGATGGGGGTAGCAAGGAGGTATTATCCGTTAAGAAAAATCATGTATGATGCTTTAATAGAAAAGCCTTTTTTTGTTTATCATCCACACCCTGGTTACGAAAACCAGGATGAAACCAGGAAAAATATTATTATAGGAGAAAAATATGCTAAGGAAATTAATCGAGCAAAATTATTTTTAACATGTGATTCAACCTTCCATTATCCATTAGCAAAGTATTTTGAAGTTCCGGCTTGCAACACTCTTTTGCTTGCGCCACCCTTAAAAGAGCTAGAGGATATAGGATTTATACCGGATGTACACTTTGCCTCTATTAATGAAAAGAATTTTTTGGAAAAGATTGAGTTCTATTTAACCCATGATCAAGAACGGGCAAAGATGGCAAATGAAGGTTATAGAATGGTTCATACAAAACATTCAGCGACGGTACGTGCCTTAGAGTTAGTAAATATGATTAAGGGTATCTTAGGTACTCACAATTGATATAAGAAAGTGGAGTTACAATTTTTTTCTAATTTGATACCAAAAAGAGGGGATGCAAATGATTGATAGATTTAGAGAGAATGCAAATATAGGTGAACTGGTCGTAATTCAGGAGGGTGTCGTATTAGGAAAAAACGTTTCTATCGGGCATCATACGGCTATTTTGGGAAATACCCAAATTGGGGATAACGTAACGATAGGATCTCACTGTATTATCGGGGTTTATCCCGGTGGAAATGCAAATATGCGAAAAACGGAGACTACTTTACCTCCACTTGAGATCAAATCTAATGTCAAAATAGGAAATCATGTTTCGATTTACACGGGAACTGTAATCTCTGAAGATGCATTCATTGGGGATCAAGCAAGTATCCGTGAAAAAGTACGGATTGGAGCGAATACTGTCATAGGTCGAGGTGCCATGGTTGAATTAAATACATCAATTGGTTCGCATTGCACCATCCAAACCTTAGCTTATGTTACGGCAGATACTACGATTGAAGATCACGTCTTCATTGGTCCATGCGTTTCCATGTCCAATGATAAATATATGGGAGCAAAAGAATTTACATTGAGAGGTCCTTACATTAAGGAAGGAGCAAAAATAGGGAATAATGCATCATTGTTACCTGCCATCATTATAGGTAAGAATACTGTGGTTGGTGCAGGGGCCGTTGTGACAAAAAATGTGCCGGATTTTGAGACAGTTGTAGGAAACCCGGCAAGAAAAGTACCGGATGAAAATACCTTGTAAAGGATTGAAAACAAATGATACCTCAATTGGATTTGAAGGCGGAATACGAGAGTGTAAAGGATGAGATACAGAAGTCAGTTCATGAAGTTCTGGAAAGTGGATCCTATGTTCTAGGGAATAAAGGAAAGCAAATTGAAAAATTGTTATCCGAATACGTAGGGACCTCTTATGGCATTGGGGTTGCGAATGGGACAGATGCACTCCTTCTTTCATTGGAAGCCATGTCTATTGGGAATGGAGATGAAGTCATTACTCCCCCCTTTACCTTCTTTGCCACAGCAGAGGTTATTGCTCGTGTCGGGGCAAAGCCTGTTTTCGTCGATATTGATCCCATAACGTATAATATGAACCCCGCTTTGATTGAACAAGCGATAACAAAAAAAACGAAAGCAATTATGGTTGTACACCTTTTTGGACAATCGGCAG
Organism: Paenibacillus sonchi; assembly: GCF_016772475.1. Taxonomy (NCBI): domain Bacteria; kingdom Bacillati; phylum Bacillota; class Bacilli; order Caryophanales; family Paenibacillaceae; genus Paenibacillus; species Paenibacillus sonchi. Next base: position 2,145,854 of record NZ_CP068595.1, read on the forward strand.
ATATGGAAAAGATTATGGAAATAGCGAAAAAATATCGTTTAAAGGTTATTGAGGATGCATGCCAATCCATCGGAGCCACTTTTAATGGAAAAAAAGTAGGATCATTTGGTGATACAGGTTGTTTTTCGTTTTTCCCTTCCAAAAATCTTGGAACATATGGAGATGGAGGTATGGTAGTAACGAGTGATAAGGATTTATATGAAAAAATTAAAGTATTGAGAAATCATGGAAGCGAAAAAAAATATGTACATTCTGATATCGGTTTAAACAGTCGGTTAGATGAAATCCAAGCAGCCATATTAGAAGTGAAATTGAAGAGACTAGATGATTGGAATCAAAAAAGGAGAGAAATTGCGAACCGCTACTCAGAAAAATTGATAGGTTTGGTTAAAACCCCTATTACGGTGAAGAATCGGGAACACGTCTTTAACCAATACAGCATTGAAACAGACAATCGCGACGAATTAGCCTCATACCTAAACCATAGAAAAATTGCTACAGGCATCTATTATCCCCTACCCCTTCATCTTCAGCCTGCCTTCCATGGACTCCATTATCAAAAAGGAGACTTTCCAATAGCAGAAAAGGTTTCGGAAAAAATCCTGGCCCTGCCGCTTTATCCAACGTTAAAAGAATACGAACAAGATTATGTAATATCCTCAATTAAAGAATTTAAGGGTGATAGTAATGGAATTAATTAATATTGGGGTAGCCGGAGTCGGAATTATGGGCATGAATCATTGCCGAACCCTGGATAAGATGAAAAATGTCCATTTTGTTGGTGTTTATGATAACGATATGAAACGGTGCCTGGAAATAGCTAAGGAGTACGATGTTTGTCCTTTTTCGTCATTTAGTGAATTATTAAAAAAAGTGGATGCAGTAATCATTTCTGTTCCAACCAGTTTACATTTCACTTTCATCCAACAGGCATTGCAGGAAGGAAAACATGTTTTGGTTGAGAAACCATTCGTCAGTTCGATGAAAGAGGCGGAACAAATCAAACCATTAATCAAGGCTAAGAATGTCATTGTTCAGGTAGGGCATGTGGAAAGATTCAATCCGGTAATTCAACAGCTAAACAAAATTATTAATCGCCCCAAAATGATTTCCATTGAAACGAGGCGATTAGGGGCCCTCAACCGAGTGATTGACATAGATGTTATTTTTGACCTTATGATCCATGACATTGATATTGTCTTAAGTTTGGTCGGAAGTCCGATTCAAAGCCTTTCTGCGGTAGGTTATAGCCTGACGGAATCTGGGCAGATGGATGTGGCTAATGCTGTGCTTACTTTCAAAAATGGGGTCATAGCAAATCTGGTAGCCAACCGCTTATCTCAGGAAAAAGTAAGGACGTTGACGATCACCGAAAGAGATCGGTTGATCAAATCTGACTATATGACCAAAGAGTTATTTATCTGTCAAAAAGTGGATTCTGTTATAGAAAAAAATCTATCCTACCGACAAGAAAGTATAGTTGAAAAGATCATCGTTCCCAACACTGAACCCCTTTTTGCTGAAATCGATCATTTTGTGCAATCCATTCGAATGAAGCAATGTTCCATTGTAGGACCTGAAGAAGCATCCAAAGCCTTGGAAGTCGCACAGATGATTAGAGCATACATCGAGGGGAACAAGTAACAAGTGGAGGTGGACTATGAGGCCTAAAATAAAAAATAGCACGATATTAATTACCGGCGGTGCGGGATTTATAGGGAGTCACTTGGTAGAACAATTAATGATGAATGAAGCGAAACAAGTCATAGTTGTTGACAATATGTTTTTAGGAAACAGAGAAAACTTATCAGACGCATTGTCCAAGGGAATGGTCTTATATGTAGATGATGCCGAATTAAAAGGCTCTCTGGAATATATAATTGAAAAACATAAGATTGATATTGTTTTCAACTGTGCCACCAAGGCATTGAATTATTCCTTTATCAATCCATCGAATGCCTATATGACAAATGTGATCGTTTTAAATAATCTGCTTGAGTTACAGAGAAAAGGAGCATTTAAAACACTCTGTCACTTTTCATCATCTGAGGTTTATGGCAGCGCACAATATGAGCCGATGGATGAACAGCATCCGATACTTCCAACTACGGCCTATGCTGCAGGCAAGGCCGCTGCTGACACCATGTTACACAGTTATGTTAACATGTTCGGTCTGGATGCGTTTATCGTCAGACCCTTTAATAATTATGGTCCTAGGCAAAATTATGAAGGCCCTCTATCAGGAGTGATTCCTGCAACGATTATGAAATTGTTAAATGGTGATGCTCCGGAAATCCATGGAACCGGTCTACAAAGTAGAGACTATATTTATGTAGTAGATACAATCGATTCTATAATCAAGGTTTATGATGTGATTAAACGTGGAGATTGTGTAAATATTGCAGCCGGTAATCACATTGCAATTAAAGAAATTATCTTAAAAATATCAAAAATCCTCAATTATAAAGGTCCTATTTTATATAAAGATTGTCGACCGGCAGATGTAGCCTGTCATCATGCAGGCAATCAAAAGATCAAGTCGATGATTAATTTTAATTTAGTGGATTTTGATGAAGGGTTATTAAAAACGGTGCGATGGTATAAAGAAATATATAACAAGAGGAATGTTCTTAAATGATAAAATTAATAAAACCTTATATTACCTTTCAAGAAGTTGAAGAAGATTTCAAAAGAATATTTGAATCTGGAACTTTTACCAAAGGAGAATATGTAAACAAATTCTTACAGGAAATAAAAACTTATTTAGGAGTCGATCATGCCTTCCTGACCACCTCTGCGACTACAGCATTGACAATGTGCTTAAAATCACTCGGAATAGGATTGGGAGACGAGGTGATCGTATCCGACTTTTCTTTTCCGGCAACCGTAAATGTTGTAGAGGATATCGGAGCGATGCCAATTTTTGCGGATGTGGATCAGGATACTTTCAATATGAAATCGGAAGAACTAGAAAGGAAAATAACCCAAAAAACAAAAGCAGTCATATTCGTGGATGCGTTCGGAAACCCAAGCGGAATATCTAAAATAAAAGGGATATGTGAAGAACATCAAATACCGTTGATTGAAGATGCTGCTTGTGCCATCGGGAGCAGTGAAAATGGAGTCAACGTAGGTAAAATCGCAGATCTTACCTGTTTTAGTTTTCATCCCCGGAAATTGCTTACGACTGGCGAAGGAGGAGTGATTACAACCAATAAGAAAGAAATCGCGGAAATTATGAGTGTTAAATTAAACCATGGAGCGATTGTCCGAGATGGAATGGCTGACTTCATTAATTATGGATATAATTACAGACTATCGGAGCTTCAAGCAGCAATGGGAATAAAACAATTAAATAAATTAGAATCAATTGTGAAAAGTAGGAACAGTATAGCTGACGAGTATAAAAAGAGACTCCATCTTTTAGGTTTTAAAAGGCAAAATTCGCTGGACAATGTGATTCATAATATTCAATCCCTCGTTTTTATGGTTCCCGAAGGGATGAATAGAGATCATTTAATCGCTTATTTAACGGAAAATGGAATTGAATCCACAATAGGAACGTATTGCCTGAGCAATACAACTTATTATAAGAACAAGTATAATAGTGTTCAGCCAATTGCAAAATATCTTGAAAAAAATACCGTAACTCTTCCTTGTTATGATAACGTGGATCACAAATATATTAGCAACATAATAGAAAAATATGTGAGGACTCTCGAGGATTAAGCAGTCCAATGGGGTGGCTGCCGATTTCTTCTATTTGAAAACACCCGTCAAGGCTAAATGAACGCTTCGTGGCCTTGACGGGTTTACGGTCCTGGACAACTACTGCAGCTATTTTCGAACAACCCGTCCCATCCTCTTTTGGACATTATGTGGTACGTAGTTATCTTAAGCGATCATTCGCTAATAGACTCGAGGAGGGCATACTATGAAGGTAGTTGTTTATACTTCATTATTTGGTAATCATGATTCCGTTAAAGAACCCTTATGTATAGATAAAAGTGTGGATTATATTCTGTTTACGGATGACCCGAGCATAAAGTCTGAAAATTGGACGATTAAAGTATTGGAAAAACAATTTGAAAGCCCAAGAAAAATGGCTCGTTTAACCAAATTGTTATCTCATAAATTTCTACCAGAACATGACCTGAGCATTTATTTGGATGCAAATTTTAAATTAAAAGCAAAAGATATTTATGAGATGATAGTGGAATGTCTAGAGGGCCAAGATATTGCCTTATACAAGCATCCAAGACGAAACTGCACCTATCAAGAATTAGAACACTGTTTAAAAGTCAACAAAGTAAGCACCGAAATTGCGGACCGTGTAAAAATAAAGTATCTAAATGAAGGATTTCCTCGTGATTATGGATTATTTGAGAGTGGATTTATTATTAGAAAAAACACGGAAAAAATAAACCAATTGAATGAACTTTGGTGGAACGAAATCGCTACTGGAAGCGAACGAGATCAGTGTTCTCTAGTGTTTTGTCTGTGGAAATTGGGAATCACTGCAAATGAAATCAAAATTGGCCAACAAATTCGTATAAATCCCTATATCATTGGGTATAAACATAAAAATAATTCATAAAAACCTTTTGTTTCAAAGAATTAGCCCCATGATTTGACACGGAGCCCCTGCGAGCACGATTTTCTTGCGATCGGACGATGCATTACCATTAGCTGAACGCGTCCACTCGTCCCCCCCTACAAGATAAAAACGCCTTGCTTCCTTCATTGGGGTCAAACCGTTCCATGTCCTCCAGTTCCGTCCAGATGCTGATCGAACCATCCGTCCCCATAAGAATCGGCGTATGCACACATCCTTCCTGCCTTTTCTTGAATATATTTTGCAGACCGTTTAGGCATTTTAATTAAGCATAACAAAATTTAACGCATATTATTATATGAGACTATTTTGGAAGGGGAGTAAAAGTGGAAAAAAATCCGATTAAGATAACATTTATCCCCAAAAGAAGGCCTTTTATAAAAAATGCCACATCAAGACTTCGGGCTTTATATCTAATAGATCATCTTCAAAAGTTATTTCCCAACAAGTATATAGCTAATCTTGATGATCCGGAGAATGCTGACATTATTGTTGTGAATCAATCCGCTTCACAAGAAAATTTAATAAAAATTCTAGATCAAAAAAAGAAACGAAAGGTCTTTCTCATCTATGATGTGGTAGGACGGCAGTACGATGATGCCAGAGAATCATTTAACCAAGTTGCGCAGCAAGCTGATTTAATTACTGTTGCAAATGAAACTCAAAAAGCGCGGATAGAGGAATTGAAGCTAGGTAAACCTTGTTGCATTTTGAATGATGGTATCGATTATGTTGAACAATTGAACCCTTCCCTTTCACCGTTTAACGGAAAAGTAGTTTGGTTTGGTAATCACCAACTAGGTAATTTAGAATCAGCAATGTGGGCAATTGATTATATATCCGCGCAACCTAAATATTCAATAGGTGTTATAGGCAATAAAGAAATTAAATTAGACAATGTTGAGTTAATAGAATGGAAATATGAAGGATTTATTAATAATCTAAAGCGTTATAGTCTATGCTTTTTGTCTCACGATAGTTTGGAAAAACAAAAGAGCAATAACAGATTGCTAGTGACGATTGCAAATGGTATTCCCACAATTGTATCAAATTCTGCTGCTTATTCTGAGTTACTTCGTAAGTTCAAGTTAGATTATGCCATTGTCGAAAATGAAAATGAATTACAAAAGGCTCTTTCCATCCTTAGTGATGAGGAACAAAGACAAAAGTATTTAAGTGAGATACAGCCTTATATTTTAGAGAACTACAATTATAATGCTGTAGCAAAAAAGTTTGATCAGATATTAAATCTCTACTACTTAAAAGGTATATAAGAGGTGTAATTAATGTCCAGAATTGCCGTAGTAGGTACAGGTTATGTTGGTTTAGTGTCGGGAGCAATCCTGTCAGACTTTGGCCATAAAGTTACATGTGTTGATATTGATCAAAACAAAATTGCTCGTTTAAAACAAGGTATTATTCCCATATATGAGCCAGAATTAGAAACAATGGTCGAAAAAAATTATTATTATAAACGACTATATTTTACAACTAATATCCAGGATGCTGTAGAAAAAAATGACATTATCATCATTGCGGTTGGAACACCGCCAGCAGATGACGGAAGTGCTGATCTTCAATATGTTCTTACTGTTGCCGAGAGTATAGCTACTTACATGAATGGATATAAGGTGATTGTCAATAAGTCGACTGTACCCGTAGGAACAGGACAAAAAGTCAAGTCACTGGTGCAAGATGCTCTAAACGAAAGAGGGGTAAACTATACTTTCGACGTAGTTTCAAACCCTGAATTTTTAAGAGAGGGATCTGCAGTTAGAGACTTTACTCATCCCGATAGAGTAGTTATCGGTGCTGAAAATGAAAAAGCTGTCAATCTAATGAAAGAAGTATATCGAGTCCTATATATCAATGAAACTCCTTTTGTCATAACGAACATTGAAACGGCAGAAATCATTAAGTACGCATCAAATGCCTTTCTTGCCATGAAAATTACCTTTATTAATGAAGTAGCTAATCTTTGTGAAAAGGTGGGGGCTGACGTTCAAAAAGTAGCTAAAGCAATGGGAAAGGACGGACGCATCTCCCCAAATTTTTACATGCAGGTCCTGGTTATGGAGGAAGCTGTTTTCCAAAGGATACCAGATCTCTCGTTAAAATTGCCCAAGATAGCGGTGAACATCTCTCTTTAATAGAAGCTACTATAAAAGCTAATGAAAGACAAAAGCTTAAAATGGTAGATAAGATCGTGGATGCTCTGGGTGAAGTTGAGGGAAAAACCATAGCGGTTCTAGGGATTACTTTTAAACCTAATACAGATGATATGAGGGAAGCACCTTCATTAGTCATCTTACCAGAATTAGTGAAGTATGGTATAAAGCTAAAGGTATATGATCCAAAAGGACGTGAAGAAGGTACATGGCGTCTTCATGATATAAAAGATAACCTGATTTGGTGTGAAGAAACTTACGAGGCTATTACAAATACGGATGCTACTTTGATTCTCACTGAATGGAATGAATTCAGAAACCTGGATTTTGATAAATATGATGAACTAAATAGTGGAAAGTATTTCTTTGATTTTAGAAATATTTACGATAAACAAGAATTAACTGGAAAAGGATTTAAATACTATGGTGTAGGTGTGTAAAATGAATTTAAAACCTGTAGATAGCACAAAAACATATCTTGTTACAGGTGCAGCCGGCTTTATTGGTATGCACCTTTCCAAAAAGTTATTGAGCATGGGTTGCAAAGTAATAGGATATGACAACATGAACGATTATTATGACGTGAACCTTAAACTTAGCCGTTTAAACATATTGAAGAAATTTGATCATTTCACTTTCCATAAAGCAGATTTAATTGACAGGGACTATCTTGAAAACTTGTTTTCAAAAAACAACATTGATGTAGTAATCAACCTGGCGGCACAAGCAGGTGTAAGATATAGCATTGAGAAACCACATGTTTATATACAATCCAATATTGTAGGATTCTTCAATATTCTCGAGATGTGTAGATACCACAAAGTAAGCCACCTGCTTTATGCTTCCTCAAGTTCTGTGTATGGTTCTAATCAAAAGATACCATTTTCAACAGAAGACATGGTTGATCAACCAGTTAGTTTATATGCAGCTACAAAAAAGTCTAATGAACTAATGGCACATACTTATAGTCACCTTTATAAAATACCTGCAACCGGATTGCGTTTCTTCACAGTTTATGGTCCGTATGGAAGACCTGATATGGCATATTACTCTTTTACAAAGGCTATTATTGAAGATAAAATGATAAAAGTATTTAATAATGGAGATATGTACCGGGATTTTACTTATATTGATGATATTGTTGAAGGTGTCACTAGACTTATAGAAAACTCTCCTGCAATATTTAATAAAACCTTACCCTACAAGGTTTATAATATTGGGAATAATAAACCTGAAAGATTAATAGATTTAATTCAAGCGATTGAACATTCAACTGGTAAAAAAGCGATTAAAAAATATTATCCAATGCAAGCTGGGGATGTGTACCAAACCTATGCTGACATAAAAAATTTATTTGAAGATGTAGGCTTTAAACCAAATACATCAATTGACGACGGTATCAACAAATTTATAACCTGGTATAATCAATATTACAATCAAGTGGACATGAATTAGGGAATTGACTTATGTGTATTCTGTCAATTCCCTTTTCTTTATTATTTAACATATTATCGAAAAATTGATAAAGCGAAAGACTTGCTTTTTCTATCGAATAATTTTTAGCAGTTTCTATTCCATTTAAGAAAAATTTATTTCTTATACTTTTATTTTCTACTAAATAACTTATAAAATGAATAACCTCTTCATTATTAGCAGTATCAACTAAAAAACTGTTGTATCCATGCACCGCATATTCATATATTCCTCCTATCTTTGGAAGGATAGTAGAGCAACCAATTGCCATTGCCTCTAATCCTGAACGTCCAAAAGCTTGATAAGTTGATAAATCAATAAAAATATCGGAGTCTTGTAAAAGCTCTGCAACTTGTTCCCTATGGAGTATCCCCTGATTTTTAAAATCAAAATTCAAAGGAACATTTAAAGAGTTCAATTCATTATCAGAGCAACCAAATATAGAAATTTCTATTTTTGAATTATATTTTTCTTTTATCGCTTTCAACACATTCATTGTTTCTTTAGGCGATCTTCGAGGAGTTTTTGGCCTGACCATTGCCACAATATGAACAACATCTTTTTTACTATTATTTATTGTCACTGCAGGTTTAAAAAGCATGTTGTCTAAACTCGGAGCAATTTTATAAACCTCAATTCCATGATTTTCTTTTATTATATTACGGATCCAATTCGTTTTGGCAAAAGCATTATTATTTGGAATTAATGTATAAGATTCTATCGCTTCTTTATACCAATGATGATCTTTATCAAACATCAATGGTTCATAATCTTGTATATAGTAGGAGGGTTTTATATAGGGGTGACATTCGATGATGTTTTTTAACATTTTCACCGTTGTAAATACGGTAGCTACTACGATGTCGAAGTGTTGAGAAAGGCGAATTAATTCATCTTGATTTCTATAATAAACACAAAATTCATCAAAATTTAAGTATTGTTCAGAAAATGGAATCTTATAGTTAAGATTGTTGGCTATTTTTGCATTTACATTCAATGTACGAAGTCCCATTGTTTCCTGTACAACTGAGTGTGATCCCCCATCTCCTCCTTTTGTTGGCAAAATAAATAAAATCGAGATATTACTTCTTTTTAACTTTTCACCGTTTTCTATCGCATTTTCAACTTTTTTCCTCAAAGTGTTTAGTTCCTTATTTTCTTTTAAAGCTGTCATACAATCTCTTATTATTTTACTGGAATACTTTCTGCAAATTAGCTTATCTGCTTGTTTTTTTAACAATTTTTTTTGGTCACTCGTGTAACTACTAGATTTATAATGATACACGTAACAATCATCGGCTACTTTTAGTTTGAAGCCAGCATTTTTTGCTCGGATACAATAATCATTTTCTTCGCCATATCCTTCCGAAAAAGTCTCCTGATCAAAATAACCAATTTTATCTATAACCTCTCTTTTAACCATTAAACAAAATCCATTTAAAAGTGGAACTTCTGGATAACATTTATCTGACTGGTTTTCCACTAAATTTGACATTTGTTCCAAGTTCATTTTTTCTGGGAGTGAATTTTTTGCCCAATCATTTTGTTCAAACAATTTTGGTACGGATTGCCAAGAAGCTGCATTGGAAAGAGGACCTGCTATACCTACAGCTTTCTCAGATTCCATACATGCAATTAGCTTTTCTAACCAGCGAAGTGTAACGATTGTATCACTATTAAGTAACACACAATATTTAGAAGATGATGCCAGCAACCCTATATTAGCGGCAATTGTATATCCTTGTGCATAATCATTTCTAATAAGCTTACAATTATAGACTTCAGCATAAGCCCTTAAAAATCTACTTGTTTCCTTGTTACTGCCATCATCAACTATAATAATATTAAAGGTTAATGTTCTCTTAGCAATTAATGACTCGAGACATACTTTTACTTCCTCTAAAGCATTATGCACACAAATGATTACATCAATTTCTTCAGTATTAGTTTCATTACGTTCATCATTACTTATTAGATTTTGCTTATTCAGTCTGTCTTCTTCTAAAATTAAACTTATTAAGCCCGGTTCTTTTTCAGTCATTCCATTATTCATATTCTCGTAAATTTGTCTCCTTGTTCTAGCATAATCCCAAATTCTAACATTAGTAATTTCACCAATAAAAAAACCGTAATTACTCAGACCCCCGATTATCCCTGAGGCAAAAACATTTGTTTTCAGGCTTTTCAAACCCATTTTTCTAATCTCACCATTAATAAAAAGATATGGGGTTTTATCACGATAAACAATTGCAATGTGAGTCCAGTCAGTAATACTTGTTTCATATACTAAAGTAGCTGGCAGATGATTTGCTGTATGTTCAAAAACTGAAACACCATTCGTCCCTACTGACACTCCTGTTCCAGCATACTCATTATCGCCCCCATAACCAGCCGCAATAACATACCTTTGATCTGAAATACCTGAAGCACCTATAACTGACTCTTTTCTAATTTTATGAGCTGCTTCAGGCTTAACCCAGAATTCATATGTGAAGTTATTCTTTACTTCCTTAAATATGGATTGAATTGTTAATTTATCGCTACCACTGAACCTCATTTTAATATCACCCTTTTTCTTTGAACCGACTTAGCTATTGCCGACACCATCTTGGATTCCATGCGGAAACGGAAAGGACTCAGCAAGTAACAGTCACTTTCGCTTAGAGAGCCCCTCCCCCGGTGGCTCTCTTTATAAACATCGCGTGGCTCTCACTTATTAACTCAATGGCTCTATCCCACCGAAATATTCATTCTTCGTGACTTTAATACTTCGTATTGACATTAGATCAAAGATTTTTTTTGATTTGTCTGATGATCGTGAATTCTCCATTTGAAGTATTTATTATCCCTAATATAGTCATCGAGAATAGAAAAAGGGGTATTATACTTCCAAGCGATATAATTAAAGCTCATCTGATCTCTTTTACTGAAGTTTTCAACTTCATTCCACCAAGCGTCCATTGTTTCTATAATTTTTGGATCCTTGTGTCTCCTTAAAATTACTCCAGTAGAAATAAGACCATTATTTTCTGGATATCTCTCTTTTCATATCTTTCAGCTTGGGCAAGAATGACATTTTTGTCATCTTTGTTTCTCCGTATGCAAGCTTCTGCTTCTTGATATATACAGTTTCTTCCATCAGAGTGCCTAAAAAAGACAAGAGAAGATTCCTTCAAATAACTTTGCAGCAACTCGTATAGATCTCCAACGATAGTAATATTTGCATCTACCCATACACTGTAGTTATAGTCTTGAAAAAACAAGTGAGGTAGTATTTTTACATATCTTGCCTTTCTTGTCGAATCAAGATTATGATGTGGTAGTGGTATTATTTTCCAAAAATTTGACTTTATATCCGGATTGTCAGTAAAGCATACATAATCAAATTTATCGGATTTATACCGGGGTTCATAAAGATTGTCATAATTAGCTGTGATAGCAGTATAAACGACAACTTTATTTTTATTAATTTGACCGACTGAAGTACCTACATCAGATTGATATATTATTTTGTTTTGCTCCATTAGTAAATACCTCCAGTGTGTTTGCTAATCTAAAAGTGTACCACTTACACAGCGTCTGCTAACGCAAAAGTTCTGAGCAGGTACCTGTTATGCTGAATGAAGCTCAGCAACCTGGGGAGAATCTCCGATCCTTACAATGTTAGGTGTATCTATATTTTTAAAGGCATTTCTTGTATCTATAATTAAGTTAGAATTTTCCGAAATCTCTTGGTAGTTATAAACATTATGGTTTGTTAATAAGATAATACAGTCAAAATTACGAAGATTTTGATGATCCAATTCAATTGAATGTACAATATTTCCTTCATTATCTGTAAACTGGGTTGCATAAGGATCATTGTATTCAACTAAAGCGCCCATTTCTTTTAATGTATGATAGATAGAAAGACTAGGAGATTCCCGTAAATCATCAATATTCGGCTTATACGCCATGCCTAGTAATAATATTTTAGAGTTTCTGACAGATTTATTAACATTATTAAGTGCTATTTCAACCTTATTTAACACATACTCCGGCATATAATGATTTATTTCATGTGCTAATTCAATGAAACGGCTATAAAAGTTTAATTCTCTTGCTTTCCACGATAAGTACATAGGGTCAAGAGGAATGCAGTGTCCTCCAATACCAGGGCCAGGAGAAAATGGCATAAAACCAAAGGGTTTTGTACTCGCTGCTTTAATTACTTCCCATATATTTATTTCTAATTTTTCGCATAACATCGCCATTTCATTAATAAATGCAATATTCACACTGCGAAATGTATTTTCTAAAAGCTTACTCATTTCGGCTATCTTAGGGGAAGAAACAGTCACAAGTGATTGAATGGCATCCTTATATAACAAGGTTGCTATTTCAGTACATAATTGTGTTTTTCCTCCAATTACTTTTGGTATGTTTTTTGTATTATATTTGCCATTACCAGGATCTACTCTTTCTGGGGAAAAACAAAGAAAATAATCCTCACCAGCTTTATATCCTTTTTTTGTCAATTCATATTCGATCAATTCCTCTGTTGTACCCGGATAAGTAGTACTTTCTAAAATAATGAGTAATTCTTTATGCATATATTGTTTTATTTCTTCAACTACTGAATTTATATACGACATATCCGGGATGTCATCCTTTGTTAAAGGAGTAGGAACACAAATGTTAATAGAATCCAAAGATGAAATTACTGAAAAATCATTTGTAGGAATAAATTTTTTACTGTTTATCACTTCGTGTAAATCTTCTTTATTTACTCCTGAAATATAGAAATCCATGTTCTTTAATCTACTGATTTTTTCTACATTAATATCAATTCCATAAACTTGGTAACCTTTTTTTGATAATTCAATTGCTAATGGCATCCCTACATAGCCAAGTCCAATTACGCCAACTTTAGCCTTTAGAGAAATTAATTTTTCTTTTAAATTAGAATATGGTGAGTTCTTCTCCAATTCTAAAACCTTCCTTCTTTCTACATTTTTTTACTTATAATTACATTATTTTTCAGTTAAAATGGATTGAATGGACTTCGTGATATAACAGGCTTATTGTAACTAGTCATGATTATGGATACCCTTGTCAATCAATATCGCCCCCCCTAGTGCTGTATACTTTCATACTATGTATTGATAATCAAAACGTAATAGGATATAAGACTAAATTTAGCCTGGTAGATGAACATGTGCGGCAGTTGATTCAGCTTGCTTCTACACATAGTCAGGAGTTGATGGCAGTTGGAAAATAATACACAAAACGAAGATGAAGAAGGACTGATGGAAGTCAAAGTCACGGGGGGAGGTGGGGATTTTTGAACTGGAAGAGCGAAAGCGTCCGCCCGAAAGCTTTCCGAAGGAAAGCTCGCATCGGAAGCATATGCTGTCTCCGGATTTTATCCGCTAGAAGCGGTATAAATCAGGAAATCCGGAGACAACAGCGGCTGGATGTCCAAAACATTCGCCGTAGTTACGGCAATTTAAGATTGAACCTTCATCAGCAAATGATCGATTCGATGTTGAAAGGTGTGTGAAGTCAACACGCGTTGTCTTGCTTTTTTGGCCATCCGTTTGCGTTCTTCGTCGTGTGCAATATAATAATGAATCTTCTCAAGTAAATCATGCTTATCTTCAAAAGAAACAATTTCCTTTCCTTCCTCAAAATGATTTACCAGCTCTTCTTTAGAATCAATAAGTTGAAATGCTTCACAACTGGCAGCATCAAAGGTACGATTGTTGATACTTTTAGCAATAATACCCATACGGTTTTTATTGTATTTCTCATGGGAAGGGCGGTGGATATTTAAAACAATTTTAGAACCATTATAATAATTCACAACGGTTTCAGGCCTTACCCAAGCATTCACTAAATCTAAACCCCGATATAAATTTTTGGTCCATTCATTATTATACTTGCCCCACCCTCTCCCAACGATTTGAATTTGATAGTCTGTTCTCTGTAACAAGAATTCAATAAGCTCAATCCGATTGCTATAGGGTACTCCTACTAAACAAATATCACTTGTAAACTCTTCAGAGACCGGTGTGGAACGATACATTGCTGGATCTGTTCCCAGAGGAAGATGATATACGTGTGGATGCCCGAGTCTTTTATATTGTTCTAATGCAGCTTGATCGATGGTAAAAATGTAGTCAAAATAAGTGATCAGCGGAATGGTCCAATCCATATAATAAGGATCTTCCGTCATCCAAATGGCCGACTTTACTTTGGTTTGCTTTAAGAATTCCAGTATAGGCTTGGAAATTTTCAAACCGCCCATTGCTACAATAAGATCTGGCTGTAAAGATTCTTTCATAAGTTGTAATGCATTTAAACCCATATTTAGGGTAAAAGGTTCACAATCGTGACCTGCATTCTGAAAGGCTTCTACTATACTTTGTTCAAAAAAGTAATAAACTGCCCTAAAACCTGAAGTAATGAATAAAATTTTCATTTTCTTCCTCCCTTGTAAATTTGATATTTTTTTAGTTAATAGGATATTGCCACAAACATAAAATAAAAAAAGCCATATGATGTTTTATAAAATGAGTGGAGGTGAAAATATGGCACAGACCTTAGTTGAATTCGGTAGAAGCATCCAGACCAACCTGGACAATGGTGTTATTGTTCCAATCACTGCAACACCAAGTTTGATATTACAATTTGGAATTAATGTTCCAGCAGCAACCAACTTTGTAGAACTTACTACTACAGTAGGTTGGCAGGTAACAAACGTTTTTGCTACACCACCAGATCAACCCAAACTCTTCCTTCAAGTCCTTATGGATGGAGTCGTTGTTGGTAGTGCTGAGCAAGAGTCTATTTCAAATGATGAAGATGAACCGCTTGAAATGACCACAACGTTCCAGACCATTCTTACCAATGTATCCGTAGGGTTTCATGGAATTCAAGTGTTTGCCTCAAACCCTGATGATCTCCAGGGAGATATCACCCTAACTGGTCCAGTTAATATTACTGGAAAAGTTTATGTGCCTGTATAACTTATTCACTTAGTAGACCAATTAGCAGTTAATCAAAGTAAAAACTCCTATGTAGAAGTCTTGTTTGTTTTAGGGAACAAACAAGGCCAACACCTTCTACTATAGGAGTTTTTTAATATAATATTCATCTGAATGGGGGCATATGCTAAAACAGATGGACATGAAACATATTTTCATTAGCAGAGACCCGCGTGATGTTGTAGTTTCTGAAACTTCTTCTAAAAAACCTCTTGCCCTTAATCCGAAATCATGATATATTACTTCTTGTGTTGCATTTCTTAATTTGCGGTCGTGGCGGAATTGGCAGACGCGCACGGTTCAGGTCCGTGTGGTAGCAATACCGTGGAGGTTCGAGTCCTCTCGACCGCATCATAACAAAGGAAGCTTCTGTACTGCTCATCCGGGCAGTGCAGAAGCTTTTTTCTTCAACCGGCCGCAGATGATGGCTATGAACAATGAATAAAACGGGCCAAAAACATGATTCGCCTTGACTTATGCAGCTCATATGTTAGAATAGCGAGGCCCAAATTCTAATATAAAGAAGTGAAACTATGCTAGAGCCAAAGGTGAATGTGAAGCAGGGCCGCCTGTTTCTCGATAAGTATTTTTCCGGAGAATCCATTGACTACCGTCAAATTATATCGTTATTTCTTCCTATATTAGTAGACCAGGCCTTTGTGGTAGGACTGAACGTTGTGAACACAGCGATGATCAGCTCTTCCGGAGTGGCAGCGATCAGTGCGGTGAATATGATAGATTCGCTGAATATTTTTCTGATCAGTGTGTTCATTGCCGTGTCAACGGGAGGTACTGTTGTTGTAGCGCAATATAAAGGCAGCGGAAACGAGCTAATGGTCTCCAAAGCCGCTGCAGGAGCCGTATCCTCCGTATCGCTGATGGCCTTTGCCATCGGCTTGTTTGGCATTGTGTTCCACGGCCCCCTGCTGCATTTGCTGTTCGGCGCGGCTTCGCCGGAGGTCATGTCGAACGCCCGCACGTATCTGATCGGGAGCAGCCTGTCCTATCTGGGGATTGCTGTGATGGAGGCAGTATGCGGCGCGCTGCGCGGCATCGGACGGACCCGGGTCTCGCTCGTACTCTCACTGATTATGAACTTTTCGTATGTGCTGCTGAACTTTGTGTTCATCAACGGCCTGCATATGGGGGTGTTCGGGATGACCATTGCGATCAATGCCTCCCGGTATCTGGCGGCGGTCTGCTCGCTGATCTACATGTTCCGGCTGGATAGCAGCCTGCGGGTGAAGATCCGGGACCTGCTGGCCCTCAACTGGACCATGATCAAAAGAATCATGTTCATCGGCCTGCCGTTTGCGGCGGAGCAGATGTTCTTCAACGGCGGCAAGATTCTGACGCAAATCTTCATTGTCAGCCTCGGCACCTATGCGATTGCCACGAATGCAATCTCTTCCTCACTCGCCGGGGTGATGCAGATTCCGGCCAATGCGTTGTCGCTGACCCTGATTACCGTCGTCGGCCAATGTATGGGCAGCCGGAATACGAAGGATGCGCGCAAATTCGTCAAATCCTTTCTATGGCTGTCTTCCGCCTCCTTTGCGCTGATGGCGCTGCTGATCTTCCCGGTATTTCATCCGCTGGTATCGCTGTTTCATCCGCCGGAGGAGATTGTCCGGGATATCTTCATTGTTTTTCTCATTAACTCCATTGCCCAGATCCCGCTGTGGTCGGTCAGCTTTATTACTCCTTCCGCGCTTCGGGCAGCGGGTGATTCCAAGTTCACCTCCGTTGTATCCATGCTGTCCATGTGGCTGTTCCGCGTTGTACTGGGCTACATTCTCGGCATCGTGCTGAATATGGGCATTATCGGGATATGGCTGGCCATGAACTGTGAATGGGGCGTACGCGGCTTCATCTTCCTCCGGCGTTTTCTCGGGGAGAAGTGGGTTCAGCATAAGGTTATTTAAGGCAAGGGTTAAATTCCATTACCGGTCCTGAGCTTTGCTGTTTAACCGGGTAACCTCAGTTTTCCGGAAACTTGGAAGCATGATGAACATATACAAAAGTGCGGCACAACCTACAGAGAGATAGGAAAGCTTCAGCCCGATGGCATCGGTCAGCACGCTGCTGGTCACTGGTCCTACAATCATTCCGAATGAGTAGGCTGTGTTATAGATGGCAAAGGTAATTCCATAGGAAGGAAGTCCGCTTTGTTCTGAAATGTCTGCAAGTGCAGGAAGACAAGGCGCAAGAACCATACCCATACTGATTCCCAGCAGTACCAGAGAAGCGGCCTGCATCCACATGGAATCGGGCAGAGCGGAGAGCGGCAGACTTATGGCAACTACTGCAAGTCCGATCAGCACAGCTTTTTTATACCCGATCCTGCTGGATAACTTGCCGATCCAAGGGGTGGCGAGCGCATAGGATAATGTAGGAATAGCGAATAACATTCCGATAAAACCCGGCTCCGCGTTGAATTTCTCCTGCAAATGCAGCGGCAGGGTAGGCTCCAATACACTGGGTATAGCCGAACCAATTATAACGACACCACTGATTAGCAGCAGACTGCGGTTGCGCAGCAAACCGAAAGATGAGAGGAACGTCCCCGATTTTCTTTCAGGTAAATCACGTAACAGAAAGATTCTAAGCATTCCATCAGCTACAGCCAGAACTGCGGCAAAGAGGAAAGGAAGTTTGTAACCGCCTAACTGATACATCCAGCCCCCTAAGCTAGGCCCAAGAAGGATTCCGGCAGCCTGACCTGACAAGGCCAGCCCCATGGCTTTGCCGCGCTCTTCGGAAGGGTAAAGATCGGCAAGTATGGCTAATCCGGATGTCCAGGTGATCGCTGCGGCAAGTCCTTGCAGGGCTCTTGCTGCTATAAGCATCCAATATTCTTCGGCAAATGCAAACAATAGTGTAGCTGCAGCCAATCCAAGCAATCCCCACAGCATAGGGCCGCGTCGCCCAATCCGGTCTGATAAAGCTCCAAATATAGGTGTCGCGATGAACAATGCAATTGCGTAGCTCCCAAAGAGCAAGCCGATTTCGGTCTGGGAAGCCCCAAGGGCGCTTGCATATTTCGGAAGAATGGGCACCACCAGCCCATAAATCAGCATATCCAAAAAAATCGCTATCCCGACGACGAACAGAGCTGCTTTTTGTTTGGTTTGGGTGATCTTGTTCATAATAAGACCTTCTTTCGCTTTGTTGGTTGAAAATGTGATTAAACTATTCCCGTCTGCCCAATTGTTACTAAATGTATAATAATAAATATAGAATACTAAACATTTAGTATTCGATTTACGATTGTATTATAGCAACTAACCCATATTGTGTAAAGTGGGGCGAATGGGCGGATCTGTAATGAATTTTCTTTACAGATGAAAAGTTCAAATATAGAATTGAATGTAATCATTAATACTATATTTTTAGTACTATGAATTTACTATTTGAGCGGAGCGAAGATCATGACTGATGTAATGGTACTTGGACTATTATTAAAATATGGATCAATGTCCGGCTATGAGATTCAACAAAAGATGATATCTGCACAAACAGATAAATGGGCATACGTGCAGCCTGCGTCTATCTACCATGCCCTAAGAAAACTGGACAAAGATGAATTAGTCCGTCTGGAAAAGCTTGAGCAAACGGGCAATCGCTCAAAAGCCATTTATTCCATCACCTCCAAGGGGAAGCATGAATTTAACAGCATGTTGATTAGCTCGTTTAAGAAAGCTTCCGTTGTTTTCCCGTCCGCTTTGTATACAGTTCTTACGTTCATGGATGAAGCGCCGAAAGAAGAGATCATTGGAGCGTTGGAGGTACAGCAGCAGGCGATCCAGACTATATACGATGAAATGAAAGCGGGACAGAAAGAAAAGGAGAAGTATTACGAGGTTTCAAAGAATGTACTGTTGATTTTCGAGAATATGTATGAGCAATGTGAAGTGCAATTGCAATTTTTACAGAAGCTTAAACAGGATCTATTGAGTGATTTGCTGTAGCGGTAATCTGTATGCTTCATAAAAAAAGGCGTGCTCTCCGCTCCTGGCAGGAAGGCACGTCTTTTTTTGTTTTTTAAGACCGTTTTTGCCTGTTACCTTTTCCAGATGTCATCCACCTTTACCGGCTGGCCGGTACGCATGGAGCGGTTGGCCGCAATCCCGGTCATAATCGACATGGCCCCATCCTTGTGCGAGGCTGCACGGCCAAAGCGGTCCTCCTGTTTCTTGTCGAAAATGTCGCGCAGCAGCACCGGGTCACCGCCCCCATGGCCGCCTGCACTGCTTTCGAACTGGACGCGATAAGGCTCCTTGAAGTGCGGGTAGATGGTAATGTTGACCCCCTCCAGTGCGCCTTCATTTTCTTTTTTGCCGCCGGAATTGACGTAGGATTGTTCGGTGATGCGAACCTCCATACGGCCTTCGGTACCGTTGAAGACGATAATGAAGCCTTCCCAAGGCATATAAGCGTTCAGCGAATAGTTCATAACGGTCTTATTCTTGTATTTGACCATTACATTCATGGTATCCTCGATGCTGATATTGTCGCCGAACACACTTTGGTCGCGCTGATACCCGTCTTCATGCTCGGCGTCCAGATACATGCTTTTCAGGTGCTCGTTGCGGTCCAGATGGAGTGCGAAGGGGTCATTCTCGGCAGCCTTGCTGCCATAAGCACGCTGATAGAATTCGGTGATACCTCTTTTCTCTGCATTTTCCTTACCGTAGAACCGCAGATCGCCCATGGCGAAGACTGTATCCGGCTGCGAAGCCAGCCAGAAGTTCATCAGGTCGAAGTGATGCGTCGATTTATGCACCAGCAGGCCGCCGCTGTTCCGTTTGTCCCGGTGCCATCTGCGGAAATAATCCGCTCCATGCTGGGTGTTCAGCAGCCACTCGAAATTGACGGACAGGATTTCGCCCAGCACGCCGTCCATTATAATCTCGCGGATTTTTGTGTTATGCGGTGCGTAACGGTAGTTGAAGGTTACCCGCAGGTTTTTGCCGGTGCGTTCAATGGCATCAAAAATCTGCTGGCATTTCTCCTCGTCAATGGTCATGGGCTTCTCGGAAATGACATCACAGCCCAGCTCCATAGCCCGGATAATATATTTGTGATGCGTGCGGTCAATGGTCGTTACCAGTACGAAGTCAGGCCGGGTCTCTTCAATCATCAGGTCGAAATTCTCAGCCTTGTAGGTAGGCACCTCATGGTAGCCGTATTTGTCTGCCAGCATATGGTTAGCGAAATTCATCCGCGTCTGATTGACATCACAGAAGGCTGCCAGCTCGGAGGTTTCGTTGTAAACGGTAACAAGCGCGCCGTAAAAAAACTCGGCCCGGCCGCCGGTGCCGACGATGGCATATTTCTTTTTGGACAAGGGGATCACTCCATTTACTTGGATTTGATTCTATTTTATAGTATAGAAAATGCGAAAAGTGAGCGTTATTTAGTCCGATATAGATCAAAGTATGCATATTTTATCCTCGATGGGTGGTGCGGTGTGGAGCCTTTTTTTCAGGTGGAGCAGCTTAGGCGGTCCGGTAATTTCAATATGGATACTGATCATTTCCATGATTCCTATGAAATCTATTATTTGCTGTCCGGGGAGCGGCATTATTATATCCATAACCGGATTTATGCCCTGCAGGCAGGCGATCTGGTCTTCATCAACAAAAATCAGCTGCACCGTACAACCAGCCGCAACCGCTCGCGGCATGAGCGGATTCTGGTCAATTTTGATGACCTGTTCCTGAAGCCTGCGGCAGATATTGTGCCGGACTTGGCGGAGATGTTCCAGGGAGAGAGCTTTTTGCTCCGGCCCAACGCCCATGAGCAGGGGGGATTGCGGATCTGTTCCAGGCGATGCTGCAGGAGCAGCGGGAGGAAGCGCTGTGGAGCAGGCCGTATCTGCAGACGCTGCTGCTTCAACTGCTGATCCGGCTGGACCGCATCCGTAAAGCGAAGCCGGCGGTGGTGATTCCCGAGCAAAGTGAGGCGCAGCACCGGGTCTACGGCATTATTGAATATATGGATGCCCATTATGGCGACAGGCTGACACTTGGAGGCATTGCCGAGCATTTTTTCATCAGCTCTACGTATTTGTGCCGGACGTTCAAGCAGACGACAGGGTTTACAGTGATCGAGTATCTGAATTATGTCCGCATCCGCGAGACGAAAGCCCTGCTCCGGACAACGGATTGGAGAATGACCCGGATCGCCCGGGAGACGGGGTTCGACAGCATCGCCCATTTCGGGCGGGTATTCAAGGGAATCACCGGACGTTCGCCGCTGCAATACCGGAAGCAGAACCGGGGATAGTCCCGGAGGTGTAATCCAAAGCCGGTAACCGAACATATCAAATCAGCTAAGAGGTGTTTTAATGAGGTTTCATGAATTTTATGCCGGACAGGTGTTTACAACCAAGTCTATAACCATAACTAAAGAGAGCATTACGAGTTTTGCAGCAGAGTTTGACCCGCAGTATATGCATTTGGATGAGGAAAAGGCGAAGCAAGGGAGATTTAGTGGAATTATCGCTTCAGGAATACAAACGATGGCGGTCACCTTTAAGCTCTGGGTTGAAACCGGGAGTTATGGGGAGGATATCATTGCCGGAACGGCTATGAATCATCTGAAATTTATAAAACCCGTGTATCCAGAGGATGAATTGCATACCGTTGTTGAAGTGACTGGGCTAAAAGAAAAAAAGAACGGAACAGGGAGCGTTACTGTATGGCTGTCAACGTTCAACCAGAGGGATGAGAAGGTGTTTGAAGGTGAATTAACCGTTCTGGTTAAGCAGTGAAGTATAAATTTGCGATCCATCCGTTTGTGTAGCTAATCGGCTATCGATGCGCAAATCGCGGAAGATGTGTGGGTTCGTGCCGTAAGGAGTATGAACTAATGGATAAGACAACAGATACGTCTTCCGTAAATATAGGCGGTCGTCCTCCTCCATATTTGGGCTTAAGTGAAGCCATTCCTTCCTGATTAAACCGATGAATGGTATGCCGAATACGTGCGAACATCATTGAGCCTGCCCAAATCCCGCCCAAAGTTGCAGGCTACCCATTTACGAACTGGTCCCTTTCTAAGCTCAAGCAAGCGGTAGAAGAACGAAAAATCGTAGCTTCCATTTCCATTGAAACGCTTCGGGTCATCTTGAACGAAGCCAAAATCACCTACCAAAATACGAAAACCTGGAAAGCTTCAAACGATCTGGAATTTGAATCTAAAAAAACCGAATCGAAGAGCTATACGACAGTCCTCCGGTAGACGGGCGTGTGATTTGTGTCGATGAGTTTGGCCCTTTGTCGCTTCAACCTTATCGAGGAAAAGGCTGGTTCCAGCAGCGCAAACCGTCTCGGTTACGTGCAACCTATACCCGTCCTCATGGGGTTAAGCACTTGCTCGCTGCTTTCGATCTGAAGACTGACAAACTTTACGGGCATGCCTCAAAAACGAAGAAACACCAAGATATTCTTCGTTTTTTTGATGTGCTTCGTCGGCGATTTCCCCGCACGGAGCGACTGTATATCATCCTCGATAACTTCTCGCCGCATCATCATCATAAAGTGAAGACTTGGGCTTCTTAGTTGCTATGAATTATATAAATTAGGTGCAAAACGAGTCACTTTATCCTATGAATTGAATAAGAGCCAAATTGAAGATTTAATGATTGCCTATTATAAAGAAAATGACGGCTATCCTGCACTGGGAATGATTGTATATGGAAAGACTCCTTTGATGTTCACCAAATATTGTCCGATGAGAAGAATGAATCAATGCAGAGTTTGCAAAACGAAGAGCTATGAGTTAAAAGATGAGCACGGGACGTTCCCTATCCTTTCCCATGAGGATTGTACAACGACTCTCCTTAATGGGAAGACACTTAATCTTATAGATGAGCTACCAAACATCAAAGGAATCGAGGCGCTCAGATTAAACTTCACAGTTGAATCTAAAGAACAGGTTGTGAAAGTCATTCATATGGCCTCAGGCAAATTAAATGGCTCAATGAATAATGCTGTCTTCAATCAGGAAACAGACACAAGAGGACATTTTAATAAAGAGATTGTGTAGGTAGCCAAAGGGATGGTTCTGGCGATAGGATAGCGGGAACGAAACCAACAGCGGCAACGGTCAGATTAGGGCGTACATAAATGCCCGGACGGCAGACTCTGCGATTGGGGTATTCCGCGTACAGAGTGTTATGGTGAAAAGTATTTCTTTGATAATGCCCCGGTTAAGCTTGGTGGCTATTTTCAGGATTTGAAAGAATCGTGGAAATGATTTTCGTATTGCTGACCCGTATATCGCTGTCTTCCTTGCTAATCGTTCAGCTTAACATAAAAGAACATGACCCCAAGTTCTTGCTCGGAAAAGTATTAAAAAGGTACAAAAAGGGAAATTAGCAGCTATGAACAACTGTTAATCTCCCTTCTGCAGCCCTGCTATTCGCTTGCTTCTTTTGCCGACATGTCGTCCCAGATGTTCTGGAATTCCTGAAGCATTTTTTCTTTCCCGATCTTCTTGCCGATATAAGACTGGATCTGCGTGGCCATTTGCCAGGTGTTCGCTTCGTAGCCGGGGTACAGCTGCCATAACCAGGGGAGTGTCTTACCTTCCTTGATATAGGACAGAATCTCCCCAGACAAGGGACCAAGCTGAGCTTCGGTTGCCGGAATGCTTCGGAACGCCGGAATGAGCTTGGCATCATCCACGATGAACGCCTGGCCGGTGCCGGAAGAAACGAGCCACCGTAGAAAGGCTTTGGCTTCTTCCTCTGTTCTTGAGTTCTTCAGCACCACCCAATAATTCGCAACGCCAACAGGAAGCTTGTTCATGGCCTTGGCATCATCGTTGATAGGCATCGGCAGGAATCCGATATTGAGGTTCGGGTGGAGCTTGTCGATCTGAAGCTGCGTCCAGGTTCCCTGCTGCATCATGGCGGCACGTCCGTTCGCAAAGTTGGCAACCTGTGTGTAATAATCCGTCTGCAGCGGATTGGGCTGGCCGTACTCGACGGTCAAATCTATCAGGCTCGTCCATTCCTTAAATATCATATTGTCCGTCAGACTGGCGCGGCCATTCTTCAACCGTTCAATAAATGCGACCGGCTCTGGCTGCTGGGAGAATGCGGTGTTGAGCAGATGATTCCCCAGAATCCACCACTCTGCATAGCCATTCTCAAAAGGACGGATGCCGGCCGCCCTAAGCTTGTCGGCCGCTTCCCGCAGCTGCGTCAGCGTGGCTGGTGTGGAATTGATGCCGGCTTGGCGGAACAGGTCCTTGTTATAAATGAAGCCCCAGCCCTCCAGGGCGAGCGGCATACCGTAAATCTTTCCGTCCTTTGTAATAGCCGGCTTGGCCAAATCAAGCATATCGCCCACCCATGGCTGATCGGACAGATCTTCCAAATACTCCTGCCACAACTCGAGATCGGTATAGCCTGCCACAAAAAAATGTCGGGCTTGTCACCGGAGTTGAACTTTGTTTTGAGTCCCGCACTATAATCACAGCCGCCGCCGCATGTATCAACTTCAATGTTCACGCCGGTCTCTTCCTGATACCGTTTGACCAGGGTGTCCAGCTGTTCGGCCATTTCGACCTTGAAATTGAAGATCTTTAGAGCAGGGGCCGGCTCTGCGGTGGCACTTGCCGGGCCGGAGCCATTCACAATTTGGTTATTGCTCCCCCGGCACGCCGTGCCAATAACGGCCAGGACCAGCAAAAGGGCAGTCAAGGTCATGTATTTAAGCTTCATGGCATATCCCTTCGTCAATCAAGATGGCTGCACATCCAGTATAAACTCCATCTTCCAAAGAGGAAATAAGCCGTTGTTCCTGCCATCACGCTTATTAGCGCGGCCAGCGTTCCTCCTTGCCCATCAGCGGGGTGAAAGGCTGATGCGGCTCGGTTTGATACCAATAGGCGACCGTTGCCACGTCATCCTGGCGTTCGAAAAGCCCCTTCTTGTATACCCCGATCTGCTGAATTGTAACTTTCAGATCCTCCTGAAACCGGATGGGATCCAGAATATGCCAACGGTAAAATCCCCGCATGGGCGGCACATCGTCATTGTGGTACAGATTATGGACGGCCTCGTCATGGCTGGAATAGTAGGGATAGCCCATGTATGGCGTGCAGTACGTGTTCTCGATCGTCTTCCCGTCCCTTTGAGTCGCAAAGCTCCAGGCACCGCCGAAATAATCTTCAGTGCCGGTGCCGCAGATGGTCGGATACTCCCGGTCGCCGTCGATATACATCTTGACCTCGCCCTCTCCCCACCAATAGCGTTCCAGTGTGGTAAGTGCCATGTAGGTTCCGACGTATTGGCCGCGGCCTTTGACGTTGTCGAGAAGGATATAATCCTCCGCTTTATCCGTGATCCGCTGCCGCTTCCATTGCGCGTGAAAGTAGGCCGTATCATCAGGCAGCTCGTCATGCAGGCAATAATCAATCTGATAGAAGAAGGCAGGAATTGACGCTTCGTGCTGGTTCTCGATTTCAATTCTTGCTTGGCTCCGGAACGGCATCGGAAAATAACAGTTGAATCCTCTTGTCGGATTTACCACCATCGGCTGGGAGTTGACGGTACAGCCTCTCCCGAAGCCATTGCAGAAGAAATCGCCCAGGGGGCTCTCAACGGAAGGCTCCGTTTCACCGTCCCAATACATGCGCAGCACCAGATCGCGCAGAACAAACGTATCCGCCTCGGTATGATCGGTCACCGTAATCCAGATGTGTTCGATAATGCCAGGGCCGCTGATCTCGGCCAGCGTTACCGTCGTTCCGGGCGCCACGTCCCGGATACAGGGTGAGCCTTTGCGGGAGGGGCCAAGAGGGCCGGAGGCCATCCCTCCTTTTCCTTTTTCACCGTGCGGATTCTCTGCGTTGATGGCCCGGCTTCTGCCGGTCTTGATCAGAGGGAGCGACGCGAGTCCTCCCTGAAACGGGTTCATATTCATTTGTTCTTCTCCTCTCGATAATCAGCCTTTGACGCCGCCGGCCATAATGCCTTCCATGATCTGTCTCTGGAAGATGGCGACGAATATAATGATGGGCAGAATGATGATCCAGCCCATAGCACTAACCAGATCCCAGGGCACCGCGTACATATTGTCTCTAAGAGGCAGCTGTGTAATTGCTGTTGAGAGCACAGAGATGCCATTGGAATAGAACAGCGGTGTAAAAAAGTTGTTCAGGCAGGTAATAAAGTTGACGATACATACTGTTGCAAGCGCTGGTCTCAGGAGCGGAATCGTAACATAGAACATCGACTGAAAAAAACCGCAGCCGTCAATGGAGGCGGATTCCTCTATGGAGACCGGAATATCATTCAGATAGTTTTGCAGAATCAGGACGGTGAATGGAAGAATACCGCTGATATACAGGATAATCAGGCCCGTATACGTGTCGTATAAATGAACACTGCGCAGAAAGTCATACAGCGGCCGCGCGGTCACCACATCGGGAATAAGCATGGAGGCCAGCAGGAAACCGACGGCAATGGATAATCCTCTGGTGCGGAAACGGGCAAAACTGAAGGCAGCCATGACGGAGATTATCATACCAATCAGGATGGAGAGCCCCACAATAATTGCGGTATTCCCTATTTTGGGTAATAGGCCCACATTCTTGATCAGATAACGGTAGCTGTCCAAGGTCGGATGGGCCGGCCAGTACTTGACCGGTTTGGAGAATAGCTCTCCGGCCGGTGTAATGGATGATATAAAGATCCACCACAGCGGAAAAAGAATAAGAAATGCGACAATGGCAGCCAATCCCCATATGATCAGGGTCAGCGGCACAGATCTGGAATTTTTGGGGATCATAGGATATCGCTCCTTAATAGTCTACGCGTTTGGCTGCCGACATACTGAGCCCGCTGAGTACAGCCATCACCAGGAATAGCACGACGGCAATCGAAGCGGCGTAGCCGGTATTCAGATTCGTAAACGCTTCGGTGGTTACCCGGTAGGCAATAAGTGCGGTGCTCTCACCCGGGCCGCCGCTTGTCATCGCGTATACAACATCAAAGGAAGTAATGCGCCACATGGTGAAGAATATGCTGAGCATCAGAATGTTTCTGGAAATAAGCGGAAGTGTGATGCTGAAAAAGGAGCGGATGCTTCCGGCCCCGTCAATTTTGGCGGCCTCATACATGTCCGAAGAGATGAATTGCAGACCGGCTAACACCAGAATGGCGAAAAAGGGCAGGTCCTTCCATAGGTCCACGGCGATTACGGCGCTTCGGGCTGTATTGGTATAGATTAACCAATCCAGATTGAAGGAAGGGGCGAACCGACGGATAAAGTCATTGATCAGGCCATACTCGTTGTTGAATGCCCATTTGGACGCCATCGCGATCACGACCATCGGCATGGCCCAGGGAAGCAGTACGATGGTTCGGAGCGCTTTTTGTCCTCTGAATTTCATATTGAGAATTAACGCCAGGATGATTCCAAGCACAATATGGCCAATCATCGATCCCACGACGAAAATGGCCGTAAACCGGATAGAGGTAATCATTTTTGAATCGTGGAAAAGCTGAAGATAGTTATCCAAGCCGACAAACTTTCGGATGCCCTGCAGCAGTTTGACCTCAAACAAACTGATATGGAAGGTTTCGATAATGGGATATATGGTCGTGAAGATCCGGATCAGCAGCGCCGGCAGTACAAGAATCCAGGCAATCATCCAATATTTTTTGCTGGCATACATAAAACGCACCTTCCTCGCAGGATGGCCATATCCGTAGAATACGGGCGGCACAAGCAGGAAACTACAGATCCACCTGCTTGTGCTGCCGGGAAATGGCCCTGATTATTTGTAACGTTCAACGGCTTCCTGTGCCTTTTTGCAGAAATCGTCCAGCGTAATTTTGTCTTGGATGTAGTTCTGAAAAAGCGTTCCCATCTCGGAGATAAACTCCATCGTTTGCGGCAGCATCGGACGCCCATG
This sequence comes from Paenibacillus sonchi, assembly GCF_016772475.1. Classification (NCBI taxonomy): domain Bacteria; kingdom Bacillati; phylum Bacillota; class Bacilli; order Caryophanales; family Paenibacillaceae; genus Paenibacillus; species Paenibacillus sonchi. The sequence goes on from NZ_CP068595.1 coordinate 2,174,077, forward strand.
CACTTCGTTGGTCGATTGGATCTCGTTGTAAATAGTCTTGATGTCTCCGGCAACCTCTTCTTTGGCCGCGACATCCGCTCTGGCCGGATAGCGGTCAAAGTTCTTCCAGCCGTTTAATTCACCGTCTTCGCTGGCGGCATATTTCAGGAACTTGATGGCAGCATCCTTGTTCTTGGAAGCTGAGTTCAGAACATAGCTCCAGGAATCCGTGAAGATGCTCCGTTTCGCAAATTCCGGCATATTGATCATATGGATCTGATCTTCACCGTAGCGGTTCGCCTGCTTGTAATCCGTACCGGTTCCCCACATGAAGACGGAAGCATATTTGCCGTCGATGAACTTCTGGTTCATCTGTTCATATTTGTCTGCAATTTGATCCACCGGCGTGACCTTCCAGGTATTGGCCATGTCGTACATGAATTTGACCGCCTTGCGGCTGCCTTCATTGCTCCAGTCAAAGTAATCGCCCCCGAACAGATTGACAAAGGTCGCGATTTCGTTGAAGACATACGTCTTTTCCCAGGAGCCGCCGTATCCATACTGACCGTCTTTGGTCGTCGCTTTCAGAAATTTCACAAAGTCTTCTTCGTTGTTAATGGAAGTCATGCCTGCGGCTTCGAGCTTCTTCTGATCGACCCATAGGCCAAGATAACCGGTATAGCTTGGGACGCCGATCAGATCACCTTTGCTTGAGGTGAGCATATCCTTCATATAGCCCTGCGGCAGCTGATTCAGGACATCATCGGTCAGGACCGTATCCTGCAGCGGCTCCAGCCAACCGGCATTTTTAAAAGAGGTTGCCATTTCATCATTGATCTCAAGAATGTCAACGGTATTGTCACCCGAGGAAAGTATCGTCGATACCTTCTGCTGGCGGGTATCCGAATCGGTCGGCGCGGCGACCCAGTTGATCTTCACACCACTCTTTTCCTCGGCTTCTTTGAGCCAATCCTGAAATTTAGGATTCGTGGATTGAATGGTGTAGAGGGTAATCTCATCCTTTCCTGCGTTGCCGGCATCCTTGGTTCCGGACGTCGTCTCGTTTGCCCTGGAGCCATTACCGGAGCAACCAGACAGTGCAACCGCGATGGTTAAGGAGCCGGTCAAGAATAAGGACCAAAATCGTTTCATACCATAACCTCCCTGTTTTGTTTTTCTTGTAAGCGCTTTACACTATCAGTATAGCTGCAGCTATACAAGCGAAAAACAGCCGTAATTGATCAAAAATGTGTAAAATCGTGATATGGGTCATATATCCATTTCAGCACCGAGTCCTCCTATTGACCTTACTGCAAGGCGGTGCTAGACTGTTAACCAATTCGTAGAGCGAGGGGGACCGCCATGAAATTCCGCCGCAGCATCCGCTATAAGTTGAGCATGTTTCTGATGGTCGCTATCCTCCTGCCGATCACCGCATCTATCCTGATTTCCTACTTCTATACCAAGCACTCGTTAAGAGAAGACGCTATCCGGGAAAATTCAAGCACGGTACGACAAGGGACTACGAGCTTGAGCAATCTGCTCAGCGGGATGAACAGCATTTCCCTGTACGTATATAACAATATTCAAATGCCAAATAGCCTCTATAATATCCTGATTCGGGGCTATAGCGATTTTTTGGTCGAGATTAATATTTACTCCGGTCTTCATGCCATTGAACAGTCGGCCAAGGATATTCAGCAGGTATATCTCTACTCCGACCTGACCGATCAATCCTGGCTGCTGATCAACGGCTATCTGAAGCGGGCGGCGGGCAACGCCGGTCTTGACGGCCACTTCCTTCAGCCCGTGGACAAAAATGATCCCTATCTGGAGCCGACCCACCAATCGCATAATTACGGCATGGAGGAATTCCCCTACAGCCCGTCCAACACGGTTTTTACCATTCATCGTCCGATCTATCGCGCGCCGCTTAAAGAGAGGGTCGGCATAGTATCCATCGACTTCAAGCTTGACGGCTTTCGTAATATCATGAACATGCTTTATGACAAGGGAGAAGAAAACATCTATCTGCTGGATGATACCGGTACCGTCATTTATGCCTCCGAGGAAAGCCGGATTGGGCAAAAACCGTCCTATGCCTGGCTGGAGCATGCCCGCTACAGCTATGGCTCCGGCCATTTTTACTGGCATGAGAACGGCGGCTTCCAAGGGATTGTCGTATTCGAGAGATTTGAGCTGTTCGGGCGGACCTGGATTGTAGCCAAGCAGATTCCAGACAGCTATCTATACAACAACGCGTCACGCGTGCTTCGTATGAATGTGCTTGTCCTGATAAGCTTTCTGGTCATTTCGATTGCGGCAACGCTGTACGTGTCGCTTAAGCTAACCACCCCGATCAAGAAATTGACCGAGTCGATCCGGCGGATCAAATTGGGGAAACTGCAGTTTGATGTGGATTCGGAACGCAGCGATGAGGTCGGTGTTCTTGGCAGCGCGATCAAGAATATGGTCGATACGATCGACAATCTGATCATGCGAGAACTCCGGCTGGAGCTTGCCAACAAGGATAACCAGCTGAAGGCGCTTCAGGCTCAGATCAATCCGCATTTTATCTTTAATACATTGCAGTCCATCGGATCTGTGGCCTTGCACAACAAGGTGCCCAAGATTTATGAGCTGACCTCCTCGCTCGGGCTAATGATGCACTACACTATGAATACCGAGGAGTCCGTTGTCCCTCTTGCCAAAGAGATTGCTCATGTGGAGGCCTATCTGGAACTGCAGAAGCAGCGGTTCAAGGAACGCCTGCACTGCTCCATTGACATTGCCGAACCTTCCGCTCTGGAACTGCTTGTACCCAAAATGATCCTGCAGCCTCTTGTAGAAAACTGCTTCAAGCATGGTTTTGAAACGATGCAAAATGCCGAAATAGAGATTAAGCTGGAAAGCGGCGAAGATGGGCTGACTCTTTCAATCCGAGATAACGGGCTTGGCATTACACCGGAGAACCTGGAGCGGTTGAAGCAGCGCATGAAGCGAGAAGCTTCCGGAGGTACGGTGGGGGCAGTATCGGTCTGATCAATGTGATCTCAAGACTCTCTTTGTTCTTTAACGACGAGGCCGGGGTATCCATAGGACAGGTCCAGCCTTCGGGCTTTTATGTAGTTATCAGAATCCCGCAACGAAAGGACGGCAGGCTCTATGAAAGTACTGATCGTGGATGATGAGACCGATGTAAGAGATTCAATCCGGCTTCTGGTCCAGTGGGAAGATTTTCAGATCACCGATGTGATTGAAGCTTGCGACGGGGCAGCGGCTATGGAACTGATTCGGAGTGAGCAGCCGGAGATTATTTTTACGGATATGAAAATGCCCAATGTGGACGGCCTGACGCTTCTGCAATGGATCGGGGAACATGCGCCTGAATCGAAGAGGATTGTGATCAGCGGCTATGACGACTACACCTATATCCGCAAGACGATGAGGCACGGCGGACTTGACTACTTGCTTAAGCCGATTAACCGTAATGAACTGCTCGAAGCACTCCGCAATGCGGTGGATACGTGGCTGAAAGATGATGAAGCGCGGCGGCTGAATATCCGCAGGGATGTCGAGATCAACAAAACACTGCCTATGTATTGGGACAAAATGCTGTCAGGCGTTGTCTCACAGCAGGAGGGCTACTCTATCGTCGCTGATGAGCTTCAGGCATCCTTCGAGTGGTCCGCCGTTCGGGAATGCCAGCTCGTGATGCTGATCTCTGATCCGCTGCCGCGCATTGTACTGGAGAAATTCGGAAGGAATATTGACCTGCTGTATTTCTTAATGCTTAACATCTGTAATGAGGTTATCGGTCCTTCCAGGAATGGATATGCCTTCAAGCATGCAGATCCCAATTATGGCATCCTTCTGCTGCTGACTGGTGATTTTGGGGGCAACAGCAGGAAGCTGACAGCCATCAATGAGGCGCTGTACCGTGTGCTTGGAGCACGCTTTCATTTTGCCTGCAGCTCCAGGGTCTCCTTCCCGCAGGACATTCACACCGGATTTCAGCAGATGCTGCAGACAGCTCTTTCCGTTTCCTTTCTGGGACCGAGCACCTGGATTCACAGTTATGACAACATTCCTGCCCCCACCTCCGACAAAAGAATCGTCTTGGCCGATTACAGCAGCTCGATTTCGGCCGCTATTCACAAAGCGGAGCAACGGCAGATCAAGGGCGCCGTCGCCAATTGGATACAGGCGATTGGACAACTGCATGCCGTGACCTGGGAACAGTTGAAGTACTGGCGGTATGAATTTGAACTGCTCCGCAGCCATTTGCTGCAGGATACGGACCGGGCCGCAGGCGAATCCGCCCGGACCCCCTCCCAGTGGCTGTTTCCGATCGGCACAGACGGCCGTCTATCGTTGGAGGAATGGCAGAGGGAGTGGACGAATGCTTGTCTGGAAATCGCCGAGGTTCTGAAAGATTCCCGAATCCGGGAATACAACGTCATCCATTCGATCAAGCAGTACATTGACCTTAACTATATGCACGATCTGTCGCTCCAGGAAATCGCAAGCCAGTTCTTCCTGAGCCGTGAATATGTCTCCCGCCGCTTCAAACAGGTATTTCACGAGAATCAGTCCGAATATCTGGAACGGGTCCGCATTGAGAACGCCAAAATCCTGCTTACGAACCAACAGTACAAGATCGCTTTCATCGCTGAAATGGTTGGATACCCGGACAGCCGCTATTTCAGTAAAATCTTCAGCAAGCTAACGGGCATGACCCCGCGGGAGTGGCGGAAGAAGGCAGGGGGAGAAGATGGCGGTGAGTAGTGCGTAAATCAAACAGGACTACTTAAAGCCCGGAATTTTTGTGCTTTCAGAGAACCATCCCCCTCGCACAAAACGAATCACATCTTCCTTCCGGTCCGGGCGTACCTGGAGTTAATCACCGAGGACAATGGTCCATCCAGGTGAAAGCTTTCAAATCAGGGTCCCTATCTAGGGTGTCCAGGAGAGTATACATTAGTCCGATCAGGATCAATAACTTGCCCCTTCAGCTAGTACGGTGAACCGTATCATAAGTAGGGGCAAGTTTTTTGTATTACAAGATAAGCGATGTGGAAAACTAAATCAATTCAATGTTTTTAACCCAATAGATGATCGGATAAATATAGATTTAAAAGAACTCAAGGATATAATAGAATAGTAATAGCGATTGTAAATATTGTAATGTTTACAAATATTTCAAGAATTTCCTCATGGCGATAGCGGCACTAAGCTCCTTTGGATAGCCGATTTCCTTCCAGAGCATCTCACTCCTGAGATTCAAGCTCGTGTAAATCGCGGTGCAGAGGTTATGAAAGAGACCATCGAGTAAAATTTATCGTGCACTGATTCAATATAGTCAACAGCTAAGTCAGGAAGTTCATTCATATAATGGCCTTCATACTCCGGTAAACTATAGTTTTTGCAAGCCACTGTGGTTAGTCGTAACCAACTACTCTCCGTAAGAGTCTTCACCGAAAAGGCACGATTAGCTCTTAACCAAGCTAATCGTGCGGTGTTCACTTCCTGCTCCGTTTTGTTGATTCTCAATCTACAGACCACCAAAAAAGAAAATGACCCCTCGAAAGGGGTCTTGGTTCTACGGTTCTAGAGTGAATGCAAGTCTCAAGTGACTGATCAACACTCCTGATTGCTCACTAAACTTCCCAGACGTAAAGCAGTATCTGCTGAAGCTGTATAAATCATGATCTTCAGATCCGGATGGGTCGGCGGCTGCAGGGTCACATGTTCAAACTCCATCTCTCCGATACGAGGATCGTACCACCGTTTGTGGCAATCGGTTACGACCTGAACGTCATGCATCGGCCAGCTCTCGCGAAACAGCCGGCTTTTCTGCATAAATTCCTCAATAAGCTCCTTGAACCCCGGATCATTCGGGAAGTGTCCGTAATCCGCACGAAAGCGTGCGATCATGATTTGTCTTTTGGCTTCCCAATCCTTTATGCCTGATCCCAGCTTGTTGTCCATCAGGAAGAGGACGTTCCCGGCGCGAGCGCAAAAATTCACCTAACGACTTTCTGGAAGGAATTTCTTCCATTCAAACTCCTCCTTATCCTGACACTTTCAATCATACGATAAACGCAGGAAGGTTGCTACTTGCGCGTTCTATTATACTGCCATTATAGCTTCTAAAAACTTAGGAGGATTTGAACAATGAACATTTTTGTAACAGGTGCCACAGGAAAAGTAGGAAGCCGTTTTGTTCCGCGTATGTTACAGCGGGGTCATCACGTTAAAGTGTTGGTTAGGGACGCTGCAAAGGCGGATTGGCTTCATCAGCAGGGAGCTGAACTTATTGAATGCGATCTTTTGCAGCCGGAGGATTATGTTGACGCTCTCCAGGGCACTGCTGCTGTGATTCACTTGGCAGCTCAGTTCCGTGGGGTGGACGAGAATACCGCCAAAATCTCAAACCTCGATGGCAGTATAGCCCTAGCACGCGCTGCGTTGCAGGCGGAAGTGCCAAAATTTGTTTTTGCCAGTACCAATAATGTATACGGCTCCGGGAATCGTTCAAGACCCAACCGTGAAGATGACGAGCTTAGTCCTGTCTTTGCATATCCTCAAACCAAAGCCGCTGCCGAAACGGCTCTGCTGCAGCTTCATCGCGAACAGGGACTGGGACTGCGTATAGTACGGCTTCCTTTTGTCTATGGTGATCAGGACCCTCATATCCAGGAATTTCTTCCGTATATGCGCAATTGGAATCCAGCCAAACGAATGCATATGGCACACCATGCGGATGTAGCTCAAGCCCTGATGCTCGCCGCTTCCACACCAGGAATTGATGGCCGGATCTACAATGTTGCTGACGATGCGCCGATCTCCGCTGCGGAATTGGCCATGCTTCATCATAGTGAATTTACGCCAGACGCACTGCAGCAGGCTTATGATCCATGGGATATGGTCGTTGATACCACACGGATCAGAGAAGAATTAAATTATCGGCCGATTTACCCGTCATTTTATTCGGCAAGAGATGCAGGTGCTATCTAATAAAGTTGAAGGTACCTGAGGAGTCATTTTGATGGGTTGGCTAACGGGTACGATAGCTGAACAAAGTTAGACCCAAAAAGGCCATCCTAGCAAGGATGGCCTTAAAACTTGCCGTTACAGGCAGCGCGGTGAACCGTACCGTAAATAACGGTTAAGGCTATCGGGAAACCTTAGTTAAACAAGTCGAAGGCTGTCCATAATTTTATGTGCCAGTTACCCTTGAGCTCAGATGCTGGTTAGCAACCGGCGGTGGTGAAAGTGATAGTTGAAATTGATGGTTATTTCGAGAATGCACTTGTTGTTGGCAAGAAATGTTCTATTGAGGAACTAATTCAATAGGTTAAAGTTACCAAAACCCATTGCACTAACATAGTTGGATTTTCAGATATCTTTTGTAGGCTTTTTAGCTTTGAGAGACTACCCTCAAAATATGAGGAGGGGGTAAGGTCAGATTACGTGATTGATATTGATACTGGCCATATTTATGTGCCGCGATATTAAGCTACGAGGAACGTTAGTTGAATGACAACAGCGGCAGTCTAAGACTTTATTTTTCAAGTCTTGGTCCGCCGCTATTTCTTTTAATGGATCAGTCTAAAACATATTTTTCAAAAGATGACGATTCTTCAATTCAAAAACCGCGTTAATATAGCGAAGCCGGTTCTGCTTGCTGAAATTTATTGTGCCGGTGTCCCGGCGGTTTCCTTGGCAAAAAAGTTCGGCAAATACTCCCTGTTGGCTTCCAGCATTTCGTCCAGCATGGCGATGGTCACTTCCACGGAAGGCACCAGCGGATGATGCGCCAGCGCCTGGATGGCCAGACTGCGGTCCCCGGTCACGGCGGCGTCAATCGCGAGCTGCTCATAGGTTTTGACGGCATGGATCAGGCCTTTGGCCATAGGCGGGATCTTGGTCAGCGGCAGCGGGAGCGGTCCGGTCTTGGTCACGACACAATTGACTTCTATGCTGGCATCCTCCGGCAGAAAATCAAGGATTCCGCGGTTCGCGACATTCAGCGTCTGGATATCGTTCGTGCCATTGTGCAGGGAACGCATCAGATTGACTGCGGCCTCGGAATAAAAAGCTCCCCCGCGCTGTTCCAGCTGCTTCGGCTTCTCGCTCAGCTCCGGGTTGCCGTAGATTTCGAACAGTTCTTCCTCTACGCGTTTGACGACCTCGGCGCGGTTGCCGCCTTGCTTGAAGGATTCCGTTTGCTCTGCGAGCATGGCATCGGTCATGTAGAAGTATTTCAGGTAGTAGGAGGGTAGAGCGCGTAAGGATTGCAGGAACTCGGGATTCCATTCCCGGGCCGGAACATTCTTTGCGCTGTAGCCTGCAGTATCCGCCAGCATCTCATCCAGTTTGTCTTCGCCCTCTACATCAATGCGGGTAATCCAATGCAGATGGTTCAGGCCGACGAATTCGGCATAGATCCGGTCAGGCGTAGCATTGTATTTGGCGGATACCTGCTTGATCAGTCCGATCGGGGCGTTGCACAGCCCTATACTTTTGACGTTCGAATACCGCAGTACGGCCTCGGTAACCATACCCGCCGGATTGGTGAAATTGAGCAGCCAGGCATTCGGGGCCAGCTCTTCGATATCCCGGCAGATATCCAGGATGACAGGGATCGTGCGCAGCGCCTTCAGCATTCCGCCCGGGCCGGTCGTTTCCTGACCGATCACACCGTATTTCAGCGGGATCGACTCATCACGGCCACGGGCATCCAGCATGCCGACCCGAATCTGGGTGCTGACGAAATCGGCGCCCTCAATCGCCTTGCGGCGGTCCGTGGTCAGGTGGACCTCGATCGGAAGTCCGGATTTTTCTACCATGCGCTTCGCGAGACTGCCGACAATATTCAGCTTGCGCAGGCCCGGCTCAATGTCTGCAAGCCATAGCTCGCGGACGGGAAGCTCTTTGTGATGAAGAATGAAGCCTTCGACAAGTTCGGGGGTATAGGAAGAGCCGCCGCCGATGACGGCGATTTTGAGACCTTGGTTAGCTGCCAAGATAAATCACTCCTGTCTGGTTGTGGTGGGAATTGCTTCGAAATCCTGAAACACACGCATTTTCTCATGAATCTCGTTAGTTACGATAAGGCCGTCTTCCTCCAGTGCCGACCATACGGCACCGACGACAGGCTCCGTGGTTAAGGTGACTACCGAAGCGTTCGGGGCCGCATGGTGAACCGCCTGCTCAATCGGGCCGCGGATCCAGCCCCGGTCGCCCCGGGTGAGCAGGCTTCCGGCCAGGACCACATCAAACACATCGGTTTCCATGCCCAGCCGATGGATGACGGCAGCAGCAGCTTTGCCCAGCTCCACGCCCTGGCGGTGCAGAATGGCCAGCGCGGCGGCATCGCCTTCAGCCGCTGCCGGGAACAGCAGGCGGGCGGCATCCAGCGGCACAGACTTCCCGTGATCGAGGAAGTCATTGAACATATCCTCCACCTGTGCATAGCCGAGCAGCTTCAGGAGCGGTTCTGTTAGCAGAGTGGGCGCCTCGCGCCCGTCCCAGGCCCGGAGCACGGTGCGGAATACTTCGATGTTCAGCGCTCCGCCGCCGCCGAAATCGCCGTACATGTAATCAAAGCCGCCGCATTGATAATGCCGGCCCTCGCGGCTGCGCCCGGCGGCGTTCGTGCCGGTGCCGCAGATCAGGGCAACCCCGTAGGGGCGGCTCGTGCCCGCCCGCAGGCCGATCATCGGGTCGCCGCTGATCGTATAATGCATAAATCCGATGCTGCGGATCATCGGATGGAGGATATCGTAATCGGTCTTGCGGTCAGCACCGGCAAGTCCCAGGTAAGCGTGTCTTATATCGCTGAGCTGAAGTCCGGCTTCCGCAAGCGCCGCGAAGGCCGCCGCGCTGATGCTGGCTGCGGCCCGGCGGGCTCCCGTCTGGTGGTTGCCGTTGCCGCTCCTGCCTTTGCCGAGCACATTGCCGTGCTCATCGCAGAGCAGGGCGTAGGTTTTGCTTCCTCCGCCATCGATGCCCATATAGTAAGCCAATGGTCGTCACTCCTAAAGTTTTGTAGTCCACGTTTCCTTAATATACTTCGCTAAACCCGCTTCCAAAGCACACGCTAAGTTTTGTTAGCATTCACATCCTGAATTACTTCTTGTGGAGCAAAGGTCTACCTGGACGAGGTAGATTCCCGCACAATCAGCTCAGGGTCGATCTTTACGTTGGCACCGCGCTTCATGGTCCCGCCTATGCGCTTCAGCAGCATATCGGCAGCGGCCATCCCTATCTTGTCCGCCGGCTGGCGCAGGGTCGTCAGATGCGGGCGAAGCTGCGAGGCGATGTAGTGATCGTCATAGCCGACGATGGATACCTCTTCCGGGATGCGGACACCGGCCTCCATCAGGGCATTGATCACCCCAAGGGCGATATTGTCATCGCCGGTAAATACGGCCGTGGGCAGTTTACCCTCGGCCAGCCAGCGTTTTGCCGTATTGTAGCCTTGGGCGATTTCGAAATCGCCATGAACAACTTCGAAGGGAGCCAGCCCTTGTTCCTCAAGCGCCTTCAGAAATCCCGTGCGCCGTTCCCGGGTACTGCGGAACATCTCCTGTCCGCAGAGATGGGCGATAGAGGTATGCCCCAGCTCCAGCAGGTGGCAGGCTGCGGCATACCCGCCTTTTACATTGTCAATGGTGATCGAATAGCTGTCATTCTCCGGCTGCTGGTTATCGATCAGCACATAGGGGATGCCCCGCCGTTTCAGCTCTACAATATAATTGTCCTCCTGCATCGGCGAGAGCAGAATTAGACCATCCACCCGGTCCTCCTGGATCAGGTAGTGGTTCTCGTCGGAATCGATGCCGGTAGAAATGGAAATGGCCAGAAAATATCCATGCAGCGCCAGCACCTCATTCAGCTCTTTGACCACCGCATCGAAAAAGGAGTCCTGCAGCGTAGTAACGATCAGGCCAATGATGCCGGTCTTGCCGCTGGCCAGGCTGCGGGCCGCCGCATTGGGGCGGTAATCCAGCTCTTTGATGGCCTCCAGCACCTTCTGGCGGTTTTTCTCGCGGACCGAACCTGCGCCGTTGATGACCCGGGATACCGTGACCACGGATAACCCGGATTTTTTGGCTACATCAAAAATACTTACTTTCATCTCAAACGCTCCTTACAGCGGATTTTCCGAATCTAACCTTACCTTCAGTATACAGGGCTTGCCGGATATCCGCTAAACGCAGGGACTTATCTTTTAATAATCTCGGTCACTTTCTTCTGGATCACCGGCATAACCTCTTCCAGTGTCTTATGCCCGGTTTCGACCGGCTGCAGCTCGTTGATGAACATGTCGTTGATCTGCGAGTAGTTGGTGATCAGATGGTTGTAGGATTCGAAGCCGTATTTAACCGCGCCCTCGTAGACCTTTTTCACATCCTGCGGATCAATGCCTTCAAAATGCTTATAATACGCTTCCGCGGCTTCGGTATTGACCGGCGGATTGCCGCCGCTCAGCTCGATGGACTTCTCCTGGACCTCGGTGGTTACCAGATATTTAATCCATTCAAACGCTTCCTTCGGATGCTTGGAGTCCTTCAGAATCATCAGCGGATCGACGAACAGCGTGCTGCGCACCTTGTCATTGCCTCCCCAGGGAACAGCGGCTACACCAATTTTGAATGGAAAATCATTCGCTCCCGCCAGGTTCCATGAGCCGCCGATGGACATGCCGATTTTACCTGCGACAAAGGGATCTCCGTTCTGACCGGCTACGCTTTTGCTCCACTCGGAGGTCGGTGAGACTTTATCCTTGAATATCAGATCGAACAGCTTGTGATAAGCTGCAATCACCTCGGGAGAGTCGAAATGAGTTTCGGAAGGCACGCCCCCGTTCGACCAGGTGTCTTCAGAATAAGGCTCAGCTCCAAAATAAAGCGGCCGCATATCGCGTTCGGCCCAGGTGAAGTCCACACCGTACTGGGTTTTGGCAATATCATCAGAGACCAGGGTCATTTTCTTAGCTTCTTCGACCATCTTGTCAAAGGTCCAGCTTTTGTCCTCGTAATCGCTTGGCGGGTAGGAGAGCTTCGCCGCATCGAACATGTCTTTGTTGTAGAGCATCAAGGTGACATACATGTTGACCGGAATGCCGTAGGTACGGTCCTTGACGGTATAGATTTTCATGAGGTTGTCAGGAATGTGGTAATCCTCCGGCTTGAACCCGTCTTCCTTAATCAGATCGGTCAAATCAAGCAGCATGTCTTTATTGTAATATTCGGCAAAACCGCCATATCCGTAATGGCTCGTGACATCCGGCGATTTGCCTCCGGCGATCAGTGTCTGCAGCTTGCTGTCAAACTGCTCGTAGGGCGCTTTTTCTACCTTGACCTGGATGTTCGGATGTTCCTTCTCAAAGTCGGGAATCAGCTTCTCAATAAACGTGCGGTCCTCGGAATCGATAGTGTAGTGTGTGATCGTTACTTGTTCCCCGGAGCCGCCGTTATTTGCTGCACCATTAGTTCCTTCAGCCACATTGCCCGCCGATTTGCCTCCGCTGCAGCCGGATAAGGCCGCCATTGCGGTAAGACCGGCTGCAAGCAGCAGGGCGGTTGTTTTTCGGTTACGGTTGTTCATCAGCTATTCCCTCCATGATTTCAAGTCGTATTGAACCGCCGGATTAGGGCGGTAATTACTTGATGCCGGTTAGTACAATGCCTTCAACGAATTGCTTCTGGGCAAGCGCGAACAAGGTAACGATAGGCAGCATCGCCAGCACGGAAGCAACCATCAGGAGATGCCAGGGCGGAATGCGGAACCGCGACGAGGTAAGGGAAGCCATGCCGACCGGCAGCGTGAACTTCTCCGACGAGCTTAAGTAGAGCACAGGCGTAAGCAGGTCATTCCAGCTGTAGATAAAAGCAAAAATCGCAACAGTTGCCAGTGCCGGGGCCGACAGCGGCAGGGCGATCTTCCACCACATCCGCAGCTCGCCGCAGCCGTCGATCCGCCCGGCATCGAACAATTCCTCGGGCAGGGTGGAGAAGAACTGCCGCAGCAGGAAAATGTTGTACGCCGAGCCGAAGAACGCGGGCACGATCAGCGGCAGGAAAGTATCAATCCAGTTCATGTGGGAGAAGAGCACGAACTGCGGAATCATAATCGCCGGATACGGCAGCATCATAGTGCTGAGCACCAGGACGAACAGGAACTGATTGCCTCTGCCTCTGAACCGGGCGAATCCGTAAGCGACCAGCCCCGAGGAGATCAGGGTACCGATGACCGTCAGCACGGCGATGATGAGGCTGTTCTTGTAGAGTGTGCCGAACTGCAACGTATCAAAGATATCCCGGTAGTTGCTCCACGCCCAGCTCTCAGGCAGAAAGGTCGGCGGAAACTTCAGCATCTCCTTCTTCGATTTCAGCGAAGTGGAGACCATGAAGAACAGCGGCAGCAGCATTAGAAAGGTGGTGATCAGCAGTGTGATGAAGCTGGCTGCCTTCACGGGATCGATTCTCCGGCGGTGTGCGGAAGCGGCAGGGCGGTGGTTGGCTGTTCGGACAATGCTCATCGGCGTCCGCCTCCTTCATAGTGCACATAACGGTTCGACAGCTTCATAATAATGGCCGTGAATATCATGACGACGATCAGCAGCACCCACGCCAGAGCAGAGGAGTAACCCGCCCGGTATTCCTTGAAGGCACTGGTGTAAAGATTGTAGACATAGAACCAGGTAGAGTAGTTCGGACCGCCTTGCGTCATGACGAAGGCCTGGGTGAACACCTGAAACGAATCAATCAGACCCATAATGAGCTGGAACAGCAGCACCGGCGAGATCATCGGCAGGGTGATATTCAGGAAAATCCTGAACCGCCCGGCTCCGTCAAGGTTGGCGGCTTCGATCAGGCTGGCGGGCACACCCTGCAGTCCGGCCAGGAAAAGGATCATGCCTGAACCGGCGGTCCAAAAGGACATGATGATCAAGGCATACAGCGCTGTGTCCGGGTTCATCAGCCAGGAAGGGCCATGGATGCCGAACCAGGAGAGCATGTAGTTGAAGAGGCCGATCTGCGGGTTGAAGATCCAGTACCAGAGGAGCGACATGGCTACCCCGGACACCATGCTCGGAAAATACATCGCCGTGCGGAAAAATCCGCGCAGCGGGATCGTCTGATGCAGCAGCAGGGCGAAGCCAAGACCCAGCAGCAGCTGTATCGGCACACTGAGGAGGGTGTACCTCAGGGTAACCGTGACCGATTTCCAGAACAGCTCGCCCTGGAACATCTCTGTGTAATTGGCGAGTCCGATGAACTTTGGCGGGTGAATGATGTCATAATCGGTGAAGCTGTAATACAGCGACGAAAGGATAGGATACAAGGCGAATACCAGAAAACCGACTAGCCACGGAGAGATGAACATATACATATAGAACGTCTGCCGCCTGCTCTCACTCTTAATCACTTACACACCAGCCCTTCATGTTATAAAGTATAAGCGCTTTAACTTTTATGATAAATAAACATTGTAATATGGAGTAAACAAGGGGATATAATTTATAATCAGATTTAAAAGTTTAATCGTTTAAACTTTGTAATCAACCTGATGAGAATATCATAGAGGATGGCCTGAAAATAATCAACCCCCAATTTAAATTATAAAGCGCTATCAGTAAAGAAATGTGACGTATTATAAAATTTATAGGTTAATTTTGGGTTTTTAAGGTGGAAATTTAATCTTTCGTGTTAGTTAATATTACATTTGATGGGCTGTGTGCTGTGTTTAATATGCTGTTGTAGGATGGAACGGGGAGTTGGGGAGTTACATGTATCTGCTTAGGCTGAAGCAGGGGGAAACAACGGGGAAATACCGTTGTTGGGTGCGCCGATGTTGGAGCAGGAAATGAGAGGTAAAAGTACCTCTGATTTGGTTACAAATGGGCTGCTGGATGAAATGAGAGGTAAAAGTACCTCTGATTCCGCCGTGAACGGTCTGCTGGAGGAAACAACGGCAGAAATGCCGTTGTTGGGTACGCCGAGGCCGAAGCAGGGGAAACAACGGCAGAAATGCCGTTGTTAGGAGCGCCGAGGCCGAAGCAGGAGGAAACAACGGCAGAAATGCCGTTGTTAGGAGCGTCGAGGCTGAAGCAGGAGAAAATAACGGCAAAAATGCCGTTGTTTCAGCACTGGAGCCTCCGGGTGCGCCGGATAGCTGCTTCAACGCGTTTCGCCCAGATTGAAGTTTGCTCAAAAGCTCTCCAGCAGCTTGGTCAGCTCATCCTTAAAGGCCGGCCGGTTGGGGTAAGCGGCCAGGAGTGAATGCGCGGCCAGCTCAGCAGTCGCGGAACCGGCGGCTTTGCGGAGCTTCCGGATGGTCCCGCAGACCTGCCGGTAGTGGTTGCGCGTAGAAGATTCAGCAGCTGACTGCTTGATATAAGACTGGAAAATGGCGACCACCTCCTGAAGGTGGTCGGCCAGAAGATGCGGATAATATGCTTCAATCTCCCTTGGATGCTTGTGCACATACTTCAGCAGCCGGTCGAATTCTTTCTCCTGTATCAAGAGCTTCGTATATACATTATCCCACGACCAGTCCTGCTCCAGTCTGTCCAATATCACGTTATAGATTGGCGGCCACTCCGCAGCCGGATATGCAGATTTAACGGCAGGATAGTAGGACAAATCTCCATCACATAGCAGCTCCATGCCGAGATCCCGCTGAGCCAGTGCATCCCCCGACAACTTATAGGCTTCATACCGCAGCTCCTTCCATTTCTTAACAAGCCCTGGCAAATGGTTCGCATTATCCAGCGCTTCCCCTTCTTCAGCTAAGCGAATCGCTTCATCATACCGGGCGGCGTCGAGCGCAAGACGGATAGCTTGCTCGCGGAAGGAGGAGTATTGCAGGTTGTTGTACAGATAATCCTGCAATTCTTCACCACTGTCCTGCTTATTTAGCTGTTCCAGACGGATTTCAGCCACGCCCGACGCGAAGTACTGACTGCTCCAGGAGCCTGAATCGGAGCTTTGACCTAACAGCTCAGCTTGTTCATCCCACAACGCTTGCAATTCCTCTGAAACGGCCAGCTCGTTAGCACATCGGAGCAAATCAAGCTGCCAGTCCGGCCATCCGTCAATCTCCGGATGCTGCGTCATGTCCAGCACCAGATGAAACAGCGTCTCTACAGTCTCTGGCGGCAACTGCTCTCCTAGCTGTGCAACCTCAAAGATACGATCCAGACTGTCCTCAATCATGCCGCCCACGGTGCCGTCCGAATCATCGGAGGCTTGAAGAAGTTCCAGCATTTCTTCAAGGATGCACAGGTTGATTCGCACCGCCTGGAGCGGATTATTTTCTTCAAAGACCTGAACTGCTTTGGCAGCGACCAGTTCGGCGCCCTGCAGAGCCTTGTCCACTTTTCCCCAGCCCACAAACCCATGCTTGTCCGCATACAGGTCAATATAAGAGCGGATCAAATCCCGATAGTCTCCAATTCCATCACTGTTCTGAGCATCGGATAAGTAGATCCGGATTATCTGCTCAGTCTGTTCCGAAGCCAGTGCCAGGGATAAGAGCAGGGAGACCAGCTCGCTTTTGTCCTTCATTTCCAGCATCTGCTGCAGACTTGCAGCCGGGGCTGATTCGAATCCGGCGGGGCTGGCATTTTCCTGCAAATGGTCCCTCAGATACATCAGCACTGCGGCCTGATGTTTGCAGATTGCATCCATATCATATGGACAACTGCATGAGGATGAAAGCACCTTATCCTGTTCTCCAAGCTGCACCAGCACTTCGTAAAGCTCGGTTCCGGCGACTCGTGCCCGGTAGAGACCGGGCTTCAGCTCACGTACGGACTCCACATACCCGGAGCGGAGGCAGTGCTCTCCTCTTGCCATAATCACACTGCTAATGTTTCTGTTCAGATCAGCCAGGTTCATGTACCGTTCACTCCTATTCAAGCGGGGTTTATAGATGCAGGGAAGAATACTTTTTGTCTAAAGTGCTGTAATCCAAGTTCTCTTCCGCCAGCCATTCTTGGGTGGCTTTCACTGCATGTTCCTCCTCAAAGGCGTTCCATTCATCCCAGAGATCAAGTTCATAGAGCACATCTTTAAAGCTCCGGAAAGGCTTGTATCCATTGAGTGCATCAACCAGCTTCCCCTCCGGGTCCGGTTCCGTTTGATATGCAAATGTTCGGAGGAATGACTCAAATATACGACAACAAGCTCGTCCATCAGCGTCATGATGAAACCACTTTCCCTCTGTGATGTTTATCCCAATTATATCAAAGTTAACGGCTCTTGGTTCACACCAAAAAAGCCGCCGGGAGCTCCCGGCAGCCTTGACTAAACTTGTCCCCTTATTTGCCAGTCCACTGATGGTCGCCCGACAGATATTTCTCGGTGAGCACGGACAGCAGTTGGATGCCCACTTCATTCTGCCCGCCTTCGGGGATAATCAGGTCGGCGTATTTCTTGGATGGCTCAATAAAAGCCTCATGCATCGGTTTGACCGTGGTTAAATACTGGGTATGAATGGAACGGATGGTCCGTCCGCGCTCTTCGATATCCCGCAGCACACGGCGGAGGATGCGCACATCCGGGTCCGTATCGACAAAAACCTTAATATTAAGCTGCTCGCGGAGCTGCTCGTCGGAGAGGACATGCAGCCCTTCCACGATGACGATGTTGTTCGGCAGCAGTTCAACGGTTTTGTCGGTAGAGCGGGCATGAATAGTGAAATCATACACCGGGGCATAGGCAGCCTGTCCGGCCTTGAGGCAATCCAAATGCTCGATCAGCAGCCCGTTGTCAAAAGCAAGCGGGTGATCATAATTGATCGCTCCGCGTTCTTCGAAGCTGAGGTACGAATGGTCTTTATAATAGTTATCCTGAGATATGAACGTCACTTTATCTGTTCCCAAACGGTCAATGACGGAGCGCGCTACCGTCGTTTTGCCGGAGCCGGTCCCGCCGGCGATACCAATAATGAGCATGGTGTTATAATAAACCTCCCTAAGCGATTGCCTTTGCAATTCCAATATTGTAGCACAGCGGTGCATTAATTTCATCTGAACAGCAGGGACAAAACGTGAACTTTCGAAAAAAAGAGGATTTGCGGCAGAAAATGATATAATTTTCTCAGATTGGTTAGACGCAGGCAGGTTGGGGAGGAGAAGTAGAGCATGGATATCAGCAAAACATTAAGGGATGAGAGTAAATCGTTATCGGCAGCTTTTAATGCCGCACCTGTGCAGCTGGCGGGCCACGGCAAACGGGAGGTCCGGGTGCTGAAGGAGGCTTTTGCCGGGGCCGGAGACCATGTGGCCAGTGATATGTACGGTGCAGGGGAAGTGATCGAGGAATTTCAGGCGGAGATGGCGGAGGTGCTGGGGAAGGAGGCGGCTGTGTTTTTTCCCAGCGGCACGATGGCGCAGCAGATTGCGCTTAGAATCTGGAGTGACCGCAAGGGTAGCAGACGCGTAGCGTACCATCCGCTGTGCCACTTGGAAATTCATGAGCAGGATGGGTTAAAAGAACTGCATCACCTGCAGCCGCTGCTGCTCGCGGATAAAGATCGTCTGATTACACTCGAAGATGTACAAAACATGGGTGCCGGGATCGCCTGCCTCCTGCTGGAGCTGCCCCAGCGCGAGATTGGCGGACAGCTGCCGGAATATGCGGAGCTTGAAGCGATATCCGCCTATTGCCGCGGGCAGGGTATTATGCTGCATCTGGACGGTGCGCG
This sequence comes from Paenibacillus sonchi, assembly GCF_016772475.1. Classification (NCBI taxonomy): domain Bacteria; kingdom Bacillati; phylum Bacillota; class Bacilli; order Caryophanales; family Paenibacillaceae; genus Paenibacillus; species Paenibacillus sonchi. The sequence continues at coordinate 2,192,785 of NZ_CP068595.1, forward strand.
CTTGTTTGAAGCGCTGCCGTACTACGGCAAAACCGCCGCTGAAGTCTGCAGCCTGTTCGACAGCGTATATATTTCTTTTTATAAAGGCATTGGCGGAATCGCCGGGGCTGTTCTTGCAGGAAGCGCGGATTTTACCGGGGAATCGAAGATTTGGAAACGGCGGCATGGCGGCGACCTGATCAGCCTGTATCCATACATCATTCCTTCCAGGTACTATTACCAGCAGAGGGTGGATAAGATGGGGCAATATTATACGGACGCTAAGGAGCTTGCGGAGCGGTTCAACGCCTGCCATAAGGTTGTCACCCTGCCGGAAGTGCCGGTGTCGAATATGTTCCATGTGCATTTTGCCCTGCCCAGGGAGCAGGTCGAACCGGCTCTGATCACAGTCAGCGAAGAGACCGGTGTCGGATTTACCCCGCGTCTGAAGGAAACCGGCGAGTTTTCCTGTGCTTACGAATTGAACATTGGAGATTTGTACAGCAGCATTCCCAAGGCGAAGCTGGAAGCGGCATTCGGGCTGCTGGATCGACTGCTGAAGGAGGCGTGAGGATGGGGGCAAACAAGCGGTACGTTAGCTGTGCCGCTTGTTTATGGGGGAGAGTATTGCAGCTCGCCCTTCGTTTTTTTTGAGTACATATTTTGGATATCGCTTCTCTAAGTCCCACAAGGCAGACCTGTATTTACCATTCTTCTGGTTATCAGGTTCGATAACTTGCTTCAATACACTTTCCGTAAGGAATCTGAGGTCCGCAAGGTTCTTTCCTTGGGGATGTTCAGCTTTTTATCGACGAATGTTTCAATTACACCAAGTGGACGTATATACTATTTCAATATGATGGTAAAACAAAAGACACCTATTGTGAGGTGTCTTTTTACTTTATCCGATGGATATGGGTATTAATCTACCGGTTCAGCAATGCCCGGACAAACGACACGCGCAGGAGCTGCTTTTTCATCAGCTTGGTGCGGAACTGGCGCTTCAATTGGCTGTAAGCCTTAGGGCAGTGGTCGCTGGCCCAGCTGTACATGGACTTGAAGTCGGTGTGGCTTTTGGCGGAATTCATCAGGTAGTACGAAATGGTGTCATACACGTTGTGGTTGAACCATTCGTTCATTTCTGTCTTGCTGTAGCCGTAGCGTTCGATGGCCATGTTGCGGATCAGCCGCTTCTCCTCCAGATTCTCGATCAGGAAGGACTGGCTGAGGTTAAACGTAATATTGTTTCCATGAATCCGGTACACTCCGGCAAAGGTGTCGATAAACCCGGCATCCCCGATCAGCAGGGCGCGCAGGTAGATGGAGGCGTCATTGACCATGTTCATGTTCAGGATGTCCATTTTCATCAGCGTGTCTCTTTTGAAGATAGCCGTCAGGGTAGAAGCTGGTTTGGGATAGCCTTTTTGTTCAAAATTCTTGAAATAGGCCTCCTTTGGGATAATCCGGCTTAAGCGCAGGCTGGACGGTTTCAGCTGTTCCGTCTTGGAATACTCCAGGAACACATTCGCGGCCACAAAAGCGATCTCCGGGTGCTGCTGGTGAAAATAGACAGCTTTGCTGAAATAGCTGCGGTCAATCAGATAATCATCATCATCCAGGAAAAGCGTATACTCTCCGTCGCCATGGGCTTCAAGAGCCTTGCGCCGATTATGGCCCGGTCCCTGGTTAGTCTCGTTCTGCATGAAAATCACACGCGGATCATCGCCGAAACTCCGGCTCATGAGTTCTGCGGTGCCATCGCTGGAGCAGTCGTCAATCACCGTGATCTCTTTATGGGGGTAATCCTGCTGCAGGATGCTCTGAACGGCCTGGTGCAGGAATTCTTTTCTATTATAAGTAGTGATAATTACACTGACCTTGGGAAGGGTAGAAGGGTCGGCAGATGAAGGAAAAAGAATTTCCTGCTCTCCGCGGTCCGCTCTCAACCCGGCAAGACCCTTCATCAATTCAAGAATATTCACGGCCTGAATGTTGAATTGCCGGGACAAGTAATAATCCAGTGCGTCCTCCGATGCCCGCTGCGACAGGTAGGCCTCAATCACCCCGGCCAGATTTTCGAGGTTCTCCCTGACCCCGGCGCCGGCTTCGCTGCCAATGTTGTCCCTGCATCTCCGTATAAGCTCTTCGCTGGACAGCGCCCCGGCGGGCGGATGCTGTATATCTTCGTTGAGCTGGTTCAGCAGGCGGTATCCGGCCTGGTGCAGTTCCTCGCTGTGAGCCATAAATAGACCTCCTCAAAGTTTTATGGAGCTAAGCTCCCTTTTCGCTGAAAATTTCAATTCTGCAATCGTCCAGCTGTTTATTTAGAGTAATCTGTCTCCGCCTATGGATTGGATTAGTGGGATTTTCTACACTTAATTTCGCCGGAGCAGGGGGGCTGTAAATGCGAAGTGGAAAAAGTACACCTAAATCAGCGCAAATAGGCTAGTTTTGGCGATATGGCAGGAATTAAGGTTACTTTTTCCACTTAAATCTCAAAAAAGCGCTGAAAACGAAAAATTAAGTTCCCTTTTTCCACTTAACTGAGGATTAGGAGGATGGGGCGCAGGTGTCCCCACAACCAGCTATCCTACGTCTGGCTCGCTGTAACCTTGCTGCGCTTGAGCTTCAGCTTCGTTCTGAAGCGTTTGGCGTAGCCCCACGCGTAGAGGAAAACCTCGCGTTCCATCAGAGAGCCGACGATGTAGTAAATGGGCAGTATCACCAGGCCAAGCACTACGCCCCATAGAATGACGGCGGTATACGAAGTGATGCTGAGGTCGAGCTTGGTGGTGATAAAGACAATAGCCGCGAACACGGCGACATTGATCAGCCATCTGCGGAAGGTCACCCAGGGGCTGCGCTCCAGCAGTACACGGCTGGCGTAAACCACAATATCAATAGAGCGGTACAGCAGCGCCGCGATGGTCCCCATCAGCACACCGTAGATCCCGAAGAACAGGACGAAGATAATCGAAGCGCCCAGGTTGATGGCTGACTCCATAATCGAACGGAACTGGGTGTTCCGGAAATGTCCGGCAATCGTGATCAGATTGTTGGACGATGTGCGGGCATTGGTCAGGAGCTTGATGACTACGAACAGAATCGGCAGCCAGAAGTTAATATAGTCCACGTCGTTGACCCCGGCTGTATAGAGCCGCATGAACGGCAGAATGAGAATGTACACCACCGTCAGAATGGAGAAGATCAGGCCCATGAAGTAGACCTCATACGCATCGTAGAATTTGACAAAAGCCTCTTTGCCCTCATGATAGCTCTGACCCAGTGCCGCCTTGATGCTTCCGTTGACGGTCTGGACAATGTTGTCGACAATCGTGAAGATCATATTATACATGACGTAGATGCTGACCACCTTCAGGTTGGTGAAGATCGTCAGGATCAGCACATCGGTGTTGCGGAAGATCAGATAGGAAATCTCGTGCACCATGACCGAGTTTTTTTGTCCGATGGCTTCAAAGTCCGGTTTCCGGGTGAGATCAATCCATTTGTAATTCCGCTTTGCATAGATATGGAAGGCGACGATCTGCAGGACCGTCAGCACGAAGAAGGACGCCTGTACGGCAATAATGTCTACACCCTGCAGCAGCAGAATGATCCGCACCACGTTGTTTAGAATGTTCGCAATCGTAACGATAGAGGTTTCAATATAGCTTTTGCCCTCGGCGATCAGCAGAACCCTGAATTTCCCCTGGTAGTAATAATTGATTGCCCCGCCCAGGCCCGAGAATAGAATAATGGCCATAATGCTCAGCTTGTTGATCTCCGAATGGATCACCAGCGGGTAGATGACCGCCAGCAGAACGACCGAGATGAAATAGTAGATCCCGGTTTTTTTGTAGTAGCTGGAGGTGGCGGCGAGAATCGAATTGATATGATTGTAGTCATTTTTGGCCACCGGCTTATACAGGGCCTGCAGCGAAGCTGCGCCGACACCGGCTTCCAACAGGGCGAAGTAGCTGATGATCTGCACGATCGACGCGATCAGACCATTAGCCTCGGAGCCGTAATTGACCATGATCAGCCGGGGGATGAAGAAGCCGAGAATAATGGTGATGACCTGGCTCGTAAGTCCAAAGCCCAGGTTCAGCATACTGCGTTTAGCTTTCATAACTTCTTCTCCCTTCCACAAGCGGTGCCGGCGAGAGGTAGGCATCGAGCTGCTCAAAATGCTTCTCCGCCTGGTTCGCCTGCAGCGTCACATCCAGGCTGTTCAGAGCCATGCTCTCATACACCTGCTCGGGGGTCACCTCGTTCAGATGCGCGAAATCCGTATATTGCCCGTGAAAATGTGCATCCTGCATGACGTTGATCATTTTGCTGCTGTACGCTACCGGAAACACCGGCTTGCCGAACACCCAGCCGAGAATCATCGCATGGAAGCGGGAAGCAACAATGAAGCTTGCACCTGCCAATGCATCGAGAATCTCAGCGATATCCGTCTTATAAAAGTGGACCTGTGTCTCACGCTGCAGCCCTGCCGGAATGAGGCCGAGAATCTGCCCGATCGCTTCCTGGTCCCCTTCATGCTGGCAGAACGACAGAAAATGCACGGCATAGCCCTGCTGAATGAAATGGATTGCAACATCTTTCATTTTTTCATAATAGAGGTTGTCAAAACCGCTCAGGGCTTTGGAGGAAGGCTTGATCACCGAGATGGCGATATACTTCCCTTCCGGAGCTTTTCCTGCGGCCTGATCATACTGGAGCTGAAAAATAATGTCCGGGGCCATTCGGACGTTGCCCATATCCTTGAACAAATCATAGGAATACTGCTCTCTGAACGAGATGTCGGTATATTCCTTGAAGATCCGCCGGTGTTCCTCATAATAAGCCTTATCGGTAAAGGGGCCGAAGTTGGCGCCCATCAGATAATACGGTTTGCTTTTGTTGCGCAGGTTTTCGTTATTCGCCACGTATTCGGCCCATTGCTCCCCCTGCATAAAAATCGACCCGCCAATATGCACAGTGCCGTCTCCCTGATCCACCAGAAACTTCTGCATGAAATTCGGATGCAGCTTCAGCTTGCGGAAGAAATAGTTGATCCCCCGGAACAGCACGGAGTCGGAGGCATAGACCTTTAGATTGCCGAGATCCTTGAAGACCACTTTATACAGCCGCGGGGCAATCAGCAGGAACTGGGTATCGGGGTAGCGTTCGCACAGGACCTTGATAAACAGATCATCGCCGAGATTAAATTCAGTGTATGCGTAGATCATCATTTTTTTCTTCATATCTTAATTTCCTTTCTGCTGATCACGGCTTTGAGCTTCTGTTTGAACTGCAGCCAGCTGCGGTCCAGATGAATCAGCCTCCCGTACAGGGCCGGAGAAATTAAGAAGGCTTTGATCTGAAAGGCGAGCTGCCGGTCATCCCCCTGATAATTCCGCATGATCGCCAGCATTTCCTGATTCACACCGGGATAGGCGAGTTCGATATCATGAAGCAGCCTGCGGGTGCTGATGCCGCTCGTGCCGTTCAGGCAGGTCTTGAGATTGTAAAAGTAGTTCTCGGTCATTTCGCGGTTCAGCAAAAGATCCGATATCGTGTGAACCTCATGGAAGGGATGGGCGCTGAAATACTCAGCCACCCGTTTGAAGGCGGCGACGACATCGAATTTGTTCACATTGTACGTTCCCGTAATCGATGAGGTCCGCTGGAGATAATAGGACAGCACATCAGGGATGGAAATGACCCGGGAGGCCCTGGCTAACGCTTTGTAGATGAACTCCTGGTCCTCTCCGTTCACGCAGCGCTCGGTATATGAGATGCCGTTTTCCAGCAGGAAGGTGCGCTTGAAGGCAATGCTGCCGGTCCAGATCCGCAAGGTTTTATGCACAAAAATATTCTTCAGCGCTTCACTTCCCGTAGTATCGGAAGATGCTGAAGTGAAACTCACGATCGTTGATCCGTCCTCACGGACCAGATTATAGCCCCAGCAGAGAATGTCCGTCCTTCCGCCGGCAGTAGAGGACTCTACCCGCTGCACCAGACTGCTGTCCGCGTAATCATCACCGTCCAGAAACAGCACATAGTCGCCGCTAGCGGCGGCCAGCCCTGTATTTCTGGCGGCACTCACCCCGCCATTGGCCGTCCGGATCAGCTTCGCCTTCAGAATGGGGTGGCGCGCGAGCATCTCTTCCGCAACCTGGGCCGTACGGTCCCTGGAGCCGTCATCCACCAGAATCAGCTCGAACCGTTTCTCGCTCTGATTCAGGAGTGAATTCAGCAAGGGCTCGACATAATGTTCTAAATTGTACATGGGAACTACAATGCTTAGGCTCATGCGGCCACTCCCTTCCTGAAGTAGTGATCGGTTATCCCGCAGTCTGTCTGGAGAAGATTTCTTTCAGTCCTTTTTTGTAGCCTTTGATGGCCGCGACATTCTTTTTGGGCTGTTCCCGGAGGATGAGATAAAGTGTGGTCCAGACAAGAGCAAGATATCCGATAGGCCCTGATTTCTTGTCCTTCAGCAGATACACATGGTTCAGCACCCGGGTATAAGCCACGTCTTCAAGGTTGTCCCTGGAGGCCGGTGACTCGTGATGCAGAAGCTTCAGTTCGGGATTGATGTAGAGGGGGCCGGATTTTTGGGCGATGCGTGACATCAGAATGTCTTCGCCGACGCTGTAGCTTTTGAGCCAGGGCACGGGTCCCAGATCCTTAATGGCCTCCTTCTTGAACGACATGTTGCAGCCGTGCTGGAATTCGGTCTTGAAGATCTTCCTCGCCTTATGCCAATTGTACATGGAGCCTGCTTGGCCGCTTAGAGAGAGCTTGCCGCTCGATAGAGATTGCTGGAAGGACAGCAGACAGCGGATTGTGCCAAGGAAGCTGTTGCTCATCCCGATGGCAATACCGCCAACCCCTGCGCAGTTTGGATAGTCGAGGTAGGTTTGGATCAATGTGGACAGATAATGTCCGGGGATTTCAACGTCATCGTCAAGGAAGAGGATCTTATCCATCGTGGACAGTTCCACCGCCTTGATCCGTGACAGCCATAATCCCCGGTCCGTCTTGCTGTGATAAATAAAAGAATAACCGCATGCGGTCAATAACGTTTCGAATTCGCTTAGAATTTCTTTGGGTATGTCGCCGTCATCTATAATGATAACCTCGATGGGGGAGGTCCGGCCTATGTCCTGTTTGGTGATAGAATGAATGCACCGTGTCAGGTCCTGTACCCGATTCCTCGTGCAGATAACCACTGACAATCCTTGCATATACTCCACTCCCTTATCCATTTCTCCCATTCTATATTTGGTATGATAACCTGGGATTATAAGCTAACTTAAGCTTACTATTGGCAGAGAAAGGTTGTATATACTACTTTAGTTTACTTATTGGCAGCCACGGTTCGGCGGGTCAAAGGCCTGGATTTTGATGATTAAGTGGTTCTGGGACCAGGCGGAGGTTTTCTTTGAGTAATTAGTAATAGTTTTTTTTGATAATTAACATAAAATTCTATAAATTCGACATAAACTGCAGTGCGCAAAAATCCGATACAGTAAATATAGGCATTTTTTCATACAAATCCAGGGAGGGACGCAAAAGTCAAGGGTAAACAGGATGGACATCTTAGAAAAATGGGGCTGAATTTGTGAAATTCAAAAAGGGTTCAAGACATTTGATCGTGGCATTAATTTTGATCCTGATCGTTAGTAATTTTTACGGTATACCGTACATTGCGCAAGCACAGACATCAGGCCCATTCGATACAGTAATGGAGGACACGCTGGAGCCTGCCGGGCAATCGGTTTCAGTCATTAACAGTAACGGGATTGGCATTACCGAAGTAGATAATACCAACGGACAATGGCAGTACAGCGCAGGAGGGAACTTCTGGTTGTCCATTGTGGCACCGGATCCCGGCAAGATTGCAGTGTTCGGCAGGGATGTGATGATCCGTTTTGTACCAAAGAAGGATTGGAACGGAACCGCACAAATCCGGTATCGGGGATGGCTTTCTTCAGGGGAGTACAGCAGTAATTATGTAAATGTAAATGCTGAATATGCCGGAGATGCCGCAAGTTATAGTGAATCGGAACAAGCTGCGCAGATTGAAGTTACACCGGTTAATGATAAACCTTATATTTCTGAGCTTAGCGGCAGCACCTATCTTGATTTTGATGGCAAAGGATATGTTACCATTCCGGATTTGAATATATACTCCAATTCCCTTACCATCGAAACTTGGGTAAATGCCAGCAGTGCTCCAACGTGGGCCCGTATTTTTGATACCTCGTACGGCCCTGATAATTTTAATCTTCATCTTACATTTGAAGGAACCTCAGGAAGAATAGCGCTTGAAGCCTTGCCGCAAAAGGGTCCCAGAGTGAAGTCATATCTGGTGAGAACCTCGGAGCAGCTGCCGTTGAACCAATGGGTACACGTAGCCGCTGTTTATAATGCTGTGGAGAAAAAGGCCTATATCTATTGGAACGGGATTTTGAAAGGCAGCGGCTTTATGGATCTCACAGATATGGCCAAAGGCAGCTCCGCGAATTTCAATATGCCGAGACCCTACAATTTTATTGGTGAGAGCACATGGTCCCAGGATGCCAATTATGTTGGCGGCATGAGAGATTACCGTATCTGGAATAAGGCAAAGACCCAGGCGGAGATTGAGAGCCAGATGAACACAAGTCTTACTGGCACCGAAACTAATCTGATGGTCAACTATAAGTTCAATAATCCTGACGATGGGGCTGTAGCCAAGGACTCCTCCGCGGGCCAAAGAAACGGAAATATCATCAGCGGCAAATGGCTGTCCGGGACAGGTTTTAACTCCAACGTGGTGACACCCGTGAACACACCTGTATCCAAGCCGTTTAAGGTGACGGATGTTGATGCCGGCGACGTGCTGACGCTTAGTGCAACCTCATCGAATACGTCGCTTTTGCCGAACGCCAACATCACATTTTCAGGTGAAGGCCCGGAAAGAAGCATTAATCTGACCCCGGCGGCAAATATGACAGGCACCTCCACCATCAAAGTCACCGTAAGTGATGGAATGACTTCGAGTACCAGCAGCTTTTTGCTGAGTGTAGTGGCCGGTAAATTTGATCTGAAATTCATTGCGCCTGCTGTAGGGGTAATGGCCCCTGCCTTTAGCAGAGGGATTGTCTATAATAAAGTGCATGTTCCCAACAAAAGCGGAAACAATCCGAACAACAGCATCAATATTAATGTAGGGGCGGTGAATCCCGCTGATGTGAATGTGATGGCCTACGCCGACAATGGCTCTGGGATAACCGTATCGGGAACCTACCCGGCGTTTACGGTCAGCGGCCTGCCAGTGGGTGTATATAAGGCGGTAAAGATAAAAGTAGCCGATAAATATTCAACCAACTCCAAGGAATATGTGCTGGATGTGATCCGCTATCCGGAGAATGATGCCAATCTGGCTGCGTCAAATGGGCTTTCCGTATTTAGCTCAGACACCGGACAAGCCATAGCCCTGTCTCCAGGCTACAGCAGCAATACAGGCAATTATACTGCCACCATCGAGAACAATGTAAGCTCGATAAAAGTGGATGTTATCAAGTCCAGTATGTTTGCGGCAGCAACACTAAACGGAACAGGCATCGGCTCGGCCGAATCCGCCGCAGCTACAGGGAATGTCAGCCTGGCCTATGGAAAAAATGTAATTTCGGTAGTGGTTACTGCAGAAGACGGAAAGACGGCAAAAACCTATACTATTACGGTTGTAAGGAAGCTGTCTGGTGATGCCAGTCTGACTAATCTGACCGCTTCGCCGGATGGGCTGTCGCCAGTCTTTGACACCAATCAGCCGGATTATACGATGGCTGTGGCCAACGCTGTAACGGCTGCGGAATTTACTCCGACAGCCGCTGAAGGTGCAAGCATTAAGGTGAATGGTGTGGATCACCCTAGCGGCACTCCTTTCTCCATAACCAATCTTGCAGCAGGCAATAACAAGTATCTGATTGAGGTAACGGCACAGGATGGAGTGACCAAGAAGTCTTACAGTCTGTTCATTCTGCGTGCACCTTCGGATGTGGCCGATCTTTCGGGCTTGACTGTCTCATCAGGGACATTGTCGCCTGTGTTTAATAACGATGCTACCGGGTATTCGGTTGAGGTTCCGAATGAGGTTTCGTCCCTGGAAATCACTCCGAAGCTGCTTGATGCTGCGGCAAGCCTGTCTGTAGACGGGAATGTGCATATCGATGATACAGCCTACACCAAAAACCTGAATGTCGGCATGAACACAGTTATGATCGTTGTTGTCTCGCAGAGTGGCGTACGTGAGAAAACAACCCTTGTAAATATTATCAGAAAAGCTTCATCCAATGCGGACCTGTCCAGCCTGGTTCTTTCAGACGGCCAGCTCGACCCTGCTTATGACAAGAACCAGACCCGGTATGCCGTTACTGTGGACAACCAAGTGTCTGAGCTTGCGGTAACTCCAACACCCGAGGACGTTCATGCAACAGTTAGTCTGAACGGCAACGTGACACCTAACGCTCAGCCAAGATGGGTCGATCTGCAGGTAGGGGTTAACGAGTTCAATGTTCTTGTCCAAGCGGAAGATGGTGTAACTGCGAAGAATTACGTACTGACGATTGTCCGCAAGGCATCTTCCGATGCGGATTTAATCAATATCACCTTGTCCGGCAAGCCGCTGTCCGGCGGATTTGACCGCACAACTTCGACCTATTTCGAATATGTCGCCAATAATATTGACAGCATGGCTGTTACGGCGGCTACAAGTGACGAACAGGCCACTTATACAATCAACGGAGTCCAGTCCGCAGGCGGTGTGCCGGTTCCTTTGGCTGTAGGTGAAAATGTAGTTACAATAGCCGTTACGGCCGCTGACAAAGTAACTATCAAGGAATATACGGTAACCATCGTTCGCGCGGCTTCGTCCAATGCGAATTTGCTTGAGCTCACGATGACTGATTTATCGGATAATGCGATCTCCCTTACGCCTGTTATGGGTACTCTCAGTTACAATGGCACTGTGGAGGATTCGGTTTCAGCAGCTAAGCTGAATGCGGTTGTTGACGATGCAAATGCAAGCACCTCCGTATCAGTGAATGGAGTTTGGATCGAAGATCTGAATGCTGTGCCTTTGACTACAGGATTAAATGTGATTGAAGTCAATGTCACGGCCCAAGATGGAAGCATGAAGGTATACACCATTAATCTCGTGCGAAATCCAAGCACAGATGCTGCGCTTTTAGAGATGAGAATTACCCCTGGCGAACTAACACCGGGTTTCCAGCCAGGGATCAGTGATTATTCGGTCAATGTGGACAATAGTGTAAGCAGCATGGATTTTTCAATTGTGACGAATCATGAGGCGGCAACCTATGTCCTGAAAAAGAATGGAGCCTCCACTGGTGTCACTGGAAACACTGTGGCCCTGGATGAGGGAACAAATCAAATTACAGTACAGGTTACGGCTGCTGATGCGAGCACCCAAATGACCTATACAGTTACTGTGAATCGTGCCATTCTGCCGAAGGATTCCTCTCTTAAGGATTTGACCGTCAGCTCTGTGACTGGAACGGAGATCCTGGACCCCGGGTTTTCAGCGGGAATCTTCAAGTATTCCTTGTCCGTACCTTATGGAGTGGATCAGGTAGAACTGGATGCGCTAAAAGGAGACATAAATGCGCGGTTAACTGTAAATGGTGTCACAGTAGATAACCCGATGCTTGTCAAATTAGCAGAAGGGCTAAATACTGTAAACTTAAAGGTTACAGCTCAGGATGGTAAGACAGAAAGTGTATATGAGGTGGAAATCACCCGGAAATCACGCTCTTCCAATGCTGATTTGAACAATATCAGCGTCAATGCCGGAGCTTTGGACCCCGCCTTTGATCCAGCTGTTTCCGAGTATACGGTAGAGGTAGAAAATGACGTGGATTCTATCGCCCTGAACCCGGTAGTGGCTGATACAAAAGCGGGAAGCCAAATCATTGGCAGAGACGGAGCCGCTCTGAACCATCTGGTTGAAGGGGATAATGTATTTGATATTTTGGTCACTGCGGAGGACGGGACGGTAAAGATCTACACGGTTAAGGTTATTAAGGCCAAGCCTACAGCTACACCAACACCGACGGTAACGCCAACGGCAACACCAACACCAACACCAACACCGACCGTGACGCCAACAGCAACACCGTCAACAGAACCATCGGCAACGCCGACGGCAGAACCATCGGCAACGCCGTCGACAGATCCATCGGCAACACCGACGGCAGGACCATCGGCAACGCCAACGGTGGAACCAACAGAAACACCAGTACCAACGGCAGAACCGACGGAAACACCAGTACCAACGGCAGAACCGACGGAAACACCGGCACCCACACCAGTTACACCGGCTACACCGGCACCGACGGTAAAACCAACAGAGAAACCAACGGAGAAACCAACAGAGAAGCCAACGGAGAAACCAACAGAGAAGCCAACGGAGAAACCAACAGAGAAGCCAACGGAGAAGCCAACGGAGAAGCCAACAGAAACACCAACGGCAACGCCAACAGAAACACCAGCCACACCGGCACCGGCCACACCGGACCCTGTCACACCAACTGCGACAGCGTTGACCGAGCGAATTACTGTGAAGGTGGAATCCGGACAGTTGGGTCTAGGCTCTGTATTGGCGGAGACGGTCATTCAACGCACTAAGGATTCAGGCGGGATTCTGCATGATGTGGTCAACTTCACAACGGACCGGGTGGATGAGGTTGTCCGGAAAATCACCGGAGCCTTGGATAATACGGCCCGGATCATGATCCCGGACGAGAAGGATCAGGTTGCGGATATTAATGTGAATGTTCCAAAAGATGCGATTAAGACACTCGGTGATTCTAATGTGAACCTGGAGATTTTCACAGATAACGTAAGAATTCTTATAGCACAGTCATCATTGGATACTTTCACAGAAGACCTATTCTTCCATGTTGTGCCAATTAAAGACCAGTCGCTGCGCAAAGAGGTCGAAGACCGGGCCAGAATTGAGCGGATTGTCAGAGAAATAGCAGCAGACAAACAAATTGATGTTGTGGCCCGTCCGATGACTATTGAAACCAATATGCAGAGCAGACCGGTTACAATTACGCTTCCTTTGCGTGACGTGCAGCTGCCGGCCACTCTCCCGGAGAGAGAAGACTTCCTGTCCAATCTGGTGATCTTTATCGAGCATAGTGATGGTGATAAAGAGCTGAAGAAGGCGAAAATTGTTGATTACAAGCCGGGCGAACTTGGCCTGCAATTCAATGTAGACAAATTCAGTACATTCACCATTCTGAACATGGAAGGCTGGGAGCAGTATTTGGCGGCAACAGAGGCAGCACAGCTGCTGCAGCAGAACCAGAACCATCACAAAGCCTTCATTACCGGCTATTCAGATGGAACCTTCAAGCCGAACCATTCGATTACCCGTGCGGAAATGGCTGCAATACTGGCAAGAAACCTCGGCTATGATGCATCCGCAGTGCCGGCTGTCTCCTCCTATCCGGATGTGAGGGACAGACACTGGGCGAAAGGCGCCATTGAATTTGTCAAAGAGGCGGGCTTGATGCAGGGCAACGAAAAAGGCCGGTTCCTGCCGGATGCCCCAATCAGCCGCGGTGAGATGGCCGCCATTGCATCAAGATATAAGAAGTTGGACATTACAGCTGCAACATCCGGCGGCGGATTCAAGGATACGGCTGGCCACTGGGCTGCCAAAGACATTGAAGCTGCAAGCAAGGCGGGTATTATTAACGGATATGAGGATGGTACGTACCGTCCAGGCGGTAACCTGACACGTGCTGAGGCCGTAAAGGTTGTCAATCGTCTATTCGGACGCGGACCATTATACGGTGCCGCAACCCCAAGCTGGCCTGACGTACCGGCGGCAAATTGGGCTTATAATGAAATTGAGGAAGCTTCCATTGACCACACGTTCACAGTGAGGAACGAAGGTGGAGAAACGCTTAGCCAATAAGATTATATGAAGACAAAGAAGGCCGCAGCCCCTGACAGGTGACTGACGGCCTTCTTTGTCTTATTCACAGGTTGGAAAAGTGTGGTGGCGGGTGCGCCCGTTAATCAATTTTTATAGTCAAGGAGCTGGTGAAATTATCCCCTGGCGCCAGGGAGACAATACCTTCTTTTTCCGGAAGCTCACCCTGGAATCTATCGCTGTCTGCAAATCCCTGCCAAGGTTCGATGCACAAAAAAGGCGCATTCGGCTTCTGCCAGATGCCGAGATCGGGGAAGCCTTCGAAGGATACGGCGACGCTTTTTTCGGTGAGCTTGCTTTTCAGTGTGATCGTCCGGGAGGCTACATTCTGGAAGACCAGCGCGTCGTCCTTGAACATTTCATGGGTTAACGGAAGAATGCGCTCACCGCTCAGCACTGCCTCCGACCGGCCGCTGATCCGCAGTCCGGCACTATTCAGGAATTCCCGATCCAGCGTTTCGTTCTCGGAGAACTCAAGTACATAATCGCTGAAGCTTCCGTTCTCATCCAGCGGGCAGTTGAAGGCAGGGTGTGTGCCAAGCTGAAAGAAGATGTTCTGTCCATCGGTGTTCTCCACCCGGTATTCCAGCTTAAGGGTGCTTTCATTCAGCGTGTATGTAATATACAGGTTGAATTGGAACGGATAGCTGGACAGGGTATGCCCGCTGCTGGTGAGCAGGAAGACCGCACGGGACTCGTCCGCTTCGGCTACTGTAAATTCGCTGCGTCTGGCGAAGCCGTGATTGGCAAGCTTATACGTTTGTCCGTCAACCTTGATCTCGCCGTTTCGGACAGCGCCAATAATCGGGAACAGCACCGGCGAACGGCCTGTCCAATAGGCGGCGTCCCCGCTCCAGATATATTCGGTGCCAGTATCGTTTTTGGTGAAGCTGACAAGCTCCGCTCCGAGGCTGCTGATCTCAGCCCGGGCTGAGCCGCTGCGCAAAATCGTGTTCATAAGACAACTCCCCTTTCACAATATATAGCCAGCCCGTTTTCCTTGCTGACAGCTCATATTCTAACAGACTTCAGCGGAACCGTTGTAACATACCGTGAACAATTCCCAAAAATAATTATTACAGAGTGTAAAATGAAAATCCCCGGGATTGGTATAACATATATAGAAAGCAGTGAGCTCTATATAAAACGAACTTAAAGCGGGCGGATGGGTGAGAGTGACGGAGGGGAAGTTTGGAACTGTAGGAGCGGTAGCGAGCGTTCGAAACGGAGGGATAGGGCCATGCAGGTTAAGCAAATATTCGTGAACGGCGGGAGATTGAAGGATACGATTGAGGCCTTTGCCGGTTTTGGGCGTACGGAAAACAATGGGGTAACCCGGCTGTCGCTGTCCGAGCAGGATGTGAAGGTGCGGAATTATTTCGCTGCGTGTTGTGAAGAGCTGGGGATGTCGGTAAAAGTCGATGACATGGGAACGATGTATGCCACACTCGAAGGAACGGAAGCGGGGCCGCCTGTGGTGATTGGCTCGCATTTGGACACAGTCCGAAAGGGTGGCCGCTTCGATGGGGTGCTTGGAGTCATTGCCGGACTGGAAGTGGTGCGCACCCTGGTTGACTATGGCATCAAGCCCCGGCTGCCGGTGACGGTGATGAACTTTACGAATGAGGAAGGCGCGCGGTTCGAGCCTTCAATGATGGCCTCCGGCGTGTTGTCCGGCAAGTTCGACAGGGCAGAGATGCTGAA
Source organism: Paenibacillus sonchi (assembly GCF_016772475.1). Lineage (NCBI taxonomy): Bacteria > Bacillati > Bacillota > Bacilli > Caryophanales > Paenibacillaceae > Paenibacillus > Paenibacillus sonchi. The sequence continues at coordinate 2,208,476 of NZ_CP068595.1, forward strand.
GAAGAAGGACCCGGAAGGGACGACCTTTGCGGAAGCGCTGGAAGCGAGCGGGTATGCGGGGGATGCTGCGAACCGGATCAAGGAAGCAACGGCCTATCTGGAGCTGCATATCGAACAGGGACCTGTGCTGGAAAAAGAAAACCTCTCCATCGGCCTGGTCGATTGCGTCGTGGGCATGGCCTGCTATGAGCTTGAGGTGACGGGCGAATCAGACCACGCCGGAACGACGCCGATGGATATGCGGAAGGATGCCCTTTTTGCCGCGACCGAACTGATTGCGGAGCTGCGCAGCAAGCTGGGCGTGCTGGATTCGGAGCTGGTCTTCACGATGGGCCGCATGAACGTGCTGCCTAACATTCATACGGTAATCCCGAATAAGGTGATTTTCACTGTTGAAGCCAGACATAAGGATATGGACATTGTGCGCACGGTGGAAGAGATCATAAATGGCCTGCCTGAAGAGATGCTGGGCTGTACCGTCGCAAAGACCAGGCTGTGGGGCCGGGACACGGTGTGGTTTGATCCCGCAATCTGCGCATTGGTGGAACAGGCGGTTTCGGCACTGGGCTACAGCAGCAAAAAAATGGCCAGCGGAGCGGGGCATGACGCCCAGTTTGTGGCTGGTTTTCTGCCATCGGCCATGATCTTTGTACCCAGCGCCAACGGCAAAAGCCACTGCGAGGAAGAGCTGACCTCAGATGAGGAATGCGAGCAGGGGGTTAATGTTGTCCTGGAAACGGTACTTAGTATATTAGCCAAGCAATATAAGTCATGAAACATAACATTAATCCTTGAGTGTATGGGGAATTATACCTGTGAATATAGAAGTTGATTTTAACATATGTTATGTAAGATCCCGCTGAAAAGGACACCGGAGACGGTGTCTTTTTGTTGGTTTGATGATGGTTTGTCAGATCCCCCTGCCGGGTGAGCGGTTACACATAGGGTTGCATAGGGTTTTCACACCCTCCATTGTGTTAAAACACAATCATGGCAGATAAAATTTTTCTTTTTACCCAAAATGAAAAAGGAATTCATGTGTTATCATTCTTTACATAAGGACAAACGCATTAGACAGGAGCGATGAGCCATGATTATTGGAGTACCCAAGGAAATTAAAAATAATGAAAACCGTGTCGCCATTACACCTGCAGGAGTCGTAAGTCTGGTAGCCGATGGACATCAAGTGCTGGTGGAAGCCGGAGCCGGAACGGGCAGCGGATTCCTGAATGAAGAGTATGCTGCAGCCGGTGCTGAGCTGATCACTGAAGCCTCTGCGGTATGGGCTGCCGCTGAGATGGTCATGAAGGTCAAAGAGCCGCTGGAAAGCGAATACAGCTACTTTCGTCCGGGACTGATCCTCTTCACCTACCTGCACCTGGCACCGGAGCCAACGCTGGCTTCCGCACTGAAGGACAACGGCGTCTTCGCCATCGGATATGAAACGGTTGTGGACGGACGGACACTCCCGCTGCTCACACCCATGAGTGAAGTGGCAGGACGGATGTCCGTGCAGCTCGGCGCCCAGTTCCTGCAGAAGAACTACGGCGGCCAGGGCATCCTGCTCTCCGGTGTTCCCGGCGTCAGCAGAGGCAAGGTCAGCATTATCGGCGGCGGCGTAGTCGGCACGAACGCAGCCAAGATGGCGATCGGATTGGGTGCCGAAGTGACGATTGTTGATCTCAGCGCGGACAGACTCCGCCAGCTGGATGATATTTTTGGCGCACAGATTAGCACGCTGATCTCCAATCCTTACAACATTGCCAGGGCTGTGGCCGAAGCGGATCTGCTGGTAGGCGCAGTGCTGATCCCCGGTGCGAAAGCGCCGAAGCTGGTTACTGAAGAGATGGTCAAGACAATGAAGCCGGGCTCGGTTATTGTTGACGTAGCGATTGACCAAGGCGGCATTGTGGAAACCATCGACCGGGTAACCACACATGACCATCCTGTCTTCGAGAAATATGGCGTACTGCATTACTCGGTAGCCAACATGCCGGGCGCTGTAGCGAAGACCTCGACCATGGCTCTAACCAACGTTACGGTACCTTATGCGCTGCAAATTGCCAATAAGGGCGTGTTCAAGGCGATTGAAGACAATGCCGGCCTGAAGAGCGGCGTCAACGTAGCCAATGGCAGAATCACCTGCCGGGCCGTGGCAGAGGCTCTTGGGGAAGAGTACTACACAGTAGAGCAAGCATTAGAGCAGGGCTTCACCCTGATCTAGAGCAAGCGAGCCGGCCACAGACAGAAGCAGAGAGAACAGAGGGGAACAATAATTGCAGCAGTCCGGGAGCGATCAGCCGGGCTGTTTTTTTGTATTAGACGTCATAACCTTCCTCTAACACGCCACCCTATAGTCAGCCGCCATGCTGCGGGATATAATGAAATCACTTATAGTACGAGTAGTACAACATTTCGGCTATTTTCAGGTTGGGGTGGGGACAATGACAGATTCTGAGCCATCATTTGATCGTTTTTTTGACAGTATGGAATCCCTGGCGGATACCCTCAGCGAGTCGCTGCAGTCGCAGGTGACGATTGAGGACAGCAATCATCACGTGATCGGATACAGCTCTCATCAGTTCGAGAGCGATCCTGCGCGCATCTCCACCATTATCGGCAAACGGGTGCCGAACACGGTCATCATCGGCCTGCGCAAAAAAGGTGTGATGCACCAGCTTGAGAACACCGCGCATCCCATCCGCATCCCGGCGGTCATGGAAGTGGGGCTGGGTCCAAGGCTGGCGATGTGCATCCGGCATCATCAGGAGATCCTCGGCTATATCTGGGTCGTGGACAGAGGCAATCTGGCCGAGGGACATGCCGAGCGCGTGGTCGAGAAGGCTGCCGGGATTGCCGGCCGCTACCTGCTGAAGCAGCGCGGCTGGAAGATCAGGCAGGAGAAGGCGCATGAGGATTTTTTCTGGAAGCTGCTGACCTCCCACTACGAAACGGAGCCGCGTATCCGCCAGGAGGCTGAAGGCTTCTCGATCCTTTTGCCGGAGAGCTATTATATCGGGGTGCTGGAGAGTGACAAGACCATCGACGAACGTTTCATACAGCGTTTCCGCCAGCTGGCGGAAACGGATGCCAACCAGCGGCTGCTGTTTCTGACCGCCGAGCATAACCGGCTGATTCTCCTGTTCTCCTTTGTGTTCCCGGTGGAGGAGCCGGAGCTGCTGTCTTCGTTCGTACACAAGCTGATTCAAGAGCTTGGCCAAAGCGAAAGCTGTGTTCTGACGGCGGGCTGCAGTCCCGGCTACCGGGAATACCTCTCTGCTGCCGCTGCATACCGGGAAGCTCTGACCATCCTGGAGGTCAAAAAACTGCTGCCCTATCATGCCCGCCACCTGCTGCTGTATGAGGAAATCGGTTTTTGGGCGTACATTCCGGCTATAATGGAGCAGAAGCGGAGCCGGACGCGCAAAAGCCGGCTGCTCTATCCGCTGAAAGCGCATGACCGCGAGCATAAAAGCGATTTTCTCAAAACCATCGCTGTGTATCTGACGCTGAACGGCAATCTCAAGGAAGCTGCGGCCTTTCTGCATATCCACACCAACACTTTGATGTACCGGCTGAACCGGATTGCTGAGATTACGGGCCGGAGCCTCAAGGAAACCGATTACCGCACCTCGGTCTATCTGGATATTCTGACGGAGGAGACCGCCCAGCTCAACGGCTGGTTTCAGGAAGGAAAATGACTGTACCCAAACTGCTGCGCACCAACCGGAGGCCCGACACGTACAATAACCTATCTATTGTGACAAGAAAGGGGAAATGGATAGTGGCCTATGGATATGGGAGTCCTGACTCGGGATTCGAACGGAGTATGAGGGAACGGATCATTGAAACAGCCAAGGCGATGAGTGTTGGGGGCACGGATTTTTCCACATTTAAAGATTCACGCTGCAACCCGAAATATTGGATTCGCACCGCGAATGGAGGGTTCCAGCAGCGGAGCGACGTCACCCCTTCGGCAGCAATTAACGATATTTTTGTAAATGGGCGGCTGTATGCTTTCGAATGTGCCATGGCGATGGTCATGATTTTCTACAAGGCAACGATTGATATGATTGGGGAGGATGCGTTTAACCGGCATTTCACCGATCTGTTCCTGTGGGACTGGAACTATGACAGCAACCTGCGGATGATCACTACGTTTGATCCCTCGGAAATGGAGCCCGGAGACGTCGTATACTTCAAAAACCCTGACCATGACCCGGATAAGCCGGAATGGCAGGGTGAAAATGCGGTAATGCTCGGCAATGACAGCTATTATGGGCACGGGCTGGGGATCAAAAGTGCAAACGCCATGATTGCATCGCTTAACCGTGAAAGAGTTCCGGGCAGCCGGACATCAGCCTATCTTACGGATGAAGCGCTGCACCCGGATTTTGCTTATATACAGACTCTGGCCAGCCGGTCTGCCGTGCCTCTGAAGAGAAACGATGATGGAAGGAATAAGATTTTCTCCAGAATCGGGGTTAAATCCTACGTCATCAAATAGGAGACGGAGCGTTGGCTCCGCCCTGAATTATCTGGACTGCTGCTCTGTATTCGCCAGCTGCTCCTGGGCCAGGCGGATCATTTCCCGGACCATGGAACCGCCGATTTTACCGCCGACCTGGCCTGCCGATTCTGTGGTCAGCGCCCCGTTGTTGCCTGGCTGCAGAGGGATGCCAAGCTCCTTGGCCACTTCATATTTGACGTCATCCGGCCGGTCCGGATCAACCCTGTAGCCTTCATTTTTCATTACATTGGCCTTAAGTGTCTGCATTCCCTGCGCTACCCCTGGCACTGCATATCTTCTGCTTCTTCTCGCCATGCGGACTCACTCCCTTGCTGTCTTTGCCTTAACTTGCCCGGAAGTGCAAGGGTTCATTCTTCTGGTCTGCTACTTGCCCGACCGGTATTTGAGCGGATGCACACCGACGGACTTTTTGAAAACAGTGCTGAAATAATGAGGGTTCTCGTAACCGACAAGCTCAGAGATTTCCATGACCTTAAGATCCGTGGTGCTGAGCAGCTCCTTGGCCTTGTCGATGCGGATTCTGGTGATGTAGTCCGTCAGCGTTTCGCCGGTTTCTTTTTTGAAAATAAGGCTGATGTAGTTGGGAGTCAAAAAAACCTCCTCGGCGATCCGGGCAATGGACAGCTCTTGGGCGTAGCCTTCCTGGACAATAGCTCTGATTCTGTTGATGGTTTTGCTGTTCCTGGAGCTGTTTTTGCCGGCCATATAGGCGCTAAGATCATAAAAAAGAGAAAGCACATAAGTCTTCAGCCCGGATAAATTCTTATGCCTGTAAAGTGTATCCATAATCGTCAGCCGGTCCTGCAGCACCAGTTCAATATCCTCATCCAGCTCATAGAGGGCTCTTGCAGAGGTGAAAATCATCTCGGCACAGATGCTCTGCACATAATCAATTTGCAGCTTGGGGGCGGCCAGCCGGTCGAACAGCTTCTCCAGAAGTTCCATCACCTGCCCGGTATGCCCTGCCTTCAGCTCATTCATCAGCCGGGCATGGAATTTGTAAAAAAAGGCGCTTTGCAGGGTCTCCGTACCGGGCTGGATATCCCTGATGTGAAGAATGGAGCGGCTGCCGGTATAAAAGGTATGCACCAGCGCAGCCAGCGCATCTTTATAAGAGTCCTCCAGTTCGCTTACGCGGGTGCAGGCTCTGCCGACCCCAATGGAAGCATCCAGCCGCAGATACTTGTGAATGCTGCCGATGATCTTTTCACAGAAGCCTGTGATGGTGCCGCCGCCGGGGGAAACGCCCTCGTCCGGGCCGAAGATGATCATAAACTCATTTTCACTGGCGGCAAAAGAGACTCCCCGGGCGGGTGCTCCAGACATTCGCTGATGATATTCTGAATGGAAAAATACAGCAGCTGCTTATCATCCTCCGAAAATTTGTCGACCGCGCTCTGATAATCATCCAACTGCAGCACGCCTGCCGTCAGGACATCTCCTGGCTTGAAGGGAAGCTGGAAATAGCCGATCTTCTCCCACAGCTCCCCTTCATCCCGGTACAGCCCTGCAGCCCAGTTCTGAAGAAATTTCTCGCGGATCAGCGGCATATGGGTCTGCACTTGCCTGCGCAGCTGTTCCACATTCATCTGCTGGTCTTTCTCCCCGCGGAGCCGGGAGACGACTTCCTGAAAGACCTCCCGTAATTCGGGCAATTTGACGGGCTTCAGTATATACCCCTCGGCATTCACCTTCAGCGCACTTTGAGCGTAGGAGAAATCCTGGGCTCCGCTGATAATAATGATGCGGGTCCGGCATTGCCCGGCCTTCAGCTTCTCGGCCACTTCCAGGCCCCCCAGCATGGGCATCATAATATCCGTAAAAAGAATGTCCGGCTGCAGCTCCATACATAATTCATAGGCCTCCTGTCCGTCCGAGGCTTCTCCAATAATCTCGATGCCGAACTCCTCCTGCCAGTTGAACACCTGGATCAGACTTCTGCGGATAAACGGCTCATCATCGGCCACGATCATCGTCAGCATCTTCCATCACCTCGTTCCATGTAGTCACGACCGGAAACCGGACCACGGCCAAGAGGCCGCGCTGGTCTTCGGCATTGGCATAATAACGGATGCCATAGGCCTCGCCAAAAAATTGCTGGATTCTGGTATGCACATTGCGTATGCCGTAAGACTCATTGCCTGGCTGCTTATCGGTCAGCAGCTGGTTCAGCCGCTCCGGATCTGCACCCACTCCATCGTCAAACACCGACACAGAGAGGATATCCTGGGACCGCTTCACGCGGATTCGGATTTTGCCCTTGCCCCGCCGCTTCTGTATTCCGTGGATAATGGCATTCTCCACCAGCGGCTGAAGACTGAGCTTGACCACCAGGCATTCCTCCAGCACCTTGGGGTCTGTCTCCTCCAGCTCGTATTCCAGCTTATCCTGGAAGCGGAACTGCTGAATTTGCAGGTAGCTGTCCACCTGCCGCAGTTCATCGCGCAGCGGGATGATATTCCGGCCTTTGCTCAGGCTGTACCGGAAGAAATCGGACAGCGAGGTAACCATATTGCTGATCTCGGGAATGTCATGATTGATCGCAATCCAGTTGATCGAATCCAGTGTGTTATAGAGGAAATGCGGATTGATCTGGGCTTGAAGTGTTTTGAGCTCGGCTTCTTTTTTGCGCAGCTCCGTAACATAGAGTTTGTCGATGAGTGCTTTGATCTGCTGGAGCAGCTTATTATAGCGGTTGAACAAATAGGAGAATTCGTCCTTGCGCCGGTAGCGGATAATAATGTTGAAGTTCCCGCTTTCGGCATGGGACATCGACTGGATGAATTTGCGGATGGGGGCCGAGATATTTTCCGACAGCAGCAGGGCCATCATAAGCGAGATGAGCATACAGATGCTGATGGCGATATACATGACACGCTGGAATGAAGCCAGTTCTCCATTAAGCTCTTTAACAGGTGAGAAAGAGAGGATCGTCCAGCCCGTTTCAGGTATTTTGATGTAGGAGACCAGCATGTTGTCCCCCTGGATCACCTGGCGGAAGGAATGGAAGGTACCGCCGCCGCCTTCAGCGGTCTTCATTTGGCTGTAATAGTCCTGTGTGCTGATATTCTGTCCAATAAGTGCTGCGTCCGGGCTGATTGCAATCGTCCCGGTCTGGTCGGCGATATAAATCCGGCTGCCCGCCGTGGGCTTGTAATGGTCCAGCAGATTATCGAACTCCGTCACTGGAATATCGATGGTCAGCAGCCCGACATAGGGAAGCTGGGCATGGCGGATGCCGAACAGGCGCTTCGCAAATTTAAGGGTGAACCTGGCGTCCAGGGAACTGAGTCCGACCACGGTGAAATCGGATCTAGCCGGAATGCCGAGGTACCACGGCTTCAGTGAAATCAGATCGATATTGAACACCCGTCTGGAGAAATTATACTGTGTATATTCCGGGCGGTTCAGCATATATAGCATAGGGACAAAGCTGCCGCCCGCTGTTCCGCTGCCGGAGAAGGTCTCCAGAATCTTGTTCAGCGCGGCCAGTTCATTGATGATTCCTGTACTGTCCGTCGGACGGTTGGAGGAGATCAGGTCAGCGAACTCTGTATTGAGATACAGCGAGATCATGGCGTTATCCGCAGCGGCAAAGCGCTGGGCCAGATTGTCCTGAACCAGGTTCAGGTTGTTTTCGATCGATGTATGGACATTGCGGGTGATAATATCGGCTGATTTGTTATATACCGTTACGGAGATGATTGTGGTTGGCAAAAGGACGAGAAAGAGGAAGTAGAGGATAAGCCTGCTGCGAATACTGAAGTTGTACAGGAAGAGGGTTTTGGACAGAGTATCAAATAATTTCTTCATCTGAACCCCCCTCAGTTCTGCGGATAATTCGCTTGCCATTTACTAGGGATTAATGGAAAATATCAATCAATAGATGGTATACATTGTAAAACGGGTGCGCCACGCTGTCAACGCAGGAGGTGAAGGATGAAACGGCTGCTATTCTATATCATTGGCCTGAGTCTATGCGGGCTTATTGTGTATGCCCTGGCTTATGACCGTCCGCTGCTGGTGGAGTTTAGTCCGGAACCGGTACCTAAGGCTGCCCCCAAGATTCAGGTCCGGATTGCGCTAAACGACTGGACGGAGAACCTGGAGGTAAAAAACGCGATCCGGCAATTCAACGAAAGCAATCCCGATCATATTGAAATTGTAATGGTCAACCTGTCTGCGGATACTTACAATGACATGCTCAACATGCTGATGACTTCAGGTCAGGGGCCGGATGTGTTCAGCGTGGATAACGGCTGGCTGGCTACTTATGTGAACAAAGGGTATCTGACCAATTTGAACTCCTACTTAGGCCCCGCTGATCTGAACAGATTTCCGGAGTGGGCCCGGGATTATGCCCACAGTTCCCTGTTCAAGGGAGGAGTCTACTTCATGCCCTCCAGTATTGAGACGGTCCGGCTTATCTATAACAAGCAGCTGTTCCGCAGTGTCGGTCTGGACCCCGAGCAGCCCCCCGTTACCTTCGCGGAAGTGAAGCAGGCTGCTGCCAGGATCAGCCGGGCCGGGGTTGGCGTGAATAAATACGGCTTTGCGCTGGCAGCGGGAGACAGCCAGGACAGCTTGCAGACGGGGCTGGAGATGTCCAATACGTACAGCGGGGTCTATCTGTATAACTACCGGACCGGACGTTATGATCTCAGCGTGTACGCTCCCTGGCTGCAGCTGCTGCTGGACATGAAGGCCGAGAGCAGCCTGTATCCCGGGGAGACCCTGCTGAAGCGGGACAGTGCGCTCAGGCAATTTGCCGACGGCAACATCGGTATGATGTATGCAACCAGCAAAGATTATGTGAAATTGCAGGAATATATGCCAAAGGATGACTGGGGCGTGGCTTTGCCGCCCGTGACATCTTCAGCCAGCCGGGGCAGCGGGGCGCTCATGGTGATTCCGCATTCGCCGCTGGCGGTGAATAGCAGTGCCCCGGATCAGGAAGCGGCAGTGAAGGTATGGAAGTTCCTTCAGTCGGAAGCCTTCCTGAACATTCTGTTCCAGCAGGCATTGGCGCTGCCTGTGGTAGACGGCATCACGGACCTGCCGGGCCAGGTTCCCGGTCTGGGCCATTTTAAGGAGTTTTACCCTACTGCAGAGGAATCTATTTACCCGCTCTCTCCACAGATTATGGATCAGTACGATCCGAACACCGTTTCGGTTGAGCCGCGTGACTCTGGAGACCGGCCCCGGATGCAGCTCTACCTGCAGATCCTTTCCGGCGGGGTAGGTGCAGGCGAAGGACTCCGTGCGGAAAGTGACCGTCTGAACCAGATGCTGGACATCGCCGCAACCGGATATTCGTTCAAGCATGAAGAGTACATCTATCCGGACTTCAATCCCCGTTCCCCGCTGAAGGCCAAAAGCCTGAAGAGCCGCTTGAACGCCGGGCAGGAATAAGAACAGGGGAGAGGGCTGGACCATTGCCATTCGTGCAAGGTGCGGCCGCGAGGGGGAACAACCGTTGCATTAGTTAAAGGAAAGGACTGTTTCTAAAGGCCGTACGGTTTAGGAACGGTCTTTTTGCTTTGGAATCGAATACTCTAAGCGGTGAGCGGTCTGTTGAACTGCTGAACTGCTAAATCAGTGAATCGTTGAACCGTCAAACCGCTGGACTGCAATCGTCGAATCGTCGAACCGTCCGGGCAGGCGAGGATTAGGTGGAAAAAGTAAAACTATTCTAAGAAAAATCGCTCTGCAGCGAGGTTTAGTGGGAATTAGTAGACTTATTTCCGGGAAATCTGGCGTAGATGAGGAAAAATGGGCTTATTAGTGGTACTTTTTCCCACTAAGGGTTGCTTGAGGCTCAAATTATCCGGTTTAGTAGTGGTTTGCCTGGAAATAACGGCAGAAATGCCGTTGTTGAAGAGCTAAAAAGTGGCTTGCCTGGAAACAACGGCAGAAATGCTGTTGTTCAAGCATCGGAGGTCGCTTTGGTCCTGAAAGCTGCAGTCTCCAAACTCTGTAGATTATCGAACTTTTATTATAGATGGCCTTATTTAGCATCTGCCGTTCTCCGGCTACACTTAAAGCATGGAAGAGAGAGACTGCTGAAGAAATCAGGAGGCGTAGGCGATGATCACTCATGAAAAAAGAAACGCGCTGGACACCAGGCTGCATCTGCCAGTGCGGTTACATCCGAAAAGAAGCTCCATGCTGCGGCATTTGCTGAGGCACAAGGTGCTGCTGCTGATGCTGCTGCCGGGTGTAGTTTTCCTGCTCATTAACAACTACCTGCCGATGTTCGGGATCATCATTGCCTTCAAAAATATTAACTATGTCGACGGGATTCTCGGAAGCCCGTGGGTGGGGCTGGATAATTTCAAATTTCTGTTCGCTACCTCGGACGCCTGGATCATCACCCGCAACACGGTGCTGTACAATTTCGTGTTTATTATTCTCAATCTGGTGATTGCCGTGTCCATCGCGATTGCCCTGAATGAGCTGAAAAACAAGCTGGCCGCCAAATTTTATCAGAGCGTTATGTTCTTTCCGTATTTCCTGTCGATGGTGGTAGTGAGCTATCTTGTATTCGCTTTTCTAAACGTTGAATACGGTTTCATTAACAAAGGAATCCTGGCGATGTTCGGGCTGAATGAGCTGAACTGGTACTCGGAGCCGAAATATTGGCCGTTTATTCTGCCGCTGATCAACCTCTGGAAAGGGGTGGGGTATGGCTGCGTAATCTATCTTGCGGCAATTATCGGCATTGACAGCGAGTATTATGAAGCGGCGCTAATCGATGGAGCCAGCAAGTGGAAGCAGATTCTCCATATTACGATCCCGCTCATCCGTCCGGTCATCATCATCACAACCATTCTTGCCATCGGCGGCATTTTCCGCTCGGACTTCGGACTGTTTTACCAGACTACACTGAACTCCGGGGCACTGTATCCGACAACGCTCGTCATTGACACCTACGTCTATAACGCATTGATCAACATGGGCAATCTTGGCATGTCCGCCGCAGCCGGACTATACCAATCCATCGTCGGCTTCTTCCTTGTCCTCGGCTCGAACTGGATCGTGCGCAAGGTCGACAAGGACCAGGCTGTTTTCTAAAAAGAAAGGAGGATGGAACCAGTGACCAACAATGAAATATCCCGGCCGACGAATATTATACTCCATATTATTTTTATCATCCTGTCGATCACCTGCCTGCTGCCGATTGTGCTGGTGTTCATGATTTCGATTACCGACTACGATTCGATTGTGTTGAACGGGTATCAGTTTATCCCGGAGAAGCTCAGTCTGGAGGCATATGCCTATATTTTTAAAGACTATACTGTCATTGTAAAAGCCTACGGCGTGTCTATCTTCGTCACCGTTGCCGGCACTCTGCTCAGCGTATTTATCTCTTCCCTGTATGCGTATCCGATTTCGCGGGCTGATTTCAAGTACAGAGGCTTCTTTGCCTTCCTGATTTTTTTCACGATGCTGTTCGGCGGCGGGCTGGTGCCCTGGTACATGGTCTACACCCAGGTACTCGATCTCAAAAACTCAATATGGGCCCTCATCGTTCCGATGCTGCTGTCCCCGTTCAATGTGCTGATTATGAAAACCTATTTCCAGATGAGTGTGCCGCCTGCGCTGATTGAGGCCTCCAAAATTGACGGTGCCGGTGAGCTGCGGACCTTCTTCCGGATTGTATTCCCGTTGTCGCTGCCGGTATTTGCGACGATTGGCTTGTTCAACACCCTGCATTACTGGAACGACTGGTTCAACAGCATGATCTTCATCACGGATACTGATCTTTATTCCCTGCAATACCTGATGTACAAAATGATCTCCCAGGCGGACTACCTGAGCCGCAACAGGGCTTTGATTCAGGGCTCGGCTACTGAGCTGGCCAAACTGCCGGGCGAAACCATCCGCATGGCCATGGCGCTGATCGGCATTGGTCCGATAGTGCTGGCATATCCGTTTTTTCAGCGGTATTTTATCAAAGGCCTGACGCTGGGTTCTATTAAAGGCTAACCTCGGATTCCACCGGTTTAGCATATATTGATTCATCTAGGGGAGGAAAACAAGATATGGCGGGAAAAAAGGGAACGGGTCTACTGCTTTCACTTGTGCTATTGATCGGACTATCGTTAAGCGGGTGCGGCGGAAACAACAGCAATAATGAGGTTGCCCCGACGGGGACGCAGGCCGACAGCACCGCTGCACCGGCTGCTTCGGATAAGGCAGTAGCCACCGAAAAGACGAATGAGCTGGAACAGGTGGAGCTGTCGCTGTATCTGCCCGGCGGACCGGATAAGGATGTGGCCTCCGTCGAGCAGGCGATCAATGAATATCTGAAGGATAAGATTAACGCCACAATCAAGATCAACCAGCTCAGCTGGGATAAACCGGCAGACAAAGTGAACCTGATGATCCAGTCCGGCGAAGTATTCGACATGGTCTACACCTGGAACTTTATGACCAACGCCGCCAAAGGCGCTTATCTGCCGCTGGAGGAACTGCTGGACACCTATGCCAAAGAGACCAAGGCACAGATTAACCCGGCTTACCTGCAGGCGGCTACCGTCAATGGACATTTGTATGCGGTTCCAACCGAGAAGGAGCTGGGCCAGTCGGTAGGGTTTGCTTTTGATAAGGCAATTGTCGACAAGTATGGGTTCGATGTGAACAGCATCAAGAAGCTCGAGGATATTGAACCAATGCTGAAGACGATTAAAGAGAAGGAGCCGGCCATCACACCGCTGTTCATGAATCATACCGACAGCCTGAACTGGTTCACCGTGTACCCGGACAGCGAGGACCTCGATGGCAGCAATGAAATTCCGACACTGCTCGATTATAAGACGATGAAGGTTTTTAACGAATATGACACCCCGGAAATTCTGGCACGGCTGAAACTGATCCGCGAATGGTACAAAGCGGGTTATATCAACAAGAACGGGGCTACCGACAAAACCGAGCTGAAGGATGCGGTAAAAAGCGGCAAAGCCTGGTTCACTTACGGCAATATGAATCCAACCTCTACCAATGACTGGACCCGTCTCGCCGAGAAGCCGATGGTCATCAAAACCCTTCTGCCGGTACAGGTCAGCACCAAAAGCCTGCAGGGCTCCATGCTCGCCATCTCCAGAACCTCCAAAAACCCTGAGCGGGCCATGATGTTCATGAACCTGATTCATACCGATCCGGTCCTGTATAACCTGTTAACCTTCGGCATTGAAGGCAAGCATTATAAAAAGGTAGGCGACAATACGGTTGAATTTATTCCGGACAGCGGGTATAACTCGGTATCCTCCTGGATGATCGGGAATGTGCTGCTGAACTATCTGAACAAGGACGAAGACCCGAAACGGGTACAGCTCTATACCGACTGGAACAAAAACTCCAAGGTGTCCCCGGTGATCGGCTTTGTGTTTGACTCGACCAAGGTGCAGTCGCAGATCGGCGCGCTGATCAACATTACGAAGCAGTATAAGAATACCCTGTATTCCGGGGAAAAAGACCCTGAGCCCATCCTGAAGGAAATGAACAGCAAGCTGAAGGCCGCTGGACTGGATGCTGTCATAAGCGAAATTCAGTCACAAATGGATGCGTTTTTGGCCGCCAAATAAGATGTTGAATGATTAGCAGACCCGATTCCCGGTAAAGTTCGGCCACCCCCTGATTCTTAACTTCAGCTTGCTGCGGCCGCTTGCCTGGGCGTCGGGTATTCCTATTCGCCGAATTAGCAATTGGGGGCCCTGTTTCTATTCTAATAGAAGAGGGTGTTAATGTGCGAATGATTAAAAAAACAGCTGTACTGCTTACCCTGTTATGTACGACGGTTCTGATGCCGGGCGGGCGTATTGTATCCGCTGATCCTCCGGGCACAGCGGCAGTCAAGCAGGAGATTTCAATGACCTCAAAGCATGCAAAAACCGAAGGTCCGGTTACCCGTCCGGTTTCCGCAGCTCTGCTGCCCGGGACGGTTGCAACCGCCACCTATGACCCGCCCGGCTTGCTATGGCAGGTGGGGACTGCGGACAATAGCTCAGCCGAATTTACAGTTTACAATAATGTGTACAGCAATCTTACCTTGCCTCTGCCCGCTGGCAGCTGGAATTCAGTCTCCAAAGGAATGAAGGCCGATGTCAATGGAACGGTGAACCTTACCTTTGACTTAGCGGCAGTTCCTGAGCATGGAGTGGAATTCAGCTTCAAGGTAATTGACGCAAGCACAGCGATTCCCCAGCTTGCCGTATTCACCAATAGCCTCATGAGCGGACTCATTCAAATTACAGGTCTGAATAACGGAGAAGCCGCCCTGGAGAATACGTGGAAGGAAACCTACAGGCTGTATATCCCGAAAGAACAACTGCAGGCTGGTCAAAACGAACTTGAACTTGTGGTTGACCGCGGCTTGTATGCGGACCCGCAAGCTCCAGGATATGACGGTGACCAATATTTATGGTTCGAGTGGGACTATTTCAAGCTGAAGTCCCTCGAAGAACAGGCGGAGGAGCCGATTCATGGACGGTATGTGCATTTGGGAACCACGCTGGCTGCAGCAACCTTCAGATATGACGAAAATGCGATCCGCCATCTGGCGCCAATGACCAAATGGATGGGCATCGCCTACAGCGGCAACTGGATGCGCGCCTCCTTCTGGTCGGATACGAGCGCAGGCTGGGACCCGCAGGGCCGGAACTATCTCGAGACGCTGCGTGATCTGAATCTGGAACCAATGGTGAATATCATCGGGGGCAACTGGAAGAACAATGCCGATCTGGTGGGTGGAACGGTCAGCACGGCGTTAAGGAGCTATTACTCCGGGTTTGTCAGTAAGTTCGGGGATTTGTACCAGTACGCGGAATCGGGCAACGAGCCTGGCTTGTTCAGGTGGTCCCAGCAATCTGTGCTGGCAATCCATGAGCTGATGGATCAGGAACGTCAGACTAACAACCAGCCCTATCTCAAAATTGTGGCACCCGGCTGGGCCTATTGGCCCTATAACGGAATTCCTGACGGGTGGGAGCGGGATGCTGCCCAGCGCGAAGAGATTGAAGCGCTTTCAGATGTGACGAACGGACACAGCTATGGCGGAACCGGCGTACAGCCGCTGCCGGGCGGCAGCCTGTATGAGAATCTGCAGGTGTACGGGGAAGCGGATGAGGGCTTCGGCAAAGAAATGGCGATGAGTGAAACTGGCAGCAACGACAACCATTCCGACAATACGAAATATGGTACGTATGCCCACAGGTTCGCTTCCGCTTTTGACCGGGAGCTGCGCGGGAATATCGGCTATGTCGACCATATTATGCAGCATGCGGCCTTCTTCAATGACGGCACTGAATTCGGCTTGTTCGATTCCGGCATCAACTGGAATACCCATCGCTTCGAGGATACGGCGGCTGTAGCAGCCAATACCAACGAACCGGGCGAGACTAGACTGAAGACGTTCCGCAGGCTGGCCGCCGCATACGCCACCCATGGGCGTCCGCTCAGCTACGAGGTTCTGAATCCATCGGACCTGAACGGGAAAAAAACGTATTTCCGGGCGGTGGACACCTCGGCGCTGGGCACCTCAGCTATAGGAGCTTCTGCAGATAAAATTCTGCTGAATTTTGTGAACTTTGAAACCGGTCCGGTGACGATGCAGGTCCGGGTCAAGATGCCGGAGTGCGGCGAATATACCGGAGAGCGGTTTGGCCCCGGCGATACCTATGCCGCCGCCCACTCCAGTGTCCAGCTTACGGCAACGCCGGATCTTACGCTTACAGTAACCCTCGGCGCAGGCGAAACCGTCCAGTATATTCTGGATGAGCTGGAGACAGAGGCACCCTCCGCTCCAACCAGTCCGGCAGCAGTGGCGGTGAGCCATGAGCAGGTCAAAGTAACCTGGAATGCCGCAACGGACAACGACAGCGTTGTAACTTACAATGTATACCGTGACGGTGGAACAGAACCGGTAATGACGATTCCGGGCCGGATTACCTTTTATAACGACTACACTGTAGCGCCTGAAACTGTATACAGCTATAGGATTCAGGCTGTGGATGATTCCGGCAACATCTCGCCTTTAAGCACAGCCGTATCTGCAACTACCCTGCCGATGCCGATCACGCCGCATGTACCCGGAGACCCGGCCAAATTCGAGGCGGAAGCCACCGCTTTTGCCGCGCCGCTCAAAATCGGCCACTACAGCATCGCTTCAGGGGGAAGAGTGGTGGAGCAGACCCATGCCGGAGGTTTGACCGTTCAAGGGTTCTATTCGGAGAACGGCGGAAGCTATACGTTAACTATTGCATACGCTTCCAATCAGGAATCGAAGAAAAATATTCTGATCAACGGCGTAAAACAAACAACTGTGACCCTGCCTTCCACCGGAAGCTGGAACTCTAACTTTACCGCGAGACAGTACGGCATTACGCTTCAGCCGGGGTATAACATGATTAGCTTCACCTCCGCCGGGAACGGCGCAAATCTTGATTATTTCAAGCTTGAGGAAGGGGCTTATGTTCCTGTCTCGGCCTGGTATACCGTGGAGCACGATCATCCTTATATCGACTATACCGGCTTCACGACAGCTTCCAATGGTGTATCTCACGTGACCTATGCGCCTGACGCCACGGCAGTGTTCAATTTCAAGGGCATCGGGGTCCGCTGGAGATCAGATGTCAAAAGTGATATGGGCAGCGCCGATGTCTACGTCGACGGGCAGTATAGGGAGACGATAGTTATTCCCCAGGCTGGTCTGGAGGGAGACAACAAAATTGTCTATGAGCTTACCGGTCTGGAGTATGGCCTGCACCGGATTGAGGTCAGAGGGACCGACGGGCTGGTGATGGTCCATGGGTTCGAGTTCGAGAGCTATGAACCCATACTTCCCGCCCCGCTTCCGGACCTGACCGTTACAGATATCGGCTGGAACATCGTTAATAGCGACGGCACCCCATCTTCGCACACCACTCCGCAGCTCGGTGATTCCTTAATTTTCTGGGCCAAGGTAAAAAACATCGGAGTGCGTCCAACGCCGCTGAACACCTCTACGGGGCTTGGGCAAATAACCGGCGGCGCTTTTTCCGTCAACGGCGGAGTGGTCTCCTGGACGGATACGAACAACACCGTGATCCAGCCGGGAGAAGAGATTACCCTGACCGCCAACAGCAGCGCCCAAGGCACGCCAAGGTGGGCAGTTCCCACCATCGGCGATTTCACCATCGGCTTCTTCGTGAACGATATCTGGCGGTATGAGGAAATGAACAAGGAGAACAACAAATTAAGTGAGACATTGAGTATCGGCTTGCCCTAACAGGGCTTGAGATTGGAGCGCATAGTCTGCAGCAGTATCCCGCCGCCTGCTTTGTGAAGTGCGGCGGCGGGGATTTACATAAGGGCGCTGTCAACGGACGGCGTTTCACCATTCTAATGTATTTCCTGCAACAGAATTTTGATCCCAGGGGGCTGGAATTGGATTTGATTGCACTTTGTGCAGCAGAATATGGCAGGGAAGCTGAGATAAGGCTGTTTTCAGAATTTCTATTGCACAAAATACAGCAGATTGATATTTCAGACACGAAATCAGCAAATCTGCTGTACGTTTTGCAATAGATGGAGCTGAGCAGCTAATTGTGCTGCTGTTGCCGTTTTGGGGCAGCGCAGCTGGCCCATGCCTGTACGATTGGTGGGGAGCGAAGCTAGCCCATGTCTTTGCGGTTTGGTGGGGAGCGGAGCGTACCCATGCTTTTACGGTTTGGTGGGGAGCGGAGCGTACCCATGCTTTTATGGTTTGGTGGGGAGCGAAGCGTACCCATACTTTCCGGCAGGCGGGTTACAGCCAAAGCGTCCCCGCAGGGGTGAAGCGCTCTCTGCACATATTAGCCCAGGAGCTCACACCTCTGCCTACATCAGCCATCCGGGTGTCCAGAGGGCTGGGGCCCTTGGGGTCCCCCTTGGCTAAGGGGGATTTAGGGGGATCGAAAATCCAATAGGATTTCGAACTTTTATTATAGCTGACCTTATTTAGTCGCTGCCGTCTGCCGGGTACACTTAAGACAGTGAAAGTTTTAGGGGGAGCAAATTGTCCCCTTGCCTTGGGATGTTTGGGGGGAGCGAAGCGTCCCCTTGTCTTGGGATGTTTGGGGGAAGCGAAGCGTCCCTTTGCTTTGGGATGTTTGGGGGGAGCGAAGCGTTCCCTTGCCTTTTGCAGCAGGCGGGTTACAGCCAAAGCGTCCCCGCAGGGGTGAAGCGCTCTCCGCACACAGCAGCCCGGGAGCACAACACCCCCGCCTCCGCCAGCTATCCGGGTGTCCAGAGGGCCGGGGCCCTTGGGGTCCCCCTTGGCTAAGGGGGATTTAGGGGGATCGAAACGCCTTTAGGGGATCGAAAACTTATCAGGAGGAATTCACACATGCAAAGGCCGCTGACAAGGGAAGAGCAGGATTGGGTAGAGCGCACGTTCGCGTCCATGAGCCTGCGGGAAAAGATTGGGCAAACGATGCAGGATCATGCGGGGCGGCTGCCCTTCAAGGGTAACGATGAGCAGGCGCTTACGGCATATTTGAAAACGTATCCAGTAGGGAGCTTTTTTATCGGCGGAGAGGTGATTCAGAAGGCGGCGGGCAAGGCGGAGGAGTACCGGGATTGGGCGGAGCAGCTGCAGCGGATCAGCAAATATCCGTTGCTGTTCTCCGGCGATCTGGAGTTTGGTGCGGGGTCGGCGGTGAAGAGCCTGACCGCATTCCCGCCGCTCCTTGGGCTGGCTGCTGCCGACGATGAGGCCCTGGCCTACGAATACGGCAAATTTACAGCACTGGAAGGGCGGGCGGCGGGTTTTACCTGGGCGCTGGCACCCGGGACGGACCTTTTGCTGAACTGGATGAATCCTGTAATTACTACGCGCTGCCTGGGGGATGACGCGAAACGGGCGGCCAGGCTGGCGGGCGCAGTCATGCGGGGGATGCAGGACCATGGCCTGGCAGCATGTGCCAAGCATTTTCCGGGAGACGGGGTGGACTATCGGGACCAGCATATTGTGACCACCATCAACGGCTTGTCTGAGGAAGAGTGGTTCGCGGCTTACGGGCAAGTGTCACAGCATATGATTGATCAGGGTGTCCTGTCGTATATGACCGGGCATATTGCCCTTCCCTGGCTGGAGGGGGGTACGCAGGAAGAGAAGCCTGTACCGGCAACGGTGTCGGAACGCATCACCACAGGACTGCTGCGGGAGCGTATGGGCTTTGCAGGCGTGGTGCTGTCGGATGCGCTGGATATGGGCGGATTTCTGGCCTGGGGCAGTTATGAGAAACGGATGGTGGACTGCTTCAACTGCGGTACGGATGTGCTGCTGTGGCCGGGTGTGGAATATTTCGGGCTCATGGAGCGGGCAGTCAGTGAAGGGACCGTCCGTATGGAACGGCTGGATGCCAGTGTCCGCCGGGTGCTGGAGCTGAAAGCCCTGCTTGGGGTACACCGGGTGGATCAAAAGGGCAGGGACCCGCAAGCGGTTCCGCTGCTGAATGACCGGCTACCGCCAAAGCTTGACCTGGAAGCCAGACAGCTGAGCCGGACGATTGCGGAGCGCTGCATTACGCTTGTCCGCAATCGTGGCGGTATCCTGCCGCTTAACCCTCAGACCACCCGCCGGGTGCTGGTGGTTCTCCTGAACAAAGTGACGGAAGGCCGCAAGTATGAGCGGATGAATGTCTTTGTGGAGCTTTTACGGGCGAGAGGGTTACAGGTGGATATCCTCGATGAATTTGAGCCGCTGGGCACGCTGCGCAAATGGGAGCTGTCGGGGATTCGCTGGGATGCTGCGTTTGCGCCTTATTTTCTGCCTCTGCACGGCATGATGAATACAGCCCGGCCGGTGGGCGAGGCGGCTAAAGCGATCTGGGCGATGCAGCATGCGGAGACCATCCGTCCGATTGGAATTTCTTTTGCCACGCCATATTTGCTGCAGGATATGCCGTTTCTGGATGCGCTAATTAATGCCTATTCGCTGCATGAAGAGACGGTGGAGCTTACGGTGAAAGCGTTGTTCGGAGAGGTGCCCTTTCAGGGGCAGTCTCCGGTGAAGGCGGACCTACTGGAAGGTTCTCCGGACTTAAGGGGGCTTCATCATCATGAACACTGAGCGGAAGCTTGCGGAGACGCTGGATCTATTGTTTCGATACATGATTTTGGAGGAGCATAAGGGACACTGGGGAATGGACATCGACCACTGGGACTGGGTGCCGGGGGTCGGCGTGATTTCGTTGATGGAGTACGCCACAGCCAGCGGGCGGGGGAAGTTCTGGATTACCTGCTGCAGTGGGTGAACCGCAATAAACGCAAGGCCGAAGGGGCAAAAGTTATTAATTCATTGGCCCCCTTTGCGCTCTTTCCGGAGCTGTACCGCCAGACAGGGGACCCATGGTTTCTGCAAAAGGCCATGTCCACCGCCGATTGGATGCTGGACGCTGCTCCGGTCACGCGTGAGGGCGCGTTGGAGCATACCGTAACGGAAAATGTGGATTTCCCGGAGCAGGTATGGGCGGATACAGTCTACATGGCGGTTTTGTTCCTGGCGCGCCTGGGCGGGCTGACGGGAGAGTCCCGGCTGGCGGATGCTGCAGTCCAGCAGACGCTGCTGCATCTGCAATTGCTGCAGGACCCCGGGTCGGGACTGCTGTACCACGGCTGGAACAGCCGGGCGGGCAATCATATGTCGGCAGCCCATTGGGCGCGCGCCAATGCATGGATTACCCTGGCCGTTCCCCAGATTGTAGCGGAGCTTAGAGAGGTGGTTGCGATTCCCGAAGAGCTGTACAGCCGGTACCGCTTGCTCGCCGCAGGGCTGCGGTCTTGTCAGGCGGAGGATGGGTTATGGCATACGGTCTTGAACAGACCGGATTTTGTTCAGGAGACTTCAGGCAGTGCGGGAATAGCCTGCGGGTTCATCAAAGGCGTGGAGCAGGGCCTGCTGGATTCCTCTTATCTGGATGGTGCCCGGCAGACCGTTCAAGGCATTCTTCCGCTCATCGCGGAGAACGGAGAAGTGCAAGGGGTATCCGGCGGGACGCCCGTCATGCCCTCGGCAGATGCTTACAATACCATCGAAACCTACCCTACGCTGTATGGACAGGGGCTGGTGATGCAGCTGTTCACGCAGGCGCCGGATCTGTTATCGGGTACACGTCCGGCATGAAAAGCGGGATTGGATTCCCCTTACCTTGAGGAAAGGAAGATCATCGTGAAGAAAACGGCCGAACAGCTAAATAAACATGAAGCCATAGATCATCAGCGGATGCTGATCCGCAAAATGCAGTCACTCGGGTCCCGCTACAATCCGGAGCTCCGCATGCTTCAGTCGCCGTTCAGCAGCCCGGGTTATCATACCGCGCTGCGGGGTGTCGAATTCATCCATTCTACCCGGGATTCGCTGTCGTATGCGCTCGGGCTGCTGGATACAGAGCTTGCCGAGCATGAGCCGCGGGCCTTCGGGATTATCGCCCAGGTGGTGTCTCTTCAGGATACGGACCGCAGCCAGGATACCTTTGGGATCTGGCCCTGGTTCTATGAAGAACCGCTGGCACAAATGGCGCCGCCCGACTGGAACTGGGCGGACTTCTGCGGCAGCCGCCTGGTTCAGGCTCTCAAGCGCCATGGGAGCAGGTTCCCGGAGGCCCTGCGCAAGGCCGTTGCCGGCTCCGTTAGCTATGCCTGTGAGGCCATTATCAAGCGGAACGTCGGGCCGGATTACACTAATATTGCAATTCTGGGGGCCTTCGTCACCAGAATTGCAGGGGAGCAGTTGGGACGCGGGGATTTCGCGGACTATGGGTTGAAGCGTCTGCAGAAGTTGTATGACTATACGATGAAACGCGGCGCTTTTCAGGAATATAACAGCCCGGTCTATACGTACATCGCCATCCTGGAGTTATCCAAGCTGCATTCCGAAACCAGGGATGACCAGGTGCGCGGGCTCACCAGAGAGTTGATTGATCTGACCTGGAGGACGGTGGCGGGCTATTACCACCCGGCGACCGGGCAGTGGTCCGGCCCGCATTCCCGCTCTTATGAGACGCTCCTGAATAATCAGAGCAAGGCTTTTTTGCAGGTGGCTACCCGGGGGACAGTGATGTTTTTCAGTTGGGAAGAGCTGCCGTACGAAGAGGAATGGTACAAAAGCGGCTTCGAGTGTCCGGCAGCCTGCCTGAAGGCCTTCAGCGTTGCGCGTACACAAGAAATCAGGCAGCTCTATGAAGGCGATGAGACGGACGGCACCGGCAAATGGGCCGTTACTTATATGACGCCCCGGATCAGCATCGGATCTTTTACAAATAGTGATCTGTGGAATCAGAGGCGGCCGCTGCTGGTCTATGCGGATAACAACGGCCTTCCTGTTTATATGCAGCTCCGGTGCCTGCACGATGGCTATGACTTTTGCTCGGCCCGCTTCAAGTCGAAGCAGGAACAGGGGCAGGTGCTGTTCGGCATTGACTTCATCACAGACGGAGGGGATACCCATCCCAATCTGGATCTTACAGGCGGCGCAATCGAGGCTGAAGACTTACGGCTGCGGCTGGAGATCGGAGGACAGCTTAAGGGAGTGGTTGCCAAGTCCACGGCAGAAGGGGCTTCCATTCGGATCGGTGAGGCGCACTGTGTGCTTACGACATGGTTTGCAGCGTTTACGGGGCACGCAGGTGCGGGCCGCGACTGGACCTGGGAGGTTCATGAGACAGGGGACCGGATTCTGGTGGAACTGATTCTGTACTCCGGCCCGCGCAAACGCATAGACCTTCATGCTCTTCAGCAAGCGGCAATGGTTTTTTCTTTGGATATGGAGCAGGCCCCGGGAAGCTCCGGTCCGCAAATAGAGGTGGCAGAGGGCAGGTTGCGGGTGAGCGCCAGCGGAGAAGAAGCGGAAGCCTTCTCGCTTCGTCTGCGCCCTGGTCAAGCGGAGTAGCACTGCTGCCGGTGCAGTCGTCGCAAAAAAATAAAGCAGCAAAGAGGGCCGGGAGTTACCCTGCCTTCTTTTGCTGCTTCCGGTTAGATGGACAAGTTGGGCCGGGGCAATGGGGAATTCAAGCGTGCTCTCACCTACTGAGAGATCACAACAAAATCGCTTTTGAACCGCTCATAATCGGCGGCCCGGCATTCCAGCTTCAGGCGTGTGCCCTGTTCTTCATAGCTGACCTCCTGCACATCGGCGTGATCATTGAAGTAGGAAACCACGCTGCCGCGGTCGAACGGCACCAGTATTTCGCACTGGATATAATCATTGAAGACATGCTGCCGGACCAGGCCAATCAGCTCGGCGATTCCGCTTTCCTGCTTAGCGGAGAGAGTGACAGTATTCTCCTTTACTACAGGATAAGGCAATTCCGTCAGGTCAGCTTTGTTATAAGCCTTAATTGCCGGGATTCCGTCCGCGCCCAGAGCCTTCAGGGTTTCCTCCGTAACAGCGATATGCTGGCCCACCTGCGGATCGGAAATGTCGGCTACATGAATCAGCAGGTCAGCCTCGGTAACCTCTTCGAGCGTAGAGCGGAAGGCCTTGACCAGATGATGGGGCAGCTGGCTGACAAAACCGACTGTGTCGGTCAACAAAAAGGTTTTACGGTCAGGCAGCTCAATGCTGCGCACTGAGGTTTCCAATGTGGCGAACAGCATATCCTTGGCCAACACCCCTTTTTGAGATCCGGGTGGTAGGTTTCCATTATGGTGTTCATTAAGCTGGACTTGCCGGTATTGGTATAACCGACGAGACAGACTACGGGTACCTCGTTTTTGCGCCGCTGCTTGCGCTGGACCTGCCGCCGGGCTACTTGAGTCTGCAGCTCCAGCTGCAGTGCCGTGATGCGTTCCTCGATTCGGCGCCGGTCCAGCTCCAGCTTGGTTTCCCCGGCACCGCGATTTTTCAGTCCCGCTCCGCCGCCTTGTCTGCCGAGGGACTCGCGCATTCCGGCCAGCCGGGGGAGCATATACTGCAGCTGTGCCACCTCCACCTGGAGCTGAGCCTCCTTCGTTTTGGCACGTTCGGCAAATATATTCAGAATCAGCACGGTCCGGTCAATGACCTGACGGTCCAGCGCCGATTCCAGATTGCGGATCTGGGAAGGGGAAAGCTCATCATTAAAAATAACAATCGGTGCCTCCAGCGCTTCCAACAGGGCTTCCAGCTCCCCGATTTTGCCTGTACCGATATAATGCGCCGGGTTAATGCGGCTGGATTTCTGGCTCAGCTCACCGACCACCTCAAGCTCACAGGCGGCCGCCAGATTGCGCAGCTCTTCCATGGAATAAGCGAAATCCTTGTCACTCTGCAGCTGAACACCGACAATCACTGCCTTTTGATGTACAGTTTCCATATATTAATCAACCTCCACGAGTAAAATTGGACATAAAAAAGCACAGGCCGTCTGCCTGTGCTAACAGTATCAATAGAGGACAACAGAATAGGGCCACCGGAGGAATCTACATTCCCCAAGTCCCTTCTTCGGCATTTCCATAGCAACAATGAATGTATGCAAAAAAATACGGCGGCCCGGCAGAACAGCAAGCTGCTGCACCTGCCTGCGGAGCGGTTCATTGTTATTGCCTGATGGAGCTGCAAGTATTCCTAAAGGCGATGCCGGCGTGACGATCTGTCCGCCGGACGGTTGGTTCAAGCTGTGGGCTGCCTTCAAAAATAGATAGACCTATCCTGAGTCCTCTGCACGGGGCAGAGCTTTAGCGCTATAAAATTAGCTTAGCCGCGTAAAGTGCGAATCCGGATATAGTCTATCACACGCAACCCTCCGTTCTTCAAAAGTTACGTTGATTCTAACACATCTGCCGGAAGCTGGCAACTTGCTCCATTTCAGGGAGCGTCCGAATGCGCTGCCATGCCGCCAATCTGCCGTTTTATCTACTAACTTCTAAATCATGGCGCATACGATATAAGAACGACATTACTAGAAGGAGGATGAACTGTGCCTTATTTAACGACTAACACATTAACCAGCAGACCCACCAGGGGGCTGGGCATCATTAGCCAGGTAATCATAAAAGCGGTCAACAACGGATCGTCCAAAGCTGTCCAGGAATTATTTGAAGTGAATTACCGGGAGGTAGTAACCAAAATCTATAATATTACCCAGACTTATTTTCAGTTCAATGCCGTATACTCCCAGGAGCAGACGCAGATCCAGATTTTCCTTGTGGATAGTGCAGGTGTCTTGTCGCAGGTTGCGCTGGAGCAGCTTGAGGTCAGCAGGATCACCTCGGAATTCCGGGAAATATCGCCGTCACTGCGTCCGACTTTGCGCTTATCAGCTACCGCAGAAACACTGCGATCGTAATTCCGGAGGCTGTTGCTGCTGAAATCAAGCCGGTCAGCCTACCCACTCCCTCCGCAGTGTGAACAGATCCTTCAGGGCATCGGTGGACAGCTCGGTAATCCAGCTTTCAGAGCTTGCGATCACATCATCGCTGAGCTGCTGCTTGCTCTCCAGCATTTCGTCAATTTTTTCCTCCAGCGTCCCCAGGGAGATGAACTTGTGCACTTGCACATCCTTGGTCTGGCCCATCCGGTACGCGCGGTCCGTCGCCTGATTCTCTACAGCCGGATTCCACCAGCGGTCGAAGTGGAAGACATGATTGGCAGCGGTCAGGTTCAGGCCGACCCCTCCCGCCTTCAGTGAGAGAATGAACACATTGGGCTGACCAGACTGCGTCCGGCCGCCAGCCGGCGGGACTTCCCCCTGTGGAGGCGCAGGGGTCTGGAATTGCTCTATCATGCGGTCGCGTGCGCTTTTGGGCGTGCTGCCGTTCAGATACAGCACGGGTTCCTGCAGCTCCTGGGACAGCACGGCCTGCAGCATCCTGCCCATGCCGACATATTGGGTGAAGATCAGGCAGCGCTCATTCTCCTCGCGCAGCTCACGCACCATGGCGAGCAGCCGCTCCAATTTTGCCGACCGCTCAATCAGGGCAGCGGTATCGACCCGGCCCTCCGGTTCTCCCTCGGGCAAAGTATCCTTGCTTAGCAGCAGCGGATGATCACAGAGCTGCTTAAGACTGGTCAGTGCGGCCAGAATAGCCCCTTTGCGTTCAATCCCTTCCAGCTTTTGCATCCGTTCCAGAAGGCCGTTGACGTTCTGGTCATACAGGGCTGCCTGTTCAGCCGTGAGGTGGACATAGGTTTTCATCTCGTTTTTGTCCGGAAGATCGAGCTGGATCGCCGGGTCTTTTTTCTTGCGGCGCAGCATGAACGGCTTAACCATCTTCTGCAGATCCGCCGTCCGCTTCGCATCCCGTTCCTTCTCTATAGCATTTGCGAACCGGTCCTGAAAGGATTTGGCGCTGCCGAGGTATCCCGGGGTGATGAAGTCATAGATCGACCACAGCTCCGAGAGCCTGTTCTCGATCGGTGTTCCCGTCAGCGCGATCCGGTGCAGCGCCGGGAAGCTGCGCACAGCCGAGGACTGCTTGGTCCCGGCATTTTTGATGTTCTGTGCTTCATCCAGGCAGACCGCTGCCCAGGTGAATTGCTTGAGCAGCTCCTGGTCGAGCGCAGCCGTGGCGTACGAGGTCAGGACCACATCCGCCTGAGAAGCTGCGCCGTAGAAGTAGCCGGCGTCCAGCCGTTTGCTTCCATAGTGCAGCATCACCTTCAGGGAAGGGGCAAACCGCTGCAGCTCCTTCTGCCAGTTGCCGAGCACCGAGGTCGGACAGATGATCAGGGAAGGCCAGCCGGGCGGTTCCGTCTGCCGCACCCTGCCGGCAGCGGGGTCAGCTTCGGCTGCCTCCTCCAGCTCCTTCAAATGGAGCAGATAGGCAATGAGCTGCACGGTTTTGCCCAGGCCCATGTCGTCGGCCAGTACGGCCCCCAGGCCGAAACGGCGCAGGAAGGCCAGCCAGGCAAAGCCCTCCTGCTGGTAGCTTCTCAGCTCAGCGTGCAGCCCCGTTGGCACAGCGGGCTGCGGCCACCGGTCACGCTGCCCGAGCTGGCCGATCAGCTTGACCAGATGCGCGTTCAGCTCCACCTCCAGCCGGAAGCGCGCCGCGTCCTCTTCAGCCTGCTCCGCCGCAGCTTCAGCGGCTTCATCTTCGCTGCTGCCCAGCAGATGCAGCTGCAGCACATCCTGGAAGGACAAGCCCTGCGACTTGTCCATTCCGGCCATGGCCCGCTGAATCTGGGCCAGGAGGGCGGGGTCCAGGGGAATCCACTGGCCCCTGAACTTCACGAGCCGCTCGCCGCGCGCGACCAGCTCGGCGAACTCCGCCTCGGAGAGGTCGGCGTCGCCGATGGAGATGCGCCAGTCGAAGTCGACCAGCGCATCCAGCCCGAACAGCGACCGGCCTCCGCGGCTGCCCTCGCCGGAGCTGATCTTGGCGCGCAGGCGCGGCTTTTTGCGGCTGGCGGCTTCCCACCACGCCGGCAGCAGCACCTGCCAGCCGGCCTCCAGCAGGCGCCGGCTGTCGACCGTAAGGAACCGCCACGCGACCTCGTCGCTAAGCGGTTCCCCAAGCACATCGCGCCCGCGGCCAATGTGCCCGCCGGGCAGGCTGTCCCGCAGGCGCGACAGCCACCCGGCCGCCCGCTCGCGGACGTGCTCCGCCCACGGCGCGGGCCAGCGCCCATGCGGCTCGCCGTCGTCCGAGAGCCGCAGCGGCACAAGCGCGGATTCGTCGCGCTTGTCCTGCAGCAGCAGCTGCAGCCGCCAGGACGAGTCCCCGTCCGGCTCCAGCAGCTGCAGCGCGGGGCGGAACGGCGCGGAGTCCGCCTTCCAGCCGATGGACATCAGCCAGCTGTCCGCGTCCATCCCGGCGGCCGCCAGCCCGCTGCGGCTGAACAGCAGCGGAAATTCGCTCCGCAGGTCGCCCGCCTCGGCTTCCGTGCTGTAATAGCGCTGAAAGACCGCCGCCGAGAAGGCGGCCTGCAGCCCTTCGGCAAGCGTGCTGCGCTCCTGCAGCCCGCGCAGCGCTTCCGCAGCGGTGCGGCTGCTGCGGGCGGCGCCCGCAAGCGCCTGGCCGTCCCAGTCCCACCGCAGCTGGCCTTCGCGGAACGCGGAGAAGCTGGGAACATACTGCTTCTCATCCAGCAGCGCGGCCAGAACCGGGGCCAGTGCGGTCACGAGTGCAGCATTGCCCTCCCAGCTCCATCCAATGTGTTGGAGCACCTTCATTTCTGCGAAGAACGGGATCACCTGCTCGGCGGGCAGAATGACCAGCTCCACGCCGTCGGCGTTCTGGGTAGTTAATTCCGTGCCATAGAAGGATTCTTCATGCCAGGCAAACAGCTGCTGCTTCAGCAGCAGGCCGGAGACATAGTCATCCCGTTCGTTGATGCCGTAGATCAGGGCATCGCCATATTGGCTCAAGGCCAGCTGGACGGTAATAGTTCGCGTATGCATACTCATGGAATCAGCTTTCCTTTCCGCAGCTCCTCCTGCAGCGCGCGAAGCCGGCTGTGCCGGGTGGTGAAGGCGTCCAGAAATTCTCCCCACCGCTCCTCGCGCTTCATCTTCTTATACAACTTGGCAAGACGCTTCAATAGCTTAACAGCGGCCTTATAGCTGTGGCGGTTCTTCTCCAGCACGAACCGTTCCGCTGCCTGATGGTAGAACGGCAGCAGCAGCTCCGGCGCATGTTTCTCCACCGGCTGCAGGTCGCTGACCCGGAAGTCTGAAGGCACCTTGCCGGAGGACAGCTGATAGTCCATCCAGTCCCGCCACTTGCCGTGGTCCAGCAGCTTGTCTTCATAGATGCCGCCTGAGAGCGGAAGCATCGCGGACAGCGTGCTCCACATTTGGGGTTCCGCCTCCGGCAGGCGGCGGACCACTTCTTCCCAGTATCCGGCATAGCTGTGCAGATTATATAAGCGGCTGTTCAGCAGAGGTCCTGTCGTTTCAAGCCAGGCCGCAAGACGGGACCAGTGTCCGGCTTCGGCGAGCGGCTCCAGGCAGCCGAGCAGCTCGTCCGGATGCAGGCCCGGCCGTTCGGAAGCGGCAGCCAGCCGTTCCCAGGCGGCTTTGTCGTCGCTCAGGTAGAAGTACATCCGGCTCTCAGCCAGCAGCAGCGCCGAACGGTTAATAGCAGCGCCCAGCCCGCCGGCACGGTCACGGAGCGCTTCAAGCTCCTCCAGATAGAGCGCCGGATCGCTGGCGTTCGGGGCAATCCAGCGCTGCCAGAGCTGATCGTAGCAGAAGGAGAAATAAGGCTGCTCCCGCAGACGGTCGCGCGATTCCGTCAGCATCTCAAGCTGCACATAAGCCAGCGTATCCTTGAGCCTCGGCCATGCCTCCGGCTCTGAGGCGAGCGGCAGGCTGCGCTTCATCAAGCGGATAATCGCCTCTTGAAGCTCAGAGACGGCAATAGCCGTGTAATATCCCAGCGCATAGCCTGGAGAAGAGAGGGCTCCTGCGTTATGCTGGCCGCCGGGTGTAATCAGACTCTCCAGGATGAACAGATGGGCATTAAGCTGGAACAGCAGTTCAGCGGCAGGCGGGAGGTCGGCCTTCGCCTGCGCAATGGCGGACAGCGCCCGTTCAGCATATTGCGGATTGCGCACAGTCTGCGCCAGCGGCGCGGTGAGCAGCGCCATGTAGTCACGCCACTCGGCTACCGTTGCCCCGGGAATCAGCCCGGCGAGCTTCATCGCCTGTTCCCGGCGGCTGCCGGAAACGCCGGCAGCAGAGGAAGCCTCCAGCGCCTCTGCCTTCTTCCGGTCGATGACGGCCTTGGCATTGGCCAGCATATTCACGGACCGTTCCTGCGCCTCGGCAACACTCATCAGCACAGCCGCCATATGCTTGCAGGGTCCCTGTACGGGGCAATCGCAGTGGCTATCCGTCAAGCTGTCCAGCTCCATACTGACAGCGTAATCCTCTCTGCCCTCGACAACCGCCATCACTCTCCGGGACGAGATCATCCGAAACGACCGGACACGGTTCTGTTTATAATATTGAAATCCCCGCTTGAGGGTCAGGTCCTCAAAATAGTAAGCCACATCCGAAATGAGCTTATCCCATTCGGCATCGTTTATCATTATTCTCGGCTGCATTTGGGTTAATCTCCTGTACTAAAGATCTGTTTGAACCCTACTATTATATCATTTATCAGGTTCTTCACTCTAAACGTTTAAAATCTTAAAGAGTATGATATGCTCCATATTGAAGTATGGACGGAACATGCTACTCTATGGTCTGGAACCAGAGACCCTGCGGAAGGATGAAGCAATACCAATGCTGCGCTTCAAATTGAAATATTTGCTGAACAACAAACAAAACCGGCTGATCCTGATGCTGACCGTCAGTGTGTCGCTGCTGATTATACTGATTGGCCTGTTCTCCTACAGAGAGTACCGGAATGCACTCGATACGGAGCTGAACACACCGAATATTGAACTGCTCCAGATCAATCTGGATGTCACCAACAGGGCATTCCGGGAGTCGGACAATAAAGCGGTGGATTTATCCTTTCACCAGGCTGTCCTGAAATACATTAATGCAGACACTGAAGATGCGGGGTCCGCCGCCGGGCTGCAGGATGTACTGAAAACGCTTGTTACAGAGCCGGATATTCATGCCATCAGCGTGATCAAATTCAAGGATCATTCCGTGATTTCGAGCGGTTATGGCTACAAGGCCTCCTGGGAGAAAGCGCCGGAGCATGCCTGGACCCCGTGGATTGGGCAGATTAAGGAGAAGCCGCTGCTGATTAAAAGAAGAGTGTATACCGGCACCGACCCCCGGCTCAGCGCTACGGAGCTGCTCTCATTAGCCCGTCCGATCGTCCGGAAGGGGGAGGTTGCGGGAGCGGTATGGATTGATCTGGATTACGACATGCTGTTCTCCAAAATGTACAGCCATTTGTCCAGCTATCAGTTTGTGTACGATCTGGAAGGCGAATTGATCTATCCCAAACTGAACCTCCCGTTTCCCCTTGCGGAAATGGACAAGGTGCTGAAGGAGATTGATGTAAGCCCTTTTGCCCACGTGAAGATTGAAGGCAAGGCCTACATGGCCAACCAGACCTTCTCCAATGTGACCGGCTGGCGTATGCTTTCCCTGGTTCCCATGGAGCAGCTGCTCAAAAATGTGACCACAGCACGCAATATGATGCTCATGCTGTCACTGATTTCCATCGCTGTAGGGTGCTCGGCCATTTATTATTACAATTTCGCGGCCTTCCGGCCTTTGAAACGGATCAACAAGCTGTTGACTCCGGATATGGCGGCAGCCGGTCACGGCAATCTGTATGATCTGGAGCCGGTGATCGGCAAGCTGGTGGGTGATTTCCAGAGCAAATCGCTGGTCGCGGATTGGAGTCTGCCGGAGCTGCGGTCCAAATACGTAAATGATCTGATCAGCCGGAGCATGGGCACGCAGGAAATGCGGACCAAATGGGAGCATTACTTTTCCGATTGGCGGGAGGGTTCCTTCCAGCTGCTGATCATATCCATTGACCGCTATTCGCAGTGGGCAGCGTCTTTTGTCGAAGAGGATCAGATGCTGCTGAAATATGCGATGAACAATATTGTACTCGAATATTTCGAGCCCGCCTGGAGAGTCGTGACCACTGCTCCGCAGAGGGACAGTCTGGCCGTGCTGCTTCAGCCCCGGGAACAGGAAGAGAGGGATCTTAAGGAGGAAGCGGTCAGACTGGTCGTTCTCCTGCAGGAGGTGCTGAAGATCTCTGTGTCCATCGGTGCGGGAAGTGCGGCTTCAGGCGTTGCGCAGGCAGCCCGCTCCTACGATGAATCCATGCACGCCTTGTCCTGCCGACTGTATGAGGGGTACAGCCTGGTTCATGCTTACCCGGAAGCGGAGAGCAGATATACCGAAAGCGTCGGCGCTGCGGATGAGGCCTGGAGGCAGGAGGTGCTGCACGCGCTGAAGTCATCGGATGGCGAGACAGCCCTGGAGCGGGTTCGCAGAGGAACGGGCGATATACGCAAACTGGGCATACAGCCGCAAAAGGTCTTCCGCTCCATCAATGATCTGCTGGAGGAGATTATGAGTATTGCTACAGCCGGAGGTTATCCGCTTCCCGCTGAGCTTGCGGATTACACCTGGCATCAGGTGACAACCATGGATCTTGCTGAAATTGAGGATATGCTGTGCCGCATTGTCATTCATATGGCTGATGTGCTGGGAGCGCACCGGCAGTCGAAGGAATATCTGCTTGTGCAGAATCTGATTGCGTATATGAAGAGCCACTTGCAGGAGAATATCGGACTTCAGGATATCGCAGCCCATGTCAATATGGGGGTATCCTCGGTCAGCACGATCTTCAAGGAAGAGACTGGATCAACGGTATATGACTACCTCACCAACCTGAGAATTGATAAAGCCTGTGGGCTTTTGCAGGATAGCGGCCTGAAAATTGCCGACATCGCCCTGCAGGTGGGGTACCAGAATGAGAACAGCTTCATCCGGGCCTTCCGCAAAATCAAATCGACAACACCGGGCAAGTTCCGGGAGAGCAGCAAATATGCCAGCGGATATGCAGATCGGCCAAAACCGCGCCGTTCCGGCGTTTCTGAGGATTCAGAATAAGATAATATGATTGTAGGACCTCCCCGGATACGATAAAGTTCTACTTGAGAAAACTTTCACAGCAATGAAGCACAGGAGCTGATGTCTAGAAATTCGGGGTGGGGCGCAAGAGCTAACGGCAGGGTTTGCAGGTTCCGGCCAGCAGCTCGGTATTCTTAATAAAGAGAAGAGGGATGCTTTTGAAACGGGGAATGCGAATAGGAATCTGGACAGCATCGCTGCTGGCTGTGGTCATCCTCCTTTTTATTGGAAGCCGCATAACGGACGATCGCAGCCACAAGGGGGATAACGCTGATTTCCCCGGGAAGCCGATCACATTAATTGTGCCGTACGCTGCAGGCGGAGGAACCGATGCAACCGCAAGGGCATTAGCCAAAGCGGCAGAGAAGGTTCTGGGACAGCCGGTTATCGTTGTCAACCGGACAGGCGGGGGAGGCTCCGTCGGGCTGATGGAAGGCGCGGGCGCCAAGGGTGACGGATACACGGTAACCTTTTTGCCGGCCGAATTGACCATCCTTCCGCATCTGGGCTTGCTGCCGATTACCTATGAGAAATTCAAACCCATCGCTCAAACCAATTTTGATCCTTCCGCCATTACCGTAAGGCAAGGCGCGCCGTGGCAGACTGTGAATGAATTTCTCGGCTTTGCGAAAGCGCATCCAGGGGAATTGAAAATGGGAAACGCAGGAACGGGGAGCATTTGGCATTTAGCGGCCATAACGCTGGAACGGGAAACAGGTGTGAAGTTTGCACATATCCCCTTTGAAGGTGCAGGGCCTGCCGTCTCCGCTTTAATGGACGGTTTTGTGGATGCGGTGCCTGTGAGTCCCGCCGAAGTGAAAAAGTATGTGGATGAAGGAAAGCTGCGGACACTGGCGGTTAACGCCGACAAGCGCTCTGATGCGCTGCCGGGTGTTCCCACTCTGGAGGAGCAGACCGGAATACATGTGAATTTCACGGGTACATGGCGAGGACTTGCTGTACCAAAGGATACACCGGATGCGATTGCGGATATACTCGCCGGGGCATTTATCAAGGGAACCGAAGACAAGGCCTTCCGTGAGTATATGAACGTAAATGGACTTGGACTGCTGGTTAAGGACGGCAAAGCCTTCTCGCGGCAATTGAAAGAAAGCGATGATACCTTCGCCAAAATGATTCCGGAGCTCGGACTCAGCCGCAAGTGACGTGAAAGCGCAGTCAAGCAAATTTTTTCTCAGAGAGAGCTGCCCGCAGGTTGGCATACTGTAGTGGACAGCCTGGCTCGTGGGGCTGATTTGCTGCGCCTATAATATGCAAAATATTGATTTTATGCAAAAATTAAGTGGAGAAAGGTATGATCAATCACATGAAAATCAAACAGACCTTAGATAAGATTCCCGGCGGTATGATGCTGGTTCCATTATTTCTTGGAGCTATCATCCACACGGCTTTTCCAAATGCGGGCGAGTACTTTGGCGGCTTCACCAAAGGCCTTATGACGGGTACTGTACCTATTCTGGCCGTCTGGTTCTTCTGTATGGGCGCTGCGATTGATGTCAGAGCAACCGGAACGGTCATCCGTAAATCCGGTACACTCGTCTTGACCAAGATTGCCGTAGCCTGGGTAGTAGCCCTGATTGCCATTCAGTTTCTGCCTGAGGGCGGTGTGCAAAGCGGATTTTTTGCCGGATTATCTGTTCTGGCGATCATTTCCGCAATGGATATGACCAACGGCGGCCTGTACGCTTCCATTATGCAGCAATATGGCACCAAGGAGGAATCTGGCGCATTTGTACTGATGTCACTGGAATCCGGGCCGCTCGTAACCATGCTGATTCTGGGCAGCACCGGAGCAGCCGTATTCGAACCGCATCTGTTTGTAGGCGCTGTGCTTCCTTTCCTGATCGGCTTCCTGTTGGGTAACCTGGACCATGATCTGCGCGCTTATTTCGGCAAAGCTACACAGACACTCATTCCCTTCTTCGGGTTCGCACTGGGCAGCTCGATCGACCTGGGTGTAATTGCAGATACAGGCCTGCTCGGTATTCTGCTGGGGGTTGTTGTCATTATTATTACAGGTGTGCCGCTGATTCTGGCGGACAAATTCATTGGAAAGGGCAACGGAACTGCCGGACTTGCCGCCTCGAGTACAGCCGGAGCTGCTGTAGCGAACCCGATGCTGGTAGCCAACATGAAGCCGGAATTCCTGCCAGCCGCCGAATCGGCAACTGCGCTTGTGGCAGCCTCGGTAATCGTGACCTCCATCCTGGTTCCGGTCGTTACAGCGTATTATTCAGACTATATGAAAAAGAAAAAACCGCCCGTAGAGGGCGGACCCATGGATATTAAAACTCAGAAAACTGCAATATAATATATTCGTGTAACAACGTAAATTATACGTTTTATAGAAGAATTCCCTCATGAATTTAGCCCCTCTAACCACCGTCATATCGGTGAAGGAGGGGCTTTTAGTATAATTAGGAATTTTCTCATTAATAGGGGAAGGCAGGGCGCATCACTGGTTCTGCCGGGCAACTGATTGCACCTCCCGGACGGCTGGTGACCGGGCGGAATGCAATTTTTTTGCACTGTCGTAATCTTGCTCTCCTGTTCCAAAGGGCTGCATAAGGCATATTGAATCGTATATACTGGCGGTATGAGGTGATTACCGATGGACCAGGCATTATTCGAACAGATCTACGAATCCGTTGTGCGGCGCGAACCGACCTATGATGGTGTATATTATACTGCGGTGCTGACGACACATATTGTCTGCCGCCCCTCCTGCCGGGCGAGAACGCCGAAGGCGGGCAATGTGGTTTTTTATGAATCCTTGGAGCAGGCGGTAGCCGCCGGGTTCAGGCCCTGCAAAAGATGCCGCCCGGAGGAAGGCGGCGTGCTGCGCCCGGACGCGGTGCTTGCGGCCGAGGCAGACCGGCTGATGGAGGCGCAGTTCGGGCAGAAGGTGACATTGGAGATGCTTGCCGGATGGCTGAGGGTCAGCCCGTTCCATCTGCAGCGCACCTATAAGCGGGTCACCGGGCGGTCGCCCGCCGGGCGGCTCGATCAGCTGCGCATGGAGAAAGCATGTGCGCTGCTCGCAGATACGGAGCTTGCGGTTGCCGAGGTGGGACAAGCGGTAAGCTTTCGCGGGCCATCCCACTTTACCGCATGGTTCACGCGGAAGACCGGTCTGCCGCCGACAGAATATCGTGCCCAATTCAAAGGAGGGATTTATCATGAGTGAAATTACGATTTATCGTCATACCCTGAACCTGGGGAACCGGGACTGGACCCTGTGGGCCAGTGAGAAGGGCCTGGTCCGTATATCTTTCGGGTTAGAAGAGCGTCTGCCTGAAGGGAAGTGGCTGAACACCTATGCTCCACGGCACCGTTATCAGGAAGATCAGACGGTGTTCATGCAGCTTGGAATTACCCGGGAAATGGAGAGCTATTTCGGGGGAGCAGCGGTCAGCTTCAAGGATATCCCGCTGGATATCTGGGGCACTCCGTTTCAGCAGGAGGTCTGGAAGGGACTGGCCACCATTGCGCACGGTGAAGTCATTACCTACCGGGAGCTTGCCGGGAGAATTGGCAGACCGCAAGCCATGCGCGCCGTAGGGACAGCCAACGGACAGAATCCGCTGCCGGTCATTCTGCCTTGTCACCGGGTCATTGGCACGAATGGCACATTGACCGGATACCGGGGAGGGCTCAAGCTGAAGCAGGAGCTGCTTGCACTGGAAGGCATTAATCATGTGGGGGCGGCGGGCCATGAACGATTTGCTTTTTGAGCTGCCGCTGCCGGAGTTTTTCGACTTCGGGGTCTGCCTGGAGTACCTGAACCGCTCGCCGCTTGAATGCCTGTACCGGACGGATCAGGAGGGAGTGACCCGTTATTTCAATCTGGATAACCAGCCGCTGCTTATCAAGCTGACAGTTCCCGCGGGGAACAGAATGCACGTAACACTGCTGCACGGAGACATTCCCGGTCCAGAGGCGGCAGAATGGCTGGCCCGCTATATCCGGGAATGGTTCGATCTGGACCGCGATCTGGCGCCATTCTACCATCTGGCGCAAGCTGACCCGCTGCTGGCACCGCTTGCTGAGCAGCATAAGGGGCTGCGGATCGTCGGCATTCCCGATCTGTTCGAGGCGCTATGCTGGGCCATTCTGGGACAGCAGGTGAATCTGGCTTTTGCCTACAGGCTGAAGCAGCAGCTGACCGCTGCCTACGGCGGATCGCTGGAATGGGAAGGGGATGTCTATTATGCATTCCCCGGCCCGGAAGTGTTCGCAGATGTGCAGCCGGAGGAGCTGTACGCCCTGCAGCTGACCCGCAGCAAAGCGCGGACAGTGCTGGACGTGGCCGCGCTTATAGCCAGCGGCGGCTTAAGCCGCGAAGCGCTGCTGGCGCTGCCGTCCCCGGACGCCGCCGAGCAGCGTCTGCTGCAGATCCGCGGTATCGGTCCATGGACCTCGCAGTATGTGAGGATGCGCTGTCTGGATGACACCACAGCCTTCCCGGTGGGAGATGTCGGGCTGCAGAATGCGGTCAAATTTCTGACCGGCATGGACCGGAAGCCTACCCCGGCAGAGCTGCTGAAGCTGGCAGAGCCTTGGCGCGGCTGGGAGGCTTACGCCACATTCTATTTGTGGCGGGCGCTGTATTAAAGCTTTATGAATGAGTACACCATATCAGCATACAAGCCATGGTTCCTGCAGCAGCAGGGGTCATGGCTTGTATGTTTTTACAGGACGGATGACTAAACTTTCTGCCGATTTTCAGTTTTTTTTCCTTGAAAATAACTTTTTGGATGTCTTGCCCATCTAATTATATAGAGGGCCCTCAAGGAGGAAGAATCATTTGCTGGACAACGAACTGGATATCAAAAAGGCGCAGAAAGGCGACCACGAAGCGTTTATCCGTCTTTTTAGACAACTGGAATCACAGTTGTACCGATTAGCCAAAACCATTCTGACACAAGATGAAGATTGCGCGGATGCGCTTCAGGAAACGACACTGAAGGTGTATAAAGGACTCGCGAGCCTTAAGCAGCCCAAGTTTTTCAAAACCTGGGTGATCCGCATCCTGATTAATGAATGCAATCAGTTGCTCCGTATGCGTGAGCGAACTGTGGCTGTGGCGGAGATTCCCGAGGAAACGGCCGCTTCCTATGCACATTTTGAAGATTCAGGGAGCGTGGACTTGCAAAGCTGCATTAATAGGCTGGACGAATCCCTGCGGCTGGCTATCGTGCTTTTCTACTATGAGGATTTATCCATTAAGCAGATTGCGGGTGTGCTTGGCATCTCCGAAGGGGCGGTCAGGGCACGGCTTCACCGCGCACGCCGATTGTTATCCGAACAGATACAGCCTGTGCGGGAGGAGGGTCTTGCTCATGAGTAATGAAAATTTAGAAAAGCAGCTCAGGGAGCTAAGAAAAGCTAATACACAGGAGCTTCCTCCTTTACTGCGAACGCGGCAGGATTCAATTTATGCATCGCTCGCCACAATCGTCCAGGATTCTGGCGTGAAGAAAAAGAAAAGAAAAATATATCCAAAAATTGCGGCTGTAGCAGCGGCAATATTGCTCAGTGTTATGCTGACGGCAATCTATCCGCCAGCGTTAGCCAATGCGCTGAAGCAGCTTCCGTGGGTAGGCGGTATTTTTGAACGGGCAGATGATCTGGGGCTGCAGGCCGCCCAGAGTTTGGGTCTGATTTCCCGTCCAAACAGCAGTGATACTCATGAAGGGATCACCTTATCTGCCGAAGAGGCTGTATTTGACGGCAACCGTTTGGCATTCTCAGTGAAGCGTGAAGGGGAAGGGCTGGGCGATAAGCTGACCGGAGTTACAGTGGGCCCGGATGGGAAGCTTTTTCAGGAGAAAGGCACAATTTCATCTGCAAAAGTATTGATCGACGGGGTTCCGCTGGAGGAGTTTGCAGCTGGCCATTGGGAAGCTGTGCCGTATCTAAGCTGGATAGGGGGGAGGAGGATAATACAGCTATTTTTGAGCTGGTGGATTCTTCGAATTTGGGTATCTCGACCAAACCCTTTCCTGACCAGTTTGTACTGACCTTAATCATTGGCTTAGAAGGTATTGATGAACCGTTCATTCTCCAAATTCCTGCACGGAGGGTTACAGAAAACATAATTGACACCCCTGGTATACGCGTACAGGCAGATGGATGGAGTCTGACGCTGCAAAAGCTGGAATACAGTCCGTTAACGACCCGTCTGTCACTCACGCTTGAACAAGAGGCAGACGGAAATCGCAGAGCTTTTGAACTAACGGACTTTGAAGTAATGGATGAACAGGGACAGGTGCTGGAAAGTACACATCAATCAGGTTTCCTGTCTTCCGATAGGTCGCGTAATGTGGATTTGCTTACAGAGCCGTTCGGCAAACACCCAAATATGCTCACCATCCGGGCCTATTATAATGAATTAAAGGACCCGGGAAAAAGCATGGGCTGTTCAAAACAGATAGCTCAGGGAACCCGGTGAAGCATTATATTAACGGTTTGGAGATCAACGTGCCAGTTCAATAAAAAAATTAGGAGATGGATATCATGAGAAAAAAGACAATGAAATTGGCTGTAATTGTAAGTGCTGCTGTATGGCTTGGAGTGCTGGGAATGCCGGCTGCCACCTATGCATCCGGGGTTCAACCGGCCGCCGAAGCTTTCCTGAATACACCGGAAGCCTCGGATTCACACGATGAGCTTACTTTGAAAGGCAATGCACAGTTTGACGGAAATTATATTAAACTCAATCTGAGCCGTGAGGGAACCCTGTATTCAGGAAATTTCGCAGGAATAACCTTAAATGCTAAAGGCAAACCTTATATTGCAGAAGGGACAATAGTGGATATAGATGCCAAGATAACTCAACCGGGAGGGATTGAGTTGAAGTTCCCGCGCTGGAGCAAGGATGGGGATATCAACAAAGCGGTTGTTGTATTACCAATCGGATGGTTAAATGAAGAACAACAGGCAGGCCTGGCTGCTGGCTCTGAAATCAGCGTGAATGTCAAGCTTCAAGGTGTACAAGAGCCGTACGTACTGAAGCTTCCTTTTAAGCAGGAAGGAGTGGTGCGCAACATTCAGCCGCCTGCTCCAAAGGCAGACAGCCAATTTCAAATCGGAACCACCCGAATCGCTGCAGGAGAGAATTCTGTGCGTATTGCATTGGCGGTAAAAGGAGTACCCGAGCAAGCCCATCATATAGGATATGACATTTATGATAACCTGGGAAATGAGTTGGACATGATCGCAAGGGATTCTGATGCATATACCAAGGATACTATTAAGGATACTATTTTTGAAGATTTATTGTACGGGGCGATCCGCCCAGACGCAGAATTTCTAATAATCAGACCCTATCAAGCGGTGTTTGAAAAGGGCAACCAAGGGTTATATAAGCTGGATGCCAAGGGAAACGTAATTAAAAATTATTACAAGCAGCTGGAAATCAAAATTCCTCTGAAATAGGCATTGCCGCAAGCAAACTTATTTTAAACAAA
This sequence comes from Paenibacillus sonchi, assembly GCF_016772475.1. Taxonomy (NCBI): domain Bacteria; kingdom Bacillati; phylum Bacillota; class Bacilli; order Caryophanales; family Paenibacillaceae; genus Paenibacillus; species Paenibacillus sonchi. The sequence continues at coordinate 2,249,011 of NZ_CP068595.1, forward strand.
ATTTAAACAGCCCCTGCCCCGGCATTTAAACTAAGCCCCTTACAATGAAGTAATGAAGAGAGGGTATGAAAGCAATCATCTTCATTCATCCATCATTGGGTAAAGGGGCTATTCATTCTATGAAAATGAAGAAAAAGTTCAAGTGGCTGAAAATAATCAGGAACATCATGCTGTTTGTAGTCGCAGTCCTGCTTATAGTTATGTCGGGTAACGGCATAATGACAATGTATGAGCATAAGCAATATCCGGCATGGGGCCAGTATGTTGAAGTGAAGGGCAAAAAAATGCATGTGTACACGAAGGGAACAAAGGGCCGCACAATTGTAATGGTACCCGGGCTGGGCACAGCCGCACCTGTGCTGGATTACGAACCTTTGCTTAATGAGTTGGCCAAACAAAATAAAGTGGTAGTCGTAGAGCCCTTCGGGTATGGCTGGAGTGATCGGACCAATGAAAAGCGGACTGTGGACAACATCGTCGGGGAACTTCGCAGCGCGTTGCAGCAAGCGGACATCCCGGGCCCATACACGCTTTTGTCCCACTCTGCATCCGGCATCTACAGTGTATATTATGCCAATAAATTTCCCGATGAAATCGAAGCGATTGCAGGAATTGATATCACCCTTCCGCAGGCAGTGGAGTACTTCAAGGAATCTGTACCGGCGATCCCTGCATATATGAGCCTGATTGCACCAAGCGGTATAGCCAGACTTGCAACTTATATCAATCCGTCAGATTTCCTGCCGAAGGCGGACGAAGGCACGTATTCTGATGAGAACATCAAGCTGACCAAAATGATTACCGCCTGGAATGCGTACAATAAAGATGTAGTTAATGAAGCCAAAGAAATGGAGCATAACATCAACGCAACGAAAGAAATGACCTTTTCGCCCAATTTGCCTGTAATAATCTTTACGCCCAAGATAGATAAGGTAACTGAAGACGGCAAGTCCAATATCACCTTCTATGAAGAACAGCTCAAGAATGTACGCACCCACCAACTTATCGTATTAAAAGGGCATCATTATCTGCATTGGACACACTATAAGAAAATAGCCGATGATGTGAATGCATTCTTAAGTGCTTCTCTGGATTCGCCCAGTAAAATCCTTTGAAACTATAAAAATATGAAGCGAATCTGTTTGCCGGAGCATTGTTGCTGCCGGAAGATAAATTTGCCGTTGATATGAAGGATATTGTTCATCTCACGAATCCGGATGATTATCTGGATCTGAAAAAGAAATGGAAAACTTCGTTGCAGGTGTTAGGGTATAGGGCGACTCAGCTAGGACTTATGGAACCCAGAAATCACCGGAATTTTTACGCGGCAATGCATCGGAAGAAATATTTGGAAAGGGAGCCGCTGGATAAAATCATTCCGATTCAGAAACCAATGAAGGTCAAATCCATTATTGATCTCGTTTCGAAGCGGGGGCTTGTGGATATTCGTCAAATGATTGAGGACGACTGGAAAGCCGAAGTTGCATTCTTTCATCAAATGACGGGAATTGATCCTGGTTTCTTTAACAGATACATGACAAGAAATCTTGACTTCGGTATCCAAAATGTTACAAATATCCATGAGCATATGTCTACTGATGATATGTAGTGCAGCTAAAAATAAATACAGCAAAAAGACGACGTTCATTCTGAATTCCGGATGAAGAGTCGTCTTTTTTATTTTTGCAAAAAGCTCAGCGTATTTCTTTAAGAATTACGTAAAACCCAAAAAAATGCTTTACGAAATTGAACCTTTTTATTAATACCGGACTTACATTCAGTAGTTAATCTGTTTGATGTGGGAACGATCTCATATGGGAACGGTCTCACAGAGAAAGCGAGGGTAATCCGTGAGAAATATCAAAGAGATTGCGCAGCTGTCTGGTGTATCCAAATCTACAGTTTCCCGGGTAATTTCGGGCAGCGGATATGCAAGCCAGGAAGCAAGAGACAAAGTGCTTAAAGTCATTCAGGAGCTTCAGTACAAACCCAATGCGGTTGCGCGGGCGATGGTTTCGCAGCGGACACACAATATCGGCGTACTGATCTATCGGCGGGAGTATCCTGTTGCGTCGCATCCTTTTTACGGAAAAATACTGGATGCCATCCTTGCGTCGGCTTCCTCCATGAACTATTCGGTATTTGTGACTACCGATCATGAGATGTCGCTGCGCTCTGCTGACTTTATGCTGGAGAAAAGGGTGGATGGGCTGATCCTGATCAGCCGTCTTGAACAGAATGTAATCGACCACATCGGCAAATTTGGCGTTCCGTACATCATGGTGAACGGGTCTACGGATGTTCCCGGTGTCATTCATATCGTCAACCGCGACCAGAACGGAGGCCTGGAAGCCGCCCGGCATTTGTGCGGGCTCGGGCACCGGCGGATATTCATGCTCGCCGGACCGCAGTCCCACCGGAGCCATCATCTCCGGCTGGAGGGCTTCCGTGCCTATATGAACGGGCAAAGGGCAGAGTTTGGCGAATCCGATATTGCTTATCTGCTGTCATCAACCTTTGAAGAGGGCTATCGGATGATGAAAGAGCATTGGGAGCATTTCCAAAGCCGGGCGTACACTGCGGTTTTTGGCACCAACGATATGATCGCACTGGGGGGATGAAGTTTCTTATGGAGCATTCCGTTAGTGTTCCCGGGCAGGTGGCTGTTATGGGCTTCGATGATAATGATGTTGCATCCATTCTCACACCCTCACTGACTACGGTGAGAGTTGATACCGAGAAGATGGGAAGGTTGGCCTGCGTGATGCTGGACAAGCTGATCCGGCATGAGCCGGTAGAGGAAACAGCGGTCGAGCTGGAACCACAGCTGGTGATCCGCGACTCCACCCGACGCTTCTAATAACGGCGTGATGCCGATGCCGAGAGGAGAAACGCTTGAATGAGATGGTATTTAAAAGCTGTTGGCCCAAAAAAATCATCGAGTTTTTGTTGCTGGCCGCCTTCGTGATTTTCTTTATGGGGCCTTTGTTAAATCTGGCGATCCTGGCGTTCACCGGAAATTGGAGTTATCCGGACCCGCTTCCCCGGGAGTGGTCGCTGAAATGGTGGTCCTTTGTGCTGTCCCGGGACGGAATTGCCGAGTCAATTGGGCTTTCATTCGGCATTGCTGCTATCGTCACCGCCGTGTCGATCCTGTTGTGCGTTCCTGCAGCTTATGCATTCGCACGGATCCGGTTCCCGCTCAGCCGTTTCTTCCTGTTCTCATTCCTGCTGACACACGCTTTTCCCAAAATGGGTCTATATGTTTCGATCGCTGTATTGTTCTACAAAATCGGTCTGATGAACACCCTGCTGGGAGTGGTGCTCATCCATATTATCAACGTGCTGATGTACATGACCTGGATTCCCACCGCTTCCTTCCGGAATGTCCATAAGGCCCAGGAAGAATCGGCAAGGGATGTGGGAGCAAGCCCGTTCCGCGTATTCCGCAGCATTACTCTTCCGCTGGCGATGCCGGGAATCATTGTCGCATCAATCTTTACCTTCCTCAGCTCATTGGATGAAGCGCAGGGGACCTATCTTGTAGGGGTGCCTAATTTCAGAACAATGCCCGTGGTTATGTATGGCATTATCACGGATTATCCCGCTTATGCCGGCGCAGTGTTCTCCATTATTTTGACAGCCCCGACCTTGATTCTGCTGCTCGCCGCTCAGAAATTCGTCAGCGCAGATGTTTTGTCGAGCGGGTTCCAGATGAAATAACAGGCGTAATTCCGCAGTCACTTTGACAGGAGGTCATTATGAAGGCTCATTTATCGATACAGAAACTGACGAAACGTTACAAAACTGGCGACGGTGTCACTGATATTTCACTGGATGTGAAGAAAGGAGAGATGATCACCCTGCTTGGCCCTTCCGGCTGCGGTAAAACGACGGTGCTCCGCAGCGTCGGCGGGTTCCTGGACCCGGACTCCGGCGACATCATGATCGAGGGAAAAAGCGTCTTGAGCGCTCCCCCGGAGAAGCGGCCGACATCCATGGTGTTTCAAGGCTATAATTTATGGCCGCATATGACGGTTTATGAGAATTTGGCCTTTGGCCTCAAGATCAGGAAAATCCGGAAGGCCGAACGCGATAAAGCAATTTCAGAGGTGCTTGAGCTGGTCCGGCTGCCCGGCTCGGAGAAAAAATATCCCGGGCAGCTGTCAGGCGGACAGCAGCAGCGTATTGCGGTGGCGAGATCGCTGCTGCTGAAGCCGGCGGTCCTGCTGCTCGATGAGCCATTCTCCGCCCTGGACGCCAAGCTGCGTCACGAGATGCGTGAGGAGCTTCGGGAGATCCAGGCTGAGCTTGGACTGACGATGGTGTTTGTCACCCATGACCAGGAGGAGGCATTATCCATTTCCGACCGGATCGTAGTCATGAACCATGGACAGATCGAGCAAATTGCAACACCGCAGGAAATTTACGACGAGCCGAAATCCTTATACGTCGCTCAATTTATCGGGAAAATGAATTTTATGAAGGGGGTGATCACTGAAGAGGGCATTCAAGTAGGTTCGCTTCACTTTCCCAATGCCGCAGGCCTTACAGGCGAAGTCACTGTAGCGGTTCGGCCCGAGGATATTGTATTGGAGAGCTCAGCAGGAAGCGGGCTTCATGGAATCATTAAACAAATTATGGTGCTTGGGCATTATGCCGAGGTTTCTGCCGACATCCGGAATCATGGCGTGATCCGGGCCTTCATGGCCCGTGACAAGGTTAAGAAACTGCAGCAGGGTCAAGGGATTTCCGTCCAGTTCTCGAAAATTTTGGCGTATCCGCAAGTATAAATCCATTTCCAAGACTTTTATAAATTCATAAATCCTGAGGAGGCATTTGTGTATGTTGAATAAGAAAAAGGCTCTATCCCTGACGGCAGGTCTGGTTCTGGCGGGTGCTGTGCTGGCTGGCTGCGGCTCTGATAAAAAGGCCGAATCCGCTGCGGACGGGGGCGGAAATTCCACTTCAGCTCCAGCCGCTTCATCGACAGAGTTCACTTTTTATTATACGGGTTCGCAAAATGTGGATGATTTATGGAAAACGCTGATTCCGATGTTTGAAGCGAAGAACCCGGATATTAAGGTTAACCCGGTCTATGTTGCTTCCGGTACAGCCGCTCAGCCTACCTATGATAAAATCATGGCTGCCAAGCAGGCGGGCAAAGGCTCGGGCGGTGTTGATCTCTATGAAAGTTCAATTGATGACGTAACTAAAGGCAAAAATGATGATCTGTGGGATTCGCTCAGTGCCGGTCCGATTGCTAACTTGAATAACGTTGACCAGCAAACCATGAAAGACGTATCCAACCTGGCCGTTCCTTACCGTTCGTCTGCGGTAGTCCTCGCTTATAACAGCGATAAAGTTACTGCGCCTCCGCAAACACTGGACGAGCTTTACGACTGGATTCGTGCCAATCCGGAGAAGTTCGCTTACAATGATCCGTCTACCGGCGGTTCAGGCAGCTCGTTTGTGATTACGTCAATCTACAAATTTCTGCCGGAAGAGGCCATCCACAACTCCGATCCAAGCATTGAGAGCCAGTGGACGCAAGGCTTTGATCTGCTGAAGGACCTGGGTAAATATGTATACGGAAAAGGAATTTATCCGAAGAAAAACCAGGGAACACTCGACCTGCTCGCCAGCGGCGAAGTAGACATGATTCCTGCCTGGTCGGATATGGTTTTGGACCAGATCGCCAAGGGGCAGCTGCCGGCTTCCACCAAAATGCAGCAGGTGACGCCAGGCTTTAATGGCGGCCCTACTTATCTGATGGTGCCTAAGCTTTCTGACAAAAAAGACGCGGTGTACAAATTCCTCGATTTCACGCTATCGCCTGAAGCGCAGGCAGAGGTTGTGAATAAAATGCAGGGCTTCCCGGGCATTAAGCTGTCCAATATGCCGCAAGACATCCAGGACTCCTTCAAAGGCGTGTCCGAAGGCTACCGGACATTCAGCCTTGGGGATCTGGGCAAGGATATCAATCAAAGATGGCAAAGTGAAGTTGCTGCCCAATGAGCAGACAGGCAAAAAGGGGGCTGCTGGGGATTTCCCTGGTGCTCCCTTCCTTTCTAATTCTGGTGTTTATCGTCGTCCTGCCTATTATAGGCTCTTTGAAGGAAAGCCTCACGAATGATGGGGGCGGCTACGACCTGTCCAATTATAAATTTTTGTTTACGGACAAGCTGATGCGCTCCAACATCATTTTCACTCTTGAGATCACCGTGATTTCTTCCCTGCTTGTACTGGCTATCAGTTATGTTCTCGCGGTCTATATGCGTTTCAATAACGGCTTTGCTGTGCGCTGGATCCGCCGGATGTACATGATTCCGATCTTTATTCCTACCGTGATTACTACTTACGGCCTGATGCAGCTGCTCGGCAATCATGGCTGGGCGGCGCGGATTTTGTACCATCTGGGGCAGGACAGCCTTCCGCGGATAATTTACGACATGAAGGGTATCATTATTGCAAATTTATGGTTCAATATCCCGTTTACGACGATGCTGCTGGGCTCCGCGTTATCGTCCGTGCCGGATTCCGTTATTGAAAGCGCCAAGGATGTAGGCGCAGGACGGCTCCGGATTTTCTGGAGATTAATTCTTCCATTGACCTATAAGACACTGCTGGTGGCGGTCACCTTCGTGTTTATGGGTGTGATCGGTTCCTTTACAGCGCCATATCTGGTGGGTCCCAATGCTCCACAAATGCTCGGCGTGTCTATGGAGCAGGTCTTCGGTGTTTTCCAGGACCGTCAGCTTGCTGCAGCCTTGGCCTTCTTCACCTTCCTGTTATGCTCGTTTATCGGATACTTCTACGTCCTTTCCATGATTAAAGAGGAAGGGATGCGGCGGTCATGAAAACGACATTCGTGGATGTACGGGGCAGAGTGACGTCTGCAAGCTCGAGATCGCATATTATCCACCGGTTCTTTCTGGCTTCGGCGGGAGGGCGGCTAGGGATCGATTTTTGGTACGGACCCAAGCAGCTGGAAGATTTGGAGAAAGCGCGGGCTTTGATCGAACGCAGTATTGATCTCTATTTTGAAGAAGAAACCATAGCACAGGCCAAAGCGCACTTTAAATCGTATTTGCCGCTAAACAATCTGATTACGGTCTCGGTTGACAGTCCCAATGGGCATCTTGGTGCTGCGCACCGGCATGATCCGGAACAGTTTCTCTATATTTCCAGACATGAAGCCTCTCCCGGTCTTGTCTGCGGGGATATCGTGGCGGGAATGTGGGAGGTTACCTTAAGCCTGCATGCCATCGTAACCGATTACTGTGAATATTCGCTGCAAATCTGGCAGGAAGAGGAGGCGGCGCAATGACCTGGATAGCCTGTGAGCTTCATACACATACGTTCCACAGTGATGGCAGGCAGTCTTTGAACGAGCTGGCTTTGGGAGCCAAAGCGCTTGGTTTTGACTGTATTGCCCTGACCGACCACAATACGATGGCAGGACTGGTGCACAAAGAACAGATAGAACGTGAAACCGGCCTGTTGATTATCCCGGGTATGGAATGGACCACGTTCTTCGGGCACATGGTTACAATCGGGGTCAAGGATTACCAGGATTGGCGGAGGGTGGGGCCGGGAGATATCCATGCCGGACTGGCCCGGGTTCATGAGCAGGGCGGCCTTGCCGGCATGGCTCATCCTTTCCGTCCGGGCGGTCCGATGTGTACGGGCTGTTTCTGGGAGTTTGAGATCCGCGACTGGAACGAGATCGATTATATCGAGGTCTGGTCCACGACCTTTGCCCCGGTGAAGAAGAACAACATCCGTGCTTACCGGCTGTGGACGGACAAATTGAACGAGGGGTTCCGGCTTGCCGCTACTTCGGGAAGGGACTGGCATTTCCAGGAGCAGACGGATGCTCCCTTATCCGTGACCTACTTGCGGATTCAAGAAGGGGAAGCGCCTTTTACTGAACGGGCGATAGCAGCGTTGTCCTCCGGCCGGGCTTCCGTCACCTTGGGACCCAGGCTTGATCTCGAAGTGGATGTGAACGGGGAAGTGTATCAAATCGGTGATGCAATAAGTAGCTCCGACGAAAGAGAACGGCGGGCGTCTGTTAAAGTTCTGGTAGATTTCACCTCCCGCCATGAGCATTGGCATTTGCCGGAGCAGTCATATACGGTCAGTCTGAAGAGCAATTTAGGCGTATTGTCCGAGCAGGCCGCGATGCCGGAGCAGTTTCCGCTTCATGCTGAAATCTCCGTTCAAGGCTTGCTGTGGATGCGCGCCGAGCTGTGGGGTGTTATTCAGGGTGTGAGAACGCTGATTGCGTTTACGAATGCCATATATTTCGATTGAATAAAGAATTTATCCAACAAGAAGGCGAGGGATCAGAATGGAGGCAGAAGGAAGGAAACCCTTCCCGTTCATAACAGCGCATACCGGCTGCATGGAGACGCTGGACAATACCCTGGACGCCGTGCGGATGGGGATTGAGCTTGGAGCGGATATCGTTGAGGACGATGTACGGGTGACGAAAGACGGAATTGCCATACTGGCCCATGATGATATCTGGACCACGGCAGCGGGGCGGAGCATCAGCATCTCAGAGACGAATTTTACCGAGCTGAAAAATGTGGAGGTCGCAGTAGATTATGCCGGCAAGCAGGGCAGCATGACCTTCAGCACGCTGGAAGAGATGCTGCGGCTAATCAAGCCGACCGGAACCATTGCCAATCTCGATCTGAAAGTGGATGAAGCCGTGGACGCTGCTGCAGAACTGGTCCATAGCTTAGGCATGCTGGAACAGGTCTTTCTGTCAGGCTGCGAAAGGGAGCGTGCCCTGTTGGCACAGCGCAGACAGCCTCAGCTCAGAAAGCTGCTTAATGCAGACATCCGGCTTTTCAGAACCTTGCCTTATGAGTTTGCGGTGGAACAGACCTGCCGGGAGGCACTGGAGGCTTCCTGTTTTGGAATCAACATTTATCATGAAGTTGTGACTCCCTGGTTTATGGAGCGCGCCCGTGCTTCCGGGCTGCCCGTGTATGTCTGGACCGTGAACGAAACGCAGCTTATGGAGCATTACGCCGATCTTGGCGTTGCCTCCATTACGGCCCGGAATGTGCAGGCATTGGCAGACTTGAAGCAGGCGAGGGCCAATGAAGCATGACCTTATTGACCTCGATCTAAACTAACCTGGAACAGGAGAAAAGGCTTGAGCAGCGGAATCTGCATCAAGCCTAAAACCTCACTTTAGGTACTCATCTTCCCCGCTTCGCGACTACCTGAAAGGCTACCCCGAACTTGTCGGTGACCATGCCGTAAGCGGGGCTGAAGTATGTGGGACCCAGCTCGATCTCGACTTGACCGCCTTTTTGTAAAGAGTGGTACAGCTGCTCAGCCTCTGCGGTATTGTCAGCCGTGATGCAGATGTTGATGCCATTGCCCGGAAGCAGCGCCTGTCCCTCCTCCAGATCAGCCACAAAGAAATCCGTTTCCCCCACACGCAGCACAGAATGGGCAATGCGTGCCTTGGCTTCCTCTGACATCGGTGCATCGGGCTTCTGCGGCCCTTCTCCGGCGGTTTGCTTGAAGAGCAGCTTCGCTCCCAGCACCTCCTGATAAAATTCAATCGCCTGCTGTGCATGGCCGTCGAGCAGTATAAAAGGGTTCAGCTGTAATGTCATATTCCAATCTCTCCCTGCTGTTGAATTTGCCCGCTAAAGCTGGGCTATGAGTTCATTGTAGAGTATAATAGTGACAAGTATTGTCACAAATAAAATTATTGGAGCTATGATATGTCAAAATCCAAACGGCTGCTGGATCTGATGATGACCGTCAACCGCAAGCGAAAGTTCACTGTAAAAGAGCTGGCAGGGGAGTTCGGCGTGTCCCCGCGGACCATCCTCAGGGATTTGCAGGAGCTTGGGGAGCTGGGTGTTCCGCTCTATTCCGAAGTGGGGCCGCATGGCGGCTACCAGGTGTTGAACGAAAGAATCCTCCCGCCGATTGCGTTTACGGAGGAGGAAGCGGTGGCGATCTTTTTTGCCAGCCATGCCTTGCGCCACTACAACTACCTGCCCTTCAAGGAAGAGTCTGTAGCCGCATTGCAGAAGTTTTATCATTATATGTCCGGGGATGTCCGCGACCGTATTGACGAGATGAAGCACCGGATTGATTTCGTAACCCCCGCCAGACAGGCAGAGTTTCCATATCTCGCTATTCTGCTGGAAGCCGCCACAGGACAGAAAGTGCTGCAGATTGATTATGAAACGAAAGGCAAACGTATGGACCGGGCCATCCAGCCGATCGGTATTTATGCCAGCAATGGGCTGTGGTATTGCCCGGCCTATTGTTTCCTGCGGGGCGGCATCCGCGTGTTCCGCTGCGACCGGATGCATGCGGTGAAGGTTGACACCGCAGGTCTTGCGCCGCTGGATCTGCGGCATGTGCATCTGGGGAACAGGGAAGCTTACGATCATGTCCAGCAGGGAGCTGAACAAGAAGGGCAGAAGGAACCTGGGCAGGTAGCAGACGAGAGGCAGGGGCGGGTGCCAACCAATGACAAGGAACTGTCCCGGTTGTATATTGAGCTGACCAAGGAGGGGGTTCAGGCATGCGAGGCCGAGCTCTGGTCAGCGTCCTTGCTGCATATCCGCGAAGACGGCACCGGCTGGCTGGAAGGCGATGTCCCTCGCGAAGACCTGCCATTCTTCGCCCGGTTCGTGATTGGCCTATGTAACGAGGCTGAGGTACAGGAGCCGCAGGAACTGGCCGGGAGGATTAGGGAGCTGCTTGCTGAAATGCTGGTGAAATACAGTTAAAAATCACCAATTCCTTTATCAAACGTCTATTAGTTCAAGAAGGGAGACATTCCGATGAGCCACAAGCAGCATTACACCATTGGACAGATAGCCAAAGAGACAAACTTATCGATTCACACGTTAAGGTACTATGAAAAAGAAGGAATTGTGCCGTTCGTGAAACGGAACGACAGCGGCTTGCGCGTCTATGAAGACGAGCATATCGAATGGTTCAAATTTATCTGCTGCCTTCGCCAGACAGGGATGTCGATTGCCCAGTTGAAAGAATTCGCCGCCCTCTCCCTGGAGGGAGACGGAACAATTGATGAGCGCATCCATCTCCTTGGTCAGCAGCGCAGTGCAATAGAATCACAGGTGGATACACTAATGTCTTATATAGAGATGATTAATTTCAAAATCAACATGTATGCGAATCAAAAGGCCGAGCAGGCCGATTAAATGGCCCCCGTTCTGTTCTGTACACCCTATGGTTGTACCGGATATCGGTCTGCGATGTACATCTAAGGATCCCACAGTGGATATTCAGGCTTTAATTTGCTGGCTTCGTCCAGCCGGGTCATTTCTCCTTCACTCAAAACCACATTGCTGGCCCTAAGATTGTCCCGCAGCTGTTCCGGTCGTCTGGCGCCTACGATAATGCTCGTAACAGCCGGTTGCTGCAGCAGCCAGGCCAGGGCGATTCCAGCTACCGTGGACTCCCGTTCCTCTGCGATCTCCTGCAGAACGTCAATCATCGCATAGCCCTGCTCCCGGTCAACCGGGGGAAATCGAATTTCGTGCGGCGGTCGTCTTCCCCTCCTTGTGTGTTCCGTGAATACTTGCCGGAGAGAAAACCGCCTGCAAGCGGACTCCATACAAGTAAGCCCATCTTCTGATCTTGAACAACAGGGATAATGTCCCGCTCAATATCACGGCCTGCAAGCGAATAATAAGACTGGTTGCATGAAAGCTGCGGAGTCCCAATTGGCGGGAAATGCTGTTCGCCTTTACGATTTGCCACCCCTGCAAATTGGAACATCCGATATACCTTACTTTACCGCTGGTGACTAGATCATCGAGTGCACGCATCGTCTCCTCCCAATCGGTTAAAGGGTCCAATCCGTGAATCTGGTACAGGTCGATATAGTCTGTACCAAGACGCCGCAAACTCGCCTCCGCTTGTTCCAGGATATGGCCTCTGGATAAGCCGGCCTGATTGATGCCCGGTCCCATGCGGAACCTTACCTTCGTGGACAGTACGACCTCATTTCTTTTACCTTTCAAAGCGCGGCCTACAATCTCCTCGGACTCCCCCAAGCCATACTGATTAGCTGTATCAAAGAAATTGATGCCTGCTTCGATCGCTTCATCTACGAGCTTTTGAGCTGCGCCGTCGTCAGCGCCCCCATAACAGCGCTCATCGGAAAGTCCTTGCCGCCAAATGTCATCGTACCCAGACAGAATTCGGATACCAGCAGACCGGTGCCGCCCAACGTCTTGTAATTCATCCATCTTCACTCCTCTTAGATATTGTTCTGCTTGAGCAAGAATAGAATAATATCTAGAGTGAACTCTAGGTCAAGCGTTGCTTTGTTTTATTTCGAAAAAAATAAAGCGGATAATTAATGGGAAGCCGTTACAGTGATATTTTCCATATCAGGTTTTTTTTGCTTGAGGGTAAGCAAGGCAACGATGATCCCCAGCAGTGTAATAACAGCCGAGAGGATAAAAGCGGTGTGGATTGCCTGGTTGAGATCTGCAGGAACCATGGTTTCCAACGTAGCGTCCGAACCCAGACTTGCAGTAATGAACGCCATAATGACAGCGAGACCAATGGCACCGCCAATTTGCTGGCCGGTTGAAATGACCGCGGAAGCTACACCCTGTTCTTTAGGATCAATTCCTGTACTGCCTGCGATGAACATCGTCGTGAACACAAGCGCTTGGCCTATGCCAATGATAATCGTGCCGGGAATGATTTCCCAGGCAGAGCCGGTTTCAGATAGCTGGGTAAGCAGCAGGAAACCGATAATCCCCAGCCCCATCCCGGTTGCTACCGTACCTGCCACACCTGCACGCGTCAGCATTTTATTAATCAGCCGGGCACCCAGGAAGGCGCTGAGTGTCAGCGGCAGGAAGCTGAAGCCGGATTGTATGGCGGAATAATGCAGAACACCTTGCGTATACAGCGTCAGGAAGTAATACAGCGTGCCGAACGATGCTGAGAATAAAAAGGCGGTTAACGCTGCTCCGGTCAGATTGCGATTGCGGAATAAGCGAAAGGAAAGCAGCGGTTCCCTGGTGCGTTTTTCAATGACAACAAAGGCCAGAAGAAGGGTAGCGCCTATAAGAACAAACGGCAGCGTACTAAGGCTTAGCCAGCCTTCTACCGGAGACTGTATCAGATAATACACGATGAGCAGCATGCCTGCCGTCACTGAGACTGTGCCCGCAGCGTCATAATGCTTGGTCCCGGTGGAAACCTTGCTTTCAGTGAGGACCACTGGTGCAAGAAGAATGACGATCAGAGCGATGGGTACATTGACAAAGAATGTGGCTTCCCATCCCACGTAGCTGGTTAAGACGCCACCGAGAAGTAAGCCCAGAGACATCCCCACACCGCCCATGGATGCCCAGATTCCCATTGCACGGTTACGCTCGCTTCCCTCGTGAAAATTGGACATGATCAGCGACAGTGTTGCCGGAGATAACAGTGCTCCGCCAAGGCCCTGCAGTCCTCTTGCCAGGATCAGTATAAGCTGAGATTCAGCCAGGCCTCCAAGTAATGAACCTAGCCCGAAGAGAGCCATAGCAATCATAAACATCCGCCTTCTGCCCATAAGATCCGATAAACGGCCGCCAATGAGAAGAAATCCGCCAAAGGCAAGTGAATACGCACTGACCACCCATTGCAAATGGTTCGCCGAGAATCCAAGTGCGTTGCCAAGTGAAGGCATTGCCACAAAAATGATTGTATAATCAAGAGCCATGACTAACTGTGAGATGGCAAGAATAAATAAGGCCAATCCTTTAAATCTGACAGAATTCATTCAGTTTACCTCCTTATATTTGACTGTTCAGTCCGAAAAGTACAAAAATGAATGAAGCGGATTAACGCTTCAATGGGTCTCAAGCACAGTTAAGGTTACCGCTGTAATTTCTTCCAAGGTCTTAGGATCATTCGTCAGTTTGGCCGCTTGTGTCAACGCATACCGTGCATGATACAAATATCGCGCAAGTGCACGCACATCCTGATCTGGACTCAGCTCGCCTTGATTTTGGGCACGGACTAAAGCCTGGTATAGCGCATTTTCCAATCGAACCCGGTCTTGTTCAAAAAGTGCTGCGATCTCGGGATCATGAGGAACCTGATCAATCGCACTATATAAAATAAAGCATTCCTTGCGCCGCTCTTCATCTTGTAGTGTCGCAACAATTTCATGAAAAATATCGGAAATCGACTTTTTTACAGATTCTGTTCGCTCTAAGTAGGTGACGACAGCAGAAGATTTTTCATCAACATAATGCCTTACCGCTTTAACAAAGAGATCCCGCTTCGTACCGTAGGTGTCGTACAGACTTTGGCGGGCTATACCCAGTCCATCGAGTAAAATCTGCAATGATGTCCCCTCGTAGCCATAGTGTCCGAATACTTCCATCGCCCTATGCAGTACAAGAGTCGTGTCAAATTCCTTGCTTCTTGCCATTTGGGTTGGCCCCCCTTTCACTCCACCTATACTATCTTTAGCGGACGTTCAGTCAAGATGATTGCTTCTTGATCCAGTTCTGATACTCATTGTGATTTTCCTCCAGTCATTTTGTGGGATTTATTATCGGACCATTCAGTCCGAAAGTATCAAAAAAATAATACTTCCCTTAAATTGTTACTCTTAATAAGCCGTGGACCTTATTGTGCACCTCCTTTGCTTTACGGGTTCATCTTATCATTTTCGGACCATTCAGTCAATAATAATTTTGAAATGATTTATCTATACACACAACCGGTTCTGCATTGTTATGGATTTCTTGCAGAACCGGTTTTCAGATTTAGCAGTTAACAATTCCACACCCCGGCCAGGCGCCGGATGCCCTCCTCAATCCTCTCCCCGGCAATGCCGCCGAAGCCCAGAATAAATTCCGGCGCATCATGCTCTGGCCTGCTCCACCATGTATAGGACATGGGCGTAACACGGATACCTGCCGCTGCGGCCTTTTCTGCGAGCTGGCGGGCACTGCCGCCGCTGTGAAGGGTGAGCAGAATGTGGAATCCTGCCCCTTGACCGTGTACCGCTGCGGTTTCCCCGAAATTCCGCTGGATCGCGCTCAGAAGCAGATCATGTTTCCTCTGGTAGACCAGACGCATTCTCCGCAAATGCTTCGCAAAGTGCCCCCTCTCCATGAAATAATGCAGCGCAATCTGATTCAGACGGGAGGCGGAATGCTCCAGGTACAGCTCGCTTTTCAGGCGGTGATAGTCCGGGACAAGCGGCTTGGGCAGCACCATGTAATGAACACACAGCGCCGGGGCCAGCGATTGGGCGAAGCTGCACATATAGATCACCGGACTGTCTTCCAAGAGTCCCTGCAGGGCGGGAATCGGCCGTCCATGATAGCGGAACTCACCGTCATAATCATCCTCTATAATATAGCCGCTGTTCGTCCGGGCCCAATCCAGGAGCGCCAGCCGCTTCGCAATGGGCATCACCATCCCCCGGGGGAACTGGTGGGAAGGCGAGAGGTATACGGCATTAGCTCCGCTTGCGTATAGCTGCGTTACGTTAAGCCCGTCTTCCTGCAGTTGAAGGGGCAAAATCTGAAAGCCATGCCGCTGGAATGCCGCAGGAAGCAGGTGGTATCCCGGATTTTCAATCGCAAGCTTCATCGCCTTCTCCTGAAGCAGGAGTGCCAGAAGCGAGCATAGCGTATACTGGTCGCCGCCAACCACAACCTGCTCTGCTGTGCAGCGCAGCCCGCGGAACTGCCGCAAATGGGCGGCGATGCTCTCCCGCAAGGCAGGTTCCCCCTGCGGATCGCCATATTGCAGCAGATCGGGATTGGCCAGCTGCTCCTGATAGAGGCTGCGCCATATTTTATCTGGAAAGAGGGAGAAGTCGTTTCGCGAAATATGGAAATCATACGGGTAGGTCCTGGAATCTCGCGGGGTAATGGGCCGGAGCGTAAGCGGTGAGCGGTCTGGCTCTGCTGCGGCTCCGCCCAGCCCATGCACCTGCTGTACATAATATCCGCTGCGCGGCTTGCTCACGATGAACCCCTCGGACAGCAGCTGCTGGTAGGCCAGTTCTACCGGAGTGGTGCTTAGCTGAAGCTGGGCGGCCAGGATCCGGATGGAGGGCAGACGGGTGCCCGTTGGGAGCGAGCCGCTGATGATCGCTTTTTTGAAATAGTCATATAGCTGTATGTAGTAAGGCACTCTGTCAGTGTCGCTAAGATTCGGGACAAGCAGCATAGAAACTCCTATCTGTCCTTCGAAAAAGGACGGTTTTGTCTATTTGTAAGTATACAATTTTGCCTTATCATAGAGCTACATTAACGACAGGGGATGAAGAGAATGAGCAGGAACTCCGGCATGTTATGGGGGAAAAGGTGTATCTGCGCCCGCTGAACGGGGAAGACGCCGAGCTGTACTACCATATGTTCTACGATGCGGAGACCCGCAGGCTTACGGGAACGCAGAAGCATATTACGAAGGAGCAGATCGCGGCATATATTGAGCGCAAAGCGGAAGATGACAGCGGGGTGCTGCTGCTGATCGCCCTTAAGGACACCGATGAGACCATCGGGGACATCGCCATTCAGGATATGGACCGCAATAACCGTACAGCAAATCTGCGGATCGCTATTGGAGACGAAGCCCATCAGGGAAAAGGTTATGGCCGGGAAGCGCTGCTGCTGCTGCTTGATTACGGCTTCGGAATTCTGAATCTGCACCGGATTGAACTCGAGGTTTACGCATATAATAAACGCGCAGCGCATGTGTACGAGTCCATTGGTTTTGTCCGGGAGGGTGTGCGGCGCCAGACGCTTTTCTATAACCATGAGTACCATGATGTGATAATGATGAGCATGCTTGAGAACGAGTACCGGGAGCGCTACATATCCACGAAGGTCAAATAAGGTCAAAAAGTGAAAAACACTAAAATTTGGTTTAAAAAATGAGCTGAAATGCCGGATTTTCCCGGTTTTTCGGCTTATACAGGTTTTGTCTTCCCCAGGAGGGGGGCTATAATGAAGCCATAGGTCAAATAAAGTCAAAGTCAAATGAGAGGAGAATGTACAATGTTTGATTTGGTTCCTTTTGGAAAACGAAGAGATGATGCTTTTGGTGTGCTGGCCAAGTCCCTGAATGAAGTGTTCAATGATGATTTTTTTGCACCCATTAAAAGCTCCACGATGTCCTTCCGTACGGATATCCGAGAGAACGAGCAGGCGTATCTGATTGAGGCCGAACTGCCCGGCTTCAAAAAGAAGAAATCGACATCGATTACGCCAGCCCTTATTTGACGATCAAAGCGGTACGCAAGGAAGACAACAGTGAGGAAAACAAGGACCATCAGGTGGTGCGCAGAGAACGCCGGTATGGGGAGTATGTCCGCCGGTTCTATGTGCAGGATGTTGCCGAGGATGGAATCCGCGCTTCGCTGAAGGACGGTTTGCTGACCCTCTCCGTACCGAAACAGCAGAAGTCGTTAGGCAAACGCATTGAGATTCAGGATAATGGTTCTTCCGGAGAGCAGCTTCAATAAAAGCTTCATTACAAGCTTCAATAAACAGGAATTTGGCTAATGCGGCGCTATGCGGCAGGCCTCCGGGGGAAGCGGAGCGCGTTGCTGCATCGCCGCAGTGTAGAAGCGGAGGTTCAAGTCCGGCTGGATCGGCTGGTAAAAGGGTTTCCCGGGCCGGCGGCCAGCGCCGTTCCCTCTAAGATCCCTGCAGGAACAGCGGATTCACCGGGCTTTTCATATAGCACCATCATACAGGCGCATTGTAGTGGGGATTCCGGCTATGGTGCGCCTTTTTACGGAATTGAAATTTATCTGTATTGCAGCAGATTCCACGGAAGCAGCGATTTAATCAGGCCGGAAAACAGGGTAATAAATAATAAAGAACAGATGGATGATACGGCTCAGCTTATGAAAGGAGGAGATACCGTTGGCGGCAAACTATTACGAAGCTTTGGGTGTAGGGGAAAAGGCCTCTAAACAGGAAATTAAAAAAGCCTACCAGAAGCTTGCCAAGAAGTGGCATCCCGATGTTAATAAAGCACCGGAGGCGGAGGCCAAGTTCAAGGAAGCGGCAGAAGCGTATGAGGTGCTGGGCAATAATGAGAAAAGAAAAGCCTATGATGAGGAGCTCCGCTACGGCTTCGGCGGCGCAGCCAGGGGCGGAACCCGGCGCAGCGGAGCATCTTCGTCGGCGTATGGGGATTCGTCCTTTGGCGCGGGGTGGGGCGGAAGCTCCTCCTTCGGCGGGAGTATTCCTGATGATGATTTGTTTGGAATGTTTTTTGGCAGCCGGGGTGCGGCGGACCGGGCGGGATTTGATTTCTTTTCGGGCAGCGGCAGCCCATTCGGCGAGGCCCGCAGCACGATGCAGGCGCAGCTTGAGATCTCACTGGAGCAAGCATATAAAGGCGGCAGCATCCGGGTCCAGGTGGGCGGTAAGGATGTGAACGTCAGCATTCCGCCGCGTTCTGCTGAGGGGACGGTTATCCGGATTCCCGGCAGCAGCGGGAATGGGGCGGGGCAAGACGGTGATCTGCTGATCTCCCTGCATCTGCTGCCGCATAACATTTACGAACCGGACGGCGGAGATCTGTACGGCACTGTGGAGATTGCGCCTTGGCAGGGCGTGCTCGGCGGCGAAGCCAAGGTTCCGCTGCCGGACGGCAGCAGCGTGAAGCTGAAGGTCCCGGCCGGGATGGCGGGCGGTCAAACGCTGCGCCTCTCCGGCAAGGGGCTGAAGCGCCCGAATGGCGCGAACGGAGACATTCTGTTCGCGGTAGAGATTGTGATTCCAGCCGGGCTGACCGAGGCGGAGAAAAAGCTGTACCGCCAGCTGGCCGAAGCTGGCAGTTTCCAGGCCGGGCCCAGACGGAAGGGCCCGGGAGCTTCGCGGCGCAGAGCCGCGATGGGCTAAGCGCCGGGCGGGCGCGAGCCCGGCGGGACTTGACGGAAACAACGGCAGAAGTGCCGTTGTTGGGCGTCCCGCAGGCGGGCGATAGGAGGAAATCAGAGGTAAAAGTACCTTTGAATTCGGTGTAGGCGGGCGATGGGAGGAAATGAGAGGTAAAAGTAACCTTGATTCGCCACAGGCGGCTATTGATGGGTTGAAACAACGGCAGAAATGCCGTTGTTAGGCTCAACGAGGCCGTGATCGGCGGAAACAACGGCAAAAGTGCCGTTGTTAGGCTCAACGAGGCCGTAATCGGCGGAAACAACGGCAAAAATGCCGTTGTTAGGCTCAACGAGGCCGTGATCGGCGAAACAACGGCAAAAGTGCCGTTGTTAGGCGCAACGAGGCCGTGATCGGCGGAAACAACGGCAGAAGTGCCGTTGTTGGGCGCGGCGCAGCCGTGATCGGCGGAAACAACGGCAGAAATGCCGTTGTTAGGCGCGGCGCAGCCGTGATCGGCGGAAACAACGGCAGAAATGCCGTTGTTAGGCGCGGCGCAGCCGTGATCGGCGGAAACAACGGCAAAAATGCCGTTGTTAGGCGCCCGGCAGCCGCCCAAACAGGCCTGCCATCGGCGCGGGCGGCCGCCCAAGCGCCGGCGAACAAGCAAAATACTGAAAGGTGATGAAGGAGATGGACTTCAACAAATTAACACAAAAGCTGCAGGAGGCGGTTGCCGCAGCGCAGTCGCTGGCAGCGGCCGCCGGGCATCAGGAGATTGACAATCTCCATCTGCTCAAGGCGCTGCTCCAGCAGCATGAGGGTCTTCTGCCGCGTTTGCTGCAGAAGATGAATATACCCGTACCCGAGCTGCTGCAGGGTACGGAGGCACTGCTGCAGCGGAAGCCTAGCGTCAGCGGCTCCGGGGCAGGGACAATGCGGCGGTATGCATCGCCGTCGCTGATCGCTGTGCTGGAGCAGGCGGAGAAGGAAGCCGCGCAGATGCAGGATGAATTTGTGGCGGTGGAGCATGCTGTGCTGGCGATGGTGTCCGATTCCAGCAGCGGGAACCGGGAGCTGCGCGGGCTGTTTACCAGCCGTGGCGTGACGCGCGACAAGCTGCTGGAGGTGCTTGCGGAGATCCGCGGGCATCAGCGTGTGACCAGCCGTGAGCCGGAAGTGACCTATGAGGTGCTGGAGAAATACGGCCGCGATCTGGTGGCCGAGGTTCGGGCGGGCAAGATTGATCCCGTCATTGGGCGCGATGGAGAGATCCGCCGGGTGATCCGCATTCTCTCCCGCAAAACGAAGAACAACCCGGTGCTGATCGGGGAGCCCGGCGTAGGGAAGACAGCGATTGTCGAAGGGCTCGCCCACCGGATAGTCCGCAAGGATGTGCCGGAGGGGCTGAAGGATAAGACGATTTTTTCGCTGGATATGAGCGCGCTGATCGCCGGGGCCAAGTACCGGGGTGAATTTGAGGAGCGGCTGCAGGCGGTGCTGAAGGAAATCCGCGAAAGCGACGGACGGATCATCCTCTTCATCGATGAGCTGCATACGATTGTCGGCGCGGGCAAAACGGAAGGCGCGATGGATGCAGGCAATATGCTGAAGCCTATGCTGGCGCGCGGCGAGCTGCACTGTATCGGTGCGACGACGCTGGATGAATACCGCAAATATATTGAGAAGGACCCGGCGCTGGAACGCCGCTTCCAGCAGGTGCTGGTCAGCGAGCCGGATGTGGAGGATACGATCTCGATTTTGCGCGGATTGAAGGAACGTTTCGAGGTCCATCACGGGGTGAAAATCCATGACAGCGCACTCGTGGCCGCCGGTGTATTGTCGAACCGGTATATTACGGACCGGTTTTTACCGGATAAGGCGATTGACCTGGTCGATGAAGCCTGTGCGATGATCCGTACGGAGATTGATTCCATGCCGGGCGAGATGGATGAAGTGACCCGCCGCCTGATGCAGATGGAGATCGAAGAAGCGGCGCTCAAAAAAGAAACCGACGACGCCAGCAAGCGCCGGCTGGAAACCCTGCAGCGTGAGCTGGCCGATCTCAAGGAAAAGCACCTGGGCATGACGGCGCGCTGGGAGAAGGAAAAGTCGGCCATTCAGGGTCTGCGTGAGCTGAAAAAGAAGCTGGAACAGGCCCGCAAGGACCTGGTAGATGCCCAGGAGGTTTACGATCTTAATAAATCTGCCGAGCTGAGCTACGGCATTATCCCCGATCTGGAGCGGCAGCTCAAGGCAGCGGAGGAGGCGGCGTCGCAGGATCAGGAGAGCCGGCTGCTGCGAGAAGCTGTGACCGAAGAGGAAATTGCGGACATCGTGTCCCGCTGGACGGGAGTGCCTGTAAGCAGACTCGTGGAAGGCGAGCGGGATAAGCTGCTGCGGCTGGAGGATACGCTGCATGAGCGGGTAGTCGGGCAGGAGGAGGCTGTCCGGCTGGTAGCCGATGCTGTGCTCCGGGCGAGAGCGGGCATCAAGGACCCGAACCGGCCGATTGGCTCATTCCTGTTCCTGGGCCCGACCGGGGTAGGTAAGACGGAGCTGGCGAAAGCGTTGGCCGTATCGCTCTTTGACCGCGAAGACGGCATGATCCGCATTGATATGTCGGAGTATATGGAGAAGCACAGCGTTTCCCGTCTCGTCGGTGCGCCTCCTGGTTATGTCGGCTATGAGGAAGGCGGCCAGCTCACCGAAGCGGTACGCCGCCAGCCATATACCGTGGTGCTGCTGGACGAGGTGGAAAAGGCCCATTCTGATGTGTTCAACATCCTCCTGCAACTGCTGGATGACGGACGGCTGACCGATTCACAGGGCCGGATGGTAGACTTCAAGAATACGATTATCATCATGACCTCGAACATCGGCTCGCCGCATCTTATCCAGGGGACCGATGACAACGGGGAGCTTACGAATGCGGTCAAGGACCGGGTCATGAAGGAGCTGAGCGGCCATTTCCGGCCGGAGTTTCTGAACCGTGTGGACGACATTGTGATGTTCAAGCCGCTCCAACTGGATGAGATTGAACAGATTGTTGTCAAATTGGTGGACGGACTGCGCGTGCGTCTGGCTGAGCGCGGCGTTGGCCTTGCGCTTAGCGAAGCGGCGGTACGTTTTATCGCCAGGGAAGGCTTTGATCCGGTATACGGCGCAAGACCGCTGAAACGGTTCATCCAGCGTAGTCTGGAGACCCGTGTTGCGCGCGCACTGATCGCCGGTGAGGCGGAAGAAGGCTCAGTGATGGAGGTCAACGAAGCGGGAGGGGAACTCTCTGTATCGATTACACATCCGAAGTCTGCGGAGGCACTTGGTTCTGTGCAATAACGCACCCTAAAAGGCTGCACTTTCAGAGCCGAAATAATTATACGGAAGACAGTTAGACGGCTAACTAAGCCCTCTCGTAAGGGGTATATGCTCCACACCAACAAGCGCCCGCAAGCCGTAAGGCCGGGGCGCTTATTTATTTAAATATAAGAGTTTATATGCTTCACGTAATAAATTATCCTTATATTTCTCGCTGAAACGATACCGTCCTGTAAAAGGACGGCGTAGCCGTTTCTACTTGTGTCCATTAAGCTATCAACTGCCTACATCAGCTGGCCTCTTGTCTTCAAATGGCGGTACAGCAGATAAGCCGAAAGGGAACATAGCAGGGCGCATAGCCCAATGAAGCTGTAGCCAGCCTGCAGTCCGCGCAGCAGCCCGATGCCGTCCTCTTGTCCGGAGGAGAACACCTGCTTGATCCACTCAGTGATCGCACCGATGAAGTAATTGCCCAGCACGCTGGCTACACCGATAAGGGTGACAACGAAGGTGATTGCCGTATCACTTCCATTGCGGTAGCGGTCGGCGATCAGCGCCATAACTGTCGGGTAGATCGGCGCAATGCCGAGGCCGGCGACGGCAAACAGGACAGCTCCGGGTTCTCCTGCCAGGATCGCAGCGAAGGTGCAGATGCCCGTGAAGGCAGAGAACAGAATCAGCGACAATGCAAAACCGATCTTGTCCGTCAGAGGGCCGAGCACAAGCCGGGCGAGCGTGAAGCAGAGAAAGAACGCAGACAGCATGCCGGCAGCAGCCGGCGTTTCCCAGCCGTAGGCTTTTTCCAGGAAATTGACCAGCCAGCCGCCAACGGCCAGTTCCGAAATGACACCGAAGGATAGTATGGCGACCATCAGCCAAATTACGGGATCACGGGAGATCGACGAGAGGGGATACGATGCTCCGACAGGGTGGTGTCCCCGGAAATTTGCCGAGAAAAGCCGGAAGCATCGGAATCACCGACAGCATGAGAATAAGCAGGTACACGCCGCGCCAATCCAGCAGGTGGCCGAATACCGTCACGGTCATCAATCCGGAAGAGAGCAGCGGAGCAACTGTTGAGCTGAGGCCGTAGAAAAAATGGGACAGGTTCATCATGGTTCCCGTATTTTTTACAAAGATTCTTGTCCCGAGCACGGCGAGCCCGATCTCCAGCATACCATTGCCGATATACATCAGGAAAAAAGATCCTGACAGCGCCGGATAGCTATGGGAGAGGAAGATGAACACACCGGATATGGCCATGGAACCGAAGGAGAGCAGGCTGACTGCCTTGATGCCGATCTTGCGGATCAGCAGGGCGGTAAACGTGCACGCCAGCAGATACCCAAGGGAGTTCAGGGACAGCAGAGTGCCCAGCTGCATCTCATCAAGCCGCAGATCGCTCTGGATGCGCGGAATGGCAGGACCTTTGATATTTTCAGAAAAGCCGAAGACCAGAAAGCCGATGAATACGGTCAGCAGCTGCAGCGTATAATTGCGTTTGGATGAAGCGGAATTAAGAGACAGGTCAGCTTTCAAAATGTACCTCCTGAAGTTTAAGTGCGCCGGATTAAGGGTCAAACCGCATGAGGCTCATTATACCACCGTTCACTCTGTCCAAGGAACCAAATTTGGATGCGGATCAAGAATGGACATATATTGCTCTTTCCAGCCGTATTGCCCATCGGGATCATGCAGCATATAGCGCAGATATTTATCCAGCCGGTATTCCGCCTTGGACCACCCCAGATGCTTCAGCCGCAGATTGCTTAACAGATGGGGAAGCTCAAAAATATTCTCCGGCAGCCGCCCGCAATGCTGCGGAAGATCATTCCACGCAAAGTTGAAATCTTCACGGTAGCGGAGCAGAAAAGGCCGGTACCGCAGATGGGAGCGCCAGTACTCATCTTCACGGTAATGCCGGTCGTCCCAGAAATCGTACAGCCGGAAGCAGAACAGGTCACAGCTCTCTTCACGAAGCAGGCTGTCGATATCACTGGCAAACCTGTCTTCAAAAATCTCATCCGCATCCAGATTGAGAATCCATTCAGGATCGCTCTTCACAACCTCCTCCCACTGCTGCCTGCGCAGCTCGGCTTCATTGCTGAACTTGGAGACGCTGTTGCGCACAAGGCGCAGCGGAATACCCTGCAGAACCTCGCGGCAGATATCAGCCGTGTCATCGGTGCTGCCATCGTCAATGATAACGGCCTCGTCGATGTACTTGCGGTGCATCTGCAGAACCTGCCGCAGGAAGCGCCGGCCTTCATTTTTGGCCACCATGGTTAAGGTCAGCTTCGGCCGGGGGGAGTGCCCCGCTCTGTAAAAGCTGCGGCAAATTCAGCCGCGGCCCGGCCGGCTTTTTGGCCGCCTGTCTCCTCTTGCTGCAGCGGGTCCTTGCTCAGGCGCTGCCGGGCCTCAGCCTCCGTCGTGAGCCGGATGAAATCCGGCACCTTGTCAAGGTCGCTGTCTCTGTACAGGTGCAGTGCGGGATAATGGGTATCCACATACAGCGGGATACCCAGAGCGGCGGCACGGATGCAGAAGTGGCGGTCCTCGCCCCAATAAGAGATATTGCGGATCCGGTCATAGCTTGCGCCTGAAGCAATGGCCCGGCTGCTGATCAGGGTGCAGGCACCCAGCCCGCCGACCTCATAAATGCCCGGCACCTGCAGTTTGGCCAGGAATGCATGGAATCTGCGATTGATCTCTTCCTGGCTGAGCTGTTCGCCCGGCTCTGCATCCCATTGATTGTATTCATCATGCATCCAGACCTGAGGCTGCAGTATAGTTCCCGGTTGCCACTGTGTCCAGAACACCTCGGAAACAATATCCCTGCCGGTTCCGATCAGATGCAGGAGGGTGTCCGGATGCAGAATCAGATCGGAATCGATCAGGAACAGGTAATCGTAGCCGAAGGCTTCGGCCCGCCGGATCATCAGGTTTTTGAAGCCCGCCACCTTCCAGACCAGGTTCGAATTCCAGAAATGGGTGGTATCGTTGCGGATATAGGCATCATGAAGCCCGGAGGATTGGAGGAAGACTTCATTTCCGCTGGCTGCGAAGGTACCGAGCAGGCGGCTGGATTCTTCCTCGTCGTTGTCATCGATCAGATAGAAATTCAGTTCCAGACCCTCGCGCCGCAAGCGCAGCAGGGAGTCCAGGAACTCCTGCAGAATCTGCGGCTTTTGGTGAATCGGGCTGCCGATCAGCACCCGCTTCTTGCTCTCGCTCATTATGGTCCACTCCAGTACAAAGAGGTGTAATGTTTATATGTATTCAATATATTTACAGAAGTACTGGACTAACCCTTATTTTAGCGGGAATCCGGTAAAAGATTGGGTCTGCGGGTGGAAGGTTGTTTAGCACCGCCCATGGGAGTGGAAGGCCTCTAAGGGCCCGCAGGCCGGTTTCCTGCCTGTTACAGTTATGTTAATTCCAAACCATTGTAATTCCTAGTATTCCGATATATAATTCAAAAACAAAGAGTGAAGCTGCTCATAGACAATGGAGGAGAGAGATATGCGTAGAGGGTTATCTGGGGTTATAGCTATAGTATTGTTAACATTTTTGATTAGTGCATGCTCCGGGGGAATAACGCAGCATCACCGGCAGCAAGCGGTACACCTGCGGAATCACAGCAGCCGGCTGCGGGCGAAGGGCCGAAAGATGGAGGAAGCCTGATTATCGGAGTTGCAGCCGATCCGGTAGTGCTCAATCCGAATTATGCGGGCGACCGTGTCAGCCTGACCATTGACCAGGCGCTGTACGCGCCGCTGTTCCAGGTCAACAATGGGAAGAAAACCTTTTATCTGGCGGACAGCCTGACACCATCTGCCGATAATCTTACCTATACATTGAAGCTGAAGAGCGGACTTACCTGGCATGACGGGGAGAAGCTTACAGCCGATGACGTAGTGTTCACGATCGAGAAGATTCTGGATGAGAAGCAGAACAGCTTCCTGCGGGCCAACTTCCTGATTAACGACAAACCGGTCACAGCCACGAAGGTGGACGATCTCACTGTGGAATTCAAGCTGCCGCAGGTCAGCCCGGCCTTTGAAGCTACGCTGGTGCAGGTAACTCCGATTCCCAAGCATATTTTTGAGAACGAGGCTGATATTGAGAAAAGCACCAAAAATGCTGCTCCGGTGGGCTCCGGTCCCTTCAAATTCAAAGAATACAAGGCAGGCGAATATCTGACGCTGGAACGTTTCGACAACTACTTCGGCGGCAAGCCGCACCTGGATTCGGTCACTTACCGGATTGCCAAGGATACGAATGCCGCGAACCTGGCCCTGCAGAATGGCGAGATTAACGTGCAGTACCTGGATCCGAAGGATGTAAGCACCATTCAAGCTACCAACAACTTTGAAATCCTGCCTTACGCCGAAGGGCGCTTGTCCTATCTCATGTTCAATGCGAACAGTGATACCGGTGCCCTGGCCAAAAAAGAAGTCCGTCAAGCCCTGTCACTGGCGCTCAGCCGTGATGAAATTATTCAGACCGCCTACACTTCGGGCGAATATGCCGATCCGGCCAAGTCTTTCCTGACCCCGGATGCACTATACTTCACTAACGATGTGCCTACCTACGATAATGATCCAGCCAAGGCCAAAGAACTGCTGCAATCGGCAGGAGTCAGCAATCTGAAGCTGAGATTTATCGTACAGAGCGGCAACAAGGCGCAGGAAGCCATCTCGCTGTACGTGCAGCAGAAGCTGAAGGCAATCGGCGTGGAGGTTGAACTGCAGAATATGGATTCCTCTGCCTGGGTGCAGAAGTTCATCGACCTGAAATCCACCGATTATGAACTGGCCCTGACCGGCTATATTATGGGCTATGATCCGGATGCTTACCGCATTCTGTTCACCTCCGGAGCGTCTTCGAACTATTCGCATTATGCAAACCCGGAAGTCGACAAGCTGCTGAATGAAGGTGCGGGTGAAGCCGACACAGCCAAACGTGCGGAAATTTACAAAAAAGCGCAGGAGCTCGTCGCCCAGGATGCGCCGATCTATCCAATTGCTTATACCAAAACCGTTGTCGCTGTATCCAAGAACTATGGCGGTCTTGAAGAAGCGGTGCTGAAGCCTGTTGTTATTTTCGAAGACCTGTCCAAGATCTACCAGAAATAAGCGCGGGGAAAATAAGTGCGGGAAAAAATAAGCTGGGCCGCCCGGCTTATTTTTTGCCGATCAAGAGCGGGAGAAGCTGCGTATGAGACAACTCATCGTCCGAAGATTGCTGCAAACACTGCCGATGCTGTTTTTTGTGTCGGTAGTGTGCTTTACCATGATCAAGCTGGCGCCGGGAGATCCGGTGCTGTCTTTTGTTACACCGAATATGCATGCGGATGACATTGAGCGTATCCGTCATAACCTGGGACTGGACAAACCGGCCTATATTCAATATTTTATCTGGCTGAAAGAAATGGCTAAAGGGAACTTCGGGTATTCCCTGGTTAATCACCAGCCTGTGCTCGGGCAAATTCTGGAGCGTCTGCCGGCAACAGCCGGTCTGATGGGCAGCGCAATTGCGCTGGCTGTACTGCTGGCGGTTCCGCTCGGCCTGATTGCCGGTGCGAACCGCAACCGCTGGGCCGACAAGCTGATTAATTTTATTTCCTATGTCGGCATCTCCATTCCTTTATTCTGGCTGGCGATTCTGCTGATATATCTGTTCGCCATCAAGCTGCACCTGCTTCCCAGCATGGGAATGCGCACGATTGGTGTGGAATCCGCAGCGGATGTGCTGAAGCATGGGATTTTGCCCTGCTCGGTGCTGGCTTTTGGGTTCCTCGCCGGGTATCTGCGCTATATCCGTTCCAGTACGATTGGGCAGCTGAAGGAGGAGTATGTGCAGATTCAGTATGCCTTCGGCTCCAAAAAGTCGACGATCCTGTTCCGCCATGTCATGAAGCATGTGCTGCTTCCGGTCATTACGCTGCTGGGGATGTCCATGGGCGATCTGGTGGCGGGCGCCATCGTGACGGAGACGGTTTTTTCCTGGCCGGGCATTGGCTCGCTGGGCATGACGGCGGTCAAGGGAATGGATTACCCGGTGATCATGGGGATTACCCTGTTCTCTTCGCTGATGCTGATTTTTGGCAATATGGCGGCGGATATACTTTACAGCTTCGTAGACCCACGAATCAAACTTAAGGGGTGACCTCATGAACCGCAGTAAATGGAAAAATGTAAAAGACGAGCTGTTTGCCAACGGTCTGGGTGCCGCCGCTGTGCTGATTCTGGCAGTCTTCACGCTTGGGGCAGTGTTTGCCTTTCTGTCCGGCTATGATCCGAATGCGATGGACGCCATGGCCCGGCTCACGCCGCCCGGTGCCGGACACTGGTTCGGAACGGACGACTATGGCCGCGATTATCTGGCGAGGGCGCTGTATGGCGGGCGCATCTCCCTCTTGGTCGGCTTCGCTTCAATGATCGTGGCAACCGGGATTGGAGTAACGATTGGTGTACTCAGCGGCTACTTTGGCGGCTGGCTGGATAATCTGCTGATGCGGATGGTGGATGTGGTCCTGTCGATCCCGTCCTTTCTGATTCTGCTGCTGCTCAGCGTGTATTTGAAGCCAAGCGTCGGCAACATTATCATTATTATTGCCCTCCTGATGTGGATGAACGTAGCCCGGGTCGTCCGGGCCGAGACCATGACGATCAAGGAACGCGAATATGTGCTGTACGCCAAAGCCTCAGGCCAAAGTGCCTCCGGCATTATCTGGCGGCATATTCTTCCCGGCCTGGTGCCGGTCATTATCGTAGGTGCGACCAACAATATCGCTTCGGCGATTATGATGGAATCGTCGCTGAGCTTTCTCGGCTTCGGGGTGCAGCCGCCGGATGCGACCTGGGGCAGCATGCTGAACAGCGCCCAGGGCTATATTGCCCAGGCGCCTTATCTGGCGCTGTTTCCGGGTCTTTTGATCCTGCTGACTGTGCTGAGTTTTAATGTGCTGGGTGACATTTTGCGTGTCGGCTTTGAACCGAAGCTGATGCGGAGATAGGGAGAGTGAAGACATCATGACAAAGCGGCTGCTGTCTGTAGAGAATTTACAGGTTTCGTTCGCGACCCGGGATGGGGAGAACCAGGCCGTCCGGGGGTCAGCTTTCATATAGATGCCGGTGAAACGGTAGGTATTGTCGGGGAATCCGGCAGCGGCAAAAGCGTCACGGCCAAAGCGATCATGTCGCTGATTACCCCTCCGGGCCGCATAACAGCCGGGAATATCGGGTTTCGCGGCGAGAGTCTGACCGGACTTTCAGAGAAAGCGTGGCGGAGTCTGCGCGGCAACCGGATCGCGATGGTTTTTCAAGACCCGATGACCTCGCTGAATCCGGTAAAAAAAATCGGCCAGCAATTGACGGAGGTCATCCGCAGGCACCGCGGGCTGAACAAAGAAGCGGCGTTTGCCGAAGCGGCCAGGCTGCTGCGCCAGGTAGGCATCCAGCACCCGGAGCAGCGGCTGAAGCAGTATCCGCATGAATTCAGCGGCGGAATGCGGCAGCGGGTAATGATCGCCATGGCGCTGTCCTGCCAGCCGGAGCTGCTCATTGCCGATGAGCCGACAACGGCGCTGGATGCCACGATACAGGCACAGATTCTGGACCTGTTCAAGGAGCTCAAAGAAAATTCCGAAACGGCGATTGCGCTGATTACGCATGATCTCGGAGTGGTGGCGCAGGTCTGCACCCGCGTGATTGTCATGTACGGCGGGCTGATTATGGAGGAGGGTACGGTAGAGGATATCTTCTACCGGCCTCAGCATCCGTATACCCAAGGCCTGCTGCGCTCCATTCCGAAGCGCGGCGGAGGCTCGCGCGAGCGGCTGATTCCGATTGAAGGCACACCGCCCGATCTGCTCGACCCGCCGCCCGGCTGTCCGTTCATGGAGCGCTGCCCCCATGCTTTTGGCCGCTGCAGTGAACGCCCGCCTGTCGTAGAGCACGCTGCAGGCCACCGCTCCATGTGCTGGCTGGCCGAGGGTACGCAGAATCAGGCGGCGGCATATGCCGAGGGGAGGACTTCCGGTGAGTGAGAGCAAAGTATTGGTGGATGTGAATAACCTCCAGAAGCACTTCTCCAAAGGCAAGGATCTGCGCGGACGCGATACTGCTGTAGTAAAAGCAGTCGATGGCGTAAGCTTCCAGATCCGCCAAGGGGAAACCTTCGGGCTGGTGGGCGAATCCGGCAGCGGGAAGTCTACGGTCGGGCGCTGCCTGCTCCGGCTGTACGACTATACTGGCGGAGAAGTGTTCTTCGATGGACAGCCGCTCGGCAAGCTGGGGAGAAGGGGCTGAAGCCTTTCCGCCGCCGCATTCAATCGATCTTTCAGGACCCGTATTCTTCGCTGAATCCGAGTCTGAATGTGCTGGAGCTGATCAGCGAGCCGATGAAAATCCACGGCATCTACCAGGGGAAGAGCGCAAGGAAGCGGCGGCGGCGCTTTTGGAACGGGTAGGACTGAAGAGAGAGCATCTGTACCGTTTTCCCCATGAGTTCAGCGGCGGGCAGCGCCAGCGCATCTCCATTGCGCGGGCATTATCGGTCCGGCCGGAATTTGTCGTCTGCGACGAGCCGATTTCGGCACTGGATGTGTCTGTTCAGGCCCAGGTTGTTAATATGCTGGAGGATCTGCAGTCGGAGTTCGGACTGACTTATCTGTTCATTGCCCATGACCTGTCGATGGTCCGGCATATTTCGGACCGCATCGGCGTCATGTATGCCGGACGCCTGGTTGAGGTGGCGGACAGCGATGAATTGTACGACAATCCGCTTCATCCCTACACCAAAACATTGCTGTCCTCTATACTGGAGACTGACCCGCACAAGGGCAGCCGGAGAATCAGGCTGGAAGGTTATTCCGGAGGTGCGGATGCCCGGGCAGCGCTCAGGGAAGTTAGCCCCGGCCACTATGTGGCTGTTGACTGAGTGTGGCTCTCGGCTGAGCTTAATCAGCACCAATGTACAATCCCAGGCAGTGCTCAAGGAAGTAAAGCCCGGTTACTATGTGGCTGGTCACTAAGCATAGCCGCACCATGCACAACCATAGTGGGAGGTTTTGAGATGACAGGGACGAAAGAGAAGGTAAAATGGGAGGTTTTGAAATGACAGAGACGCTAAGCAAGGTAAAGCTGTCGCAGTGGGATGCGCTGCTGGTAGAATCACTCCGCTCCCTCGGCTGGTCCGATGAGGAACTGCTCCGCAGAGTAGAGGCAGGCGAGCTGCCGGTAGATGAGAGTGAATACCAGTTTGATTATGCCCAGCTGACCCATCTTGCGGGTGAGCAGCCGGAAGTGTTCCGGCAGGCGGTGACGCAAGGCTACCAGATCAAGTACAATACGATTCGCGGCATCCGCAGCTGGATTTTCGTTGCCCTCGGCAAGGAGGCCGGGCTGGAGCTGGAGGAAGGCAAGGAAGCGGCGGAAGTGACATTGACTGAGCCTGAGCATAAAAGACTGGAATCCGTGCTCTCCTTCGGCTGGCGGATTACAGGCGGCCCTTCGGGCACAGATGGCACTGGCGTATACCGGATTGAACCTATCCGGAGATAATTGAATGTGAAGATGAACTGCCCCGCCGGCTTTGCGCCAGCGGGGCAGTTTTTGCGCAGGGAAGTGTAGGTCTTTCCTGGTACTGGTTTACCGCTGGCGGTTTCTCCGTTGTAGTCTTGGGCAACAGGTTGTGTCCGTTGGTTATATGTTGATTTTGTTGTGGCTGTATGTTGGCTCGGCGATTGGCTGTATATTAGTTCTGTTGTTAGCCGTAAGTTGGCTGTGTAAATCTGTTACCGTCTGAAACGCACACCGTACAATAGACGTATGATAAGAAACGGAAAAGCGGAAGGACTGTTAGAAGCCGGGCGGGATTAAGTGGAATTAGTATAACTAATTCATTTGAATTTGCCGTTGCAGAGGTTCTGAGTGGGATTTTCTCCACCTATTTCAGGGGATTTCAGCTAATATGGGTCATTTGAAGCAAATTAGTTCTACTTTTTCCCACTATAGCTCTTGTCGGCTGGAAGTTGCCCGATTTAGGTTTCCTTTTTCCACTTCAGGTTCGCAGTTTCAATAGGGGGATGCAGTTCGGGGTAACAGTTAAAAGACAAGGGGGGAACGAAGTGCTGAAGTGGAAGCGCAGTGAAATTACCTTGTTCCAGAGTGAGCTTTACGAGACCAATTCACTGGTTATTGAGAGTGCTGAACATGTGCTGGTCGTTGATCCTTGCTGGCTGCCGCGCGAGGTAGAGGAGATTCGTCAATATGTCAGCGGCATCCTTGGCGGAAAACGTCTGCTGCTGCTGTTCACTCATTCTGATTTTGATCATATTATCGGGTATGGGGCCTTCCCGGAGGCGGAGATTATTGCAAGCAGAGGTTTTGCAGACAAAAGCCTGGAAGCGCGGGAAACGATTCTGGAAGAGATTCGCGCCTTTGATGATGGTTACTACCTGAGAAGGCCTTATGCCATTGCCTACCCTATAGTGGATCATATTATGGAGCGGGATGGTCAGGAGATGGTATTTGGGGAGCTGCGGCTTACGGGTTATATTGCACCCGGTCATACTGATGACGGTTTGTTTACGGTGGTGGATTCACACGGACTGTTCATTGCCGGAGACTATTTATCGGATGTGGAGTTTCCTTATATTTATGACAGCAGCACTGCCTATGAAGCTACTCTGGACAGCGTGGAGCAGATCATAGCCCGGCATCCTGTTCCGCTGCTGATCCCCGGACATGGGGAGGCGGCCGAGAGTCTGCTGGAGATCGAGTGCCGCAGGGTAGCGGGACTGGGCTACATCCGCAGCCTGCGGGCAGCTGTCGCAGCCGGGGACCAGGCTGCGGCAGACCGCCTTATAGCGGGCTGTGCCTTCCCCGCAATATGCGTAAATTTCACCGCAGCAATCAGGAACTCCTGGAGCGGGAGCTCTGTGGAACCGGTGAAACTGCCGGCTCTGCCGAAGGCAGCGCTACAGTGGGTCAGGCCGCCATCTCTCGGGAACCGTTGCGGTGACATCCTCTGCAATCGGTGCTCATGGCCCAGCCCGAAAGAGTACGTGCGGCCTGGGTAGCGTTAGACTACAGCCCCGGTACCGGGCTTCCTGTCGTGCTTCGTCTGCCACCGCTGCGGATATCCATACCCCGATTCGTCTGCGTTCGCACCGCCCTTACATATTCAACTGGATTTTGCGGGTGCTGAGCACACCCTCCAGACCAGTAGGGTCTGTGCTTACTTTGCGGGAGACGAAGTTCTCCGCCTGTTCCGAAGTGCGGATGCGGAGCGGCTTGGGCTCCATATGCACGAGGTTCCACATGACTTCGGCTACAGAATCTGCCGTCTGAGGCTCGACATTGCGCTGGAGGAATGCCTGGGTGTATGCCTCAATGACCGGTTTGTATTCGTCATCGAGTATTCCTCCGGTTTCGGATACATGCCCAAGCACGGTGTTGTTGAATTCCGTCGCGATAGCGCCTGGCTCAAGCAGGGAGATGTCAATATTGAACTGTGGCTTGTAATATGTAGCCATACTTTCAAGGAGGCCTTCCAGTGCGAACTTGCTCGCACAGTAGATCTCATTCATGGGCTGGCCCACTAGTCCGCCTACACTGGAGGTGGCAACAATATGCCCGCAGCCGGTCTTGCGCAGCAGCGGAAGCGCCGCCCGGATCGTATGCATGACGCCATAGACATTGGTGTCGAACACGCGGTGAATATCCTCTACCGGGGCTTGCCCGAGCGCTCTGAGGTACCCGAATCCGGCGTTGCAGAACAGCACATCGAGCTTGTCTTGCTCCTGCTCAATCTGGCCGATGACCCGCTGAATGCTCTCAGGTTTCGTGACTTCCAGCTCTACGAATGTCAGATGCTCCACTTCGCGGTACCGCTCCTGATCACGCTCCAGGTTGCGGGTTCCGGCATAGACGGTCCAGCCTTCCTTGGCGAATTTCAGGGCCGAGGAGAGGCCGATGCCGGATGAAGCGCCGGTGATACAGATAATTTTGCCCATACTGGATGCCTCCATTTTTTCCACACATTATAGCACACATAAGGCAGACATCGGCATGTCCGACATAAAGTTTGTATTTTCGCAGATTTGCCGGGGCTTCCAGTTGCTATAAGTGATTTCGGTACTGTAGACTGTATATAAAGTCCTAATCGCAAGCGAATAGAGAGGAACAGAGGAATAATGGATGTGTTTAAGCGTTATTATGCCAATTTAACAATCCGGCGCTTTTTGATTCTGGCGCTGATTGCACTGCTGCTGTACAGTATCCGGGATATGCTCAATCTGGTGCTGCTGACGTTTCTGATTGCTTATGTGATGAACAGCTTTCAGGTGCTGCTGTCCAAGCGGATCGGCAAATATGTCAAGGTGAACAGCAAGGTTATTATTGTTGTTTTATACCTTGCTCTAATTACGATGATCGTGCTGGCGCTCGTCAAATATCTGCCCAAGGTGTTTACGCAGATTAAGCAATTAACTGATTTTCTGACCACTCTAACCCCTGATGATCTCCCGCAGAACGAAATTACTCAATACATATTCAATCAGCTGAAGGATTTGAACTATGAGTCCTATGTGACCCATGGCATTGGGTATGTGCTCAAAATCAGCAACTGGGGGACCACCTTCGTTTTAGCAACCATTCTGAGCTTTGTCTTCATTCTGGAGAAAAACCGCATTGTGAGCTTCACCTCCCGCCTGAGAGACAGCAAGATTTCCTGGTTCTATGTGGAACTGGAGTACTTCGGCAAGAAATTCATCTCTTCTTTCGGCAAGGTTATTGAAGCACAGATTCTCATTGCCTTGTTCAACACAATGTTTACAGTAATCGGCTTATGGATACTTGGACTCTTTTTTGAGCCGTTCCCGTATCTGTTCGCGCTGTCGATTATGATCTTCCTGCTCAGCCTGATTCCGGTCGTAGGGTTCGTGATTTCACTGATTCCTCTATGTATTATCGCGTACAATATCGGCGGACTGGCGATGACGCTCTATGTGCTGGGACTGATTGCCGTGCTGCATTTCATGGAAGGCTACTTCCTGAATCCGAAGCTGATGTCCTCCAAAATGAACCTGCCCATGTTCTACACCTTTATCGTGCTGCTGTTCTCCGAGCATTATATCGGCGTATGGGGGTTGATTCTCGGTATTCCCATTTTCGTCTTTTTCCTTGATATTCTGGATATTACCCGGGAGAAGCCGGAAGTGTAGGCCGCCAAGACATAGCAAATTTAGTTTAGTACACTATTAAAAGTGACATTCCGGCTGATTCTAGTTTGAATGCCGCTTTTTTTAGTTCCTCTGGATATAAGAATTATCGTGGCAGACAAAAGACAATGGGAGGATTTCAGTTGATCAGTTATCCGTCTTAAGCGGTTAGCCGCATGGAGTCCATGGGCTTCAAGTGGTATGCGGGGCCGAGGTGGAGATAGAGCCGATGAGGGCAGCGGTTCAGTGAAGCGGACTTTTAAGCCGTAGCCGGGCAAAAGGGATGGCGCCGCCGCCGGCAGGCCGCCGGGCGTGGAACAACGGCAGAAATGCCGTTGTTAGCTCCGCCGCGAGCTGCAGGGCGTGAAACAACGGCAAAAGTGCCGTTGTTGGCTCCGTCGCGAGCCGTCGGGCGTGAAACAACGGCAAAAATGCCGTTGTTGACTCCGTCGCGAGCTGCAGGGCGTGAAACAACGGCAAAAATGCCGTTGTAGGTGCCGTTGCGAGCCGTCAGGCTTGAAACAACAGCAGAAATGCCGTTGTTGGCTCCGCCGGGGCCGCCGGGCGTGAAACAACGGCAAAAATGCCGTTGTTGACCCCGCCGCCCGCCCTGCGGCCCCCGCCCAGGCCCGCCGCTGGCAGCAAACAGGCTGTCCCCTGAAGCAGATATTCTGCGGAGAGGACAGCCTGTTTTTCCAGACACTATAATGTGTAGAGTGTATGTACCCTCTGTCAGCCGAACGAGGTCATCACACTTTGTGTTACGATCTCCTTCAGTTCAGCCTTTTGCGCGGCATATTGTTGGGGGGTAATGCTGCCGCTTGCGAGGCGCTGATCCAACTGCTCTGTGAGCTGGCTCACCTGCAAATCAATGACGCTTGCAATATTCCCGCCGCTCTCTTCGGCGATATCCATTAGAGATTTGCCGTCATACAGCGCATCATACAGTTCCTCATCGGAGGACTGATTCAATGCTTTCAATAAATCATCTTTATCGGCTACACTGGTAGCAGACCATTTGGCGACTGGACTCGCATTGACGGCGGGCTTGCCCCAGGCAGTCCCTCCAAAGGAGATGGCTACAATCATTGTCCCGACAATCATCACTCGTTTAATATTCATCACTCATCCTCTTTTCGAATTATATTATATCGGTCAGGGTCATTAGTTACGGCAGTTAGGAGCTTTAGGCTTAATTTCATTCTAACCGGCAAAGCTGAGGTTAAGCTTAACGGTTCTTTAAGATAACCTAAAGAATAACTCTCTCCCCGCTACTACGTTTATGATCAGGAGAAGGGCTCAACTATTTTTAGCCAACGGGAACTTTTCAGCGCTAGGTACGTCTGGAATGTACGGCTTTCCGGTATGATTTTTATCAAGAACAAGCAGGGTAAAAGGCTCTTGGGGCCATAGATTAACTTGGGGAGCATGAGTTCACCGGTGATTCTCTGGGCCATGAAATAAATAACCGCAAGCGGAAGAGGTGAACCTCAAATGACCAAAAAAGTGCTGGTAGTTGATGATGAGCCGGGGATTGTAAATGCGATTGCCTACGCCCTCCGGCGTGAAGGCTATGAGGTGGATACCGCCGGGGACGGCGAGGAGGCGCTTGCCAAAGCGCAGGTTTTTCATCCGAATGTGATGGTGCTGGATGTGATGATGCCGAAGCTGAATGGCTATGATGTGTGCCGCAAGCTGGAGGACCGTGATGACATCGGAATCATACTGCTTACCGTCAAAAATGACATCGTTGATAAAATCGTCGGCCTGGAGCTGGGCGCGGACGATTACATGACCAAGCCGTTTGAGATCCGCGAGCTGCTGGCCCGGGTGAAGGCGCTGCTGCGCAGGCTGGACAAGAATACGGCCGAGGTCAAAAGCGAGCTGATCGAATACGGTGCGCTGCGGGTTCACGCAGAACGGCGGTCCGTCCAGCTTGGGGAGGAGCAATTGGACCTGACACCGAAGGAATTCGACCTGCTGCTCCTGCTGCTCTCCCATCCGCAGCGTGTCTATATGCGCGAAGAGCTGCTGGATCAGGTCTGGGAGATGGACTATGCCGGAGGTACCCGCACGGTGGATATCCACATCCAGCGGCTGCGCAAAAAGCTGGGCGAGCCCTACCAGAATATCCTCCAGACCGTCTATGGGGTCGGCTATAAGGCCGTTCCGGCGGGCAGCTTCGCATGAGGATCAGCATCAAGCTGAAATTCAGCCTGTTCCTGGCGGTGTTGCTTATTTTATCGGTTGGCATTTTGAGCTATTTTGTGCTGCGCGGAGTCGGGCTGAACCAGCAGGCACAGATCGAGGGCCTACTTGCCCAGCATGTCAAAACAGTCAATTTGCGGGTTAAACAGACGTATTATACCGGCACCCGCCTTACACCGCAGGCCTTCATGCAGCAGCGCGGGAAAGCGCTGGCCGCAGAGCTGGCCGGATTCACCGGGCTGCAGGTGACGCTGTACGACACCAAAGGACAGCAGGTAGGGACATCCCTGCAGAGGGAAGGACCGGCGGCAGGGAATCCTGCTGATGCACTGGCCTATGCGCTGCAGAACAAAATCGCCTACCAGAGCTCAGGCGATACCCTGCTCTATCTGGCCCCGCTGCAAGGGCCGGAGCAGCAGATGGGGGTAGTGCAGCTGGAGTATCCGCTGCAGGATGCCCGGAGCTTTCAGCGGACGCTGCTGAATCTCTTCCTGACCACAGGCGCCGCTGTCCTGGTCCTGAGCTTCATTGGCGGCTACCTGTATTTCAACAAGGCCGCCGCGGCGATCGGGCGGCTGAAGAAGGCGGCGGAATCGATCCGCCGCGCCGAATACATCTCTGCTCCGCCAGTGAAGCGGAAGGATGAGCTGGGCGAGCTGGCCGAAGGCATCTACTTCATGAGCCGGGAGATCGACAGCAGCATTGCCGCGAAGGATGAGGAGCAGCGCAAGCTGCAGCTCGCTGTGCAGAAGCTGCAGGCGCTGGAGCAGCAGCAGAAGCAGTACATCGGCAATATCAGCCATGAATTTAAGACGCCGCTGACTTCGATCAAGGCTTATGTCGACCTCTTGAATATGTACGATGATGATCCCAAGCTGCTGTCCGACGCTAAGCTCAGCATTGCCAAGGAGACCCAGCGGCTCTATGAAATGGTGGAGAAGGTGCTGCAGCTGACGGCGCTGGAAAAATATGATTTTGAGTCCCAGGCCGAGCTGCTGGAGGTAGCGGACGTACTGCAGGATATCTGCAGCCGCATGAAGGGCAAGGCGGAGCGGTATGGGTTGAAGATTACACTGGATGCCGAGCCTGCGCATATCTGGATCGATAAAGAAAGCTTCATGCATATCTTCATCAACCTGCTGGATAATGCGATCAAATATAACGTCCTGCAAGGGACGGTGCATCTTCATGGCAGGGTCAGGGATCACCGGGTCTGGATCACCGTCAGAGATTCCGGCATTGGCATTCCGGCAGCGTCCAGAGACAAAATCTTCGAGCCTTTCTATACGGTTAACCGCGACCGCTCCAGACAATCGGGCGGTACGGGACTGGGGCTGTCCCTCGTCCGCAATCTGGTGGAGAAGCAGAACGGAACCATTGAACTGCTGGAGCCGGACGGTGAGGGAACAGCGTTTCAACTGTCTTTTCCCGTCATGTCCTGAAGAGCTTAAGTTTACAACTTGGAAACATTCGGTGAGTTGTTTGGAAATAAGCATCCGGTATGCTGGGAGCAACACAACCTGGGGGGAACCATCTATGAATTCGAATAAAAGGCTCAGGCTTAGAAAAACGGGCATGATTCTGTTGTGCAGTGCGGTTCTGCTATCCATGGCTGCCTGTAGTCCGGAGAATACCGGAACACGGCAGACGGTCGAGAAATCCGGCCAGAAAATCACAGTCATAGACAACACCAGCGAATCGGTCTACACGAAGCTGAAGCTGGAGGGCATCGACAAGATTGAGGGCGTTCGCGGGACGGATTTTGCCGGTGAGGATACGATCGTGGTGGATAAGGAAAACCGCAATCTCTCCCCGCAGACAGTGGAAGGACAGGATCGTTACCCGCATAATCTCTATCTCCGTACGCTCTCTTCGGGCAACGAAACGCCGCTGCAGGAGGGGGAGAAAAATTACGGCGCCGCCCAGCTGTCTCCGGACAAGAAGCAGCTTTTTTACAAAGAGCTCTATGACGCTACCGGTCTTGGCTTCATTATGAATCTGGCCACGGGAGTGTCCGTGAAGGTAAGCGATGCGGAGTTCAGAAGCGAGGAAGGGAGCTGGGCGGACAATGAGCATGTGATCTATCCGGATATGGAGGGGACCATCGTAAAAGCGGACGTGAACGGGAAGCAGGAAACGGTGTTGAAGACCGGGGTCCCTTATGTCCATGAGGTGGTTCAAACCGGCGGCCGGATTCTATATGTCACAGGGGAAGACAGCCAGTTGAGTGCTTATGACACGGAAACCAAGCAGACCAAGGTGTTGAAAAAAATGTGCTGTGGCTTATTCCGTCACCGGACGGCAGCAGGCTGGCGATTGTCGAACGGGTGAAACCTGGAGAAATGGTGCTGCTGCTCTGCGACAGTGAAGGCAGCGAGCAGTCCCGGCTGGCGGCGGCCCAGCAGATCTTCGGGACCAGCTGGTCGCCGGACGGCCGCAAGCTGGCTTATGCAACCACTGCCGCAAGCGCTGCCGAGGACCAGGACGGCCTGTTCATTACTGAAGTGGAGACCGGGGAGCAGACGCCGGTGCTGAATGACATTGAGGTAGCTGACCAGCTCCGCTGGAGCCCCTCGGGCAAGAAGCTGCTGGCTTCTGTTTCAGTGCTGAAGGATAATGTGTATCAGTTTATTACGTATGTTGTAAGGCTGTCTTAACGGGCAGGCATGAAAATTTATCGTAAGCCTTCTTTTAGGGTGGATATTTTCTGGTTTTTTTAACAAAATATTCACAATAAAATCAAGAAACAACACTTTTTGTTAACGATATGGTTTATAATCCAATTATTAGAAAAAATATTGTATGAAAGGGAAGGT
The DNA here is from genome assembly GCF_016772475.1 of Paenibacillus sonchi. Taxonomy (NCBI): domain Bacteria; kingdom Bacillati; phylum Bacillota; class Bacilli; order Caryophanales; family Paenibacillaceae; genus Paenibacillus; species Paenibacillus sonchi. The sequence goes on from NZ_CP068595.1 coordinate 2,289,480, forward strand.
GATTAAATGAAGATTAATAAAAGTATAGTTTCTGGACTTATCGCGATTTCAGTTTTTGGTGCTGGGAGCTTAACAGCATTTGCGGGTTATGAGAGTCACTTTTATGCACCAAAATCAGAGTATGAGGCCATGGTAAAAACATCTGGAAACTATTATTATTTGGCGGCTGCTACAGACGCGTATAATTGTTTAGGGTATGCATTAGGTGATACTAACCATTGGGTATGGCCTTGGGGAGGATCTAATCCAACGTTACAACAAGCGAATAACTATATGACCTCACAAATGTACAACCCGTATCCATATTCTTCAACACCATCGAATGTAAAAATAATTGCATACGGTACATCGACTAGTAATATAACACACTTCTCTAGAGTAGCGGATGCGAATTATTCAAATGCAAAATGGGGAGGCTGGGAAAGATTACAGTCACTCGGATGGGACCCTTACAGCAATTATGTATATGGGTCAGCATTGCAAAAATACAATTAACTTAGTATGGAGGTGATACAATGAAAAAGCTAATTATAGGAATGTTTACTCTTGGTTTTACCGCTACTGCTCTGTTTGCTTTGTATCCTAAAAATGCAAATGCATCTGTTGAAAAACAAATTGATGAAAGCACTAACATACTTGCTCAACAAATACAAACAGAAATTAATAATAAGACAAAGCTGTCTTTAAGCAGTAATCCTTATGATTATATTAAAGATAGCCCAGAGTATAACGATATAGTAAAAATTGGATACAAGGCTTTCCCTGTGCTTGAAAAGAAAATTGATGATAGTGAAGGCAGTGGTCTTTTTGATTATATTTATGCTATTGCGATTGAAGAAATTGCAAAAGTTGATTTGAAAGAAAATGATTCAACGACTTGGACTACGGGCGATGAATTTTCCGAGAAGTGGAAAGTAAAGTTGGATGCTATTCCAAATGAAGTTGATACTATTGCAAATTCGGATCAATCAAACGATGATAAAATCACTTCTTTAATAAAGCTTGGACTTCCGGCCGTACCGTTTATCCTTGATCAAATAGAGTCTGGAAAAACTGAATTATTTTCAGCTATTCCAGCCTTAGTAACAGACAGTGCGAATATAAGTAAGTCAGTGAATCCGGTAGATGAAATACAATGGGTCAAAGACAATAAGGCTGAATTTGATGATTTGAGAAAATATGTTTTATCAAGATAATGAAGGAAATGGCGATAGTCTGAATTGCCCAGAAAAATGGGGATGTTTACTGTTTTTGCATATGATAGAACTTAAAAGGTAACATCGATAAAGCGGGTCTTGGGGCATCCTTGAGGATGCCCCCTTTTTTTCGGTCCTGGCCGCATACCCATAAGTCAGATTGTGTGAATACATGTGGCTTACAGTTCAGGGAACTTACAAAACAGCGCGATGCATGCCAAATTAAAGATTATCCATAATAATGTTAGGCATATCCTGGAATGTGATGTTGAAAAGAAGAGAACTGTTATGGTGAGGCAGATTGTCCCTTTGATCACTGAGATTAAGAGTGTAAAGGGTACTATAAATGGCGTGCTAAGCGGATACCATGGAACTATATCTAAGCTGGCTACATTAGTAGTTTAATTTTTTTATATGCAGCAATCTTGGCTCGGTAAACCTCCGAGGGGAGTTATGATGTTTATAATTCTCGCTTTACAGGTGAGAATAAAGAGGTATGAGATAACAACAATCCTTCACTGCTAATTAAATGAACAGTGAAATAATAACCGAGCTAATTTGACCGCCAAAAGGCTCCTGATTATCTCCCGCATCAGAGAAAATTTCGGGGGCCTTTTACAGTTGGTCAATGAGTGGAAAGCAGGGGAAGAGCACGGATGATAAGCAGTGGGAGCGGCTGCAGGAGACCGACTACCTGTTCTGCAAAATGGTGCGCAGATTTGTGAAGGAACGCGACCGCGTGAGCGTGGAGGGGATTGCTTTGCCAGGCATGCTGATTCTGCAAAAGATCATCCGCGACGGCGAGCAGCGGCTCGGTGATCTTGCAGAGCAGCTGGATTTTACATCGGGGGCCATCACGGCACTGAGCGACAAACTGGAGGCAGGCGGCTATACGGTGTGCAGATGCAAGGAGAATGACCGGCGGAAGGTGCTGAAGGGCATTACGGAGAAAGAGCGGGAGATGGTGGAGCGAACGGCAACATTGGGGAACGATGTATTACGCTGCTGTTCGAGGGGTTCACGGAAGAGGAGCTTGAGCAGCAAAGCTGTTTCTATGAACGGATGATCAGCAGTCTGGAGGGGGGCCCGGAGATCCTGCTTAGGCTGGCACAGCAGAATGCCGAAATCTCTGTTCCGCGATTACCTGAGTAGAAGCTGCACGGAGGCGCGAAGAAAAATTATCTCAGCTACTGAAAACGGAAGCATCGACTCAAAAAATTCAAGCCAGTGCTTCAAGAGCAAGTTCTGTACGATGCGAAATTAAGGACGCGTATGCTAACAATGCTTAACTGTATGTTCTTGAGGCGGGTTTTGAACGAAGCGGCTCAAGGGTGTATACACTACAAAAATTTAAGGAGAGATGATCATGGGACATTCATCCCTCGAGCATACTACTTATAATACGCTGGTCCCTGTCCTTAAGGGTATGCATTTGAACTTCAAGTTCGCATTTCACTTCAGCACTGAGTAAAATGATTGACTGTCCATTCTGAGCTTCTAGTTGGCAGCAGCAAAAAATTCCTTTGCCGCTTTCTGATATGCTTTATTGTCATCGTGTGTGTAGCGAAAAAGATTAGAGTCTAACAGATACGCCGACATTTATTCGTTGGCTCCCTCCTTACTTGGTCCATAGTCGACAGGACCTTCGCCATCCCAAAGGGCCAAAGCATGATCCGCTAGTTTTTTTGAGCTTTCCAGTTCTTCTCTGCATCCCCTTAGAAAAGTCCCCCAGTTGGAAAGCTTCATGAAAGGTTCAGGTTTAATTCTCCATGTGCTTTTCTCACCGGCAACCTGCTCAGCTTCCCATTTACCGTTTGCACAATGGCGACGTATGACTTGAGGAACTAGACCAGTGAGCCTGCTAACGTCCCGAACTGAAAGATACTCCGGAACACTAGGTGTTACGGGCGTAGGGTCAAAGGAATTTATCTGATCTGCCGAAAGAATCGATGCATCGACTTTTCTAAGGGCTTCCTCAGAAAGCAGAGAGACAATTTGCTCTTCCCGAAGCTTCAGTTCAGACATAAGCATCCTTATTTTTACAAGTGTAATTTCAGCTTCGCTGTGCAGGTGGCGTTAGGTATATTTTGGCAGATTTACATTTCTTAGAAGATTAGACATATCAATCAACCTCCTCACTCCCATCTTAGTATATTAATTTCCAGAAACAAAGGAACAAATAGAACTTTTGGAACCTCATTTATAGTATATGTATGTATTTCATGCTTAAACGTTGAACTGTGGAAAATAAGTACCATGTTAACTTTCTGAGTTAAATTCTCACTTGACAGGTATGAATAAAGGGGTATATGATAACAGCAATCCTTCACTGCTAATTAAATGAACAGTGAAATAATAACCGCGAAAATAATAACCGAGCTGATTGGACCGCCAAAGGCTCCCGAGGATCTTCCCGCATCAGGGGGGATTTCGGGGGCCTTTTATAGTTGGTCTATGAGTGGAAGGCAGGGGAAGAGCATGGATGATAAGCAGTGGGAGCGGCTGCAGGAGGCCGACTATCTGTTCCGCAAAATGGTGCGCAGATTTGTGAAGGAACGCGACCGCGTGAGCGTGGAGGGGATTGCTTTGCCAGGCATGCTGATTCTGCAAAAGATCATCCGCGACGGCGAGCAGCGGCTCGGTGATCTTGCGGAGCAGCTGGATTTCACCTCGGGTGCCATCACGGCGCTAAGCGACAAGCTGGAGGCAGGCGGATATACGGTGCGCAGACGCAAGGAGGATGACCGGCGGACGGTGCTGATGGGCATTACGGAGAAAGGGCGGGAGATGGTGGAGCGCAACAGTAGCATTGGGGAACGATGTATTACGCTTCTGTTCGAAGGGTTCACGGAAGAGGAGCTTGAGCAGCAGAGCCGTTTCTACGAACGGATCATCCGTAATCTGGAGGGATTTTCAGAGACCCTGCTTAAGCTGGCACAGCAGAATGCCGAAACCCCTCTTCTGCGGGCACCTGAACAGAAGCCGCGGACAGCCGCGAAGAAAAATTATCTCAGCTACTGAAGCCACTGAAAACGGAAGCAGCGGCTCACAAAACTTAAGCCAATGTTTCTGAAGCAGGTTTTGTACGAAGCGGCTCAAGGGTGTATACACTACAAAACTTTAAGGAGAGATGATCATGGGACATTCGACGGTATATCCGACAGGAGCGACGGTATATAATCCCGCCAAGGCATGGAGTGGTTACACCGTATTTCAGGCGGGGGACGAAGGGGTTGTGCTGATCGATATGAGCGGCAAGGAGGTGCATTTGTGGCAGGGGCTGATCGGCTTTCCGGCCAAAATCCTCCCCGGAGGCTACGTGCTGGGCAGTACGGGCAGAAGAGATCCGAAATTCGGCATTCAGGACAATGTCGATCTAGTCCAGGTCGATTGGGACGGTAATGTGGTCTGGAAATACAACAGCTATGAGCATATCGAGGACCCGGGCTATGAGCCGCTGTGGTACGCCCGCCAGCATCACGACTACCAGCGGGAGGGAAATCCGGTCGGCTACTATGCTCCCGGTCTTGAACCTTCGGCTAAAAGCGGAAAAACGCTGATTTTAGCTCACAAAAATCTGCATAACCCCCGGATTTCCGACAAGCAGCTGCTGGATGACACAATTATCGAAGTGGACTGGGAAGGCAAAATTGTCTGGGAATGGGCGGCCAGTGACCATTTTGATGAGCTGGGTTTTGACGAGGCTGCACGCAATGTCTTGTTCCGGGACCCCAACACGCGTTCCTTCGGTGATCTGGGCGGCGGCGTAGGCGACTGGCTGCATATCAACTCGGCTTCCTATGTGGGGCCGAACAAATTCTATGATCAGGGAGATGAGCGCTTCCATCCAGACAACATTATCTGGGATGCACGTGAGGCGAACATTATAGCGATTACCGACAAGCGCACCGGGGCTATCGTCTGGCGGCTGGGACCGGACTATTCATTGCCGGAAGTGCAGCATATCGGCTGGATTATCGGCCAGCATCATGCCCACATCATTCCGAAGGGACTGCCGGGGGAAGGCAATCTGCTGGTGTTCGACAACGGCGGCTGGGGCGGATACGGCCTCCCGAATCCCTCCTCGCCTTTTGGGCAAAAGAACGCGCTGCGCGATCACTCGCGGGTACTGGAGATCAATCCGGTGACACTGGAGGTCGAGTGGCAGTATACCTCCGCAGAGGCAGGGTTCTCTGTTCCGACCGATTCCTATAAGTTCTACAGTCCGTATATCAGCTCGGCGCAGCGCCTGCCGAACGGGAACACACTGATTACCGAAGGCTCCAATGGCCGCCTGTTCGAGGTGACGGCGGAGCATGAACTGGTGTGGGAGTATATTTCGCCTTACACTGACCGCAGAAATACGAATATGGTTTACCGTTCCTACCGGGTGCCTTACGCCTGGGTGCCGCAGCTGGCGAAGCCGCAGGAAACTGCCATTGAGCCAATTGATGTATCCACCTTCAGAGTGCCGGGCGCTGCGCCGAAAGGGTCGGATTCTGTAGTAAGTGTAGCGACAACACTGCCTTTTATGGAGGGGGCCGCTTGTGTGGCTACTGCCGATGAGGGCGGCGGCCGGAGAACCAGTTAGAGCCATCAGGAAAATCCATAACGAAGAGGTGCATAATATTGAAAAAGTCATGGTACGGCTCTGCGTTTCTGCTCCTATCCATATCTCTGGTTCTGGTTCTCTCAGGCTGCAGCTCCAGGGGGGACGCGGCGGCTTCCTCTGGGGCGGACAGCGGCAAGCCAAAGGCGCTAAAGATAAAAATTGCCGACATCAATACCAACCCGACCTTCCGGGTCGCGCTGGACAAAGGCATCTTCGCCAAACATGGCATCGATGCGGAGATCGTCAACTTTGGCACTCCGGCGGAAGGTGTGAATGCGCTCTTCATTAAGCAGGTGGATGTCGCCTTCGGCGCTGACTTTCCCGTGCTGAACGCCGTTGCCAAAGGTGAGTATTCCATTATTGCTTCGGCCGGCCAGGCTACGGATCAGGCAGCAGCCGTATGGAAACTGTACGTCAAGAACGATATCAAGTCGGCCGCCGATTTAAAGGGCAAGAATCTAAGCTTCATGCGCGGCACTTTTCTGCCGTACCTGTGGGATGAATACCTGAAGGAGCAGGGCATTGCACTGAGTGATGTGACGCTGACAGGTCAGGGGGCGTTCGACGAAGCGTTCATTGCACTCAAACAGGGCGATGTGGATGCCGCCTGGTTCAGCGGCTCGGCGCTGACCGGCAAGCTGGCCGCGCTTGAAGGTGTGCATGAGCTGACCGACATGTCCCAAACCCCGGTGCGGCTGGGCATGGGGCTTGTGGCCGGGAATGCCTTTGTGCAGGCCAACCCTGACGGAATCGGGCAATTTCTGGCGGCGGTGGACGAAGCTTCGGCATATGCCCAGGAGCATCCCGGGGAAGTGGCCGACCTGATGTTCAAGGAAGTGAAGCAGCCCAAGGAAGCCACGCTGAAGGACCTGCCGGTCAATCCCTGGAAGGTCGGATTTACGCAGGCTGCATATGACAGCCTTGCCGGGCAGAAGAAATATATGGTCGATACAGGCATTATCGAACAGGATTTTGACCTGGACAGCAAGCTGGATCTGGAGCCGCTCAGGAAGGCGCTGCCGGATAAAGTGACGTACACGAAATAACCCAAACTTTAGGAGGTGCCCCATGTCTTTACCTGCCAGGCAGAATGCCATTCATATCGAGCAGCTCCGCAAAAGCTACAGCGAATCTGCGGCCGGGGATGTTCATTACATTATCAAGGATGTAAATCTGGTGATCAAAGGCGGTGAGTTCTTCGTGCTGCTCGGTCCGAGCGGCTGCGGAAAATCGACGCTGCTGAACATGATTGCCGGTTTTGTCTCCAAATCCGGCGGCAACCTGAGGGTGGACAACGTGGAGGTGGATAAGCCCGGCCGGGACCGGGCGGTTGTTTTTCAGCAGGCGGACTCTTCCCTGTTCCCCTGGCTTACCGTGCGTGAGAATGTGGAATTTGGTCTGCGGATGAAGAAGACGCCCAGAGCGGAGCGCCGGGCCATCTCGGACCGCTATATCGGGCTGGTCGGGCTGGACGGGCATGAAGACAAGTTCCCGAAGGAACTGTCCGGCGGCATGAAGCAGCGGGTGCAGCTGGCCCGGGTACTGGCGAATGATCCGGCAATTCTGCTGATGGATGAGCCCTTTGGCGCACTTGATGCGATGACCCGGCGGACGATGCAGAGGGAGCTGGTCCATATTTGGCGCGAGACGCATAAGACCGTTATTTTCGTGACTCATGATATTCAGGAAGCGCTGCTGCTGGGCGAGCGCATTGGCATCATGTCCGTTGGCCCTTCCTCCAATATCACCGATATCTACGACAATGCGCTGCCCTTCCCGCGGGATGTGGCTTCACCGGAATTTTACGCGCTGTACAACCAAATTCAGAGCCATTTTGAAGAATAGGAACGGGGTGTGACCATTAATGAAATGGATAGAGAAAAAATGGGTGTCCGTCTCCCTGCTGTGGCTTGCCGCATTCTGCATCTGGCAGCTTGGCGCCCTATTATATGGCCCTGATGTCATTCCCGGGCCGTGGGCCACGCTAAAAGGAGGACGGGAGCTGATTGAAGACGGCACTTTGATACAGTACATCGGCATAAGCTTTTACCGCGTGCTTGTCGGCTGGGTGCTGGGCAGCCTGCTGGCTGTTCCGGCGGGGCTGATTATTGGAAAGGTGAACGTTATCCGCATTTTTGCCGAGCCGTTTCTGAATTTCATCCGCTTCATTCCGCCGATTGCCTTCATTACGCTGTTCCTGGTCTGGTTCGGCATCGGGGAGCAGTCGAAGATTGCATTGATCATGTATGCGACCTTCTTCATCGTCCTATTGAACACTTTAACCGGTGTAATGTCGGTGGAGGAGGATAAGATCCGTTCGGCCCGAAGCATGGGGGCAAATGAGTGGCAGATTCTGCTGCATGTGATTGTTCCGGCTACGGTTCCTTATATCTTTACAGGTGTGCGGCTGGCGATGGGAACCTCCTATATGGCCATCATCGGCGCGGAAATGATTGCTTCGAACGAAGGTGTAGGCTATCTGATCTGGAATTCACGGCTGTTCTTCCGTACAGACTGGATTTTTGTCGGGCTGTTCTGCCTGGGGTTCATGGGTTTTGCGACAGACCGGCTGTTCGGCTGGTTTGGCCGGAAGGCACTTTATCGCTACGGCGTGGTGAGTGTGGCGGCGCGGAGAAGATAAAGCGGGTGACAATTCTGCCATCTGCGGGCAAAGGTCCTTGACAAATAAATGTTGTTACAGCTACTATAGCTGTGACAACATGTTGAGGACGGTGAGGTTATGCCTGACGGATTTGATTATACAGAGCTGATCGGGTTCCAGATTATCAAGGGCGAGGTGCTGATCAAGCGCAGGATGCTGGCCATTTTTATGGAAAAGGGTTACGATCTGACCTTCGAGCAATGGACCGTGCTGAATGTGCTGTATGCGGAGCCTGGAGTCATTCAGAGCGAGATTGCCGCCAGGACCTTCAAGGACAAAACAAATGTTACACGTATTCTGGATGTGCTGGCGAAGAAGGGATATGTGGCCCGCGAAGCGCATGACAAGGACCGCCGGAGTTTTCAGATTTATCTGACGGCAGCGGGACAAGAAATATTCGCTGATCTTATCCCCCATGTGCAGCAGTTAAATGAACAATTTAAGCGGGACATCCCGGATGAAGAGTTAGCCCAATTCATTCATACCTTGGAGAAAATCTGCCGGAACGCGCAATAAATTTTTTTATACAAATGGTTGTTATAGCTATTATATATATAACTACTAATTTGCGAAAGGAATGGTCAATCATGACGGAACTGACGGTGAAGGAAAGATTCGCATTCCGGTTTATTTTTAATGAAAAGAGAGTGTATCAGCGCTGGTATGGCCGGTTTCTATTATTTGGGACAGATTATGGAAGACTCAGAAGAGTAGTGGCGAGGGTCAGTGATTGGCGCAAGTGGTGTGAGGTCTGGACAGCGGAGGGCGATGAAGTGTACCGCAAAGCGGAAAAGGCGCTCGCGGAAGGCAGCGAGGGTAAGGCCAGAGCCTTGTTCCATGAAGCGGTGGCCTGCTACCATGCGGGTCAGCATATCTTTTTTATTGACAGCCGGCAGAAAGAAGCTGGACAGGAAAAGGCAAGGAACAGCTATGTCCAGGCAATCTCTTTGTATAGCGATACGGAGAAGCCTGTCCGGGTGGATATTCCGTATCGTGGAGTCTCCATCCCGGGCTATTTGCGAAAAGCAGATACGGAAGGCAGACCCCTGATTATTTTTGTGAATGGCATGGATAATATTAAGGAAGCGGAAGGGCATCATTTCGGCTCGGTGTTCAACCGGCAGGGCTTTAACTTTTTTACGTTTGACGGACCGGGCCAGGGGGAGATGTGGAGTTCGCTGAAATTCGATGCCCGGGATTACCATAAGGCGGTATCGGCCGTCATCGACTGGTTTGAACAGCAGCCGCCATGCGGGATCGACCTCGGAAGAATCGGGCTCGTCGGCTTCAGCCTGGGCGGATATTTGGCGCCTGAGGCTGCAGCCCGCGATCCCCGGGTGAAATGTACGGTGGGCAACAGCGGTTTGGTTTATATCGGCGGCATCCGGGGGTTGAAGGAACTCAACCCGATCTGGCAGCGGGGAGTTACCTATATAACAGGCTGTGAAACGCTGGAAGCGGCGCTTCCCCAGTTCAATTATGATATTGAAGACGCTCCGGCCCTGCGCACGCCGCTGCTCTTTTACCATGCGGGCCGTGATGAGGTGATGCCTGCGCCCAAGACCCATGCAGATAAAATGATGAGCTGGGCCAAAGGGGAAAAGACGCTGAAATATATGGAGGATGCGGAGCACTGTACGATGAATTATCTGGATGAGGTTTTTCCGGAAATGCTGGACTGGTTCATGAGGGAGCTGCGCATGCAGCCCGGACAGCTAAGCTCAATATAAAGATACACAGCAACTGCCCGGCGTCCGGGCGGTTGTTTTTTATAGCAGGAGATATCGGGGTTCCCGCAAAGCGCCTGGATCAGCTTCCATATAAAGGCCCCGCTTTGTGGGGGTATTTTACAAATGTTACTATTGCACTTAATGCCTGGCGAACAGTGGCCCCCTATACTTCAGTTGGGCAGAGAACCAGCTTGGATCAGAGATGAAGCCCGCAAATCAGAAATAGGAGTGATAGGGAAATCATGAAAAAGAGATTCACGCAATTCTTGTCCATGGGTCTGCTGTTGTCCTTGCTCGTCCTGTTGCTTGCCGCTTGTGCCAACTCGGAAGCCAAAGCTGATGAAGGGAACGGCAATGCCCCGGCCAAGGAGCTGAGCTTAAGCGAAATTGAAGCAGAAGCTACCAAAGAAGGCGCTGTGGTCAGTGTAGGCATGCCGGATTCCTGGGCCAACTGGAAGGATACCTGGAATGATATTACGGCTAAATACGAAATTACACATACCGATACCGATATGTCGAGTGCGGAGGAGATTGCCAAATTCGAAGCGGAAAAAGATAAGCCGACGGCGGATATCGGCGATGTGGGCATTGCCTTTGGTCCGGTTGCGGTGGATAAGGGGGTAACCCAGCCCTATAAAACCTCCTACTGGGACGAGATCCCGGATTGGGCCAAGGATAAGGACGGCAACTGGATTGTAGGCTATCAGGGAAGCATCGCCTTCCTGACCAATACGAAGCTTGTGGCTAACCCGCCAAAAAGCTGGGAGGATCTGAAGAACGGCAGCTATAAAATCATCGTTGGCGATGTTACCAAGGCGGCGCAGGCGCAGATGGCTGTGCTTGCTGCAGCGGTTGCTTTTGGCGGAGATGAGTCGAATATTGAGCCGGGGATTGCGTTTTTTGAGGAGCTCGCGAAGAAGGGCCGTCTCTCCAATGCCGAGGCTTCACTCGCGAACATTGAGAAGGGCGAAGTGGAAGTAACGCTGCTGTGGGATTTCAACGCGCTGAACTATAAGGATCAGATCGACAAGAGTGGATTTGACGTGGCGATTCCGAAGGAAGGCAGCGTGGTGAGCGGCTATGCGACGGTCATTAACAAATGGGCTCCACACCCGAATGCCGCCAAGCTGACGCGTGAGTACATTCTCAGCGACGAAGGCCAGATTAATCTGGCCAAAGGCTACGCCCGTCCGATCCGTGACAGTGTGAAGCTGCCGGAGGATGTAGCCGCCAAGCTGCTACCGAAAGAGGAATATGTCAACGCCAAGCCGGTTGGCGACTATAAAGTATGGGAAGAAACCGCGAAGAGCCTTCCGCAGCTGTGGCAGGAGCGCGTGCTTGTGCATTTGAACTAACCGCTTCTGGAAGCGGGTTATAGAAGAGATGAAGGGGCGCCTTAGCTGTAGCCTAAAGGCGCCCGCTTGCTATTCCATACGAGAGGAACATGCAGGATGAAACAGAGACAACGCGGCCTGATCCTGGCCCTGGCTCCATTCGTGCTGATGGTGCTGGCGTTTCAGGTAGTGCCCGTCTTTTCCATGCTGACGGGCAGCTTCCGCCATGCAGACGGAGCGGGCTTCACGCTGGACAACTATCGGCATGCCCTGAGCAGTGCCTATTATCTGCAGGCGATCAAGAACAGCCTGCTGATATCCGTCTTCTCCAGCCTGATTGGGCTGGCAGTGGGGCTTGTGTGCGCGTATTGCATCACGCGCTTTGCCCCTGCGGTGCGGGACCGGCTGCTGATGCTGTCCAATATGACCTCGAACTTTGCCGGCGTCCCGCTGGCCTTTGCCTATATCATTCTGCTGGGCAACAATGGCGTGTTCACGCTGCTGTTCAAGCAGTGGGGCTGGAACGTGTTTGACGGCTTCAATCTGTACAGCTGGTCCGGGCTGATTCTGGTCTATGTCTATTTCCAGATTCCGCTGGCTTTACTGCTGCTGTACCCGGCATTCTACGGCATCAGGGAGCAATGGAGGGAGGCGGCAGCTTTGCTGGGAGCAGGGTCCTGGCAGTTCTGGAAAACGGTCGGGCTGCCCGTGCTCTCTCCGGCGATCTTCGGAACGCTCGGCATTCTCTTCGCCAATGCCATGGGAGCCTATGCCACCGCCTATGCGCTGGTTGGCGGCAACTATAATCTGCTGGCCGTCCGCATCGGCTCGCTGGTCGCCGGTGATGTGGTGACCCAGCCGCAGATGGGCAGTACCCTGGCGGTTCTGCTGGCACTGAGCACGCTGCTGGCGGTGTTTCTGAATCAGCGGATGGTGCGGCGGATGGAAGGGTTCGGCGGCAGAAGTCCGGCCAGGCGGGAGCGCAGCAGCGGTTTATTCAGACGGCGCTGGCCCGCTGTCCGGGAGGAGGCAGGACAATGAATATACGTAAGGCGGGGGTTGCCCCGCGTACCTTCATGCTCCTGCTCATGATTTATCTGCTGCTGCCGCTGCTGGCAACGGGGCTGTACGCTTTTGCCCAGGATTGGCAGAATACGCTGCTTCCCCGCAGCTGGACATTAAGCTGGTTCCGCGGCATGTTCCAGGATATCCGTTTTCTGGAGGCGCTGTGGACTTCACTATATCTGTGTATAATCAGCGTGCTGCTCAGTCTCGCCGTTATGCTGCCGGCCGTTTTTGTAATTACAGTGTATTTCCCGCGCTGGGAGAGCTTCATGAAGGGGATTGTCGTTCTGCCTTATGCGGTGCCGGGAGTGGTGGCGGCAGTGGGCCTCATCCGCGCTTATTCCTCCGGCCCCTTCGACATTTCCGGGACCGCTTATTTGCTGGTCGGGGCCTATTTTGTGGTCATACTGCCTTATATGTATCAGGGCATCCGCAACAGTCTGCTCAGTGTATCCGCCGTAGAGCTGCTGAACGCCGCCGAGCTGCTCGGGGCCAGAAGACGGTCCGCTTTTGTAAATGTGATTCTGCCGAACATCTGGCCGGGGGTTATGGTCTCTGCGCTGCTGTCCTTCTCCGTGCTGTTTGGGGAGTTCGTGCTGACGAACATGCTGGTCGGGGGGCACATCCAGACGATTCAGGTCTATTTGTTCCGGCGGGTCGGTGAAAGCGGACATTTGGCCAGTGCGATAGCGATCTCCTATTTTGTATTTATTCTGCTGCTGTCAGCGGTGCTGATGAAGCTGGGGATGAAGATTAAGGGGCAGGCGAAGTAAGGCTTCTTATATAAAAAGGTAAAGTGCGGAGACCTAATATGAAAATCAAAAGTCCAATTTATATAGGGAGGGCTACGGAAATGAACGATTATCTGAAGCTGCAAGGCATCCGTAAAAGGTTTGGCGATGTCCCGGTGCTGGCTGGCGTCGATCTAAATATTGGCGAAGGGGAGCTTGTTACGCTGCTGGGCCCTTCAGGCTGCGGCAAAAGCACGCTCCTGCGCTGCATCGCCGGACTGACCGAGCTGGACAGCGGCAGCATTCTGCTCGCAGACAAGGAGCTGACGAAGCTGCCGCCGCGCAGCAGGGATGTAGGCATGGTGTTCCAGTCCTATGCGCTGTTCCCCAATCTGACGGTCCGTCAGAATGTGGAATATGGGATGCGTATGCGCGGCGTTGCTCCGGCCGCCCGGCGCAGCCGGTGCGAAGAGCTGCTGGCGCTGGTCGATCTCGAAGACAAGCGCGATGTCTATCCGCAGTCGCTGTCCGGCGGACAGCAGCAGCGGGTGGCGCTGGCCCGCTCGCTGGCTGTCCAGCCCAAGCTGCTGCTGCTGGACGAACCGCTCAGCGCGCTCGATGCCAAAATCCGCAAGAATCTGCGCGCGGAAATCCGCGATATCCAGCGGCGGCTCGGCATGACGACGCTGTTCGTCACCCACGACCAGGAGGAAGCGCTGATCCTCTCGGACCGGATCTGCATCATGAACCAGGGGCGGATGGTTCAGGAAGGCTCGCCGGAGCAGCTCTATACTGCGCCGCGCACGGAATTTGCCGCCCGGTTCATGGGCAGCTACAATGTCTTCAACCGGGCGGAGGCGCTCAAGCTGTTCCGCAGAATTGACAGCCGCTCCGACCGTTTCGCCATCCGCCCCGAGGCGGTGACCCTGCTGGCCGAAGGTGAAGCGATCCAGGATGATGCGGATGGCATGATGGATGTGCGCGGACAGGTCCAGGCCGTGTCGATCCTGGGGAATATCATCCGCGCTGCTGTCGTGGCTGAAGGCGTTCATCTTACGGTAGACCTGCTGAATGACGGCCGCTGGCTGCGGGTGCGGGAAGGGGATCGTGTGACCCTACTGCTTGATCCTGCCCATCTGCTGCATCTGGAGCAGGAAGGGGCATAGAAGCAGCTTGTGCGTTAAGGCAGGCTAAGAGTGGGGCAAACCGTGAATCCAGTCCATAACTATTTTGTGTACAGGAGCAATTTGCGGTTACTGGTTGTGGAATGAGAATTTCAGGGTAAGAGCCACTGCAAGCGTATGGTCTACAGCGAGCTAAGATGCTATGGAGGGCGGAGATATTCATGACGGAAACAGCTAACAAGCTTATTGTGGTTGTGCTCGACGGGCTGCGCTATGACGCTGCCCGCAAGTATCTGGGGTACATGGAGCATCTGGTGGAGCAGGGACAACTGTCGTGCTACAAAGTGCAGTCAGAGCTGCCAAGTCTGTCACGTCCTCTCTATGAGGTGCTGCTGACAGGCATACCGGTATCGAGAAATGGAATTACCGCCAATCATATAGTCAGACTGAGCCGTGAGCAAAGTGTGTTCCATCTTGCCGTTGCCGCTAATTTGCGTACGGCGGCTGCCGCATATCACTGGGTCAGCGAGCTGTACAGCTCGGCTCCTTTTCATCCGGTTGCTGACCGGCACCAGCACAATGTACTGAAGCCGATTCAGCACGGCAGCTTTTATTTCGAGGATCATTACCCGGACAGCCATGTATTCGCGGATGCTGAATATTTGCGGGCCGCCTACGATCCGCATTTCCTGTATATTCATACAATGAATATCGACGATGCCGGGCATCGCCACGGCGGGGAAAGCAAGGAGTATGAGATGGCGGTCCGCCGGGTAGACGGCTTGCTCGCCACGCTGCTTCCGCAGTGGATGGAGCAGGGCTATACGGTGCTGGTCACTGCGGATCATGGGATGAATGCGAACGGCTGCCATGGCGGGGTCACACCGGCGGAGCGGCATGTGCCTTTATATGCCTTTGGGGAAAAGGTACTGTCGCCGGAACAAGAAATCCAGGCGCTGCCTCAGCTGCGGCTTGCTCCGTTAATGTGCTATTGCCTTGGCATTCAGCCTTCAGCGGCGATGACTAAAGAGGGGTTGCCGCCTATTGTTCCGGCGATCCCGAGGCAAGAGGAAGCTGCAAAAGGGACAGAATCAAATAGTTTGGCATAGATGCAATTTTAATGTTTTAATACAAAAAAATGTATATCTATCTACGGGATGATTTTGTATAATCTTAAGTATATCAACGATTAGGGGGCTTGCTTGTGAGTAGTTCGAGAGCTTTGAAGTGGATTACAGGTGCATTTGAGATTCTTTTAGCTATTCCGATTCTTGGTGCTGCAATTGTGATCGGAAGCTGGTACACCGTACTGGGATTAACTTTTATTCTTCATGCCGTAACGTTGGTCCTATCGGCCAAGAATAAAGAACCGTTTTACGGTTCAGTGCTCGGAATTGTGACTTCCGCGCTGGCGTGGATCCCATTCTTGGGATGGATTCTGCATCTGATCACCGGCATTCTGCTCATGGTAACCGCAGCACAAAAACCGCGTCAGGTATCCAATCATAATACATACCAGGCTTAAACTCCGGCATTAGTCCAGACAAGCCATAATACGGCCCGATTCGGATGTTTCTCGAATCGGGCCGTGTTCATGATATAATGAGAGGGCATTGTAGAGGGATTTACAGGAAGGAGCAGTACCTGGATGGAAGCAACCGCACAAGAGGTAGCGGAATGGATGGTTAAGGAGATCCGTTTTACGGGAACCTTGTACCAAACTGCCGCGATAGAATATGTGAAGGCCAACTTTGGAGAGCAGTTTGTGTTTGTAAATGAGAACGGGAACGCCTCCTTGTCCAAGGATGTGAAGAAGGCTTTCCGCAAGCTGCATGGCGGGAGAATCGCCTGGGACCGCGATGGTTTTCTATGGGCCTGGACCTGAAAAAAAGGCCCGTATAGTATGTTTTGCCGGTGCCGGATCGGGCGCCCTGGGCAGTTTCTATACCATACAAAAAAGACCGCTGCTATAATGAAGTGCACCCCTTAGAATAGACATTGGAATAAACCCCTGGTTTATCCGATGAATTCTAGGGGGTGCATTTTTTATGCCAGCGATTAAAGGAAAGAAGTCTAAAACGTATTCTTATGAAACAAAGCTGGAGGCAATACGTCTTCATATGGTCGAAGGTTGGACCTATCGTAAAATTATGGAGAAGTTCGAAATTACAGACAGACATCGGTTGAAAACATGGATGAGGAAATACCGGGAACTGGGAGAGTTCGGACTTGTGGACCAGCGAGGACGGCGAGAACAATATGTGGATCAAGAAAGACAGGTCAAATGGCTCAAACAGGAGAACGAAATGCTAAAAAAGTGCTTGGAAATCTGGATGCAGGAGATGAAACAGAGCGGTATGTAACGATTGAGAGAGCCTCAAGTGAATATCCGGTTCGTCATTTGTGCAAAGTGTTTGGGGTCTCCAGAAGCGGATATTACGCCTTTCTAAAGCGCAAAGCATTCGATCGGGACCGAGAAGATAGAGAACTTGTGAAGAAGGTTTACGAGCACTACAACGGAGTTTACGGATACCGACAGATCCAGTTATTCTTGCTGCAGGATCATGGAGTCTGGATGAATCATAAGAAGGTGCTACGGCTCATGCAGGTACTTGGAATCCGGTCACGAATAAGGCGAAAACATCGCTGTAATTACGCATCTTCGGACGGAGGGCGAGTCGCTAAAAACTTACTGAAGCGAGATTTCAAGGCGGATGCTCCTAACCAAAAATGGGTTACCGATGTGACTCAATACCGGGTGGGAGAATCGTGGCTCTATCTTTCTGCGGTGAAAGATTTGTTTAACAATGAAATTGTAGCCTACCACATGAGTCAGAAAAATGACAATCCACTGGTTCTACAGACCTTTGAGAAAGCCTTTAACAAGACAAAAGACGTGACCGGACTGATCGTTCACAGCGACCAGGGATTCCAATACACGTCTCATGCATACCATGACATGCTGCCAAAGGTTGGCGCCCGAATCAGCATGTCCCGCCGAGGAAATTGTTATGACAATGCCTCCATGGAGAGCTTCTTCTCGCATCTCAAAACGGAAGGGCTCTACCCTTATGATATCCGAAATCTGGACGAGGCACAAAGACGAATTGAAGCCTATATTCAATTTTACAACCAGTATCGACCGCAACGAAGACTAAATAAGCTGCCTCCGGTGGAGTACCGGAAGCAGCTTACAGCCTAGGGTCTTTTTTCAGTGTCTACAAAATAGGGGCTTGACCATAATGGCAACGGTCTTTTTTGTCTTTTAGGAACTGATGCAATACAAGGCATAGGGAGATAGGCTATTTAGCAGAATCTGTGTCCGTCTGGCCTGCCGGACCGCCGGGCCGCCTGATCCGCCACAGGTAACGGATCTCCTGTCCGCATCATTTACAGTTGGCTGTGCATGAACCTGCAAAGTGCTGGCAGAGTGACTTAGGAGTACCCCCGGTCAACTAATCTCATGCCTCTCCAATAACCTATCCAATAACCTATCCAATGACATGCCCAGCGACATATCTATTAGAGTAATGTCCATCAGACCCGGTGTCCCTCCGCACTTACCTCCGGCAAGATCATACCGGGACCTCCCGCATGCTCTTCTCCATCGGAGAGCTGCAGAGCGGGCAGGGCTTGGAGGACAGGTGATCCTCGGCTCCCCCTGCCTTCATGCGCGTCCAGCCCGGACAGCTGCCGCCGGTGCACTTCCAGATGGGGACAGTGTGTGTTTTCCCCTGGAGGAACTGGCGGAAGTGTGCCGCACTGCCGCCGGGATTCTGTTAGCAGCTATAGAAGCCGGAGCCGCTGGCACCGCAGAACGGAAGGCGGACAGCATAAATCTGGAGACTTCTGCTTTTTTGCCCCGGTGCCGTGCCGGGGAGCTGATGAACAGCTCTTCGCGGGCTCTGGTCACGGCCACATAAGCCAGCCTCCGCTCCTCTTCAAGTGCAGCGAGGCCCGCGGTATTGCCTGCAATGACTTTGTTGTCCCGTGCGCCTGGTGGAGGGGATGTCTTCCGGTCCTTTAACCGCTCACCTTCCAGTGCGGAACTGTGGGGAAGGATGCCTTCTGACGCACCGATCAGAAAAACAACCGGGAACTCCAGCCCCTTCGACTTATGAATTGTCATTAGGGCAACCCGGTTCCCCTGTTCTTTTAGTCCCGGCTGGCGGCTTAGCTCGTTGCGTTCGGTCACATTACCGATGAACTCCAGAAACGACGGGAGGCTGTCAAACCGTTCCGCCGAGGCTTCCAGCTCATCAAGCATTTCTTTCAGCATTTCCCGGTGGAGAGTGGCCTGATGCCGTTCATTGGCTTCGATGAAATAGTCATAGAAGCTTGAGCGGATCTGGCGGATCGCCTGCACCGGTGTCAGCCGGATCAGACCCCGGATCAGCTCCAGCCGTTCACGCAATTTCCCGCTTTTGAAGTCCTCCATTCCCGGCAGAGACAGCAGGTGGATCAGCGGGCCCTGCTTGGGCTGGACGGCCTCCATCCGGCGGATGTGGTTCATGCCCTTTTCCCGGTTCAGATATAGGGTCGGCAGGATATTCTCCATTGCCGCGAAGTTCCGCCGGTTCAGTGACAAACGCAGATGATCCAATACCGGAGAGATCAGCCAATGCTCGTAGAGCAGTTGGCCTTCTCCGTAATCGACGTAGGGGACATCGCGGAGGAGCAGCCGCTCCAGCAGGGCCCGGTTGCTGCTGGAAGCACGGTAGAGCAGGGCGAAATCGCTGTATGATCTAGCCCCGCTGGCTACCTCGCTCAAGATATGCTCTACGATTTGTTCGGCTTCCTCGTCCGCCGTCTGCGGGCGCAGGTACCGGGGCTGGCGGCCGCTGCCTTGGGCCGCTTGCAGCGTTTTGGCCCGCCTCCGCATATTGTGGCGGATAATGCCATTGCCGAGGCCGACAATTGCGGGGCCGGAACGGTAATTGATATCCAGCGTGATAACCCGTGCGCCCGGATACAGCTTCTCGAACTCCAGAATGAACTCGCTGCGGGCTCCGTTGAAGGAATAGATCGTCTGGTCATCGTCCCCGACCACCATCAGATTATGCTGCGGGTGGGCGATCATTTTGACAAGCTCATACTGCAATGCATTGGTATCCTGAAACTCATCGACCATCACGTACAGAAATCTCATCTGCAGCTCCAGCAAAAGTGCAGGTTTCTCCCGCAGCATGCGGTAGGCGATCAGCAGCACATCGTCGAAGTCGATTTTGAAATTGTCGGTCTTCCATTGCTCATACAGCAGCAGGACCGCCTTCATTTCCTTCTCGGCGGGTGAGGTTTCCGGCAGCTTCTCCGGCTCGCCCAGATTCATCTTGCAGGTGGAGAGCAGAGCAAGCAGGGTTTCCGGCGGATAGGCATCCTTAGGCAGACCCAGCTCGCGCATAATCTGCTTCAGCAGAATGTGCTGGCGGCGCGTCTCATTGAAGATTTCCTGCTGAAGACCCTGACGGCGCAGGAAATAGAGAAAAAGAATGGAACGTGCGCGCCTGCAGGCGCGCGGCATCGCTCTCGCGGACGCCTGGCAGCTGGGCAATCCGTTCACGCATCTCCGCCGCCGCTTTGTTGGAGAACGTCAGCAGCAGCAGCTGGCTTGGGGAGATGCCCCGGACGGACAGCAAATACCCGGTTCTGCAGATCAGTACCGAGGTTTTGCCGGAGCCTGCCCCCGCCAGTGTCAGCAATGGGCCTTGATGATGCCGAACTGCCGCGATCTGCGGGGAGTTGAGCAGAATACCGCCTTCCTCCAGCCTGCGGAAGTAAGCCGCATCGGAGTCTCCGGGCTTCACCATTTCGCGGCTTGTCCGGGCAGAAGCGACCTTCGCCTGCGGAATGCGTTCGCCGGTAGCCCCGAGCGGTATATTGTGAAATAAAAGCTTGTTCATTGGATGGATTCACCTTCGTTTGTTTCGTTGCAGGATAAAATTAAATTTTAGCCGATCTATACTATACCATCCCGCTCGCGCCGCTGTCCCGTAATCTAAACAATACTATTCATGTTTTTGGTGTCACACTCCTGGGTGTATGAATATTCTGACTAATATACGTATGTACTGAAATTCATTCCCGGAAAGGTGTGTTTGTGATGAAGCCTATTGCCCGGATCAAAAAACCGGCTGTACAAAGGAACCGTTCCGTTCCCCGCGCAGGTTCGCCCAGAACACTGCTCTACCGTAACTCCAAGTATGGCTTCAGCATCAGGCTCCCCCGCAGATGGAAATGCTACACAGTGATTAGAAGAAGCTCCCGGCAGCTGGATGATGCGGAGTACGCTGTGTATTTCCTTTTTAAATACAAAGGGAAGATTTATGAATCGGCGCTCACTTTGCTGGTGTACCGGATGACGTTGAAGAAGTGGATAGAGGAGGGCTATGATGAGTCCCCGATCATCCGGATGGCTGTGCGCAATGGACGGATTTATGCCTATGCGCTTCCCAGCGAGCTGCCTGAAGAGTTCCTGAATGCCAAAGGCGATGACTATGATTACAAAAGATACGGCAGACCCATCCGCATCCTGTCCAGCATGGTGAATGACGATGTGCCAAAAATCGTAAAAACCTTCAAGCTCCGCTGACTGGTTCAACCAGGCTGGAGGGGGTCTTCATTCCATTTGTCCAAGGACAGCATTGACCTTGTGCTCGTATAACCTCGGGTTGTCCTCTTTGATTTCCTCCAGCAGAAAAGCCAGCGATCTCTTGATCCTTGGCGTCATGCCTGCAGCGATATCGGCGTACTCTCTACGGCAGAGGTCATCCTCAAGGATTCTCCGGTTCAGCACAATGGCCCAGTTGCGTGCATTCTCCAGCATGTCCGGCAGCGACTCCAGCAACTGGGTAAGGTACATCTCCATCTGGTAGCTTTCCACGAAATGGACAAGTCCGAACATAACCTCCTCCTGCTCGGTGTCATCGTCAAAAACGTAGAAGATTTGATGGATCACCGCATCCTCCATGTCTCCGGCCAACCCCTCCAGCGCCTGATCAAAAGCCTCGCATTCCAGCTCCGTCCGCAGCAGACGGTTATGATATAACTGGGCAATCCCAGGATACATATTCAACTTGTGATTCCCCCTATGTTAGTCTGGTTTACAATCCTCAATATACCAACATTTTAACATATTATAGATTGTCCCCCGGCAGAGTCACCAGAGTGTTCAAAAAGTCCGATAGTGAGTATTGACCGCTGTTATATTCTGTATAATAATAGGAATATTATTCTAGTTACTGGGTTTAAGTGTGAAAGGTGGTCGCGAAATGGAGCCTGCACTGACGATATTGGCGGAGATGGAGGAATATATAAGGAGAGAAGGCCTGTCAATTTCACAATTTGCCGAACGGTCAGGCATTCATTCCGGAACGCTCAGCAATATGCTCCACGGACGCCGTCCTATTGCTATGCAGCAACTGGACCGGGTTACCAGGGCCATGGGGCTTGCCGAAGGCTATTATTACGACCTGTACATAGATAATTACATCGTTGACGGTTCCTCGGACTGGAGGCGTGTGGGGCCGCTGCTCCAGCGTTGTGCGGAACTAGGTAAGCTGGATTCGATTCATCGTGTGGTTCGGATTGTTACAGATAAGCTGCAGTATCTGCCCGCACTGTTTGATACGGCGGAGGAACTCTATGCCCAAGGAAATTCGGCGGCTGCAGCGCTGTTGTATGAATGTGTAGCGGAAAGCGAGAAGTATCAGCATTCCGAGCGGCTCGCGTTGTGCCAATACCGGTTGTTTAGAATTGGTTTGTGTGAAGACCAGGATGAAAATTTACGCTTAGCCAATCAGTTTGAGTCTTATGTAGAGCGGTTGGATGAAGCGGATCAATTAGATGCACTTAAGCATTTGGCGGATGTATTCGCCTCGAGGCATCGTTGGGACAAAGTAGATGAGATGGCAGAGCGGCTGGGGCAGAAGTCGGATATTTATTACAAATATTGGAATAAAAATAAAAACCAAAAGCAACCAACGCGACCACTTATCTATTACATTCTATATGCTTATTTATTGAAGTCATTAGTTTGTGATGAATGTGGGGATTATCAGAAGGCTATATACTATGCGTCACTTTACGTGGATATAAATTGGATTGAGAATCCGGTGAGTGAAGAGGAAAGCCGGGTTATAGAACAATTTAAGGAGTGGGGGACAGCCAATACCTATTTATATCGCTTAATGTCCGGGGAACTGGAAGTTTTACCGGAATACGTAAACTATGTAGAATCACGAGAAAACGAAATTTTCCCCGCGCTATTCAAGATTATGCAGGCTGCTAACCGCTATGAGGCTAACGTCGATGATATTCTTCTGAAGTTTAACAGCCATCTATCATGTAGAGAACAGCACAGCCGTTTGGGGAAATTTAATCAGCAGATAACCGATGACAGATACACACACTTACATATTGAATTAGCTACATATTATTTGGGACATGAAAGATTTGAGATTGGGTTTTATTACTTAATGGATAGTTTGGAATCATCTGTTAGAATGAGAAATGATTACAATATAGTTAGGTGTGTAGGGTTATTCGAAAAATACCGCTCGGTAGCATTGCAGGAACAAACAAGTTTGTACAAAAAGTTATATGACTCATGGTGCTGGGGGCTAAGTAGGGAGTATCCATTTCACGATAATTAGGAAGTAACATATTTAGAAGAACCGGAGTTAATCGGTTCTTTTCTTTTGCCCCTACCATTGCGGGGTCTAACTATTATTTTCACTTTAGCAAAATTCCGCATTTTGACAGCTTGTACTAAAATATTACATGAAGGGGGTGGAACTATGCATAATAATGAGAAGATGGTGCTGCTTCATGTAGAAAACGCCAGGGAGAAGCTGCATCAGGCGCTGAAAAAGTATGGCTTCTTAACGCATCCCAAAGTTATCGAACAATCTGTTGCTTTGGATCATCTGCTTAATCAGTACAGCTCCCAAAAAACAGTTTGTTGATCTGTATATTAATCTTTTGATAAGGAGGGTGGGAGATTGTGTTTATTCCAATTCTCACAACGCTGACTACGACGCAGCAGTGGGTCCTTTTGATCCTGCTGGCAGTGAACATAGGCGCAATATATTGCTTTGTCAAGTTTGGGGCAGGCAAACGTTAAGTGACTTCGCTTCACTGTCCTTTTCTTTTCTCCAAAAGATGCCGCAAACCCTCAGCTACACCATTCTCCGCATGATTCCCCGTTACAAAGTCGGCCGCTTCTTTTAGAATCGGTGCGGCGTTCTCCATGGCAATTCGGTAGCCGGCTATTTCAAACATCGGCAGATCATTATAGCTGTCGCCCATCACAGCGACCTGTTCGGCAGGAATGCCGTAATGTGCCGCCAGCATTCCCACACCCGAGCCTTTATTGGCATCCTTATGGTTGATCTCGATATTGTTTACATGCGAGGCAGTAATAATCAGTCCGGGGATTGCCGCGAACCGTGTGGAGGCTTCCTTCAGCAGCTCCCGGTTCAGCGAAAAAGCCAGCGTTTTAAAAATTACATACTTGTCTTTGCTCCAAATCTCCTCCATGCTCTCTACATAGGTGACAGAAGCCTGCTGGAACTGCTTGTCGATCATAGCTTTCAGCAGCCAGCGGAGCTCCCCGGGTACATCTTCATCGTTAAGCTCGGACAGCTTCTCCAGCCGCACCCGTTTGTCAAGCTCCACATATACGTTATCTTCGGTGTATACCTCATAATACAGTTCAGGAATCCCGCTCATCCAGCGTAGAGCCGGAATGATATCCTCCTTATTCAGCGGCTTGCTTGCTGCCAGCGTCCGGTCAGGCAGCGTCACTACCGCTCCGTTCAGACTGACCACAGGGCATTCCAGATCCACCAGCCGGAGCTGCCGTTCCGCATCCATGTAAGAGCGGCCAGTAGCGATAATCACGATGTGGCCCAGGCTCTGGGCGTGCACAATGGCCTCGCGGTTTTCCGGGCTGATCTTGCCCTCCTCATTCAGCAGTGTTCCGTCCATATCCAATGCAATCAGCATGTTGAAGTTCTCCTTTTCAATATAAGCTATAAACTTTAGTTTTACATTGAGTGGTATGGTCGTAACTGCGGGGAATGTTTGGACTTCCAGCCGCTGTTGTCCCCAGATTTCTTGATTAACCGCCTTTCGCGGTTGAAATCCGGTGACAAAGGCGGACGCATTCGCTCTTCCAGTTCCAAACTTCCCCTCCGCACTTCTACCCTTTTATGGATTTTTAAGTTCATCATTATATAGCTTGGGGCTGGTCTCTGCAAGGCCGATGAAATTATTGCTTGTATCTTATCATTAATTCTCTGAAAACTAAAAATCCATTTACACCCCTTATTTCAGGCTGTTTGCTGTGAGAGGGGAGAATTTTCAGAAAAGAGTTCCGCCGTGGTACAATATAAGGCGGACCACTTAGCATGCATCTAATTATGACTACAGCATCAGAAAGCAATGCTCACAATACTTTTAGGGGGAACTGTGATTGAAATGAAATCCAGAAATTTAGCTACGATTTCGCTGGCGATGATGGCCTGCGGTTTTCTCATTACACTATTTTTGCCGGAAAATCTGGCAGTTGTTCTGCTGAGGGGGGGCTTTGAGGCCGGACTGGTCGGGGGGATCGCGGACTGGTTTGCCGTGACTGCGTTGTTCCGCCATCCGCTGGGGCTGCCGATCCCGCATACCTCCCTGCTCTTGAAGAACCGGGACAAAATTATTCAGTCCCTGATCTCTGCGATGGAGAACGAGCTCCTGAATAAGGCGAGCATTGAGAACAAGCTGCGCAAAATCCGCATAGTGTCGCTGGGCAGCACCATGCTGACGCGGCTGTTCGCCCGCAAAAAAGCGAGAGCCGAAATGCTGGAGCAGGTCAGCGCCTTCGTGCAGAAGCTGCCGGTGGAACAGGCGGTACCTTATATCCAGTCGGTTGCAGCCGGCTATATCCGTGAAGCCAAGCTTGGAACGGCCGTGGATACGATCGTCACCAAGCTTATGAATGACGGAAAGGATGTCGCGGCTCTGGATTTCGCGCTTGAAGGGATCTCTGGCTGGGTGGAACGTCCTGAGACCCGGGCGATGCTGGGCAAGATCGCCAGTGAGAAGCTGGCCGAAGTGAAGCTTGGCGGCTTGAAGGGGATGGCTTTTCAGGCTTTCGTCGGCTTCGTGGACGCCGAGATGCTGGGGGAATGCTGCAAGGCATGGTGCAATCCGGGATCAACGATTTCCGCAGCGAAGACAGCCCTTACCGCGAGGAGATTATCCGGGAAATCCGGGTGGCCATCTTCCAGATGGTGAATGATGAATCGCGGATCGCTGCCATTAAGGAGTGGGGGCTGAACGAGCTTCAGAGCGAAGCTGCTGCGTCGTTCCTGCGGGAGCAGCTTGAGCATTTCCGGGGCAAGGCGGTTGCCTGGCTGGAAGAAGAGCGGTCTGCGGGCGGACGCAAGCTGTTTGGGCTGTATGCCATGCTGGCCCGCCGTATCGGCAAGGAGCAGCAGTGGATACAGGAATGGGAAGAACGCATCCGTGCTTCTCTGATCAGCTTCGTCGAAGCCAACCATTACCGGGTGGGGCTTCTGGTCAAGGAGAACCTGGATTTGATGGATGATGCCAGTCTGGTGAATATGCTGGAGGATAAAGTGGGCAAAGATCTGCAGTGGATCCGGGTCAACGGTGCGGTATGCGGTTTTGTCGTAGGTCTGGTGCTTACGGTATTCCAGTTGTTTTGAACAGTAAGAGCGGCGGCAACCTGGAATCAGCAAGCGGTTCCTCTTGGACCAGAGATTCTGAGTCATCTCAACCCCAACATTCAAAACGGCTGCGCTGTCCACGGAAGGATAGCGCAGCCGTTTCTGTTTGTCAGTTGCTTACCGAATATAGTTAAGAGCTTTACAGTTGGCTTTTACCGTTGCTGATCGTATAGGCTTCCTGCACAGGCAGCACGAAGATTTTGCCGTCACCGAAGGAGCCCTGCTCACCGGTTCTTGCTGTTCTCATAATAATGCTGATGACATCTTCTTTCTCATCGTCATTGATGACAATCATCAGCAGCTTCTTGGAGATTTGATTATAATGATTGGTTCCGACCTGAATTCCCTTTTGTTTGCCGCGGCCGAGCAAATCCATTTTGCTGATGGAGGGAAAGCCGGCAAGCAGCAGTTCAGCCATGACTGCATCCGCTTTCTCGGGTCTAACTATAGCTTTGATCATTAACATAACGATGCACCCTTTCTACAGCGAATAATGTGTTGTAGGGGGTTGCCAATGTCTGGGTGGCCTTAGTGGTGACCTATTCGCTTAATGGCAACGCTTACAATTTGAGTATAATATTAACTATAGCTGCATCCTGCGAATAAGGTCACAAATTCCATTGTACATAGTGTCGCATAGAACAGAAGCGGGCGGCAGCACAGCATTCTGTTAATTCAGCAAAAGAAAACGGTACAGCTCTTCCAATGCCGCTGCCGTATGCTGCCACCCGAAATTCTGCAGCGCGTCCCTCCGTCCCTGCAGTCCGATTCTGGCTGTAAGCTGCGGATCGCGGCCGAGCTGCAGCAGGGCTTTGGCGAACGGTGACGCTTCGCGGTACCGCTGCACCAGATATCCATTATGGCCCGATACAATAATCTCCCGGATGCCGCCGTTGTTCGAGGCGATGACGGGCAGTCCGGAGGCCATGGCTTCTACATTGACCAGCCCGAAGGACTCATGCCGCTGGGACGGGCAGACAAAAACGTCGGCTGCATGGTACAGATCGTGAATATCCTCATGGGCGATCTTGCCGATAAAAACAGCCCGGACTCCCAGGCGCCGGGCCATGGCTTTAAGCTGCCGGATGTACAGCGGCTTGCCGTGGCCGGCGATAATCAACTGGGCCGGCAAGCGTTTATGAAGCAGGCGCATGGCTCTAATCAGCACAGGAACGCCTTTGCGCGGAATAACCCGGCCGACGAACAGCACAGTGAATACCGGAGACAGGCGGTACAGCCGGCGCATTTGCTGCTTCTCCGGCAGCTCTGCCGGAGAGAACCGGCTTAAATCGGCGCCGAGCGGCACGACACGGATGATTCCGCCCAGGCCGGGAAAGCGGCGGGCGAGCTTGCGCTGCAGGGAGCGGCTGTTGACAGCAATAAGATTGGCTCTCGCCAGGCTGCGTGCAATTCTCGATTCAGCAGGGACAAAAGTCAGGGAATGAAGGAACAGGACAACTGGCGTGTATGGATGCCGGCGCTTGACGGAGGACATCAGGAGCGGCCGGTTATCGACTTGTATAACATCGAAATGCTCTGTTTCAAGATAGTCCAGAACCGATGCAAGATAACGTGCAGGCGTACCTGAGACCAGGCGCACGATACGCACCTGCTCTTGTTCATCGGTGTCAGGAAGCCCGGGAGCCTTTCTGCTCACGATAGTTACTTTATGCCGCCGGGCCAGTTTTCTGGCAATCGCCCAGATGCAGATTTCCACAGAGCCGTCTCCCGGCACCGGAAACTGTTCCGGTGCAATCATGCAGATATGCATAGGTATATGCCTCCTTCACCCCATAGCTGTAGCCTCTTACCTAACATATGCCGCCGGGCAGGGGAAGACACATTCATGAGAAGGATCAGGTGATTTGCTTCGAAGCCGCGGCGATTACACCGGCAACCTTTTGTTCCAGTTCGATGATCTTCTGCTTGCTGGCTGCAATTTGCCGGTGACCGGAGAGCAATGAATTCAGGGACAGGCTGGTCAGGGATGGATTTTGCTTGCGGATGGCCGATTTGAAGCCGCTCCAATCTGCAGACAAGCGCTTGTTCAGGGAAGAGATCACACTTTTCTGGGATTTGATCGACGTCTGCGGACTATTGATCCCGGCAAGGGTTTTGCGCGCCGCGGCTATTTTCCTGGTCCGGGTTTCTTTGGCGGCCTTTAGCCGGGCCTCTTGGTCGCGGATGTCCTGGCGGGCCATCTGGACGACAATTTTCATGGCATCAGACTGGGCGCGCAGCACGGAATTCAAGGATTTGTCCCGCATTCCCCTAAGCAGGGATATACGCTTGTTAAGCGCACTGTATTGGTCAAACAGCGGCTGGTACCGGGCCTTGGTGCTGGCAACGACTGCGGTTAGCCGGGTCACGGTGTCTTGATCAATGTTCTTGATCTTCTCCTTCACCGTCAGGAGTGACTGCGCATTACTCTCATGAAGCTTCCGGATTTGTTCTTCTCTGCTGTTATATTGTGCTGATAATGCGGATAGCTCGCTATACTGGCTGTTCAGCTTGCTTCTTGAGGATGAATCCGCAACGGCGGCTGTCAAATCAAAAGCGGCCTGGATTGAAGGGGTCAGCTCCGTCCCGGAAGCAGCCGCTTTGCCTGCCAGGGCCAACGTTAGAAGCAACAGCGATAGAAGTGTCAGAACAGAAGTCTTAAGGGTAGTCATCATTCTCCTCCTTTTTTTACATCCGCAAGCCTGTATGAAAAGACAAAAAAGCACCCGCAGCAAAGGCAAAATAAGCCTTCGTTACGGGTGCTTCCAGCGCAACAGGACACGAATAAATATTTATCTAGACTATAGATGAATCTCCTATATCCGTCAATATTTTCAATTTTAAATTTTTCTGATCTGAAACAGGCCTGTTCATTTCTTTCCACACTTCTCTTAGCGTATACTGGGGTAATAGATAACAGAGAGTCTGCAAAAGCAGCGGCTCGTGTGAAGGAGGCCTGGCTGAATTGGATGAGGATAACAGGGAGCTTTTGGATTATGCATTCCTGATGTCTCCGCTTGGAACGGGAGTACTGTCTCAAGAGGGAAAGTGGCTGAAGGTGAATCCCGCTTTTTGCTATACGATCGGCTGCAGCGAACAGGAGTTTCTGGCCGGTGGCCTGCTGCACAACACTGTTGCCCAGCAGGAGGGGATTCAGCAAATAGACATCAATCTTCTTATCGGCGAGCTTGCCTCCTCCCCGGAGCGTTCTCTGGTCAAAGAGAAGAAATTTCTAACCCGCTCCGGCCGCACGGTGTGGCTCCTGCTCACGTTCGTGAAGGCTGCGGCGGGACAAGCTTGTTCACATATTATTGTCTACGCCCAGGATATTACCGACCGCAAAATCGCGGATCAGCTGACTGTGGACAGCCGTGATCTGTATGATTTATTTATAAAAGATGACCAGACGATGATTTCCTTCACCCTGCCCGATGGAACGCTGAGCTTCATATCTCCTTCCTCACAGCTGCAGATCGGCTTTGCGCCAGAGGAGATGGTTGGCAGGAACAGGCTGGAGTTCTACCATCCTGATGATGTTGAAGGGATGGACCAGTCCCAAGGTCTGCTGGAGAACAAAACCTATATCCGCCGCCTGCGCCATAAAGACGGACATTATTTGTGGTTCGAGACCTCCTTTCATGTAATCCATGATGAAAATAATGAAATCGTGCGGATCATGGGTATCGGGCGCAATGTGACCAGCCGCAAGCAGAATGAGGAGGCTCTGGCTGCTGCCCAGCGTGTGGCGAAGATTGGTTCATGGGTGTGGGATTTATCCAAAGGCAGATTGGTGTTTTCGGAGGAACTGCAGCGTATGCTGCACTATAGCACGGGGACGGATGTAAAATACGAAACCTTTTTGTCTCTGGTTCATCCGGACGACCTGGAGCTGCTGAAAGCGGGAGTTGAACGGGCGGTGAAAAAGGGGGAGTCCGGTGAATCCTCCTACCGTCTGGTTCTTCCTGACGCAACGCTGCTTACGGTAAACATTCAATGGGATGTTACGCGCGGCCCTACCGGCAAGCCGGTGCAGCTTATCGGCATGATGCAGGATATTACCGAGCGGCGTCAGATGGAACAGCAGCTTAGAGAAAGCGAGCAGCGCTACAAGTCCCTTTTCGAGTATAATCCGTCAGCAGTCTACTCCATGAATCTGAACGGGGATTATTTGACGGCCAATGCCAATCTGGAGGAACTGACAGGATATACTCTTGATGAGCTGATCGGAATGTATTTTGGACCCATTGTGCATGAGAAGGATATTGAGAAGACTCTGCATCATTTCAAACTGGCCAGCCAGGGAGAGCCGCAGAGCTATGATCTGACACTGATCCATAAAGATGGCCATCTCGTCGAAATCAATACTCTCAACATTCCAATCATCGTAGACAAGCAGGTAGTGGGGGTGTATGGGATTTCCCGCGACATCACCGAGCGCATCAGGTATACCGAGCAAATCGAGAAGCTGAGCAATGAATACACGCTGATTCTGAATGCGGTGTCGGAAGGCATATTCGGACTGGATACCGAGGGAAGGATCACGTTCATCAATCCGGCTGGTGCACATATGCTGGGGTTTGAGCAGGACGAAATTATGGGCCGCTCCTATCTGAACCATATCGGGCAAACGGCGTCTGACGCTGTTCATTACCGGATGGAAGCTTCCCCTCTGATCCGGGTTATTCAGGCAGGTGAGTCCCAGCGGAGCATGGATGCGGTGTTGTGGCGCAAAGACGGCTCAAGTTTTCTTGCTGAATATCAGGCAACACCTCTGTTTGACAAAGGAGAGCGCAAAGGTGCGGTTGTGGTATTCCGGGATATTACCGATGAACAGGAAATTATCCGTGCGAAGGAGTCTGCCGAGAAGGCGGACCAGGCCAAATCGGAGTTCCTGGCGGTGATGAGCCACGAGTTGCGGACCCCGATGAACGGGATTATTGGCATGACGGATTTACTGGCTGAAACGGACCTTAATGAGGAGCAGCGCGGTTATGCGGAGATCATCAGCCAGAGCAGCTCTTCCCTGCTGTATATTCTCAATGAGATTCTGGATTTCAGCAAAATCGAAGCCGGTAAAATGACCCTTATGCATGAGCCGGTGAGTGTGGAGTCCGTGATGGGCATTGTTACCGAACTGTTCTCCCCCAAAGCGAAGGAAAAAAATATCCTGCTGTCCAGCCGCATAGCGGAAGATGTGCCGGAGCTGATTATGGGCGACGCGGACCGTTTGCGTCAGGTGCTCGTTAATTTGGTGAGCAATGCCGTCAAGTTTACCGAGGAAGGACAAGTCTCGATTGGCGTAGAAACAGAATTTTGCCCGAATGCGAAGAAGCTCAGCCTGAAGTTCAGTGTGCAGGATACCGGAATCGGTATTCCCTCCGAAAAGCAGCCGCAGCTCTTCCAATCCTTTTCCCAGCTGCATCCGTCGATTAACCGCAAGTATGGGGGGACAGGCCTGGGACTTGCGATCTGCAAACGCCTTGTCGAGCTAATGGGCGGTGCGATTGGGGTAGAGAGTGTAGAAGGAAAAGGATCAAAATTCTTCTTTACGCTTCCTATCGACCCCGGTGGGGAATGGGAAGAGAACGGGGCGGAGGATCATGAGCCGCCAGAAGATTTATATACGCCGGATAGCGGTGGAAATACTGCTGCCTATGCGGTCCGGAATCATTTGCAACAGGCGGGGAGCGGTAGTTTATTGCCTGCCGGAGGACTCAGCCCCGGGCTGCCTGAAGCGAAGTATGGGCCCCTGCGGATTCTGGTGGCGGAAGACCATCCCGTCAATCAGAAGCTTATACTGACGATGCTGGAGAAGCGGGGGTATCGGGCGGATCTTGCCGAGAACGGCCAGCAGGCGCTGCAGGCCGTTCTCCGGCAGCCGTATGATCTGGTCTTCATGGATGTGCAAATGCCGGTGATGAGCGGGCTGACAGCGGCTGCGGGCATCAGGGAGCAGGCACCGCCGAACCACCAGCCGTTCATCGTTGCGGTAACCGCATATGCCAGGCCGGAGGATCGGGAGCGGTGCCTGGCTGTAGGCATGGAAGACTTCGTGAGCAAGCCGTTTCTCTCCTCTGACATCGAACGGATACTCCGGGAGCGGATGGAAAAGATATCGTTATGAGAGAGGAACAAACGGGAATTCGTCTGAATGTGGAGCCGTACACACAGTGGGAGCCGGGCGTATTTTCGCCCGGCTCTGCCTGCGGCCCGGCGACCATGGCCGCCTTAATGGAATATTGGCACACGCGGAGAGGCTGCAGCTTAATTCCTGGAGCAGGTCATTTCCAATCCAAGGCGGCGCATATCAATTATATATACAGTCATCACGGAGGGACTCCATGGGGGATGAGTGCGCGCGGTTTTGTCAAAGGGCTGCAGGATTACCTGGGAGCTGCTCTTCCGCATGAGAACCGCAAGCCGTTTTCGGTATCCCTTTTTAATAATATGCAGAGGTACCAAGCCGAGATTGACGCGAAGCGCCCGGTAGCGGTGAAGTTCGACAAATGGTTCAGCCTCCGCTGGAGGGGAAGCTATGCCTATGATTATCATTGGGTGCTGGGAAGCGGTTACGATGTGGCAGATGCGGCAACGGGACCTGTGCTGATTGTCCAGGATAATGGCATGCGCCATAAGAATGGAGGGTTTACCCCCGGCCGGGAACGCCGGATTCCTTATTTGCCCAACCGGAGCATTCTCACCATGGTAGCTTTGCATATAGACCTCTAAGTACAAACGTTTGCGCAAACTTGTTGATCAGGGTATAATATCCAATTAATAAGGGGAAAAGGGGATAATTGGATGTCAGTACAAAGGGAAATGGAAGAACCTATCTACTTTGGAGATCCTGCAGCTACCAGCGGGGTTTCTGTATTCGACCAGGATTTTGACATGCTGTTCAGCTATGACGGAGATGACCTTGGCCTCGCTTATACACCGGCCTGCTCAGCATTTTGTCTGTGGGCGCCTACCGCCCAGGAGGCGGAGGTTGTGCTGTATGACTCCTGGCAGCAGACTGCCGGCCGCCGCCTGCCTATGGTCCGCGAGGTGCGGGGGACCTGGAGACTGACGGTTTCCGGTGATCTGGAAGGCAAGCTGTACACCTACCGCGTGCGTATCGGGGAGCAGTGGAATGAAGCGGCGGACCCTTATGCCCGGGCTGTCGGTGTAAATGGGGATAGAGCGGCGATTATTGACCTGCGCAAGACGGACCCGGAGCGGTGGGCTGAGGATAAGCTGCCGTCGGCTGCCCCGCCGCTGGCTCATCCTGTAGACGCGGTTATTTATGAGCTTCACCTGCGGGATTTGTCCATTCATCCGGCCAGCGGGATTGCCCACAAAGGGCAATATCTGGGTCTAGCCGAAAGCGGAACACGGGGGCCGGGGGGATACTGACCGGACTGGATCATATCGCCGATCTTGGGGTGACGCATATTCAGCTGCTGCCTATCTACGACTACTCCACAGAGAGCGTGGACGAGACCAAGCTGGATCAGCCCCATTTTAACTGGGGGTATGATCCGAAGAATTTCAACGCGCCGGAGGGCTCTTATGCAACAGACCCCTACCTGCCGGGCCTGCGCATTACCGAGCTCAAAACCATGATCCAGGCGCTGCATGACCGGGGTCTGCGCGTGATCATGGATGTGGTCTACAACCATGTCTATGACGGGTACCGTGTGAATTTCACCAAGCTGGTTCCCGGCTACTATCTGCGCTATAAGCGGGATGGCAGTCTTTCCAACGGCTCGGGCTGCGGCAACGATACGGCTTCGGAGCGTATAATGATGTCCCGTTTTATTGTGGATTCGGTGCTCTACTGGGCCAGGGAATATCACTTGGATGGCTTCCGTTTTGATCTGATGGGCCTGATTGATATTGATACAATGGCGGAAATCCGCAGACGGCTGGACGAAATCGACCCTTCGATCATGACTATCGGCGAGGGTTGGATTATGGAGACTGAGCTTGCCATGGAACGGCTGGCTAATCAGAGCAATGCAGATGCGCTGCCGGGGATCGGACAATTCAACGATGGTTACCGGGATGCGGTGAAGGGCAACATTTTCCTGCCGGATGACCCCGGCTTTATCGGCGGCAGATCGGGACTGGAGCAGGCGGTAAAGACAGGAATTACCGGGGGAGTGGTGTACGGACAGACAACCGGCCAATTTGCCGATGAACCCCAGCAATGCGTGAACTATATGGAGTGCCACGACAACCATACCCTGTGGGATAAAATCGTCCTGTCCTCCCCAGGAGCCAGCAACGGACAGCACCGGGCGATGCACCGTCTGGCCTCCGCGATGGTCCTGACGAGCCAGGGAATTCCGTTCCTTCATGCCGGACAGGAATTTCTGCGCACCAAAGATGGGGTGGAGAACAGCTTCAGGTCACCGGTCGACATCAATTGGCTGGACTGGGAGCGCTGTGCAGCGTATGCGGACGATGTTACTTACATGAAAAAGCTCATCGCGCTGCGCCGGGCACATCCTGCTTTTCGACTGCGCAGTGCGGAAGAAATCCGCGCGAAGCTGTTTTTTGAGAAGGCGCCTGCGGGTGTCATAGCCTATACCCTTCGGGAGCATGCCGGCGGCGATGAGGCGCAGCATCTGTACGTCGTCTACAATACCAATCTGGAGGGGTCAACGCTTGCGCTGCCGCCGCTGGGAGGCTGGGAGCCGCTGCTGGGCGAAGAGCTGGCGGAGTTCCATACAGACGGGCGGCTGACTGTTAAGGGGATAGGAATGGTTGTACTGGCTGTTCGGGCTTAGCCTAACTAAGGCCGGAATCACGTGAGCGAAGAATATAAGGACTGTCTTATGGGTAGAGTCATCTGCCCACGGGACAGTCTTTTTTACTGTAAAAAACAGGCTCATTTTTCCAAAATTAATACTACACCTGTCGTAGTAATTATGCTACAATGCAATTACTACGACAGATGTAGTACGACAGATGAAGTAGGGAGGAAGGTCATTGATCAGCAGCGATGTGATCCGCGGATACAACGATACATTTATTTTATACATGCTATTGGACGGAGAATCCTATGGTTACGAGATCGCCAAGAATATCAGGAAGCTGTCGGATGAGAAATATATTATGAAGGAAACCACCCTTTATTCAGCGTTTACCCGGCTGGAGAAGAACGGGTACATCAGCTCTTTTTATAAGGACGGGACACTCGGGAAGCGGCGCACCTACTACCGCATCACTCCGGAGGGGCTGGCCTATTACCATGAGAAATGTGCGGAGTGGCTGATTACCCAGGAAGTTGTAAACAAATTTATTAAGGAGCTGTGATCAGGAATGGACACTATCAACAGTTATTTAAACAATATGTTTGCCGCGCTCCCCAAGACCGTGCAGATGGAGGGGATTAAGCAGGACCTGCTGGCGAGCATGGAGGAGAAGTATCATGAGCTCAAGGAAGAAGGCAAAACCGAAAATGAAGCCATTGGCATCGTGATCTCCGAGTTTGGCAACATTGATGAACTGATGGAAGAGCTTGAAATTACGGTTGAAGACGAGGAAAACAATCTTTCCGCGCTTGCACCCGAGGATACCTGGGGCTACATGGTTGCCAAGAAAAAAGCGGGGTTCATGATAGGGATTGGTGGGATGCTGTGCCTCATAGGGCCTGCGCTGCTGATTCTGCTCGTTGTCCTGGCTGAGACCGGTTTTCTACAAGGAATCCTTTCGGAAGACGCTGCAGGAATCCTAGGTGTGGTTGCTTTGCTTATACTGGTGGCTCTGGCGGTTGGACTATTCATATTCAGCGGCATGATGCTGGAGAAATATAAGTATTTGAACAAAGGCTTTAACCTGCCGCAACATTTGCGGTCCGAGATTCAGCAGCGGAGCAGTGCATATGCCTCTACGTATAATTTGTCCCTGGTGATGGGCGTATGCCTGTGTGTATTAAGTCCCGTTCCGGTCATTGCGGAGTCTCTCATCAATAACGATTCTTCCGGTTATGGCGCGGTCCTTTTACTCGCAATGATTGCCGTGGCTGTTTTTCTGTTCATATACTATGGAAACATCAAGGAGAGCTTCAGCTTTCTGCTTAAAGAGGGGGAATACACCCGGGAAAAGTAAGAGGAGAACCGGGTCATGATGGGCAGCGCTGGAGCCATTATCCGGCCGCTGTCCATTTTCATTTTCCTGATCAGCGGTTTTGTTTTCGGGATCTGGAGTGTTTATTGGATCGTGTTCCCAGTAACCGCGATTCTGCTGAGTGTGATCCACTCTATACGTCATGCAGCCAAGGAAAAATAGAGTATTGAATAGCTTTGCCCATTCCCGGAATTTTATTTAAAAAATGTGACATTACTCATTTAGGCTGTAGAGGATAGATGATAATATGAAGGCATTTCAGGCGGCAATCCGCCTTCTCACAGCTTTTTGCTTTGCTGCTTTACAGTGACAAATGATCAATCGGTGACAGAGAGTACTGTCTTTTTGGAGCCGGATGGGGCAAGAATGCCGCCTTTAAATATACGGCGGCCAATCAGAGAGACTCGGAGGATGACAGGTATGGGTAAAGCAACAGGATTTCTCGAATATCAGCGGCAGACTCCTGCGGAGTGCGAGCCTTTGGAACGGATTAAGAACTGGAATGAATTTGCGCAGCCGATGGATGAGGAGAAGCTACGGGAGCAGGGCGCACGCTGCATGGATTGCGGTACGCCGTTCTGCCATGTAGGGCGTCTGCTCTCGGGGATGGCTTCCGGCTGTCCGCTGCATAATCTTATTCCGGAATGGAATGATATGGTATACCGCGGCAACTGGGAGGTAGCCCTGAAACGGCTGCACAAGACGAATAACTTTCCGGAGTTTACCGGACGTGTCTGTCCTGCGCCTTGCGAAGGCGCATGTACCGTGGGAATGAACGGCAAGCCGGTCACCATCAAATCGATTGAAAAAGCCATAGTGGACAGAGGTTTTGAGGAAGGCTGGATTGTTCCCCAGCCGCCGCTCACCCGTACGGGCAAAAAGGTCGCCATCGTCGGCTCCGGCCCGGCAGGCCTTGCTTGTGCCGCACAGCTGAACAAGGCGGGACACAGTGTAACCGTATATGAACGTGCGGACCGCATCGGCGGCCTGCTGACTTACGGAATCCCGAACATGAAGCTCGACAAAAAGACTGTACAGCGCCGCGTGGATCTGCTGGCGGCAGAAGGCATTACCTTTGTTACCCGTACCGAAATCGGCAGAGATATTCCCGCATCGCAGCTGAAGGAGGAGCATGATGCAGTGGTGCTCTGCGGCGGCTCCACGCAGGCGCGTGATCTGGCGCTGGAAGGGCGCGGGCTGCGGGGCATTCATCAGGCGATGGAGTTCCTGACGCTGAATACGAAGAGCCTGCTCGACTCGGGTCTCGCAGACGGCGAATATATCTCGGCGGCCGGCAAAGATGTGGTCGTCATTGGCGGCGGGGATACAGGCACGGACTGTGTGGCGACTTCCATCCGCCACGGCTGCCGCAGTGTGATCCAGCTGGAGATTATGCCGCAGTCTCCGCTTACCCGCCAGGCGGGCAACCCTTGGCCGGAATGGCCGAAAGTGCTGAAGGTTGACTACGGCCAGCAGGAGGCGGCTTCGCTGTATCATGAAGATCCGCGCCGGTATCTGGTGAACACGAAACGTTTTGTTGGAGACGATGGCGGACATGTGCAGGAGCTGCATACTGTGCGTATTGAATGGAGCCGGAATGAGCAGGGCCGGATGGTGCCGGTTGAGGTTCCGGGCAGTGAAGAAGTCATCAAAGCGCAGCTTGTATTGCTCGCCCTGGGATTCACCGGACCGGAAGAGACAGTGCTCGGCCAGCTTGGAGTGGAGCGTGACGAGCGCTCCAACGCCAAAGCGGAGTTCGGAACACAGGCTACTAATGTAGAAGGTGTGTTTGCCGCAGGGGATATCCGGCGCGGCCAGAGCCTTGTGGTATGGGCGATTAACGAAGGGCGGCAGGCTGCACGGGAAGTGGACCGGTTCCTCACGGGTTCCTCGAATTTGCCTTAAGTCATGCTGGATAAGAACCTGTAGTTCAGGACGCCTCACGGGGCGTCCGCTTTGCGTTTCCGGTCCCTTGCAGGTTAAGATAAATAGATACATAGTTCACATAAAAGGAGAATGGATCATGAAACTGATGTTCATTTCGGATATCCACGGATCGCTGCATTGGCTGGAGCAGGCTTTGGCAAAGGCGGAGGAGGAGCAGCCGCATACGCTTGTTGTGCTCGGCGACTTCCTGTACCACGGGCCAAGGAATCCGCTGCCGGATGGTTATGATCCCCAGGGAGTCGCCGCCAAGCTGAATGCCTATGGCAAATCGCTGGTGGCCGTGCGCGGCAACTGTGACGCCGAGGTCGATCAGATGCTGCTGCAGTTCCCGATGATGGGCGACTATGTGCTGATCCTTCATGAAGGCCGGAAGATCTATGCCACCCACGGGCATGGCTTCAGCATCGACAATCTGCCCCCGCTTGCGCCGGGTGATGTTTTCATCCAAGGGCACACCCATCTCCCGGTAGCTGATGTCAAAGAAGGCATCACGGTGCTGAATCCCGGCTCGATCTCGCTGCCAAAAGAGAACAATCCCAACTCTTACGCGATCCTGGAGAATGGAGAATTCATCATCAAGGATTTTGCAGGAAAGATAGTGAAGCAGATTCGGCTGTAAAGTATAGCCTGGCCCTAATCCCCCTTGATTTTCCCAGGGGGATTTTGATTGTCCGGCAATTGAGCGCACCTCCATATTATTGTATGATGGGTAAGGAGCTTTTCCGGGGACGGCTTTCCCCGCTCCAAATATGAATAGCAGAGGTAATTATAAGAATGTATCCCAAAGATTTAAACTATACAATGCCGCCGGAATGGGGCGAACATGAACGCACATTTATTTCCTGGCCAGTCCAGGCTTCCATGGTATTTCCGGATAATTATGCAGCGGTGAGCGCCGGCTATGCCGAGATTATCCGGGCCATTGCCGAGTTCGAGCCGGTAACCGTGATAGTTAATCCCGAAGAGCTGGAGCAGATAGAGAAGCTGGCTCTGGGAGACAACGTTACATTGCTGCCGATCCGGCATAATGATGCCTGGCTGCGTGACAACGGCCCGACTTTTGTGAAGGGTGCGGATGGCGCCCTTGCAGGCGTGAACTGGAAATTCAATGCCTGGGGCGGCAAATATTCGCCTTGGGATCTTGATGATGAGGTGGCTCCGCAGATTCTGGAGCAGGTCCAGGTTACCCGTTACGATGCTCCGCTGGTCATGGAAGGCGGCTCAATCCATACGGACGGTGATGGAACGCTCATTACGACCGAGGAATGTCTGCTGAACAAAAACCGCAACCCGGAGCTGGACCGGGAAGAAATTGAAGAATACGTGCGTAAATATACAGGCACAGAGGCCATCATCTGGTTGAAGCGCGGCCTAAGCGGGGATGAAACGGACGGTCATGTTGACAATATTGCCTGCTTCGCTGCGCCCGGGAAGGTAATCATCCAGGTCTGCGATGATCCGCAGGACGAGAATTATGAGATTACGCAGGAGAATCTGCATATTCTGGAGAATGCCGTGGATGCCAAAGGCCGGAAGCTGGAGATTGTCACCATCCAGCAGCCGCCTCGTACCGACTATGACGGCAGCCGTCTGACGCTCAGCTATTTGAACTTTTATTTTGTGAACGGCGGGATTATCCTGCCGGTGTTCGGAGGCGCTGCCGCCGAGACGGATGCGCTTGCCGAAGAGAAGCTTGCTGCACTGTTCCCGGACCGCAGAATCCGTACAGTGAACGGAATGGCCGTAATTGGTGAAGGCGGCAATGTACACTGCACCACCCAGCAGATGCCTGCCGGGAGATCATCTATTTAATGCAAGGAGGACAGAACCGTGAGAAACGTAAAAGTAGCCGCGACGCAAATGAGCTGTTCGGGCGACATTGATGAAAATATCCGCAAGGCGGAAACACTGGTTAGAGAAGCTGCAGCCCAAGGTGCGCAGATTATTCTGCTGCAGGAGCTGTTTGAAACCCCATATTTCTGCCAGAAGGAGAAATCCGATTATTATGCTTATGCCACCGAGCTTGAGCACAACAAAGCGGTGAACCACTTCCAAGCCATCGCTAAGGAGCTGCAAGTGGTGCTGCCGATCAGTTTTTATGAAAAGAAAAACTATGCCCGTTACAACTCCTTAGCCGTGATTGATGCGGATGGCACGGTGCTGGGCAAGTACCGCAAAAGCCATATCCCGGATGGCCCTGGCTATGAAGAGAAGTTCTACTTCAATCCCGGGGATACCGGATTTAAGGTGTGGAACACCCGGTATGCCAAAATCGGCGTAGGCGTCTGCTGGGATCAATGGTATCCGGAGGCAGCGCGGGTAATGAGCCTGATGGGTGCGGAAATTTTGTTCTACCCTACGGCCATTGGCTCGGAGCCGCAGGACGGCTCGATTGATTCCAAAGACCACTGGCAGACCTGCATGCTGGGCCATGCGGCAGCGAATCTGATTCCTGTTGTAGCCTCGAACCGGATCGGAGAAGAAACGGATGAGGAGTCCAGCATTAACTTTTACGGCTCCTCATTTATCGCTGGCCCGCAGGGCAACAAGATCGTTGAAGCCGGACGGGATGAGCAGACTGTACTGGTCAGCGAATTCGATCTTGACGCATTGGAGGTTGGCCGGATTGAGTGGGGAATCTTCCGCGACCGGCGGCCGGAGCTGTACCGGATGATCGCATCGTATGACGGAGATTTAACGTTTTAAGAATAAGCAAGCAGCAAGACCATTAGAACCCATTTGGGAACCGCAAAGGCACCGCCAGGAGGATGCCCCTCTTCCGGCGGTGCCTTTTTAGTTATATAGGAAACTATGATTACTTCCGCTAGCGGGTAAATTATGCATAAAGTTGGGGATAAACACCTTTGGACGAATTTGTAACGAACAACGGCAGAAATACCGTTGTTAGAGCGTCGAAGGGTCGGTTTGGCCTTATCTTGGAAACTATAAAGTTGAGGGATCAGTCGGTCTAGATATCCTAATTCCAACTAGAGCTTGAGAAGAGCCGGTGAGCAAGCTCTAGTTGGAAAAGGGAACTTATTATTCCCGGAAATCAACAATCTCGAGATTTAAGTGGAAAAAAGAAACTTATTTAGGCTATATTACCCCGCCAAGGGCGAAATGAGCTGAATTAGTGTACCTTTTTCCACTTAATGTGCGGAGAACAGGGTGCTGGGGCAAACGAGTTAACCTTTTTCCAACTAGCACTTCCTGCGAAGCGGGAAGGGGGAACTTAAGTTCACTTTTTCCACATGATTTGGTTACGGTTCAAGTAGGGAGGCCGGGCGAATGGGGAAAAGAGCGCTTCGCCTGGCGTGAGCAGATTACAGGGTCATCAGGCAACCTAATCCTAGAATCTGAAACGGCTGCACTGTCCCGTGGGGGCGGCGCGGCCGTTTTGTTCTTTTTTGCGGTACTTAGACGAAACATTAATTGTTACAATCCAGCAATAACATGTTATATAACATAACATATACACGAAAAGTTAATTGTCATCACTGCTTTAATCTGATAAAATCTCCTTAAGTTATCTTACAAATCAGTAGGGGGATTGGAAATGGGGATGAAAAAGAAATGGGTGATGTCAGCTTTTGTGGCGTTTTTGGTGTTTGCAATGGCAGGCTGCGGCTCCGGCTCCAGCAATAAGGCGGGGAGCGGCAGTGCCGGCGGGGAGACGATCAAGTTCGCCAGCGACGCGAGTTATGCGCCGATGGAGTATATGGATACCGATAAGATTAAGGGCTTCGACATTGATTTCATCAAGGCGGTTATGGAAGAAGCGGGCATCGATTACACGGTTACGAACACAGGCTGGGATACCATGCTGTCCAGCGTGAAGCAGGGCACGGAATACCAGGCCGGGTTATCTTCGGTGTCCATTACAGATGAACGTAAGGAGACTTATGATTATTCCATTCCTTATTTTGAATCCACCAACATGATTATGGTTAAGGAAGGCAGCGATATCAAGAATGCGCTTGACCTGAAGGACAAGAAGGTTGCCGTGCAGGCGGCGACTACGGCGGATGATTTGATGAGCGGAATTATGGGGGTGGACAACGGCAACCTGAAGCGTTTTGACAGCAATGCGGTGGCCCTGATGGAGCTGAACAGCGGGGGAGCGGATGCGGTGGTTGCGGATATCGCCATCGTGAATGAATACATCAAGAACAACCCGAATGAGAAGCTGACGGGGATCATCGACAAAGAGAACTTCGGTTCTGAATATTACGGCATCCTGTATCCGAAGGGCAGTGAATGGAAGGCCAAGCTGGACCCGGCGATCAAAAAAATTATCGAGAACGGCAAATATACCGAAATCTACAAAGCCTGGTTCGGTGAAGAGCCGGATACCCAGACCCTTTTGAACGCGGAGTAAGCGCAGGAACAACTAAGCATGCGTAATGATTGCTATTGCGCATGCTTCTTTTTATGAAATAGAGAGACAGAAACAAGCAGAAGAGAAGGGAAGAGTTCTATGGATATCAGGTTTGACATCATAGCTCATTATCTGCCGGTATTGCTCAGGGGTACGGCCTTTACAATCGGTGTATCTATCGTCTCGATTATCTTCGGCTCCATCCTGGGGCTGGGTATCGGCTTTGGCAAAATGGCTCCAAAAGCGTATTTCCGCTGGCCGTTTCATTGTTACATCAACTTTTTTCGCGGGACTCCCTTGTATGTGCAGATTTTGATTGTCCACTTCGGGGTGATCCCCGCCTTTTACGGCAGCACTAATGTTCTGATGACCTCGTTTGTTGCGCTCTCTCTGAACTCAGCGGCCTATTCAGCCGAGATCTTCCGGGCGGGTATCCAGTCGATTGACCCGGGGCAGCGGGAGGCAGCGGTGTCACTGGGGATGACCAGAGCTCAGGCGATGCGGTTTATCATTCTGCCGCAGGCGGTTAAACGGATGGTGCCTGCGTTCGGCAATGAATTTATCGTTCTGGTAAAGGATTCCTCGCTGCTCGCGCTGATTGCCGCCCCGGAGATTATGTACTGGAGCAACACGATGAAAGGCCAGTATTTGCGGATATGGGAACCGTATTTGACCGCTGCACTTATTTATTTCATTCTTACTTACTCGCTC
Organism: Paenibacillus sonchi; assembly: GCF_016772475.1. NCBI lineage: Bacteria > Bacillati > Bacillota > Bacilli > Caryophanales > Paenibacillaceae > Paenibacillus > Paenibacillus sonchi. Next base: position 2,332,827 of record NZ_CP068595.1, read on the forward strand.
AGCAAGCTGCTTAATTATATTGAACGGAAGGTGTAACCGCACATGGAGCCTATGATCTCAGTTCGGCATCTGCATAAATCATTTGGAGCACACAAGGTGCTGACCGATATTAACGTCGATATTCACACCAGGGAGGTTGTGGTGGTGATCGGACCTTCGGGTTCGGGCAAATCAACCTTTCTGCGCTGCCTGAATCTTCTGGAGCAGCCGCAAGAGGGCGACATCATGATTGAGGGCACATCCCTAATGGCCAAAAGCACCAGGATTAACGATATCCGCACAGAGCTTGGCATGGTTTTTCAGCAGTTCAATCTGTTCCCCCACAAAAAAGTGATCGAGAACATCATGCTCGCCCCGGTCCGGGTCCGCAAATGGCCGGCGGAGCAGGCGCGCCGGAAGGCGCTGGAGCTGCTGGATAAGGTCGGTTTAAGCGAAAAAGCCGAGGCGTATCCGGCTTCGCTCTCCGGCGGTCAAGCCCAGCGGGTGGCCATTGCCCGTGCGCTGGCGATGGAGCCGAAGATCATGCTGTTTGATGAGCCTACCTCTGCGCTTGATCCGGAAATGGTCGGTGAGGTGCTTGCGGTAATGAAGGAACTGGCCCGTGAAGGGATGACTATGGTAGTAGTTACCCATGAGATGGGATTTGCCCGCGAAGTGGGGGACCGAGTGCTGTTTATGGAGCAGGGGACAGTTGTCGAGGAGGGTCATCCCGAGCAATTGTTCGGCCATCCGTCGCATGAGCGTACCCGGGCTTTTTTATCCAAGGTGTTGTGAAATCCTGGCAAAGTAGAATCTTGGCGATTAATCGGTTATATTAGAGGGGGAAGGATTACGAGATGGAACATTAAGTAAATATTTGTCGAAACGGCTGAGAGGAGGCTCGGGGATATCTTTTGTTTATCATAACTTACAATGATAGAAGGAGAATACGATGAGCACATTTAAAAATTGGTTGAACACAACAAAAAACGGACTGACTGAACAGGTGAAAAAGTTCAAAAATAAAGATTTCATGAACGCTGTTGTCGCGGGCTGCGCCCTGGTTGCCGCAGCCGACGGCAAAATTGAGGAAACCGAAAAAAACAAAATGGCCGGGTACATGAATCTCAGCAACGAATTGAAGGTTTTTGACATGAGAGATGTCATTGCCCAGTTCAATTTCTATGTCAGCAATTTCGAATTTTCTCCGGAGATCGGCAAACAGGAAGCGCTGAAAGCCATCGCCAAGTTCAGCAGCAAACCGGAAATCGGACGTGTTATTGTAGGCGTATGTTCTGCTATCGGTGCGGCTGACGGCGATTTTGACGAGCAGGAAAAAGCAGTGGTACGGAATATTTGCAGCGTGCTGGGACTCAGCCCAAGCGAATTCAGCCTGTAACCCCGGATTGAAATTTACTGGGAAACGGATGAAACGTAATTGCTTCTGTGTCGTATCACTGGTATAACACCCATAAGTTAGACTTTTAGCTGCGATTCTTTTCGAAACGGAGGTACGTAAATTTGGCTGGTATTAATTTGGTAAAAGGTCAAAAGATTGATTTAACGAAAGGAAATGCCGGACTGTCCAATGTCATTGTAGGGCTTGGCTGGGACCCCGCTGAGCCGGCACGCGGATTCTTCGGTGTCAAGAAGCAGGCGAACGTAGACTGCGATGCCTCGGCATTGCTCTTGAACGAAAATGGCAAGCTGACCAACAAGCTGAATCTGGTCTGCTTCCACAACAAGCAGAATGCGAACAGCTCTGTTGTCCATTCCGGGGATAACCTGACAGGTGAAGGAGACGGGGACGACGAGCAGATTAAGGTAAATCTGAAGGCGATTCCTGCCGATGTGCACAAGGTTCTGGTCGTAGTCAATATCTATGATGCCGTGAACCGCAAGCAGGACTTCGGAATGATTAAATCGGCGTACATCCGGATTGTGAACGCGTCAGGCAACAGTGAACTGGTCAAGTTCAACCTGACGGACAATTACACAGGTTTTACTGCATTGATCTGCGGAGAGCTCTACCGGCATGGCGAAGAATGGAAATTTGCCGCCATCGGTGAGGGAGCACACGCAGCACATATCAACCAATTGGCTGAACGCTACATCTAATTCCAATATAAGAAAAGAGGTTTCTATTCATGGCGATTAATTTATCCAAAGGGCAAAAAATCGATCTGACCAAAACAAATCCGGGTCTGTCCAAAATCACAGTCGGTCTCGGCTGGGATACCAATAAATACGACGGCGGTAAAGATTTCGACTTGGACGTTTCCGTCTTTTTGACCAATGCCAGCGGTAAAGTCGATAAAGAGAGCAACTTCATTTTCTTCAACAACAAGCAGAACGAGAACGGTTCCGTTATACACACCGGTGACAACCGCACAGGCGAAGGCGACGGGGACGATGAGCAAATTCAAGTGGATCTGTCGAACATTCCGGCAGACGTTGATAAAGTGGCATTTACCATTACCATCTATGAAGCTGAGGCGAGAAGCCAGAACTTTGGACAAGTCTCCCGCTCTTATGTGCGTATTGTAAATGATGCGAACAGCGAAGAATTGATCCGGTTTGACCTGGGTGAAGACTTCTCCATTGAAACTGGCGTAGTGGTAGGCGAGCTGTACCGCAACGGCGCAGAATGGAAATTCAATGCCATCGGCAGCGGCTACAAGGACGGTCTTGCCGGCTTGACCCGTGATTACGGGCTGCAATAAAGCCTGCGGCTTCCGATAAATGAAACTATTCACGAAAGAAGGTTGTTACCAGTGACGATCAGTCTTTCCAAAGGACAGCGGATTGATCTTACCAAGACCAATCCGGGTCTGACGAAGGTAGTTGTGGGACTCGGCTGGGATACGAACAAATATAGCGGCGGCAAGGATTTTGACTTGGATGCATCTGCATTTTTGCTCCATGAGGATGGCAAAGCCAAAGGTGAGGATGACTTTGTCTTTTACAATAATCCTTCCGGCGGCACCGGATCTGTAACCCATACGGGGGATAACCGTACAGGGGAAGGCGATGGGGATGATGAGCAGATCCTTGTGGATTTCAGCAAGGTTCCCGCAAATATTCAGCGTATCGGCATTACAGTAACCATTTATGATTATGAGGCAAGAGTCCAGAACTTTGGACAAGTCTCCAATGCATTTGTGCGTGTCGTGGATGCTTCCAGTGACCGTGAGATTCTGCGGTTTGACCTGGGTGAGGATTTCTCAACAGAAACGGCCGTTGTATTCTGTGAATTCTACCGCCATGGTGCAGATTGGAAGTTTCAGGCGGTGGGAAGCGGGTTTGCCGGCGGCCTTAGTGCCTTGTGCAGGAACTACGGACTTGACGCGCAATAGTAGCTTCAAAGGCGGGATCTTAGCGATCCTGCCCTTTTTATAAATATTAGAAAATTTATGCTTCTCAAAAGGTGGCGTAAAAATGAGCACTCAAGTGGTTAAAGGGCAGAAAGCAGACCTGACCAAAGGCAATCCGGGACTCCATCGCATGATTGCAGAGATCGCCTGGCATGCCCCTTCTTCGATGGAAATTGACGCCTCTGCGTTCCTGCTCGGTTCTGAGGGCAAGGTGCGCGGGGATGATGACCTGATCTTTTATAATAATCCGTCTACATCTTATATCCGGTATAAGGACGTGCCGGGCCAGGCTTCAGGGGGCCTCAGGCAGTTCGAAATCGAACTGGACAAGATTCCCCCGGACATCATGAGAATCGCACTTACGCTTACACTTTATGACGGCGACAACCGCAAGCAAAGCTTCGGGCAAATGAGTGAAGCTCATTGCCGGATTCTGAATCAGGCGACAGGCTCGGAAATCCTGCGATGTAATCTTGGAAGTCAATTCTCCGTAGAAACGGCTGTTGTAGTAGGAGAATTATATAGATACAGCGGTGAATGGAAGTTCAGCGCCATTGTGGCGGGTTTTGACGGCGGGCTGCAGGCGCTCTGCAGCAACTATGGAATTGAGGTGTCAGAGGAGCCGCCCCCGGCTCCACCTAAGACGGAGATGACAGAACGGAAGGGGGCGCAAACAGAGGCACCGGTGATACCGGTGATCCAGCCGACGGCTGAATCTGCTGCGTCTTCTTCCGGACGGCAGGAGATTTCTTCCTCTGCGCCGCTGAATCTTAATCTGAAGAAGATAGAGCTGAAGAAAAAAGGCGATTCCATTAACTTGAAGAAGTCTGCTGCCGGTCTGGGTGAAGTGCTGGTCAACCTTAACTGGAATCAGAAGCAGGGCGGCGGGCTGTTCAGCCGCAAGGGCGGCGTGGATCTGGATCTTGCCTGTCTCTATGAACTCAAAAATGGCCAAAAGGGCGTTGTGCAGGCGCTTGGCAATGCTTTTGGCCATTTTCAGCAGCCGCCCTTTGTGATGCTGGATGGAGATGACCGGACAGGCTCCGTAACCTCTGGAGAAAACTTGCGTATAAACGGGAGTAAGGTTGCGGAAATCCAAAGAATTTTAATTTTTGCTTTTATCTACAAAGGTGTTACCCATTGGTCCGAGGCAGATGGTGTAGTTACCATAACTCAAGGCGGCGGGCCGGATATTATTGTCCATCTGGACGAGCATAACAACCGGAAGGGCATGTGCGCCATAGCCATGGTTCAGAATGTCGGGAATGAAACGTTCAGTATTGAAAGGCTCGTGCAATATTTCAGCGGGCATCGCGAAATGGACCAGGCATATGGATGGGGCCTGCAGTGGGTAGCAGGCAGTAAATAAACTATTTTACCGGAGGCAAGATGGAATGGACTGGTTCAGCGATTTTTTTAGGAGTATAAGTGATAACTACGGGCACTTCTTCTCGTGGAGCGATATTGCAGGCACTCTCTCTGACCCTGTAAGCTGGGGAATCATTGGAAGTCTGGTGCTGCTGGAAGGCCTGCTCTCCGCAGACAATGCACTCGTACTGGCGGTTATGGTCAAGCATTTACCCAAAGAGCAGCAAAAGAAGGCGTTGTTCTACGGGATTCTGGGTGCGTATTTATTCAGATTCCTGGCTATTGGCCTCGGGACATTCCTGATTAAGTTTACGCTCGTTAAAGTTCTGGGTGCGCTCTATCTCTTCTACATCGCTTACAAAGGATTGTTTAAAGGCGGCGGCGAGGAAGACCACACAGAGAACAAAGGCACCTCTTTTTGGCGGACGGTGCTGATGGTGGAGTTAATGGATATTGCCTTCAGTATTGACAGCGTGGTGGCCGCCTTCGGACTTAGCGATAAGGTCTGGGTACTTTTCCTGGGCGGTATACTCGGCGTATTGATGATGCGCGGTGTGGCCCAGCTGTTCCTGAAGCTCATTGCCAGATTCCCTGAACTGGAGCAGACGGCGTTTCTGCTGATCGCTATTATTGCCGGCAAGATGCTGGCTGGAGCCTTTGGCTATGAAATGTCCCATGTGGTGTTCTTCACTATTCTGATTGCGGTCTTTGTGGGAACAATCTTGTACAGCTCCGGCAAGAAAAAAGAGAGGCTAACCGTAAGGTTTAACTGAAGCGGCAGTCCCGGTGCCAGTCGGAGTTTTATAGGCAAAGGAGACGTCCACAGGGAAGGTGGATCTCCTCTGCCTGGTAATCGTATAGATAATAGCATGGCCTTTGCTTGTATTTGAGAAAGCCGGATGCCGTCCCCGAGAGGACGGCGCAGCCGGTTCTACTGCTCTCTATAAGGAGAGGTTATTCGTTTTTGCAGTGCTTCTTCGTGAACCGATAAGGGGGAAAGGCCTTGAGATACTTCGATTACCTGACCAAAGAACAAGAAATGTCCTTATTCTACTCTCCGCCTGTCTCATTTAACCCTGCTACAGATAAGGAGCTCCTGGCGTATGCCGTTGGAGCGGCCCTATATATGCCGGCTACCCGTCCCAGTGTCGCTGAAGATATTTTGAAGCTTAAGTCTTCGGGATTGGTAACAGTAATCATGGATCTGGAGGATGCCATCGGCGACGGTGAAGTTGATTTTGCCGAGGAATCTATTGTGAGACATCTTGCGTTCCTCTCGGCCTATGCTGACAATGAGCCGGATCTAAGGAATAGTCTCCCGCTGCTGTTTGTCCGTGTGCGCAATCCGGAGCAGCTGCAGCAGCTGATTTTCCGGCTGGGCACCTTAATTACCATGCTGACCGGCTTTGTATTTCCCAAATTCACCTTGGAGAACGGAGCGGAATACTTCGAGGCGATAGCGGATTATAACAGCTCCCGCAGCTATTCGGCTCCTGTGCTGTACGGCATGCCGATCCTGGAGAGTGCACCGGTCATCTACCGGGAAAGCCGGCTCGACACGCTGCTGGGCATCCGCGATTTGTTGAATGAATATCGTGAGTATGTACTGAATGTCCGCATCGGAGCGACGGATTTCTCCAGTCTGTTCGGGCTGCGGCGCAGTCCGGATATCAGCATTTATGATCTGACACCGATCCGTGACTGCATCTCCGATATTATCAATGTGTTCGGCCGGGTGGATGAGGGTTATGTCATCTCGGGACCGGTATGGGAATATTTCGCTAATAAGGGACACCGGGTATTGCGTCCGCAGCTCCGGCAGACCCCTTTTGAGGACACCTATGGCAAGCAGGGCCGCGAAATCCGCAACCACTATATTACCAGCGCAATGGACGGGCTCTTCCGTGAGGTGCTTTTGGATAAGGAGAACGGGATTGTCGGCAAGACGATCATTCATCCCTCCCACCTGAGACCTGTGCAGGCCATGTATACGGTGATGCATGAGGAATATGTGGACGCCTTAAGTATTGTCGGGAGCAATGACGGCAGCCGCGGTGTGTTCAAAAGCGAGTATTACAACAAGATGAATGAAATTAAGCCCCATTTGAACTGGGCGAAACGTGTCTTACTACGATCTCAAATATACGGGGTGTTACATGAACAACAGCATTTTGTCGGATTATTGCCCGAGAACGAATACACACACGTTTAATATTGTTGAGAACCTGCAGGTTACGGTTACTGAAACCTCCAACCCTTTTCATATTCCGGTCCATGCCTTGTTCGCGATGGCGGCACGGATTAACAAGAAACGCTCATTTCTTTTTGTCAGCAAAGTGCTCGGGAAGCACATCCCTGTCCATCCGTATACTCCGCTGCTCAGCGGTGCCGCGCTGGCACTGCTGCTCTATCAAGAGATGGGCGGAGAGGCAGCGGACGGCGGGCGGATGGACAAGCTGCTAAATCAAGCCGTTCACGGACTGATTCATCCGGAGCATGCAGAGGCGGCTTACCGTGATCTGCTGGGTGCCCGGCTGGTGCTCCCGGAGCGTGTTCTGTTCATCGGTTTTGCCGAGACGGCAACGGCCCTGGGCCACAGCATGTACCACATGTTTGCCAAGGATGCATCCTATATTCATACTACCCGTGAAGACATACCGGAGCTTGTATCGGTGGTCAGCTTTGAAGAAGAGCATTCGCATGCGGTTGATCATTTATGCTATGCCCTGAATGCTGAGCTGCTGTCCGGGGAAGAGCCTGTTGTATTGGTAGATGATGAAATTACTACCGGCAATACAGCGATCAATACCATTCGTGACATCCAGTCCAAGTTCCCGCGCAAGGAATATGTGGTTGCCTCCCTTCTCGATTGGCGCAGCAGCGCCAACATTCAGGCGTACCGTGATCTGGAGCAGGAGCTGGGTATCCGCATCAGGGCTTTAAGTCTGCTGCAGGGGACAATTGAAGTAAAAGGCACGCCTCAGCTGAGCCTGGTGGAGACTGGGGGAAAGCCTTCCATTGCCGTTGAAGCCCCGGTGATCCTCACCTATGTGCAGGATGGCCTGGAACGGCTGAATGTGACCTCCGCTGATTCCTCTGGGGAGATCAACCCGTCACCCTATCTGAAGCATAGCGGACGGTTCGGGTTAGAGTCGCAGGATAACAAGCAATTGGATCAAGGGATTGCACAGGCGGCTGCACAGCTTCGCGGGCTGCGTGAAGGGCGAACAGCACTCGTCCTTGGAGTCGGCGAGTTCATGTATCTGCCGATGAGAATTGCGGCGGAGATGGGCGAAGGGGTCAGGTACCAGTCCTCCACCCGCAGCCCGATCCATCCCGATCGGCGTTCGGATTACGGCGTCCACTGCGCGGCTGCCTATCCGTCAGCAGTGGACCCGGGGATTACCAATTATATCTACAATGTCGAACCCGGCCAGTATGATGAGATTTTTGTGCTTCTTGAGCGTGACGTGCCCCGCCGGAGGATTGAACCGATGACGGACATTCTGAAACGGCTGGCGGGGAGCAAGGTGCATCTCGTCGTCCTGGCCTCTGATTCGGAAGAGGGAGGGTTGACCGGATGAAGGGAACAGATCTGGATAACATCATGAATAAAAAAATTGCCCCGCCTGTGGCGCTTGGCAGCTATCCCCCGTCTGATGTTACGTTTTTGCTTAAGGATCTCAGTGATGTGCATTTGGAGCGCGGGACCACAGAGCGGGAAGCAGCCATCCAGTCCGGTGTGCATTATTCTGAAATGCTTCCTGTTGAATATCAGCCGACCGCGCAGTATGTTGAGCTGTTCCATGAGACGCTTCAGCAATCGGCGGAGAAGGTGGCACTGGAAGTCGCTATTGTCTCCGAAATGATTGTGGCTCAGCGGGGGACCGAGAGTACAGTGCTTGTATCCCTGGCAAGAGCGGGCACTCCCATTGGTGTTCTGATTAAACGTTATATCTCTGAACGTTACGGGGTGGAGCTGCCTCATTACAGCATATCGATTATCCGGGGCAAAGGCATCGATGAGAACGCTATCCTTTATATACTGCAGCAGCATGGAACGGATGCGAAGCTGCAATTTATCGACGGCTGGACAGGCAAAGGAGCTATCCGTCGGGTATTAATTGAAGCTTGCCGCAACATGTATAAGAAATATGGAATTGTGCTTAGCGATGATCTGGCAGTGCTTGCCGATCCGGGTCGTTGCTCGGGTACCTTTGGCACCCGGGAAGATTATCTGATTCCGAGCGCGTGTTTGAACTCCACCGTGTCCGGCCTGATGAGCCGCACCGTTCTGCGGGACGACCTCGTCGGGCCTGATGAATTCCATGGGGCAAAGTTCTACAGGAAGTGGCTGGAAGCAGACCTCTCCAATGTGTTTATCGATGCCATTACACCGTATTATCCTTCAGTCAGTGAAGAGGCTGTGGCTATCGCTGCGGGAATGCTGGTCTCTCCCCTGAGATTACCTGGCAGGGCCTGCGTGATATTCAGAAGATTCAGGAAACGTTCGGCATAGCGGATATTAATCTGGTGAAGCCCGGGGTCGGCGAGACCACCCGCGTGCTGCTCCGCAGAGTACCCTGGAAAATTCTTGTCGATACTATGGATAATCCGAATCTGCGCCATATTCTACTGCTGGCGGAGGACCGTGGCGTTCCGGTGGAGGTTTTCCCTGGCCTTACGTATTCCTGCTGCGGGATTATCAAGCCGCTGAAGGGAGGGGGCGAATGATCTATGCCAGCGATTTGGACCGGACACTGATCTACTCTCCCGGTGCACTTGGTATTCCCGAGGATTCTCCGGGCCTTGTTCCGGCGGAGGTTATCGACGGGAAGACGGCCTCCTATATTTCACAGCATGCCCTGGAGCTTCTTAAGGAACTTGCAGCCAAAATTATTTTTATGCCGGTAACTACACGTACCGTGGCACAGTACAGGAGAATTAATCTGTTCCAGGAGACAGTCATTCCGGATTACGCAGTTACGAGCAATGGCGGAAATATACTGGTGAATGGAGTAGTGGATCAGGAGTGGCGGGCTTCTATAGGCAGACTGGTGGAACGGGGCTCTGCTCCGGCTGAGGAAGCCGGGAGACTGGTGCGGTCGGTGGTCCGGACCGAATGGATTATCAGTGAGCGGTATTGCGACGGGCTGTTCTACACGTTTGTTGTTCATCGTGATTTGCTGCCTATGGATGAAATTACACGGATGGCAGAGCAGCTGAACGGATGGGGATGGAAGGTTTCACTTCAAGGCCGCAAGCTGTATGTGGTTCCGGAGGCGGTTAATAAAAGCGATGCAATCCTCCATGTGCGGCGCACAGTCGATTCCGGGCCAATGGTTGCGTCAGGCGACTCTCTGCTGGACAAGAGTCTGCTGGCAAGCGCCGATTACGCGATCGCTCCTTGCCATGGAGAAATATTTGCCGAACAGCAGGCAGGTCTAGTAAAATTAGCGTATCCCTTTACGAAGCAGGCCGGTGTATTGGCCGGGGATGAGATTATGGAATATGTACAGAGGGTGTATAATAATTTGGCAGCACTAGGAGTTGGGCCACAATGAAAAAGGTAAACATCTATTTTAACCGCTGGTTTTCCGTGGCTTTTCATTATATGAACCTCATCCGCAATAACGAGGATGGCATCCCTGTTCAAATCTTTGCCACCCATCCGGATATCCGGCATATGTCGCTGCAGGGCGCTGATGTTGCCGGAACGGAGCCTGAGCTTGAAGGAATTGAATATGTGCAATTCTGTGTAGACTTCTGCCGCAGCAATGAGATCGATATTTTTATCCCTCATCTGCACATGCTGGATATTGCCTTACATGTCTCTATGTTTGACGCCGTAGGCACGAAAGTGCTGGTCTGCCGTGATCTGGACCTGCTGGAGAAGATTATGGACAAGGGCAAGTTCTATGAGAGTGTCCAAGAAACCGGAATCATGACGATCCCGGATTACCATGTGGTCAGCACAGCGGAGCAATTCCAGGCGGCTTACGAGGATCTTGCAGCCCGGGGACATCAGGTCTGCTTCAAGCCGACCGAAACCGAAGGCGGGCTGGGCTTCCGTATTATTAATAATGACCGCAATCCATTGCAGGATCTTTTCGGCCATGTTACGCCGTACATATCTTTTGAGGAAGCCCGCCGCATACTCTCCAGTGTGGATTCTTTTCCGAATCTGATGGTGATGGAGCTTCTCGAAGGCTTTGAGTACAGCATTGATTGCCTGGCCGACGAGAACGGCAGACTGCTGGCGGCGGTGCCGCGCCGCAAGGCGGGCGGGCGCCTGCGGCTGATGGAGCATATCCCGGAGCTGGAGGATATCGCTTCCCGGGTGGCCGAGGTTTACCGCATTCCCTTCAATTTCAATATCCAAATGAAATACAGCGGCGGGGTTCCGAAGCTGCTGGAGATTAATCCCCGGATGTCCGGGGACTGCATATCTCCTGCCTGTCCGGAATTAATTTCCCTTATCTGGCGGTCAAAAGCGCGCTGGGCGGCGAGGTGCAGCCAGCGGAATTCGCCGGCAATGTGCTGGCCAGCCATGTTGAGCAGCCGCTGATTATGAGAATAGACGGCGAGTCCGTGGTCACGGATGCCGTGAACCTGAGCGGCAGCAGTTCATAGGCCCGCTCACAAGAGGTGAGAACAATTCATTTGAAATGGAAAGTATTGTTGTACGCTGGAGCCGGTTATGTAGTTGCTTTGGTGACGAGCGCTTTTGTACCCGAGCTAATCTCTCTGCTGCTGCCGGTGGCCGGTGCTGGTGCAGCGGTGATCGGCGGGGGGCGGAACCGCATCAATCTGCCGGCAGAGGTGCTTCCTGCCGGCCAGGAGCAGGAAGCACCCGCCCTGTCTCCCGCAGCGGGCAGCCCGGAGCGGGGCGGTTCCGCAAGCGGAGCCGCTGCTGCCGGAGGACAGGCTCCCGCCGGGCAGGGAAGCGCTGAGGTCAGCGCGGAGTTCGCTCCGGTAGTGGAGTATTTGAGCATTTTGGAGGATATGATCATCTCCGAAGGGCAGAAGGATACGCTCGACAATGAGATTGTCGAGAAGTCGCTGGCGCTGTTCGCCAGGCTCCAGCGCGTAATTCCGCTGCTGCAGGAGCTGAGCAACGGCGAGATTAACCATACGGTCCGCAGGCTGGTGCTTAAGGATCTTAATGGTGTGATCAATCCGTTTCTGCGCCTGGGCGGAGAAGCCAAAACAAGAAACCGGAGAATGCTGCTGAACGGCCTGCGGGATGTTGATTCCAAGATATCGGAAATCGCCTCAACGATCGAGCATAAAGACCTGATGGAACTTCAGACCAAGGCGGAACTGATTCATCAGCGGTACAGCAGTTCCGAATTATAGGAGGAGGGAAACCCATGTCCACGCAGTTGATTGAGCTCAAAAAAGAAGATGAGCAGAAGGTTGTTGAAGAAGCCTCGCAGCTGATCGAGAAGGTCGCCAAAACGGATACCGTTGCCCTGGATTCCTTGATGGATGATATCGGCAAGCTGGGAGTGAAGACGCAGGAGAAGGCAGGGCAAACCCTGAAGCTGCTGGACCGCCCGGTGAATGATCTGATGTCCGGCAAACGGGTGGAAGTGCCGAACATGATTATGAAGCTGCGCAATGAGTGCGAGACGCTTCAGCAGAGCAAGAACGTCAGCTTTTTTGGCAAAATGCTGCGCAAGAGCCCGCTCAAGAATTATGTATACAAGTATCAGTCGGTCCGCACCAACATCGATGCCATCGTAACGGGGCTGCGTGACGGCCGGGATACACTGGAAGAAAGCATCGTCAATATGCGGCAGCTCAAACGCACCTCCATGGAGGAGATTTACAACCTGCAGACCAAAATCGCCTTCGGCAACAAGCTGAAGGAGCTGTTCGAGGTTGAAATCGCCAAGCCGGAGAATGAGTTCCGCAAGGCGTACCTGGAGCGCGGCCTGCGCAAGGTAATGGTCCGTATCCAGTCCATGACGGAAATGATTCTCCTCTACAACCAGGCGATTGCCGCTACGGATATCATCAATGACAACAACGACAAGCTGATCGATTCCGTAAACAACGCGATTGATAAGACTTCGAACCTGATTACCGTCTCGGCGATGATTGCCATGTCCCTGGCGGATCAGGAGAATGTCATCTCTGCGGTGGAAGCGACAAATAAGACCATCGAGGATCAATTCAAGGAAAATGCGCGTCTGCTGCGTACCACTACGGAGAAAACGACGGAGCTGCTCTCCAAGCCTTCTATGTCGCTTGAGGCGGTTAATCAGGCCATTGGCGATCTCTTGAGCGCCCTGGATACTTCCGAACAGTCCAACCGCCGGATTATTGAGAGCTGCCAGGATTATACGTCCAAAATGACAGCCATCAACACGCAGCTGAACAACCGCCTCGGGCTCAATGAAACCTCGCAGCCGCAGGCCTTGAAGCAGGCCGGCAGCGACAGCGAGCTTAGCAGCTTCCTGAATTAAGAATCCGGCCTTCCCACTCATAATCCCCTGGTCCTCCACATAAGTTGTCACTGAGACGGCATATGGAGGAAGTGAGGATAAGCGGGATGATTCTGGGGTGTTTGGTACTGGTGCTTATCGTCGTAGCCAGCAGTGAGAAGGCAGAAGCGATTGTCAAGCTGAACGATCCGGGCAATGACAGCTGAATCGGCAAGGGCGGGGTTCTCCAGTGAAATCTCCACAATTTTTAGGCAGTCCGTGGTTCAAGCAATTTCCAGCGGTTTATTGGGTATAATAACCCGGAGGCTGCACTTAGCCTCACACCGCTGAAAATATGAGCTGAATCGGAGGTCACATGGAGAACGAGGCACTGCTGCAGGTTGAGAAATTAGCTCTAAAGAAACAGAAGATCTATCAGCAAAGTATTTTCCGTTACATCGCCCGGGCAATGCTGGCCAGTATGTTTATTGGATTCGGCGTCATTGTAGCGTTTAAGACCGGCAATTTCTTCTACATGGAGCATTCACCGATGACGTATCCGATGGCTGCCATTACGTTCGGCGCAGCCATCATTTTGATCTCGTACGGTGGAGGCGATTTGTTCACCGGAGATACCTTTTATTACACATATGCCGCCTTAAGACGCAAGCTGCAGTGGACCGAGGTGGTGCGGATGTGGGTCATCAGCTACATCGGCAATATTCTCGGGGCCACAGCCTTTGCGCTGCTGATTTTTTTAACAGGATTGTTCTATGACTCCAGTGTGAACGGATTCCTGTTGAACGTGGTGGCCCACAAGATGGAAGCCCCGGCAATGCAGCTGTTCTTCCGCGCGATTCTGTGTAATTGGCTGGTATGTCTGGCCTTTTTTGTTCCAATGTCGATGAAAAGCGATGGAGCCAAAATGTTCGCCATGGTTCTGTTCGTCTTCTGCTTTTTTATTTCCGGTTATGAGCACAGTATCGCCAATATGTGTACGTTTGCGATTGCCCTCGTGCTGGATCATCCCGGTACGATATCCTGGGGCGGTGTGGTGCACAATCTGGTGCCAGTCACGCTCGGGAATCTGATCGGTGGAGGCGTGCTGATGGGTGTGATGTATTATTATGTGAACAAGCCCTTTCTGGATGAGCGGCATGACGAACCCAAGGATACGCATTAAACCGAAGACAAAACAAGCCCGCTCCCCCGGATTTGGGAGAGCGGGCTTGTTTTGCAGGACGGCAGTGTTTGGAATTAGCGTTATACCGGAGGTTACGTTTTATTTAGACGGCAATGGGCTTTAAGTTTGGCGAGACCAACAGTTTTGCCCCGGTTGCCTTTTGAACGTCTTCCACCGACAAGCCCGGCGCAATTTCCTGCAGCATCAGCCCTGTGCCCGGAATCACATCGATGACAGCCATTTCGGTTACAATGGTTTTCACCACATTTACAGCAGTCAGGGGCAGCTTGCAATTTTCTAATATTTTTGGTTCCCCATTTTTGTTCACATGGTCCATGGCTACAATAACACGTTTGGCCCCGACCACCAAATCCATGGCTCCCCCCATGCCCGGCACTTTTTTTCCTGGAATCATCCAGCTAGCAAGGTTGCCGTTCTTATCCACCTCCAGGGCACCCAAAACGGTGATGTCCACATGCCCTCCACGGATGATGGAGAAGGAAAGCGCACTGTCAAAATAGCAAGCTCCGCTCATTGTTGTAACATAACTTCCGCCAGAATCGATACAATCGATATTTTCTTGTTCCTTTGCGGCTTTGGGGCCAACACCGAGGATTCCGTTCTCAGCCTGGAGCATAATATGAACATTATCCGGAATATAGTCTACCGCCATGGTAGGCAAGCCAATGCCCAGGTTAACCACATCGCCGTCTTTGAATTCCTGGGCGATTCTTCTGACAATAAATTCCCGGTTATTCATGCATATCCCCTACCTTTACAATGGCATCGATAAATATTCCCGGTACGTTGACATGATTGGGATCAATCTCCCCGAGCTTTACATATTCGTCTGTCTGGGCAACTACATAATCTGCCGCCATAGCCATAACGAAATTGAAGTTGCGTGAGGAGCCGTTGATCACAAGATTCCCCGCTTCATCTGCCTTATGGGCTCTGATTAGCGCCACGTCCGCTTTGAGCGGCAGTTCGAGCAGATATTCCCTTCCGTCAATATCTACTTTCCTTTTGTCTTCCTCTACAATGGTACCTACACCTACAGGTGTTAAAACACCGCCCAGGCCCGCACCTCCTGCACGTATTTTTTCAGCTAACGTGCCTTGAGGGAAGAGGTTGACCTCAGCTTCTTTGGTCATAAGGAGCCTTCCCGTTTCCGGATTGGAGCCGATATAGGATGCATAAATCCGCTTGACTCTGCCGCTTTTTACAAGCTTATATATAGATAATTCCGTGGTGCCTGTATCATTGGAAATAATGGTGAGATTACCGGCCGAATGGGTCTCGACAAGCGCCCGCACGAGCTGTTCCGGGTGGCCTCCGGCCAGAAAACCGCCGACCATCACCGTGTCTCCGTCTTTGACCTTCTTAACGGCGTCTTCTGCGGAGATTAATTTGTTATTCATGGTTTCTGACTCCTTGTACATTTTTTTTTTTTTTTTTGAAAAAACTAAGTTTATTGGAGATAATCATGAATGACTCTTGCGTATGGCAGCGTTAAATCGGCAATAAAATGTTTGCCGCCGATATAAGCCTTAACGGGCAAATCTGCTACAGGAGCATTGACATGGGGGATCAGGTTTAACCGGGCCGGCCCTGACCAGGCGCCTTTTACTGTAATATTCTCGAGATTGTACGCTACTAGCTGGGCAATTTTAGGGGTACCATCCACATCGGGAATTAATTTTAAATTCACTTGGGTTTTGGCGATGGCTGCAGCCGTGTCCTTTTCGTCGAGAATGTTATGTTTGAAAGGCATGGTTCCCATGGCCACGAGGACATGGTTATAATGTAATGTACCGGTCAGCGTCTCCGTACCTTCAACACTCAGGCGGGGATTTGCCCATTTTTTGGGGAACCCCCAAATTTCACGTCCTCCAAGAATAGCAGGCGCGTTATCCAAATACATTTGGGCAACAAAATTGCAGGGTTCCCCCTGAAAGGTACACGGGATGACAATACCGCTCTCCTCATAGCTTCCTAAACCGGATGAATCAGGCATCTTGATCCATTCATAGGAAACGGTATTGCTTCCATCCGGCTGAAGAGGTTCCGGGACCGCCTGTCTAATCGCAGCGGGGTCGGATTCATAGGTAATTATAAAAAATTCCCGGTCGATGAAACGGTAAGGGGGCGACCGTAACTAGCGCTGGCCGCAGGCATGGACTGCAGTGAAAGAACCTCTTTTGGATTCATAACAATCTTAATCTCCCTTTCCTTTAGATGAGTATTAGATGAGTGCATTCTCAACCAGCATCGCGATTCCCATACCCGTTCCAATGCATAATGAGGCTATGCCGTAACGTGAAGATCTTCGTACCATTTCATGCACGAGCGTAACCAATATTCTGGCTCCGCTTGCACCGACAGGATGTCCAATCGCGATAGCGCCGCCATTGACATTCACCTTCTCCGGGTTGATCCCCAGCTCTTTCAATACCGCTAATGCTTGTGCAGCGAAGGCTTCATTAATCTCAAACAGATCGATGGCATCAAGAGGAATTCCCTGTTCCTTAAGAAGTGACGAAATGGCCTTCACCGGACCCATCCCCATATATGCAGGGTC
This sequence comes from Paenibacillus sonchi, assembly GCF_016772475.1. Taxonomy (NCBI): domain Bacteria; kingdom Bacillati; phylum Bacillota; class Bacilli; order Caryophanales; family Paenibacillaceae; genus Paenibacillus; species Paenibacillus sonchi. Next base: position 2,349,744 of record NZ_CP068595.1, read on the forward strand.
AACGCCAACAAGGGAATAACCCTTGATATAGGCCAACGGTTGTACCGCATGCTCCTTGCATTTGTCTTCCGACATAACAAGTACAGCCGCCGCTCCATCATTGATCCCCGAGGCATTTCCGGCAGTAACTGATCCGTTTTCCTTAAATACAGGTTTTAGATTAGAAAGCTTTTCTTTGCTTGTATCTGCTCTTACATGTTCGTCTTCCGAGAACCAAATCTCTGCTTTTTTGGTTTTGGTCAAAACGGGAACAATCTGCTCTGCAAAAACCTGCTTGTTTTTGGCTTCCCTGGCCTTGAGCTGGCTTCCATAGGCAAATTCATCCTGCTCAAGTCTTGAAATGTTATATTTCGCAGCAATGTTTTCTGCGGTAATTCCCATATGATATTTATTGATGGGACATGTAAGGCCGTCGGCTACCACGCTGTCTATCAATTCACCGTTGCCAAGCTTGTAGCCATTTCGTGCATTCTTTAGCACATAAGGGGCGTTCGACATGCTCTCCATGCCTCCAGCCAGGAGGACGCTGCCTTGTTCTGCCAAAATAGAGTTGTAAGCTAAAGCGACGGCATGAAGCCCTGAACCGCAAACCGTGTTTATTGTTGATGCAGGTACATCAATGGGGATGCCGGCTTTTAGGGCCGCCTGTCTGGCAGGGTTTTGGCCAGTGCCCGCTTGAAGGACATTTCCTAAATAAATTTGATCAATCAATGCAGGCTCTAAGCGGCTTTGCTGAAGGCAGGCCGTCATCACGTTTGCTCCCAATTCTGGAGCGTTTAATGTTGAAAGTCCGTTGTTAAAAGAACCCACAGCAGTTCTTAATGGGCTCACCAATGCAACTTTTTTCACAAAATCTCACATTCCTTTCATTGTGTTTAAGAAACCTTTACATGCTTACATGCGGGTAATAGATCATGGTGCATGAGAGAGCGGGCGTTACGGTTTGATCGCCTTCCTTCGTCCTTTTATGGAATTTATTAACAGATCAATCGTAAGGCTAATGTTTATTTTACTCAATGTTCAAATAAATACAAAAATTTACATATCAATATGTGTAAGGCCTTGTATACTCACATAATGGAGTTGTTCTTTCATTTTCTTTGTTTTTCTGGATATTTCTGGTTATTTCTGAAAAGACGAATAAAAAGAGAAAAAAAGTTCAAGGCAAAAATGCCTCCGGCCAGTTATTCTGGGCCGGAGGCATTTTGCATATATATTTCGCTGTCTACCACTTGGAGCCGCCGGAGGAATTTCTGCCGGATTTGCCGCCGCCGCCGCCCCAGGATGACCCGCCGGACGAGCGGCCGCCGCCTCCCCAAGAGGAACCGCCGGATGATCTGCCGCCGCCGAAGCCGCCCGAAGAGGAGGCGCGCTTGCGCGCCTGCTCCCGGCGCTGCTGCTCCCGCAGGATGGCCAGCTGTGCCAGGCGCTCCTCTTCTTCCTTCTGGCGTATGAGCCGGTTCGCTTCCTCCACGAAGGAGGAAATTTGGGATTCGTAGGCATGTGCAGCCGCTTCCAGCTCATCCAGGTTATAAGGCTGGAGGGAAAGCAGCTGCTCCAGTTCACCATACTCAGGGAGCAGGGAGAGCTGGAATTGGCTTCTGGAGGCGATTCCCTTGCTCTGCAGCCGCCGCTGGGCCGCGTCTACGCGCTCCTGTCCTTCAGACAGGAGCCGGGTGACGTTAGCCAGGCGCTGGCTCAGCATATCGAGGCTCTCCCCGGCATTGTCGAACTTCCGGGCGGTTTCCTCCTGAAGCTTGAGCAGCTGGTCCAGGCTATTGCGGGCATTGTCATATTCCCCCGCTGGTCACTGGTCCAGGTCTCGATCTGCGGAACTTCTCCCGCCCCCTGGCGGAGCTGTGTTCCCGCAGTCTCCAGCACCTCCTCAAGCGGGGCCAGATGGTGTTCCGCAAACCGGCTGCGGGCTTCGGCGATCCGGCTGTGCAGCTCATTGCGCCGCTGAGACAGCCCGCTCCAACCGCTGCGGACCGTATCCAGATCCCTCAGGTTGTTCTGGCGGATCAGGGCCTGGCGCTCTGTCATGGCAATGGCATCGCCCAGCAGGGTATCCATGCGGGCGGCGATTTTGCGCACCTCATCCATGTCTCCGCTGCGCAGGGGAGCTTCGAGTGTTGCCGCAGCTGCGGAGGCCTGCTCCAGATTCTCGTAAGGCTTGACCTTCATATTGTGAAGGGAATGCTGTTCGATCAATGCCGCAATGGTGCTGCGGGCAGCCGCCAGAACGCCGGGAAAGCCATTCAATTTGTCATCATACGTATCGACATCCTGCAGATCCTGCTCGATCTGCGCCTGCTTCTCCTGCGCCTCCCCGGTCATATCCTGTGCGGCTATCGGGTCGAACAGCTCCAGCTCATCCGCTTTGGCGGTCTCTTCAGCCAGCTCTTTCAGATCCTCAGCAATTTCCTGCAGCTCATAGCCGGTCTCCTTGACTGCACTCTGAAGCTGGAGGTTCAGTTCAGGCGCTTCCTTCTTCAGTTCGGTAATCTGCTGCTTAACGTTGCGGTCCGCATCACTGATTACGGCAATGCGCTGCTCTTCTTCCTCCAGCGTGGAGCGGAACGCTGTCTCAGTCTGCTGCAGCTGTGAGCTGGCAGCCCGGAGCGCCTTCAGACGGTAGAAGGGAGGCTGCGAGCTTTGGCTGCTCTGCAATGCGGAGATCTCCACCAGCTGTGCAGCCAGCCGCTTGGAGATTCCCTCGACCATTTCCCCCGTCTTGCCTTGGACAATTCCCTGGAACGGCTGCAGGGATTCCAGCGCCCGGTTCGCCCGGACCAGCAAGCCAGCCAGCTGCTCCTGCTGGCTGCGGAGCTGCCCCCGTCTGCGCAGGCCGGTGAACAGCACATACAGCACGAATGCCAGCAGCGCTATTCCAATGACAATGCCGGCCATCTTCAGCAGCCCGGGGCCTGAGCTGCTGCTGCCTGCTGCGCCGCTGTCTGTGGCACCGGCCGTGCCGCCGCCCGAAGCCGTACCGCTGCCAGTGCCGCCGAAGGAGTGCAGCTTCTGAATCATGGAACGGATTCCCCCGGCGAAATCCCCTTCCCGGGCATAAGGATTAAAATACGTATCCAGCATCCCCGTGATGGCTGCGGTATCCAAAGCTCCACCTTGGGCTTGAGACCAGGAGTTGATATATCCCTGCAGGCCCGGATTGTTGAAGTTCAGTTCAACCCTCTGGTCTCCGGCAGAAATCAGAAGGAGAACATCCCGCGGAGTCAGGCCCCAGGAATCATAGACGTCAGTGGCATAGGCCCCGGACTCGGCCCCATCCAGAGAATCGACAGTCAGCACCTGGATGGTATAACGGTCTCCCTTAGCAATTGCTGCAATAGCGGCTGCCTCCTGCTTCGTGAGCAGGCTGGCCTCATCGGTAACTATTCCTTGCCGGGCGGGAATTCCCGCCGCGTACATATCAGGCATCCATAGCAGGCTGAACATCAGAAACAAGACAAAGGTTTTTTTCAAGCTGGCACGCTCCGATCTGCAGGTAGACTATTTGCTTGTATATTATGCTGCTTGTTACATTATATCATTAAACATCCTAAGGCCTATTTCTGGCCCTGCGCCATTAAAAAAGCCGCCTTCCCTGACCGGGAAGTGCGGCGTAACTGCATAAGTGCTATCTGGTTTGCAGACAGAGTATATATTGTAACCTGGATTTGATTTCCTTTTGCCATTTCAAATCTCCAACTTTTACAGCAAGATTGAGCAGATCCAGGTAATCGTCAACCTTCAATGCTGTCCGGGTAGTGGCTGCGTTCATGGGTGTTCAGTCTCCTTTATTTCAATATAGTGAAGGGTAGAATTGAATTTCTCCAATAATGATAATCATTATCAACCTTTACTGTTATTATCCACACTTTTTACCTAAAAAGCAATATAAAAAATAAAAGGATATCCGTTTTTTGAATAAATATTTATCGGCAGATTTTGCATATTTTATCACCCTTAGAGGGACCGCTTGCAGGAAACATACCATTTTTTGTCGAATAAAGCTTGTTATAAGTGCTGTTAGCTGATTTCTTGAAAAAGGAGAATTGCGATGAAGCGGTGTCAACTCTTGCTTCTGATTAGCATTGTGTTCATGCTCGCGCCCCCTGCATCCGCTCACGCCGAAAGACAGGAAATACGATATCAGGCTGAACTGGGTTATCCGCCATACAAGTACCTTCAGAACGGATACCTGACCGGCTTCGATATAGACCTGACGAGTATGATTTTTGAGAAGCAGTCGTATTTAATTCATTACAGTACGGGCGAATGGGAGGGAACATACAAACGGCTGACCCGGGGAGAGATTGATACTACAGGCCTTATGGCCGTAACAGAGGAACGCAAGAAGGACACCCTGTTCTCCAAGCCCGTGTTCAAAAGCTATATCTCCGTATACTCCCGGCAGGCGCTCCAAGAAGAGATCAAGCTAAGCACCCTGAAAAATTATAAAGTCGGCGTAGGGAAGAAACAATATTCCGAGACCGTGCTGCGCAGTCAAACAGATGTTTCCCAATACATACAGTATGCAACAGTACCGCAAGCGCTGGAAGCCCTGAAGAAGGGCGAGATTGACCTGCTCTTTGAGAATCAGGAGGTGGTGGACTACTTAATCGTTGAACAGGGCCTGACCGGCAATATTGTCCGCAGATTGAGTAATTTGTACCCCCAGGATGTGGCCTACGGCATCAGCAAGTCCGAACCTCAGCTAGTCACTTACATAAATGCCCGGCTTGACCGGCTTCAGCGGTCGGGGGCTTTTGAAGAGCTGTATCAGCAATATTTTTTCACCCATTCCGAGAATTACACATCAATGATCCGCGGCCGGGTGATCTCCGGCATTGTCATCGGTCTATTTCTCTTGGTCACAGTGATCGCTGCCCTCAGAATATACATCAGGCATCTTCGGCGGACCATTCATTCGGAACAGGCGTTTTTCAGGGAAGTGATTGAGCATAGCGGGATGATCGTATGGGCGGTGCATGCCGATAAGCGGGTTATACGGTTCAACCAGTATGCGGCAAGCATGACAGGACTGAAAGAGAAGGATGTGCTCGGTGCAAACCTCGATGAGATCCCCGGCCTCTCCGGCGGGGCCGCAGCGCTTAGAGAGCTGCTTGTCAGAGCCGTCTACCAGGATTATGTCAGCAATGTGGAGCTGAAGCTTCCGGACCATTCACCTGAAGCGCGGTACTTCTCCTTCCGGACTACCCTTATTCAGGGGATGGACACGCAGGCGGAGGATATCTTCGTATTGGTCGGGATGGACGTTGAAGAATGCAAGCAGAATGAGCTCAAGCTGCAGCTCAGCTACCAGGAGCTGGAGGCTACCTACGAAGAGCTTGCGGCCACTGAAGAGGAATTGCAGGAGCAGTTCAACAAGCTGGCAGCCAGTGAACGCCGCTTCCGGCTGGCATCCGAAGGGTCCGGCGCCTACATGTGGGAGCTGGATTGGGAGAGCGGCATGTACAATCTGCCGGAACGCTGGTATGAGGTGATGGGATATACGAAGGAGGAGATCAACTCGTTTGAAGGCGGTGTTCTCAGCATTATTCATCCCGATGATCAAGAACCGGCCCGCCAGGCGCGCCAGGAGCATCTGGCCGGATTGACGCCGATCTATGAAATAGAGTACCGCATGCGCACCAAGGACGACCGTTATGTCTGGTTTGAAGTGCGCGGCAAGGCGATTGTAGACCCCAAGGACAAAGTTGTGCTGTTCCTGGGTTCCCTAATCGATATCAGCAAACGCAAGCAGGCTGAGTTCCAGCTGGGCAACAGCTACCAGGAACTGGAGGCTACCTATGAGCAGTTGACAGCCACGCAGGAGGAGCTTGTAGGTCAATACGATATGCTGCTGGAGAATCAAAAAATATGCACCGTTTGGCGTATATGGATTCACTCAGCAGCCTGCCCAACCGCATCCTTCTGCTGGACACTATGGAGAGTTATTTCCACCGTCCGGGAGGGAAAGCGGCGCTTCTGTTCGTGGATACTGATAATTTCAAATATATCAATGACACCCTGGGCCACAAGTCGGGCGATATTCTGATCCGCCAGGCCAGTGAAAGGCTGCAGTCGGTTATGCGCGAGGGGGACATGCTGTCCCGGCTTGGCGGGGATGAATTTGTGGTGTTTATCAAAGACGTGGAAGACCGCGCAGAGGTGCTGAATCTGGCGGAGAGTATCCTCCGCTCCTTCCGCAGATCGTTTCTGATCGGCGAGAGCAACCTGTATATTTCCGTGAGTATCGGAATCTCCTTCTACCCTGAAGACGGGGAGACTACGGAGGAAATCCTGATGAATGCCGATGTTGCCATGTACAGGGCCAAGGAGGAAGGGAAAAACACCTTTGTGGTTTACGACAAGTCCATGCACATGTTATTTAATGAACGGATGAACATTGAGAAGCATCTGCGCAGTGCAATGAACAACAATGAATTTGAGCTGCATTACCAGCCGCAGGTGGAGATCAAGACGGGGCTCATTACGGGCTTCGAAGCGCTGATCCGCTGGAACAGTCCGGTGCTGGGCTTTGTGTCTCCGCTTTCCTTTATCAAAATTGCCGAAGACTCCAGACTTATCATTTATATCGGGGAGTGGGTGCTTAGAGAAGCCTCCGCTTTTATGAAAAGCATGAATGACCGCACAGGCCTTCCCTACAAAATTTCAGTGAATATCTCCATTATTCAACTGCTGCAGGATGACTTTGTGGATATTGTGCTGGACAGTCTGGAGGAAAGCGGGCTTGCGCCAAATTGCCTGGAGCTTGAAATTACCGAGTCTATCTTTATGGAATCTTTTGAAAACACAGTAAGCAAGCTGGAATTTCTGAAATCGCGCGGAATCCGCATCGCTCTCGATGATTTTGGGACAGGCTACTCTTCCCTAAGCTATTTGCAGCAGCTGCCGATCTCCACACTCAAAATGGATAAAATCTTTATCGACTCTCTGGCAGACCAGGTGTACAGCCAGTCCTTTGTGCAGACCATTATTATTCTGGGACATAAAATGGGACTGGAGGTTGTTGCAGAGGGAGTGGAGGATGCCGACCAATTGGCGTTCCTTAAGGAAGCGGATTGTGACAAGGTGCAGGGCTATCTGATTAGCCGCCCAGTACCGCAGCGTGGAGTCATTGAACTGCTGGAGCCGCAGAGACGTCATGGGCCGGGGTATTCACAGTAATACCGTCAGAATAAAATTGCCGTACCAAACAGACCCCAGAGCATATCCGCTCTGAGGCCTGTTTTGGTTTTGGCGGCTCTGTAAGCGGCCTGGATCAGGCAACGACAATTTTATTTTTTCCTGTTTTTTTAGCCTCGTACAGCGCATCGTCCGCCTGCTGAAAGGTAGAGCTTTTGGAGTCTGTTCCGGCATAGTCATGCATGCCAATGCTGACGGTTACGGAGTTTCCATCCATCTCGGCAACAGGCAATGCGGCAATGCCGTGCAGAATTTGCGTCATGATCCTGCGGGAATCCTCCAGCGGTTTGGCGGTGAGAATCACAACGAATTCTTCGCCCCCATACCTGGCGGCGAAATCATCTGCGCCGATATGCTTCAGCACGATCCCGGCAACCTGTCTCAGCACAATGTCTCCGACCCAGTGCCCGTACTGATCATTTACTTTTTTGAAGTTATCGATGTCCAGCACCGCCAGCTGCATGGGAAAAGGATTGCTCTGCTGATGCTCAATCAGCCAGCCCAGATATTCGTGAAAGGTCTTGTGGTTATACAGTTCGGTCAAAGGATCAACCTTCGACAGGCGGTCCATGATGATATTCTGGATGCGCAAATCCTGCTCCGATTTCAGCGAGCTCTCCAGAGACTGCATCAGATCACGCCCCGGGCAATGAGGGCAAAACCCGCAAGTGCAGTTCCGGTCAAGATGAATGCGATGATCATATTCTGGACGCGCAAGCTATTGTCAGAGACCGAAGGTTCCAGCAGCAGCAGGATCATGTACGTCACACATAAAATGGAAGTGGCCTTCAAATAGGTGCTTCTCAAATAGAGCATGGATACCAGCAAAGGGATTAGCATGATAAGCGGCTTCACATAGAAAACATCACTTAAATTTAAGATCATCACTATCGCGATCAAATGGCTTGCGGCAACATTGGAAATTTCCGATAACAGGGGGCGCCGTTTATAAATGGCCTCAAGTACAAGCAGGGTTCCCAGTATCATAATGTCGGGAAGCAGTACATTGCCAATCAGGTAGCTTTTGCCCGATAACTCGGGACAATCCCCCTGCATGGACAAACAGATAACGGTCTGAGTGAGCAGATGGACAAGCAGTACCAGCCAGAAAGCATTGAGGATCATGCGGTTCCAATACGTTTGGCGAGGAGCAGGCGGTGGGATATGCATAAGATGTTCCTCTTTTCCAGTGGCAATATATCTATATATTCGACAATAATCACGCTTTTCCTCCAAAGAATGACACAAGGTATGCTCCGGGAAAAATGTTCGTGTTTTGGCTATTGTTTAGCATTGTATAGATAGTTATCATGTATAACGCGAGCAAAACACGAATTATGGGAGCTGAACCTCCTTGACACATTCGTCTATGTTCTGTAATATTTCAAGTGGCTCAACAAACAATGATTAGCTGTTCGTATATCCTCAAAGATAAGGTTTGGGGGTCTCTACAGGGAACCGTAAATTCCTGGCTACGAATAGGGTGCATTTGGCATACCTATGAAGTGGTCGGGATTTTTTGTGCTGCGTTCTGCAAGAACTATTATGATCGCAGAAACGGACGAGGCCTTGCTAGATAAGTTGAACTTAAAAATTCATAAAAGGGTAGAAGTGCGGAGGGGAAGTTTGGAACTGGAAGAGCGGTAGCGTCCGCCTTTGTCACCGGATTTCAACCGCTAAAGGCGGTTCAATTTAAGAAATCTGGGGACAACAGCGGCTGGAAGTCCAAACATTCCCCGCAGTGACGTCTATACCCACAATGTAAAACTAAAGTTCAGCTTAAATAAAGGACAGCGATACCGTTTCTTCCTGGGAGGAACAGAGAAACCAATGAGTAAATATGATGTGATTGTCGTGGGTGCAGGACCGGCTGGAATTTTCGCCTGCTATGAATTGACGCGCAAGGCCCCTGAGCTTAAGGTGCTGCTGGTAGATAAAGGCCATGATATATATCGGCGCAATTGCCCGATTCTGGAGGAGAAAATCAAACTCTGCCCTCCGGCCTCGGGACGCAAGGAATTCGCCGGCTGTCTGCCTGCGTGTTCGATTACCGCCGGTTTTGGGGGAGCGGGCGCATACAGCGACGGGAAGTTCAATATCACCACTGAATTTGGCGGCTGGATGACAGATTATCTGGCACCCTCCAAAGTGCTGGAGCTGATCCAATATGTAGATGCCATCAATCTGGAGCATGGGGCCACACCGGTAATTACCGATCCGACCACCGAGAGCATCCGTGGCATCGAGCAGCGGGGATACGCCGCCGGGCTTAAGCTGCTGCGGGCGCAGGTGCGTCATCTCGGCACAGAGCAAAACCTGGAAATCCTGAAGTCCATATACGAATATTTGCGGGTACGGATGGATATGCTGTTCAAAACTGAGGTTCAGGATATTGTTACGGTTAAGGAAGAGGGCAAGCACCGGGTTACGGGCATTACACTGAAGAATGGCGAGAGCTATGCGGCGGACAAAGTGATGATCGCACCGGGGCGCGACGGGTCTGCTTGGCTGACGGATGTGCTGAAGAAGCGCCGGCTCAAGATGTACAACAATCAGGTCGATGTAGGTGTAAGGGTGGAAACCTCGGATGTCGTCATGAGAGAGATTAATGAGCATCTCTATGAAGGCAAGTTTATTTTTAATACATCTGTAGGCACGCGAGTCCGCACCTTTTGCAGCAATCCTTCCGGACATGTTGTTGTTGAGAACCACAGCGGCGTGATGGCGGCCAACGGCCATTCCTACAAGGACCCTGCGCTGGGTTCCATGAATACCAACTTTGCGCTGCTGGTCTCGCATACCTTCACGGAGCCTTTTGACAAGCCGAATGAATACGCCCGGGAAATCTGCAAGCGGGCCAATGATTTGTCCAGCGGAGGGGTCATTGTACAGAAATACGGGGATATCCTGCGCGGACGGCGCTCCACCGAAACCCGGATTAAAGAAGGCTTTCTGGAGCCTACGCTGAAGGAAGCGGTGCCCGGCGATCTCGGGCTGGTGCTGCCTTATAATACAATGAAGAGCCTGATCGAAATGGTGGAGGCCCTGGAAAAAGTCACTCCGGGCATCGCCTCCGAACATACGCTGTTTTATGGCGTGGAGGCCAAATTCTACTCGGCCCGTCCGAAGCTTACGGAGAACCTGGAAACTGAAATTTCAGGCCTCTACTGTGGCGGTGACGGCGCGGGCATCACCCGCGGCCTGGCCCAGGCCGGAGCGGCCGGAGTGTGGATTGCGCGGGGAATGCTGGGGTAAGACGAAGCCTGCGGCTTAAGCAACGGTGAGGAACATGAAGAGCTGTCTCAGAGTAGAATTATCTACGATGAGACGGCTTTTTTCGCGGACGGCGGTGGGCTTTCTATGTAAGGGGAATTGTTAGGATAAGAGATTTTTAAGAATAAACGGCAGAAATGCCGTTTTTAAAAAGTCTGTTGGCAGCGTCAGGAAGTTTGTGTAAGAAGCGTTCGTATCTTCCGGCTCCGTTAGGTGGAAAAAGTATCACTAATTTGCTCGAGTATCCCTGCGTCCCGGTAGCCAAGTGGAAAAAGTATCACTAATTCAGCTCATTTCGCTCCTGACAGGGTAATATGGCCTGATTAAGTTCCTTTTTTCCACTAAAACCTCACGAATGTTTGTTTGGGGAGAAATAAGTTTCCTTTTTCCACCTATATAAAGCGAACATGAAAAATTAACAAAAGGGAAAAGGGATGGAGGGGAAGTTTGGAACTGGAGGAGCGGTAGCGTCCGCCTTTGTCTGCGGATTTCCACCGCAAACAGCGGTAATAATCAAGAAATCTGCAGACAACAGCGGCCGGAAGTCCAAACATTCTCCGTAGTCCCGACGAAGTCCCTAATGTAAATATCTTAAGTTCACTCTATATAGCAGTGTTATCAACGATGTGCTGCTCTTGTCTTTTGGATTAATTCCCCCGTACGGAAAGCACCTGCAGCTGATCCCAGACGGCCTGCCAGTTCTTCCCGGCAACCCGTGCCTCATAGATAGGATGCAGCTGCGGATTTGCCCTGAAGTGCGGCGACGGGCGGACGGTCAGCTCCAGCGCATCCGAAACCCCATGCGGAGCGGCTAGCCTAAGCTCTCCATGCTCATCCATGGCAAGGCCCAGCGCGGTTGCCGTTTCAGGGAATTTGGACATGCCGTCTGTGGATGAGGAGTATGGCGCAAGGCCGTTAACTGTATGCATTCTTGCTTGATTTTTGACTGACCAGGGGACAGAGGGAGCCGCATTCCGCAGCTGCGCTTCCCAGGATTTTTCCACTTCCTCACAGATATCTTCGGGGTCGTAATAGATTACATCCACATCCCCTAAGGGGGTTCTTTCGGTAAAACCGTGCTGCACATCCCACACTTTGGAACGCACAAAACCGGCGCAGACCCAGGAGTCCGGCAAATGCAAATCCCTCACAGCGGCCAGGATGTTCATCATCCAGCGGTCTTCTTTTACCACCCGCAGCAGGTCCAATTCATGATGTATCCGCAAATCAACACCTCCATAATATAGATCGGTTTTACAGAACAATCTGGGTTTATTCCCCAGGTTCTCTTATTATAAGACTGAATCTGCAAGGAGGGGTATTGTAAAAGGAATTGCAGGAACTTCTGGTTACTGCCATCGCAAACCATTGCCTTCTGTTTCGGGGGCAACATTATGGCGTTCCCGGCGATTGTTGGCGATTTCTTCGGCCTTGCCAATCACGCCAAGAACTATGGCCTCGTCTTATAGATTTATACCGGCTTGAAAGTACATTCTAGACAAAGAGAATAGTATTCGAAAAAGAGATATCCAGACCACCGTGACGGGGGAGGGTATCTCTTTTTACTGCCTGCGCCGATATAATACAGGCTTATGGAAGGACAGCGGGGCTGCCCCTGCGAAATGATGTACAGAAGAAAACTAGATAGATTGAACTATCAATTATGCTGGATGATTAGGTGCGTTAAGCGCCCTGAGCCTATTTTCACAAGCAAAGCTTCTTTGATGGGTAAAGCTTATACGTTTGGCGGTGAAGCCTACGATTCAGATATTGTCGTACAGAATTACTCAGCTATATAGGTTCCCAAAAAAATGTTTCGGCGAAGGCACTTTTTACGGCTGCCGATTGTTATAGAGATATACAAGCTAAAGGAGGTGCTGGCAACGTTGCAGGAGCATGTACCTGATGTGAAGGAAGTCGAAGCTGTAATTATCAGGGTTCAGAAGGGGGAGACAGAGCAGTACAGATGGATTGTTGCTGCTTTTCAGCAGCCGGTTTACCGGTATTGCTGCCGCCTTCTGGGGAACAGGCAGGATGCCGAGGATGCCGTGCAGGACATTCTGGTAAAGGCGTACCAGTCTTTGCGGCGTTATAAGCCTAGCGTGAGCTTCTCGGCCTGGCTGTACCGTATCGCCTGGAATCACTGCCTGAATCTGCTGCGCAGGCGGCAGCTGCAAACGCGGATTATGCGCTTCTTCCGGCCTGAGGCTGTATCGGCGGGGCCGGAGCAGTTGATGGACAAGCGGCTGTACAGTCCGGCATTATCAGCGGCACTTGCGCAGCTGTCACTGGAGGAACGGAACATTCTTGTGCTGCGCGTGTTCGAGGAGCTGACCTTTCAGGAGATGGGCGAGATCCTGAACAGCAGCCCCAATGCGCTGCACAAGCGGATGGAGCGCATTAAGCGGAAAGTAAGAGCTAGCATGGAAGCGGAGGAGGGGATTTCATGGGACGGGAAGGAATCGGCCATGAGTACCAAGATATAAGGATTGAAGCGGCCTGCGGGGAGCAGCTGCCGAGGATTGAGGTGACCGGGCAGGTGATGGCCCGCGTAAATGGGCTGGAGCGGGTGCCGAAGCGAAGCCCATTGAGGTTTGCAAACAAAACAGCTGCAACCTTAAGCATGCTGATTCTGCTGCTGATGATCACAGTCACAGCTTACGCGGCCTCAGAATATATTCAGATCCGCAATAAAGCGGGTAAGGTCAAGGTTCAGCATTTTGCGCCCGACCTGAAGCCGCAGGGGGTTGCTGCCCGTTACAAGTATGAGTGGAAGCTGATGGATTTTGCCAAGCCGGGTGAGCAGATTGCCTATTATTTCAGAGGGGAGCCGCTCTCTGAGGGAACGGGCAGCCTGCTGCAGTTTGCCTACAAGGAGCAGCGGATAACAGACTATTCCGCTTTTCTCGAACAGATGAAACGGAAGAACTCGCCTGTTGTGCTCCCCGGGACAGCCGGAGAGTATGCTTTTAAATATGGCACAATGTATCCCAGATATCCTACAAAGGCAGAGCTGAACAGCAGCCCGTTCTACCGTCAGACATTAAGCGGGCTGATTGACGAGGCGAAACAGGATCAGAAGCGGAATCTGTTCATGAAGGCGGTACCTTGGACTGAAGCGGGAGGTGTGCAGGTGAAATATACCAGGCAAGGAGCTTTTATCGATCTTAGTGCCACCCTGCTTCATGGGGGCGAAGTGCAGGTATATCAGGAGCCGGGAAATAAGCCGGAGAAGCTCAAGGCAGAAGGCCGGGATATAGTCTACAATCATGTGGACAGGCCGGATATCAAGCCGGGTTTCAGCTACCATTATCTGAACTGGTACAACGAAGCGCAGGATGCGTATTATAGGCTTACCACTTATGGGGACCGGATATTGACCAAAGAGCAGCTGCTGAAGCTGGCGGGAGAGTTGATAAAGGGCGGGTTGTAGGGGGCTCATGGATCGCCTCATGGATCGCCTCATGGAGACAGAGCGCAGCAATGTCCTAAACTTATAGAGCTATAGACATATAAGCATAAAACATCCCCGACTTCCACAAGCGCGGAAAGCCGGGGACGTTTATTTAGACCTTCTTTTGCACTCAGCGGTGGAACACCTCTCCTGTGCATCTTACTGCCCGCTGTCTCCCGGTACTTCACAGTCGTAAGAATCCGTATTCGGATTCTCTGCCAGCTCGCGGAAGTGGCGGAGCTTATAGCGGATAACCTCTTGAGTCTCTTGAAGCTTAGCGATCTCGCGGGCGATTTGGTCATTGTGGGCCTCTAACAGAGTATATCGTTCAGATAGGGTGCTATCCCCCTGGTGGGTCAGTTCCAGATAATGCCGCATTTCTTCCAGGGTCATCCCGGTAGCTTTCAGGCGCAGCAGAAAACGGATGCCGAGAATCTGGTCCTTGCTGTATTGCCTATGGCCGTTAGGTTTACGGTCAGCATAGGGCAGCAGACCAATGCGCTCATAATAACGTATCGTATCCTCAGTCAGGCCGGTCAGTTCAGCAGCTTGGCTGATGGAAGTGACGGTCTCCGGAATGTCCTGCGTGGTGATATCCATGGAAACCTCCTTGAGTAATGTTACCAAGGAACTTCTCCATTCTCATCAAAAAATCCTCCTGTCGGCCCGTCTGCATCCAGTGTAGCCAGACGTACGGCAATGCCCGCCCCTTGTTGTACGGTGCGTTGGCCGGTGAAGCCATTGAGATCGGTTGCGGTAAAGCCGGGATCGGCCGAATTGATTTTCAGCGCAGTATCCTTGAATTCCTTGGCAAAAGCAACAGTAGCCATGTTAACGGCTGCTTTGGAGCTATTATAGGCAAGCAGATTAAACTGTACATGCTCGTGATCGGGATCGCTGTTGAAGGTCAAGGACCCCAGGCCGCTGGACATGTTAACAATCCGGCCTGCAGGAGATTGCAAGAGCAGTGGAAGCATAGCCTTAGTTACGGCAATCGTACCGAAAAAGTTGGTTTCGAACGTTGCTCTAAGGTCATTCATCGGCAACTGGCTTGGAGCAGCGCCGCCTCCAAGGGAGATGCCCGCATTGTTAATTAGAACATCCAGGCATGAGTAATCCTTAGCAATAGTCTGCGATGCGGCTGCAATACTATTTTGATCCTGCAGATCAAGCTGGACAAAGTGTGCAGAGATGCCTTCCTTTTCCAAAGCGGCTGCAGCTTCGCCGCCCCGCCGCTCATCCCGTGAGCCGATCAGAATTCTATGCCCGAGGACTCCGAGCTGCCGGGCCGTCTCGTAGCCAATGCCTTTATTTGCACCAGTGATCAGAATGGTTGTTGGTTGTGTCATTCCCTATGTCCCCTTTTCCTTTTTCAAATTACGGTGGCCACCTGCCATGAATGTACTACTTGGAGTATGCTCAAAGTCAAGGAACAAATTTTAAATAAATTCATCTGCGAGGGGCAGCATGGCGTTAGGCGTTAATTAGGGATTAGGGAGGAGGCAAAGGGAATAAGAGATAAAAAAGGATGGAGGGCAGACAATGAGAGGAGGAGCAGGAAGAGGAGAGAAAGAGGAAGAGCTAGTAGGGAAATGAAGAGGAGCCGCCTGTTGGCATGTGGTTCTAGATCGATCGTCGGGAGTGTCTATTTTAATCGATGGGGATGTGGAGAACTGCGGCTGCGGGATTATTCCAGCTGAACTTGAGCATGAGAGCTTCGGGGACTATTCGCCTGGCCTAACCAAGAAGTCCATGTATCTAACTTTGGCTACGTAGCTCACTCCGTTTAAGTGGAAAAAGTATCACTAATCCGGGCCCAGCCGATCTGAAAATAAATTTAGTGGGAAAAAGTACCACTAATTCAGCTAAAAGTGGCCGTATGGGGCTAAATTGCCTGGATTAGGTGGAGAAATTCCCACTAATCCTCTCTGCGGTGCGGATTTTGGCAAATTAGGTAGAGAAATTCCATTTAACTTTTAGCTCGGTATAATTGTGTGGGAGATTTCGCCATAAGGAGTTCCTGCGAAAACAGTAGGTAATGTTGTTATAGAGCGAGAGGGATACAAGGACATTACAACTGTCCTTGTATCCCTCTTTGATGAGATTATCCCTATATTTTGTGTCGCAAAGCTACCCTTCCAGCAGCAGAGCTTCAGGATCTTCCAGCAGCTCCTTGACCTTTACCAGGAAGCTTACCGCTTCGGAGCCGTCTACAATGCGGTGATCATAGGACAGCGCGATGTACATCATCGGACGGTTGACGGTTCTTTCTTCGTCCAGGGCGATAGGACGGAGCTGGATCTTGTGCATGCCGAGAATGCCGACCTGCGGGGTGTTGAGGATCGGTGTCGACATGAGCGATCCGAATACCCCGCCATTGGTGATGGTGAAGGTGCCGCCCTGCAGCTCCGGAAGGCTGAGCGTGTTGGCGCGGGCCTTGGAGGCCAGCTCGCCGATCTGCCGCTCAATTTCCGGGAAGCTCAGGCGGTCCGCGTCGCGGACAACCGGCACCACGAGGCCTTCCTTGGCAGACACGGCAATGCCGATGTCGTAGTATTTCTTGATCAGGAGATCCTCGCCGTCGATCTCAGCGTTTAGCAGCGGATAGGCTTTGAGCGCACCGATCACGGCCTTGGTGAAGAAGGACATGAAGCCGAGTCCGACATCATGCTTCTCTTTGAAGGCATCCTTGCGGCGCTTGCGGAGGTCGAGGATTGCGGTCATGTCCACCTCGTTGAAGGTGGTCAGCATCGCCGCAGTCTGCTGCGCCTCGACGAGGCGGCTCGCGATGGTCAGCCGTCTGCGCGACATGCGCTTGCGCTCGACGGCTTTGCCGTCCTCCTGCGGCGCAGAGCCCGCCGCCGCAGGCTTCGCCGGAGCCGGCCTCACTGCCGCCGGCGGAGCGCTTGGCGCAGCGGCCTCCGGCCGGGCTGCGCCGTGGTCCTTCACATCGGCCGCAGCAATCCGGCCGATAGGGTCGCGGGCGCTGACCTCGCCGAGGTCGATGCCCCGCTCCCGCGCAAGCTTGCGCGCCCCCGGCGAAGCCAGGGCCGCAGTGCCTGCCGCCGCTCCTTCCGGTGCGGCGGGAACAACCGGCGCAGCAGCGGCTGGCGCGTCGCTGCCCACAGCCGCCGCTTCCGGCTTGCCGCCGTCAGCGGCCTGCGGTGCTGCAGCGCCTGCCGTGCCGGCGCCGCTGCCGATGATGCCGATCGCTTCGCCGACGGCCACATTCTCGCCGGCCTGGCGCAGGATGGAGGAGATGACGCCGTCCTCCTCCGCACTGATCTCCAGGTTGACCTTGTCGGTCTCCAGCTCAGCCAGCACATCCCCCTGGCCGACCGTGTCGCCTTCTTTTACCAGCCACTTGTAGATGGTTCCTTCGGAAATGGATTCGCCCAAATCGGGTACTTTAATTTCGGACACAGGCCGTTACCTCCCCAAATAGAATAGTTTCATTATCGTGACACCGCCCTCTAGCGGGAAGACGGTACAGCCGCTTGTACTTGCGAATTCAATTTCAGGGCTTCTGTAACTATACGACGCTGTTCAAAAGTATGCACGTCAGCATAACCGCTGGCCGGGCTGGACCGCTCCGGACGGCCGATATACTGCACCTTGACGTTCTGCGGAGCGATGGCCCGCAGCCGGGGCTCGGCATAACTCCAGCCGCCCATGTTCTTCGGTTCTTCCTGCACCCATACGATTTCTGTAAGCGAGCCCAATGCACTCAAGTGCGCAGCCAGTTCCCGTTCAGGGAAAGGATACAGCTGCTCCAGGCGGAGGATATGCAGCCACGACCAGTCCTGGTCTTTGCCAGCCTCCAGCTCGGTCTGCAGATCCAGAGTCACCTTGCCGCTGCACACCACCAGCCGTTTGACTCCGCCGGGGTTGCCGCCGAGAAGCGGTTCTGGCAGTACAGGCTGGAATTCGCCCGAAGCCAGCTCGGCTCCGGAGGAAGTGCTGCGCGGGTTGCGGATCAGGCTCTTGGGGGCCATGATCACGAGCGGGCGGGCATCGCTCTTGCCGCACAAGGCGGCCTGGCGGCGCAGCAGGTGGAAATATTGTGCGGCGGAGCTTAGGTTCGCCACGGTCCAGTTCTCCTCTGCGGAGAGCTGCAA
Organism: Paenibacillus sonchi; assembly: GCF_016772475.1. Taxonomy (NCBI): domain Bacteria; kingdom Bacillati; phylum Bacillota; class Bacilli; order Caryophanales; family Paenibacillaceae; genus Paenibacillus; species Paenibacillus sonchi. The sequence continues at coordinate 2,367,804 of NZ_CP068595.1, forward strand.
ATACCGCTCCAGCCGCGCGCTGGAATGCTCAGGCCCCTGCCCTTCATAGCCATGCGGCAGCAGGATCGTCAGATTGCTGCGCTGCGTCCATTTGGCGCGCCCGGCAGCAATGAACTGGTCAAAGATTACCTGTGCGGCATTGGCGAAGTCGCCATACTGTGCTTCCCAGATCACGAGGGTTTCGGGTGCGAAAACATTGTAGCCGTATTCGTAGCCAAGTACCGAGGCCTCCGAGAGCGGACTGTTGTACACCCCGAAGGAAGCTTTGGCATCGCTAAGCTGGTGCAGCGGGGAGAACAATCCGCCCGTCTCGCTGTCGTGCAGCACCAGATGGCGGTGCGCAAAGGTGCCGCGCTGGGAATCCTGGCCGCTTAACCGGATCGGTGTGCCATCCTTCAGGATGGTGGCAAAGGCCAGTGTCTCGGCCAGGGCCCAGTCGATCCGTTCCCCGTCATTCAGCGCATCCTTGCGGCGCTGCAGAATCCGCTCCAGCTTCGGATAGACCTTGAAGCCGTCCGGTACTGTCAGGAGCTCGCGGTTGATTCTCTGCAGCTGTTCCAGCTGCACTGCCGTAGATTGCGGCTGGGAGGCTTCACTCTGTACCGGAACGGAGGTCTTGGTTTCACCGTTTTTGTGCTTGCCATCCTTCATCAGTTCGTAGGCTTGCTGCAGCACTTTCTCCGCTTCAAGGTTCATCTGCTTCACATCATCTGCCGTGATGATATTGTCCCGCTGCAGGCGTTCTGCATAGACCCGGTACACAGTAGGGTGGTTGCGCACTTTGCCGTATACAATCGGCTGGGTAGTCTCCGGATCGTCCATTTCATTATGGCCGTGGCGGCGGTAGCCGATCAGGTCAATGACGAAATCCTTCTTGAACTGGCTGCGGTAAGCGCTGGCCAGACGGACGGCGGCGATGCAGGCCTCCGGATCATCGGCATTCACGTGGACGATCGGAATTTCATAGCCTTTGGCCAGATCGCTGGCATAATGGGTGGAACGGGAATCTTCACTTTCAGTGGTGAATCCGATCCGGTTATTGACGATAATATGCACGGTACCGCCATTGGAATACCCTTTAAGTTTGCCGATGTTGAGCGTTTCTGCGACAATGCCTTCACCAGGAAAAGCAGCATCCCCGTGCATCAGCACAGCCATGGCCTTGTTCGTGTCGAGCTGCGGCAGTCCCGGAGAATTCCGGTCCTCTTGAGCTGCGCGGGCAAAACCTTCAACAACCGGGTTGACGAATTCCAGATGGCTCGGGTTGTTCGCCAGTGTAATGCGGGTGCGGACAGTCTCGCCTTCGCGCACGGCACGGTCTGCGCCCAGATGGTATTTCACGTCACCCGTCCAGCCGTAGTTAATGCCCATGGAGCCTTCGGAAGGGAACAGCTCCTTGTTGGGAGAATGATGAAATTCCGAGAAAATAATATCGTAGGGCTTTCCGAGAATATGAGCCAGCACATTCAGGCGTCCGCGGTGGGCCATACCCATCAGGATATGTTCCGCACCATCATGTGCGGCGGCACGGACAATCTCGTCCAGCATAGGCACCAGCGCATCATTGCCTTCCAGGCTGAAGCGTTTTTGGCCGACAAAGGTTTTATGCAGGAAGGTCTCGAACTGCTCTACCTGGATCAGGCGGTTCAGCAGCTCCTTGCGCTCGGCATTATTCAGAGGGGCCGGAGAGCTTGTGGACTCTGCCTGGCTGTTCAGCCAGCGCAGCTCCTGTTCGTCGTGCACATGCCCGAATTCGTAGGCGATAGTCTGCGTATAAGCCCGGAGCATCCGGTGAACCGCGTCCCAGGCGGTATGAACATCCGCCGGCGCATTCTCCCAGATCAGCGAGGCGGGCATAGCGATCAGGTCCTCGCGGGTGAGATCATAGGTTTCATAATCCAGCCATTTCGCCATAGGGTTATTCCCCTGCTCAAGCGGATCAATATTGGCGGCCATATGGCCATATATACGAATATTGGCGATTAGCTTGGAAGCTCTTACGGCCTTTCTCAGCCACTCGGTGCCTCCCGAAAGAGCCGGCTGCGGGGCCGGTACGGCATCCGGAGCAAGCGGAGGAGGGCCGGAAACAGTAAATAGATCACGGTAATGATGTTCTACTGAAGAGGGATCTTTAACGAATTGCTCATATTTCTCTTGAATATAGCCCAGATTGGGGCCGTGATACTTACTCCAAATGGATTCGTTATAGGGCTCTTTAACTGCCATGAATACATCCTCCTAACGGATGAACTCCACGTGGCCGCATGTGGCTTGAGCGCCCAGTGGAGCTGCGATGTTTACGGTTTCATTTCACATCTTATTGTGCTACTTTCAAGACGTGTAATCAATTCATACTTTCGGGGAATCCGTTCGCAAAACGGCATGATTCAGTCCGGAAATGATGAAGAACGGATATTGGTTGCAGAATCAGGATTTGCAGCCGGTTCAACCAGTAACAATGACCTATGTATAAACCGGAAATGTTCATCAACAGCTCCTTAAGACATATTTTTTGGACAAAGGTTAGCAAAAAAAGCTATTCTTTTGCACTACTTAGCATAAAAAATTTTCCAAATAACGACACACTTTTCGTGTAAGATCTTGTATAATGTTATTGCGGATAACGGTTTCATGGTTTCTAACCAGATCCTTTCATGTAAAGGGTCCAGTAAAGGGTAAACCTGCCGAAAGGCAGGGACACAAAGTCTCGGGTCTACTGTAGAGATGCTGCAGCTACTACGACGGCCGGACTGCCTGGGGACGCATAATTTCTAGGAGGAGATATTCTTGGATAAGTCCAACCAGGGGAATGACGGAGAACTGCTGACGGGTGATCTGGATTTAGAATGGGTGTATTTGCTGATGTCGGCCAAGAAGGCAGGGATCGAGGCGGATGAAATCCGCCGGTTTTTAAACGAAAAAACAGCATTGCAGGCGATGTAGAGGCGTTTATTATGATGGAAATACATACAGAAAAGGGCACAGCAATCATAAGCTGTGCCCTTTTCTGTATCGCTGGAGCCTGCGGACGACCGCCATTATTGATCCTTCTGCTCCAGCCGCCATTTTTGGTAATCGAGAAACTCTTTGAATTCCCTCTTGCTTATACCTGAGGCCATGGCTTCCTGAACAAGCCGGAACCATTCGCCGTCCAGGGAGGATTCATCAGCATCCGAAGGTTCGCCATAGAGCAGACTGTGGATGGAAACCTGGAGCGCGTCAGCGATTTTTTCGATAAATTGGATTGAGGGGTTGGATTGGATATTTCTTTCTACATTGCTTAAGTATGATTTCGCAACATCAGCCTTGTCCGCCAGTTCGGATAAGGACCAGCCTTTTTCCAGACGGAGATGGTGGATGCGACTTCCCATATTATCCGGCACGATTACAACGCCCCTCCGTACTTTTTGTTAAAATATAAGGATTTTACGGTTAACGCCAATAATCATCCTCATATTTCTCGCCGAAACGGGTGCCGCCCGTAAGACGCAGAGCCGTTTCCACTTGTCAGTATAACAAATTTCCTTACAACGGACAAAAATCATTGGTACAAGGGAAAACAGCCTAATCTGCTTCCGGATCCGGAATCAGGATAGGCTGCTTCAGAAAATGCAGTCCGCTATGAATTAGTAATCCTTTTTGGGGCCTTGTTTGGCTTCGAAATTCCAGGTCAGCTTCAGCTTATCCTTTTGGAAATAGTTTTGTGCTTCGCCAGTATCCACGAATTCGAACTTGACCGTAAAGCTGTCGCTGCTCTGTGCTTTGATGCCGTCAGCTTCAGTGAGAATTTGATCCCATCCGGTATTGTTGACCAGATCCGGGGTTTGACCCTTCAGGGCGTCCAGTGTAGTTTCATACACCACAACTTCCGGTGAGAGAATCGTTCCTTTATCGTTGTTCTTCAGAAATTTAACCTTGATGAATTTGCTGAGATCGACACCGTTGTTGTCGCCGAGGGTATCTGTAACCTCAGTGGTGGTTTTCAGCAGAATCGAGCCGATATCTAAGGTTCCGTCATTTTTAAGCTTAAAAGTTTTGGTTACGGTGTCGCCCGGTTTCAGGTTTTGGATATCCACGATTACGGAAGGATCGGAGTTCAGATCCAGTGTGCCTGCTGCGAAGGTAGCCGTACTTGTTGCAGTATCACTAAAGTATGCGAAGGTCCCTCCGCCAATCAAGGACAAACCGAGTGCTGCCGATGCGATGCCAAGACCCAATGTTTTTTTGATACCCATATTCGAATTCCTCCTCTGATTTGTGTAGCTGTTGATAAATGAATTATTGTATCTTCCGTTTCGTAGGCGGAAGCGGACAATCTGTTCAGGACTGTATGTCAGTTCCCGGCGGCGTTTGGGGGAGCGCGGTGTTTTTTTCTCAAGGGCGGTCAGCGCCTTCCAAGAGCTGTAGAGTGCATAGAGCAGGAGCAGCAGTCCGGGCACAATCATCAGGACCACACTGCCGGCTTTGGAGGCGGCAAAATTCATGGCATATCCTATATAAGGAACGGTGACACCGGTATACTCGGCTACAACATTCCCCGAACTGACAGGCGTCATATCGACAGCATCATTGTTATCGCCTTTTGTACGATAGACCACTTCTCCCGCAGCATTTTTTGCAGAAGCATCGACAATGCGGTGAGTGATCAGAATGTTGTCCTCGCTCATGAAGGTAATGACATCGCCCTTTTTGAAGCGGGTCATATCTCCTCCAGGCTTTAAGGCGACTATGGAGCCGGTCTGAATGCCAGGTTCCATTGAACCGGACAGCACCGTTTTGATTTCGTAGCCGAAAAGGGCAGGCTCACCCCCGAGGCTCTGGATACTACTACGGCTGCTGCCAGCACCACGAAAATCAAAACCATCACTGCGGATAATGTATGGCTGAGTATTTTTTTGATAAGCATGTCAGTTTCCACCTTTAATGAGTTATGGTTCCGAAGGCAATGCGGTCGTGTCCGGACCCGGAACCGGAGTCTCTGCTGCCTGTGGTTCTTGGTCAGGTGTATTGATCACGTCTCCATCCGGAGTTGTGATTGGGTTATCGGCGGCTGGTGCCGGAGTGGTGCTGGCTGCAGGTTCTCCAGAAGCTCCGGCATGTATTGCCTCAGGCTCAGGAATGGCTTCCGGTGAGGCTTCCGGTGTGGCTATAGGAGTTGGTTTAGGTGCAGCTTCCGGTGTGCTCGCAGGTGTGGCCCCAGGTGAGGCTTGCGGTGTGGCTTTTGGTTCGGCCTGGGCTTTCTCTTCCATTTCCTTTTGCTGCTTCTCATGGCCGAGTTTTGCTTCTTCATCCTTTTTGGCCTTTTCCAAGGCTTCCTGACGGGCTTTCTCAAGCTCTTCCAGCCGCTTGCTCCGGGTCTGGCTGAGAAGCTGCTGCTGGAGCTGAAGCCCTGATATATCTGCGGTTACTGCCTCCCTGGCACTGTTCAGCTCGGTCTCCAACTGCCCGTAGGATGAAATCAGCTCATTGGACAAATCTCCCGGAGGCTGGATAAATGGAGTCAGGATCGGTAAGGACTGCAGGGGTTCTTCCGCATTAAAATGAAGTTGGTTGTAAACAGCTTCGTTAACCGTTGACGGGGATGGAGCCGCGTTGATCTGAATAGCCCTCAGGTAGCTGACAGTTCCGGTTATGGAAGCACTGAAGGATTCGGAGAGCACGCCGCCTTGGCTTACACTGCTCTGCAGCTCGTTAAAGAATTGCTCATCCTTGATTTCCAGACAATTTGGATCCAGATCGATCATATATCCTCCAATCTGCACCAGGACTGCAGCCGCCGCACTGATCTCTGCATGAATTCCATTCCAAATCTCGTTGTTAGCCGCCGTTTGCTCATTGATGGCGTTCAGATCTGACTGAAGCTCCGCCATCTGTCTTGAAATCTCCTGTTCTGCTATCTCAAGCTCCTCCAAAGACATGGACTCCACTCCGGAAATGCCCGGAACGCCTGCTTGTGGAGTGTAACTTTTCAAAGATGCCTTTAGAGCTGCAGCCGCATTGAGATGATCTTTCAGCTCATTGAGCAGCTGCTTGACGGATTCGGGGAATACCTTGCAAAAGCCAATGGTACCCGCTGTCTCTGCGGTACTGCTAAACCCTCCGTAAGTACTGCCTATCTGGCCGGAGGTGTACAGGAGCAGAACGGATACGGCCACTCCGGATTGCAGGATGCGAAGACCTTTTTTATGGTTTTTTCGTTTACGCCGTTTGGCGGATCTGGGGTACAGAGGCGGGGCCCCCTCTCATAGCTTCCTAAGAATCATATTCGTTATATTCGTTCTTAATTAAGAACGATTTCGTAAGGAAATCATACACTGCCGACCAGAGAAAAGAAAAATGCTAATTTCGTCTAAATGTTCGCAATAAAGATCATATATTATTGGTTATCTGCGGATATCTGGTAATATCGCTGTTTTTTAAAAAAATGTTCTTGATTAAGAATGAGGGAGAAGAGAGGAGGTCTGTCTGATGAGGAACATCTGGAGGGCGCAGGGGGAGGAATGGAATCAGGGAGAGGCAGGGGGCCGGAGGCCGACAGGGCCAAATGAGAGGTAAAAGTACCTTTGATTTGGCCAGAAATGGGCGGCAGGGCCGAAAGAGAGACATAAGTCGCTTTAAGTAGCCGGACCATTGATGGAGCCGCGCAAATGCTTGACATCGCGGATGGGCGGGAGTCCAAACATGCGGGCGTATTCCCGGCTGAACTGGGAGGGGCTCTCGTAACCGACGCGGTAGCCCGCATCAGCGGCGTCCAAAAACTCTGCAAGCAGCAAGCGGCGGGCGACTTGCAGCCGTATAGCCTTTTGATACTGGAGCGGGGTCATGGCGGTGACCTTTTTGAAATGCTTGTGCAGGGCTGAAGGGCTCAGGTGGACTTCCTTTGCCAGATCTTCAATCAGAAGCGGCTTGGCATAGTCGCGGTTGATCAGCTGGATTGCCTCGGAGATGCGGTAGGCATGGCTGCCGGTAAAGGCAAACTGTGTGATGGACGCTCCCTGCTCGCCTTGCAGCACTCTATAAAGAACCTCGCGGGTGATCAGCGGTGCGAGGATCGGAATATCTTCGGGGGTATCCGCAAGTTTGACCAGCCGGAGGACGGCATCCAGCAGCGAAGGAGTGGACTTGCTCACGATAATCCCACGGCCTGTTTTTCCATCCCATTGCGGCGGGTTCCCCTTGACGATATCCAGAATGATATCCGGGGTGAAATTCAACTGAAGGCTGAGATAAGGCGCTTGCGGCGATGCCTCTGTGATTTTACCGATAATGGGCAGATGAACAGGAGTGACCAGATAGCTGGCCGGATCATAGGTATAGCTTTCATTGCCTACGGTGGCTGTTTTGGAACCTTGCACGATAATGCATAGGGAGGGGGCGTTAATGGAATGCCTTGGCTCCAGCACATAAGAGGAGCGTCTGAAAAAAGTGAAGGCACAGCCGAAGGATGTACCCCATCTGAAGGGGTGTGACGTTGAATCCGTAACGCCAGTTCATGCTGATACGCTGAAATCGATGGGTTGATGATGGATAGGCTCATGGTTCTGTGCTCCTCCTTTCCGTACAGTCCTATGAGCATAGTGTAACCACCAGGGGCAGGATTAGGCAAGGATTGAACATGAATGATCTACCTCCGGCCCATGGAAAATCCCCATAATGAAGAAGTAAGCTGCAGCACTGACTGTGGTTAATAAGCAAGCGAAAGAGGGATTCGGATATGAATGTGGAAGGCACAGCAGGATACGCAGCGGGTTCACCGGGAACCAAGGATGGGCAGAACGGACAAATCTCAGAGAGGGGCGAAAAGAATCTAATGTCAGGAATCGAAGGCAAGGTTATAGCGATTACGGGGGCAAGCAGTGGGATAGGCGAAGCAGCAGCGCTCCTTCTCGCAGAGCGGGGAGCGAAGGTTGTGCTGGGAGCGCGTGGAGCCGGACGGCTGGAGGCGCTGGCAGCCCGCATCGCGGATTCAGGCGGTGAAGCTGCATATACAGTTACAGATGTGAGGTTCCGTGACGACGTGCAGGGTCTAGTTAATCTGGCCTGTGAGCGGTACGGCAAGCTCGATGTTCTAATTAACAATGCCGGCGTGATGCCGATTTCTCCCCTTGATGAGCTGCGCGTTCAGGATTGGGAGGATATGATCGATATCAATGTAAAAGGGGTACTGTACGGAATTGCGGCTGCGCTGCCGGTGTTCCGCAAGCAGGGCTTCGGGCATTTCGTCAACACGGCTTCTACCGCAGCATTTCGCGTTGTGCCGAACATGGCCGTGTATGCCGGTACGAAGTTTGCTGTGCGCGCCATCTCTGAGGGCCTGCGCCAGGAGGCTGGCGACAAGCTGCGCGTGACCATTATTTCGCCGGGCATGACCCGGACGAACTTTGCGGAATCCATGACAAATCCGGAAATCAAGGCCAGGCTGGAGGAATCCCGGGATGAGATCGCGATGCCGGCGGACGCCATTGCCCGGGCGGTCGCGTATGCCATCGAGCAGCCGGAGGATGTTGATGTAAGCGAGGTTATTATCCGTCCCACGGCCCAGGGATGAACGGCCGCTAACCGGGACAATAGGGCAAGTATAAGAAAAAGACCAAACCTATAATGCTTAGCCGAACAGATTGAAGTGGAATAAGTCCACTTAAAATGGATGAAAAAGCTTCCCCACGAGGGAATAGTGGGAAAAAGTATAGTTAATTTAAGCAAATTCGGCGGTAAAGGCGCCGATTTTCCAAATTAGTTATCCTTTTTCCACCTAGCACTTGCGGGAAGGCTGGATGATGGGAAATTAGGTTTACTTTTTCCACTTGGGCCTGGGGAACTGGGGGCCTTGGAGGACTGGGCAAGCTAAGCGAACTAGGCGGACTAAACGAACTTAGCGAACTAAGCGACTAGGCGAACTGTGTGGTCTGGGCGAAAGACCAGTCCATCCGATAAAAGGGTGGCCAGGCCGTCTGAATCTATAATCCAAGACGGCTGCGCTGCCCAGTGAGGAACGGTGCAGCCGCTGGGTTGTACAACATCCTTAGATCCCTCCCCCATCATGGAGAGGAATCCGCCACTAACACAGAAAACCCAGCCCTCATTGAGAGAGCCGGGCCATCGTCAAGAGACATGCTTGACATTAAGGCAGCTTCTCGCCGCGCGAGCTGACGTATAGGTCGTACCATTCCCTGCGTGACAACAGAATTGCAGCTCAAAGAGTATTGTACATTTTTAGAATCCAGTATGGTACTTCTTGTCACTGGAGGAGCGGTGTTTGGTGCTCTCCTTGTCTTTTTCCTCCTGTTTCTCCAGGTTCAAATCCTCCATCGGAATGGGATCAACATTGCGCTCGCTTTCATCCAGATCGAACAGACTGGGGTTCTCTGTAGGGTACTGCTCGGGATGATCCCGCTTGTCTCCTTGGAGCTTGTTGTCTTTGTCCATGCGTCTTCGCCTCGCTTTCTGAAAAGGTCTGGAAACCTGGGCTGTGCGGTCACTGGCAAGCCGGCCGGTTTCCGGTAGTTTGCTCTTTAATAAACGGATTCTCTCCCCTGTAAACAGGAAAAAGGCCCTCAGGGGGCCCCATTCCATACATACGTGTATTTTTCTTATGGTAAAGTGATGCCATCCGGGTCAAAAACGGCAATGCCGCTAGGCTAGAGATCAAGCGGTTTGCCGATATCATTCAGCTTTCGTGCTGACACGTCCTCGTAGAGACGCTTCAGCCAGTTCAACTCGGTCAGGCTATGCTCGTATCTGCCGTACATCGCATGCAGTACCGAGCGTGGAACAATGGCAATATGCTCCTCATAGACCTGATAGGCATAGTTCACCTGGTGTTCGGTTTCGCGAATCCGCTCTTCCAGGAGCTTTTCCACCTTGCTCTGATCGATATGCCGTGAGAACGCAAGTGTGGTGTAGAACGGATGGAAGATCAGATCGTTTTTTGACCTGCTGCAGCACGAGCTGCTCGAACACGGTCTTGCCTTTATCCGTAATGCGGTAGATGGTCTTGTCCGGCCGGTCGCTGCTGTGGATGACCTCAACGGCTTCAATGTGACCTTCCCCGGCCAGCTTGTCCACGGCATAGTATAAGGACCCCATTTGCAGCTTCATCATCTGGTCCATGGCGCGTTCCTTCATCACCAGCTTAATCTCATAAGGATGCATGTTCCGTTCCAGCAGCAGGCCGAGAATTACCATTTTCATGGACATGGCTTGTTACCTCTGCCCACCGGCCGGCTGCTGTTTTTTGCTGTGAACCGTAAGACGGTCGCCCGGCATCAGGAGGACAAACACAAATCCCAGCACAGCGGGAACCAGCGCCCACAGAAAGGTATGGGCAATCGAGCCGGACAATGCATTGGTGATTTTCTCCAGCACAGGAGCCGGAATCTGGGCTCTGGCTTCAGGAGTCAGAGCCGCGCGCGGATCACCGAACGATGAGGTGTCGGCACCTGCGCCGAAGGCGTCGCTCAATCCATTTGTGAAGCTGTTGCGCTGAATAATGCCAAAGATCGTAATGCCGAGCGTCATGCCCAGCGACCGCATGAAGGTGCTGGTTGAAGTGGCGGAGCCGCGCTGGCGCATGTCGAAATGATGGATCGAGGACATGCTGAGCACGGAGAAGGAGAAGCCTACGCCAAAGCCTGTCAGGGCCATGAACATATTCAGCATCAGCCGGGAGGTATCCGGGGCCAGCGTGCTCAAAGAGAATACCCCGGCCACGAAGCAGACAGCAGACAGCAGCATGATATTGCGGAAGCTGGTCTTGGTGGTCAGCAGTCCCCCGGTCTGGCTGCCGATGACCGACCCGATCATCATGGGCATGAGAACAAGACCCGAGTTGGTAGCGGAGCCGCCGTAAACCCCCTGCACGTAAATCGGGATATAAACGGTGGCAACGATAAAGGCAGAGCCATAGAACAGCGCCAGAATACTGCTGGTGGCGAACAGCCGGTTGCGGAACATGGCGAAGGAAATGACCGCCTCAGGCGCGACCCGTTCAATGAACAGAAAAACAATCAGCAGCACGGCAAAGCCGCCGAACAAGCCCATAATTTGCGCTGAATCCCAGGCATATTGATTGCCGCCCAGCTCCAGGGCAAACATAAGGCAGATCACTGCCCCCACCAGCGTGAAGGCGCCGCCCCAGTCAATACGCTGCTTGGAGTGGGTGACGGATTCCTTGTAGGACAGGGTGACCAGAATAAACGCGATAACGCCAATGGGCAGGTTGATATAGAACACCCACTGCCAGCCAACATAGTCGGTAATGTAAGCGCCGAGAAGAGGACCTACCACGCTGGAAATGCCAAAGACCGCGCCGAAGAGTCCGGTCAGCTTACCTCTTTTTTCCGGGGATAGATATCGAACATAATGGTGAAGGCAATCGGCATTAGCGCGCCTCCGCCAATCCCTTGAATCGCCCGGTAGATACTGAGCTGGGTGATGCTGGTTGTCGTTCCGCACAGGGCGGAGCCGGCCAGGAATACAATCAGGCCAAAGATAAAAAACCGCTTCCGGCCATACATATCGGACAGTTTGCCGAAGATCGGCGTTCCGGCCATAACCATGACCATATAGGCCGAGGTCACCCAGACGATTTTATCGAGTCCGCCCAGATCGGAAACGATGGTGCCCATAGCTGAAGCTACAATGGTATTGTCCATAGCGGACATAAGGATACCCAGCAGCAAGCCGACAACTACAAGCTTAAGGTTGCTTTCTTTACTATGCATGTTTGCAGACTCCTTCTGAAAAAGTTTCGTGAGCCTCATTATAGTCAAATTTGAATAGGGTGGCAAGCATTGTTTTTCTAATATTTAAAAGATTCTCTAGCGAATTTAACAAGAGAATTGATGAATATTCAAGTGGGGGAGATTTACCGGATATGGCACGTAACCATTCCTGAAGGATATTAATATTCGATACGAGGTGTTTTTTATGCTTGAGGATTTCACTGAACAGATACGGCAGGTATTTAGATCACCACTTCTCGCAGAACATCGACAAGCAGAGTGTCACATTACCGATAAGCCTTACGGCAGCCAATGGAGTGGATAAAGCGGGGAGTCCCGTTGGAAGAAATAATCAATATTTATAGAGCTAGACCCTCCTAAGTGTAATGGGTTCTAGTTGCACTCGTGCTTCTTGGATACAGATAGGAGGGATTTGATAATTGAAAACTAATTAGTCGACTTTAAAATCTCTTGTAACTTCGATTATTTGGGGATCGGTTTCAATTTTATATTCCTTGCTGCCTTTGTCTATATTTACCGTGAATTCAGCAATCGCCGATATCTCATAAATGCCAGGTTCCTTAAATTTATAGCTGTACGTCTCTGAGATAGTAGCTTCTCCTGAGAATGTCCGATTCTTTCCAACATCCGAAATAGCATATGTGTTGATTTGCTTTCCATTGCTATCCTTGATCAAATAAACAAACATTTTGTCCCTGCTCGTAATGGTCAGTTTTTGTTCTGCGTTCACTTTAAAATCAGCTTTAATTTTAAATTCCTTGTTGGTTTGGACTTTTTGCGGAACAGAAATATAGGCAGAAAAAGGCGCTTTCTCAATATTGGTCATTGTAGAATCTGCTCCTGTGCTTTCCGCAGTGGATTGGTCTGAATACAAGGGCTGACAGCCAAGCGTAATCATAAGGACTACGAGAACTAAATGTTTTTTCAATTATAAACACCTCCATAATAATCAGACGACGTAAATTGGAATTTGTTTCAAGAGAGTATAAATTCCATCATTTAGTTTTGAAAAAAATAATTTTGGTATATTTTTGAAAAAAAAGCGTTAGAAAAAGGTGGGTTGCAACGTTATATAAATAGCAGTTCGTTTCAAAAACAAGAGGTGAATTCACGAAAGGAGGATAAAGATTAAGTTTCTCTTCATTTTCTTTAATAAATTTTGGTATGGTAAAAATTCTCAATGAGAGAAGGGTGAAGACAAAGTGAAAGCCGGAGTTTTAATAAGTTCCTTTGTAATAACAGCGTCCTTAATTTTCAGTTCGAGTATTAGCGCTGCCGGAAATTTGGAAAATAACTATCAAAGAAAAATTATTAAAGGCAGCATTTCAGAAATTGCGGAAATTACTCAAAAAAACAATGTAAATGAAACGCCGTACCCTTTGCAGGTAAATTCATCCCTTGATAAACTGAGCGACACGGTTCTTCTGGATAGTTATGCTGAAAAACTAAGGATCAAACGAGATATTCCCTCCATTAAAAAGCTAATTCAAAATTCCCCTACTCAATTCTCGGGGTATTACTATGACGCGGATAAGGGAACGGTAGTCGTTCAAATTACTGAGGAATCCGAATCTTTGAAAAAACTGGTTCGAGAATCGGTGAAAAGTCAGGATAAAGTTGAATTTGAAGTTGTGGAATTTTCTTGGGCTGATATTGAGAATGCAAAAGAAACTATTGAAAAAAATGTTGAACCAGGGACGATTCGTGCACTCATTCCCGATGTGGAAAATAACAAGCTAATTATTGCGTTTGATGAAGATGCAATTGTAGACGAAGAAAAAGTTTCATCGCTTATTAACCAATCGGCTATGTTAGAGTTTACTACTTTGCCTGATTCAGCTCTTACTGTAGAAACGGATGATACTCACTATGGATCTCAATTCCCAATGGGATCTAAAATTGGTGGGAATTATCATGAAGTAGCTGAAAATTCATATGAATATAGTATTTGTACCGCAGGATATTTTGGCATAAATCAAAGTAATCAAGAAGTGTTAGTTACATCTGGTCATTGCCAACCCTCAGGAACAGTCAGTGCTTGGTATCAGCCTACATGGAATACCGCTACTATTGGCGATTATACTTTTAGAACTACATCTGCTGGAGACGGTTCGAATGCATCTTCCGATGCTGGATATATAACTTTAAATTCAAATTACACTGGACGGTCAAGGGTACCTTATCCTTCGTCTACAGATATGGCAATGATTACTGGCGTCTACACAAGTGACACACCTGGCGACACTATATATTTAAGGGGCGCAAATAGCGGGACAACTACATCGGGTACAATCTCATACGCGAATGTTGATATTTATTGGGGAGATCACGGTTATGGATATAAACATAATGAAGTTCTAGCTACTGGATATTCTTCCATGGGAGGTGATAGTGGGGGACCCATCCTAACTGACTTTGCTTATGATAATTCTTTGCAAGGTTGGACTTTTGATTTGGCAGGAACTCATACTGGGGTGGTAACTCTTTCGAGTACAGGAAGCCCCATTCCCGCAGGAACCTACAAAGTTTATGAGCCAATTTGGACGACATATAACGATTTAAATCTCACGGGAATCACAATTATTGCCGCCCCTTAAAAGTTACTATTATATCTAAATATAAGCGCTGCTACAACCTAAAAATAGGGTGGGCAGCGCTTCGTTTTTTATTGGATTTATTTATCATGATCGTTCCACTTTCCTGAAAAATGTTTGAGTAACTTTTTACGCGCTCTAGCCAGTCGCTGGGTGACAACTTGTTCTGAAAGATTTAGTTCATCACAAATTTCCTTATAGCTTTTTTCCTCAATATAATACATGTACAGTAATGCACGGTAATTGGGTTTTAGCTCTTCGATGCTTTGATAGAGTAATTGATTGCGTTGTGTAATCTCGACTACCTGGGAAACTGCAACCTCATTACTGGTTAGTTCCATATAACTATCACTAATACAGTGTAGATATTTTTTATTGTTTCTAAGCCAATCTAGTGCTGTATTTCTTGCGATCTGCTTCACCCATGCAGACAGATGGGAATCATATTTTGCTTTATGTCCTTGTACAGCTATTTTTATAAAGGCGTCTTGAACAATGTCTTCTGTCGCAGTATGGTCGCGGGTTAGATAAAATGCATCTTTGTACACTGTTTGATAAAACTCGTGGTACACCTTCTTCTGTAATTCAATATCCAAATCGTCTATGTTCTGCTGAAGCAAGAATAACCATTCGTCCATTAAGGGGAACTCCATTCAATGGGGGATTTATTATAAAAAAGTATAACATATTATCCCAATTAATGGATTTTATTTCCGAGAGATTTCTTGCCTTGTGAGTACTAATATACAGCCGTTTAAGTGTTTGTAAGAATGCACTCAATGGGGGGCTGTGATAGAATAAGTTTCATTTGCGGTTTACTAAACTGAGCTCCAAAAAAGGAGCTGAATCATAAATGTGCATGTGGAGGTAAATACAAGCACTGTATCGCTTAGATTGCCGCTTCGCTTCCGCACACCTCTCTTTTTTCAATATATCGGATAAAAAGCTCGGTTAGCTCAGGGTCAAACTGGCTTCCGGCACAGGCGCGAAGCTCAACAACAGCTTCTTTGAACGATTTGGTCGGCTGATAGGGCCGTTCGGTGGTCATTGCGTCGAAGGAGTCGATGATGGTCAGCATGCGGCATAGCCGGGGGATTTCATCGCCTTTGAAGCCGTAGGGATAACCTTTGCCGTCATAGCGCTCGTGGTGCAGCTCGATATCGGGGGCCAAATCCTTGAATTTTTCGTTGGTCAGCGCCATTTCCTTGCCCCAGGTGACATGCCATTTGACCATTTCCCATTCCTCCAGCGACAGCTTGTCCTTTTTATTCAGAATTCCCCAGGGGATCTCCAGCTTGCCGATGTCATGAATGAGTGCGCCAAGTGTAAACTGCCTTTTAGAGAGGGTGTCCAGATTCAGTAGCTCGCTGATGTCCATCGCATAGCGGAAGACGCGTTTGGAGTGCTTGAAGGTCTCCAGGTCCTTGTACATAAACAGGTTCAGCTGCTGCTCAATATCGCGCACATCCTGGCTGAAATCGATATCCTGCTCCAGCAGAGACTGGCTGCCATAGGTATGAACGAGGTTTTTGCCTTGTTTTTTGGCATAATAGAGCGCCTGGTCGGCATGGTCTACAAGCTCTGATTTGAAATGGACATCCGGCTGGTACGCGGCGATGCCGGCAGAGAAGGCCAGACAGCCCTGGGGGAAAATTTCACTCCCTTCAAAACGGGAATGGTTAAGGGTTCTGCGCAGGGACTCCATGAAGTTTCTGGCCGCTGCAGCATCATAGCCCGGCATCAGCAGTGTGAATTCTTCCCCGCCATAGCGGGACACAATAATATTCGTGTTCTCCGTCTCCCTTTTCAGCAGCTCCGCCAAAAAAACGATCAGCCCGTCCCCCTTGAGATGGCCGAAGTGATCATTGTACTTTTTGAAATCATCGATATCGATCATCGCCAGGGAGAGGGCGGTGCCGCTGATCTTTGAGCTGCTCATCTCCTCTTCCAGCGCCTGCTCAAAATAACTATGGGTGAACAGGCCCGTTCGCGGGTCGCGGTTGATGCGTTCCTCAATATCACGGTACATGCTGAACAGCCGCTTGAAGGAATAGGAAATGAGAATGCTGAGGCACAGGAACAGGCCCAGGCCAACCATGTGATTATGGTACAGCAGAATCGTCAAGACCAGCGACAGCACCAGCGTACAGGCATAGGCGAGGATGGTGTCAGTAAGCATCCCTTTGAGGGTATTGTACAGATTTTTGTGGAAAACAACGTAATACATAGAAGCCGATCAGCAGGGTATTGAGGATAAAATATACAGCCATAGCGCTTACATAAGCTTCCAGGCGGCTGCTGAGCAGCGGTCCCTGCACCCCGCCCAGGGCGGTAAAGATAAATGAAGCCGAAGCAATCATGATGCAATAAATGGCAAAGTTATTGATGTGCTTCCCCACCTTACTGCCCCATTCCAGGAACAGCAGCACCAGGGAGCTAAGCAGCAGTACCATAAGGGTGAAGGAGAGCCCAAAAATAAAAATGCAGGCTAAATAAACGGAGGAGTCGAGTGACAGCCCGTTTCCTTGCGGGGGAAGCTGAAAGGTGAAGACGGTCAGGATCACAGCCGCTCCCGCCATGGCGGTAATCCAGCCCCAGGCAGAAGATGAGAAATGCAGAAAAGAATCTTCACTGTAAATAACAAACAAGCCTAGCCCGATCAAGCATATGATAAAGGAGTACAAGTGTCCTCTGTTGTGCAAGAAGCCGCTGTTTATCCGTCTGAACAACGCTGCCCCTCCTTTGCGTCGTAATGGAGTATGCCTGCTTATCCGAAATTACTGGAATTTCATTAGGCGGGTTCAAAGGAGCCTTTAAGGTATACATTCGCTTTCTGAAAAGAAACTCCTGCTAAATCATGACAAATGTAGTGGATGTTCGGGAAAGTGCGGAAAAGAGAACGAAAGTATTGACATACCCATGGGGGGTATATTATATTGATGTTGAGGAGGCTGATTCCTGTGTCTACCAATGAGAAAGAGCACGCGGGGCATTCCTGCGGAGACGATTGTCATACCTCTGCTCCCGGCGTACGCAAAAGTCACCATTCAGCGGAATTCAAGAGCGGGCTTACCACCCGGCTCAACCGGATTGAAGGCCAGATCCGCGGCGTTAAGGGGATGATCGAGCGCGATACCTACTGCGATGATGTGCTCAACCAGCTGGCGGCGGTCCAGGCTGCCCTGAACAGTGTCGGCAAGCTGCTGCTGGAAGGGCACATGAAGAGCTGTATTATTGAGCGGATCGAGGCCGGGGAGCATGAGGTAATCGACGAGCTGCTGGTCACGGTCAACAAGCTGATGAAATAAGGCAAGGAAGCTAAGCTGACAACCTTAAGGGGCTGCTTCCGAAGGAAGTGTTCCATTAAACTAAGCAGATGCTTCCGAAGCGATGCTCCATAAAACTTTTAGGAGGGTTAATCAATGTCTAATGTAACGTTGAATGTAGAAGGAATGTCCTGCGGTCATTGTGTCAGTGCGGTAGAGAAGGCGGTAAGCGGTGTGGGTGCCGCAGCGAAGGTGGATCTGCAGGCCAAGACGGTAGCTGTAGATTATGATGAGAACAAAGTGAGCCTCAGCACGATCAAAGCGGCCATTGAAGATCAGGGCTACGACGTAGTCTGATTGGAACTGCGCATATAAGGGCTTGGAGCGGGGAATCCTTGTGATTTCAGAGGCGCCAATGCCCTTTCTTTTACAAAACATTATACCCCAAGGGGGTATGGAGGTGGAGGATATGGAAAAGACAGCGGAAACCCCACTGCAGCAGACTACACTGCAGATTACAGGGATGACCTGTTCTGCTTGCGCAGCACGGATTGAAAAAGGGCTCTCCCGCATGGAGGGCGTGTCGAAGGCCAATGTAAATCTGGCGCTGGAGCAGGCGACCGTCGGGTATGACCCTGCTGTTGCAGGCGTGCCGCAGATCGAGGAGAAGATCCGTTCGCTGGGCTATGATACCCGCAAGGAATCGGCGGATTTTGATATTTCGGGCATGACCTGTGCGGCTTGTTCCGCACGGATTGAGAAGGTGCTGGGGCGCACACCCGGCATTGCGGCAGTGAATGTAAATCTGGCGCTGGAAACGGCGCATGTGGAGTACGCGCCAGGGAGCATTGGCGTGTCCGAGATTATGGAGAAGGTCAGCAGTATCGGCTATAAGGCAACGCTGAAGCAGGACCGCAAGGAGCAAGCCGATCAGCGCGGGCAGGAGATCCGGCACAAGCGGAACAAATGGATAATTTCAGCGATCCTCTCGTTTCCGCTGCTCTGGGCGATGGCGGGCCATTTCTCCTTTACGGACTGGATCTGGACGCCGGAGCTGCTGATGAACCCGTGGTTCCAGCTGGCACTGGCTACACCGGTGCAGTTCATTATCGGCTGGCAATTCTATATCAGCGCCTATAAAGCAGTGAGGAACGGCAGTGCCAACATGGACGTCCTGGTGGTGCTCGGCACCTCAGCAGCCTATTTCTACAGTCTGTATCTGACCATTGACTCTTTGAGCATGAACGGAATGAGCCATACGGTAGACATGTATTATGAGACCAGCGCCATTCTGATTACGCTGATTCTGGTCGGCAAATGGTTCGAAGCCCTGGCGAAAGGCCGTTCCTCCGATGCCATCCGCAGCCTGATGGGCTTGCAGGCCAAGACCGCGCTGGTCGTTCGTGACGGTGCCGAGCTTAGCATCCCGGTAGAGGAAGTCATTCCGGGCGACATCGTGCTGGTGAAGCCGGGAACGAAGGTCCCCGTCGATGGGGAGGTTGTCGAAGGGCTGTCCTCCGTGGATGAATCCATGCTGACCGGAGAGAGCATTCCGGTGGAGAAAAAACCGGGGGACTCTGTAATCGGGGCGACATTGAACAAAAACGGCATGCTGCGGATTAAAGCGCGCAAGGTAGGCCGGGAAACCGCGCTTGCGCAGATCATTAGAGTCGTTGAGGAAGCGCAGGGCTCCAAAGCGCCGATTCAGCGGATCGCCGATGTGATTTCCGGCATTTTTGTGCCGATTGTTGTTGGGATTGCCGCTGTGACCTTTGTGATCTGGTTCATCTGGGGCGCTCCCGGCCAGTTTGCCGAGGCGCTGGAGAAGGCTATTGCCGTGCTGGTCATTGCCTGCCCATGCGCACTTGGTCTGGCTACGCCGACCTCGATTATGGCCGGATCGGGGCGTGCGGCGGAGTTCGGGATTTTGTTCAAGGGCGGAGAGCATCTGGAAGCGGCGCAGGGGATTCAAGTGGTCGTGCTGGATAAAACAGGTACCGTTACGAGCGGCAAGCCGGTGCTGACGGACATTCTGACGACCACCGGCATTGCAGCGCATGGCAAAGAGACCGCAGAGAACCGCCTGCTGGCCCTTACGGCGGCTGCAGAGAAGCTCTCGGAGCATCCGCTGGCTGATGCGATTGTTGCCGGTGCCGCCGCCAGAGGTCTTGAGCTGCCGGAAGCCGGGGAGTTCCGGGCCGTGCCGGGCCGCGGGATCACCGCAGTTGTCGGCGGGCAGACCGTAAGTGTAGGCACCCGCAGGATGATGGAGGAAGGCGGTGCGGAGCCTGGACCATGGGCGCCCCTCATGACGAAGCTGGAGCAGGAAGGCAAAACTGCGATGCTTGTGTCTGTGGAGGGCGTGATCGCCGGGGTAGTAGCGGTTGCCGACACCATCAAGGAAACCTCGCGGGCAGCGGTAGCCAAGCTGCATGACATGGGCATTGAAGTGGTGATGATCACCGGAGACAACCGGATCACAGCCCAGGCCATTGCGGAGCAGGCCGGTATCCGGACAGTACTAGCCGAGGTGCTGCCGGAGGGCAAGGCTGCGGAAATCCGCAGATTGCAGAGCGGCGGAGTCAAGGTAGCCATGGTCGGCGACGGCATCAACGATGCGCCTGCCCTGGCGATAGCAGATACCGGGATGGCCATCGGCACCGGTACCGACGTCGCGATGGAAGCGGCGGACATCACGCTGATGCGCGGTGACCTCATGAGCATCCCTGATGCGGTCATGATGAGCCGCAGAACGATGCGGAATATCAAGCAGAATCTGTTCTGGGCGCTTGCCTACAATACGATTGGCATCCCGATCGCCGCTCTGGGTTTCCTGGCCCCATGGCTGGCCGGGGCAGCCATGGCCTTCAGCTCTGTCTCTGTAGTCCTGAACGCGCTGCGGCTGCAGCGGGTGAAGCTGTAATTGGAATATGCACGCCAAGTCTCCTGTTTTACGGAGCTTGGCTTTTTTTAAAATATAAGCATTTATATGCTTCACGCTATAAATTATCCTTCTATTTCCCGCTGAAACGGGTACCTGAAAGCGATACTCTGTATCGCTGCTTCGGAAGCATAAGCACTTAATTAGGACGGTGTAGCCGTTTCTACTTGTTGTATAGGAAATTATACAATGTCAAAAAATGCGGAGATCTTGGAAGCGTCAGAGGATATAAGCGATGCAGGAGGGTTGGGTTCCATCCGCGGACTGAAGCGGACAAAAGCGGACAGTGGAGACAGAGGAGCCCTTATTTTGCCAAAAACCTTGTTTTTTCAGCGGATATGGACTCAGGAGCCGTTATATCGTTCGATGGAGCCTGGAATAAAAGGGAAAGGGACAAATAGAGGCATCTCCGTCCGTTGTCCTGCGGAATAGACAAATCTTCTTTCGATAACGGCTTTCCTGTCCGCAACGGCTGCGGATCAATCGTGAAGAGAGCTCAGCGTGTCCGCAGAAGGACCCACACCATAATCATACGGCCCACAATGCATGTCTTAACGGACTTCTGGGCGGGCGTTGTGCATGTGGTATAACAATATGAGCTCTAAGCAAGCCAAAAGACGCTAAGCCTGCCTATAGTACAACGATCCGTCTTCAGGAGCATGGCCCGTTGATTTTGGAGCGGTGGGGAATCTTTGCGGCCGTAAGCCCCGTGTTGTTATTTACCTGCCAGGGTGATTTTGTTCTGAAAATATTACGCCAGAATTTTGTATACTGTTCGCTAAGCAAATTCACTCAAAAGGGTGGAAATCAGCCGGATTCGATCGCCTTTTTCCAACTAACGCTGGCTAAGAAGCAGGTGAACAGTAAAGGGAGCTTATTTCTCTCGGAAATCAACAATTGTGAGATTTAAGTGGAAAAAGGGAGCTTAATTGGGCCATATTTCCTGATAAAGGGCGAGATGTGCTAAATTAGTTGCCCTTTTTCCACTTAAACTGCGGAGAACAGGGTGTTCGGGCAAATTAGTTACCCTTTTTCCACTTAGCCTGCGGAGAACAGGGTGTTTGAGCAAATTAGTTATCCTTTTTCCACTTGGAATTGCTGAAGGATACATAAAGGGTTCCCTAAAGTGTTCCTCTAAAGGGTTAACTCTCGAAAATCTGCACGGAATACAACAAAGTGCCTCTTAAGCAGGCCGAATGGGTGGACATCTTGTACGATCTACAACAATCTGTGTCCTAAGTACGCTAAACGGACAAAAATCTTGTGAATTGTACAACAAATGTGGGCGCGGCTTCACCAAATGGACGAAAATCCTGCATGTTATACAACAATGCGGATTTCGTAACCTTAAGGACCCTTATTTACCCGCTAGGGTGATTTTGTTCAAATAAAATTTATATGCTTCGGCTCTAAATTACTTCTATTTCTCGCTGAAGCGGGTGCCATCCTTGTAAGGACAGCGCAGCCGTTTTGTTCTGAATGTTCCATGCATTCCAGGGAATATGAGCGTTAGGCCCGGTCCATGTCCCGATTTCAGGAGCGTAAGTGTTATATCTGGTGAAGGGGTGGAAGGAGGCAATCCGTGAATTCTATAGAGAGCATTGAAACGAAAATCGCAAGGATACAAGCGGGCGAGGTCTACATATTTGCGGATATTATCGATACTTATCAGAACCGGATTTATAAGTATTGCCTGCGGTTGTTAAGCAACCGGGAAGAAGCCGAGGATGCGGTGCAGGATATCATGCTTAAGGTGTTCGAAAAGGTCAGGTATTATCAGCCCAAGGGAAGCTTCACCTCTTGGCTGTACAAAATTGCCTATAACCATTGTCTGAATCTGCTGCGCAGGCGCAAGCTGCAGCAGCAGGTCAGCCGCCTGTTTGGCCGGGAGGTTGCGGCAGAGAGCGCCGAACGGGCAGCAGAGGACACCATGTTCAGTGAACCGCTCGCCTCGGCACTTGAAATGCTAACGGTGGAAGAGCGGAATTTGCTGATTCTGCGTATTTTTGAGGATAAATCCTTTGAGGAGATCGGTGAGATTCTGGGGAAGAACATGGAAGCGGTCAAGAAACGGTACGGGCGGATCAGGCACAAGCTGAAAGCATTCATGGAGTTATCAGAAAAGGAGGAAGGGGAATGCACAAAAGCCAGCACACTGCAGAAGAACAAAATCTGAGAAGCTACGATGCATCAGGTGATGTCGAGGCTATTGATGTCCGGCAACGGGTGATGAACCTCATCACAGAGAAATATGGAAACGGCGCGGCTGATGCAGTTCCTCCGGACGCCCGGGAATTCCCCGGGATGATGCAGCACGTGAATGAATCCCCGGCCAGCGCCGCCCGCAAAAGGCCGGTATCCTACGGCAGAATACTGGCAGCATCCGCTTCACTGCTGGCTGTACTTGTCTTGGGAGCCACATATTACTGGTATGCTGATATTCACAATCAGACGGCAGATATTCCTTACACCGTGAAGGATTATGAAGAGATTGAAGACCCGGTTACCCAATTTCGCATTCAGCTGAAGGAGACGCCGGTGCAGCCGGGGGTGGTGCAGCCGGAAGAGGATGTGAAAACCCGGAAATATCAGGAGGCCGAAAAGTGGGTGGAACAGCAGCTGTTACCGGGAGAAACGGGGATTTTTCTGGTCGGCAAGGATTTATCCGATAATCCTTCAACCGGAAATGCCGTAAATCCGCTCCATTATGACAGTTACTCTGACTTCAGAGCCAACCAGACGGAATTGGGGGCTCCGTTACTTCCCGAACCCACATATGTACCCAAAGGTTATGCATTCAGCGGTGGAGAGATTTTTCCTGAAACGGATATTGCCCTGCTGCTGGCCAATCCGTCCAAAACTACTTCCGGAGACAAGTCTGGAAGCAGAGCCGAGGCGTATCTCCAGCTAAAAGAGGAAATGTCAGTAATGAAGGCTAAAGACTTGGGAGAGGGCTATAAGCTGGTATGGAAGAGATTCCATGCGGCCGGGTCGAGCTCGGTCAAGGTGTCATACACCAACACAGAAGGCCAGAGCATCAATATCCAGGCCAAGGCTCTTCTTCGGCTGGGTACGGTCCAATTCAACACAAATGATTTGGAGAAATGCGAGAATGTTGTGGTAGCAGGGAAAGAAATGATTTATATGAAGCCGTTGGCGGAGGGCGGTCATAAATATACACAACGATTGGTCTGGTTAGATTCGGTACAGGGTCAGGGTGCTTATTATTCCCTGTCCGACAGCAGGGACAGCCCTCTGTCCCAGCAGGAATTGATCAATGTGGCAGCCAGCATGCTGCAAAGCAAAAAATAATGACGCATGATGTCCCGATAACAAGAGATAAATTGTTGTATATGTATGTAACTCATTATCCTATTTTAGAACGGGCCTTACGCCCGGGAGGAGAGAAAAAACGATGAAATTTCAAAAGTCAGCTATTGCTTTGGCCAGCCTAGGGCTGCTGCTCGGTTCTGCTTACGGTTCTGCCAGTGCGGCATCCGGCAGCAAGTCCTCAACGAAATCCGCGGCTGCGGCCAGCACCCGGCAGACCACGAAGAAGATCCAGGCCCAGGTTGACGCGATCCGACTTCAGACCAAGAAGCCCGGGGAAATTTATTATGTGTACGTGAACGATAAAAAGTATAATCCTGGCGGAGTTTCGTATCAGGCGTTCTCGTACGGCCTGCCTTTTAAAAATTACCAGGAATATGTACAGAAGGCACAGGTCCTCAAGACCCCTTTCCTGCAACTGGAGCAAGCGCCCGAAGACTTTCAATTCATGTCCGCGTATCTGAGCGCTTATAATCCGAAACCTGATTCTATTGAAGGACAGAAGCTGAGCAAGCAGATTGTAGCGGAAGGAAAAGCATCCGGCAAAACGGTATTTGTCAAAAAAATGACCGACAAGCGCTGGAGTGTGACCTTGACTTACCATGGCAGCGAGGGTTCCCGGCAAGCCGGGGTATTTCTGTCCATCATTGCCGCGCCTGCCGGGACACCGGACCCCAGTATAGAATACGTCCCATCCCTGGCCGAGCCGGAGAAGCTGTCGGTGGAGGGGCAGGACCTGACTTACAAGGCCGGAGATGCGCTTAAGTATAAAAAAGCCAGTTCTCCGGCGGTTAACAACAGCCAGGATGCGCAGTATCTGGAATGGACAGATTCCCGAACCAAGATAAGTTATACTATTTATGTCTCTAAAGGGAAGATTACAAAGAAAGCACTGGTATCACTCGCAGAGCAGATCATCACCGGGCAATCGTAACCCGCAATTATCGAAAAAGAGTTGTTCCGCAGCCGGGAAGGATGCGGGACAACTCCTTTTTGATTCCCATGCACATACGCTTATGAAGCAGCTCCTCTATGCTGATAATCACAATCAGACGGCAGATATTCCTTATACCGTGAAGGATTATGAAGAGATTGAAGGCCCGGTTACCCAATTTCGCATTTATCTGAAGGAGACGCCGGTGCAGCCGGGGGTAGTTCAGCCGAAAGAGGATGTGAAAACCCGGAAATATCAGGAGGGCGCAAAGTGGGTGGAACAGCAGCTGTTACCGGGAGAAATGGGGATTTTTCTGGGCGGCAAGGATTTATCCGATAATCCTTCAACCGGAAGTGCCGTAAATCCGCTCCATTATGACATGCTGCAAAAAAAAAATAATGACGCATGATGTCCCGATAACAAGAGATGAATTGTTGTATATGTATGTAACGGGTACTAAAGAGGTATCTCTCGGCCGAGAAACAACTCGTTATCCTATTTTAGAACGGGCCTCACGCCCTGAAGGAGAGAATATACGATGAGATTTCAAAAGTCAGCTATTGCTTTGGCCAGCCTAGGGCTGCTGCTCGGTTCTGCTTACGGTTCTGCCAGTGCGGCATCCGGCAGCAAGTCCTCAACGAAATCCGCGGCTGCGGCCAGCACACAGCAGACCACGAAGAAGATCCAGGCCCAGGTTGATGCGATTCAGCTTCAGAAGAAGAATCCCGAAGAAATATATTATGTGTATGTGAACGATAAAAAGTATAATCCTGGCGGATTTTCTTATCGGGCATTCACGTACGGCCTGCCTTTTAAAAATTACCAGGAATATGTACAGAAGGCGCAAGTCCTCAAGACCCCTTTCCTGCAACTGGAGCAAGCGCCTGACGACTTTCAATTCCAAACTGCATATCTGGGTGTGTATACACCGCAGACCTGGTCAATTGAAGGACAGAAGCTGAGCAAGCAGATTGTAGAGGAGGGCAAAGCTTCCGGCAAAACGGTATTTGTTAAAAAAATGACCGACAAACGCTGGAGTGTCACTCTGACTTACCAGGGAAGTCCGGGCTCTCAGCAAGCCGGAGCATTTCTGTCCATGATTGCCGCGCCTGCCGGGACACCGGACCCCAGTATAGAATATGCCCCATCCCTGGCCGAGCCGGAGAAGCTGTCGGTGGAGGGGCAGGAGCTGACCTACAAGACTGGGGATGCGCTAAAGTATAAGACAGCTAACTCTACGGTGGTCAACAACAGTCAGGGTGAACAACGCCTGGAATGGATAGACTCCAGTACCAATATTAGTTATATAATTTCCGTCTTCGGAGGGAAGTTTACGAAGGAAGCTCTGGTATCACTCGCGGAGCAGATCATCACCGGGCAATCGTAACCCGCAATTATCGAAAAAGAGTTGTTCTGCAGCCGGGAAGGATGCGGGACAACTCTTTTTTGGATACCAACGATTCTTGAGCTGTAGAACAGGCCTTCCTCTGTCCGGCAGTTTCAGGACTTAGGCTTTTCTGCTCTGCATGAGCGTATATACTCCATGATTGAAGCAGCTCCTCACCTGCTTACAGGCACCGACCGGTCACCGCCGGGTCTGGCTTCTGCCTTTTTCCGGCCCAGTCGGTTCGTGCCGATTACCCCTGCTATAATCAGGAATGATCCGAACCAGTGATACACTGTGATCTCTTCACCGAGGAAGATCGCTCCGGCTGCAATGGAGACGATGGTCGAAAGATTGCTGAACACACTCATGAGGGAAGCTTCGATTTTGGACAAAATATAGGTTGAGGTCAGGGTGGTGACCAGGGATGCTATGACCCCGAGGTATACGGCAGACAGGATAAAGGTGCCGCTCTTGAGCGGGCTTAGAAAATCGCCGAGAGTTCCGCTGGCCGCATGTCCGGTGAGCGAAAGGATCAGGAATGTGGCGAAGCCAATCCCCATCAACAGGTAGCTAAGCTCAGCGGGGCTGAAGTGCCTGGAGAGCGAACGGGCCAGCACGCTGTACCCGGCAAAAGCCAGACAAGTCAGGAACAACAGCACGATCCCGGTCATATTGGACAGCTGGATGCTGCTCCCTTTCATCACAAAGATAAACACAACGCCAAATACTGACAGGAAAATACATAGCTTTTGCAGCAGGGTCGTTGTCTCCTTCAAGAATACAGAGGCGATGATCATCGTCACGACCGGAGTAAACGAATAAAGAATCCCTCCCTCGGCAGAGGTGGCGTGCTGGAGTCCGAAGACCTGAAGGGTGAAGAATCCGAGCGGGTACATTGCTGCCAGCAGCAGCGCCCGGCCAATGGGCTTGCCCCGGTAGGAGACTTTGACCCAGCCGAAGGCGACCGGGACCGACATCACCGCAAACGAGGCGGCGAAGCGGTAGGTTAGCGTATCAAGCGGCCCGGCATGGCCAAGCGCCACTTTGGTGAACAAAAATGAGAATCCGATAATAACCGCATTGAGTACGGCAAAGATATAAGCTACTTTAAGCCCTTGTTTCTGCATAGGTGCATCTCCCCTTTGTGTGAACATGACAGGATCGTATAAACGTCTTATCTGTTATTTTAAAATTAAAGGGAAATCCGCAGCCCAACAATACCAGTTTTCCGTTACTGTACCGGTACAGTTTGCTGATTCCTGTATAATGGTTGAACAAGAACAATGATAATATATACAGCAAATCCTGTGAGGAAGGCGAGGGGAGGCGTGCCGTGAAGAAGTATCTTGAGGTCCTATCCGATATGGAGAAGCGGATCAAGGGAGGACAGTACAGCCCGGGGCAAAAGCTGCCTTCCGTGCGCAGTGCCGCAGAATTCTACGGCTGCAGTGTCAGCACCGTTTTGCGGGCTTATGGGGAGCTGGAGAGAACACACGCGATTTATACGATTCCGCAGAGCGGCTATTACATGGTGGAACAGTCAGAAGAGCCGGGACCTGGCGGGGGCAGCGGAATAGTTGATTTTGCCTCGGCTTCACCGGATTTGAATGTATTTCCGTATTTGGACTTCCAGCATTGCCTTAACAAAGCGATTGACCGGTACAAGTACCACCTGTTCACCTATGGTGATGCGCTGGGACTGGATACGCTGCGGCATACGCTGGTGTCGCATCTGGCGGAGTATCAGGTTTTTGCCAAGGTGGAGCGGATCATCATCACTTCGGGTATCCAGCAGGCACTGGAGATTTTGGCGAGAATGCCGTTTCCGAACGGCCGGACGGAGATCCTGGTTGAACAGCCGGGCTATGATATTTATCTCCGGTATCTGGAGGCGGAGGGACTGCCCGTGAGCGGGATCGCCCGTTCGGCAGCCGGCATTGACCTGCGGGAGCTGGAGGCGCAATTCGCAAGCGGCAGGTTTAAATTTTTCTATACCATGCCCAGATATCATAACCCGCTTGGAACGTCTTACAGCACAGAGGAGCGGAAAGCCATTGCCAGACTAGCCGGCAAATACGATGTGTACATCGTGGAGGATGATTACATGGCCGATCTGGGTGCCGAGCAGCGTTTTGATCCTATATTTGCGTATGACCAGACCTCACATACCGTTTATCTGAAAAGCTTCTCCAAAATCATTTTTCCGGGTCTCCGGCTGGGTGCGGCTGTGGTGCCGGAACCGCTGCTGGAGGCCTTCCGGGCCTATAAAGGATATACGGACACCTCGTTGTTATCCCAGGCAGCGCTTGAGGTGTACATTAAGAATGGCATGTACGGGCACCATAGGCACAAAATAAAAGCTATGTACGCAGAAAGAATCCAAGCGGTATATGAGGCACTTGCGCGCCACAATTCGGAAGGCCTGATTGAGGTGTCAGCGTCCAGCTCGGGCGTGTATCTGCAATTCAAGCTGCCGGTAACCGTGAATTTGGAACGGCTGGTCAAGCGGCTGGCGGAGCGGGGAATCAGCGCCGTGTCCGGCAATGGATTCTATCTATCCGGTTACCGGAACCGGGAAAAGTTCCTGCGCATCAGCATTTCCCGCACCCGGCTGGATCAGATTGATGAAGGTGTCAGGGCCATTGTCCAGGAGACGGCACGGGGGAGCGGGTGGTAGAGCGGGCTGTCCCTGTTGTCTGAACACTCATTTATGTTCATAATATGCCTATAACTGACAAAAGAGAGGCGAACCTATTGTGAAACCGAATAACGAAACCCTTGAGCTGTTGAACCGCCACACCTCCGTCCGCCAGTTTCAGGACAAGCCCGTGAGTGATGAGCAGCTGGCAGCTATTATCGGGGCAGGCCAGATGGCGTCCACTTCAAGCAATGTCCAGGCCTACACGGTTATTGCCGTGACGGAGCCGGATCTGAAAGCGCAGCTGTCTAAGCTGTCCGGGAATCAGGCCTATATTGAACAGTGCCCGGTGTTCCTGGTTTGGTGTGCCGATCTGTACCGGCTGCGGGAGATCAGCGGCCCGCACCTGCAGGGGGCTGCTTCCTATGAGGGGTCCACAGAAAATCTGATCGTGGCTACCGTCGATGTGGCGCTTGCTGCGCAGAATGCGGCGGTTGCGGCGGAATCGCTGGGCCTTGGCATCGTGTATATTGGCGGGGTGCGCAATAATATCGCAGAGCTGTCGGAGCTGCTGGGCCTGCCTGAGCTGGTCTATCCGGTTTTCGGCATGTGCCTGGGTTATCCCGCCGGAGTGAACGGCATCCGCCCGCGTCTTCCGCTTCAGGCGGTGCTGCATCATAACGGCTATCAGGCGGAGGCCTCTGTAGAGCAGGTTAAGGTCTATGATGAGGTCACCCGGGATTACATGCGGGAGCGGACCAGGGGGCAGAAGGATACACCTTGGTCCGAGATGATGGCGGGGCGTCTTGCCCAGCCTTCACGCCTGCAGATGAAGGAGTTTTTGCTGCAAAAGGGATTTATGCAGAAATAAGGCCGGATGGTGTAAGCCTTTCTGTCAGCGCTGGGCGCCGGCAGGAAGGCTTTTTTTGATGCGCTTTTAAGGGAATCGCGGTTGCAAAAGTCCGGAAATGAAATTCAGGTGACAGTTGTCACCCGAAAAAAATGACAGTCCATACTGATGTCATCTTCCGTTCTTTAATACCATGGAAGTACAGCAAAAACATACGGTGACGGAGGAATCAGACATGAGCCATGTGATTGAAATGAACAGGGTCAGCAAGATCTTTAATGATAAAAAGGCGGTCGACGGCATCAGCTTCACCATCGGCAAAGGTTCCATTACAGCAGTACTCGGGCCAAACGGCGCCGGCAAGACAACCATGCTGTCGATGCTGCTGGGGCTGCTTGCGCCCACGGAAGGCACGGTGAAGGTATTCGGACTTTCTCCAAAGGATGTGAAGGTACGGGAGCGCAGCGGGGCCATGCTGCAGGAGGTGAGCGTAATGGACCGGCTGAAGGTCCGCGAGATCATTGCTCTGATCCGCAGTTACTACCCGCAGCCGATGGATATGGAATTTCTGGTCAGGGCGACAGGGCTCGCTCCGGCTGATCTGAACCGCTACGCCGAGAAGCTCTCGGGCGGCCAGAAGCGCAGCCTGGCCTTTGCGCTGGCGCTGGCGGGAAATCCGCAGCTGCTGTTCCTGGACGAACCGACGGTCGGCCTGGATACCACGGCCCGGCGGCACTTCTGGGACACGGTGCGGGAGCTGGCTGCGGGGGAACAACCATATTGTTCACCACCCATTATCTGCAGGAGGCTGAGGAGATTGCCGACCGGATTCTGTTGTTCAGCCAGGGGTCGCTTGTAGCGGATGGCAGCCCGGAAGAGATCAAAGCAAGAATGGTTAAGCAGTCGCTGTCCTTCCTGCCGGACGGAGATGCGGCGACGCTGCGCGGACAGCTGCTTGAGCTGGCGCCCGTTATAGACTGCTATGACAAGGACGGCCGTATCCATGTGGGAACAGATAATACGGACGAGGCGCTCCGGGCGATTTTTACAGGCGGACTTGCCGTGAAAAATGTGCGCATCCACCAGGGAAGCTTGGATGAGGCGTTCGAACAATTGACCCGCAACCACGAGGAGGATATGAAATGATGAGACTTATTGCCATGCAGTGTAAAGCGGAGATGCTGCGGATATTCCGCAATCCCTATTATGTATTCTGGTCTTTATTGATGCCGATCCTGTTCTATTTCATCTTCACCAGAGTAGTGAATACAGGGGCGGATGATGTATCAGAGTGGCAGGAGCACTACCTCATGTCCATGGCTGCCTTCAGTGTAATGGGGTCCGCTATAATGACGCTGGGCATCCGGCTGGTCCAGGAGCGGACACAGGGCTGGAACACATTTATCCGCATTACCCCGCTGCCGTCTTCCGTCTATTTTGCCGGTAAAATGTTCGGCCAGACCCTTATGCACCTATTTTCGGTGCTCTGCATTTTTGTGGCGGGATATCTGATTAACGGTGTAGCGCTGACCCCTGGACAATGGGTGCTGAGCGGATTGTGGATTCTGGCGGGCTCTCTGCCTTTTCTCGCGCTTGGCACATTGGTGGGCTTCATGAAACGGGTCGATACGGCGAGCGGTGTCAGCAACGTGCTCTATATGGGGCTGGCGGTTGCCGGAGGCATGTGGATGCCGCTTGAGATTCTGCCAAAGGTGATGCAGCAGATCGGCCATTGGCTGCCTTCCTATAATTACGGTGAGGGGGCTTGGAAAATTGTTGGCGGGGGTTATCCGCAATGGAGCAATATCCTGATTTTACTCGGATACTTGGCTGTCTTTATGTTACTATCGGTCTATATCCGAAAAAAACAGGAAGCGGTGTAATCTACTATGGCGCGCAGGCAGTTCCGGTTGTTTCCGCAAAGATTCGGCTTTTTCCCTTATATGTGGCTCATATATTTATTGTTCCCGGTCATCAATCTGCAAGAGGAGCATGGAATCAAGCTGGTGCTTGGCGCAGCGGTGCTGGCCCTGTTCGCCGTGACCTACCGGCAGCTGTATTGGGCCACCGGCAGAGCTTTTACGCTGTGGCTGGCTGTGCAGATGCTGATTATTGTAATTCTAAGTGCAGCCTATACGCCTTATGACCTGTTTATGGGCTTCTTTACCGCGAATTTCATCGGCTGGTACACAGGAGAGAAGCATTTTAAAATGGCTTATGCTGTTTTTGCGGCCTTGGTGCTTGTCCTGCTGATTACGGCTACCTGGGGAATGGCTCTGGAAGATCTGCTGTTCCTGTACCCGTTCATGATTATTATGCTGATCTCCCCGTTCGGCATACGCTCACTGCAGCGCAAGAGAATGCTGGAAAAAGAGCTTGACCAGGCCAATGAGGTCATCAAGGAGCTGGTTAAACGTGAGGAGCGGATGCGGATTGCCCGGGACCTGCATGATACGCTGGGGCACACGTTGTCGCTGATCACCCTCAAGAGCCAGCTGGTGGAAAAGCTGGCCGCCAAGGATGCCGGACGCACGCAGGCCGAGGCCAGGGAGATCCAGCGGATTTCACGCGCGGCGCTGCGCCAGGTCCGTGAGCTGGTGTCGGAGATGCGGGCCGTATCCGTAGCTGAAGAGCTGGCGGAAGTGGGGGAGATGCTGCGTACAGCCGACATAGCCATGGAGATTGAGGGGGATGCTGCACTGGAGGGTGTATCAGACCTCACTCAGAATATTCTAAGTCTCTGCATCAAGGAGGCTGTGACCAATATTGTGAAGCATAGTGGAGCGGACCGGTGCCGCATTGCCCTTGCGTTGACAGAGGGAGAAGTGCAGATTTCCATTGAGGACAACGGGGTTGGACTGCATCCGCAGGAGCAGGAAGGCCATGGCCGGAGCGAAGGCAACGGAATGAAAGGGATGGCAGAGCGGCTGTCATTGATTGACGGCTCTTTGAAGCTGAGTTCAGGCGAAAAGGGGGGACAGTCTTGGCTGTAGCCATCCCGAGAGTAGTCAAGGAAAGAAAGGATGGGGTGACCGCATGATACGCGTCGTGATTGCCGAGGATCAGCGCCTGCTGCGCGGGGCGATGGCTTCGCTGCTGGATCTGGAGGATGATATTGAAGTGGCAGGAGAAGCCGGAGACGGCTCGGAGGCGCTGGCTGTCATTGAGCGGCTTCAGCCGGATGTATGCCTGATGGACATCGAAATGCCTTATAAAAGCGGGCTGGAGGTAGCGGAAACCTTGAAGGCTAAAGGCTCCGCCACCAAAGTCATTATATTGACCACCTTTGCCCGTCCGGGCTATTTGGAGCGCGGTGTGAAGGCCGGGATTCAAGGGTATTTGCTGAAGGACGAGCCGGTAGACAAGCTGGCGGATGCGATCCGCCGGGTGATGGACGGCCACCGGGAGGTGTCTCCCGAGCTTGTCTTCGGCAGCCTGCGGGAAGAAAACCCGTTGTCTGACCGGGAGCGGGAGATCCTGAAGCTGGCCGGCAGCGGCCAGAGCGCCGGGGAGATCGCAGCTGTGCTGCACCTCTCCTATGGTACGGTCCGCAACTACATATCCGAGATTCTGAACAAGCTGGAAGTGAAGAGCCGCATTGAAGCCGTGCGGTTGGCGGAGGAGAAGGGCTGGATCTAGAAGTGTGAGAAATGGGAAACCCGGGAGTCAGAAAGTCGGAGTGTGGAACTTGGAAGGCAAGTAAAGCTGGGAGTCACAAAGTCGGGAAGTGTGGAGGCTCAAAATCGGCGGGGGAGTAGGAGAAAAGTGAATGTGGGAGAAGTTAGTTGGAATTTGTACACTTAAATAGCTGGAATTTGCGTGTTTTTAGGATTTAGTGGGATTTTCTCCACCTAATTCAGGCTATTGACCATCGAATGGGCTTCGGGAGCCAAATTAGTTATACTAATTCCCACTAATGATCAACTATGCTTGTTATGCGCAGATTTAAGTATACTTTTTCCCACTAAATGCTGACAAAGTATAGAAAAACAGGCCCGGCTACCCTATATAAAGGGCAACCGGGCCTGTTTATTGCAGCTGTGCCTAGCAGCCCAATTTCAAACTGCGGGAGCTACCGCCTGCAATGGCGCAGTCTTACTTGGCAGTCTTGACAGCCTTGGCAACCTTGGCCTGCTCCTCGCGCATCCATTGGGATAACTGGCGTTTCAGCTGCAGGAATTCGGGGGATTCCGTAATTTCCTCGCGGCGCGGACGCGGGAAGGGAACCCCGACGGTATGCAGGACGGAGCCGGGACGTCCGGAAAAGACGTAGATGCGGCTGGAGAGGAGCAGCGCCTCCTCGATATTATGGGTAATGAACAGCACGGAGCGGCGGTTCTCCTCCCACAGCTCCAGCAGCCAGCGCTGCATTTCGCTGCGCGTCAGCGCATCCAGCGCGCTGAACGGCTCGTCCAGCAGCATCAGTTCCTGCGGCGCCAGCAGCGCCCGCAGAAAAGCAGCCCGCTGCTGCATGCCGCCAGACAGCATATGCGGGTAGGCGCGTTCGAACCCGCCAAGGCCGACCTTGTCCAGCCAATGGCGGGCGGCGGCCCGCGCTTCAGCCCGCGGCTCGCCCTTCAGCTCACCCGCGAGCAGGACGTTGTCTTCGATGGTCCGCCACGGGAACAGCGCGGGCTGCTGGGGCATATAGCTGATTTCGCCCCGCTGTCCGGTGACCGGCTTGCCGTTCATGCTTATGGTTCCGGCATCGGGCTGCTCCAGGCCGCCGATAATGTGGAACAGGGTACTTTTGCCGCAGCCGGAGGGGCCGACGATGGAGACGAATTCCTGCGGCTCCACCTTGAGCGAGACCTGGTCCAGCACCAGGGTTTCACGGCGGCGGTGGAAGAAAGCTTTGGTTACGCCGTTCACTTCCAGCGCGGGCGGTGCTTCGGCCATGCGGGCCGCTCCAGCCTGCTCTGCCTCAGTCTGGCCGCCACCGGGTCCGGCCTTCCAAGCAGCACCAGCCGTCCCCTCAGTCCGGCCGCCGCCGGGTCCGGCTTCCTGAGCAGCACCAGCCTGCTCCCCCTCAGCCTGACCCCCGCCAGCACCGGCCAATTGCCCGGATGAGATCCGTTCCCCGGCGTTCCATTCTGGACTGCCGTCAGCACCTGAGCTGGTTGCTCCTTCGCGCCTGGCATCCGTAGTACGAGTCATGATTATCCACCCCTTTCCAGAGAGCCTAAATCGTTCAATCTTTAGCATCTGTAACGTAATGTTCAGCCTGTATCAAGAGGCCTTGCGCGGCTTCCAGCGGACCAGCCACTTTTCCAGCAGTGCGATCAGGGCGAACAGCACCAGACTAAGAAGCACAATAATTACAATGGCGACGAACATCCGGTCTGTGCGGTAGGAGGCCTTCTGCAGCAGCATGTAGTAGCCGATGCCCTTGTCCGCGCCGATCCACTCCGCGACCACCGCGCCCATGACCGCGTAGGTCGCGGAGATTTTCAGGCCCGAAAACAGGGAGGGCAGGGAGCCGGGCAGCTCCAGCTTAGTGAAGATCTGCCATTGGTTGGCCCCGGCCATTTTCATATAATTCATCATGATCCGGTCGCTTTGGGCCAGCCCGCCCATGGCGGCGACGGCAACCGGGAAGAAGCAGACAAGTGTGATGAGTACGATTTTGGGCAGCAGCCCGAACCCGAACCAGATGATCAGCAGCGGCCCGAGGGCAATCGATGGCACATTCTGGCTGAGAATCAGCAGCGGGTACAGCGCTCTTTTCAGCCAGGGCACTAAATGCAGCACCAGAGCCACAATCAGGCCCACTCCTGTGCCGACAGGAAAGCCGATCAGGGTCAGCCGCAGCGTGGCAGCCGTATGCGCCCAAATGCCAGAGGCGTTGCCCCGGGATTCACGGGCGATATCGCCGGGGCTTGGCAGCATCCAGGAAGGCACATGGAACACGGAAACCGCCAATTGCCAGGCTCCCAGAAAAAGATGACCGCCACAAGGGGCGGCCAGATTTGGTTCCAGTACGATCTCACGGCCGGTATTTTTCCGTCAGCTTGTCCATGCTGATTCCGTTCGGGTTATGGGCGATCTTGATCTGTGAGATGACGCTGGGGCTGCCGGATGCGATCAGTGCCTCATGCATGTGGCGCACCACTTCGAGCAGTTCGCTCAGTTCACCTTCCATCGTGGTTTCGAGCGGGTTGACCTGGTGTTTGACACCGGATTGCTGAATCACCTCAATGGCCTTATCTACATAAGGAATGGAATCCTCGTTGTTCGGAGTTTTAGGGATGACTTGAATGCTGAGCAGGGTATTGGCCATGTCAATCAGATCCTTTCAGGTTTGGTATTGTAGTTTGTAGGATTTGCACAGTACAATTACTGGCCTTGCGGCAAATAATCATTGGTGAACGCTGAAGCGGCATCCAGCGGTTTGTCCAGCAGCTTCAGGCCGTACATCCAGTCGGCGTAATTCTTCCAGACCTCTGCTTTTTGCTCTCCCCAGCGGGCGGCATCGTCTTTATATTTCGGGCTCAGCCATTTCTGGCTGGCGAGGACCAGCTTGGGATCGAGGTCCGGTACAGCCTTGGAGAGGAGAGCGGCAGCTTCTTCCGGCTTGTCGATTGCATATTGATAGCCTTTGGTTGTAGCCGCAAGGAAAGCCTTCACCAGTTCCGGATGCTCGGCAATTTCCTTTTCGCTGGTGGTCAGAACCGGTGTGTAGTAATCCAGCTGCGGCGCGTAATCCTTCAAATACAGCATGTCAACCGGCTCCCCGCGCAGTTCGGCTTCGATGCCGGTCCATGCGTAGAAAATCCACGCAAAATCGATGTCGCGTTTCACGGCGGTGAAGAAATCGGCTTCTCCGATATTGACCAGCTTTACCTTTTTGACATCGCCGCCTTCAGGGTCCATGATTGCTTTCATCGCCGCTTCTTCTGCGGGAGAGCCCCAGCCGCCGTAGGTTTTGCCTTCGAAGTCTTTGGGCGTCTTGATATTGCGGTCCTTCGGAGCGGCAAAACCCGAGGTATTATGCTGGATGATGGCAGCAATCGAGACGAGCGGCACATCCTGCAGCCGGGCCAGTGTCAGCGCCTCCTGGGCACTGATGCCAAAAGCGGCTTCGCCTGAGGTGACCATCGTGTCGGCTCCGGCTGCACCGGGCTGCACAATTTCTACATCGAGGCCTTCCTCCTCATAATATCCCAGCTCCTTGGCTGCATAGAGGCCGGTATGGTTGGTGTTCGGCGTCCAGTCCAGAGCGACCTTAATCTTGGTCAGCTCTTTTGGAGCGTCCGTCGCTGAGGCGGTAGCCTCAGGCGCGGCGGTGCTGTCTCCGGATGGAGCAGTGCTATTCCCCCGGAATTTGCATTATTGCTGCCGCAGCCGGCCATTACGATGACCAGCATGCAGCTGATGCAGAGCATTAGTGTTTTTTTGACTCCCATTTCTTCTCTCCTTCCAGCTCTCCCCAGTCTTCCAAATTCTGATGATGTCCATACCAAAAAAAGCGCCCCGGAGATCGGGACGCCTGCAGTTGCGTTAGGTGACCGCCTAGGCCAATTGGGCTGAATAGCGGGTGATGATTCCTACGCTGGCATTATCCAGATCAGGTATAAGGGTCAGTATCTTCGCGGGATACACTCTCAGCCGGCCAATTCCAGCCCCCCTGGTACTATGAAGTTATGGGTATTGCTGTGTTCTTACGGTGTATTATAGCTGTCGCCTGCGGGGTTGTCCAGTAGCCGCCTGCCAAAATGGCGGCAATCTGCCAAGAACGTCCAGGCCCGCCGGGGTAACCTGGCCTTATGTTATAATACGGACAAGGCTCTACAATTCCGTTTCAGAAAAAGGAGTGACCCTATGTTCGCTGACCAGCAAAATGCCGGGGAACGGCTGAAGGCGCTAGCAGAGCAGTTGGCGGAAGAAGTCACTTTACGTCAGTATGAGCGGCAGCCCGAGCTGCGGCAAAGATTCGGCCCTTCGGGAGTAGCAAGAACCAAACAGGATTCTCTATATCATTTCCGGTATCTGGCCCAAAGTGTGGCGCTGGATAGCCCGCTTTTATTTATAAACTATATTATATGGCTGAAGGTGCTGCTCGCCCAGTATAAGATTACGGCCGAGGATCTGCAGATTAATTTGGATCTGATGAAGGAGGCTATAAGCTCTCAGGTGGAAACGCCGGAAAAAGAGCTGATTTTAAGCTATCTTGACATGGGGCTTCACCATACGCGCGGAGAGGAAAGCCTGCCTACCTTTCTTCAGCCGGAAAAGCCCTATTACCGCGAGGCAGAGGAGTACCTGAAGCTGCTTCTGGCCGGGGAGCGCCGTAAGGCTTCGGAGTTCGTGCTGGGGCTGCATGAGGACGGTGTGCCTATCCGTGACCTCTATCTGCATCTTTTCCAGAACAGCCAGTATGAGATCGGCCGCCTATGGCAGCTTGGCCGCATCACTGTAGCCCAGGAGCACTACTGTACAGCCTGTACCCAGAGCATCATCTCCCAGCTCTATCCGCGTTGGATTCAGGCCGCACAGAAAGGCGGCAAAACGCTGGTAGCGGTCGGTGTGGGCGAGGAGCTGCATGAAATCGGGCTGCGGATGCTCGCTGATTTCTTCGAAATGGAGGGCTGGAACACCTGCTATCTGGGCTCCAATATGCCTGCTGAGGGACTGATCCGCTATTTAAAAGAGCAGCCTGCCGATCTCCTGGCCGTCTCGGTTACCATGACTTATCATGTGTCGGAGGTCCGGCGTCTGATTGCCTCGATCCGCACGCATGCCGGGCTGGACCGCATAAAAATTCTAGTCGGCGGAATGCCGTTTAATATTGACAGAACATTATGGGAAAAGGTTGGAGCCGACGGCTATGCCCCGGACGCCAAAGGGGCGCTGGAGGTGGCGTCACAGCTGATTTCCCAAAACTAGCACCCAGAGAACTTACAAAAGGCGGGATATGGAAATGGCCGACGACGAGCAGGAAGTCAGGAAACTGAGGGAAACAATTGAGCAGCTCTCGCATCAATTGATCCAGGGGCAGCAGAGGGAAGAACAGACCCTCGCAGAATTCTCCGCGATGAATAATGAATTAATTACGATGCACCGGCTGCTTGCGAAGAAGAGCGCCGGCCTTAAGGAGATGAAGGAGGAGGCGGAGCGGGCCAACCGCGCGAAAAGCCTGTTTCTGGCTACAATTAGCCATGAAATCCGCACGCCGATGAACGGCATTCTGGGAATGACTGAGCTTCTGGAGGCTGAGGGGGCGACGGACGGGCAGCGGGCTCATCTGGAAGTCATCCGGGAATCCGCGCAATACCTGCTGCAGATGATCAACAACCTGCTGGATATCTCGAAGATTGAAGCCAGCAGAATGGAGCTGGAGAAGACACCGTTC
Organism: Paenibacillus sonchi; assembly: GCF_016772475.1. Classification (NCBI taxonomy): domain Bacteria; kingdom Bacillati; phylum Bacillota; class Bacilli; order Caryophanales; family Paenibacillaceae; genus Paenibacillus; species Paenibacillus sonchi. The sequence continues at coordinate 2,406,840 of NZ_CP068595.1, forward strand.
AACCTGCGTGACCTGCTTGAGCACGTGGTCCGGCTGCTCTCTACGGCTGCCGCGAAGCGCGGGAATGTTCTGAAATGGCAGGTTGCGGACAGTGTAGACCATACCCTAAACGGGGATTCATCGAAAATTCTTCAGGTACTCATCAATCTGGTGGGAAATGGACTGAAGTTCACACAGAACGGCGAAGTGGAAGTGACTGTGAGCCTGGTTCAAGAGGATGCGGCCCGGCAGCACCTCTGCTTCGCGGTCAGGGATGAGGGCATCGGCATTTCACTGAAGGATCAGGCTGCGCTGTTCCGGCCCTATTCACAGATCAGCAGCGAGCCGGCAATGGCAGTGGAGGGCACGGGGCTTGGTTTGTCTATCTGCAAGTCCCTGGTGGAGCTGATGGGCGGAACGATTACAGTGGACAGCGCCCCTGGCCGGGGCTCCACCTTCCGGTTTGAGGTTGCCCTGGATAAAACGCTAAGTTTGAAGGAATCATCTCCCGCGGACGAAGCGGTATTGCCTGAGCCCCGCTTCAGCGCGCAGCCGGTGCTGGTTGCAGAAGACAACGGACTGAACAGCACCCTTTTGCTGCTTCAGTTGAAGAAGCTGGGCATTACGAATGTGCAGCTGGTCAGCAGCGGCAAGGAGGCTATCGAAGCCTGGCAGCAGGGCGAGTACGGACTTATTCTGATGGACAGCAGGCTTCCCGGCATGAATGGAGGGGAAGCGGTCCGCAGAATCCGGCAGCTGGAGTCGTCCGGGACAAAGCCGAGAGTTCCCATCATCGGGGTGACCGGGGATGGATCGGAGGAGAGCCGGGCACAGTTTTTCCAGGCGGGTCTGGATGACTGGGCGGTTAAGCCGTTGAACCTGGAGCGGCTGAGGCAGCTTCTGGGCAGATGGTTCAGCCCCGGGCCTTATATCCCGGTGCTGGATGCGGATACGATTTCCGGAATCCGGGAAATGGACGGGGAAGAGGCGCCGCAGCTGCTTCAGGCGCTGGTGGAGATGTTCAAGAATGACACGCCGCTCCGGCTGGCGGCCCTGGAGACAGCATTTGCTGCCAGGGACCTTCCTGAGATGGGGGCCGTGGCCCACGGGCTGAAATCGGGCAGCCTGAGCATTGGAGCGAAGTACTTCGCCCATTTGTGCGCGGCGGTTGAGCGCCATGCCAGAGAGGGCGAATATGAACCGGCTGCACGGGTGCTGCCGAAGCTTGCCCCTGCGTATGCGGAAGCGTGCCGGGAGCTGGAGAGCCTGCTGTAGTGTGCGGCTCTTTTATTGAAAGATAAGAATTATATGTTTTGGGGGAAGCGACTTCCCCTTATTTAATTGTAAAGGAAATTATACAGTGTAAAGAAATGTGGATATCTTGGAAGCCTCAGAGGATACAAGCGATGCAGGAGGATTGGGCTCCATTCGTGGACTGAAGCGGACAGAGGAGCCCTTATTTTGCCAAAACCCTTACTTTTTCAGCAGTTACGGACTCAGGAGTCGTTATTTCGTTCGAATGAGCCTGGAATGAAGGGGAAAGGGACAAATAAAGGCATCTCTGTCCGTAGTCCTGCGGAATAGACGAATCTTCTATTAATAACGGCTTTCCTGTCCGTAACGGCTGCGGATCGATCGTGAAGGAATAGGGCGATCCGTCTTCAGCATGCCCCGTTGATTTTGGAGTGGTTGGGAATCCCTGCGGCCATAAGCCCCGTGTAGCTATTCACCCGCCAGGGTGATTTTGTTCTAGACAGTCAGTCATGCCCCTGATATCTTTTTCTGCGGCGGCTGCGGATTCCGCTCCACAGCTGCTTCAGGCTCAGGCCGATACTGACGGCAATGCCCGTTAAGGCGACGAACAGCGCCAGATATTCAAAGGGAGAGTACTCCAGCATCTTGCTCCATTCAATCTTGCCCTTAAGGTCTTCGATTACCTGGTTCATGCCATAAATACCGCTGACTACCGTGAACACCGTCAGGATCATCAGCAGCGTATCCCGGCGTTTGGCCTGGAATTTCTCCTGATATTGAAACAGGTCATTCAGGGTCATTTTGACCTCTTCAAACAGGGCGTCATTGCCGTAAACCTTGCGGAGCTGAAAAAAATCTCCCTCCCCTGGGACTGCGAAATCAGCTCCAGAAAATAAAATTTGGCCGAAAACTTGTTGATCAGAAAAATCAGCTTCTCAATCTCGTCATAATCATGGTTGATCCGCAGACGGGAATGCATGTTGGCCAGCTTCAGCAGTACTATTTTGTGAAAAATACTCAGCAGCAGCCCGTAATAGTATTCCCCATACATCTGGTTCACAAGCTGGGTGGCAATTCCGGGTTCAGCCCGGCTCAGGCAGCAGAATGTCTGCTCATTCGTCATGTAGTAGGTATCCGGTCCCCAGCGGCTGTAGGAATGCTCACGGCAGTAATCCTCAATATAACCGGGATCACTGGCGCTGATGAGGGGCTTGCCTTCCGGAGTCAGGCCGTCCAGCTGGGAAGCCCGGTAACGCAGCGCCTCGCTGATCCCCTCCGCTTCCTCCCGCCGGTCAAAACCGTAAAAGGCTTGAACCAGCATCCGTTCATCCACAAAAAACGGCAGGGTTTCGAAATACGCCCCATTGATTTCCGAAGGGTCCAGAAAAGGCTCCAGCCCGCGCGCCAGATGCCGGAACACAAAATCCTCTACTTGCTTAAAGGACCTGTCATGGCAATGAATAGTGGTCTGTTTGTCCTGGTAGGAGACATCCTCCAGCGTGCGGAAGCGGTCAGCGAATTCCAGGGCAATACTGAAGGGGAGAACCTCTTCCTCTATACGGATTCTGATGGTCAGGAAGCCCAGCTCGAAAGGACAGATGAACACATCTGTAGAGAGGACCTGAAAATGAACGGACTGCGCGGGCATATCCAGCCTGCAGGACAGATCGTTGACCCGGGAAAAACGGCGGAAGGAATCCCTGTCCTTCTCCTGCGGGAACAGCACATGGGCGGCAAACGGGAGGTAGCTGCGCTCCATTTTTTCATGGGATACGCAGTAGCCTTCGCCGTAATAAGCGTCCTCCAGCTCTTTGTTATTAAGAAAAAACCGGGTGAAGCCATCCTGCGCCAATTGCCGGATTAGATTCATGTCCTCACCCTCTTTCAGGGAGAAGGGGAAAATAAACTGCAGCAGCGCGGTATGTAGTGTTGGTTCGGCCTCTGCCGGGTTAAGTTCAGGCATTATCGGTTCCACCCTTATACACAGGATAATTACACGGTCTATATTACCCTAATTTCCAGGCTGCCACGCTAAGCAGGAACAGCGGAGCTGCAAAAGCGGCCAAGTCCCGGGGTTCCTTTCGGTTATGGATTTATGGCTGGACGCGGGATTCAATACCCTCAGTACGGGTACACTATTATAAGCAACGTGTTTATCATAAATCCAAACTGCGGGCGTGGATATATCAACTTATATTCACAAGATTAGAAAGGAGCTATATCGTCAATGGATAACAGAGAGCTGGAGCAGACGATCATCAAGACACTGGATGACAACAAGTTCGGGTCCTTCGGCACGATAGAAGCCGGCAACAAACCTAAGGTGCGTTATATGGCGGTATTTCATGACGGACTTCAGATTTATTTGGCTACCAACCGCAAAACGCATAAGGTAGAGGAGCTGCGGAATAATCCGAATGCTTTTCTGCTGCTTGGATATGAACAGGGCGGCGGCAAGGATGTGCTTGAAGTCGAAGCCACCGTTGCCGTGACCCAAAATGAAGGCCTCCGTTCCCAAGTATGGAACACAGAGCTGGAGAAATGGTTCAAGGGTCCTGATGACCCCGACTATGTGATCCTTGAGCTGCAGCCGACACGGATTGAGTATATGGGCAAGGACCAGCAGCATGGGGTCTGGGAAGGTTCGGCCGCCGTTTCCGGCAAATAGGGGAAGAAGGTGAACGAACCCCTTATTTATGGTTAACACCCTCTTCGGGTACCTTATAGCCATCTTTGGACCTCACGGTTCCGGGATGGCTTTTTTAGCGTTTAGGAAATTAGGCTACTGACATAGGCTGCAGGAGGACTAGGTGGTCAACAACGCATGTCCTGATTTTAGTTTCTGGGCCGTGGCTGGCTTACGGGAAATCATGGTATACTTGCGCTGCAGTACTGACCCCAACATGAGCCTGGGGTGATCCATGAGCTGCATTGATGGTTCTCCGGTTGACCGGTGGACATTAAATAAAGCCGGGAATATTCATTCCCGGGTGCGCAGTTGGTATCCGTGCCGTCCCGGGGATTTCTTGTTGGACTTGTTGAATAGGAAATTAACCACAGGAAAGCCCGCATCGTAAGCATAAGCTGTCTGGAATCCTACCGCCAGGAGCAGTATAAATTTCTAGTAGAAACATAAGTACCCGGTAGGCGAAAATCGGAGGCTCCCAAAGGACGTCGGAGCCATTTTTTGCTTTTTCCAGAATCACGGAAAGGATTTGACTTATATGAGTGTTACCTTGCTGTATATTGAAGATGACCGGGAGATCGGAAGCGCCGTTTCCGCCGATCTGCGGGAGCGGGAATATGCTGTCCGCTGGCTGGAGAGCGGGGAGGGTGCTGTAGAGGCTGCGGCGGGCTGCCAGCTGGTCATTCTGGACGTCATGCTGCCCGGGCTGGATGGCTTCACTGTCGGCCAGCGGCTGAAGCGGGCGTATCCGAACCTGCCGGTCCTGATGCTGTCCGCGCGGACTTCCATCGATGACAAGCTTCAGGGCCTGGAGTTCGCTGATGATTATCTGACTAAGCCTTTTCACCCGGATGAGCTGGCGGCGCGGATCGAAGTACTGTTAAGACGGACGGGTGCTGTCCTGTCCATCCCGTTGAAGCTGAAGCATCTGATGGTGTACGAAGGGGACAACCGGATTATAGAGGCAGCCAGCGGCAAAGAAATTTTGCTTACCGGCAAGCAGTTTCAGATTTTCTCCTATCTGCTGCGCCATCTCGGCCAAATACTGACGAAGGAGCAGATCTATGAGGCGGTCTGGGGAGAAAGCTACATAGAAGGCGACAAGACGCTGATGGTACACATCCGGTATCTGCGTGAGAAGCTAGAGCTTGATCCGGCTGCTCCTGAGATTATTGAGACGGTCCGGGGAATCGGCTACCGGGTGAGAGCATGAGACAACCGGGCTCTTTACGCAAGCTGCACGCTTCACTCCTCTCACGTTACCTGCTGATTATTATTACGGCGCTGCTGTTCATTCCCGCTGTGCTGGTGATCATTCCACTGACTCTGAATACGGTGCAGGAAGAGGTGCCGAAGGAATATGAGAAGTATCAAGACATTTCGGAACTGGAAGAAATCTGGCATAAGGAAGCGGAAGGTTTGCTTGGCAGCTCCCCTGAGAGAATTAATAACCGGCTAAGGGCGTTAAGCTCCGCCTACAGCCTGGCTGCGATGTTTTGGGTCGATGGAGAGGGGCGAACCCGGCTGTCGCTGGAGTCTGCTGATCCGCAGCTTTGGCAGCAGAATGAACGGCGCCCTATCCCACCGGTGTGGACTGCTGCACAGGCGATTTCCTTCATGAAAAAAAGCATGGCGTATAATCCAAAGCCAATGAATATTGTCGCTTTTGTGGGGGACCGTGCTGAAGCCGGAGAAGGTTTTATGGTCATGCAAATTCCCGACGCCCTCATAGAGCGGCATTATTTCGACGGTATGAGTTTAAGATTTACGCTGGTGATGTTTGTGCTTTTTACAGGCTTCATGGTTGTTTCGCTGCTGTTCTTTATCCAAATCCGCAAAAGACTGCTGCGGCTGGAGACAGCCATGGCCTTCACCAGAAAAGACGGTGTGCCGCAATTGATTGATCCGGGCAAGCCCGATGAGATTGGCCGTTTGGAGACGGCCTTTAATACCATGGTAACCGAGCTTGCCGCCAGCCGGGCGCGTGAAGCGGAGGAAGAGGGGCTGCGGAAGCGTCTTGTCTCCGATCTGTCGCATGATCTGCGGACCCCCTCACTGTGATCCGCAGCCACTTGCATATTCTTGGCAAGGAGCAGCTGAGCGGGCGGGGATGGGAATCCGTGAAACTGATGGATGAACGGATTGAAAACCTCGGTGTGCTGATCGAAAATCTGCTGTCCTACAATCTGCTCAGCAGCGGACGGATGACCCTGAAACCGGAGCGCAAGGACATCCTGCGTCTGCTCAGGGAAAGTGCTGCGGCGTGGTATCCGCTGTGGGAGAAGGAAGGGTTCCGGATTGAGATTGATCTGGAGGGGGAGCCGCTGCATTGGTACGTGGATGAGAGCTGGTTCCGCCGCATCCTGGATAATCTGTTCCAGAATATAGTCCGCCATGCGCGGAGCGGACTATATGTGGGAGTGGCCGTGGAGGACAGGGAGGGCGAACGCGTCATCGTCATCCGCGACCGCGGCCAGGGCCTGGGCAGCGGCTCCGACTCCAAAGGGGCAGGCCTGGGCTTATCGATTGTTGATCTGCTGCTGAAGCGGATGGAGCTGGGATGGAAGGTGGACAGCACCAAGCAAGGCACTACTATAGTAATCCTAAGTTTGCCGCATGGAAATTTAAACAAAACTTAAACTTGGCTGCGCCGTGCTTTTAACCTTGGAACGATATGCTGGTTACCGAGGTGAAGAAAATGACGCAAACAGTGATAGAAACGAGAGATTTATTGAAGGAATACCGTGGCCGGGCTGCGGTGGAGCAATTGAATCTGAATATAGGCAAAGGGGAAATCTACGGCTTCCTTGGGCCCAACGGTGCGGGCAAAACAACCACCATCCGCATGCTGCTGGGGCTGATTAAGCCGACTTCGGGAAGCATTAACATTTTCGGCCAGGATCTGAAACGGAATAAGCTGCAAATCCTGCGCAAAGTCGGTTCGCTTGTAGAATCGCCTTCCTATTACGGGCATTTGAGCGCCTTGGATAATCTGGAGGCGATCCGCCGCATCCTGAATGTGCCAAAGTCCCGAATCGCTGAAGTGCTGGATATTGTGTCCTTAACAGGTGAAGAAAAGCGTCCGGTGAAGGGCTTCTCCCTGGGTATGAAGCAGCGGCTTGGCATCGCCGCCGCACTGCTCGGCAGCCCCGAGCTGCTGATTCTGGACGAGCCTACCAATGGACTGGACCCGTCAGGCATTCAGGAGATCCGCTCGCTGATTAAGCGGCTTCCCGTGGAAGAGGGGATTACGGTCCTGGTATCCAGCCATCTCCTTAGTGAAATTGAGCAAATGGCTGGAACGGTCGGCATTATCCGTGCCGGCAGGATGGTGTATCAGGACACGATCACCCAACTGCAGCAGCAGGCGGCCGGAGATTTGCGCCTTGCCGTGTCGGAGCCGGAAGAAGCGCTGATTCTGGCCAACCGGAGGGGCTGCGGAGGCACATTGCAGGAAGGACGCATCACCCTGCCTCGGATGAGCGATGTCCGGGTGGCGCTATTGATCAAGGAACTGGTCGAAAACGGCCATGCCATCTACCGCGTGGAGGAACACAGACAATCGCTGGAGGAATTCTTCCTTCAGGTCGTCGAAGGAGGCCAATCCGTATGATGTGGCGTTCCCTTTCGGCGGATTGGCTGAAAATCCGCGGCAAAGGCTTATGGTTCCTGGTCTTCCTCGGCCCGGTGGGACTCCTTGCCATGCAGGGGCTGAACTTCGGCATGCGCTATGATTATCTGACAGGAGAGTATCAATCCGACCTGTGGGGCGGACTGCTGTCTAACCTGGCCGACTTTGTACCCGTGGCGCTGTATCTGGGAGGAACGCTGGTCTGCTCGCTGCTGGCGAATGTGGAGCATCAGACGAGCTCCTGGAAGCAGCTGCTGGCCCTGCCCATCTCCCGGACCGCAGTATTCATGGCCAAGCTGCTGATCTGTCTGCTGCTTGTCGCCGTCTCCTGCGCGCTCTTGTCTGCAGGAACGGTAGTTTTGGGTCTGCTGCTTGGTTTTGGTTCACAGCCGGTTCCCTATGCGGATGTGCTGCGGATTGGCTTTGCTTCTTATGCCGCCGCCCTGCCTGTGATCGCTCTGCAGCTGTGGCTCTCCCTGTCGAGCCGCAACCAGACGCTGCCTGTATCGCTTGGCCTGACCTTGTCACTGTTGAGCCTCTTCTCGACGTTCCTGTCCGAATGGGTTCCTTTGTCCTGGCCTGCCCTCGCCTGGAGCACTTCACGGCCTTGGCTGTTCAGCGGCGCGGGACTGCTGCTGGGTCTGCTCATGCTGCTGCCTGGCGCTGTGCATTTTGCGCGAAAGGATGTGAACTGATCATGAGGAGCTTCTGGAGAGTTTTGTCCGCAGAAAGACTCAAAATGTCCAGATCTTATGTCTGGGTGCTGATTATAGGGAGCCCGGCGGTGGCAATACCCATTGGAGCGCTTGCCAATATGCAGGAAGGGGGGCAGCCGGTTACCTGGGAAGTTCTGCTTAGTGTGATGTCGCTGTTTCATGCCATGTTCTTTCTGCCGGTGCTGTCAGGGGTTTTTGCTGCGCTGATCTGCCGGGCAGAGCATGCCGACGGCGGCTGGAAGCAGCTGCTGGCCCTGCCGGTTACGCGTACTTCCGTATATCTTGCCAAATATTCCATGATTATGGCGCTGCTGGCTGCTGTGCAGCTGCTGTTTTTTGCTGCGGTGCTTGGTGTGGGCGCGCTGCGTGGTGTAGATGTGCCGATTCCCTGGACGATGTTCCTTGCAAGCATCTTCGGCGGCTGGCTGGCCTGCATGCCGCTGGCTGCGCTGCAGCTGGCGATATCCCAGAGCTGGAGCAGCTTCGGGGCTCCGCTCGCGCTGAATGTGAGCCTGACCATGCCGAATATGCTGATTGCCAATTCTGCCACGTACGGGCCGTATTATCCCTGGCTTCAGCCTATGCTGGCCATGTCTCCCTTTGGGGAGGACCGCTTTGGAGCCTTCAATTTACCGCTGGAGAGCTTGATGACCGTTGTACTGGGCAGTTTGATTTTATTTTTGGCCGTCGGCCTGCTCTCCTTCCGGCGTAAAGCTGTCTAAGCCTGACAACGCTGCTGCTTGCAACTCTTCCCATCCCCGGCTGTTCCATGGACATCAGGTGAAGTTTTGTTATAATTAATCGTAGAAGCTTCGATTAACCGGGTGGTGAAGCCGGGTGAACAGATGGAGGAGGGCGGGAGCATGGAGCCAGCAGCACTGGAAGAATGCGACAATACATGCAACGGTTCAGAGCTTGAACCGGAATCTATGGCGTTGATCCTGCCTGACCGCGGGACAACGGACAAAATGGCGGAGATGTTCAAGGCCTTGGGTGATCCGACAAGGGTACGGATGATTTATGCCCTGTCGCAAAGAGAGCTGTGTGTGCACGATTTGTCATCCATCCTGGATATGGGGCAGTCGGCGGTATCCCACCAGCTCCGCTATCTGCGCAATCTGCGGATCGTGAAACGCCGCAAGGAAGGCAAAACCGTGTATTATTCGCTGAACGACGCGCATGTGGAGCAGATTTTCCTGCAGACACATGAGCATATCCGGCATGAATAGATAAAAAAAGGCTGCCCCCGATTGCTTGAGGGGCAGCCTTTGACAGTACAGGATAACCGGAGCTTGCCGGTTGTCCATTTTTATGTTAATCCTACACCCGCAGCTCCCCGTGTTTCAGGGAAGAATTCTCGATCTGCAGCGTTGTATGCTGTATCGCAAAATGATCCTCCACTACATTAATCGCCTGCTGGAGTATGCTATGGGGGTCAGCGTGATCCTTGATCAGCAGATGTCCGCTAAGTGCATCAAATCCGGATGTGATGGTCCAGACATGCAGGTCATGGACACCTTCAACCCCATCGATGCTTAATAAGGCTGCTTTGATATCATTGGTATTGACGGAAACCGGCGTCCCCTCCATCAGAATATGGAAGGCCTGCTTCAGAACCCCCCAGGCGCCTCTAAGGATAAGCAAAGCTACCAGTACGCTAATGATTGGATCGGCAACATACCAGGAGAACAAATTCATGATTAACCCTGCCAGCAGGGCACCGACGGAGCCGAGGGCATCACCCATGATATGCAGATAGGCGCTGCGTATGTTGATGTTCTCTTTGGTATCGCTTTTACGCATAAGGGACCAGGCGCTGATCAGATTAGCTAAAAGCCCTACAGCCGCTATGATCATCATAGTGCCGCTTGCCACTGCCGGTGGTTCAAAAAACCGCTGCCAGGCCTCCCAGATGATGAATCCGGCAATCACAAACAGCGTAACACCGTTGAATAATGCAGCCATAATTTCGAACCGGTAGTAGCCGTAGGAATTTTTCAATGAAGGCGGTTTGACGGCAAAAATCATTGCCACAAGACTTAAGGCCAATGAGGCAGTGTCGCTCAGCATATGCCCGGAGTCCGAGAGCAGAGCCAGACTGCCGGTAACTAATCCGCCGAAGAATTCGAGGAACATAATGCCTCCGGTAATGATCAGGGCGATCAGCAGTCCTTTTTTGTTATTGGGCGCGTGGGAGTGTGTGTGGGAATGCGTGTGGGAATGACCGGAATGGCTGTGCCCGTGTCCGTGCCCGTGCCCGTCATTATGTACATGCTTCTCATTATGCTTCTGCTTTCCATGGTGCTCGTTAAGCTCATGGTGTTCATGATGCTCATTATGCTTGTGGTGCTCATGTTGCTCATTAAGCTCGTGGATATGCCCTTGACGGCTGTGTTTATTCATAAAAATGCCCCCTTTTCGCGAAAAACATATGAATGATTGCTCATATGTTAATATTAAACGAGATGAAAGCAGATTACAAGGGACAAGTTATCTGCAACTGTACGTTATTATAGCTCCGAGGGGTGTTCTTGTACGATTCTCAATAATTATGAAGTCAGAGTCTTGCGGCGTAAAAGCTTTGCGACGTAAATTATCCTTCTCCTTCACGCGGAAACGTATACCTGTACGAGTTGAAGCGGACAAGCTGTGAGTTTATGGAACTTATTGTGGTTATGGGGAAGGTGCTAAGTGGAAAAAGTGTAACTAATTTCCCGGAATTTAGGGTTTTCAAGGGTTTTAGTGGGAATTTGTTCACTTAATTCGAGACAATTGCCTTCATGTGGGCATATTCGGCCGGATTAGTGGTACTTTTTCCACCTAACTCCCATCCAGGGGTCAAGCGAGCGGGATTAGTGATACTTTTTCCAACTATATAGAGTGAACTTAAGAATCCAACCCGCAGCATGGACGAACTTCTTGATTCACTAGGCTTTTGTCCATCAGCCGGACATCATTCTTAAATTCAGTTTATATTACCTACTATTTGAGGAACCAGGGGGAGGAATTGTTGATATTTTACCAGCTAACCTGCGGTGCGCGAACAGAGGCTGCCTTTTATTCATCATAACTACAGGGTGCTTCAGGAGCCAATGAATATGCACCGGGTGTACGGTGATGGCGTCTGGTATAGGAGGGCTGCAGCCTGAAGATCCAATAAAGCTTCTACTCCAGTTACGAGGCAGGGCAGCTCCTGCTTGTGAACAAATTGGAAAACAATGCTGTTTTCGCATTGACACTTCAAGATTGGGGGGCATATAATGTGTGTAAGTAAACATATGAACAAATACTCATATATAGGTTTGAACAAGGGAGATGGGTGTTTTGAATGTGGTTCAAGGAAATGTGAGACGCCAGTGGATGCTCGAAGGACTGGACTGTGCCAACTGCGCCATGAAAATCGAAAATAAGGTCAAGAAAATCGAAGGAGTAACGTCCTGCTCGGTGAATTTCACGATGAAGATGATGACCCTGGAAACTGCGGCAGCCGATGCCGAGGCAGTGTCCGCCGAAGCCCGGCGGACGGTGAACATCCTTGAACCTCACGTGAAGGTTAAGGAAGTGAAGCCGGCAGGGTTGCGCAGGAACCCGCAGCCAGGCGCCGGCCCGCAGCACGGGCACAGCCGCGAAGCCCATGCTCATGCCGATGCGCACGGGCACAGCCACAGCCACGAAGCTCATGCTCACGGTGATGCGCACGGGCACAGCCATGAAGCCCATGCCCATGCCGATGCGCACGGGCACAGCCATGAAGCCCATGCTCTCGCCGATGTGCACGGGCACAGCCACGAAGTCCATGCTCATGCTGACGCGCACGGGCACAGCCACGAACATGGGGAAGGTGAAACCCGCCGCATCCTGCTGCGCCTGGGAGCCGGAGGCATCCTTGCAGCAGCCGGAATGTTCCTGCCGGTCAGCGGAATCCCGGAGCTGCTGATTTTCCTGGCCGCTTATCTGATTGTTGGCGGCGAGGTCGTCTGGTCTGCTGCCCGGAACATCGTCCGGGGCCAGGTTTTCGACGAGAACTTCCTGATGGCACTCGCAACGATAGGGGCCTTCGCTATTGGAGAATACCCCGAAGGCGTAGCCGTCATGCTGTTCTATCAGGTTGGCGAGCTGTTCCAGGGGATGGCTGTCAACCGTTCCCGCCGCTCCATCACGGCACTGATGGATATCCGCCCGAGTTTGCTAATTTGAAGGAAGCCGGCAATCTGAAGACGTGTTGCGCCGGAAGAAGTAGCGATTGGCGATCATATTGTGGTCAAACCGGGGAGAAGGTGCCGCTGGATGGAACCATACTTGAAGGCAGCGCAATGATGGATACCTCGGCGCTGACCGGGGAATCGGTTCCGCGTGCAGCTGAACCGGGCAGCAAGGTGCTGAGCGGATTTATTAACCGCAATGGTGTGGTTACGATTGAGGTTACTGAGACATTTGGGGAATCAGCCGTCTCCAAAATCCTGGAGCTGGTGCAGAACGCCTCCAACAATAAGGCAAAAACAGAGAATTTTATCACCAAGTTTGCCAGAGGCTACACACCTGTAGTGGTTATCACCGCGCTCCTGCTGGCTGTAATCCCTCCGCTCGTGCTGAGCGGAGCCACTTTCTCGGACTGGATCTACCGGGCGCTGGTATTTCTCGTCATCTCCTGCCCTTGCGCGCTGGTCGTTTCGATACCGCTTGGCTTCTTCGGCGGCATTGGCGCAGCCTCCAAAAGCGGTATTCTCGTCAAAGGCAGCAACTTCCTGGAGGCCTTGAACGATGTTAAGGTGGTTGTGTTTGATAAGACCGGAACGCTCACCAAAGGCGAATTCAAGGTAACGGGGACCTACCCTTCAGAGGGCTTTAAAGAGGACGATCTGCTGCGGACTGCTGCGTATGCCGAGAGCCACTCCAGCCATCCGATTGCGGAGTCGATCCGGGCGGCCTACGGCAAAGAAATTCCCGGCGGTGCTATAGCGGACTACAACGAAATATCCGGCCACGGCATTGCCGTTATGGTGGAGGGCAAGGCGGTACTGGCCGGGAACGCACGGTTGATGGCGCGTGAAGGCATTGCCAGCCGGACCCCGGAGCAGAACGGAACAGTGGTCCATATTGCCATTGATAAGCAGTATGCGGGTTATCTGGTCATTGCTGATGAAGTGAAAGAGGATTCCCTTCAGGCGGTTCAGGCACTTGGGCGGCTTGGAATTCACAGAACCGTCATGCTGACGGGCGATGCCTCCCCGGTTGCGGAAGCCGTTGGGCAGCAGCTGGGGATTGAGGAAATTCACGCTGAACTGCTGCCGCAGCACAAGGTCGAAGCCATCGAGAAGCTGGAGCGGGAAAAATCACAGCGGGAGAAGATTATTTTTGTCGGCGACGGGATTAATGATACTCCGGTGCTGGCCCGGGCGGATGTCGGCATTGCTATGGGCGGGCTGGGCTCGGATGCGGCGATTGAAGCGGCAGATATCGTAATTATGACGGATGAACCGTCGAAAATCGCCACAGCGGTCAGCATTGCCAAGCGCACGCGGACCATCGTCTGGCAGAATATTATTTTTGCCCTGGCGGTGAAGGCATTATTCCTGCTGCTGGGAGCTTTCGGGATTGCCACGATGTGGGAGGCCGTCTTCTCGGATGTGGGTGTGACCGTGCTTGCGGTACTGAACAGCGTCCGGGCCCTGCAGGTTCCCAAATCCGTGTGAACCTTGGGCAATAGTCACGGCAAGCAAATATATAATACGAAAAAAATAAGCACTCGTGATCCCATAATGTGGGTCTTGAGGCTTATTTTTTATGATGGAACTAATGCTACTTGTCTGTTATTGCCGATATAACACTATAGATTTACAGCATATGGAAGATCATTATCAGTTTTGCTGGGGGGAACTATAGTGGATAAGTCAGATGTACCGGAAAAAATGAAAATGAAAGCAAAAGAAAGAAAATCAGCATCTGTTCAGACCAAATGGTCGCTTGTGATTCTTGCCATTGCCATTGTGCCTTTACTGGGGACGACCATCTTTTTCGTGCAGTATTTTGGCGGTGTGACCCGGTCGAACAGCGAAGAGCTGGCCACTAAAATACTAGAGATGAACACCTCGCGCATCGATGAGTGGTTGAAAAGCCGGACCTCGGCCGTGCAGGAGCTTATTGCGCAGCATCCGGAGTTCGACACCGCGCAGCCGCAAAGTATTTTTCCGGTGGTTAAGATCCTTGAAGAGAGCGATAACCAATCGGAAGGCTACAGTGTCATTAACAAAGATGGTTTGCTGACCAATACGATGAACCTGACGGCCGATATGGCGAAATCTGCTTACTTCTTAAAAGCCAAGGAATCCCTGGCGCCGGCATTGGGAGATATGTCGTACCTGGAGCCGCTCAAAAAATACATCATTCCGCTGATCGTTCCTGTAGTGGACAAGAAGCAGCAATTCAGCGGAGCAATTGCGTTTTCGGTTACACCCGATATCTTAAATGAGATGAGTAAAAGTATCCATGTGGCTGAGAGCGGCTACGGCTATGTAGTCTCCGGCAAAGGGGATTATTACGCGTATTCCGATATGAGCCGGATCGGTAAGAATATGGCGGACTATGCCAAGGAGCCGGAACTGAAGAAGGCTGTCACCGCCATGCTCAGCCGCGAAAGCGGTTCGGAGACCTATACAGGTGAAGACGGAAAGACAATTATTACATATTACAAGACCATTCCCGGTACGGATTGGAAGCTGATGATCAATGTGCCGAAAAGCGAGATTTTTGCCAAAGTGAATGCGGCCCAGCGCTTGGCTACCCTGTTAATCATCGGTATCATCCTGCTGGTGACCTTGATTTCACTCTATCTTACCCGTATGGCGGTTAAGCCGCTTGTGGCGATCTCCGGTGTCATGAAAAGAGTGGCCGAAGGCCATCTGAGTGAAAGGGTGGAAGTCCGTTCGGGGGATGAAATCGGCCAGATGAGCAAAAGCATCAATGATACAGTCAGTTCACTGTCCGGAATTGTCGGTACGATTGACGCCACTGTGCTGCAGGTAGCTGCCGCCGCTGAAGGGCTGCTGGAATACGCCAACCATTCCTCCAATACCTCTGCTGAAATTGCTACCGTCATCCAGGAGGTGGCGCAGGGCATGGAAGACCAGTTCAAGGGATCAGAGCAGTCGGCCCGCGCTACCGAAGAAATGGCTGTGGGACTGCAGCGAATCGCGGAATCCTCCGTAAGTGTGTCCGATCAGGCGGAAACGGTAAGTGCAGAGGTTCAAAACGGCTATCTGGAGATTCAATCTACTCTTGAACAAATGACGGTCATCACGACAACCGCAGGCCAAACTGCTGATCTGATCCAGACCCTGACGCAGCAATCCGAACATATCGGACAAATCATCGATGTCATCTCCGAGATCGCTAATCAGACCGGGCTGCTGTCGCTCAACGCTTCAATAGAAGCGGCCCGCGCAGGTGAGCATGGACGGGGCTTCGGCGTCGTGGCGAATGAAGTGAAGAAGCTGG
Source organism: Paenibacillus sonchi (assembly GCF_016772475.1). Lineage (NCBI taxonomy): Bacteria > Bacillati > Bacillota > Bacilli > Caryophanales > Paenibacillaceae > Paenibacillus > Paenibacillus sonchi. The sequence continues at coordinate 2,422,600 of NZ_CP068595.1, forward strand.
CTGAACGCACCAATGCCTCGATTGTTGATATTGTCGATCTGATCAAGCAGATTCAGGCCTCCACAACCAATGCTGCCCAGTCCATGGAAAAGAGCATCGCCGAGATTGGCGACGGCATGGGCAAAATGAAAAATGTGGGGATATCCTTTGAACATATCCGTTCCTCTATCCGTGAAGTTTCAATGCAGATCCAGGACGTTTCCGCCATCAACGAGGAAATGTCTGCGGGAACTGAGGAAATCACAGCTTCTGTCTCTGATATGCTGACCATTGCCAAGGATTCGGCGGAGAATGCCCAGGCGGTATCCTTCGCCTCTTCAGAACAAATGGAGCTTATGAAAAAGGTGGTCGACTCGGCGAAATCCCTCAATGAGATGATGTCCACGCTGAAAGGCGAGATTGAGAAATTCCGCTAAGCTTACTTAAAAGATACAAAAACACCCCTGGGCGCTGCACACTGCCGTGTGTGTAGTTGAGGGGTGTTTTCTATTATGCTAGACCGTTTCTACTTGAGGTGCAGGCTTTCAATGCCCTGGCGGATAATGCTGCAGGAGGCCTCAAGCTTCTTGGATTCCTCTGCACTCAGGTTCAGCTCCAGCAGTTCCTGTATGCCGCCCCTGCCGATGATTGCCGGTGCTCCGGCGCATACGCCGCTTTGGCCGTATTCCCCGTCCAATATGGCGGAGACGGCAATGATTTTGTGCTCGTCATTCAGGATGGAGCGGGTGATGTAGGCCAGCGCGCTGCCGATGCCAAAATGCGTTGAGCCCTTACGCGTAAAAATCTCCCAGCCGGCATCCTTGGTTTTGCGGGCGATGTCTTCCAGATCCAGTGTGCTGAACCGTTCCCGGTGCTGCTCCATGATCTGCAGAATCGGTTTGCCGCCGATGGTCACATGGGACCAGGCAACGAATTGGGACTCGCCGTGTTCGCCGAGCGCATAGCCGTTGACACTGCGGGGATCGATGGTAAAGACCTCTGACAGCAGCGTCTTCAGCCGCGATGAGTCAATAGAGGTTCCGGTGCCGATGACTCTGTGGCGGGGCAGGCCGGAAATTTTCCATACCATATAGGTGACAATATCAACAGGATTAGCGGCGATCACGAAGATGCCGTCAAACCCTCCGGCCATAATTTCGGTAACAATGTCCTTGGTGATCACAGCCGCAGCATCAAGAACATCCAGTCTGCTCTGTCCCGGCTTGGGATTGGCGCCTGCTGTCAGAATGACAACGTCCATTCCGGCGCAATCGCTGGAGGTGCCGGCATATACCTTGGTGCGTGTTCCGGTGAAATCCATGCAGTGCGAGAGATCAAGCGCTTGTGCCATGGCGCGGTCATAAGTGCGGTCAATCATCATGATTTCGTCGCATATAGCCTGATTGACCATGGAATAGGCACAGCTGGAACCGACCATTCCCGAGCCGACGATCGCCACTTTTCTTGATTTACTTTTCAATTGTCTTGTCCCCACTCTCTAAAAGTATGCTTATATTCTAACCGATTTCATCGCAAGTTACCTGACATCAGACGCAAAAAAACTGGCCGATCCGTGCAATTTTGGTCAAAAGTGACATGGGAGGTTAGAAATAACTAGGCGGATTACTAGTAGTATATGCACATTAGGGGAAAAGGGGGAATATAAGATGACAATGAGATTGGGGTTCCTGCAAAGTGTCTGAATCAGCTTCCAGGCAATAGCCCCACTTTGCAGGGTTGTTGTACCATTTAGATGATATTGTCAGTCCCGGGCTCAGGGGTATGGGCGTGCGGTGGAACCATCCGGATGTAACGCTTATACATAAATACTCTCCAGTGCAGGATCATGCCGAAGGCCAATATGAAAAAAAGCCCGCCTGACTGCGGAATGGATACATATTGATTGATAAACTCATGCAGCACCGTGCGGATCAGCAGCAGCCCAAGCAGGATGAAGGCAAAGCTTTTGGAGCGCCGGGCATAAATCAGGCCTTCCCTTGCTTCAAACTTGGTGCTGCGGATCAGCGGGTAGGCAAAAATAAACCAGCCGACCAGAAAAGCCGCAACCGCCCACCACCAGGGGAATCTGACCTCGGGAACAACAAACATGGCAAAACCGGTGGACATGCCCAGCGGGGGAATCCATATTTTGCGGATCGTCACCGGGCGCGCACTGGCCTTCAGGCGGATGAAAATGACCATCAGCGCCATGAATACAGCCCCCAGAGTGGAACCGACATGCAAAAGTGAAGGGTTGATATTGCCCATGATTCACTTTCCTCTCTGTGATTTGTGTCACTTATTTTTCCATTATAGCAGAAAAAAGAAGGCAAAACATTGAAGCCGTCTCAGCGGGAATTGCGCAGCTGCTTCTCCGAAAGCCATAGCTCCAGCCGCAAGAAACCCGCCAAGGAAGGCCTTGGCGGGTGTAGATGCCAGCCCTGCTGGGCAGGTCTGGTTGTATATAAGGTTAGTTCTTAAGAACGGCTGCGTCCGCCAACCGAACGGAGGATCAGGCTAACGATAAAGATCAGGACGATCGCACCGATAAGTGACGGGAAAACATAGAAATCGCTGATCTTAGGCCCCCAGCTTCCCAGCAGCATGCCGCCGAGCCAAGAACCGAGAATACCGGCGATAATGTTGCCGATAACACCGCCCGGAATATCTCTGCCCATAATCAGACCGGCCAACCAACCAATGACGCCACCAACAATCAACATCCACAGAAAACTCATTGTGCTTCAGCTCCTTTATGTTTTGTTATCTTCGATGGTTACTATTAACCTCATGCCGGACGTTTAAACCAGGTGTCAAATATTGTCGGCAGCCTTATAATTAGTATTCAAGTATGTCCCAAAATATGCTGTTTAAACCTAGTGAGGTAGCGGGTACATAAACATGTTATAGTGAAAAAAGTGCGGAACCCTGAGGTGTATTCCTTTAACTTAAGGGTATATATGAAGTAAGTAATACTACGCGCCAATATACAATAGAAGGAGCCGCTGCCCATGCAACAGCCTAATGAAGTTCTATTTTATGCAGGTACCTACAACAGTGTTGATCAAAATGCGATTATCCTGGGGGCTTTGAATAAGGATACGGGGGAAATGAGAATCCTGAACAGTACGAAGGGGATTGAGAATCCGTCCTACCTGGCAGTGAACAGCGCAGGGACTGTGCTGTATGCCGTAAGTGAGAAGGATCAAGGCGAGGTCTATGCATACGCCATTGAGCCCGGAAGCAAAGCGCTGCGCCTTCTGGGAAGCAGACCAACGGATGGCGGCGCTCCGTGTTACGTGTCGATTTCCCCGCAAGAGGATTACATATTTGTCTCCAACTATTCGGGAGGCAACGTTAACATCTTTCCGGTGAATGCCGATGGCTCGCTTCAGGAAATGTCCGCCCAGGTCAAGCATGAGGGGTCCGGACTGCGTGAAGACCGGCAGGAAGCGCCGCATCCCCATTCGGTCATTCCTGACCGGTCCGGACAGCATGTGCTTGTCTGCGATCTGGGGCTGGATCAGATTGTATTCTACCGTGTGGAAGACGGCAAGCTGGCTACCCGCCGCGAAGTTCTGCTTCCGCCAGGTTCGGGTCCCCGCCATCTGGCCGGACACCCGTCAGGACAATGGCTGTACCTGATCAATGAGCTGAACAGTACAATCACTGTGTTCGCGAATGATGAGCAGTCCGCTGATCTGAAAATTCTGCAGAGCATCAGCTCCCTTCCGGAGCATTATGCCGCCGGCAGCGATGATACTGCCGCCGACATTCATGTATCGCCGTGCGGCCGTTTCCTGTACGCCTCCAACCGCGGGCATGACAGCATTGCGCTGTTCCATATCGACCCGTCCACGGGTCTGCTGGAAGCGCAGGATTGGGTCATCTCCGGAGGCCGGACGCCGCGCAATTTCGCCATTATCGGGGGGATGCTGCTTGCGGCCAACCAGAACAGTGATAATATTGTCTCCTTCAGAATCGACAGCGAGACCGGCAGGCTCATCCCTACCGGCAATGAGCTGGATCTCACATCACCGGTCTGCCTGAAGCCGTTGTAACCCAGAAGCGCCTTCTGTTCGCTGGATTATAGGGGGAATCTGCTGCAGAAAATGCAATAGAATCTCCCGGCCTGAATCTGATCTCCTTCAAGTTCAAGTTATTGAGCGCCTGCCAAAAAACAAAACGGCTTGAGGTCCAGTTAAGGACTGCTCAGCCGTTTTTTGCTTTCGAATGAAGTTATCTTTCTATTCATTGTATAATAGCGGTTTGCTTGGACCCTTCCATACTGATGCCTTTAAGGTAGAAGCCGATATCATCCAGCATAATTTTATCGCCCTCTCCCTGCAGGTAGAAGGTGATTTCACTCAGTTTATCCGGGTCAAGCCCGGGCTCTACTTCAATAAAACGTTCAAAAGGCAGCTCGTAGGTCTGAAATACAGCTTCCGAGAGATCGCCGTATTTGCCGTCGCTCATCCGCTCCTCAAGCCAGGGGAGGAGTGTGAACCGGGTCTGCGGCAGGGGCAGAATGCCCATCACTTCATTCAGCGAAAGACGGGCTGTTGCATGATTGCTGTCCTTCAGTTCGACTTCCACACCGGGGGAGGCCGCCGCTTGTACCGCATCCGGCGTATCCTTGCTGTCGGCATTGCGGTTAGCCATCGAGAAGGTTAATCCGGCAGCACCAGACTCGGCAAGCCCGCTGGTGATGCTATTCTTCAGCTTGATGCTGTAATAACCCTCTCCGCCGCCCTTTGTACTGTGCTCCAGCACCAGCCCATAAGTAGCTTTGCTCTTGGATTCCCGGTCCTTGGCGACCTCCTCCCTCCAGGCTAGACCCGCTGCTTCCGCGGTTCCGCCGGTGACGGTGTTCTTGTTGCGGTCCTCATCAAAGGTGGCTACAACGATATCGCCGCCGCTCTGGAACCGGTTATAGTATGCGGTGCCGGGAAGCCACTGCAATCCGCTGCGGTAATCGCGGAACAGATCCTGGTAGACTTCCTTCCCGTCCAGGGTAGCCTCCAGAAAGGCGGTGACATAGACCTTGGCGATTTGCCGCTGCGCGACCCCGTCCATAATATCCGTTCGGTCCAGAAACAATCCCGCCGGCAGCGACTGGTCGTACAGCCCCCAGCTGGTATTGAACTGGCTGTGGTTGGCATCGGCAATATAAAGCGAGCTTTTGAAGGACGAAGCAGCTCCTGTAAAAGAAGAACGGATATACTGCCGGTCACCGTAAAAATCATGCACATCGCCATCGCGGGCACCCTGAAGGGTCAGGTAATTGACATCCTCCAGCCGGGCCTGCTGGTTATCAATGGCTTTGTCCGTAGGGGCGAGTGCGATAACTGAAGCGATGTGAAACTGTGCGGCGGCGGCAAGAGCAGGGTCATTCTTGAACCAGCGGCCGGCATCCGCAGCCATAGCTACGGCCTGCCCGCCCCGGCTGTGTCCGAGCAGGGCGGTCCGGCTATAATCCACCTTCTGATAGAAAGGGTTGCCGGATTGCTCCGCAAAAATGCCGATCTGCTGCAGATGCTTCAGAATCATCCAGGTCCGCACCTTGAAATCATTATCCGGAATGCCCGACCAGGCGGAATAGTTCAGAAAGTTCTCATCAAGAGACACCGCGATAAAACCCCGGCTGGCCAGCTGTTCGCCCAGGTAGGCATACCCCCCCTCGGAATAATCCTCCATCATATGGTTGCCGTGCACCATCAGCACGAGCGGGTAAGGTCCTTCACCGTCAGGCATCCAGACCCGGGCGTTTACAGGAAGGGAGCTGTGATCAAAACCCCAGAATAAGGTGCGCAGCTTGGGCCAGCTTGTAATGTAAGCAGAGGCATCCACCGTAGCAGTGGTAAGCTCAGCCTCATCGCCATACTCGGACCGGTGAAGATCCTGGCCGCTGCCATAGGTGAAGCTGCGGTAAGTATAGTTCCCCGGCTCCCCCGGATTTTCGGCATCGATGGGAGCCGGGCCTCCGTTTGATACGCTCGCCTCCGGTGAGGTGTCGCCATTGCCCCGGGTAGAGAGGGCGAGCGGAGACGCGAGCACGACGGCTGCAAGCAGCAGGCCCATGGTGAACCGGCGCCTGCGCAGCAGCCCGATGGCCAGACCGCCCAGGCCGCCGAGGAGGGCGGCAATTCCAGCAACGGCGGCTGCGGCTTCAAGCTCCAGATCGGCATAATAGAAGACTAGCAGGACAGCTCCTGAAGCGCTCAATAAAGAGCCCGCATAGAGGCGCGGGATGCGCAGCCCGGACAGGGCCAGCAGTACGGCCAGAATATTTCCGGCACAAGCCAGGACCAGGGTTGCCGCACAGGTGGCCAGCATCACATCGGCGGCAGTTCCGAGTCCGGTAGGGATGCCCAGAACAGCTGCGGCAAACACCAAAAAGCATATCAACCAGGGGCCGGCAAGCGCCGTCCGCCATAGTTGTGTATCGTAGCGGTAAGTGTCCAGAATGCGCCTTGCCAGCTCCCAAAGGATACGCTTGTGCAGCCGTGGCCGCTGCGGCGCGGGTGCAGGTACAGGCACATATTCCAGATTCATTCCCATGATTGTCTCCCCCGGTAATTGCGCTGATTTCACATGTTTCAGCCTATGTTTTCAACCTGTTTTTTAACCTATTTTTTGACCTGTAAGATGTAGCAATAATATTACTTTGGCGCCGTAATAACAAGTGATTTTTGCAGGAACAGCCGTCACATGCTGCCGTCACGCCGGCTGAAAAAGACTTTTCGCTATTTTGAAAAAAAGGTTTGACAGGGTGCAGAGGTTTCAGTATTATATCTTTATAACCTACTAAATGGGTAGGAATAATTGAATAAGTTCTTACCGTACAGACGGAGGAACGCCCGCTATAGCTCGCAGACACGTGTCCACAGGACCGGTTTGACCTGCCACAAGTGGGCCTTCCTCCGTCTATTTTTTGCTGAAAGACAACAATGCTGACTGACGGGAACTTCATGGGGTGTCAAGAGACAATAACAGGGGAGTGGCTGTGATGAAAAAAGGGATCAAAAAGGGACTAATCACGGGATTCGCATTATTATTGACAGCAGGTCTTGCGGCTTGCGGCAATAACAATTCAGGCAATGGGGCGGCCCCAGCAACAGATGCACCGGCAGCAAGCAATGCGGCTGCAACAGCAGAAGCTGCCAAGGCTCCGGCAAAAGATCCGGTAGAGCTGCTGAATGTATCCTACGACCCGACACGCGAGCTGTACGAGAATTATAACAAGGCGTTCTCCGCCTATTGGGAGAAAGAAACGGGCCAGAAGGTTACGGTCAAACAGTCGCATGGCGGTTCCGGCGCCGAAAGCCGGGCGGTGCAGGAAGGCCTGGAAGCGGATGTGGTCACTCTTGCCCTAGGCTACGACATTGACGCACTGAAGGACAAGGGGCTGATCAATGAAGGCTGGGAAAGCAAATTCGAGCATAACAGCTCCCCATACACCTCGACGATTGTGTTCCTGGTACGCAAAGGCAACCCCAAAGGCATCAAGGACTGGCCGGATCTGCTGAAAGAAGGGGTGGAAGTCATCACGCCGAATCCGAAAACCTCCGGAGGGGCACGCTGGAACTATCTTGCCGCCTGGGGCTATGCGCTTGACCACAACAACAATGATGAAGCCAAAGCGCAGGAATTTGTCCAGGAGCTGTTCAAGCACGTGCCCGTGCTGGATACCGGAGCGCGCGGGGCGACCACAACCTTTGTAGAGCGGGGAATCGGCGATGTGCTGATTGCCTGGGAGAATGAAGCCTACCTGTCGATCAAGGAGCTGGGCCCCGACAAATTCGAAATCGTCAACCCGTCCGAGAGCATTCTGGCCGAACCGCCGGTGGCTGTAGTAGACAAGGTCGTGGACAAAAGAGGCACCCGTGAGGCAGCCGAAGCCTACCTGAAGTATCTCTACACCGAAGAGGGGCAAAAAATCGCTGCCGACAACTACTACCGTCCGACCCTGGAGAGCGTGAAAGAGGAATATAAGGACAAATTCCCTGAGATCAAGCTGTTCACACTCGCAGATAAATTCGGAACCTGGAAAGAAACCCAGGAGAAGCATTTCAATGACGGCGGGATTTTCGACAAAATTTATGTGCCTGGCGCCAAATAATAATCCAAACGGCTGACATCCGGAGAAGAGCGGCAGGATTTGCTGTAAACAGTTTGTGTATGGAGGCTGATCGGCCCATTAGCCGAAGGCGGGAAAGGGATGAACAGGTCAATGAATGTCACTATTACGGCTCCAGTGCGGGGCAAGGTGCTGCCGGGCTTCGGGCTTACGATGGGCTACAGCGTGCTCTATCTGAGTCTTGTCGTATTGCTGCCGCTATCGGCACTGTTATTTAATTCGACGGGACTGAGCTGGGCCAAATTCTGGGATATCGCGACGGACCCGCGCGTCCTGGCTTCGTACCGGGTCAGCTTGAGCACTGCGGCAATGGCAGCCTTAGCCGATGCTTTTCTGGGACTGCTGCTGGCTTGGGTGCTGGTGCGCTATGAGTTTCCGGGCAAAAGGATATTCGACGCCCTGATCGATCTGCCGTTCGCGCTCCCGACAGCTGTAGCAGGTGTTTCCCTGACGGCGCTGTATTCGCAAAATGGCTGGATCGGCTCGCTGCTGGAGCCGTTGGGGCTTAAGATCGCCTTCACACCGCTGGGCATTACGCTTGCGCTGATGTTCATCGGCATTCCCTTTGTCGTCCGTACCGTTCAGCCGGTGCTGGAGGACTTGGACCGGGATATGGAGGAGGCTTCGGCAACGCTGGGAGCGGGACGCTGGCGGACCTTCCGCAGCATCGTGATCCCGGAGCTGATCCCGCCGCTGCTTACCGGCTTTGCGCTGGCGTTTGCCCGGGGGATCGGGGAATACGGGTCCGTGGTATTCATCTCCGGCAATATGCCGATGCGCACAGAGATTGCTCCGCTGCTTATCATGTCGAAGCTGGAGCAGTTTGATTATGCCGGGGCGACCGCAGTAGCACTGCTGCTGCTGTTGATCTCTTTCCTGATGCTGCTTGTCATTAACACGCTGCAGCGCTGGGCCCGCAAGACTTCGCGGTAAGCAGACCAATAATTCAGGAGGTAAAATTATGGCTGGTACTGTCCCTATGGCTGCACCCAGACCGCGCCGGAGTGCAGCTTCCCCTGCAACCACGGAATCCTCTGCCGTGAAGTGGCTGCTGGTCGCAGCGGCTGGTCTTGTGCTGTTCGGGCTGATCGCACTGCCGCTGATCGTGGTGCTGACAGAAGCGCTGAAGCGGGGCTGGGATGTCTTCCTGGCGGCGCTGACCGATCCTGATGCCGCTTCAGCACTGCGGCTGACGCTGCTGGTTGCTGCAATCACCGTGCCGCTGAATACCCTGTTCGGGGTGATGGCCGCTTGGGTGGTGACCAAGTTCCGTTTTCGCGGCAAAGGGTTTCTGATTACGCTGATTGACCTGCCTTTTGCCGTATCGCCGGTCATCGGCGGGCTGATCTTTGTGCTTGTCTTCGGCTCGAACGGCTGGTTCGGGTCCTGGCTCAGCGCCCATGACATTAAGATTGTTTTTGCCCTTCCGGGCATCGTGCTCGCCACATTGTTTGTGACCTTTCCTTTTGTGGCCCGCGAGCTGATTCCGCTGATGGAGGACCAGGGCACGCAGGAGGAGGAAGCGGCGATTACCCTCGGGGCTCATGGCTGGCAGATTTTCTGGCGCGTAACGCTGCCGAATATCAAATGGGGGCTGTTGTACGGAATTATCCTCTGCAATGCGCGGGCGATGGGAGAGTTCGGTGCAGTATCCGTTGTATCCGGGCATATTCGCGGGGAGACGAACACGCTGCCGCTGCATGTTGAAATTTTGTATAACGAATATCAGTTCTCGGCTTCCTTCGGCGTTGCTTCGCTGCTGCTGCTGCTCGCTTTGGTAACGATGATCGTAAAAAGCTGGCTTACACGCAAAAGTGCGCATTGACAGCCCTTTTGATTCCATGCTAAGTTAAACCATAGTATACAGGTTGGTTAAGACGGGATTGGTGGAGAATCCCCTGTCCGGGGAAAGGGAGGCTGGAGAATGGCTAAGCCACTGAAAGTGGATGAGGTATGGCTTGCGCGGATTGCGGAGCTTTTGGACAATATGGAATTCGGTTCCCTGCACATCGTGGTGCATGAAGGGCAAATTGTGCAGATGGAGCGGACCGAGCGCAAGCGCTTTGAGAACAGCACTGCAAATGCACGTTATAGTGGAGAGGCCGGAAGCCGGCGGACCGATTCCCGTTCTGCGGGACGAGGGTGAAGCGTACGGCCCTTATATCTGCAATCGGACTCAAGTCGAAATTAAACCCGATAGAATACTTAAGGAAACGAAGCGCTGTAAGCCAAAGCAGTTATGCAAAATTATAGCTGATGAAGGAGTAACGCCCTCTCGTCCAGTGATAACCAGCAAAAAGACGATATTTCATTCGAAACTTGAATGAGTGTCGTCTTTTTTTTCATATCGGCTCCATATTAATAAGTTACACTAAAGGTACATGAAGTTCACTTACCGTTAGTTCTCATGCTCTGTTTTATCTATATATACTAAAGGAATTCATTTCCACACCGTCGAAATTAGAATAAACAAACCTCACGGAGCGGGCTTCGAATAGATGCTTTTCTCATGGCAGGGAAAGTTAGTGCGAGGTGAATGAACATTGCCGACGATTATGGTAGTGGATGACGACGTCTTTGTCCGCCAACTGGCAGGGCTGTTATTAAGAGACGAAGGTATGGACGTCGTAGAGAAAACGGATGGTCTCGAAGCCTGGGATTATTACTTGCATCATTCCGTTGATTTAATCATTTTGGATATTATGATGCCCGGCATGGACGGTTGGGAGCTGTGCAGAAAGCTGCGGGAGGCCGGGGACAAGCCGATGCTGATGGTCACGGCCAAAAAGGAGTCGCTGGACAAAGTCAAAGGCTTCCGGTTGGGGACGGACGATTATTTGACCAAACCTTTTGATCCGATGGAGATGGTCATGCGGGTCAAGGCGCTGCTCAAAAGGTATCGGATCGCTACCTCCCATATCGTGAAGCTCGGTCGAGTCATTCTCGATAAAACGAGCTACCAGGTTCACTTTTTCGATACGGGCGGGGAATGGACTCTTCCTTTAAAAGAATTTGAGCTGCTTTACAAACTGGCCAGTTATCCCGGGCAAATTTTTACGCGCGACATGCTGATCCGCGACATCTGGGGTTACGCGTTCAATGGGGATGAACGCACCGTGGACACGCATGTCAAACGTCTGCGCGACAAGTTCGAGCAGTATGCCGAAGATTTCCGCATCGTAACGATGCGCGGCATGGGCTACCGTCTGGAGGTGTATCGTGATTAACTCACTCTATGCCCGCGTCGTGTTGACGTTTCTGGGGGTTGTCATAGTCAGCCTGCTCTCGGGTTTTTTCGTTCAAAGCTATTTCTACAAAAGCCATATTGGAGCGATCGTGGAAGAGAAGATGATTGGCAATGCCCAAATGATCATTCAATTATATAAGAAATTGGCTCCGAAGGATGCGAAGGCTTTCGCGGAAGTAAGCAATTCTATGCCCTTTTATAAGATACGGTTTTATGACAGCTCGGGAACGCTGCTGAACCCTGGGAGCGCTGCTCCAGACCGGCAGAAGGATCAACCGTATCTGCAGCAAGTGCTCAAGCAAAACAAAATTTATCGCAACGGGTCCAGCGAGGATGACGAGATTACGGTTGGCCTGCCTTTTGCGCTGAATGGTTCGCCGCACGTCTTGTTGGTTACGACCCAGACCGTTTTTTTCCTCGACGAAATCGATTCCTTGATCCGGTATCAGCAGCTGTTTACTCTCGGTTTGGGAAGTATTCTGGTGTTGATCGCTGCGCGGTATATGGTCAGGCCCCTGCGGAAGCTGACCCATGCAACGCAAAGAATGGCCAGGGGCGATTTTAACGTTGGCCTGTCTACCAAACGTCGCGACGAAATTGGACAGCTTACCCTAAGCTTTAACGCGATGGCGGCTGAGCTGGGAAAGCTGGATATGCTCCGTCGGCGGTTTGTTTCCGATGTATCCCACGAAATCCAATCTCCTCTAACGTCGATCAAAGGATATACCCGTGTGCTGAAGATCAAGTCCATGGACGGGAAAACCCGTATGCAGATGCTGAATATTATCGACGAGGAGAGCGACAGGCTGTCCCGGCTGTGCGACGATCTGCTGGAATTGACCAGCCTGGAGCACGAGCATGCAAAGCCCGACCTGCAAAAGTTTCGTCTCGACGAGCAACTGCGCAAAGCTGTCATTCGCCTGGAACCGCAATGGTCTGCCCGCAATCTGGATATGCAGCTTATGCTGGAGCCGATAACCATTGTAGCGGATGAAGACAGGATGAATCAGGTGTGGAACAACCTGCTTGGCAATTGCATCAAATTTACCGCCGATCATGGAAAGATAATGGTGGAGTCCTTCAAGAAAGGCGAAAGCGCAGTCGTCCGAATGACGGACAATGGAATCGGCATGCCTGAGGAGGAAATCAGCCAAATTTTCAAACCGTTCTACAAAGTGGATACAGCGAGAAAACGCAATATTAGCGGCAACGGAATCGGTCTTTCCATCGTGAAGCGGATTGTCGATCTTCATCATGGAAAAATCGAAGTGTCCAGCAGATTGGGGAGCGGAACCTCCTTCTCGATCACACTTCCCCTCGAAGATACAAAGCCCGAATTGTAATCCTCTGTTCAAACTGAGGACAAATTCGGGCTTTATACTATCCTCGAAAAGCCAATTTTGTATTTTTTGATCAGAAGGAGGACCAGAAATGAAAGTATTGATTGCCATCTTGACCCTCCTGACATTCAGCATGTCGGGAACCTATGTCCAGGCGAAGGAGAACCGGAAGCAGCCGCCCCCCGCAACCGCAGCCGCCGAGCGCCAGCTTTGGCAATCGGAAGGGTATGGCCATATATTCGAAATAGAAGGCCAATCCGTTAAGGTCTACAGCTACACCAAGGACAGCTTGGTACCGTTCGGGAAAGGAAATATCGAGAACAACGGCGACATTTATATTAATGAAATTTACGACAACACCAAATCCCAGGAGCAATTTAATGCCCCGCGATTTCCGATGGGCCGCTTCGTTAACGGCAGCTTGACCGATGGCTTGGGATACGTGCAGCATTTCAAACGGATTGATAATCTTCCCAAGGTGAAGTATAACGGATTCAGCAATGATCCCGTGCAAAATTTTGAAGTATTCTGGCAATCCTTTGAAGAGAATTTCAGTTTCTTTCCGCTCGTCAAAGTGAATTGGAAAGAGGTGTACAAAGAGTATCGGCCCAAAGTTGGCGCCGCTACCTCCGAGAAGGAACTGGAGGATATTTTGACGCAAATGTTCCAAAAGCTGAACGACGGACACAGCGTCATATTCGGTAAAAAGGGTATGATCTTCTCCAAGTCCAAAGTTGAGCGGGAGGAATTTTTCTCAGCCAATTCGAAGTCGATGCAACGAAACGTCGAAGACGGATATATCAAAGGGGCGGTAAAGAGCAAGCTCGACGGGCGTATTGTTTATGGCCAAACGAAAAGCGGCGGCGCTTACATCAAGCTGATTGGTTTTGACGAGTCCGATCCGCAGAAAATTGACCAAGCACTGGCGGAAATGGTGCAGGATCTGGCGAACTGCCGCAACTTTATAATCGATATGCGCTTTAATGAGGGGGGCGAGGACTTCTTCGGGTTGAAAATAGCCGGCTTGTTTGCCGAGAAACGCAAGCTGGCGTATGCCAAACAGGTCCGAACAGGCGGATACGAGCAATTCTCCAAGCCTACGCAGGTATATATCGAACCGGGAGCAAAGCAGTTTTCAGCTGATAATATTGTGGTGCTGACCAGTCCGTTAACGGTAAGCGCCGGCGAGACAGGGACGATGGCCTTAAAAGCATTGGACAAAGTAAAGGTTATCGGGGAAAAGACGTGCGGATACTTTTCGGACATGCTGCTTAGACTGTTGCCGAACAAACAGTTATTCTCCCTGAGCAACGAACGTTATACATCGCCTGACGGCACTAATTACGAGCAGCGCGGCCTGCCGCCGGACGAAAAGATCATGATCAAGCAAGCCGATATTGATGCCGGCAAGGACCCGGTGATGAACCGGGCTTTGGAATTGCTTAAAAAGAAGCCATAAAATAAAACGCGGAAGTATGCAGATTATTCAATAGACATCCATGCCTTATTTCAGGATAGATACTGTAATTTGCCCCGCTAGGATGGGGAACAGGCAACCATAAACCCATAAATCCCAAACGGCTGCGCTGTCCAGTGAAGGACGGCGCAGCCGTTTAATTCTAAATTCCAGATTGCTTACTGGCAAATGTGCTTCGTATAATCCTTTTATCATGGCTGGTGAGGGGACTCCTTCTTTTGTTATTTTTGAGCTTTCCCGCTAGTAGCGTGGTGTGCGCCGCGAGGCGGATATTCCCTCAATGAGCAGAATGATTGCGGTCACAGCGTGCATAATCCAGCCGACAAAAGGAATCAAAGCGACTACCGAAGTGACAATCCCGACTACGTTGCCGACGATAGGTCCACGCTCTCTCAACAGCAGTACTACGGCTACTGCGTGCAGCAGGAACGCAACACCCAGCGGCGCCCAGGCATTCGCAACAACAAAAGCTCCCCCGATGAACGGCAGCGCCAGAAAAGCCTCATAAGCAAATGTACCCCATTTGAACAACTTCCCTATTGGAGTCATGATGACTTCACCCAACCTTTCGGCATAATATTATGATCCTATTCCACAGTTTACCCCAGAATAAGGGCATAGAATATTCCGGCTGCAAAAGAACAGCGGCTTTGAGTCATTGTACGTTCAACAATGGATAATGTTTCATCATGTTGTGTATCGGCTGGAACTCTCTTGCTTGGCAGCGGTGCCGTCGTATATATTGGTAACAGCAATGCAGGCAACAATTGCAGTATATTGTAGCAAGAAAAAGCAGCATGCCTGATTCGCAGAGAATGCTCTCGCGGTGCTGAGGAATGTCCCACGACGTTATTGAAGAGAATGTGAAATAGACATACAACTGGAGAAAGTGAGGGTTGCTGGTATGGATATTGTGGTTTTTGGAGCAACGGGAACAATCGGCAGAGCCATTGTGCAGGAAGCGCTAAAAAGAAAACATGAGGTCACTGCAGCGGTCCGCAATCCGGCTTCACTGGAGCTGGAACATGAGCGCCTGCACGTCACTACAGCAGATATTTTGGACCCGGCGACGGTAGCTGAGGCGGTACGCGGGCATGAAGAAGTGATCAGTGCGTTTGGTCCCGCAGCCGGGCGGGAGAACGACCTGCTGCGTGCGGCGGAGAGTCTGCTGGAGGGCATGCAGGCTGCAGGCCTGGAGCGGCTGCTGGTGATTGGCGGAGCGGGCACGCTGAAAACGGAGTCAGGCGAGCGGCTGATGGATACGCCGG
The DNA here is from genome assembly GCF_016772475.1 of Paenibacillus sonchi. Taxonomy (NCBI): domain Bacteria; kingdom Bacillati; phylum Bacillota; class Bacilli; order Caryophanales; family Paenibacillaceae; genus Paenibacillus; species Paenibacillus sonchi. Next base: position 2,438,051 of record NZ_CP068595.1, read on the forward strand.
GGTTCCCCGGGAAGTTCCGGCCGCTGGCGGAGGCGCATGGACATGCCTATGAAATCTATAGCGCTTCTTCATTGGACTACACGTATCTCAGTCCGCCTGCCGTGATCCGCCCCGGCCGCCGGACCGGACAGTTCCGCATCGGCCTGGACCGCCTGGTGGTGGATGAGAACGGAGACAGCAGCATCAGCGTGGAGGATTTTGCCGTAGCCGTCATTGATGAGCTGGAGGAAGGAAACTTCAGCCGGACCCGGTTTACGGTGGGATACTAAACAATGTAACAAGACCAAAAAACAGCGATTCTCCATTACCCGGAGAATCGCTGTTTTTTTGGGAATATAAGGATTTATATGTTTTGGGGGAAGCGAAGCTTACCCCTTATTAGTGGCTTTAGCCAGTTGAGTACGCGAAGCGTGCGAAACAAAAAACCACCTGCTATGCGGGTGGTGTAGTGATGCTTATAGCAAAAAACCACCTGATGCGATCGTTATAATAGGAGTGTTCAAGCTACTATGTCTAACGAAAGGAGAAGGTGGTTTTTGTGGGACAAGCCAGAGAAGGCATGGCACAACCCAAGTGGATGTGCAAGTACCATATCGTATTCACCCCAAAGTATAGACGAAAGGTGATCTACAATCAATACAAAGAAAGTATCCGAGATATCCTAAAGCAACTCTGTGGCTACAAAGGAGTAGAGATTATCGAAGGACACCTCATGCCCGATCATATTCATATGTTGGTGAGTATTCCACCGAAAATGAGCGTCTCGAGTTTTATGGGATATCTGAAAGGGAAAAGTGCGCTCATGATCTTCGATAAGCATGCAAACTTGAAGTATAAGTACGGGAATCGCCATTTTTGGGCAGAAGGGTACTATGTAAGCACGGTAGGTCTCAATGAAGCAACGATTAAAAAGTATATCCAGGAGCAGGAAAGTCACGATATTGCACTGGATAAGCTGAGTGTGAAAGAGTATGAAAACCCCTTTAAGGGGTAGCTGGTAGTCCAAGCACCCCTTCAGGGGTAGGCAAAAGAGGCAAAGGCATAGTGGCTTGAACGAAGTGAAAGCCAGCGCCTTTAGACGCTAGCCGGCACCAGAGGCTTATAGCCTCAGAGCAAACCACCCGTTGGACGGGTGGTTATGATTTATGAATTTGTAACGAGCAACGGTAGAAATACCGTTGTTGGGGCGGCGAAGGCCGGTTTCTTCGCAGGTGCTAGTTGGAAAAAGGGAACTTATTTTTTCGAAAATTTATAAATACTGAGATTTAAGTGGAAAAAGTAAACTTAATTGGGCCACTTTTCTTAAACAATGGCGAAATGAGCTGAATTAGTGCCCCTTTTTCCACTTCATCTGTCTGGGGATAGAGTACTCCGGCAAATTAGTGTACCTTTTTCCACTTAAAGCGTTGCCGACAAGAAATTTTGGGATTCTGGGATGCTAACTGGCGGAGCGGGTATTGGGGATGCGCAAAGCCTTGATTATAGAGAACATAAGCGCCTTACATCAGCTACCGGCTTGATCCGAATTCGCTGGAAATACGTTCATGACCGTTGAACCGGGCTTATACCTGCCCGGTATTGGAGGAGTCCGGATAGAGGTGATGTTCTGGTTGGAACGGACGCAAGCCGGGTGTTGACGCGCTCACCGAAGAGTGATTTAATCGTGTTGCCATAACAGAACTGCAATTCATATAGTAATCTGATCATGCAGGGAGGGAACGAGATGTACGTGGTTACTGCAGAGGAAATGCGGAAGCTGGACCGTGAAACGATAGAACGGCTGGGAATTCCGGCGGTGGCGCTGATGGAGAATGCCGGACGGGCCATTGCGGAGGAGATCATTAAGCTGTGCCGCAGCCGGAGCGGGTCTGCCGGAAGGCCCCGGGGGATACGGGGACAGAAGCAGCCGGGACGGCTGGGATTGGCGGCGGCCCGGGGATCAAGCCGCCGGGCTTCACGGTCAGCGGGGATAGCGCGCTGGCCTTGGGGCATGCCGACGCGGGGCATTGGCTTGTCCTCGCCGGCAAGGGCAATAACGGCGGCGACGGTCTTGCCGCCGCCCGGTACCTGCGTGAGGCGGGCATCGCCGTCACGCTGGTGTACGCGGCCGCGCCGGAGTCGCTGGCCGGCGAAGCCGCCCTGCAGCGCGATGCCGCTGCAGCCCTGGGCCTGCCCGCCGTAGTCTACGGCCGGGACCGGGTGGACTTTGCCGCATGCAGCGGCATCGTGGATGCGCTGCTCGGCACCGGCAGCGCGGGCGCCCGCGCGGTGCCTATGCGGAGCTGATTGCCGCCGCGAACAGCAGCGGCAAACCCATTGTGTCCGCAGACATCCCCAGCGGGCTGGATGCGGACACGGGCCAGGCGCATGAGCCTTGCATTCATGCGGCAGTGACGGTCTGCCTCGCGTTCCTCAAACGCGGGCTGCTGCAATATCCCGGCGCGGGCAACGCCGGGCAGGTGGTGGTCCGCTCCATCGGCATCCCTGCTGCCTTGGCCCGGGAGGGCGGCGTCCCGGCCAGCCTGCTGACGCCGGAGGTGCTGCGGACACGTCTGCAGGTCGACGTGTCGCGCCGCCGTTCGCCCGAGGGCCACAAGGGCACCTACGGGCATGTCCTGCTGGCAGCGGGAAGCCTTAGCATGAGCGGGGCGGGTCTGCTGGCAGCCCGCGCCGCCCTGCGCGCAGGCTGCGGCCTGGTGACCTGGGCGCTGCCTGCGATGCTGATGCCCCATGTCATCGGCGCAGTTCCGGAGCTGATGCTGGCAGCGGCCGGCGGGGAGAATGGCACCTGGAGCGCCGGGACTGCCGCTGAAGTGCTGCGGCTAAGCACCGGCAGAGATGTCACTGCAGTGGGGCCGGGGCTTGGACGGTTTGCGGACGATCAGGAATGGCTGCGGGCGCTGTGGGAAGGCATTGCTGCCCCACTGGTTATCGATGCCGATGCGCTAAACATTCTGGCCGACAGTGATTACAGCTCCTGGACAAGCCGCCGCCATCCGGTGATCCTGACGCCCCATCCGGGGGAAATGGCCCGGCTGGCTGGAATATCCACGGCTGAGGTGCAGCGGGACCGGATCGGCTTGGCGCTGGCTTATGCCCGGGAGCATGGGGTAACCCTTGTACTGAAGGGGGCCCATACGGTGGTCGCAACGCCTGAAGGAGAGGCTTATGTGAATATCACAGGCCATCCGGGCATGGGAACCGGCGGTGCGGGCGATGTGCTGACCGGCATCATTGCGGGATTGCTTGCACAAGGGCTCAATGCTGCGCAGGCAGCGGCCTTTGGCGTCTATCTGCACGGCCTGGCCGGTGAACGGGCTGCCCGCCAGCGCCATGATCCGTCGGCATTGATCGCCGGAGATATCATTGAGGCGCTCTGAGCCGGGCGGGACAGGGCGCTGTTATACTTATGAGGTGCAACGTTGCATTCTACCTGACCCTTGGTCCGCAATACACAACGCAGCTAAGCGGCAGTTCTTGCGCTATAAGCGCAGGTCAGAACAGCACCAGGCAGATCAGCGGGACAAACAGGGCGAATACCGGAAGCAGGAGCGGCTGCCGTTCTCCGGCCAGCTGCGCAAGCCGGAACAGCAGCAATGCGAAAATCCCGGCGATCCCGCAGGCCACAGCGTCCCCGCCCTGCTCTGCGGCCAGCCATACGCCAGCGCCATAACCGCAGGCCGCGTACAGCACAAGGGCCGGTGGGAGCGAAGTGAAGCGGAATATGCGCAGCAGGGCATCGGATACCAGCGCGGCCGGCAGTCCGTAGGCATAGATGGCATAAGGCACCGAGGTCGGCCAGCCTTCCGGTACACCACCGGTATGCGGGAATGCGAGCATAGCAAGGGAGACCAGCATAAATGTCAGCCCGGCAGCAGACAGCTTCGTCAGGGCATACATCCCTGCACTAAGCCTCACGGATGGAAGATCGTAATCCTTCAATTTGTTCATGAATAACATCCTTTCAGGGAAGCGAACACGGCGGCCGGTCAGCTGGTCACCATGTCCCCTCCGTTAACATGAATGCAGGTTCCGGTAACGTAAGTGGAATCGGGTCCGGCCAAATAGACGTAGGCTCCAGCCAGCTCATAGGGCTGGGCGGCCCGCTTGAAGGGGGTATCGGTACCGAACACACTGACTTCTTCGGCGGAGAAGCTGGACGGAATCAGCGGGGTCCACACCGGACCGGGAGCCACGCTGTTGACCCGGATTCCGCTGTCGGCAAGCGACAGGGCGAGGGAGCGGGTGAACGTGACAATAGCGCCTTTGGTGGATGAATAATCAATGAGCTCCTTATGGCCTTGGTATGCGGTTATGGATGCGGTGTTAATGATGGAAGCCCCTGTGCGCAGATGCGGCAGCGCGGCCTGCGTCAGGAAGAAGAACGGAAAAATATTCGTGCGGTACGTCTCGTACAACTGCTCCTCGGAGATATCCAGGAGGCTCTGCTGCGGATACTGTACCCCGTGATTGTTGACCAGGATATCCAGTTTGCCGAAGGTCCGCACGGTATGCTCCACCGCCTGGGTACAGTTTGCTTTACACCGCAAGTCGGTCTGAATCCGCAGGCAGCGCTGTCCCAGCTCTTCAATACGCCGCTGTGTGGTTTCGGCATCGGACGCCTCGTAGAGGTAGGCAATGGCGACATCCGCGCCTTCTTTGGCAAAAGCAATCGCAGCGGCTTTCCCGATCCCGCTGTCTCCGCCGGTAATCAGCGCAACCTTGCCGTTCAGCTTTCCGCTGCCGCGGCTGTCGGGGTTTTCGCTGATTGGCCGGGGCTGCATCAGACTCTCCAGTCCCGGCTGGCGGTCCTGATGCTGCGGGGGAAAGGAAATAGGCTGCACGCGGCAGACCGTACGCTCTCCGTAATAGGGATATACAGGATTCATTAGCGACACTCCTCAGGTGCATTCTGTGATTCTGTATATTTTTATGCATGCGCCCAGAAAAGCGTGCGCCTCCTCCTGCCCCCCGTTACGCAGCCCGTGTCTGCGTCGGATATGCATATAAGCCTGGGAGCACCAAGAGGCTCATCAGATGCTAGGGCTAAGTGGAAAAAGTAAAACTAATTCGCTGAAATCCTGGCTGCAAAAGGTTTTAGTTGGATTTTGTACCCCTAATTCGTGCATATTCATCCCTTACGGAGTCACTTTTAGTCGAATTAGTGGTACTTTTTCCAACATAAGATGCACTGTAAGCTGTGTAAGCCGGATTAGTGATATTTTTTCCAACGTAGGCCACTCCATAAGCAGGATGAGTCCGATTAGTTTAGACAGGAGGTGAAGTATGCCGGAAATGGACAGCGGTCTGAGCCATGGAGAGGATGAAGCGGGCAATGCAGTATTGAAAGAGGTCTGGAAGTTATTGCGCAAGCTGCGCATCATGGAGCTGCTGGCAGAATATCATCCGCGGCTGGCAGGAACAGTGCCCTTGGGGATTCAGGTGGAAGGCAGTGACCTGGATATTATTTGTGAGGTGCGGGAACCCCGGCGCTTTATCGAAACGGCCCGGTGTCATTTCGGCCAGTTGGAGGGCTTTTATGCGGTGACCGGTACAGTGGAGGGGGTTGTCCGTACCAAAATTAATTTTTCGGCGGGCGGTTGGCCGATTGAGCTGTTTGGCCAGCCCTTGGCCACGGAGAAACAGAATGCCTGGCTGCATATGCAGGTGGAGGGGCGGATATTGAGGCTGCTTGGACCCGGCTTCGCAGAGAATGTCCGCTCCCTGAAGTCGGGCGGAATGAAGACAGAGCCTGCGTTTGCCAAGCTGCTGAAGCTCGAAGGTGACCCTTATGAAGAAATGCTGGCGCTTGGCAGGCTTAATCCGGAGGAATTCAATGCTGTGTGCAGACGGGCTCAACCCTACATATAAAACAACCGAATTGGAGAGAAAACCATGAATTACAGACCAATGACTGCCGATGATTACGAAGCCGCCTACCGGTTATGGGAGAATACCGAGGGGATGAACCTCAGCGGGGCGGACTCCCGGGAAGAAATACTCCGCTATCTGGAGCGCAATCCGGGAATGAGCCAGGTAGCGGAGAACGGGGACAAGACGCTTGCCGGTACTGCAATGTGCGGGCATGACGGACGCAGAGGGTATATGTATCATGTTGCTGTCAGCGAAGACGGCCGCGGCCAAGGCGTTGGCCGTGAGCTGGTATCCCGCTGCTTGGCCAGTCTGCTTCAGGAAGGGATCGAAAAATGCCATTTGATGGTCATTGAGGGCAATGCCCTCGGCCGCAGCTTCTGGACACGCATCGGCTGGGAGGAGCGGGACGGTATTGTCCTGTTCTCCAGCAACACCTTTTAAGTAACAGACAATGTAATGGTGTAGCTTTTACGCAGCTGCAGTATAATATAATGGAAAAGTATGTTGTCGAATTTTGATAGGTGGAGGTCTGAACAATGCGGTTCAAAGATGTATTCTCAATTATTGGCCCGGCCATGGTCGGACCCTCCAGTTCGCATACAGCAGGTGCAGCAAGGATCGGAAGGGCTGCCCGGCAGGTGCTGGGTGAGCCGGCGCGTGAGGCCGAGGTGACTTTCTTCGGTTCTTTTGCCGCTACGTATCAAGGGCATGGGACCGACCGGGCGATTGCCGGGGGCCTGCTGAATTTCGCTACGGATGATTCCCGTCTGCCTGATTCCATAGAACTGGCAGCCGAGGCCGGGATGGAGATTTCTTTCGGTCAAGGAACGGGCTTGTTTCCTCATCCCAATACGGTACGCTTGCATCTGGTTGGTGCGCAGACAGGGACCGAACTGACACTTACAGGAATATCTATCGGCGGCGGAAATATTGAAATTGTGGATATTGACGGCTTTGGAGTAAAGCTTACAGGAATGTATCCGACGGTGCTGATTCATCATATGGACTACCTTGGGGTGCTGGCCAGTGTTACAGATGTGATGCGCAAAGGCCAGTTCAATATTGGACACATGTCGCTGGACCGTAAAAACCGCAGCGGTGCGGCACTTACGGTGCTGGAGCTGGATGAGGCGGCAACGCCGGGGCTGCTGCATGAGCTGAGGGCTCTGTCTGCCGTCAAATCTGTCAAAGTGGTGGATCTGAATGAATCCGCGCAAGAACAAAAAGGGAAGGACAACACACCATGAATTTTCAAACCTTAAGCCAGCTGGCTGTATTATGTGAGGAGCGGGGAATGGGCATCGGCGCGTTGATGCTGGAGGAGCAGAGCGGGGAGTCCGGTCGTTCCAAGGAACAGGAATTCGCCACCATGAGCCAGTATTACGGGGTTATGAAGGAAGCTGTACACCGCGGCATGACAGAGGATACGACCTCGCGCAGTGGTCTGACGGGCCTGGATGCCCAGCGGGTTGCGTCTTATAATGCCGCAGATGAGCCTTGTCTGGGCGGACCTGCCGGCCAGGCCATGGCTTATGCGCTGGCTGTATCGGAGGTCAATGCATCGATGGGCCGCATTATTGCCACGCCGACAGCAGGCTCCTGCGGAATTATTCCCGGCGTGTTTTTGAGCTGCCAGGAGCGTTTCGGCTGGGAGGATGACTACATGGTATCCGGCCTCTTCGCTGCAGGTGCCATAGGGTATGTTATTGCCAATAATTCATTTGTTTCCGGAGCGGAGGGAGGCTGCCAGGCCGAAGTCGGTTCAGCCATCGGGATGGCGGCGGGAGCACTCACCGAGCTGCGCGGCGGCACGCCGGCACAGGCCATTCATGCCGTTGGCCTCGCGCTCAAAAATACACTTGGACTAATCTGTGATCCTGTAGGCGGACTTGTGGAAATTCCCTGCATCGTGCGCAACGGCTTCGGTGCAGTTACGGCGCTGGCCGCCGCCGATATGGCGCTGGCCGGGGTGCGCAGCGTGATTCCATCCGACGAGGTTATCAAAGTCATGCTGGAGGTTGGCTCGGCCATGCCCGAGAAGCACCGGGAGACAGCCGGGGGCGGACTGGCCCAGACCCCGACCGGACGGAAGATTATGAAGGATCTGCGCAGCAAAAAATAGCCCGCAGTCTTTATGATTTCGGGCATCGGCATATTTTTGCTGATCCTCGGGTTAGAGCAGATGGAATCTTTCAAGCTGCTCCCACTGCCCTTCCTGCCGGAGGATTTCCGGCTGCTTCGGTCCCATAAGATCGAAATGCGGGAAGGGCCTGCGGTTATGAATGTACTGGGAAGGCAGCCCATGCTGCTCGCACCAGCTTTTTAGACGGGACAGGTTGCTGCAGCCGACTTTGGTTACTGTAGTCATCCCCGGGAAGCGGGGGTCCAGCCAGTAATGGGTCAGGAAAGCAATCTCACCTGCGGTAACCGCCTGTTTCCAACGGGTCAATTCTTCTCTGTTAATTCCGAAGGCCATTGTTGTCTCATCCTTATCCGTAATCCGTAATAGTAACTCCATTATAACTTAAGAAAGGGGGAGTGCATCATGAACGGGCAAGTTAGAGCGGATATCCGCCCCGGACTTGAGGTGGATATTGTGCTGAAGCAGGACCAGGCTACAGGCAAACTCACACATGGGGTTGTCAAAGACATTCTCACCAACTCGCCCCGCCATCCGCACGGGATCAAGGTACGGCTGGCTGACGGTCAAGTCGGACGGGTTAAGCATATTACGTAATTTCAAAAGCGCTCCCGGCTCAGGGTGCTGGTCTCTGGAACAGCATTTCCCGGACCGGGTGCGCTTTTTTACTGCTTGGGCTTCGACAACGGCAGAAATGCTGTTGTTGGAGCACCGTCGGAGGAATTAGGCAGAAACAACGGCAGAAATGCCGTTGTTGATAGAGCCGCCGGCTGATCCGCTCTTCCCGCGGGTTACCGGCCCATAAATTCCTCCACATACTGGTCGGCCTTGGTCTGGTTGCATAGATTACAAGCGCAGACGCAATTGTCCGGCGTGGTGTGGCCGCCTTTGGCCCGCGGCAGCAGATGGTCAATGGTGTCGCCGTACAGGCCGCAGAAATGGCAGGTATAATTGTCCCTCGTTAGAATGTAGGCCCGGAAATCCTTGTTACTGTACAGGCGGCGGATCGTACGGCGGTTCACCACCACCGCGGCATGCTCTTTGACGAGCGTCACTGCAAGCTCAAGATCAATTTCCTGATGCCAGCGGCGGCCCTTGTCGCTGTGGCCGCGCATCAGAATCATACCTTTGGCGGACGGAACCAGGGCCGAGGCATCCTGCGGATCAGGCTTCGGACCCCGCAGCTGCGGAGCCTTCCACCGGGGATCGGCTGCGCGCGGACGCGTCTTCCCCTTGCTTCCGGTTGAGGTATGTGGCGTCTTGGCTTCCTTGAAGGCCGGGGCCCCTTTTACTTGCAGCTGCATCTGGGCATTCCCGGCCTCGCGCAGCTTGCGGCATTCCCGGCAGGCGCCCCGGCGCGACTGGCCCTTGGAGCGCTTGCCCGTGCGTCTGCGGAATTCGGTGAGCGGTTTATATTGCTTGCAGTAAGCACATTGTTTGGATAATGGCAGATTGGTATCGGTCATAAGCGTATTTGGAAGGACGCATGCAGCACGCCAGTCCATTCCCTTCTTTTTTGGTAACTCTAGTATAGCGCAAAGCGCAGGGGTTCACACAGCGGCCGGCATAAGCAGATTGTCTCCTGATTTGTGACATCTGTCTTGGTAGGCAGGCGGGAAAACCTGTAAACTTTACTTATGAGGCTTACGGATGAGGATCATGGGACGCTCCATGCTATCTTTTTTCGAGAATGGGGGAGCAGGAATGGAGAAACATAAGAAGAGGCCGGGGGCCGTCATTTGTTTGTATATTCTTCAGGCTTTTTTGGGGTTTGGAGCGATAGCGGGAGGGCTGACGCTGCTGGCCGATCCCAGCGGAGAAATGATCGGAATGCCAGCTTCTATACTGGAAAGATCTCCTTTTGTGAATTTTGTAGTCCCGGGCTTGCTGCTGCTGGTGATCTTTGGCTTGCTGCCCTTGCTGGTGCTGTATGGCCTGGTCAAGAAACCGCAGTGGACATGGGCGGCTGCGCTGACTCCGTTCAAAACGCTGCATAGCGCATGGTCCCTCTCCCTGTACATCGGCTTCGGGCAGATTATTTGGGTCATGGTCCAGACGTATATGCTGAACACCGTTTCTTTGATCCATATTTGCTATATGAGCCTTGGAATGCTAATACAGATTGTTACGCTGCTGCCTTCGGTGCAGAGATATTTTGTGCTGGACGGCAGCGCCCAAAGGCGTTAGAATGGCAGTGAATATAAAAGGGCTTTCATTGTGGGCCGGCGGGAGTGAACCGGATTGACAACGATTTATGATATTGCCAAAAAAACCGGCTACTCGCCAACCACGGTTTCCAAGGCGTTCAACAATTATTCCGATGTGCGGGAGAAGACACGCCAGGAAATTCTCAGGACGGCGCAGGAAATGGGGTACCTGCCCAACGCGCATGCCCGTACCCTGACGACCAAGAAGTCATGGACCATCGGTGTGCTGTTTGTTGAGGGGACCGGGGCGGGTATCCGCCATCCATTTTTCAGCGCGGTGATTGAGAGCTTCAAGCAGGTTGCGGTAGCCAAAGGTTATGCGCTGATGTTCATTTCCAAGGATGTCGGCGGCAAGCAGAGTGGTTATCTGGAGAATTGCCGGATTCGCGGGGTGGACGGGGTTGTAGTGTTCCTGTCCGATTACAACGACCCTTATTTCCTGGAACTGCTGGAAAGTGATATTCCCACGGTTATTCTGGATTATAATACGCCGCAGTCCCATACAGTCTGCTCGGATAACAGGGCGGGAGCACTGCTGGCGGTCAATTACCTGGCATCCTTGGGGCACCGGAAAATCGCCCACATTTCCGGAGGCGGGAACTCCTTTCCGGGAAGCGAGCGTGAACTGGGGTACATAACGGCCATGGAGGAGCTGGGCCTTGACGTGCCGGACGGCTATATTGCCGAGGGCGCTTTTTTCTCCAGAGAAAGCGGCTATGATGCAATGCTGAAGCTGCTTGAACTGCCGGAGTGTCCGACGGCTGTATTTGCTTCGGGTGACCTGCTGGCGCTTGGCGCGGTGATGGCAGCCAAAGACAAAGAATTGTCCGTTCCGTCAGATATTTCGGTGATGGGCTATGATGATATCGAGCTTGCTGCGTATGTATCCCCCGCGCTTACAACCATCCGGCAGGATACGGAGATGCTCGGGACACGGGCGGCTGAGATTCTGATCGCCTCCATCGACGGCAAAGGGCAAGACAAGGAAGCGCTGATGCTTCCTGTTGAAGTGGTTGTGCGGGACTCCTGCGCGCCGCCGGGCAGAGAATAAGACGGTTCTGCCGGGCGCGCATTTTTTTCGAAATAATCGAAACCGGTTTCGATTATGATATATAGAATAAAGGAGATGGCTGAAATGACAAAAGCTCGTACAGTGATTACCGCCAAGGATACGGGGGAGCGTCTAAGCCCGAGAGAAGGAATTGTTTTCAGAGCCCGCAGCACCGGGGAGAAGGCCGATGTGCAGCTGCTGCCGGAACGGGAGTTCCAGCAAATGCTTGGGTTTGGCGGCGCTTTTACCGAAGCTGCGGCCTACACGCTGTCACGGATGAGCCCCGGGAAACGGGCAGAGGTGATCCGGCGTTATTTTCACCCGGAGGAAGGACTGAACTACAGCATGGGACGTGTGCACATCCATAGCTGTGATTTCGCGCTCGGCAATTATACCTATGTGCAGGATGGAGATTCAGCGCTGGCGACCTTTGATATTTCCCATGACCATCAGTGGGTGATTCCGCTGATTAAAGACGCAATGGACGTCAAAGGCGGCCCGCTTACGATGCTGGCTTCCCCTGAGTCCTCCGGCCTGGATGAAGACCAACGGTGAGATGAACCATGGCGGTTCGCTGAAGCCGGAATACGCGAATGTATGGGCGCGGTATTACACGAAATTTATTGAAGCTTACCGCAGGGAGGGCATACCGGTCTGGGCTGTCTCGGTACAGAATGAGCCGGCAGCTGTTCAGACCTGGGATTCCTGTGTGTACAGCGCAGAGGAGGAGCGGGATTTTGTCAAAAACCATCTGGGCCCTGTAATGCATGAGGCGGGAATGGCGGATGTGAACATCGTTATTTGGGACCACAACCGCGATATCATGGTCGAACGCGCTTCGACGGTGTTGTCCGATCCCGAGGCGGCCCGGTATGTCTGGGGCACAGGCATTCACTGGTATGGCGGCGAGGAGTTCGACAAGGTGGCCAGGGTGCATGAGGTTTTCCCGGAAAAGCATCTGCTGTTCACGGAAGGCTGCCAGGAGGGCGGTGTGCGGCTGGGCGAATGGTTCACCGGTGAACGTTACGGGCGGAATATGATCGGTGATTTAAACGCCTGGACGGAAGGCTATCTGGATTGGAACCTGGTGCTTGACGAGACCGGAGGGCCGAACCATGTGGGCAATTTCTGTGATGCTCCGGTGATTGCCGATACGACTTCCGATGAGGTGCATTACAACAGCTCCTATTACTACATCGGGCATTTCAGCAAATTTATAGCTCCCGGGGCTGTGCGCATCGGACTGGAATCTGCTGCTGAGGGTGTGCTGTCCACCGCCTTCCGAAATCCGGACGGCAGTCTCGCTGTAGTGCTTATGAATGAGGGGGAGAATGTGCGCAGCGCAACTCTGGGACTGGGGGATGAGCTGGCCGAATGCGAGCTGCCGCCGCACTCTATTGCAACACATGTCATTTCTTAAATACGTTAGGGCACTTCTGGGTTATGCGGGTTTTATAGGAACAGCCATAAGATTAAGGAGGCAGGTTTATGAGCCATTATTATTTTGATTCCGGTACATTTGTGATCGAGCAGTTTCATGAGGGGAAGCCCTTTGCCAGTTTTTTGCCCGGGCTTGCGGGACTGAAGGGGATTCCGATGTGGACCTTTTATGTCAACCGGGGCCAGGGGATTTGCAGCTTTGGGGTGCGCGACAAAAACTCGCCGATCATGGAATTTTCCCCGGCGAACATCTCCTATAAGAACGTTGCCTCTTCCGGCTTCCGGACGTTTATCAAGATAAAGGGTGTCCCGGAAATGTATGAGCCGTTCCAGTCGGCGCGGCCTGATCCCGGGGCGAAACGCAAGATGACGATTCTGCCGAACGGGCTGACCATCGAGGAATCCCACGCCGGGCATGGACTTAAGATAACCGTCCACTACTTCAATTTGCCTGGTGATGACTATGCGGCACTGGTCCGGCGTGTGGAGCTTGAGAATATTGGAGGCCGGGAGCTTGAGCTTGAAATGCTGGACGGTCTGCCGGAGATCCTGCCGTACGGTGTGGAGAACAGCGGATATAAGGAGATCGGCAATCTGCTGCGCAGCTGGATGGAGGTGTACAATCTGGAGAACGGAATTCCGTTCTACAAGCTGCGCTCCAGCACGAATGATGATGCGCAGGTCAGCGAAATCCGCAGCGGACATTTCTATCTGTCGTTTACGGCAGAAGGCGAGCGGCTGGCTCCGGTTGTGGACTTCGAGACGGTGTTCGGAGGCAATACTTCGCTTGGTTTTCCGGAGCGTTTTGCCGGTCTGCAGCTGGCAGAGCTGCTTGCACAGCCCCAATACCCCGTCAACAAGGTTCCCTGCGGCTTCAGCGGCGTGGCGCGGCCCCTCGCTCCGGGCGGCAAGCTTATCCTGAACACCATTATCGGGCATGTGAACGACATCGATAAAATCAACCGGAAAGCGGAAGCCCTCTGCCGTGATGAATATATTACGTCCAAAGCCCTGGAGGCGGCAAGCCTGACCGACGGGCTGACGGATGACATTGCAACCCGTACCGCCTCGCCTATATTTGATGCCTACTGCCGGCAGTCCTATCTGGACAATTTCCTGCGCGGCGGCTATCCATTCATCTTCGACAACGGGGGAGAAGGCTTTGTCGTGCATCTCTTCTCGCGCAAGCATGGGGACATGGAGCGTGACTACAACTTTTTCTCGCTGGCACCGGAATATTACTCCCAGGGAAACGGGAACTTCCGCGACATGAACCAGAACCGGCGCAATGATGTATTCTTCAATCCCCGGGTCGGCAGCTTCAATATCAAGATGTTCTACAGCCTGATCCAGGCGGATGGCTACAATCCGCTGAGTGTGCAGGGAACAACCTTTGAAATCCTGCCGGGTAAGGCGCCGCAGCTTGCGGAATGGATTCACACGGCGGCTGCCGATCACCAGGAGGAGCTGGTGAAGCTCTGTGCAGGCCGGTTCACTCCCGGACGGCTGATCAATTACATTGCCGACCATGGTGTCACGCTGAAGGCAGGCGAGCAGGAATTCCTGAGCGGAGTGCTGGCCCTGTCGCAGCAGAACATCGAAGCCGCCTTCGGGGAAGGCTTCTGGTCTGATCATTGGACCTACAACCTCGATCTGGTGGAGGGGTATCTGGATATTTTCCCTGAACGCAGACAGGAGCTGCTCTTCGGAGACGACACTTATTCGTTCTATGACAGCCCGGCCTATGTGCTGCCGCGCAGTGAGAAATATGTGCTGAGTGACGGCAAGGTCCGGCAATATGGTGCCCTGCTGGAGGATGAAGAGAAGCTGCACCGGCTGAAGCGGAAGGCTTCGGAGACGCACTGGCTCCGTACGGAAGGCGGTCACGGAGACATCTACCGCACCAGTCTGTTCGTGAAGATGCTGTCTCTCACGCTGAACAAATTTGCTACGCTCGACCCGTATGGCATGGGCGTGGAAATGGAGGGCAACAAGCCGGGCTGGAACGACGCCATGAACGGCCTGCCGGGGTTATTCGGTTCAGGCATGAGCGAGACGTTCGAGCTGAAGCGGATGATTGTCTTTCTGCTGGAGGTTCTGGAGAACCGCGGGAACGGAGCCGAAGCTGCGGAATCAGCCGTCAAACTTCCGGTCGAAATGTCTCTGCTGCTTGAGCAGGTGCATAGCGCCACAACCGCCATACTGGCCGGGGAGATTGCGCAGTTTGACTATTGGCACACCGTAGCATCCGCACGTGAATTCTACCGCGAACGTATACGCTTCGGCATCAACGGGGAGGAACAGCCGGTAGCCCTTACGGAGATTCGTGAGGCGCTTGGCCGGTTCCTGCGCAAGCTTGATACCGGTATCGGCCTTGCTGTAGAAATGGGCGGGGGATTGGTTCCGACCTATTTCCGCTTTGAGGCGACGCGGTTTCAGGCGGTGACCGATGAGAACGGACAGCCGGTAATTAGCGGCTATGGATTGCCCAAAGCGGTGGTGGAGGAGTTCGAAGCCTTTGCGCTGCCGCACTTCCTGGAAGGGCCGGCCCGCTGGCTGAAAACGCTCGACAGCCCGGGCGAGGCGCGGGATATCTATAACCGGATCAAGCAAACAGAGCTGTATGATCCGGTCACGTCGATGTACCGCACTTCAGTCTCCCTGGACAAAGAATCCAATGAAATTGGGCGGATGCGGGCGTTCACACCGGGCTGGCTGGAGCGGGAGTCGAACTTTCTGCATATGTCCTACAAATATCTGCTGGAGCTTCTGAAGGCGGGGCTCTATGAGGAATTCTACGGGGAGCTGAAAACCTCGCTCATCCCCTTCCTGGACCCGGCAGTCTATGGGCGGAGCACGCTGGAGAATTCCTCCTTCATCGCTACAGGCGGCAATCCGGACCCGGGGACACATGGAAGAGGTTTCGTCGCCAGACTTAGCGGTTCTACCGCAGAGTTCCTGAGCATGTGGCGGACGATGATGGCCGGAAGCCATGTGTTCTCGGTCATTGACGGAGAATTGGCCGTGTCCTTAGCACCGGCGCTCCCAGGCTGGCTGTTTGATCAGCAGGGAGAGGTGTCCTTCACCTTCCTGGGCCATACCAAGGTAACTTACCACAACCCCCGCCATCTGGACACCTTCGGTCAGGGAGGGGCGTTAATCCAGAGTCTGACGCTGGCCTACTGTGACGGCACCGTAAGCCGTATATCCGGAGCACTGCTGCGCGGTGCTGAGGCTGAGGCGCTGCGCCGGGGGGACATTGCCGAAATCCGGGCGGTGCTGGAATAGAAGTAATGCGGGAATGCTTAGTGGAATTTCACATCGTGTTCCCGCTCTCCTTCATTCTGTGCAGACGCAGATTATGCACCAGTACAATCAGCTTGGCAGCCCCAATCACGAGCGAAAGAATACTCAGGACAAACGCGAGATGTCCAAGTCCGGGCAAAAAGGAGAACACCACACTCCATGGAGCAAAGGTATGACTAAAGCCGTATAAAACAGCAATTGGCAGCACTACATTAAACAAAACCAGACAGAACGCGAACAGGATGATTCGCAGCGGGGTAAGTCTAAAGCTTTTCTTGCGTTTAAACAGATTAAAAACCGACACTCCCAGCATAATCATCACTGCCGCACTAATCACATCAATCAGAATATAGGTGCCGGTAATGCTTCCCGCATCATCCACCGGCTCCCGTCCATGCATAATTGCAAGAATTCCGTCCGCAACCATGCCTAGCTTAAAGGCGCGGACCGCATAATCATGGGCATTCATTAATACCACAACACCTATGTCCCCGTCCAGCTTCATATCGGCGTGAAAGCTTTCAACATCACCCGCATGCTGAACAACACCATGAGCGATTTCCCAGCCCATGCCATATTCACCGCCGGTGGCAGGGTCTTTTATGGCCGGCTGATGCATTTGTGCAACACTTTCCGTGGCAGCCACGCTGATATCGTGGAACTTTCCGCCATTGAGTTGAGCAACTAAATAATGGCTCATATCTTCTGCGCTTGAAATCAGATAAGCGGATGCGAGCATAGACGGGTTATCCGGCTGCTCAAAAGGGGCCATAAAACCAAAGATGGACTTGTAGCCTGTGGCCAATCCGTGTTTTTTCGCCTCAGGTGTAGATGTATAGCTGTTCTTCATGTCCAGAGGAGAATACACGTGGTCCTGTATATATTCTGCATAAGACTCGCCGGAAACGGCCTGAATAATTCCGCCCAGTATATCGTAATTGGCATTAGAATATTGATGCTTTGTTCCAACCGGCTCGGTTAAGGGTGTGTTTTTTAGCCCATGTATGAGTTCATCAATAGTAGATGACGTGTTGGTAAAAGCTGTCCGGCCATGAAAAGTGGATATTCCGCTGCTATGATTCAACAAATGCCGGACCCGAATGGTTTTGGACGCTTCCTTGTCTTCAAGCTCAAATTCCGGCAAATAACGCTGCACTGGTGCATTTAGATCAATCTTTCCTTGCTCAACCAGCTGCATGATGGCCAGCGCCGTAAACGATTTAGAGCTGGAGCCCAGAATAAAGGGCGTTTGCGGTGTAACAGGCTGTCCATCCGGACCCGAATGTCCATATCCCTTGGTGTAAATGATCTGGTCTCCCTTCACAATGCCGACCGCCATGCCGGGAAAATCCAGTTTCTCCAGCATCGATTCAACAAAAGTATCAATCCGGGCCGTGTCTACAGCATGTGGAGCTGCTTCCGCATGGGCCTTTTCCGGTTGCAGCAAGGGCAGTACGCTGCCCGCGACCATCAACAGTATGATTATTAGGATTTGAATTTTAGTGCAAGTCGTTTCTTTCATTTCTCTTTACCTCTTCTCCTGATCTTGTCTCTTTTTTGGTTTGACGTATGAATCAAAGATATTCCTTCAATCTTTCAGCTGTCTTTCGTGAATCTTAAATTAATCTTACATGCACCTCTTTATGCAATTTCCGAGCCACCCGTTTGACGGGTGGCTCGGAAATTGATTGGCATGAGGTATCCTTCGATTATCTCCAGAACTTCACCAACCAATTTGTTCAAACCGGCCAACCCCTTAAATCTCAGAGCTATATAGAGTGAACTTGAAAAACTAACAAAAGGGAAAAGGGATGGAGGGGAAGTTTGGATACTTACGGAGCGAATGCGTCCGCCTTTGTCTGCGGATTTCCACCGCGAACAGCGGGATTAATCAAGAAATCTGCAGATGGGCAGCGGCCGGAAGTCCAAACATTCTCCGTAGTCCCGACGAAGTCCCTAATGTAAAGATCTTAAGTTCACTCTATATAGGTGGAAAAAGGGAGCTTAATTTGTGCGGTTTTGAGGTTTTTGGGCATTTAGGTGGAAAAAGTATGCTTAATTTGCTCTACTTACTCAATTTTTTGTTTTGGGGCTTGGATTAAGTCTACTTTTTCCCACATACGATGATCTGGAAGCTGAATCTCACGAATTAGTGATCCTTTTTCCACTTAGGAAGATGCGTGGGTCAGGGACCAGAACCGCTGCGGGAGGGTCAAGGGGAGTAAGGTCAAGGGAGTATGGCCAAGGGAGTAAGTCAAAAGGCAAGGGGAGGCTGCACAGCCCTCCCCTTGCCCCTTACTCTCCCGCCTGATTTTCTATATCATTTGAACTTAAAATCCAAGCTGAAAAGGTGGGAGTGGTGGAGGGGAAGTTTGGAACTGGAGGAGCGAATGCGTCCGCCTTTATGTTTGGATTTCTACCACGAGTAGTGGTTCCAAATCCAAGAAATCCAAACATAACAGCGGCCGGAAGTCCAAACATTCCCCGGAGTCACGGAATTCACCGACCCAGCCGCACCTTTTTTCAAATCCTATAGCCGAAAAATCAGCCCCCAAATACGAAATCTCAGACCTTACACCCCCGACTGAAAGCCTATACAATAAGCACATAGAGCTGTAAGCGCTTCAAAGTAAAAACAGAGATGGATTTTGGAGGCCATATGATGGAGAACAAAAGCAGCACAGAAGCAAATCCGGCGATGAAACCGCTTCTTTCGCCAAAAATCGAAACCGGTTCAGGTCCAAAAAGCCCGCTGTGGAGGCGGCTTCTGGCCCAGCGGCATCTACAGACGATGGCCCTGCTCGGCGTGGTCTGGATGATCATTTTCAACTATATTCCGATGTATGGGCTGATTATTTCTTTCAAAGAGTACAACATCGTAAGATCCATTGCCGAAGCACCGTGGGTGGGGCTGGAGCATTTCAGGGAGTTCCTGGATGACGAGGATTTGGTCAATGTTATCAAGAATACGTTGGGCATCAGCTTAATCAAGCTGTTGATCGGATTTCCGCTGCCGATTATTTTCGCCCTTTTTCTGAACGAGATCCGTTCCTTAAGGTACAAGAAAGCGATCCAGACGATCTCATATCTGCCGCATTTCCTCTCGTGGGTAGTGCTGGGCGGAATTCTCGCCACCTGGCTGGCGGATGTGGGGATTGTGAACAATATTCTGCTGTCGCTCCACCTGATCGATCAGCCGATTACGTATCTCGCCGAGCCCAGCTATTTCTGGACGATCATTATATCCTCCGATATCTGGAAGGAGCTTGGCTGGTCTGCAATTATCTACCTGGCAGCGATCTCCGGGGTTTCCCCGAAATGTATGAAGCCGCGACCATCGACGGAGCCGGACGTTTTCAGAAAATGTGGTTTGTCACCCTGCCGGCGATTAAATCGACAATCAGCATCCTGTTCATTCTGGCAGTCAGCGGTGTGCTGAACTCCAACTTTGACCAGATTCTGGTCCTGCGCAACTCTCTTAACGACAGCGCCAGCAACGTAATCGACTACTATATCTACTATACAGGGATTGTCTCGAACCGCTTCTCCTACTCTGCGGCGGTCACTCTGATCAAGGCGGTCATTGCACTGATTCTGCTGCTGATTGCCAATCAGGTATCCAAAAAAATCAACGACACGTCGCTGTTCTAGACAAGGAGGACTTAACATGTTTGCTCTCAAACGCAAGACGAAGGGCGAGGCCCTGTTCGATATCGCCAATAATCTGATTATGCTGTGTGTCTGTTTCCTGACGCTCTACCCGATCTGGTACGTGCTGGTCAATGCCTTCAATGACGGAAATGACGCCATGCAGGGCGGGATATACTGGTGGCCGCGCGTGTTCAGCCTGAAGAATTTCGATGCGGTGTTCGCAAGCCCCGGCATCATGCAGGCCATGGGAGTTACCGTAGCCAAGACGGTACTGGGGGTATTCGTGCATGTGTTCTTCACGGCGATGGTGGCTTATGCGCTCTCACGCAAAGGGCTGATCGGCGGCAAGTTTTATATCCTGCTTGGCACGATTACCTTATTCTTCAACGGTGGACTGATCCCGACCTTTCTGCTGAACAGGGACCTGCATCTGCTGGATAACTTCCTGGTCTATATCATTCCGGTAATGTTCAGCTTCTTCGATCTCATTATCTTCATGACCTTCTTCCGGGAGATTCCCGAGGGGCTGGAGGAGGCCGCGCGGATTGACGGAGCCAATGACTGGTCCATCTTCCTCCGGGTTGTGCTTCCGGTATCCATGCCGGTTATTGCTACCATTGCCCTCTTTCATGGGGTGTATCAGTGGAATGATTATTTTGCCGGCATTATCTACGTCAACAATCCGGATCTGCAGCCGATTCAGACCTATCTGTTCCGGGTGGTGGCCCAGTCCAGCTCCAACCAGATGATGGTGGCCGTCCAGGGCAGCAGTCTTACCAAAAGCGTGACCTCGCAGTCCATCAAACTGGCGACGATGGTAGTCACCACGCTCCCGATTGTGTTCGTTTATCCGTTCCTGCAGCGCTATTTCGTGAAAGGCATGATGATAGGCTCAATCAAGGGCTGAGGTTTGGCCTTGGAGCCAAACGAAGGTACAACCAGGTAACTCCTCCGGCGCCCGGACACATGCGGGTGACGGAGTTGAGCTTATAATTTACTACAATCTTAGAAAAGGGGTAAATAAGCATGGGCATGAAACGCAAGCCAAAAGCAATGGTGCTGCTGCTCTTGGGGCTGATGCTGGCATTCTCGGCAACGGGCTGTTCAAGCGGCAATAATGCCGGAAACAATGGCAAGGATAACACGGGAGGCGCAACCAATGCGGCTGAGGCTACCAAAGCACCGGCAGAACCGGCTGCGTCAGCAGTCTCGGCGGATGAGCCGGGCTGGAAAAGCGACACCTCACCGATTACGTTCGACTGGTATCTGAACTTCGCCTGGTTTCCGAATAAATGGGGTGTAGATCCTACCTCCCAATATATAACGAAAAAGACCGGTGTGAATCTCAACTTCATCGTTCCCGCAGGGAATGAGAATGAGAAGCTCAACACGCTGATTGCTTCCGGCAAGCTGCCTGACTTCATTACGCTGGGCTTCTGGGAAGACGCGATCAAGAAGATGATCGAAGGCGAGCTGGTCCTGCCGCTGAACAAGCTGGCTGAAGAATATGATCCTTACTTCTTCAAGGTGTCGGATGCCGACAAGCTGGGCTGGTATACGCAGCCGGACGGCAATGTATACGGTTACCCGAACTCCTCCTCCTCACCGGCCGATTATAAAAAATACGGCGATAACTATGTCTCCAACCAGACCTTTGTGGTCCGCAAGGATATTTACGAAGCGATTGGAAGTCCAGATATGCGCACACCAGAGGGTTTCCTGAACGCGCTGAAAATGGCGAAAGAGAAATACCCTGAGATCAACGGCCAGCCGATTATTCCGCTCGGTCTGCATGAGTTCACTGAGAACGGCAACGACTCGCTGGAAGGCTATATTCAGAACTTCCTGAACATTCCTTGGGAAAAGGACGGCAAAGTGTATGACCGCGAAACCGATCCTGAATATGTACGCTGGATGAAAACGCTCCGCCAGGCCAACCAGGACGGACTGCTGGCCAAGGATATCTTTATCGACAAACGTGCCCAAATGGAAGAAAAGATTGCGCAAGGCCGTTATTTCGCCATGCTCTATCAACGGACGGACTTTGCTTCCCAGCTCGGTACTATTTTCCAAAAGAATCCTGAACAAACCTATATCGCTATAGACGGACCTGCGAATACCAAGCTGGACCCTCCGGCGCTGAACGGCCCGAGCATCGCCGGCTGGACTGTAACCCTGATCTCCAAGGATGTTAAGGACAAAGCCCGTGCCATTAAATTCCTCAGCTACCTGAACAGTGAAGAAGGCAATAAGGATCTTTACCTGGGCGAAAAAGGGGTCAGCTATGATACAATTGATGGCAAAGACCAGTTTCTTCCGGAAGCCTTTGATCTGATGAACAAGGACCGCTCGGCATTTGACAAGAAATACGGTTCGTCCTTCACGTTCTGGATGCTGCAAAATACGAATATCACCGACCAATGGGCGCCGAAGTCTGTTGAGCCGTTCAAACAGCTGGAAGACTGGACCCGCGGTAAAACTAAAAACACTTCAGAATTCCAGCAAATTGATCCTACGGGCAACTCGCCTGAAGGCATAATTGCCACCAAGCTCAAAAACCTGCGCGGTAAAACGCTGCCGAAGCTGCTGATGGCGTCCTCCGATGCCGAGTTCGATAAGCTCTGGAGCGACTATCTGGCGAAGAAGGAAAAGGAAGGCCAGGCGACCTTCGACGCTTACCGCCAGACGAAATATGAAGAGAACAAAAAGAAACTCGGAATGTAACTTCTATACAGATGCCCAATTGCCCGCTGACCGCGGGCTTTTGGGTTATTTTCTTCAAATATAAGGATGTACGTCGGGTGAGGTGTACAGGACACAGGTGAGCATACGCAAACAAACAGGGGCATTATGGAGCTCCTTCAATTATTGGTGGGGACGAAGATCGCTGCAAAGCCGGCTGGTGGCGGCCTATATTTTTATTATTCTGGGCCCGTGTCTGCTGGTCTCCCTCTATTCCTACAAATCGATCAACAATACGTATGTCCGCGATGCCGTGGACAAAAACAGCTATTTGCTGCAAATGGAAAAGCTGCATATTCTCAACCAGATCGAAGCCATGGAGCGGGCGGCGCAGATGGCTTATTCCGACAAGGCGGTCCAGAATTATCTGCTCAATGAGCATGATCCCTCCCTCGGAGAACTGATTGATTTCAATACGACGACCTTTGTGAATCTGAGCAGAATCCAAATCAACAATCCCAATATTGAGCATTTGCGCCTTTATTCAGGAAGCGGGGAGGTTCACGAGCTCTGGCCGATTATTTTCCGGGAGGAACGGGTATCCATGGAGCCATGGTTCCAAGAAGCCCTAAAGCTGGAGGGGCAGGAGCTGTGGTCTTTTCAAAATGAAGACCCTGATCTCATGCAGCGTTATTCAGGCGATCCCCGAAGGGGCAGCCAAAGGTCTCTTTATTGCGCGAGATCAGCATACCGGCCGGCCATCATGTCGGGATGATCCAGGTGGATATGCTGCTTAGCCGGTTCACGCCGAAAACCTATACCGATGTGCGCGACAACCAGTCGCAGATGTTCATCGCGGGCGAAGATCTGCAGTTGTTTACCCGTGCCGACAATTCTTTTGTGCAGGGGAATCCGCAGCTGACCGGAGCAATTGCCGGACGCCTGCGGCAGTATGCGGAGACCGGGGAGTGGGATATCCACTATAAGGAGAAGGGCAACTCTTTTCTGCTGATTCATACCCCGCTGACGGAGATCGGTGCTTCACTGGTCAATGTGGTGTCCATGGAAGGGGTTATGAAGGATATATCGCATACCCGGAATCTGATTATCGGACTCAATATCGGCTTTATTGTTCTGGTTACAGCTATTGCCTATGTGCTGAATGCCTTTATCCTGAAGAATCTGCGCCGGCTGACCGAGACGATGAAAAAAGCGCGGAGAGGGGAAGCGTATACGGGGTTCAGCATCCGCGGAGGCGGGGAAGTCGGGGAGCTGGCCCATCATTTCTCCAAGCTGATGAACACGATTAATACGCTGGTAGCCCAGGCTGTGAACAAGGAGGCTCTCTCCAAGGAGGCCGAGCTGCGGACGCTGCATAACCAGATCGATGCCCATTTTCTCTATAACACCCTGGAAAATATTAAAATGCTGGCCGAAATCGAGAATCAGCGGGGCATCTCCGATGCGCTGACTTCGCTTGGCGGCATGATGCGCTATAACTTTAAATGGTCAGGGGAGTATGTGAAGCTGCGGGATGAGATCCGCCATATCGAGAATTACATTGAAGTGATGAATATCCGGTTTGAGTACCCGATTCTACTGGAACTGGAGGTCGCTGCTCCTTATCTGGAGCTGGAGGTGCTGAAGATGTCGCTGCAGCCCGTGGTGGAGAACAGCGTGAAGCACGCCTGGGCAGCGGGAGAGGAAGAGCTTCAGAACCGCTCGATCCGCATCCAGATCTCGGAGGCCGATGGGGATATCTTTATCGCTATCCGCGATAACGGGTTCGGGCTGACTCCGGAACGGCTGACGGAGCTGCACAGCTCCATATATGCCAAGGAGGAGCCGGGGGCAGATGCTTCAGGTTCTTCAACTGGCGGTTACAGAGGGGGAGGCATAGGGCTCCGGAATGTGCATCAGCGGCTGCAGCTGTTCTACGGGGAGGCCTACGGGCTGGAAGTGCAGAGTCAAGCGGGGGAATGGACGACAGTGTTCATGACGCTGCCCAAAGTTCTTTTGACAGGGGATAGACAGACATGAAGAAGCTGCTGATTATAGATGATGAAAAGATGATCCGCCAGGGCTTGCAGGCCATGATTGAGCGGGAATACCCGTCCCGCTACAGCATCGCGCTCGCGGGGAATGGTGCAGAGGCGCTCGCGCTGTATCAGCAGGAACGCAGAGATATCATTATTACCGACATCCGCATGCCGGTGATGGATGGCATTACGCTGCTGGAGCGGCTGTCCGCAGAAGCGGAGCCCGGCAGTGAAGGGCCGGCGGTCGTGATCTTAAGCGGCTACGATGATTTTGAGTATGCCAAAAGCGCGATCCGCTACCGCGTTAAGGATTATCTGCTGAAGCCGATCCGGCGCGAGGAGCTGTTCGGGGTTCTGGAGCAGATCAGCCGGGAGTGGAAGGAGCAGGAGTCCAGCTCCCGGAGGCTTGCGCAGGAGGCTGAGGGCTACCGCCGGGAGCTGCGGACCGCCCGGCTGCGCGGTCTGCTGATGCAGGAGCCTGTGGAGCCGTCGCTGGAGCAGCAGCAGGAACTGGAACAGCTGCCGGTTCCTTTTACGGTTGGAGTGTTGAACTTCTATTATAACGACGGGACGCGGATGAAGCCGGGGGAAGTGCAAGGGCTGATTGAGCGGATGAGCGGACCGCTCTCCGGACGTTTTACTGAGATTCTGACGGACTGGGAAGGAAAGCTGGTCCTGGTCGGAAGCGGCAAGGAGGCATTCCGGGAGCTGGCCCGGCAGGCTGCGGCAAAGGGCCTGCAGGAGCTGCTTCTTGGCATCGGCGGCGAAGTCCTGAATCCGGCCGGTTTCCGTACCGGATACAAGGAAGCTTGCCGCGCACTGCAGTATACCTTTCTTCCGCCACAGGCCAGCTTCATAGACTATGCGGATCTGCGCGAAGGGCGGCTGCAGTTTCCGGCGCCGGAGGAGGAGCTGCGCAAGCTGCTGAACATGCTCGGGACCGAACGCGAGAAGGAAATCAAAAGCTTGCTGGGCGCTATTTTTCAGCTGGAGCATTTGCAGCATTTGGATTTGGCGTATCTTGAGCATGTGGGCCGGAGCATCAATGAACGGGTGCTGGACGAAGTTTTCCGCTTGCACGGGGAGGCTTCGGTAGAGGTGCTGAAGCTGTACCGCACAGTCGGCAATCTGTATAATTTCCGCCATTTTCACGACTATTACCGGACACTTGAGCATTTGCTCATTACGGTGAACGAATATATTATAGGAATTAGATCCGCTCACACCGAGCATACCGATATGGAGGAAGCGCTGGCCTATATTGAGGCGAATTATGCCCGTCCGCTGAATATGGCGATGGTCAGCAACTATGTGTCGCTTAATTATTCTTATTTCAGTGAGGCCTTCAAAGCCTACACCGGAGAGAGCTTTGTACTGTATCTCAAAAGAGTCCGCATCCGCCACGCCAAAGCGCTGCTCTCCGAGAACCGCATCAAGCTGGCCGGTGTCTCCGAAGCAGTCGGCTTCGAGAACAGCAAGCAGTTCGCCCGTGTATTCAAGGAGCTGGAAGGCATCTCCCCCGGCGAATACCGCGCCAAGCTGCTGCTGGAGCGTGACTCGGGACGAATGGGAGATAAGGAATTGTAAGAAGCCGGGGCCGCCAGGGCTTGGTTGAGGCCAGGGGGACGCTGCTGACGGTGGGGAACTCGCCGAATCTAGATACCTCTTTGGCACGGAATAATGTCCGCTTCGCCTCTGGAAATCGGCTGTTACTTTAAGTAACTTTTTGTTAGTGGGAATTAGTAGAACTAATTTGACGGAATTAGGCTCTTTTTTTGAATTAGGTGGAAAAAGGGAGCTTAAATTTTCTGCGAACAGCGAATTTGGAGGTATTTTAATGATTACAGAGAATTTAAGTGGACTAATTCCCACTAAATGCGGATGAAGTTTGTTATGAGAAGAATTAGTGGGAGAAATTCCACCTATCCTCTCAAATTGCAGAGGAGTAGATTCACAGGTATGGAAGTTGAGGTGAAACGATCTAGTGGAAGAAGTTCAAGGGGATTTAATTACTGTAGAGTCGCTGGCTGCGGATTTGCGGAAGCTGGGGGTGCAGGAGGGGATGACGCTGCTGCTGCATTCGTCCTTCAAATCGCTGGGGCAGTGGGTGGCAGGCGGGCCGGTGGCGGTTATTCTGGCGCTGGAGCAGGTGCTTGGGGCTGAAGGGACATTGGTGATGCCGACCCAGTCCTCGGACCTGACCGATCCGTCAGGCTGGAGCAACCCGCCGGTTCCGGAAGCATGGTGGCAGGGCATCCGGGAACATATGCCGGCCTATGACCCGGACCTTACGCTGCTGCGGGGGATGGGCGTGATTCCCGAAACCTTCCGCAAGCAAAAAGGTGTGAAGCGCAGCAGTCATCCGATAAGCTCTTTTGCCGCCTGGGGCAGGCACAGGGATGAGATTATCGATGGACATGCGCTGGAGTACGCTTTTGGTGAACAATCGCCTCTGGCCCGGATCTATGATCTGAAAGGAAGCGTACTGCTGCTCGGCATAGACAGCCTCAGCAATACCTCGCTGCATCTGGCCGAATACCGGGCGGAGTATGCCGGGAAGCAGGAAGTAACTGCGGGAGCGCCCATGCTGGTTGACGGGGCCAGGCAATGGGTAGAGTTCAGGGACTATAACTGGAATTCGGATGATTTTGCCGCCATTGGCAGGGACTTTGGACAAGAGACGGGACAGATTACATATGGAAAAGTTGCCGCAGCAGACGCCCAGCTCATTCCGCAGCGGGAGATCGTGGACTATGCGGTGAAGTGGCTGGAGCAGAGGCGGGAGTAATGAATCAGGCTGCGGCTGGGAAGAGCAGCTCTTCAGCGCAGTTACGGGCAGCTTTTTGAAATTAGGGAGACCAAATGTGACTGATACCTTATAGGATGGACTATAAAAGGAGTGTGGACTCTTGACTGCAACAACAGTATTTATAACCCGGCACGGTCAGACAGAATGGAATGTACAGAAGCGGATGCAGGGGCATCTCGATTCACCGCTTACGCCGCTTGGCGTGCAGCAGGCACAGTGGCTGAACGCGGGGCTGCAAAAGGAGCCGCTGGATATCGTATACTCAAGCTCAAGCCCAAGGGCATACCGGACGGCGGAGATTATCCGGGGGGAGCGGGACATCCCGCTAACTGCCTGCGATGAATTCAAGGAAATCGGCATGGGGGTCTGGGAAGGATGCGACTCCGGCGAGCTCGAAGCCAGGGACCCGGTGCAGTACTTTAATTTTTGGAAGGACCCGGAGGAATTCAGGGTGGAAGGCAGCGAGAGCTTTGCCGGTGGCAGAAGCGTGCGCTGGATAAGCTGCAGGAAATTGTGGCCGCACATGAGGGGCAGCGCATCCTGATTGTTACCCATACGGTGGTTATTAAAGTGCTGATGGCTTATTTTGAAGAGAGGGCCATGGAGAAGCTATGGGATTTGCCCTATATTTATCCTACCTGCTTGTGCAGGATTGATTTTACGGACGGGATGGCAGAGATCCTGCTGCACGGGGACACAAGCCATTATGTGAGAAGCACGGAAGACGAACTATTTGATTAGTCCTAAATAACCCTGGTTGCTTAAAAAGCTCAGCCTGTTAGGCGATACTCCAATGACACGGGTATCGCCTGTTTGGTGTGGGGAATATGGATCGTCCCGAATGCTGGGCGGATCAAGTCAGATCCTGTGGCCCCGTGGCGGCGGGGTTACCTTTTGGCTAAAACGGCTGGAGCTGCGGCGGGCGGCCTGCTGTCCGGCAAATGTCTGGCTTCAAGCATTGACAGGTCGCCATCGAGCATCCGGAGGCCGGGGAGAAGCAGGGCGGTTCCGGCAAATACAGCCGGCAGCAGTCCTGCGGCGAGAAACAGGGCAGAGATGCCGTAGGCCTCGGCAATGGCCCCTCCGGCAAAAGCGCCTAAGGGCGTCAGGCTGCCGCCAATCAGAAACCGGATGGAATTCACCCGTCCCTGGAGATTTCCGGGAACCAGACGCCCGTGCAGGGAGGAGCTTAACGATCCGAAGAAGGGTCCCAGGGCACCGGATACAAATACGGCGGCAAGCGCGAAGGGGAAGCTGGGGACCAGCCCCCATATGGATGTAATGATTCCGATGGTGCCCAGACTGCCGAGCATGACCAGGCGCCTGTGTGTAATCTCGCCCAGCAGGGAGATCACGCCAAGCCCAACCAGCGTTCCCAGTGCTGAAGCTGTGGTGAGCGTGCCCATGGCTGCGGCATCGCGGTGAAGCACCTCGCGCACATAGGGAACCATCATCGTCCAGACGGCGATGGAGCTCAGATTGCTGACCGAAGCCATGAGCATAATAGTAAACATTGCCGGGAACTGCTTGTAAAAGGTGAAGCCTTCCGCAATTTCACGCATATATGCGGTGAGGGAGAAGCTGCCTGGAGCTGCATCCGGCTTGGGCAGCTTCGGCAGGCACAGCAGCGTGGCAATGGCGGCGGTGTAGCACAGCATATTGATGCCGAGGGCCGGCAGCGCTCCGCTGGCCGCAGTGATCACACCGGCCAGCGCAGGCCCGAGCAGCGCTGCCGCGCCCTTGCAGCCGTCGATGACGGCGAAGGCGCGCACCAGCTTCCGGCTGTCCGCGACGCCGGGGATCACGGCCATCGCCGTGGGCATGAACAGCGCGGCGCAGGCGCCGCTAAGCCCGGCTGCGGCGAACAAATGCCAGAGCTGAAGCTGGCCGGCGAGGCCCATGCCCAGCGGCAGGGCAATGGCCAGCAGCCGGACGGCGGCCAGGCAGGCCATGAAGCGTACGCGGGGCAGCCGGTCCGACAGCGGCGAGCCGATTAAGCGCAGCGCCAGCTCCGGGATACCGGAGCTGAGTGCCAGCGCGCCCATGGCCAGCTTGGAGCCGGTCAGCTCGTAGACCAGCCACTCCATCGCCAGCAGGCCAAAGGCATCTCCGAAGGCGCTCAGGGAAATCGTGGACAGCAAACCATAATAGCTGCGTTTCAGCATAGGGAATTCACTCCTTTTTCACGTAATCCCCGCGCCAGGCGCTCAGACCATAAAGGGGACATAACCGCTAAGCGGCTAAGTGGTAAACGGCGGCTCATCCGGGGGATTGCTCTTTTAGCGCTTTGTCGTCTGCTCCTGCTCACTTCTCCATATAATCTGCAATCTGCTGCGGCAGATTGTTCAGGGCATCCAGGCGCAGGCTGTAGGACGCGCTTTTGCCGCTGGTATGGACAATGACCAATCCAGCCGAGCGCAGCGTGATGAGATGGTAGTGGATCGTGCTTTTGGACAGGCCAACCTGCCGGACGATTTCAGTGAACCCCAGCTGCTTCCCGGCCAGCAGACGGAGAATGTAAAGCCGTGTCTCGTCCGAGAGCGCCCGGGTTAGCCGCAGCAGCGAAGGAGCGGGCCGCCCCTCCTCCGGAGGCAGCGCGTCACAGGCATAGCTGGTAAACACAAATTCATCATATAACGAAGAGGTGACCAGCGGGCGGGCATGGTACTGCGGGATCAGTATGATCTGCTTCAATTGTTCGCTGGGATGCAGCCGCATTCCCTGTGTCGCCTGTTCGTAGACCTCCAAAGCATTGGTGCCGTTCAATCCGGCCCGTCTGAAGTCTGCCTCCCGGCTCAGCGAGTCTAAAATAGCAGGATTGATGTCCCGGAAGTACCGTTCATTCCATTCCCGCAGAACCCCGGAGGCTTGGCTGCGCATATCGGTGAGGTTGGACGGAACCGTTGATCCGAAGCGTGCGGTAATTTCGAACAATTCTCCCGGAGAGAGGCCGTCGAACCAATCCAGGAAACCGGATACTGAACGGTCACCAGGGCAGCTCCAAATGTATGGGTTGAGCGTGAAATCGGCATTTTCCCTGGAGAACTCCTGCATGTTCCGAAGCTGGGCCGTGGTAAATCTCTTCTGAACCTCCTTAACCCAGAGCTTGCCGGACTCCAGAGCGTTATGATTCTGCTTGCCCAGGAAAGCAGTTAAACTGGTGAAGCATTCATACATAGGGGCAAAATCCACTTCTATCTTATAATCCATGTGCGTTCCTCGTTTCCTTATGATTGCGCCATGCAGGCGTTAGGGGAGCTAAAGGCGGAATTCATATACTGCGGCGGGTGCTAGTCGAAGCAGCCCACCATTACCGGTGATCTGAATATTTTGTTCTATAAATATAGAACTTAATTTTGTTTTATTATAAACGAACTAATTGATGATATCAAGGATGTCGAACCATATTCCGAAAAATAAAACTATGGTCCACTGGCGCATAAGCCGCCGGGGGATCACAGGTAGCCGCAGGTAAGTGAAGTGGAAATAGTACACTTAAATAAACGGAAAAACCTCCTGAAAAAGGAATAGTGGGAAAAAGTAGAGTTAATTTGGGCTTATTCACGGGTGGGCGGGGAAATTGGTCGGATTAGGTACCCTTTTTCCAACTAACGTTTGCGGGGAAAGGGTAGAAGGAAGATTTAGGTTTACTTTTTCCACTTAGGGTTGTTACCGAAACGGGGCAGATCCAAGCAGGGGGGACCGGGGAATGGGGGACAGGACCTGACTTCTCACCCTGGCAATCACAGTTTACAAGATTTTTAAGCGATCTTAAAACTAAAACGGCTGCACTGTCCTGTGAAGGATGGTGCAGCCGTTTTGTTTCATTAACGATGAGCTTCCTGCCTCGCAGGGGCTCTAAGCTCCGATAGGGTTAATTGATAAATTGAAGCGACTTTAGGGTCTTCTCCAGCATCGTTGCTGCTTCCGCCCGGGTAGCCAGCGCCTGTGGTGCGAACGAGCCGTCCGGTCTGCCCTGAATGATGCCTTCAGCAGCAATCCCGGCGATGGCCTCCCGGGACCAGGCCGGAATGACGGAAGCATCGCTGAATTTGGCCAATGCTGCAGGCCCGGCATTCAGGGATTTGCCCGTAAACTTCATGGCTTTGGCCATAATTGCGGCCATCTCCTGGCGGGTAATCGGACTGGCCGGCTTGAAGCTTCCGTCGGTATAGCCTGTAATGAGGCCTGCGGCGGCGGCTGTCTTCACAGCATCCGTATACCAGGCACTGGCCCCCACATCACTGAAGGTGACTCCGCTGCTCATGGACGCAAGTCCGAGGGAGCGGGTAATCAGCGCCGCGAATTCCGCGCGGGTCACCATTTGCGACGGCTGGAATGCGGTAGCGCTCGTACCGGTAATAATCAGCTTGGAGGCCAGCAGATCAATGGAGGCTTTGGCCCAGTGCCCGGTAATATCCCCGAACGTCCTGCCCGATTTCACAACGGTGTAAAAGCTGTTGCTGTTGCGTTTGATCGTAACTTCGGTGGTTCCGTCAGGCTTACCGGTGAAGACCGAAGGTACGAAGGACAGCTTGCCGGTGGCCGGATCAAACGAAACAGCGGTCGAACCCTGCGGGTTCAGCACTCCTGGTGCAATAAGGGTCCGCTTCACATAGGTGCTGCCGAAATTGTTCAGCGAAACGCTGCTGCTTCCAGCCTGTGCTGTAACTGTAAACTCCATCACGGGTGCAGCCAGGGTAAGCGGGCCGCCCTGGGCCGCAAGAGCCTGATTCAGGCTGCTGAGTGTTGAAGCACTTGCCTGCAGCAGGGACACGGTTACAGTGAAATCGCTGGTGCCGAGTTGGGCGGCCAGCGCCGTTCCGTTCAGTACACGGAGTGGAAGTGAGTAGGAAGCTCCCCAGGTACCGTGAACGTAAGGACGGCAGCCGGGTTCGAAGCTGCCTGCTGCATAAGCACGCTGCCCGGAAGCACCACCTGCGCTCCGCCGCTTGAAGCGTTGAGCGGGATCACCAGCTCACTGGTTCCGCCAGGCAGGGCCGCCAGCTTGCTGGTCAGATCTGCTGCGGTGATCGTCGTCACCTGCGGCGGAGCCAGCGCAGAGGCGGTTGCCCCAGGCGTTGGCGTTGGTGCGGCCGTTGCCGGTGTGCCGCCACCTCCTCCCGATGGGCTAGTCGAAGTGGGAGTCGGAGTCGGCGTTGCTGTCGGAGTCGGCGTCGGTGTTGTTGAAGGTGTCGGTGTAGGGCCAGGAGTTGTGCCCTTCAGATCGGTAATCCGGCCCTCAACCTTGCTGTTAATTGCATGGTGCAGCTTCAGATAAGATAAGAGAACCTCAAAATCCGGAAGACCCAGCTCATAATACCGCCCGTCTGCTTTAGCTCCGGCCAGTGCGCGGTAGAAGTCACCGCCCCCGGCCATGAAGGAGTTCGTGGACAGGAGATAGTAGGCATTCGGATCAATCGGCAGATAAGAACCGTCCGTCTGCCGGATCTCCACAGATACTATGCGTTCTCCGGCCTGGGTTACCTGACCGGTCAGCGAATCTACAATTTCCGGTTTCTTCGTGGAATCATACGTATATTTCATCCCGGAAACCTGTGCAAACCGGCCCTGATCCGAGCTTAGTCCGCTGACCGAGTTCTCCAGGGAGGAGATGATTTCCGCACCGGTTACTTTGAGAGCGGCCAGACTGTTGCCGAACGGCAGCGTGGTCAGCACTTCGCCCATCGTAATGTCACCTTTGTCGATGGCTGCGCGGATGCCGCCGCCATTCTGGATAGCGACAACACCCTTGATGGAAGCGAGGTCTGTTGCCGATACGAAGTTTGGCATCAGCTCTCTGACTTTCTCCGCGATGCTGTCGGCAATCATGTTGCCGATTGGCGTTTCTTCCTGGCGCACGACCCGGACGGACTTGCCGTCGATCATGCGGTTAGTATAAAGATCGACGTCCGAGTAGCCGACGACAGTGTTGCGTACGATGGCAAGTTTGGCATCATAGGGAGCAAGCAGTTTTTTGGCCGTGCTGTCCTCGCCGAACAGATTGACGTCAAGCAGCTTGCCGTTGTAAGCAAGAATTTCGCCGTCTTTGTCAAATGTTACATTCAGTTCACCAAGGAACTGGCTGTATTCACCGGTCTGTACGATCAGCACATTTTTGCCGGTGCCGGCATTGACGATTGGGGCCGGGGGATTATCGATCTTCGTATGCGAATGACCGCCCACGATGATGTCAATTCCCGGCACAGCCTTTGCCAAATCCTGATCTACAGTGTAGCCCAGGTGGGTGACGGCGATAATTTTGTTGATGCCCTGCGCCTCCAGCATAGCTACTGTTTTTTTGGCGCTTTCCACATGGTCCTTGAAGCTGATTTGATCTCCCGGCGAGGACAGCCCAACGGTATCCTCAGTGGTCAGGCCGAAGATGCCGACCTTTTCACCATACACATCCTTAATAACAGAAGGATAAATATGGCCGTCTTTCGCGGTGCTCTTGGTCTCGTCGGTTTCAAGCGTGCCGATGGCATCGTGATAGAGTTCAGCCAGTTCGCTTCCCTTTGTCGTAAAGTCAATATTTGCGCTGGTGAACGGGAACTTTGCAGCGGTGACAAAATTCTT
Source organism: Paenibacillus sonchi (assembly GCF_016772475.1). NCBI lineage: Bacteria > Bacillati > Bacillota > Bacilli > Caryophanales > Paenibacillaceae > Paenibacillus > Paenibacillus sonchi. Next base: position 2,471,829 of record NZ_CP068595.1, read on the forward strand.
CAGCACCTCCGGCTCCTTGGCGTTCAGATCGAACTCATGGTTGCCGAACGTCATCGCGTCATAGCCGATGTTGTTCATGAACTCGATGTCAGCCTGCCCCTTGAACTGTGTAAAATACAGAGTGCCGGAGAAAACATCGCCTGCATCCAGCAGAACCGTGTTGCCTGTCCGTTCACTGCTGATGGCGGAGGTCCGCTTGGTGATATTCTCCAGGTGGCCATGCGTATCGTTGGTATGCAGGACACGCAGATTGAAATTTTCGGTGCCAAAATCAATTTGCGTCAGCAGCGGATCATGATCGCTCACGCGTCCTTCTTTCTCATCAAAGTCGGCATTGATGTGCACAATGTCCAGTGCCGATCTTGTCGCCAGCTTATTGTTGACCAGCATATGATCCAGCGTCTGGGAATTGCCCTGGTATACGTAGGAGTAACGCTCTCCCAAGGGCAGGGTGTCAATCAGGTTGGTCAGGGCGCTGCCTTTTAGTATTTTCAAAGTATTGGAGAACTGGAAATCGTTCAGATCGCCAAGCACAACAAGATTTGCGTCGGGATTCTTGGCCAGCACATCGGAAACGAAACCTTTCACGACTGTAGCAATTTCCGCCCGCTGGGCTTCACTTGGCAGAACCGGAGGCTGGATGCCGCCGTAAAGTGCGGAGTCTCCCGTCTTGGAGTTGAAGTGGTTGGCAATGACCATTACCTTTTTATTATTGAAAATAAATTCTGCTGCAAGCGGTTTGCGGGAATTGGCGAACGCGGGATTGGTTGGATCAATGCGCCCAGGATTCAGGCTGAGTCCGCCATCCTTGGTATAGGCCACCGCAGTGGTGGCATCACCCTTAGTGCCTTCCGCCAGCTGCACGCGTTCAGTGTTGTAGATAAATCCGGCACGGATATTCCCGCCCGGCGCACCGCCGTCCATATTATTCACAGGAGCGATATCGGTAAAAGCATAGGTTGGACCGCCCTGTTTCTTAATGGCATCAATCAGCGCTTTATAGCTGTCCGCGGCATCAACGGTTCCAGAGTTAGTATCACCGTCATTGTCCTGAACTTCCAGAAGGCCGAGGATATCCGGTGTGTTCAGATTAGTCACGATGGCCTTGGCAATATTCTCGATTTTGGTGGAACCGCTTTTTAAAGAGAAGTTTTCCACGTTAAAGGAAGCTACCGTCAATTTATCAGCTCCGGCTTTCAAAGGGGTCGTCTCCCGCTCGATAGAGGTTCCTTTGTCGACCTCCGGCAGAGCGCCTTCCGGATGCACCTTGAAATTGCCGTAGTCATACCCGAGGACACCAGTGATGTTTCCTTTAAATACCTGTCCCGTTCGAACCGGCGTGCCCGGCTGGGCGGCGATCAGAATACGCTGGGGATTGAAGTCTGCTCCAGTGAGTACCAGACCGCCCGCAGGTGAAGAGACTTCGGTTGTACTGGCGCCGTTGTTCACAGTAACCGGAATTTCATAATCGAAAGGCCCGATAATCTTCGGGGTGTTGAGCTGAACGCGCATGCCCTCCAGACTCTCATAGAAATCGAGCGCATATTTGGCCGGGTCAAGCTCTTTGTCCAGCCCTGCAGAAATCGTAGTGGCCGGAATTGCGCGCCCGCCCGTTCCAATAACCGTGGGTGCAGGGAGCGGGTTATTGCTGGACAACACGGTTGCCTGAGTCGCCGCAATTTCAGTGGTCAGCAGATCAGTGGCATCTGCATATCCGCTTTCTTTATATTCCTTAACCCAGCCATCCACAAGAACGGAATCGGCTGCTTTCACCTTGTTGCCCGGCAGGTAGACCATAATCGCCTCGGAGGTCCGGGGATCGCTGTCTGGCGTTGCGGTCTGAATGTAGAACGTGCTGCCGCTCGTGTATGTGACAATCCCCGCCACATCCTTCACAAGCTGCCCTGCATAGGTCGAGGATTGGACGGTGCCCTGAATCTTGGGGATCGTCAGTCCGCTGATGGCTTCCTTGGTGGTATAGCTGAATTGGGAGATGCCGCTGTCCGTTTTGCCTTCTTCCGCAGAATAAGCTTTAATCAGTACGGTATCGTCCTGGAGCAGAATCGGAGTCTTGTACAAAGCAAAGTCTTCCACAGCACTGGTGCTGCCGTCCACGTACACACTATAATATACGCTTGCCGTTACACTGGTTGTGCTCAGGGAAAGCTTCGTGCCCTTAGGCACCGTCTGCCCGGAGGCGATGGAAGCAGAGACTGCCGGAGCCTTGGTGCTGTCCGTACCGGAGCTGCGGGGTTCCGGTGCCTGTACTGCAAAGTCGGACAGGTTCCTGTCCGTATCCAGTCCGCGGTTGCCGTCAGGGAGCAGGGAAGAGGACTTGCGTACGGCTGCGGTAGTGTTGGAGAGGGCCGGGGCCGGCCCCGACCCTTCGATACCCGGGGTGCCTTCATATTCGCCGGCTGATCCGTAGCCGACCAGATCGGCCCGGGTTCCGGAAGCATCGAGCAGTTCGACCTTGCCGTTCGTACCTCCCATAGCAATAACGGCATCGCCTTCGGCGATTAGATTGGGAGCCGGAAGAGCGTCACTGCCTCCGGTGCCGGCGGCTTCCTGAATCAGAAAATATCCGCCAGCAGGAATACTTCCGCTGAGCGGGGTGAAGAATTTGGCGTTATCACCAAAAGAGCCTGAGGCGGAAGCGTACCTTACTTTCCAGCCGGTCAAATCAATATCTGTATCCGTAGGGTTGTACAGCTCGATGAAGTCATTTTTGTATTTAGCTCCAGAGTTGCCTCCGCCGCCGTACACCTGGGAGATCACGGGAGCGCTGTTATCCGCTGCCGCTGAAGCCGCTCGGGCTGCAGGCAGGGCCATACCGGTAATCAGCACAAATGAGAGCGCTGCCGACCACCATTTTGTTCGCCTTGAGGGAATGTTCATTTGATACCATCTTCTCCTCTCTAGATACGATATTGTTGTAGCCTTCTCCCAATCTATCATTTGCAGATTAAATGAGAGATTGTCTAACGTAAATATATAGTAAACAATGGCTGATTAACATCAATTTACAAGGAAATTTGTCATAATGCACAAAAAAACTATGAACTTCTCCTGCTCAGGCCGAAGCAGCGGCTGAATAGGCAAATTCATAGTTTTATAGCTTTCTGTGAGGATACATGAAAGGTTATCGTGTCAGATGTTTTAATCTTAAACGGTCCATTATTCCGCTGCTGTCACCGCAGCGTGAAGAAATTCCTGCCCGTCCATATATTTGCGCAGCGCCTTCGGAATATAGATCGAACCATCTTCCTGCTGGTGATTCTCCAGCAGCGGAATCAGAATCCGCGGTGTGGCTACTGCGGTATTGTTCAGGGTGTGGCAATATTGCAGCCGGCCGTTCTCATCGCGGAAGCGGATGCCCGAACGGCGGGCCTGAAAATCCAGCAGATTCGAAGCCGAATGGGTCTCCCCATACGCCCCCCGGCTGGGCATCCAGGTCTCAATGTCGTATTGCTTGTGCGTCTTCAGCGACATATCCCCGCTGCAGACGGCCACTACGCGGTAGGGCAGCTCCAGCAGCCGGAGAATCTGCTCGGCATTCGCCAGAATCTCCTGCAGCAGCTGCTCCGAGACTGCCGGATCACTCTTGCAGATTACAACCTGTTCGATCTTCGAGAACTGGTGCACCCGGTACAGGCCGCGCACATCGCGGCCTGCCGAGCCGACCTCGCGGCGGAAGCAGGCCGACATGCCGGCCAGCCGCAGCGGCGTATCCGCCTCGACGATTTCATCGCTGTAGAGTGAGACGAGCGACACCTCCGAGGTTCCGGCCAGCCAGCGCTTTTCTCCGTTCAGCTCATAGGTCTGATCCATCCCGCCGGGAAAAAAGCCGGTCCGCTCCAGCGCCTCCGGGCGGACAATAACCGGCACGTCCATCACGGTGAAGCCGCGCTCTGCCAGCACATCCAGCGCCAGCCGCTGCACGGCGAGGTGCAGGTACAGCCCCGCGCCCTTCAGCACGTAGCTGCGCGGTCCTCCGGCTTTGACGCCGCGCGGAATATCGATGATGTTGTGGAGCTCGCCAAGCTCCACATGATCACGCGGCGTGAAGCCGAAGTCCGGCAGAGTGCCGCTTCGCCGCAGCTCCACGTTCCCGCTGTCATCGGCGCCGATTGGCGTGTCCGCCGATACCGGATTGGGCGCAAGCAGCAGCAGCTCGCCGCAGCGCTGCTCTGCTTCGTTGAGATCCGCTTCCAGCATTGTAAGCTGAGCGTTGATCTCCCGCACCTGCGCCTTGGCTGCTTCTCCGGCCGCGGCCTCTCCCTGGCGGAGCAGGCGCTCGACCTCCTTCGTCAGCCCGTTGCGCTCCGCACGCCGCAGCTCGGTTTCCCGGCGCAGCTCCCGCCGTTTATCGTCCCATTCCAGCAGATCCTCCAGCCGGAAGTCCACCTTTTTCCACGCCGCTGTGTTTCTCATAAGTTCCTCATTGTCCCTGATCCAGTTCATGTCCAGCATGCCGCTTCGCTCCTTTTTGTCCTATAAAAATACAAAAAACGCCCTCATCCATGGGACGAGGAGCGTCAGCTCGCGGTGCCACCCAGGTTGACCGAATCCTCTGAAATCACAGCAGGACCAGGCCCTCTTTGGACTTCGCGGTAACGGGCGAAACCCGGTAAACTTAGGGAACAACAGAATTGCTCCGGTCGCAGACGCCTCACGGTTGGATGCCGGTCATTGGCCTGATCGGGATGTAGTATTGCCGCTTATTATAGCTTAGGAAGCTGCCGGACGCAAGGGGCCGGATACGTTTGACAATAATCCCTGCGCTCTGATAGGATTATTACTAATTTAAAGGATTTTTGCCGTAGAAGCGGCGGGAGCGTATTGTGGATAACGAACGGAAGAGGTGGAAAAATGGCTAAAATAGTTGTCATCAACGGAACACCATCCCTGGTCTCGCGGGTGAATGCAGTCATTGAATATGCCGAGGCCGATCTGCGCGGGCGCGGATTCGAAGTGGAGCGGATCAATGTGGCCGAACTCCCGGCGGAGGATCTGATCCATACCAAGTTCGAAAGTGAAGCCATCGTCAAGGCTAACGGCCTTGTAGCTGAAGCCGATGCAGTAATCGTGGTCAGCCCGGTATACAAAGCTTCTTATACAGGGGTCCTGAAGACCTTCCTGGATCTGATTCCGGAAAAAGGGCTGGCCGGCAAAATCCTGCTTCCCCTCTTTATGGGCGGCAGTCTGGCACATCTGCTTACCATTGAATATGCACTAAAGCCGGTGCTGTCCGTACTGGGGGCGCGCCATATCCTGGGCGGCGTGTATGCGGTGGACTCCCAGGCTGTGCGCAATGACCAGGGTGCCGTCGAACTTGCCGGCGAACTCAGGCTGCGCCTGGACAGCGTCCTTGCGGAGCTGGCGGAAGAGACGTCGCATAAGGCAGCGCGTAAATCTGCAGAGTAGCAAGTTAAGAAGCGCGCTTGAGGTTGCTTGGCGATAACATCAGAAAAGCCCTTTACTGCCGGGACTCCGGCGGTAAGGGGCTTTTTGCAAATGTAAGAATTTATATGTGGTTGTGTGTTGAGGTGAAGTGAAGAGTCAGGAGCCTAAAATAGGCTGTGCGGATCTTCAGCGTCAACATCAAGGTCCAGCTTGGGTCCGCACTAATTAGTTCTATTGCATTCTGTGAAGCAGAATGTAGCGGATACGCCTCAAAAGTGCCTTTTGGCGAAAATCTGCTGCAGGAAATGCAACAGATTGCTTTTCTATGCTGAAACCGGACGGATCTGCTGCAGAAAATGCCGGCACAGCACCTTACAAATCGTCGAACCCGTTGTCGTCGCCAACCTTGCCGTAGTTGCGGGACTTGGCTTCGAAAAAGTCGGTTTTGGTCGCGTTCAGCGCTTCGTCGGAGAAGGGCTTGATCCATGGCATGCAGTTAACGTCTACGCCGCTGTAGGCTTTTTCCAGGCCCATGAGGGTCAGACGCTTGTTGGCTGTGTATTTGATGTAGTCGCTCAGTTCGTTCATATCAATGCCGCGCACGTTGGTCAGCGTGTAATAGCCCCAGTTCGTTTCGAGCTCTACAGCGCGGTCAATGGTGCGGTAGACATAATCCATATTTTCTTTGGTGTTCAGCTCAGGGAAATCCACCAGCAGCTGCTTGAACACTTCGGCGAAGAAGTAGCAGTGCTGATTCTCGTCACGCTGAATGTAGGAGATCATCTGGCTGGTCGCCATCATTTTCTGGTCACGGGCCAGGTTATAGAAGAAGGCAAATGTACTATAAAAGAAAATTCCCTCCAGAATCAAATCAGCCACCATCGCCCGGAAAAAAGTCTCCTTGGACGGCGCATCGCGGAACTCCTGATAGATGTCCGAGATGAACTGGTTGCGTTCCAGCAGCACCGGATCATGCTTCCAGTATTCAAAAATCTCCTTTTGCTCGCTCTCCGAGACGATAGAAGAAAGGACATAGGAGTAGGACTGGTTGTGCACAACCTCCTGCTGGCCGATGATCGCCGAAATCGCCTCCAGAGAAGAATCGGTAAAATAACGCTTCACATCGCCGACGAACATGGTCTGCATGGAATCGAGCACCGCCAGCAGTCCGATGTTGATTTTGAACACGCGCTGTTCTTCCGCTTCCAGCAGCGGGAACTGCTGCGCATCCTTCGACATCGGGATTTCATCGGCGATCCAGTGGTTCAGCAGCAGCACCTTGTACAGCTTGTACATGTGCGGCATGCGGATATCGTTCCAATTCAGAATCCCTGAACATTCCCCGTCGATGATGCGGGTGGATTGGTTCGGGGCTTCGGTATTAAAAATCTTTTGCAGTTGCATTTTGTTTCCCTCCTGTATTTTGCGTGAGCTAATCTTCTGTGGTGTCTTTTCTATAGAATACGGCGATGGAGTAACGGAGAGGAAGTTTGGAACTGGAGAAGCGTAGCGTTCGCCTGAAAGCTTTCCGAAGGAAAGCTCGCATCGAAAGCATAAGCTGTCATCGGATGTCATCCGCAATAAGCGGCATACAATCAAGACATCTGATGACAACAGCGACCGGAAGTCCAAACATTCCTCGCAGTTACGGTCTTATCGCTGTACTTCTACGTTTAGGCACGAAGACAATTAGCTCGCGCAAGACTCACACTCTTCTATAGTTAAAGCACGGCTCCGTACATAATACGTCGATTTCAATCCGCCCTTCCAGGCGTTCAGGTGCAGGTTCAGGAAATCGGTGGCCTTGATGTCCGGCGTCACGTACAGGTTAAAGCTCTGGCCCTGGTCAACATGGCGCTGGCGGGCCGAGGCCATGCGGATGGACCAGTTCTGGTCAATCAGAAACGCCGTTTTATAGTACCAGATCGTCTTCTCGGACAGATCCGGTGCCGGGTTGGCGATCTTGTAGGTGGTTTTTTCCTCATAGGAGAGCAGCTCATACAGCGGATCGATGCTGGCTGTGGAGCCGGCGATGATCGAGGTCGAGCCGTTCGGGGCAATCGCGAACATCCAGGCGTTGCGCACGCCGTCCGCAGCCACTTGCTCCTGCAGCTCACGCCACTGCTCTGTAGTCACGTATTTGCCTTCCTGTTCGCCGCTGGTATAGCCGCGAGAGGTGAAGTAGGCACCGGTCTCCCAATCGGAACCGGCGAACTTCGGATAGCGGCCCTTCTCACGGGCCAGCTCCATGCTGGAGCGCACTACCAGGTAGTTGATATGCTCATACAGATGGTTGTTGTATTCCACGGCTTCATCGGACTCCCAGCGGATGCCCTCCAGTGCCAGCAGATGATGCAGGCCGAAGGTGCCAAGGCCGACCGCACGGTATTGGCTGTTCGTGTACTGCGCCTGCAGCACTTCAATATTGTTGATGTCGATTACGTTGTCGAGCATGCGGACCTGAATCGGCACCAGCCGCTCCAGCACGCCTGCCGGAATAGCGCGGGCCAGGTGGATGGAATTCAGATTGCAGACAACGAAGTCGCCGGGAACCTTCGAGATCACGATCCGGGTCTGTCCGTCCTTCGTAACCAGCTCTTCACTCTCAATAACCGTTGCCGACTGGTTCTGCATAATTTCCGTGCACAGGTTGGAGGAGAAGACCATTCCCTGGTGGCGGTTCGGGTTGGAACGGTTGACGGTGTCCCGGTAGAACATATATGGCGTGCCGGTTTCGAGCTGGGATTTCATAATCCGCTTCATGATGTCGATGGCCGGAACCGTGATGCGGGAAAGCTCCAGATTGGCAGTGGCTTCGGCATATTTTTCACGGAATGAGCCTTGTCCCAGCTGTTCATCATAGAAATCCTCAAGACCGAGTGCGCGTCCTTTGGCATCTTTCCAGCCCATTACCTTCTTCACTTCATGCGGGCAAAAGAGATTCCAGTGTCCGCGTGCTTCCACAGCCTCCATGAACAGATCGGGCAGGCAGACGCCGTGGAATACGTCATGCGCGCGCATCCGCTCGTCGCCGTTATTCAGCTTCAGGTCGAGGAAGGCGAGAATATCTTTATGGAAAACGTCGAGGTAGACGGCGACGGCGCCCTTGCGTGTGCCGAGCTGATCGACGCTGACCGCGGTATTGTTCAGCTGGCGAATCCACGGGATAACGCCGGAGCTGGTGTTCTTGTGGCCGCGGATATCGGAGCCGCGGGCCCGCACCTTGCCGAGGTAGACGCCGATGCCTCCGCCCATTTTGCTGAGCCGGGCTACATCGGTGTTGGAGTCGAAGATGCCTTCGAGCGAATCGTCTACCGTGTCGATGAAGCAGCTGGAGAGCTGTCCGGCGACCTTTTTACCCGCATTGGACATGGTAGGGGTAGCAGCGGTCATGTAAATATTGCTCATCGCCCAGTAGGCTTCCTTGACCAGTTCCAGACGTTTCTCTTCCGGCTCGGTATGCATGAGGAACATGGCGATAATCATATAACGCTCCTGCGGCAGCTCCATGACGCGCCCGTCAAAATCATGAGCCAGATAGCGGTCAGACAGGGTTAAGAGGCCGATATAATCGAACAGCAGGTCGCGTGTGTAATCGATGCAGCCGCCAAGTTCCTCAATCTGCTCCTTGGTATAGTGGGAGAGCAGCTCTTCGCGGTAGATGCCCTTTTTCACCAGATCAGTAATCAGCGGATACAGCTCGCCGTAAGGCTCATCCGGGTAAGCTTTGTAGCGGCGGTTGACGGCAGCTTTTTTGTACAGGGAGGTCAGCAGTGAACGCGCAGCGGCGAATTTCCAGTCCGGCTCTTCTTTGGTAACCAGCTCAAGCGCGCTCATCGTAAAGGCATTGCTGATCTCTTCTCCGCTGACCTCCTCACGGCGCAGCTTGGACTGCACCCCGCGCAGCAGGGTTTCTTTGCTTAGATGATCCAGGCCTTTCAGGATACGGTCGGCGTACACGGAGAGACGGATTTCATCAAAAGCCAATTGGCGGTTGTCGGGTTTCACTACGAGCTGTGGCATAAGTGTTCATACATCCTTTCATTTTTGGGTTTAATTTTCAATATAAAAAATTGAAGTATATAAGCGCAGAGAGCGGCCCGCACCGAGGCTTGGCCTGCTCTTTGATCGTTGCCAATTTTATAAGGCAGCCGGCTGCCAATGTACGATTTCCGTACCGGCAAGGCTGGCCTGAATGTCAATAATCCGCTGGTTGCTGCTTCCCCGGTAGGGGAGGGTGGTGTCTTTGAGCTCTTCCACAAAACGCCCGTCAATCACGACCTGGCACAAAGTCAGCAGGTTCCATTCGGGTGAGCCCGGAGCCGCTGTAAGCTCCTCATAGGTATAGCCGGTGTAAATCCATACGGAATAGTCCGGCAGCACGCTGCGCAGCTCCTGAATGAAGCCCGCAGCCTCCTCTGCCGAGAAAAAGGGTCGCCGCCCGCCAGCGTCAGTCCGTCCAGCAGCGGATTTGCCGCCATCTCGGCGATAATCTCCCGCTGGCGTTCCAAGGTGAACGGCTCGCCGTAGTTGAAATTCCAGGTCTTCGGGTTGAAGCAGCCCGGGCAGCGGTGACGGCAGCCGCTGAGGAAGAGGACGGCCCGCATGCCCTCTCCTTCGTTGATCGATTCCGGGTAGTAGCCGCATATATTCATAGATGCTTAACGCGGTCCCTTACTTCGGCTTGCTTGGCGGCATTGAAGCGGGTCTGGTAGTCGCCGGTCAGATAGCCGGTTACCCGGCGCAGGCGGCGGATATGCACATCCTTCTCATGCGCGCCGCAGGAAGGGCAGTTCGTGCCGATCACACCTTCGTAGCCGCAGTCCGAGCAGCGGTCTATCGGGTGATTGATGCTGAAGTAGCTGACCTGCTGCTCCAGCGCATAACGGATGATCTTCACAAAAGCCGCCGGGTTGCTGCGGGCATTGCCGTTCAGCTCTACATAAGAGATCGCGCCGGCATTGCAGTATTCGTGGAACGGCGCTTCCAGGCTGATTTTCTGTGCGGCGCCCAGCTCATGGTAGACCGGGACATGGAAAGAGTTCGTATAATATTCACGGTCGGTGACGCCCGGAATCGAGCCGAGCACCTTGCGGTCCACTTTGGTGAATTTGCCGGACAGGCCTTCAGCCGGTGTGGCGAACAGCGTGATGTTGAGGTTCAGCTCCTCGCTCTTGCGGTCGCAGTATTCCCGCATGTGGCGGACAATGGCCAGCGCTTTGGCGTGGATCTCCATGTCCTCACCGTGATGCTTGCCGTACATGGCCTTCATGCATTCCGCCATGCCGATGAAGCCGATCGACAGGCTGCCGTGCTTCAGCAGCTCGCCTACACTATCTTCGGGAGCGAGCGCTTTGCCGCCTTCCCAGACGCCTTCGCGCATCATGAAGTCGGAAGCCTTGGCCTTCTGGGAGGCCTGGATGCGGAAGCGGTGAAGCAGCCCTTCCAGAGCGATGTCCATGTAATGGTTCAGATCGTCATAGAAGCCTTCTTCGTCGGCGGCAAGGCGGCGTCCTGTGGCAATGCCGTAGGCCAGTCCCAGCCGCACCAGATTGAGCGTATTGAAGGACAGGTTGCCTTTGCCGGAGCAGTGATTGCGTCCGAAGCGGTCGCCCAGCACCCGTGTGCGGCAGCCCATCGTGGCAAATTCGGTATCCGGATCAGCCGGATCGTAATATTGCAGATTGAGCGGCGCATCCAGATTGGCGAAGTTCGGATACAGTCTGCGGGCGGAACATTCCGCCGCCTTGAGGAACAGCTCGTAGTTCGGATCGCCCTGCTGCTGGTTCACGCCCTGCTTGCATTTGAAGATCTGGATCGGGAACACCGGCGTTTCGCCGCTGCCCAGGCCGTTCATCGTGGCCGTCAGCAGCGAGCTGATGACCAGCTGCCCTTCGGGAGAGGTGCAGGTGCCGTAGTTGATGCTGGTAAAAGGAATCTGTCCGCCCGACCGGCTGGACATTGTATTAAGGTTATGTATCATGCTCTCTGCGGCCTGAAGCGTTTCACTTTCCGTCTCCTTCAGCGCAAAGCGGAAGGCCCGCGGATACTGCTCTGCCAGATCGCTTCGGCTCATAGTGACTTCCCCGCCGATCTCTCCGGTCGTGCCTTCTTCGAAATACTCCAGTCCCTTGCGGAACAGCTTGGCGAAGGATTTGGTCACATAAGGAGCCAGATCAAAATCCAGTTTGTTGGCGGATACGCCGCCGTATTGGGCATTCTGCTGCGACTGGAAAATAATCGCCACCAGCGACATCGCAGTCATAATCGAGTTGGGTGGACGAACGCTGCCGTTGCCGGTGTTGAAGCCTTCGCGGAGAAGCTGCTCGAACGGGATAAAGATGCAGTTGGTGGTTCCGATTGCGTATTGGTCCAGATCGTGGACATACACCACATTATCGAGGGTAGCCTGCACGAGCTGCGGCGGCATCGTGAAGTTGCGGGCATACCACTTGGAATACTCACTGCCGAACTTGCTCATTTTGCCGGAAAAGCTCTCACCGTTCAAATTCGCATTTTCGCGCAGCAGATCCAAATCCCGGCTGTCGATAATATCGCGCCCCAAATGGATCACTTCCTCCAAAAGAACCTCCTGTGCAGCTTGTCCACCGTTGTACCGTTTCTCCAGCAGCGTCATTGTCTAGCTCTCCTCTCCGTATATGAAACATGTTCTGATTGTAATAAAAAAGCATCCCCCGCCGAGGAAGGCGGAAAATGCCCGGATGCGTAGCGCAAATAACCTGAGCGGATATTTGCGGATGGTCTCCATGGAAATATGCTTTCCCGCAGAAGCCGATACCTTAACGCGATAAGGCTTATCGCGTTAAGGTATCGGCAGCCTTGGCTCCCTGGCATAAGGGAAGGCTAAATCTGCTTGTGCAGGCCGCATGCGGACACCTCTCCTGTTCCTCGCAGGCGTAAATAATGGTGCCCGGAAACAGGCAGGTCTCCTGGCTTCCGGTGAATCCGGGGCACCTTCCCAAGGGGGGCTGCCCCTCAGTGGCGTGAGCCTCAGGATACTGCTCCGCAGGGCTTCTGGGAGCCTGCAGGGCATCCGGTTACAGTGGCGGGACCGCAACGGATTTGCACCGCGCTTCCCTATTAAGCTTCAACTCTCCTGTGAGAGCAAAGCACCTGTTTCCACTATATTTTGTTGTCGCTAGATAAAAATAACCCAATATCTTGTGTTTGTAAACAATTTTTTGCGAACCCGCGCCCGGTGCGGACTCCGCCCGTTTACTCACAACTGATCCACAGCTGATCCACAGATAACCCGGTGTTCGTCCACAATTAGTCCACAGGTAATCCACAGCACGGGGGCAAATTTTGCCGGAACTGATTCATAAATTGTCCAAAATACGCCACAAAGGTTCCAAAACCTGGTCATACCCGTAGTAGGACTTTAGGCGATTTGTGGGGGGAGGCAGGAGTTGCTACAATAGAAGGGACCAGAGACTTATGTAACGAGGCTTATAGAGGCTTATAATAGGAGGGATTTCAGGATGGCGATTGGCGAAGTAACCGTAATTCCGATTGGTACAGGCAGCACCAGCCTCAGCAGCTATGTGGCTGACATGCAGCGCGTGTTAGAGACCGTGGAAGGCATTACCTACGAGCTGACATCCATGGGCACCATTATCGAAGGCCCGCTGGCGCGGATTCTGGCGGCCGTCGAAGCGCTGCACGAGTCCCCTTTTACTGCCGGAGCACAGCGGGTATCCACCTCGCTCAAGATTGATGACCGGCGGGATAAGCCGTCCACAAGCCGCAGCAAGCTGGAATCGGTGGAACGCAAGCTGCAGGCGGATTAATTCAGGTTAACAATTACAGCGACAAGGAGCGGATGCTTAATGGCGGCTATCAAACAGCAGATCGGGATACAGATGTACACGCTGCGGGACAGGGCGGAGAAGGATTTTCTGGGAACGCTGCGCAAGGTGGCGGAGATCGGTTATAAGTCGGTGGAATTTGCCGGGTATTTTGGCGTATCGGCTGCAGAACTGCGCAAAACGCTGGATGAGCTTGGACTGTCGGCCCCCTCAGCGCATGTAGGGCTGGATTTCAGCAGTCTGGAGAACATGCAGTCGGCATTATCCAGAGAGATCGAATATGCCCGGGAGGTGGGGCTGGAGTATCTCATCACACCTTCTGCGCCTCTTCCGGAGCAGCCTGCGCTGGACGATGTGCTGGCTCTGATTCCATTTTTTGAAAAGGCTTCCGAGCTGGTACGGGCAGCAGGGCTGAAGTACGGATACCACAACCATGACTTTGAGTTCAAGCAGGTCAACGGGCAGGCCGTCATCGATATCTGGCTGGAGCGGATTCCTGCTGAGCATATGGTGGCTGAGTTTGATTTGGGCTGGGTCCATGTGGGCGGTGCGGTACCGGCAGAATATATCTCCCGCTATGCCGGACGCGTGCCTCTGGTCCACATCAAGGATTTCGGCACAGGCCATGAGGAAGCCGATCTCGGAAAAGGTCAAGTAGACTTCGATAGTGTCTTCAAGGCTGCGGATGAAGCAGGAATTCAGCACTACATCGTGGAGCAGGAGGTTTTCGAATCGTCGTCACTGGAGAGCGCCCGGCTGGCGCTGGATTACTTCCGCAAGCGGGGAATGCTGTAACCGTTTCCTGACCGGACTGTGAGAGAAAGGGTTGCGTTTTTCTCCGGACGATGTATAATGTATTTTGTTTGACAGAAAAATGCTGTAAGCTGGTGTAGCTCAGGGGTAGAGCAACGCACTCGTAATGCGTAGGCCGGGGGTTCAATTCCCTTCACCAGCATCCACAAAAAACATACGTAGCGCGGATTCTTGAAATTTCAAGAGCCGCGCTTTTTTGATACGGGAACGATTCATTTTAGAGCATACATAGATAACCCGGCTAGAGGCTGATGTGTGGTTTTTCACTTTTTAATATCAGCTCTGCCTATAAAACACTGAATATTATTGAGGGATTGTTTGGAGTGCTAACGGTTACTCTGATGATTTTTCTGTTAAACAAAGGTGAAGGGAGGAATAGAAACTTTTATATTGGATTAGCAGTTCTCTTTTTGGCAGGCTACTATATTTCTTGGATTTTCTACTATAACGGAGTGGTTGCTCCATGGTTATTGATACTGGGAATTGCTTGCATGCCGCCGCTTTATTTCTTTTTTGCCGGGCTTTGGATGAAAAACTATGTCCTCCTCGTTCCATGTGCTATTTTTGGAGTTACCCATATTTTGATCACATGCATGAATTATTTGGGAGCTTGAATTGTTAGAATTGTTTTTGTGAGTAGCTGGATTCTAAATTGATTTTGGGTTCTGACCGAATTTGCAAAATGTGAGCTATAAAAGAAAAGAGACATCTCTAAAAGAGTCATCTCTTAATAAAATCGTAAAGAACAGCCCGGAGTTTATGTCGCAGATATAATCAAAGTGGTTTAGCTGTAAGGTTTCAAATAAACCTTATAGCATACATCATGAGCAACCAAGCTTTGTTTAGTGGGATTGGCGTCATAATTATAATCAGCCGGGTCTGTCTCAAAAGCATACAAAACATTAGTCACAAGGTAAGATTATAATTCCATAAAAGCAGCTCTCCTACTCTTAAATGTCTTATTTCCCGTAACCGAGTTCATTCAATTGGCTGATTGCCGTATCGAGATAGTTCTTGTAGCTGAACGTGTTTTCCAGCGTCTCCAGAAACTTGCTGTAGCTGTCGATCTGGGCTTTGCCATAGACAAATTTGATCATTTCTTCTTCAATGAAGCGGTTGGCGTCGGCCGGGTTGTAGCCCGGAGGGCTGGTCACAAAGCCGTCCAGTGTCTGGATGCGCGGCAGGTTGGCTTCAAAGTCAATATAGGCGGCCAGATTGCTGAATTTGGATTTCAGATAATCCGTTTCCGGGCGGCCTGTGAACTGGTACAGCCAGGTGAATGAAGCGTCGGAGCGGCCTTTGTCGGTAATTTTGACAGTATCGCCTTCCAGCGTATAGTGGGTATTCTCCACCCCGTACTGCACCAGCCGGTTGCCTTCCGTTGTCGATACATAATTGAGCAGCTCCAGCACTTTGTTCAGCTTTTCCGGCTCGCTTTCCAGCTTTTTGGGGATGACCCACAGGCCGCTGGAAGCACCGATATTCAGGGAATTGGCGTTTGCGATGCCGGTTGGTCCTTTCGGGGGAGCCAGTTGAATCCATTCCGCCTTGGGATTGGCGCCTTTCCAGACGGCTACCTTGTCGTCTTTCATGATTTGCGCCCATTCGGTGTTGATGATGCCCACCTTGCCCTGAAACGCCTTGTCGATGGCCATCGTCCCCTTGTTGCTTACAATTTCAGGGTCAACGACTCCGGCATCGAGAAAACCTTTGATAGTGGCCAGTGCATCTTTCATTTCCGGCTGGTAAAATGTGCTGACTACCTTGCCGTCACGTACAAACAGCTGTGAGGTGTCAAAAATATTGGTGAGACCGTAAGCGCCGAAAATCGGGTCGAAGGTCTGGAAGTTGGTGCCGGTGAGGCCAAAGGTGTCGTTTTTGCCGTTTTTGTCCGGGTCGTTGGCTGTAAACGCTTTAGCAACCTCCAGCAGTTCATCCACGGTAGCCGGCGGCTGCAATTGCAGATTATCCAGCCAGTCCTTGCGAATCCAATACGTGTAGGAGACCGATTGACCCGTTTTGGGCAATGCATACTGCTTGCTGTCCAGAATGCCTTTCTTCAGCACCTCATCTCCGACAAATTTGGTGTATTCCGGCAGTTTGTCCAGATACGGCGTCAGGTCGAGCAAAGAACCGGACTGGGCCAGTTTTTGCAGATGGGCTTTGCTGGTCGCCAGCAGCAGATCGGGGAGATTGCCCGAGGCCGCACGGACATTCATTTGATTCTCATAGTCGTTCTGGTCGCCCACGAGTGTCAGCTTCAGGTTAATGCCTACTTGTTCATCCAGCGCTTTCTTGATGAAATCATCTGCCGGCAGGCTGGTGCCCCAGCTGATTTCGGCTGCTTCGATGTCCACCGGCCCGGCTGCCGCCTTAGCGGAAGCATCGCCTTCTGCGGTTTTGGGCGCATTGGACCCGCCGCCGCAGCCGCTGAAAAGCGCGACAGTCATAGCCAATGCGGTCCACGCCATTACTCTGTTCTTCTTTCTCATTACAACCCCTGCCTTTTCCCTGATTTATTCCTTGCACAGTAGTATGAATGAAGTGGGAAGCCTTAACGGATTCCCAGTTATCCCTTGATCGCTCCCAGGAGCATCCCTTTGGTAAAATGCTTCTGGATAAACGGGTACACCACGATAATTGGCAGGCTTCCGGCAATGACCGCCGCCATCTGCATGGCTGCTGTCGGGACGGTAACCTCGGCCTGCAGCTCATTCGATTGAGTCAGCAGGAGCATATTGCGGATGACCACCTGCAGCGGATGCAGCTTCACGTCGGTAATATACAGAATCGCCGAGAAAAAGAATTCCAGTGGCCGACCATATAGAACAGGCCAACCGTCATTATGGATGGAATCGACAACGGAATAACAATCTGCCATAAGATGCGGAATTCCTTGGCCCCGTCTATTTTGGCCGATTCAAACAGCTCTTCCGGCAGATTCTCAAAAAAGCTTTTCATAATAAGCACGTTGAAGGTGGCGATTGCCCCCGGAATAATGAGCGACCATAGGGTATCCAGCATCCCCAGTGAGCGGACAACCAGATAGGTTGGAATCAGGCCGCCGTTGAACAGCATGGTGATGACGATAAACAGCAGGAAGAAGGTCCTTCCGCGCAAATTCCTGCGGCTGAGCGGATAGGCGGCCATCGTTGTCAGAATCATGTTGATGGCGGTGCCGGTCACTGTAACAAACAGCGTGACCAGCATAGAGCGGCCAAGCGCCGGATCGGCCAAAATCCGCTGGTAAGCTTCAAAAGAAATGCTGCGCGGAATGACGACAAAACCTCCGTTTTTGATGACTTCGCTGTATGGCGTCAGCGACATTGAAATGACGTAGAGCAGCGGGAAGATGGCCACTACCGCCACTGCCGCAAGCAGGAGATAGACCACGGTGTTAAATAATTTATCGGATTTGGCGTTTACCATATTCCGCCCCCCATCGTTTAGCCAGCCTGTTGGCCCCCAGCACCAGCACAAAGCCAATAGCTGATTTGAACAATCCTACCGTGGTCGCCAGACTAAAGTTCATTTGCTCCAGACCGGTCCGGTATACCCAGGTATCGATAATATCGCCGACCTCATATACGCGCGGGTTGTAGAAAACATAAATTTGCTCAAATCCGGCGTCCATGATGCTGCCGATTTTGAGGATCAGGAGCAGGATGATGACATTGCGGATACCGGGAAGCGTAATATGCCAAATCATCCGCAGCCGGCTGGCGCCGTCTACCCTGGCCGCTTCGAACAGCGTCGGGTCGATCCCGCTGATCGCAGCCAAATAGACGATTGCGCCCCAGCCGATATCCTTCCAGATTTCAGTCGAGACCAGCATGCTGCGGAACCATTCCGTTGAGCCGAGGAAAGAGATGGACGAGCCGCCCGCTTCTGTAATCCACCGGTTGACCAGCCCGGTCGTCTCCGAAAAGAAAGCTACCGAAATGCCGTAAATGATAATCCAGGACAAAAAGTGCGGCATATAGCTCAATGTCTGGACCCACCGCTTCAGCCACATCACCCGGCATTCGTGGAACAGAATCGCCAGAATGATCGAAGGCAGCATCCCGAACACCAGCTTGTATAAGCTGATCAGCAGGGTATTGGACATGAGCTGTAAGAAATACGGAGAATCAAAAAACATTTTGAAATACTTGTACCACGGGTCGGCCCAGGGGCTGTGCAGGATGCCGTCCGTAAAATTATAGTCCTTGAAGGAGATAATGACGCCGTACATCGGCAAGTATTTGAATACGAAATACCAGATTAGGCAGGGAAGCAGCATCAGGTACAACGCCCGCATTCCCCATATCCTGATCCATGCCTGACGCAGCGGTGACTCTGCTGTCTTGTTCCTTGTCATGCCAATGGATTCTTCCATACGCTCAACCTTCCTGTCTGTGTTTTGTTACTATCATAGCGGACAGGGGAGGCAGGGCGTAATCTTCATATCTCAGCGATTCAGTGTACAATTTTAAGTTCTGGGGAGAGTAGCAAAGCGGACAGACAAGGGGGAAAAGAATGCGCTGGAAACACGGCGCCGCAGAAGCGTTTCCTGCAGGCGCACATGCTCAGGGGGAGCGGGGCAGGAGGCCGGCGGCATTAATATTATGGCGCCGGCGGCTCAGTGCCCGCCCTTCCTTTACACTGCTGCCTGTATTCGTTGGGTGTCAGCTTCGTCCAGCGTTTGAAAATTTTAAAGAAGTAGCTGGGGTTGGCGAACCCGACCCGCTCCCCGATTTCGGCGACGGTCAGGTCGGTCTGCTCCAAATAGAACCTCGCTTCATTCACCCGGATGTGCTGGAGATAGTTGATGAAGGTCTCGCCCGTTTTTTTCTTGAATAGGCCGCTCAAATAATTTTCATCCATATTGACGTATTGCGCCATCGCCTGCAAGGAAATGTCCTCGTCATAATGATGCAGCAAATAGCGGATCATTGTGTTGATCTCGGGATGGTCCGTCTCCTGCGGCCGCTGCCCGCCAAGACCCTTGGCATAAGTCCGCATCCGCGCGACCGTCCGCTCCAGCAATTCGGGATGGCGCACGGCATCCAGCAGTGCGCCGGGCGGTTCTGCAGGCTTTCCGGCAATACGCGCGAACAGCTTGTCCAGCCGCTCGGCGGTCTCCTTGACTGCCGCCATCGGCATGCGGACGGCCGCCATGAACTGCCATAGCTGCTCCAATTTGGCGGCACAGTCGCCCACATCGAGCCGCTCGAAGCGGCCGATAATCTCCCGTTCCTGTTCCCAGGGAACGGGGAGGGGTGCACCGGCACCGTATCGGCTTCGGCCGTAACGCCGATCTCTCCACGGGCACAGCCATAATAATAGCGGCCCAGCACCTCCAGGTTCATCCGCCAGGCGCCCAAACCGGCATCTGCCGCCGATCCAAGGCGGCGGACAGCGGGCAGCCCGTCATAGATGAACACCTCAGGCCGCAGTGCCGGGCTGCGCTCCAGCCAGACCCAAAAAGTGCTCTGCCCCATATGCCTGAACAGGTGGCAGCGTGCTGCCTGCCCTGCCTCTGCGGGCAGCAGGGAAGGCAGGTCGGCTTTGCTCAGCATCCGGGTGCCGCTCAGCACCGAGATAAGCAGCAGCCCTGGGGAGTTTGCCGTTAGGCGGCGGAAATCCTCGAATTTGTCTGTTTCATTCTGGTGGAGTTCCTTGCCCCACAGGCTTCGCCACATATAACCGGCTGCCTCCCGGAACAGCTGGTCCTCCAGCCGGTCCTGCTGTTCCACCCGCTTCATCAGCTTGGCCCGGGCTTTGTTCAGCGCCTGGAGCAGCTCTTCGTCGCTCATGGACAGCTTGAGAATATAACTGGATGCGCCATATTCAAGCGCAAGCCGGGCGTATTCGAACTCGCCGGCGCAGGTAAGCATGATGAACGATCCTTCAAAGCCCTTGGCCCGTGCAGCCTGAATCAGCTCCAGGCCGTCCATGTAAGGCATAAAAATATCGGTAATTACAATATCGGGCTGCAGCCGGTCCATCAGCTCCAGCGCTTCCTGCCCGTGGGTGGCCTCACCGGTAATGGAAAAGCCGTGCTCCTCCCAGCGGATGGATTGGCGGATCGAGCGGCGGACGAACGGCTCATCTTCGACCAGAAGTATTTTCCACATTTCGCTCCTCCTTGTCATAAGGCAAAGAATTCAACAGAGGAATATCCAGCACAGCCACCGTGCCTTGGGGGAGCGGCAGCAGAAGCAGCTCGCCTCTCCCCTTATAGAGCAGCAGAATCCGTTCCCTCAGATTGCTGAGGCCGATGCCCTTGCGCCGTTTCCCCGAAGCGGAGCCGCTGCGCTCCAGCCCCTGGCCGTTGTCACCGATCTCGACCCGCAGCCTGCCGCCGGCGCCGGCAATCAGAATGGTTATTTTCCCGCCCGCCTTCATATGCACAAGTCCGTGATAAATCGCATTCTCAACGAGCGGCTGCAGGCTGAACTTTGGAATCAGGGCATACTCCAGGCCGTCGCCGATCATGTATTCCACGTTGAAGGAGTGGTCATAGCGGAAGGACTGGATGTAGACATACGCCCGGATCAGTTCGATTTCTTCCTTCAGAAAGACGAGGTCCGCATCGCTGTTGAGGCCTGATTCCAGCAGTTTGCCCAGGTTCTGGCAGATTTCCGATGTC